>CAZHCW010000061.1:0-1525 GCA_964531325.1 uncultured Ignavibacteriaceae bacterium | reverse complement strand
GTCCCTTGGAAACCAAGACGGCATCGCTGGCCCTGTTGCCGCAACTCCGTGCCTGTGGCAAAAAAAGTTCCTGCAATTACCTTTTTCCGTCAGGGGATATTATTGTGCTTGACATGAACAGGCCTTATAGGTGTTCGGCCTTTTCTATTTCATTGCTACTATTTTGTTTGATGCATGAAGATGCTTTTGCACTCCTGGATGTTCATCTTCAAAAATATACGATTTTGTTTCTACTATTTTCCAATCACTATACAATTCGAATAGTTCACCTTCATCTGCAAGTCCTTTTACGAATGGAGCAATATCTGGAGAAGCGGGGACTTTGTTGGTGAATATTTGCATTATGTGCATGCCACCATCTTTAGTTTTTTCCTTTGACCTCTTTATAAAGTTCTTCCATTCTTGTTTAGATACAAAATGAAGGGTCCCGTGTGATGTAAAAACATCATATTCTTTTTCAAAGCCGTAATCACGTAAATCTTGAACCCACGCATTAACTTCAACATGATTTTTTAATGCCAAACGTTTTAGCTTTTCTATGCCCGATTCAGAAATATCAAAAGCATCAACAACGAATCCCTTTTGAGCCAAAAATATTGCATTCTTCCCTTCTCCACATCCAACATCTAGAACCTCGCCATTCTTCGTAAACATCGACCATCTTTCTTCAATTGTTGGATTTGGTTTTATCCCAAATGTTGTTACGTCATCATCCTTGTATGAATCTTCCCAAAATGGTTTATTCATGAGGAACCCTGATTCTTCTTATACATGCCGAACGCCAAAGCTCACCGGCGCGCTTTAGCGCGTCCGGTGGAGCGTATTGTTCGACCTTTTTCATTTATATGTATCATTTCACTAATTAAGCGCAACTCTAGACGGCAACCAAGCGCGTGTGCATATTTTTGTAATGTCGCCAGTGATGGAGAGTGCTTTCCGCTACCGGACTCCAAACGAGCAATCGCTGATTGCGTTGTCCCGATACGCTCGGCAACTTCCGCCTGAGTGATGCCAGCGGAAGAACGTGCTTTGAGAAATTCGTCAAGGAAAGCAAATTCTTTGTCAAGCTGATCGTATTCAAATTTCACATCCGCGCGTTTAAGGGCGCGAGCCTTAAGTTCTTTGTGAGTGAGCATCTTTGATCTCCTTCAAACGCCGCCTTGCGATGGCAAGTTCTTTGGGCGGTGTTTTGTCTGTTTTTTTAATAAACTGGTGTAACATCACTATCTTTTTACCAATCATCGTGCAGTAGAATACCCGCGCAATGCCATCTGCTGATTTTAATCGTAATTCAAATAACCCTTCACCCATAGCTCGCGTGTGAGGCATTCCTAAATCAGGACCATACAACTCCATACGATCTGTGTATCTAAGGAAACGAGCAAGAAAGCCAGCAGGTAAATCAAGTATTTCGTTCTGAAACGATTCACTATAGTACGTGATTGTCCAATTCATCATGTAAGCCTTATAGCATATATGCTATGATTAATCCATGAAATTTATTATAATTGATTCTGGTCGAACG
>CAZHCW010000060.1:0-1641 GCA_964531325.1 uncultured Ignavibacteriaceae bacterium | reverse complement strand
AGGTTTCTTTTTCCTGAACAAATAATTCCGGTTCAGTCATTCCCAAATGGTCAGTCTTTTCTTCTGGAATTTCCTTTTTTTCAATACTCAAATTAATCAACTCCTTACCTCTATTATTATGAAAAGCACCTTTTATGTAATTACCTGTATTGATTTATACCCAAGTTTTTTAAAAAAAGCCGTGCAAAATTTCAAATACACGGTATAAAATACCAAAGAGTAGTTGGTCTTTTGAACGGCTATTTAATAAAATCTACGATACTACATCATTCTTTTTGCTTTTTTCGTTGTTTTTCTTTCCAAGAATCATAATCGGTTCAACTTGTTTTTCGACAACTTCTTTGGTTATGATCACTTTCTCAATATTCTCATTCGAAGGAACTTCAAACATAATATCAAGCATTATATTCTCAATGATTCCTCGGAGACCTCTGGCACCAGTTTTTGTATCCATGGCTTTTTTAGCAATTGCCACGAGTGCATCCTGCTGAAATTCCAATTCGACCCCTTCAATCCGAAACATTTTTATGTATTGTTTCACTAACGCATTTCGTGGCTCCGTCAAAATTTGTATCAGGGCGCTCTCATCTAAGTGTTCTAATGATGCAATCACAGGAATTCGACCAATAAACTCCGGAATCAGACCATACTTCAGCAGATCTTGCGGCTGAACTGAACTCAGATCATCATCCTCAATTTTTTCTTTGGAACTGCGAATGTCTGCACCAAAACCCATTGAACTTTTTTCCATTCGCTGCTCAATTACTTTATCCATGCCGTCAAAAGCACCACCACAAATAAATAATATATTGTTTGTGTTAATTTGAATAAAATCCTGATGCGGATGTTTGCGTCCACCCTGTGGCGGGACATTTGCGATTGTACCTTCAAGAATTTTTAATAACGCCTGTTGTACACCTTCTCCACTGACATCTCTGGTGATTGAAGGGTTGTCACCTTTTCTGGCGATTTTATCAATCTCATCGATATAGATAATGCCCTTTTCGGCTTTGGCAACATCAAAATTAGCCGCTTGAAGTAGTTTTAAGAGAATATTTTCCACATCTTCGCCGACATAACCGGCCTCCGTTAATGAAGTTGCATCGGCAATCGCAAATGGTACATTTAAAACTCGGGCTAATGTTTGCGCTAAAAGCGTTTTTCCTGACCCCGTTGGACCAATTAATAGAATATTACTTTTTTGCAATTCAACTTCGGCATCATTTTCATCCATCGCAGTAATCCGTTTGTAATGATTGTAAACGGCCACAGCCAGGGCTCGCTTGGCACGGTTTTGAGCGATGACATATTCACTTAATTTGAGTTTGATTTCTTTTGGTTTGGGGACATCATCAAACGCAATATCCTCAGGCATGCTTTCCACATCCATTATTTCTTCACAGAGCTCGATACATTCATTGCAAATATAAACGCCTGGCCCAGCCACCATTCGTTTTACCTGAGATTGGCTTTTACCACAAAAGGAACATCGGGCATTTTCGATGCTATCTTCATTTCTTGCCATTTCTAAGCCTCCTATCTCGACACAATGATCTCATCAATCAATCCGTAGGCCTTCGCTTCGTCAGGATCCATAAAATTATCGCGATCAGTATCTTTAGCAATAGTTTCCAGGGGTTG
>CAZHCW010000059.1:0-1690 GCA_964531325.1 uncultured Ignavibacteriaceae bacterium | reverse complement strand
AACATTCTGTATTTTTAACTTGCAACTTTCTGCAAAAAGTACTTGCAAAAAACACATGAACACTTCAGCCTTTTTCAGTAATCTGTTTACTTTAGAAAATTCACCAGTCACCCAATTGTCGCTCTTTCTCGGGGGTGCATTTTTAACGATCCTATTCGTTTTTGTGATCTATTATGTCGTTTTTCGGGTAAAACATGAACCACCAGAAAAAATCAAGCGCCCAACTATCGAATCCCCTTCCCAGGATCTTGCGATGTTTGACGCGGCTGAAAATCCCAATTTAGCAACACTTCAGGATCGCAACATTGCGGAACAGGCAAGGCTTCAAAAACTAATCGGTTTATTAAAAACTGCCAAACGACGGGAATCGCTCTATTCGCAGGAGGTCATCCTCGAAGATCTGGAAGCGGTTGTTTCAAAAATTCGGGATAAAATCAGCAAAGAACCAGACCTTCAGGTTTTTCCGCAATATGCCAGTCATCATGCGGAAACCGCCTCTCAACTACTGAACACCTACCTTGACTTAGATCGCACCCCGGATGATTCGGTGGAAAACATCAACAAGATCAGAAATGAAATCATCGCGTCCTTTCCGCCACTCCTTGAATTTTATCAGGATTATTTAAACCGTTTGTATGATGCTCAGTATTTTGATGTGGCCAGTGATGTTGAGGTGGTCAAGTCGATTGCTGAGGATAAGCAGAATTTTTTAAGAAAGTGATTTAGTCTGGTAAGTGCTTCAAAAGATGGCGTAGTGAAAAACCGACCCACTGAGCCTGTATTGCACTGGGCTCAGCCATCCCAGTTTCTCTTTTATTCTTTGTTCGTTGTAGTACTTTATATATCTTTCAATTTCAGATTTCAATTCCTCATAACTATAATAAACAACACCATAATAAATTTCTTGTTTCAAAAGACCAAAGAAGTTTTCCATTACCGAATTATCGAGGCAATTGCCTTTGCGAGACATGCTCTGGAAGATTTTTTCTTCCTTTAGTCGGTGAGCGTATGCTTTCATTTGATAGGCCCAGCCTTGATCAGAATGAAATGTTCTTCGATATGGACAGTCAGAGGTAATCTCAATTGCTTTACATAAGGCATCCATCACATTGATAGCCAAAGGTTTCTTATCAATTCCATAGCTAAGTATTTCGCTGTTGCACAGATCCATAAACGGATCGAGGTATAACTTATGCATCGTCATATGTCCCTTAGAATCCACCTCGTAGTATTTAAACTCTGTGGTGTCAGTCGTAATCTTCTGGTGTGGAATATGAGTATTAAAGCGCCGTCTAATCCTGTTCGGAGCAATTGCTCCTACTTTGCCTTTGTAAGAACTGTATTTACGGCTTTTTCTGGTAAAGGAAGTAACCTGAAGATTCAGCTTCTGCATAATCCTTTGAACTCTCTTTTTGTTAACAATGAAGCCCTGGTTTCGAAGTTCGCCATACATCCTACGATAGCCATAATCCTTGTTTGTTTCATGTATTTCTAAAATTTTATCTTCAAGCCCCTGGTCTGGGTTTTCTCTGTCAAATCTTTTTTGCCAATACATATAGGTAGCTTTAGGGAAGCCAACAACTGCGAGAATGTCTTTTAGTTTGAATTCTCCTCGGAGACTGTGGACGGTTCTCGCTGTTTTTTCAGAAGAGCTTCCTCCTCTAAACGCAGTCTCCTCAGTTCTTTTAAA
>CAZHCW010000058.1:0-1950 GCA_964531325.1 uncultured Ignavibacteriaceae bacterium | reverse complement strand
GCAAAATATCTTCTATTGGGGCTCTGAGGATTAGCCGGATTTTGTACCCATGTTTCGGAATTAGAAGGATCAAAAAAACTCCTTTTCTCTTCAAACAAACCATATTGGCTGAAAACAGTTTCACCTCCATTCGGTTGATCAGCCCTGGAGGGAACCATGTAGTACATCAACCCTTTAGCACCGTAGGCAAGAGATATATTCCCCATGGCTTTGATTTCATCAGGAGTTGGGGCTCTTCTGCGATGGGGTCCATCAACCAATGAAAGAGCAACACCTGTATTCTTAACATATTGTTCTGCAGCCACACAAATTGTAGAAAAGAATGGAATATTTGCCTCTTTCGCCGCTAAACTCGTTGGAAGCATTCCAACATATTTGTACTTATCCTGATCGTGGTGAGTACCCCATGTATCATCAACATTGTTGTAGTTAATAAATAGATCAAATCTTGGCTGTAGAGAAACCGTTGTAGTATCTGTATTCTTATCAATGGGATACATATTGTAGAGAATATAGTTTTTGTATTTCCCGCTAATACTATCTGTTCTTGCATAACGACGATCAAAATCAAGAAAATGTTTTGGTATTCCTCCAACCGCACTGTTTACCTCAAATATTGGAGAGTTTGATCCATATGCAGTGGCAATCGCTTCTTGAATTTCACCTCTGAACCGTGCAGACAATTGAAACGGTTCGTCGAAATAAAAACTCTGAAAGAGGTCGTCGTCTGCTGTTGCCGAAGGATAGCGGGTTGTCATGTCGTCGAATATTTGAGCAGTAGAAACAGTTGAATCAACATACAACTCTTCATATCGGGTGTTATAAACCATAATTTTGTCTATGAATAGATCTGCATGTCCATTCCAAATTACATTAAAATCAAAGTTAGAATTTTCACCTATCTGAATCGGATTTGATTCAAACCATTTATAGTCGGTGATACAATCGTTTCCCAAATCATCAGCGGTGACATCCTGTACAAATAAAGTTGGAGGTGAATCAGGTTCAACTTCTGAATGTAAAAAATCCCGACGAGGTCCCACATTATAAATTGGTCGCGGTTCGCCTACTATACTGGTAGCATTTAATGTAAATATACAGGAGCCCCCTGAGGGTGCCTGCCCTCGTCTTAATCGTATTCTTATCTTGATAACATCATTTATTGGAAATTGTGTCCAGGGTAGTTGTGCCCACATGATTGCGCGACCGGCAGTGTCTTGCTGAGTAAATGCCATCCTGACTTTTATTTGAGGTGATATTATTGGGTCAAATCCATTACTCCCTGTGCTTTTCATACCGACAGGTTTGGTTCCCTGTTTCATCACCCAAAAACTTGAATTATTTTGTTGAGTGATAGTTCGCCTATTTTATTAACTGTACTTTCACACTCTTGGTGAAAGTCTTTTCACCTGTTTTCAGGGTGAAGTGGAAAATGTATATGCCGGTTGTAGCGGCAAAGTTTTGAATATTTAACTCTTTTGAGTGGGAACCTTTCTCTTCCTGAGTTGAATCGTTATATATCCTCTGTCCGAGAATATCAAATATCTCTGAAGTCAGCATCCCTGAATCCGGGAGTGAATAATGAATAATAACCTTTCCATTTGTGGGATTGGGTGAAATTATAACTGCTATGTTTTTTTCAAAGGTATTCTCTGCTTGTTCTTCTTCTACGGAGGAAGTCGTTCTTGTGCCGGCGTATATATAGAGATCTCCCGGGGGTACAGTAGTTGGTGAATAGCCTGCATTCTCACCCAAACAAATGTCATCTATTCCATCACCATTGATATCTCCCACACGACCCGAAAAGTCCAGAGTACAATTAAAATTACTTGATCTGTACAACTGTGCAATAAGCCCTGTTATTGTTTGTCCTCCAAGATATAATGCATAATAATCGTATAGTATTCTGCGTATCAGATCCTCGTACCCATCACCGTTTACATCTCCGGG
>CAZHCW010000057.1:0-2106 GCA_964531325.1 uncultured Ignavibacteriaceae bacterium | reverse complement strand
GTTCCTCCTCGCCAGTTGAAATTTACTTTCCCATTTTGTTTAGATACGAGGGTAAACTTTGGTTTCTTTGGTGCAAGGTCTTTGTAGATGTAACTTTGTCCAAAAGGTCCACCATACAATCCAATATCACTTCTTGAACCGTCAATATCGAGAATGGATGGGTCACCGGCATCTATCAGAGGTGAAAACATTTGGAGAAGATAGTTGTTACTGTCCTGATTCTCAAACATCGGGTCTGATGAGTAATATATTGTCGTATCGGGGTTAAATATGGACAAATCATGCGAAATCTTAGTGTTTTGATAAAATGCATTGTAGTTAATATCGCAGTTTTGTGCATGAGCGGGATTATTAAATCGAATCGCAGCTTCTCCACAGTTTGCAATAACATTATTCTTAATTTCCGACCAAATTGGCTTGATCCCGACACCCATTCTTAGAATTACATTGTTTGTCATTTTTCCTTCTACACCATCCAATGCATAATGATATGCCCCTGAACTGAGCTGGGTTATAAAATTATTATAAATCTGTTGTTGACTTATAAATAATCCTCCACCTCCGGCAATACCCGAGCCTTGACTCATAATTATCCAATTGTTTCGAATTGTGCCGTAATGGCAAACAATCGCTGTTCCTTTGGATCTCATAATTGTATTGTTGTAAATCTTCAAGTATTCATCCGAAGGTCTGTCTGTATTCAAGACTGCTCTACCAACATTGTAAAAGTAGTTTCCAGCTACTTCACCACTAGTGATAAGAGCTATAACACCTTCATCGTGATTTGTAAAACGACAATTTCTAAGATTTAAAGTTTCCAGAACATGAGAAAAGCCCAAGAAAAGTGCGATGTGATCATTTGTGAGATGTGTGGTTTTGAAATTTAGATTTTCTAAGGTGATTGAATGTTTGACAAATAGTGATTTACAATTTAAACCTACCGGTGGATAACCAGAAAGATCAAATACGCAACTATCAGCATCAGTTCCGATTAAGGTGAGAGAAAAAGCATTCCTTTCAGATCGTATCAACTCTGTATAAATACCGACCCCTATCATTATCGTATCACCATTCTCACAAATATCAACAACTTTTTGCACCGAATCAGATGCCGTTGCCCAAGAAATGTAAGGAACAGCAGGGCTTGCATTTCCCGCTTTTACATATCTGATTGTGGAATAACCAGGGAGACTCAGCAACAGAAAAAGATAAACAGTGAACAAGAAACTCTTTGTTCCGGTAATTCTTTTATTGTTTGCATTCTGTAGTAAATGCAATATTCTTTTGATGATCATCATTTTAGTATCACCAATTTCTTGTTGATATTTGTGTCATTTACTCTCAGAGAGTAAATATATACACCACTTGCAAGATTACCTGATTCTATAGTGGTTCTGTATCTGCCCATCAGTTTTTGTTCATTCACTAACTTCTTAACCAATCTTCCGGTTATGTCGTATAAATTGAGGGTTACAACTCCATCCTTGGGTAGTGCATACTCAATTATTGTTGAACTGTTAAACGGGTTTGGATAATTCTGTGATAATGAATATTCGGTTATTACTTCTACAGGTTTTGGTTCTTTCTTTATTGTGAATTTGTTACTGTGCCTCTTCATCAGGTTTTGTAAACCTGTTTTATTCATCGTAGTTATCGAGCCAACATCATTTTTCATGTTTCTGTTTAGGGCTGCTCCTCTTAATGCAATTGCCAATTCCTCTGTTTGTGCATGGTATTGATCTGTTGCTGTTATTGCATTTGTTGTGTTTTGTGAAGCAAGAAGTTGGGCTGTTGGAAGGTTGTTATTATCTGCTTCGATATATACTTTAAGTCTGTTTAATGTTTTTAATACATTTGTGTCCGCTATTGAATTTAAGAGAGAATCTGTCTTTAATGTTAGCTGATACAGTTTTGTTTCCTTATTGGTTGCTAATTTACCACTTCTGTACATTCCTCTTAATGGTCTGGTGTCTATGGATGATGATGTTCCTGATATCAGTGACTTTGATTGGAATTCTGTATATGCACTGTCGTACTGTCCTGTTGCCATATATCTTTCCTCCCTACCTCCACCAGTTCCGGGAACAGCATTACTAATTCTGTACA
>CAZHCW010000056.1:0-2141 GCA_964531325.1 uncultured Ignavibacteriaceae bacterium | reverse complement strand
ATTCCCAGTTCCTTTAATGAATTTAAGTACCACCCTTGCCCGGTATAGGCATTGAAAATACTTAAGGAATCAGCCTCATTGCTGTTTGGATTATGTGCACAATTCACCGCATGATCAAAAAATGCAATATGCGGTATATAATTAACTCCTGGTTGCATTTGTGCTTCAATTGTTGAAATAATAATAAAAAGCACTAATATAGTCTTTTTCATAACTATTCTTTCATGTTTCAAAGTTTTATTTACTTAATTAATTGCACTTTAACACTTTTATTTAAAGTTTTTTCACCCGTTTCCAGGGTGATATTAACTATATATGTGCCGCTTGAAACGGCATGGTTTCCCAGGTTTATCTGTTCCGTTTGGGTCCCTTTCTCTTTTTCCAATGATTCATTATATATTCTCTGACCGAGGATGTCATATATCTCAAGTCTGAGTACCCCGGAATCAGGAAGGGTATATTGAACAGAAATCTGTCCATTGGTCGGGTTTGGTGACACCGTAACCATGTATGTTTTCTCTTTGCCTAGTTCCTCCTTTTCTTCTTCTATTGATACAGGGGTTCTTGTCCCTGAATATATGTAAATATGAGACAGTACAGCGGTTCCTGCTGTCTCCCCAACACAAATATCTGCCAGTCCGTCTCCGTTTATATCTCCAACTCTTCCCCCAAAATGCATACTGTTTAACCAGTAGTTGGAAAAATATTGTTGTGCAGCCTGACCGGTTATCGTTCTGCCCCCCAAGTATAACGCATTTCTTATATATGGGACATACTGTAATAAATCACAATACCCATCCCCATTTACATCCCCTAGAGATACACCATACCCTGCTAATGCACCTGCATTTATGCGTAATTCAGGTGAAAGATTGGGAGGTTTTGACCCATATGAAATCCCGTATCCCCCACTTCCTGTTGATTGAGAAATGTAAACCATAATTTCTCCTTTGCCATCTCCATTCATGTCATTAATCAGGAATACCTCATTGGGTTGAAAGACTGTATCCGAAGAGAATTCAAAATACTCGCTAAAATCGAAACTACTATTCCCATAATAAAATCTGAGTAATTTTTCTGTTTCATTATTTGCCAGAATCGTTAAATCGGATTTCCCATCTCCATCAAGATCAGAAGAAAATATTAGGCTCTCAGAATAATACATGTTTCCAATTCTGGGGATCGAGAAATACTCAAGTGGTTGATTTTCTTCAAAATTTCGAACAAACCAAATTTTGTGTGAAATGCTACTTACATATACCAATTCCTCCCAACCATCCCCATCAAAATCCACAGGCCACATTGGCTTTATGAAATAAGCTGCATATGTTGAATCCGGAAGTGTTATAACTGCATCGGGAACTGTGTCCAGATCGGGTCCCCCATAATATATATCGTAATGATATACATCTTGGGGAAATCCCCCTCTATGGTTTACAATATCCCTATATCCATCTCTGTTAAGGTCACAAGCAGATACAAATGCAGGATAATATATCCGGATCCTGAAAGCAGGTGTATCAGGTAAAGGATTACCTCCATAAAAGAAGTTAGCATATCCCCAATTGTCAAACCTTGAATCCATCTTGCATATAATAAAATCATCACATCCGTCATCGTTTTGATCCCCCATGTAGATAACGGATTCATTCAAATAATATCCGGAGTCTAATAACATAAGTGAATCGAACTGAGCATTTAGCTCTTTTGTGCAAACAACTAAAAGAAGCAAAAAGCCTATACCAAGCGGGTTTTGTTTTAGGTCAAACATAGAATTTCCTCACACAAGGTTTGTGTTGGTTGATCAAAAAATAGATATTTAGAATGAAAAGTTTCAGGAAGGTACAGAAAAATTGGGGGACCCGTAAAACCGGGATAGGAGATAAAAAGAGAAGGCAGAAAGTTACCAAACCAAAACTGAAGTATGGCAAGTTTCCCGGCAGAAGACAAAAAGATTTCCCAAGTGCTGATAATAAACCCGGCTTTAAGAACTATAAACAATGAATCCATGATACCTTTTACTCACAATGAATTGTGCAACATTGAATCAAATTAAAATCCAACGCTCACTTTAACTTTATAACAACATCCGAATAAAAAAAAGGTAAAAAGTAATACCTTTTCCCGATTGCATTATAGAA
>CAZHCW010000055.1:0-2293 GCA_964531325.1 uncultured Ignavibacteriaceae bacterium | reverse complement strand
CCGTGGAATATGGTGAAAATCTCAAAGAACAATTCCAGGATATGCAAGAACAATTTACTGAACGGGTAAATGAATATAAGAATCAGATTGAAAGCAAAATTCAGGAAATTCAAGACGAAGTTGAACAGGATATTGCTGATCTGAGTGAGGAATTGGAAGCCCTTGAAAAAGAAGAAGCGGAGTCAAGTGAAGAGGCTGAAGTTGCAGCTAAAGAAGAGTAGAGGTTGGAAGTCATAAATGATAACGCTAAATTTTAGCTTGTGGGAACTGGCTCTATTACTTGTGGGTGTTGCCTTCGTATTTGGAACCGTTTATTTAGTTAAGCTGTTTAAAAGTCTGGCAGCAACCTTCGACACAACCACAAAGCTTTTGGAAGAAAACCGTTTGGCTCTTCACAGCATTATGGAAAATACCGACGACATCACAAAATCGACAGCCCAGATTGTGGATAAGTCAAATCTGATGGTAGATGAGGTTGAATTGGCGTTTAATACCATTAAACAGGATGTGATTGACCCCGTGGTTAAGGCCGCATCGATTTTGAAGAGAGGCTTGGGAGTTTTTCAAACCAGAAATAGAAAAGATAAGGTATAGGCCGTGGATTACAGCCCTGGGCCCAATGACGGTGGTTACCTCATTGGGCCTTGTTTTGAATTTACAGATTAATTGTGAAATGGAGATTATATGAGCAGTAACAGCATAATTGAAATGGAAAAAACAAGTATGGTCAGTATTAAAGGCGAAATCGACATTTATTCTATTGAAAAATTCAGGGAAATAATTGAAGAAAAAATAAGAACACAGGCCCCGGAAATCATTTTAGACTGTTCTGAGTTATCTTATATGGATAGCACCGGCATGGGGGTTCTCATTGAATTGCGAAATAAAACAAAAGAAATGGGACAAAAAATTATTATGATAAATCCACGGCCCAACATCAAAAAATTGTTGTCACTCACAGGCGTTGATAAGATCATTGAAATCGTAGACAACCCTGTAAACTAAGCAAATTGAGAAGGGGAAGAAGAATGGATAGTATAAAACTGACATTACCGACCAAACCTGAGTATGTCAGCCTGGCACGGCTAACAATTGCGTCAGTGGCAAATAATATGGGATTTTCAATCGGCGACGTGGAAGATCTGAAAGTTGCCGTATCCGAGGCGTGTACAAATGCCTTAAACCATAGTAAGAATACCGATACAACCTACGATTTGACCTATGTTGTTGAGAACAATAAATTAGTTTTTACGGTAACCGACCGAGGTATTGGTTTTGAGCCAGAAACAGTGGCCAAGCCGGATCTTAATGGCCAACAATTAGGGGGGTTTGGTTTATTTATCATCAAATCACTAATGGATAGGGTGGAAATAGTTAGTGAGAGAGGATCTGGAACCTCAATTACCATGATCAAGAACCTATCGACGACCCATGAAATATGAAAGAAAAATCAGTAAGGAAGATGTCAAAAAGCTATTTGCCGAGTACGAAGAAACACGGGATCGGGAGCTAAGAGATCTGATTATCGAGAATTATCTTTATATTCCCAAGATTCTGTCCCGGAAATATGGGCATAAGAACGGCGATAATGAAGATATTTTTCAGGTCGCCTGTCTGGGTTTAATGTATGCGGTGGAACGCTTTGACGTCAGTCGCGGCTATGAGTTTGATACTTTTGCCACACCAACGATAATTGGCGAAATAAAGCGCTATTACCGGGATCGAGAATGGCTGATCCGGATACCTCGTAAGGTTCAGGATCTCAATCGGGAGATAAACCAAACCCGAACGACCCTGGAACATAAGCTGATGCGGTCGCCAACGATCTCTGAAATTGCCGTGTATCTGGAGATATCAGAAGAGAGTATCATAAAAGCGATGGAAAGTAGCAATGCGTACTATCCGAAATCGTTATCAATGGAATATGAAAGTAATCAGGATGGACAGGAAGTCAGCCTGATGGATTTATTGGGAAACCTGGATAACAACATGGAAAATGTCGAGAATATCGATCTTTTAAAGCAAAAAATTCAATCACTTAATCCGGTTGAACGGATTATTGTGGAACAGCGATTTTTTCGGGGTAAAACCCAAAAAGAAGTGGCCGAGTTTATTAACAAATCCCAGATGACGGTATCGCGAATTGAAAAAAAAGTTATGAAAAAAATAAAAGAAGATCTATAAATAAATCTTTTTGTGGATTATTTTTTAGAAATAATATAAAATAGCTTTATACCAAAAAAACCAATTAAATCATTGGCAAAATAAGCGAGGGGGAAACAGCATGAAAACG
>CAZHCW010000054.1:0-2372 GCA_964531325.1 uncultured Ignavibacteriaceae bacterium | reverse complement strand
CCCAGGCCAAAGAGATCGGCTCCATCGCCGACGGCATCGTCATCGGCAGCGCCGTCGTGAAACTGATTGATGAAAACCGGAATAACGACAACTTGGTAAAAATTGTTTCTGATTACACAAGGAAAATTAAGGAAGCACTCCGGTAAACGTATTGAAGGCAAATGCTTAATGCTGCTACTTATTTACCATAACTCCATATTAATGTTTTGCAGCAAAAGCACGTAAGTCATTTTTAATGTAGTATTGTGTATTGTATTTATTAAAAAGGCATTCGGCATCCAGAAGAAATTTAGCCCAGTTCACTTTGCATTCATATTCTTTCATATGGTTGAGTTTGCCCACTTTCCAGAAACGGACATACTTATGCGCCGTCTTGATGATAGCAAGCGCCTGTTCCGGGTCAATGACTGGTTCGAGGCTAATCCATGTGAATATACCAGCCTGATGTGCTCGTTTGAGAACAGCTAACCGATCACTGACGGATGACGCATTAGGCTCCCATTCTTGCCGGGATTGATCATCAGAGAAGCTAAGCGTAACACCTAGATGTGTGTCTGCTTTTTTCATAAGCGCTAAATCTTCCTCAATAAGGTCAGCACAACCCTTGGTGAGTATCTGGCTTTTCAGCCCGTATTTATACACAATCTCCAACGCCTGTCTGGTTAGACGTTCCTGGTGCTCAAGCGGCTGATACGGGTCGCTTAGAAAAGAAAACAAAATACGCCTTTTATCTCCGCGCAATTTCACTGCGTCTTTTTCAAAATATTCTATCACGTTTTGTCGGGGTGTCACAGTTTTATGCCATTTTTCGTTCGTTGTCCGCATACAGGCAGGAGCGTAACAGTAACGGCAACCGTGAGTGCAGCCCATATATAGATTGCACGCCAATTCGGAGTATTCCCGTGCGCGTCCTTTTGGTTCATAGACGACTTTCATTTGCTCGCTCCTGTAAAATGTTGGATGCTTTCCGCTGCACGCTTCTTACATGCTTCATAAGATATAAGGAACTTCTGCTTCGGCAATTTTTTGTTTTTAACCAATTCATTCAATGCTTTTTTCGTATGCGCTGCAAGCATACCATTTTGCAAGGCAAAAAGGTAAACATCTTTATTGGTCATCAAACTTCGATCCAAAATTGCTTTTTCAAGTTCCTTTTCGAAAACTTTTATCTTTTTAGGAATATCATCTTCCGCAAAAAGTGATGGTTGCTTCGGGTCGATTCCATCGCCATCAATATCAAAATTTGCATCGCCGCCGTGATTCCATGCAACCTGTAAAAATTTATCAATGCCTCGGGGGTGAGCGGAGCCAAAAACAAGACCATAGACGTTCGCTCCTTTTTCTATTGAGAACGATCCTAAAAAATATTCTGTGCCGACTGGTATCCAACTGCGATAGGCATTCGCCAACAAGCGATGTGCATTATTGCGATTCATTATCTTAATCTGGTCATCTGTAATCGGCACGTATTTACGTATTTCATCCTTATCTTTAAATCGGTTCACCATTGCGGAGGCAATAAAAAAGATAAAATCCGTTTTCGGCATTGCTACGATACTCTGAAATATTGGTTTGGTAATTTGATCCAACCCGTTTTGATCGAGGAATAAAAGATTTGCCGTGCCTGATTTCATATTTTGTGCCCATTGGTCAAAGGCATCATGAAAAGTGCATTGTTTTTCGGAAAATTCAACTTGTGGCATTAGTTGTTTTTGTTTTTTAAGAAAAATGGACAGATCTTTAAATTTTTCCGAGTCTAGCTCATTAAAATACAAACGGATTTTATGTTTAATCTCGCGTTTGCCTAACTCTTTACGAATTTCATCACAGGTAATGACCGGACTGCCCGGGTTCCCGGTCTTATCACTGCCGGGTCCGGCAAAGAAGTCAAATACTTGTAATGTGTCTACATACTTTGAATTGATAAATACATAAAACCATTCAAGCAAGTAGTCGCGATAAAAGTCCAGTTTTTCTTTGGTTCCTTCATCATAGGGTTTTTTGTGCAAATCCAGACGTGGCATATCGAAATTCCCTTTCCTTCTGTAATTGGAAGTGCTTTACGAACTGTCACTATAAAGCTCTGGAAAGTGATTCTGCCAAACATCATCGGCAGACATTCTGATCCAGATTTTTGTGTAATTAATCAAATGATGAAGCTTTATTGTTGCTCGTATAGTACAACTTTGAAGAATTATTGCAATATGAATTCAGGATTCTCTTGATCTTAAGTAGTCCTTTTTCTCCTTATTATATTAGCTAGCGGCAAAATAATCAAAATTACACAAACGATCAGCGCAACCAGTGCAATCGGCCGTTCCACAAAGATAGCAAAGCTGCCCTCGGACATCAGCAGGGATCGGCGCAGGTTG
>CAZHCW010000053.1:0-2457 GCA_964531325.1 uncultured Ignavibacteriaceae bacterium | reverse complement strand
TTAGAAACTGTCAGGTCACTGTAAAAAGTTGTGTTGTAACCCAGAGTATCATTTTGTGTTATAGAGGTTATCTGTGGTTCAATTTTTAACAGCGTTCCTTCTCCTGCACCAAGAAAAATCGTCACATCCCCTGTTTTGGTTGTAAAATACAAAGAGTCAGTTTTTAAGTCAGTAACCGTGTAATAATCCCAGGGTGAATTCGGGAAGTTTAAAGTCAATGTAATGTTGCGATATGATGTATCATATATTGCATATGGATTACTGGGAGAATTCGCCCTCTGAATATTACATCGTCTGTTTACCAGATAAACAAATTTTGCGTTCTCAACTTTTCCGGGTGGTGGATTTAATTCGGTGAAATAGCCCGTTTCCACAAATGTTTTGTTTGCATCATCGTCTGTTGCAAAATGTGGATATCTGGTACTGAGATTAGTTATCCAATTCACTGAACAATTTGTGGTTGTATTCCAACTTTTTGCATCCTGCCATCTCAATCCTAACAGTGTTGTCTCAATTGGATTCAGTGAAGCAATAAAATCCTTTACAGCAGTATATCTGCTATTTGGTATCTGTTTATTACCGGCATCTTGCAACCATCCTCTGGTACTGCCAAATTCATACTCATTTCCCTCCTCATCAAAGAGACCATAAGTCCCCCAGTATTTGTTAGTAGCCTGTATCTCGCAACGAGTAGGTACCATGTAATACATGAAACCTTTCACTCCGTATGCTAACGATAAATTACCCATCGCAAAAATTTCATCTCTGCTGGGTGCGCGTCTCCCTCGGTCGGAAGGCACATACTGGTCACCAATAACTTTATGTTCAGCATGGACCTGTAATGTCATGAACAAGGGTACATCATTTGTCGGGTCTGTGTCATATTGATTAGCCGCTTTAAGTGCCGTTCTTAATCCGGCATAATTATATTCATATTGTGCATGTGCCGGTCCAAACGAAGAACAACGGATGAGATCACTTAATTTGGTTTGCACTGTCGTCTGACCAAAACCATCCGTTTCACCGAACGGATACATGTTAAAAAGAATATAATTTCCGACCGGCTGATTTAAGTCCGCTCTTGCGTATTCATGATCAAATCGATGAAAATATTCAGGGACACCTCCTGTAGCTCCGTTAAGATGCATGGTATTAATGCCGGAATAAGCTTCTCTAATCTTTTGTTGTAACTTAGATCTGTATCTGGCAGTTAATAAAAACGGCTCATCAAAATAGAAGTCTTGAATTACCGGGCCGGGATCGGAACCATACTGTGAAACAATGTCAGACTGAATATTGTCCATAAATAATTCTGTAGAAATTGAATCAATCTCAAAAACTTCATTGTACTTCTGAGTCATAATAGCGATTTTATCGATGTTCAGATCAATATTCCCGGGCCACAATATTGCAAAATAAAGTTGCTCTGATTTTTTAAGTGTAAACAGCTGTGTTTCAAACCAGCCATAGTCATTGATCCAGTGAATAGCAGTATCTGATACGGCCTGTTGCAATCCTAAAGGTGCAAGATTCACATCGGGACTGAAGCCGTTTTTATATACATTGCTGTAAAACTTTTTGATGTTTAATTCATTGAGTGGTATGGAACTGATAATAACCCGAATCGCCTCCACATTTCCTCCACCTGTGTGTATTTTTCTTATCCTGATCTTCATTATATGGTTTAGATTCGCAAAAGGAAACTGCACAGGGGGTAATTTTCCCCAAACCATCGCTCCAGGTGCATCAGTAGCTGTTCGAACACCCCGAAAATAAATCGTGGCATTGCCAATTTCTTCATCGTCATCAAACCCTGTCGAATCGATATTCAAGGGTAAATCACCAGGTGTCATACTCCAATAATTTGTTCTATTCTCCCGGTCTTACAAATCCAAAATTTGCATCGTCAGGATCAATGTTTCCGACAGGTGTCCCTCCGAAATCCAAGGCATATGCTTCTTTGTCATGACCAATAGCATTCATGTAGATTGAAGGATTAAAATTGTGAGTTTCAGCCTTCCAGGAGAACCCCATATCATTTATCCGGAAAGGTGATGGTATTGCTAAACTGTCAGTATGTACTTGACCATCTGAAACAAAATTGGTCATTCCCAATTCAATAAGTTTGTTAAAATAATAACCGTTATCCTCTGTCATTTTTGCTATTTGACCCGCCGAGGATAAATCGTTTGGCGGGCTCTTATAATTTACAATAAAATCAAAGAACCCGATATGTGGGAAATAGTCGATTCCCGGACTGTTCTGTGCTGATACACAAAACGAAAAAAGAACAAAAAAATAGAAAGAACCTTGTCAGTTTCATTTTACTTTTCTCCTGAGGTTATTTAATGTAGGCCACTTTTACGGTCGTAGCCCGTTGACCGTTCTCCTTTTGTAAAGAGACCCTTATCATGTATGTCCCGCTTGACACATTAAGTGAGTTGAAATCTATCTCCT
>CAZHCW010000052.1:0-2733 GCA_964531325.1 uncultured Ignavibacteriaceae bacterium | reverse complement strand
AGCGCATCCTTCGCAAGGATGAGGCCGGGAGTTCGAATCTCCTCTGCTCCACCATTAGTTTTTTACATGGCATTTCAATGGCGCAACAAAATTGAATGTTATGGAGATTAAAATCTGTACGCTTTTACACTGTTTTCATCGGTCAATCAAATTTTTAAACTTACGGATCAATAAAGTATCTCGGTAATCCTTATTGATCATATTCTATTGTAACAGTTCATTCCCAACAGAGAATGCATTGCCAAGTTTGTTACCAATATTGTAGTATGCCATGCTCCCGAATGAACCCCATAATATTGGTCTCACCTTCTCGATATCTGGGAGTTGGTTTGAATTTAAGATTTCGCTGTTGGCAACCATTCCTATAATCTCCCCAATGAACATTGTATGTGAGCCAAGATCAACTTGTTTGACCAATTTGCATTCGAGTGTATAAGGGAATTCCTTTACGATGGGAGCGTTAATCAGCTTGCTTTTTTCTGGGGTAAGGCGAGTTTCCCTAAATTTGTCACATTCCCTTCCTGATATCATACCTACAAAATCGGCTTCTTTGAAATATTTTTCAGAGGGAATATTTACCGTGAATGCTTTAGTTTTCTTGATATTATAGAAGCTAAGTGTTGCTTCTCTGAGAGAAATGCTTATGGAGGGAGGTTTGCTTGATACAATCCCTCCCCATGCAGCATTCATGATATTGGATTTACCATCGGGATTATATGTTCCAATTATGAGCACTGGGGAAGGTAACAGTATCGTTTGAGCTGGAAGGGATAGTTTCATAATCGGTTTCTCGTTGATAATCGGTTTTTTATTGCCTTATTTTGTTTTTTGTGATTACCCATAATTTTTGCCTCGACTATTTATGGTAAATTTTACCATAGAGTAATTGGCCGATTTTCCTGAGGCTTTCCAGGTCAGAAACATCATGATCCAGAAGCGGCAATTGAGCTTTAAGCATATTAGTAAAGCGAGCATTGATCTCATCCGAATACAAGTTTTGCAGTTTTGCACGGGCTTGCAAAAAACGATTGCCCTCAATCACCTCTGGTAAAATACGCTGGTTAATGATCAAAGATTGTACTGGAATGCCAAGTTTACCCAAACCATTAATCGCGCTTTGTGTTTCTTCGATTGGGAGCCGTTCGGACAAAAGTACTAGAGTAAAAACCGTTTTCGTTTTGTTGCACAAAACAGCCATGGCCTCATCGTAGCGTTTTTTGTCTTTTTCTATTTCTTCAAACGAGCCTGCATTGATAGGTAAAAGCTCAGCTAATTTATTGCTTTCCTGAATTTGTTTTTGTAGAAAACCTGCCCAATCAAAAGGCATAGCTAGTTCTCTTAGAGTTTTTCCAGTTGGAGCAGTATCGAACACGATTACTTCGCTATCTGGTTTTTCAAGGAAGGTGACAAACTGATCAAAAGTAGCCATTTCTTCCATGCATGGAGTACTGACGGAATCTTCCCCAAATGTGGTACTGATTTGCCCTATGGTATTATTCAGCCTGTTTTGAAAAACACCCTTGGCATCAGTTGGATTGATATTCAAACCGTATAAGTTTGGGACATGTTTGATTTGCGTTCTGGCAACGCCGTCAATGTTTTGATCAAACATTACTGAAAGACTAACCGTAGGGTCTGTTGAAACAATAGTAGTTTTATAGCCATAATCTGCAAACCAAACAGCAGTTGCGGTTGCCATCGTGGTTTTACCCACGCCGCCTTTGCCTCCGAAAAATAGGTACTTTGTATTTTTTTGTGGCAACATAATACTTAGCAAGTTTTTATTCATATTTTACCTCTGCTTGTCTTGTTCATCTTTCAAAATTTTTTTTATATTCTCGAGTTGCGGAACACCGTAAGAAACTACTTCTCCGTTGATTAAGATAGCCGGAGTGCGGCTTGTCTCATCTTGATTTAGTTTGCTTAGTTTGCCCATAAGATTGGCCATAACATTTTTTGGCACCATACCTCCATAAATGGCGGCAGTAGCCGTCAACACTTTAATTTCAGCTTTTGTGCCGGTTTCTTTGGCAGCTTGCTCAATAATTTTTCTTGCTTGTTCATCAAAAGCAGCCATACCAGGATAACAACATGCAGCACTTAAAATGATGATATTCATCTTATGATTCCTCCTTTTTGATTTTTTTACATTTTAAAAACCCTATATTATATGCATGTAATTATGTGCTTAAACATATCAACATAATTAGCAAAAAAAATTAACAACACTTTTTAAGGTTTTCCAGAACTGACTCCATTAGTTTGGTAACATGGCTACGATTGAACGAATAGTATACCTCCTTTCCTTCTTTTCGGGCATTGAGTAACCCTGTTCTTTTCATAAGGTTCAAATGATGTGAAATTGTTGGGCGGCTCAAATTGAAATTTTCGGCGATATCATTTGCGCACATTTCCTTATTGGTATAAAAAAGAGCGATAATTTTTTGCCTCGTTTCATCTGATAAAGCACGGAGTAATTCTGTGCACTCCTCAGAAGAACAAAAATCTAACAATGTTTGAGATTTTCTAACGCGCTTAATCATATCTACATGATATCAAATTGAAAATTCCATGTCAAGTATTTCTCTAGCAATAATTGATCAATTTTACTCAAATGAGTTGGCCGTCTTATCTTTTTTGAGAGTTCTGATGAATACCTAAAAACGAAAATTAGTTTCCCTAACAATTTTGTAGCATTTGTTTGTATAATTGATTTGGCAGAACAAACGAGCA
>CAZHCW010000051.1:0-3009 GCA_964531325.1 uncultured Ignavibacteriaceae bacterium | reverse complement strand
GCTTGGCGATTCTAAAGTACTCAGGTTTTTACTTTCCCACCACCATCTTGATAGCCGAGGAGTAATTGCCTGATTCCAGTCTGAAAAAATATACTCCCGACGAGAGATCAATTGCATTAAACCTGACTTCATGATTCCCGGCTGACATGTCACCATTTAAAAGAGTTGCCACTTCCTTACCTAAAATATCGTAAACAACACCCTTTGTGTATCCTGCAACAGGTAAAGCAAAACGGATAACAGTTTCAGGGTTAAATGGATTGGGGTAGTTCTGGGAAACATTGAACCCATTATTTCCGGGATTTTGTGCCCCTTTTAGTGAGGTAACCACCACAGAATCTTTATTGTAAAACACAACCCCTCGGTAACCGGATGAGATACTCATATCTCTTAGTGAATAAATAATGTTGTTTTTGCTGTCAACACTTCCCCTCCAGAAACCGTTAGCTGGTAGTCCCGGTACTGATGAAGTATCAAACCAGTTCCACTGGTCGTTGATCCTGAATAGCAGTCCCTTGTCTGTCCCAATATAAGTATTGTCATAGTTATCAGTCACAACTGAAAAATACATTGATCTGAAACTCTTTCCCGTAACGGTACTGTCGTAGTAAGTAACAACTCCCTCGTTAACCGAGGCAACCGTCCCTTTATTTCCGTTTTTATTGATTGCGACCCAAAGAGTGTTTCTATTATCCAACATTCCACCAGTCACATGTACCATGTCACTTGGGATAATTCCACCCGGGATGATAACTTTCCAGCGAGTCTTGTCATAATAAAACAATCCGAAGTAATCAACTCCGGCAAACACATTGTTGGAATCGTCAATTGCTAAAAAATTGATATCACCAATTCCGTTGAAACCGTTAGACTCAGTAAAAATGACAAAAGGATTGCCGGAACCGACAGCTATTCCTGTATTTAGCACCCCAAGCCAAAATTTTCCTGATTTGTCGATCTCTATCTTGGTAATCATATTGTCAGGAAGATTTGAGTTGGAGGTATTTATAACACTCCAATTCTGCCCGTCTTTTATGAGTAGTCCTGCATTCGTAGCTAAAACAATTCGAGCATCAGGTGTAACAATCATGTCGTAGATGTTAACATTCACAAGGGGGGAGTTTGAAGCATCGTATCGTACCCACACTCCGTTTTTGTAACTATAAAGAGCATCATTTCCGACATCCGCTCCCTCCGCGAACCAATATGTACCAGTGTGGTCCTGAACAACTTTAATCACTTCATCAGTCTGAAGCTGTGAATTGTCATCGTTGAAAAGGAGGAAGTGCTGATTGATCGAACTTTGGGGCAGTGTGGTTATAGATAAAAATAATAATAATAAAAAAAGCTTCTTCATAAAATATTTCCTCCTAACTGCAGACAGGAACAAAAGAGCTACATTCAAAAAAATCATTGAAAAGTTCATCAGTAGAACAAAACCTCAGGTTATTTGAGACGGAAGAACTGTTGAAAATGTATTCTTCATCAACATATTCCTGACCTGGGACACCACCTGAAAGTATAAAAATTGAGGCAATAAAGCTGTAGGAATTACCCATGAAAATAGATGTACCTGATGGCTTTTCGTCAGGCCAAGTAATCATAATATTTCCAGGAAAACTAAAAGGATCAGAAGTAGGTGCGTTATGGGGTGTGTATGTCAAGAATTTTTGTATAACTTGATTTCCAGGTAAACTTACACTTATCATCATCCTGATATAACGAAGGTATTGTCGTTGAATACTACTTATACCCCAATCAACAACAATATCAAAATCATCTTTTTCGCAGTTAAAAGCCCAATAGGCTGTGGGATTATTTAAACTCATTTCGACCTCTGTGATAGATTAAGAAAATGTTTGTTTTCATTAATATAAAAAATCTGAATATTTATTAAAATCCCAAAATTAATCCACATTAAAAGCGTATTTAAGTGATGGTTGTTTTTCAACATATAAGAAAAATTAATGGCAATAAGTGACTACATATTTCTGTCAAAAAAATAATACTGTTTGAGTAGTAATTTTTATCGAAAGGCACTTGTTATCGATAACTTTAAAAGGCTGCCAATTTCTGGCAGCCTTTTTTTCAATTAAGAAATTTCAGAAGAGAAAATTTTCACTGAAATCCCTGTCGGTTTTCAGATCGAATCAAGGGGCACTTACTTTCCCACCACCATCTTGATAGCCGAGGAGTAATTGCCTGATTCGAGTCTGAAAAAATACACTCCGGACGAGAGATCAATTGCATTAAACCTGACTTCATGATGCCCGGCTGACATGTCACCATTTAACAGAGTAGTCACTTCCTTGCCCAAAACATCATAGACAACACCCTTTGTGTATCCTGCAACAGGTAAAGAAAAACGGATCACAGTTTCGGGGTTGAAGGGATTTGGATATACCTGAAGTTTTATATCTTCAGGTAAGAGTGTGTTTTGTCCATCCTCAACATCAAGGGGAGCACCATATTGAATACCATCAATGATGCAACCAATTAGTGTTTCTTCCCCCCCTTCCGAACCGCTGAAGATTCTGCCTATCCCCAATGCAAAATGCTCCCAACTGGCAGGCAAGATAGCAGAGGTGTCACCAAATGGAGTATCAAAATAGGTATAATAGGTTCTAACCGGAACATATCTACCAAATACCTCGACCGTATCTTCACCTTTGAATAATATCCATTCACCGGCAATTGAATCTCTCCACCAATATGATCTCAAGGGAAGTCCCAAATTCAGATAAGGGATCCATTCATCCTCTGGCATTATATAAATAATCTGATTCTCAGCATCAACTTTGGTTCGAGTAATTGGATTGTTGTTATAGTGAATATAACAGGTGTTTGGGGATACTGTATCAATATTAGTGATCAATCTTGTGGTGGAATAGCCAAACGGCAGGGAATCATTTCCCAAGAACATGGGATGGAAGTACGAATGCCAAACATCTCCGACATGATATGGGAAAAAATCCATCGGATCAGGTGCCTTGTCTGATTTCACCTGAG
>CAZHCW010000050.1:0-3557 GCA_964531325.1 uncultured Ignavibacteriaceae bacterium | reverse complement strand
ACGGCTGGGAAGAACTTGTGGAATCAGTGAAAAAGGTGATCGACGACATTCCGGGGAAGGATTCTCTCTCAATTCTTATCGTGGCAAACAACTATGGAGAGGCAAGTGCAATAAATGTTATTGGAAGGAAATACAACCTCCCCTGGTGCGCAACAGAACACAACAGTTACTGGTTATGGGGTGTTCCCAAGGATAATTATGATGTTTACATCTCAATCGGTGACTCTGAAGAGGATGCCAAAACCTATGCAATTGATCCACAACTAAAAGGGATTCACACTGCACGATATGCAATGCCCTATGAGAACAACCTGAATATCTGGGTCGCTTACAAACTAAAGTATCCGATTAAAGAACTTTGGAAAAATGCAAAACATTATGAATGAGAGTTTTCATGGAATTTCGGAACTTCGGTACTCTGAAACTTCAGTACTCCGGAACCTTGGAAATTGAGAAATCAATTCTGTGAAAATCTGTGTTAAATCCGTGGCAACCGTGTAACTATGGCTCACCTAAAAATTTATTGGTTTTAAGTTTTTTTCGATCAGTTTTTTATATAAACTTCCCCAAACATTCAGGTGAAAGGAGAACTTCATGACCCTCTATCCCAAAGAAATCAAGAGTACCGGAAGGAAGAAAAAGTGTGCAGAATCATGGAACGAAAGTTAAATAGAGCAAGAGTTGTAGCATCAAGGTTACACTGCTAAAATATTTCCAAAATTATTGCAAAACATTTGACTTTAATTTGAAAAATCAGTATGTTACAAGATCAACAGGGAGCTTTTCTTTTTTATGCTGCTCCGATTAAATGGATCAATAATTTAGAAACCCGGAGTTTATTATGACTCGAAATTTACTAAATACTTTTCTCTTCCTCTGTGTATTGCTATCACCATTATTGTATTCACAAACTCCAGAGCCAATTCTCTTTGGTACTTATTTGCCATCATCTGATCACCCTCAAATAACTTTCCACAGGTTCGATGATACGAATCTTGTAAAGTTGGGTTTTAATACAATATTACAAACAGTGATGCACCCAATCATTCACGATACATTATTCAAAACAGAGCCTTTAAAATGGCACGACAATCGAGCCGCATTGGGTAGTTCGAGTTTCTCTTATATCGTGGCAATGAATAGCCATTGGAATAAAGAAGATGACACACAAGTTGATTGGGTGAAAATTTTAACTCATGGTGCATATAATAAATGGGAAGTCGAAGGTGGAAGTATATTTGAATCAGATAGTCTTAAAATGGTTGCAGATGCAAATCATACCGAATCATTTATCGAAGGTAATATTTCCGGAATAAAAACAAAATCAGGCGGACCATATCAGTCGGATGTGACATTAATTTACGGACCGGGGATTTATCAAGACCCAAATTATAAGGTTGAAGATCGCACTGATGGTAATCAAATAAACTACTTTGCAGATTTCAGGATGAAAATTGGAACTATTCCCACTGAGGTGATGGATGGTTGCAAATTGCGTGTACGACTTCACTATCCAATATTCTTCGGAGGTGTAACAACTTGGGATGACAAATATTGTCCGAAGTGAGTTTAAGATCAAATAATTTAACAACTGAATTCAGTATTGCGAGAGTTAATTATACAATCTTTGTAGAATTACCAACCACCGAACTTGAACCTGAATACATTATAGACACTGAGAGGCCTGTAATATTAATAAATCAGACCAAAATCTTTAAATCAAATTCTACCGATTGGGGTAATTATTTTGCAGAAAGTTTAGTAGGCGACAGCCCGGACATACTTCATTTCGATAAACCTCGAACTGTTGACTATGGATTGTATGATACAATCGCATCCTTAGGTAGAAGACTTAAAGGGCCCTTGGGTAATTTACTTCCCAGGCTGGAATTCAGTGGAGAGGAAGCTTATATCTTCAATAGATGGGAAGGTGGACGATACCCTGCAGCTATCAATACCACAAAACTTAAAATATATGGTCCGGGGATTCCAGAATATCCTTCCACAAGATGGGTTAATCTTGGAGTAACACGACTTCAACCAAAGGTCGGATACAATTTAACCGGTGACTACTATTTCTTACTTAATCAAAACACTTCTGAAAATATTATACCGGAAAGTGGAGATTTATTTAGCTACTATAACAATATACATGTCGGCATAACTGTATCTGGTCCAAAAAATTGGTGTTTTTTGGATGTCGAAGGTGGTTATAGTTTTGCTTTTGAAAATGCTAGTAGCACAGGACTTGATTTCACAGCTGTAATTCCAATCGGTAGGGGTGATGGGAGGCTATTCCGTCTCATTCCAACTTTAGCCTCTACAGGACCATTATTAGTAGAAGAAACAATCCAATCCGGAGAAACATTCTCATCAGAAGGAACAATTACCCTTCCATCAGGGGTAACTCTGAAAATAGAAGGTACCTACACTCTCAAGGACAGTTTGATTATCGAGGATGGTGGAGTCCTTACGCTTGAGGCGGGTTCAACTCTTAATCTTGACTCTGCAAGTTCGGTTTATTGTGCCGGTGATATTTATGTTCACGGAACAGAAACAAACAGAGTTACAATAAATTTCTTCCAACCCGATAACACAAAACAGAACTCAATATACCTTGGGAAGGGATCATCTGCCATATTAAACTACGCAGATATAAAAAACGGATTCGCCGGAATAACAGCCACAAATGGTTTTGATACTTTGATGATTAACCGGTGCAAATTCACCAACTTTAGCTATGCCGGAATAGTATCAAACGGAACAGGTTTCGAAAATGCCCTGATTACAAACAATAACTACTCAAATTGTGAGTATGCAGGATTTATTACAAATCTTTCAACAGTTGTCATAAACTCTGATTCAGCAAATACAAGATCGGGTTACTGTTTTACAGGAGTATCAGACCTTTGGTTTGGAGGCAACACACTCACAGGTACACAAGAAGGAATCGGACTTTCGTTAACAGGCTGTTACGGGAATATTTATAACAACAGGATAACAAACCACACAGATGGTATCCTCTTGGCAGATTCATACCCCAAAATTGGAGGGAATGAGATAACCAACAACACACAAAGAGGGTTGGTTTGTGAGTATGGCTCAAGTCCTGATCTTGAGGAATTTCGAGAGTCCGGTGTTTGTGAACAATTGAACACTTATCCACTTTCAGGGTTTAACACCATATTTAACAATGGGGATCAAGGAATCGAAGAGTTGGATGCAGAGATATTTCTTGATAAGACCACGATTAACATGGCAGGAGGAACAAACGCTGTATTCGATAATGATAGTTTAGCGTTTATAGCAGGTATTTGTACTGATGATCCATTTGATCTTTCAGGTAACTATTGGGGAACCACAGGAGTTGATGGAACAAGATTTGAATTGGCAGATGATAATACTATAATTTACACACCCCAACTGTCAACATTCAATCCTATTGTGTCAACCGACTGTCCGTTTGTAATAAGTCTTAGTGCAATATCATTTGCAGATACACTGTACAGAATTAGTAATGCTGTTCCCGGAACTGGTGGAGGTAGGGAGGAAAGATA
>CAZHCW010000049.1:0-4722 GCA_964531325.1 uncultured Ignavibacteriaceae bacterium | reverse complement strand
AGAAATATGACAAAAAAATCTGGATAACCGAGATGGCTAACTGGAATCCTCAAATAAACAGTTATGCAAAACAGGCAGAACAGATGACTCAGATGGTTGCGATTTGTGAAAGCAGAAGTGATGTTTTTCGGTACGCCTGGTTTATCGGAAGAGGTGGACTGCCCGATAATAAATATACCTATCTTTTTGAACCAACACCAGGTCAGTTAAATGATTTGGGAAAGCTTTATCTTAGTCTGCCATGGACAAAATAGTACGCAAACGATCTCAGGTGAACAGTTTTAAAATTGAAAAGAGGCTGCATCGATTGAGGCAACCTCTATAAAGAAAGATAATATTTATTCAGCACAAGTTAATTTTCAGATACCCTGAAATTCGTTTTCCTTGTGCAATTTAGAACTAAATTAACTGTTGTTTACTTTCCTACCACCATCTTGATAGCTGAGGAGTAATTGCCAGATTCCAGTCTGAAAAAATACACACCGGATGAGAGATCAATTGCATTAAACCTGACTTCATGATTCCCGGCTGACATGTCACCATTTAACAGAGTTGTCACTTCCTTGCCCAAAACATCGTAAACAACCCCCTTTGTGTATCCTGCAACGGGTAAAGCAAAACGGATAACAGTTTCGGGGTTAAAAGGATTGGGGTAGTTCTGGGAAAGGGAAAAATTGGATGGAACAGAACCTGTGAATTCTTCAATTCCGAGGGGAACATCTGTCGTACCAAGTTGAACGCGATTTAAAATCGTGTCATAAGCAGCCTGTGTCACCGTAATCGAATTAAACTGGTCAGTTCCTCTTCCTATAATTATACCTGTATGAAAAGTAGCTATGTTTCCTGCGGAAAGATCAAATTTGCCCGAAGAAACGATAGTTCTTTTGTCAGCAAGATGGTTATCTATCCAGCCGATATTTGTTACCGGATCACCTGAATAAATCAAACTGTTATCAATTGTTGCACAAGGGATGCCTCCTCTTACTTCACCCCATTGCCAGTTACAAGGATCCATTGGATCACCGGAGGTCTTTTTACCTTCCATGTAGTTGCGGAGCTGACCGGAAGTAAGGAAATCTCCCTGGGTTGGATGTGAGTTAAGGAACATGATGCTACCTGTAACTCCTGTGTTTTTAGCACCCGGAACATATTGTTTTGTGAAGGGTTTACCAAAATGAAGCACAGCACTATCAAGTGGAATATCTATACCCGGGTCGTAGATACCATTATTATTGTTATCAGTGAAGGTTTCCCCCGGTATGAAGACGGGAGTTCCGAGAAGGAATGAATGAAAGACGGCAGGAGGATTATTTCCGAACCTAAAATCCGCTGTCCGGTTATAGTAGTATGCTGAATTCCTCATTACATCGGTTCCAACTAAATCATCATCAGGATCACCGAGATCGGTATCCGAATACATTCCAAAGATTATGTCTTGAAGGTTTTGTGAGACACCACCAGTGTTTTTCACCTCATATCTGAAGAAAACAGCATTTTTAATCTCCGGGATATCAGAGTGAGGGAAAGCATAAACGGTCTGCATAACCTCGATTCCGAGCGGTAATACATTCTTGAATTTTCTAACCGAAGTATCTACTGCGTCGTTGTAGATGCACCAGACTGAAACTTCACCCATTATCTCCGGCATATCTTCTGTTAAATCCCAGGAACCGTTGCTGTTCAAATCGACCGGATTATAAAAACCGTCGTTATCACCGTCCCAAAAACGGGCACCTGATGAGACTGCGTCACGCCAGTTCTGCCAACTGTCCCCAAATGGGGGATCGTTAAGTGAAACGACAAAAAGTCTGTTTTTTGGATCATCGGGAGCAGAGCCGGCCTTTCCCGGTTGGAAATCCAACATTCTTGCTGCTGACATCACCCCGTTCGCCCAGGGATTTGCACCATTAAAGCCTGAAAGTGCAAAGCCATTTGAATAAATTGTTGAAATGCCATCGAACTTTAGACCTGTACTGTTATTCACCGTAACATCTGAAATTACACCCCTGTTGTCAAATGGGACTTTTATCCTGCCCGTATTAATTTCCCAGGCAGTTTGAGCAAACATTAGATTGCTCATTAACACGGATGAAATCATCCAAAATAGAATCTTCATTTTCGCTCTCCTTATTTTTGAAGAATTATTCTTTTAGTTAAAACATTTCCACCAGTTATCATTCGAAGGAAGTATATTCCACTGGACAATTTGCCACCTTCCAAAGAATATATATGGTCACCTTTTTCAATAGTAGCATCGAGAACATTTAAAACTTCTTTACCCGAAACATCATAAAGTTTGAGAGAAACCGGGCCAGTTTGAGGGATCGATATCTTAATTGTGGTAGCGGGGTTGAATGGGTTTGGGTAGATTGCTACTGAAGGTGTCTCAAGATCATTTTTTTGAAATGATTTAGAATATTTACCATCTAAACTTGATTCAGAATATTCACCTATCCCATAATTTACTTCATTAGTTGGGGAGGAAAGTGAACCATTGGTCAGACGGCAGATAACTTTGTAATAAATTATATGAACTCCATTGGTTCCCCATGAATAGACGGCCTGTCCGGAATCGTTATAGTAAAAAGTCGAACTTGATACACTGTCAATTATTCCCCAGCTACCGTTTCCGATTTTTTTGTAAATCAAAAATCTAGTTACGGAATCCTGGTTTGTATATTTACCCCAAACCAACATTGGAGTATTGTCTTTATACTGGCCACAGAGTACATTTGACCACCAATTTGAGAATCTCTGAACATTGTAATTCTGACCGTGTATTTCAGAAATTTTGATAGTGGATTTGTTTGCGATTTCTATCCAGTTACCATCGTTTCTATAGTAATATTTGTTGAGTGATGAATTGTAAAGAATGAAGAAATCAGGATTGTATTGTGCAGTCCCGAATGAATAATCCCTGGCATCCAAGAAGAAATAAACTCCAGTATTTTTAGAATTGTATACTCGATACACCCCTAAATTCCAGTATGGAGAACCATTAAGCCAACTGAAATTCCATCCCGGCCAGTTCCAACAGTCCAGGGGATCAGAATTTCCCGTCAAAGTTATGTGGTCATAAGAATATGAAGAGTCTGAATCGACCTGGAACAAATCCTCTTCTGAATCATAGCGATACAAAACTCCTCCATAGGAATGGATGTAACACCGAACAACTTCAGCACTTCCGACACCGACTACCCCCACCATGAATTGCTTGTCAGGGATTAGCGATTTTTGACTTATCCCGATGTGGGTAAGACAACAAAAAACAATAATTAACCAAATTTTCATATATTCCACGAATTTTGGATAAATTTGATGTCACATTAACTATATATTTTACCAAAATCAAGAGAAAAATTTTTACCCCAAATTCAGTAAGCTAAAGTAAAAAAGAATGATCCCATCTTTCGTAATTCTGTTCCAACATCATACTTCCAATAGCGATGTATCATGTGATTCACGCACAACTGTTTGATTAGCTCTCAAATATTTGGAGACATACCCGATTGTCCTTTTATATTCTATAAGACTAAAAAAAGCTGCCCGAGGGCAGCTTTATAAAGTAAGATAATATTTATTCAGAACTAGATTATTTTCAGAAATTCTGGAGTTCAGTCCTTGTACTTGGCGATTCCAAAGTACTCAGGTACTTACTTCCCCACCACCATCTTGATAGCAGATGAGTAATTGCCTGACTCGAGTCTGAAAAAATACACTCCCGACGAGAGATCAATTGCATTAAACCTGACTTCATGATTCCCGGCTGACATGTCACCATTTAACAGAGTTGTCACTTCCTTGCCCAAAACATCGTAAACAACCCCCTTTGTGTATCCTGCAACGGGTAAAGCAAAACGGATAACAGTTTCGGGGTTAAAAGGATTGGGGTAGTTCTGGGATAGGGAGAATTGTTCAGGGAGGAGAGTGTTTGATTCATCCTCAGCGTTAAGGATGATTCCATATTGAATACCATCTATGATGCAACCAATTAACTTGATTTGGCCTCCTTCCCATTCAGTCAACCAGACCCCGATTCCAGCGGCAAGGAACTCTGCAGCACCAGCTAAAGCTGTTGTGTCACCAAAAGGGACATGGCTCCAACTATAATAAACTCTTTGCATGATTTCACGCCCAAAAATCTCGTTTGAGTCTTCTTCGTAAAAAAATGCCCATTGAGCTATGCTCAATGAATCTCTCATCCAATATGATTTCAGGGGAAGACCTAATTTGAACCAAGGGACCCAATGATCCAGATATTCAAAGATAATATTGCTGTCCAAATCCACTTTAGTTGATGCCAAGGGATTGCTATTATAATAGATGAGGTGGATTTTTGGTGACAGAGTGTCAATCCGGGTTATTTTTTTTACCGTCAGAATGCCTGCAGGTCCCTCATAATATTGCCAAATATCTCCCAAATGATACGGATAATAATACATCGGGTCAGGTGGCATAGCAGAACTTAGCTTAGATTGTCCAAAGCAAAGGCTACAAAAAACTGTCAGTAAAATAAAAGTTTTCATTATTTTATCTCGTGTAAAAAGTTAAATAACTCCCCTTGTTCGATCTCAAACAAGGGGAGTATAATGCATGTCTATATCTCTATTTAAGTAGAGTAGTTTTAATTGTTTTTGAGAAATTCACAGCCCGGTTCTCCAAAGACTGTTCCCGGTATAATTCAGGCAGAAGAATTTGATCTTGGTGGTGAGGGTGTTGCAT
>CAZHCW010000048.1:0-6761 GCA_964531325.1 uncultured Ignavibacteriaceae bacterium | reverse complement strand
ATTGGCCCATGATATAGTTTACTCCCAAAGAAATGTCAAACTATTGAATCAAAATAAAAAATCAATACTCATTCAAACCTTATAAAATAATTTGGATTAATCAGTGTGAAAATTAATCCCTGTTTCTTGGTTCAAAGATTGATGCTGGTAAAATGTCCATACTAATTTGTTGCCTTTAGTTTTTGCCGGTGGGCATCATTTTAGCCGGTAAAATCATAGAATCAAATTCATTCTGCTAATTTGCAGAGGATACAATAAGTACCCTCCCCAACAAATTGTAAATTTTGACATTTCACAAGTATAGTTATTTATAGAAATTATTTCCCACCTGATAAAAAATTCCTAATTTAAACCCCATAACTACAACCTTTTTTTGAACCGCGAGGTCTAACCAATTAAGTAAACGGAAAATATGGCTCAAGACGGTTACAATCTGATAAAAGAGGCTCAAGCAGGCAACAAAGATGCCTTCGAAGCCCTCGTAAAAAAGTATGACAGAAAAGTCCTTACTCTGGCTTTGCGTTACACCCGCTCTGAAGAAGATGCTAAAGATATCTATCAGGAAGTCTTCATCAGGGTTTACAGGAGTCTGCCAAAGTTTGAGTTTAAGAGCGAGTTCTCTACATGGCTTTTTAGAATCGCAACAAATGTTTGTCTTACTTATATCGAAAGAACAGGTAAACACCAAACAGTTGATGCACTTGAGAGTTTAAATCCTGATGACGAGGAGAGTGCTCCGGGGTTACAGATCGTCAGTAATGATCTTAATCCGGAACAAAACTTGCGGAACATGGAGCTTAAAGAAGGAATTCAAAAAGCTGTGGAACAGCTCACGGGTAAACAGAAACTTGTTTTTACAATGAAACACTTTGAAGGTTACAAACTCAGAGAGATTGCGGATATCACAGGACTAAATGAAGGAACGGTGAAACGCTACCTTTTTGATGCAACAATTAAAATGAAAAATGCCCTCGGGCATTTCTACAATTAGGTTATGATTATGGAACATAAAGATTTTACTGAAGATATTATTCTGCTGATAAGTGGTGAACTCACCGATAGCGAAGCTTTGAAACTCAGAAAACACATCGATATTTGTGAAATCTGCAAGTCTGAATATGAATTGCAAACTCAGTTACTTTCCGATATCAATGATGATCTGCCTCAGTTTAATGTGGAAAAGATACTTATCGATTCGAGGAGAGAACTAAGACAATCGTTGTATGCCATGGATGACAAAAAGAGTATTGTTGACAAAATCAAAGATTTTTTTGGTCTCAGGTGGACAGTTCCTGCCCTTACAGGGTCTTTTGGAATTGCTGCCGGTCTCATAGTCGGGATTTTATTTTTCAGTCAAAAACATTCCACAATTGATCCATTATTCACCCCTGTTTCGGATAATAAAGATGCGCAACCCCGGATAACCAATGTAAGATTTGATGACAAAGACGCCAAAGACGGGAACATCACATTTACTTTTGATGCAACAAAAAGGGTGACAATTTCCGGTTCTCCTGAAGATCCCGAAATTCAAAAACTCTTGACCTACTCAATCCTGAATGAAAAAAATCCGGGAACTCGACTGAATTCAATAAATCTTGTCAGCAACAACTATAACAAAAATGAACTGACAGGAATAAAAGAAGCCCTTATATCTGCTGCGAGTAATGATGATAATCCAGGTGTGAGACTCCAGGCTCTAAAAACTTTGGCATCTCTCCCCTTCGATGATGAGATTAAAAAAACCTATCTCCATGTTCTTGTAACCGACAAAGTTCCGGGTAACCGTATAGAAGCAATAAACTCATTGGTAAAAGCGATTGAATCAGGATTCAAAGCCGACGATGAGATACTCTCTGTCTTTAAGAACCAACTTGAGCAAGAAGAAAATCCGTACATAAAGATTAGAGCAAAAACCATTTTAGATTCAAAGGAACTGTAGAAATGCGTACGATAATTTTATTAATAGTATTAATCCTGAGTTCAGTAACAATTGCTTTTGGAGGTGACCTCGATTTTAAGGCAACATTTAATGTCACCCCCGGAGGTACACTTAATCTGAACTCTGATTATGGTGAGGTGGTGGTTAAGGTGTGGAATAAAAATGAAGTATTGGTTATTGGAGAGGGAGTTTCTGAAGAGGGAACCTCCAATTTTACAGCCGACCAGAGGGGAAATACAATATTTATAGTGTTTAATAATTCAATAAAATGGGGAGACTACATAAAGTTTGTTATCACAATGCCGGCACACTTTAATCTGAATATTAATACTGCTGCCGGTGAGATAACCATCCTGGATAATATTGCAGGAAATCATGTTTTGTTTACAGCCGGTGGAGATATTAAAGGGAAAAATATTAACGGAGGGTTGAATGCCTCTACATCGGGCGGGGATATTGTTTTTGATAATGTATTGGGAGAATGTACACTTAAAACTGCCGGTGGGGATATTCGGGTGAAAGATGTAAAGGGTAATGCAAATTTTTTAACTTCAGGCGGGAATATTATTTGTGGAAATTTTGCAGTAAGTGCCACTCTTGGAACTGCAGGTGGTGATATTGTCGTCAAAAATGTTCAAGGAAGTGCAAACTTTAAAACTGCAGGTGGTGATATTAAGGCTGTATCACTACAAAGTAACAGTGTCTTAACAACAGCCGGAGGGTCTCTTATCGTAGATGCAGCAGTTGGAAAAATTAATGCAAAAACCTCTTCCGGTGAGGTAATGATTGCAATGGTTCATTCTGATGCCATAATTAAAACATCTGCCGGAGGGGTGTCAATAGGAATTGCTGCAGGAAATACAGGTAAAATCAACATTCAAAATTCAGCCGGAGATGTTCTGGTAAAGATTCCGCCAACATTAAAATCAACCATTAAAGGAGTAGTTTCTTCTTTCAACTGGGGAGATGAAGCCGGTGATGAAATAAAATGCGACTACCCTGCCACAATCAAAAAATCAGGCGGAAAAGTCAGTTTAACAAGTGTGTTAAATGGTGGTGGAGGAACTGTTGATATAAATGTTAATATGGGCGAACTAAGGATTAAAAAATACTAAAATCCGTAAACCGGTTGATCCGGGGTCTGGTGAATGAATCTGCATTTTTGATCAAACAAACTAACACGATTTTATGATCGAAATCGCTTCATCAAGTTCACCGGTTGTATTATAAAAATGGTGAGAGAGGCGGACATACCCTTCTCTCAGTGAGGTACTGATCTTTTCTTCCGTGAGTCTTTTATAAATCAGTTTTGATTTAGGTGATTTAAAACTGATTATTCCCGACAGGTTTGCGAGTTTATACTTTCCACAAACCGGTTTGATCCCAATCAGATGAAATTGTTCAATCGTATAAATTGTGTGTTCGATTATTCGATTTTCAATTTTAGACGGTCCATAAGATAACAACATATTGAGGGAACCGATTAAAGCATTTACCCCAATTATATTAATCGTTCCGTTTTGCAAAGAATCTGCTGAGTTGTTATGGTCGAGATTGTAGTCAAGCAGAGATGAATGCATCCCGAATGTTGACCAGTGATTAAATTTTAGAGTGATGTTGCGTTGAAGTTCCGGGGTTATATAAATAAAGGCAAGTCCCATCAATCCAAATAACCATTTTTGAGTTCCGCAAGAGAGAAAGTCGATTTTACAATCCTCAAGATCGATTTGAAGTGCCCCAACTGCCTGGGTAGCATCCACAGAAAAGATAATGCCATTTTGCGAAGTATATTCCCCAATCGTTTTGAGATTTGTCCTGTATCCATTGATGTAGTGGACAGCATTTAAATGCACAAGTTTTGTTTTTGGTGTTATTGCTGCAATGATATTATTTGAACTGGAGACTGTTTTAGTTGAGTGGAGAAAATCGATCTCGACTCCGTAATGTCTAAGATTAAGCAGTGGCATAATATCCGATGGGAGTTCAACATGGTCTATCAGAATACGATCACCCGGTTGCCATGTAATCCCCTGAGCAAGTATGTTAAGGGCTGTCGCTGTAGCTTCAAAAAAAGCGAACCTCTCCGGTTGAGCATTTAATAATGTACCAAGTTTTGCCTTCGCTTCATGGGTATCTGCTGCCCATTGGTTCATATCGTCAATACCGGTTTGGCTTCGCCTTGTCAGGAACAGGTTTGCATGATCGATTACCGGTTGGGGCAGTGGTGAGAGAGCAGCGTGGTTGAGATAGATTTTCCCGAGATTGAGGTAAGGAAACAGTTCACGGATTTCTTCTATACTCATTGCTTAACTCTTTTGGTTCTCTAAATTGAATAAAATTGTCATCAAAATTAATTTTTTATTTACTTAGAAACAAATTTTTAAGTTTTATTCCCGATAGCAAGTGACGATCTGTAATCAAAATTAGTGGCTAAAAGGTCTGCGCATTGATTTAGTACACAGTTAAGTCTCCCAAGTTTCTCGGCTCAGTCATATTTCTCAAGTTCTACTTTAAAAACATCATTTTTTCGGTTTTTACGAATAAAGGTGTTAAATTTTTGTCTCTGACCAACAAATTGTAAAAATAAACTCCTGATGCTATGTCTTTTATCGTTCCGATTGTTGCCGGAGAAAATTCTCTCTCATACTCTCCTGCAGGGAGCCACCCGTTTTGAAGCATTGTAACCAATTCACCATTAACATTATATACCCGTAGGATTACTTCTGATTCCTCTGTAAGTGAGAATTTGATCTTTGTTGAAGGATTAAACGGGTTTGGGTAGTTTTGATAAAGATATATTCTTTCGGGTGTTGGGCTTTCTTCATTATCAGAAATACTTGTTAACACAACCGTTACACTATCAAGTTTACTGACATTTCCTTGATTGTCTTTTGCTGTCAGTTTATAACTGTAACTGCCTGTTGGGTCAATGAGTGAATCTGTGAATAGTGTATCAATCCCTGTATATATTTTGTTGTTATCACTTGGGCTAAATAATGGGTCTCTGTTTCTGTAAAGAGAAAAAGAGTTAAAGTCAGATTCAGTTCCTCCACGCCACTGGAAATTCACTTTGTTTTTAAGTTTGGTGGCTGATATTACTTTTGGTTTCTTTGGAGGTAAATCTTTGTATTCATAACTCTGCCCATAAGGGCCACCATATAAGCCAACATCACTCCTTGAACCGTCAACATCGAGGATGTTTGGATCACCGGCATCTATCAAAGGTGAAAACATCTGAAGTAGAAAATTGTTGCTATCCTGGTTTTCAAACATTGGGTCTGATGAATAGTATATGGTCGTGTCGGGATTAAATATTGATGAATCGTATGAAATCTTCTTATTCTGATAAAAGGAATTATAGTTAATATCACAGTTTTGTGCATGAGCCGGAATTGAAAATCGGATTGCAGCTTCTCCGCAGTATGCTATCACATTATTCTTAATTTCTGACCAGATGGGCCATATACCAACACCCATTCGTAGTATCACATTATTTCTTATTATTCCTTCAACACCTTGCAACGCATAATGGTAGGCCCCTGAACTGAGCTGAGTTACAAAATTATTATAAATCTGTTGTTGACTTATAAATAATCCTCCACCTCCGGAAATCCCGGCTCCTTGGTCTAATATTATCCAATTATTTCGAATTGTCCCATAATGGCATACAATTGCTTCTCCTCCGGATCTAATAATTGTGTTTTCGTAAATCTTTATAAACTCTCCCGAAGGACGATCTGTGTTTAGCACCGCTCTATTTACTTTATAGAAGTAGTTACCGGTTATCTCACCGCTTGTAATTAGTGCAGTGATACATTCATCAAGATTCGAAAAACGACAATTTCTTACATATAAATTTAGGGGGAAAGGGGAATAACCCAAGAAAAGTGCAGTGTGATCATTTATTAGATTTGTGGTTGTAAAATTTAGATTTTCTAATGTGATAGAATGATTAATAAACAGTGATGTGCAGTATAATCCTTCAGGGGGATACCCTGAAAGATCAAATATACAACTGTCAACATCTGTTCCTATAAATGAAAGAGATATATTGGTCCTTTCAGATCGTATCAGTTCGCGATAAATTCCATTTCCGATCATGATTGTATCTCCGCTTTCACACATGTTTACCACTTTCTGAAGGCTATCTGAAGCCGTTGCCCAAGAGGTATAAGGGAAAGTCGGGGTTGGATTTCCTGCTTTCACATATCGAATTGTAGAATAACCGGAGACGGTTAAGATGAGAAACAAAAGTATTGAGAACAAGAATGTCCTTGTTGGGACTTTCCTGCAAGAGATTGCAGATCGATATATCGGGCCCGTTCGTTTGGTGACTGTCATTTCAGTATCACTAATTTTTTATTGATATTTATGTCATTTACTCTAAGCGAATAAATATATACTCCACTGGCAAGGTTACCTGATTCTATCGCCGTTCTGTGCCTGCCCATCGGCTTTTGTTCATTCACCAACTGTTTTACCAATCTTCCTGTTATGTCATAAAGTTTCAGTGATACGAGTCCCTCTTTCGGAAGTGCATACTCAATTATTGTTGAACTGTTGAACGGGTTAGGATAATTCTGAGACAATGAATATTCTGTTATTACTTCTGCCTGTTTAGCTTCCTTCTTTATCGTGAACTTGTTACCGTGTCTCTTCATCAGGTTGTTCATTCCTGACTTGTTCATTGTTGTTATCGAACCAACATCATTTTTCATGTTTCTGTTTAGGGTTGTCCCTCTTAATGCAATTGTTAATTCCTCTGTTTGTGCATGATATTGATCTGTTGCGGTTATTGCATTTGTTGTGTTTTGTGCCG
>CAZHCW010000047.1:0-7629 GCA_964531325.1 uncultured Ignavibacteriaceae bacterium | reverse complement strand
GGCACCGACGAGGATGAAGTTTATCGTAATGAAAAATATGGAATGGCAAACTACAGAGTCCGGGTTCCCAATGGAAGATATAAAGTAAAACTTCTCTTTGCTGAAAATTATTTCACAAGTGCCAACAAAAGAGTTTTTAGTGTTTTTCTTGAAAGCATAAAAGTATTAAACAACCTCGACATATTTGCTGAGGTTGGAACAAGCACTGCTCTGGTTAAAGAATTTACAAATATTGTTGTTCAGGATGGAATTCTTGATGTCCATTTTGCGGCACAGATAGATAATCCTGTGATTAGCGGAATAATAATTGAACTGGATCCGACAGGTATTCAGGATGGACAATCGGAATTTCCGGCTGATTTCTCATTAAACCAGAATTATCCAAATCCATTTAACGGGCAGACGGTGATTTCATTTATCGTTGACAAACCGGATTTTTTTCGGTTTGCCCTGTTCAATGCAATGGGAGAAACAATTTTTGAGGATGATCTTGGTTACATTGAACAGGGCGTTCACTCATTCCCTCTGGGAACTGCCGAACTTGGTTCCAGTGGCGCATATTTTTATTCAATATCCGGGACGGGTAGAACCAAAACGGGTAAACTTGTTTACTTGAAGTGACAGGTTATCTTAATTATAAACTCAAACTAACTGCTGATAAAATCATGAAAAGATCGTTGTTTTTTACAATTACAATATTATTCCTTGGTTTAACTACCATTATGAACGCACAAAAAGACGATACACACTTAAAAAGTGAAGTGAAAAAACTTTTAGATAAAATGACGATCGAGGAAAAGATCGGTCAAATGACTCAGGTTACAATTCAGACTGTTTCAAAAAAACAGGGAAACAAAGACCAACATCACGAACTTGATCTTGCAAAACTCGAAGAAGTAGTAGTAAAATACAATGTTGGCTCACTGCTTAATGTTTTTGATAAAGCACACGAAATTGAATACTGGCACGAAGTGATCACAAAAATTCAGGATCTCGCCACCAAAAAGACCCGGCTTAAAATTCCAGTTCTTTATGGCATTGATGCTATTCATGGTGCTACCTACACTGTTAACTCAACCCTTTTCCCACAATCCCTCGGCATGGCATCAACTTTTAACAGGGAATTAGTTAAAAAGGGAGCTGAAATTACAGCAGTTGAAACATATGCTTCAGGGATTCCATGGAATTTTAATCCGGTTCTTGATGTAGGAAGACAATCGTTATGGCCAAGATTATGGGAAACAATGGGAGAAGATCCATATCTTGTTTCCGAGCTCGGAAGTGTTTATGTAAAAGCATCGCAGGAGAACAACCTGGTTCCAAAAGACCGTTTTCTTACCTGTCTAAAACATTATGTTGGCTACAGTTTCCCGTTTAACGGGCTCGACAGAACTCCGGCTTACATGTCTGAAAGAACTCTCAGAGAATTTTTCCTTCCTCCATTTGAAGCTGCAGTAAAAGCCGGAGCTTTAACCGTGATGGTTAATTCGGGTGAGATAGATGGAATTCCGGGACATGCAAACTATCACCTCCTTACAGAAGTATTAAAAGGTGAAATGAAGTTCCAGGGATTTGTGGTTTCCGACTGGGAAGATATTAAACGACTTTTTACTCGTGACAGAGTGGCTCAGTCACCAAAAGAAGCCGTTTTTATGGCTGTTATGGCAGGAATTGATATGAGTATGGTTCCAACAGACCTCAGCTTTTATGACCTGCTTCTTGAACTTGTAAAAGAAGGTTCTGTGCCTGTTTCCCGGATTGATGATGCAGTCAGCAGAATTTTATATGTAAAATTGAAACTTGGACTTTTTGAAAACGCATACCCTGACAAATCATTTTTGCCAAAATTTGCAACTCCTGAAAACACACAAGCAAATCTTGATGCAGCTCGTGAATCGATAGTCCTGCTTAAAAACGACAAAAACATCCTGCCAATAGCAAAAGATAAAAAAGTGTTTGTTACCGGACCCACCTCTGATATGTTGTCGGCATTAAATGGTGGTTGGACAATAACATGGCAGGGGAATGAAGAATCTCTCATGCAGAGTGATAAAAAAACCGTTGTTAAAGCAATGATCTCTGAAGTTTCTTCAAAGAACATAATTTACAATCAGGGCTGTTCGTTCGATAAACTGCTTGATGCCGACAATGCAGTAAAAAATGCAAAAGAATCTGATGTTATAGTTCTTTGTCTTGGTGAATCTGCCTACTGCGAAACTCCCGGGAACATTGGTGATCTTACACTTCCAAAAGCTCAATTGGATTACGCCAAAATGATGATTGCCACAGGGAAACCTGTTGTGCTTGTTATGATTGAAGGAAGGCCAAGAGTTATAACTGAAATAGCCGATAAAGTTGATGGAGTGGTTGTGGCTTTTCTCCCCGGAATGCAGGGTGGAGTTGCTATCTCGGATGTATTATATGGAAATACCAACCCAAGTGGAAAACTACCGATTACATATCCCAGGTCTCCAAATGCCATTACACTTTACGATTATAAACCGATCGAATTTTTTGACGGCAACGGTTACAATCCTCTTTATCCATTTGGTCATGGTTTAAGCTACACTAAATTTTCATATTCGGATCTAAAGCTCAGCGCAGATAAAATCACCGAAAACGAAGAGTTAAAAGTGTCGGTTACTGTAAAAAACTCAGGGAATGTAAAAGGGAAAGAATCTGTTCTGCTTTATCTGACCGATCTTTATGGAACAGTTTCACGACCAAACAAACAATTAAAAGGTTTTGAGAAAGTTGAACTTGCCCCCGGTGAAAGCAAAACAGTACACTTCACTCTCGGTTGGGAACATCTATCGTTTATTGGCACCTCAAACAGCAGAATTGTTGAATTGGGTGAATTTGTTGTAACGATTGGTGATCTTAAATCAAGGTTCAATCTGGTATTTGGTGGCGGAAAATAAGATGAATTTAATTGTGAAAGTTCTCCCCCGGGTAGTAATATTATTGGTTTTGGCTATCCCCCTTGCTGCCCAGGGGTTCTTAAAAGTCTCAGGAAAAAATATTGTAAATGGTGTGGGGCAAAACTATGTCCTCAAGGGTGTAGGTCTTGGAGGATGGTTGCTTCAGGAAGGTTATATGCTCCATACTTCGGCATTTGCAAATGCCCAATGGCAAATTAGAGCCAAAATCACTGATTTAATTGGTGAGGCAAACACAGAAACTTTTTATGAGACCTATCGGAACAATTATGTAAAAAAAATTGATATCGATTCTCTTAAAGCGTGGGGTTTTAACTCGATTCGGTTGCCATTTCATTACAATCTTTTTGCTACCAACACAAATCCACCCGTCTTTTTGCAGAAGGGTTTTGACTATACCGATTCACTCCTGGCTTGGTGTAAGGCAAATCAGATGTATCTCATATTGGATATGCACGCTGCTCCCGGTGGGCAGAGTGATGAACCGATAAGTGACTATAACTCTGCATTTCCCTCCTTGTGGGAGAGTGAACAGAATAAAGACCTTACTGTGAAAATTTGGAGAAAAATTGCTGAGAGATATAAAGATGAGCAATGGATAGGTGGATACGATCTGATAAATGAACCCAAGTGGAATCTTGGAACTAACAATATTCCTCTGCGTGATCTTTACATCAGACTTACCGATACCATCAGGGCTGTTGATACCAACCATATAATTTATATCGAAGGTAACTGGTTTGCAACCGACTTTGCAGGGTTAACACCCCCTTGGGATGCAAATATGGTTTACAGTTTCCACAAATACTGGAACACAAACAACACCGGTTCAATTCAGTATCTTCTCGATCTCCGCAATAACTTTAACAGACCTTTATGGTTGGGTGAAACGGGTGAAAACTCGAATCAGTGGCTTTCAGATTTTGTGGAATTGATGCACAACAACAATATCGGCTGGGCTTCTTGGCCCCACAAAAAAATTAAGTCGATGGCAGGACCTCTCTCGGCAACTCTTTCACCACTCTATCAAACACTTCTGAATTATTGGAGTGGATCGGGAACAAGACCAACTGCATCCTACGCTCAGGGTGCACTGATGGCACAGGCAAACGCACTTAAACTTGAGATGTGCACCTACAACAAAGATTATGTGTATGCCTTGCTAAAGCAACCATTCACAACCACTTCTGTACCTTATGCCGAAAATCTGATTCCGGGAAATATCTACGCCCCCAATTATGACATGGGAAAACAGGGAGTGGCCTACTCGGATGTTGCTTATCAAAATACCAACAATGGAACCACCTATAATTCCGGATATAACTACCGAAATGATGGTGTTGACATCGAACAATGCAGTGATTTTTCATCAAACGGATATGATGTTGGTTGGATAGAGAACAATGAGTGGTTGGCTTATACTGTGCAAGTTCAGACGAGTGGTGTTTACAGCGCGACCTTTAATGTTGCCGCCCAAAATGCAGGCGGGCAGATTTTTGTTCTTGTTGACGGCCAAGGAGTAAGCATGGTAAATATCCCGGCTACAGGAGGCTGGCAAAACTGGCAGAATGTGATTCTACAGAATATCAATCTTACTGCCGGAACCCACAAACTTACGCTCCGATTTTACACAGGTAATTTTAACCTCAGTAATATTGATTTCACTTTGATCTCTACGGATATTGAAGACGAAACTCAATTGCCTCTGGAATTTGACCTGAGCCAAAACCATCCAAATCCGTTTAATCCTTCCACTATGGTTAAATATTCACTTCCTGCTGATGGTTTTGTTAACATTAGTGTATATAACAATCTTGGTGAAAAGGTGTCGGTTCTTGTTGATGATGAAGTGAGTGCCGGTAAACATTCAGTTTCTTTTGATGCAGGAAATCTTCCGAGTGGGGTTTATTTCTGCAGGATGGAATCCGGAAATTTTGTCACCTCCCGCAAAATGCTTCTGTTAAAATAGTTTCTCAGGAGGGATGGAAGATTAAAGAAAATATGAGCCTTAATTCATTGATCTTTGGTCTTCCAAACCTCCGTTTATACAACAAATTCTTGCCCAATCTTTTAATAAAAGGAGTTTATATGAGTCTGCGAGCTATCAAACCCGGACTTTTTGTTTTTTTTATCATGCTCCTTTTTGTTCAGAGCGTAAAACTTTTTGGGCAGTCGGTTCAGGTCGGGAATGGCAGTTACAGTACAGTTCTTCCTTCAGGAGCCATCGGTCCATCATCCTCACAAGGCTCCCCTGTAGTTCCAAAAGTATCTACAAGTTTTAATCAGCCTGTTCAGACCAACGATTGGTGGAGCAGTCTGATTTTTCCATTTTACGGCAGTCAACATTCAAATACAATGTATGTTTTACCTTTGGTGGTAAAAGCGGGAGCAGATGGTTTGGGAATGGGATATACAAAAGATCCCGTTTTTGCTGCTGCAGATTACCTCTATCCTTATCAGCAACAGTTAACAGTTGGTGTTGAAGGATTAAATTCATCAAGAACTCTTGTTGATAGTTATGGTGACTGGACAGTAACGGCATCGTGGAATGACGGTGTCAGATCGATGAAAACTACGATTGGACACGGTTTGCCTTACGCATTTTTTACCATCGTCGGTGGGAATGCAAAAGTTGTTTGCACAGAGACGCCTGTAATATGGTTTAATACAAACGGAGTTGTTGGTTTAACGGTAGCCGGCAGACACTATGGAATATTTGGACCTACGGGATCAACATGGACAGGCACAACAACACTTGTATCCACTCTTAACGGAAAAGATTTTCTTTCCGTGGCGATTTTACCCGATAACACCCCCGCAACCCTTGAATATTACAGAAAACGGGCTTATGCATTTGTAACAAACAGCACAGTATCATGGAATTATAACAAACAAAACGCCGAAGTAGTTACCAATTTTTCTTACCAAACGGTTTTAAAAGACAGTGCAGCGGGAAACCTGAACGGAACATTAACTGCATTGTTCAGACACCAGTGGCTTAACACAAACGCCCCTCTCACTCCTTACTCTTATGTTTCGGTCAGGGGTGAAATGAAAATATTTGACGGGAATACTTTTTCAACAACCAACGAATTTAACGGCATCCTTCCCGCTTTTCCCGATGAGGGAATTTATAATCCAACAATTTTGGGATCATACATCGATTCACTCGCAATGGAGACACTCTCCCCCGGACCAATCTATGAGAACGGGAAATCAATCGCCAGATTTGCTCATGTTGTAAGGATAGCCGATCAATTGGGAAAAACCGCTGCTCGTGATCACTTCCTTCAGCAGATTAAAAACAGACTTGAAGCATGGTTAACAGTTGGCGGCGGTGCTGAGATTTCATGGATTGCCAATTGGAACACTCTTTCAGCATATCCCTCTGGATATGGTGCTGACAATCAACTTAACGACCACAATTTTCATTATGGATACTTGATAGTGGCTGCCGCTACTTTGGCTCAATACGACCCCCAGTGGGCTTTAGAATCGCAGTGGGGTGGAATGATCAACCTGTTGATCAAAGATTGTGTGAATTGGGACAGGAACGACAGAAGATTTCCTTTTTTAAGAAGTTTTGACCCGTACGAAGGTCACTCATGGGAAGCAGGGCACGGTGATTTTGGTGACGGAAACAATGAGGAATCAAGCTCTGAATCGATGAACTTTGCTTACGGCGTGGCTTTATGGGGTTCTGTAACTCAGAACGATACCATCCGTGATCTTGGGATTTATCTCTATGCAAACGAAAGAGCAGCAATAGAGCAATACTTTTTTGATATCGATAATGTTGTTTTTCCTTCTTCGTATCCCAGAACTGCATTGGGTATGGTTTGGGGTGGCAAAGGGGTACATTCCACCTGGTTTGGTGCCGATCCTGAATTTATCCACGGGATTAACTTTCTTCCAATGACGGGTGGATCGTTATATCATGGAAGAAATCCTGAGTACATCGACATAAATTACGCCGAAATGGTGAACGAAATTGGAAGCAAACCCCGTAAATGGAAAGATGTTATCTGGCAGTGGTATGCTTTTTCTGATCCACAATTTGCCATGAATCAGTTTTATGCCGAACCTTATTACGAGCAGTTTGATGGAGAATCAAGGGCGCATACTTATCACTGGTTGGGGAATTTAAGGAAAATCGGGAGACTGAACACAACTGTAACTGCCAATATACCTACTTATGCGGTCTTTAAATCGGGTTCACAAAAGAACACTTATGTTGCTTATAATCCGGGTAACAGTCCCCTGATGGTTAATTTTTCTGATGGGTATTCTATGTTGGTACCTGAGAGATCGATGCGTTCATTTAACAGTGACACTTCGGGAGTTGGGATGCCTGTGGCAGTTCCAATCTCGGATGTTTCAAAGGGAAAGGCCCCCCTTACTGTAAAGTTTAAAGGAAGTAACAGTTTTGACAGAAATGGCACGATTACCTCATATCATTGGGATTTTGGTGATTCCACAATGTCTTACAGTGCTGATACAACCCACATCTATAGAAATCCGGGAGTTTACACAGCGGTTCTTACCGTTAAAAATAATTTAAATCTTACCGGGACTGGAGAAATAGTAATCACTGTGGATGGAAATGGTACAGCTTACACAGGAACTCCAAAAACCGTTCCCGGTATAATTCAGGCAGAAGAATTTGATCTTGGTGGTGAGGGTGTTGCAT
>CAZHCW010000046.1:0-8367 GCA_964531325.1 uncultured Ignavibacteriaceae bacterium | reverse complement strand
GGTGGTGCTTGAACCGGAGTTGGGGGTGGTGCTTGAACCGGAGTTGGGGGTGGTGCCTGAACCGGCGGATGTTTCACTTCGGGGGCTTTCCTTAATCCTTTATACGCTTCAAGAACCTCATCAGGATCAAGATGCAGCACCACAGCATACTCTTTTAAGAACGAGCGTACATATACATCGGGAAGAAAGGTGAAATCACCAATTTCCATTTTTTCTACAAACTTTGCGTCAATTTTTATCGAGGCGGCAGATTCCTTGATCTCGAAACCCAATTGTTCACGGGCTATTTTAAGTTGTTGACCTAATTCTTGATGGGTCATTTGTTCCTCTAACTATTCTATTCTTATTAACCTTGCAGAGAATGCACCGTCCATCCTGTCCCTGTGTGGCAGAGACGAGATACACCCATTCCCGTCAACTATGTTTTTATCCACAAACTTAGACGCATCATCGAGTTTAAAGTTGTCGTGGGTTTCAAGAAATTTTGATACAATCTCAAAATTCTCTTCCGGTTCAATTGTGCATGTGCTGTAAACAACCACACCACCGGGTTTTACGAGTTCCGCTGCCTTGTTCAACAGATCACTCTGAAGTGGAGTCAGTCGCTTAATATCGAGCAAATCTCTCTTCCACTTTATATCAGGTTTTTTTGAGAGAGTACCCAAACCTGAACATGGTGCATCCACCAAAACACGATCAAACGGCTCTGCCTCATATTCAAGTGCATCAATATGCACAAATTTTACAATCGCCACCCCGAGTCGTTCGAGGTTACCTTCCATTACCCTTATCCGGCTTTCAAATTTATCAACAGCTATTATTTCACCAACATTACACATGATATCAGCGAGATAAGCACTTTTTCCACCGGGCGCCGCACACATATCAAGCACTCTCATCCCCTGTTTTACATCAAGCAGAAGACACGGATTACCCGTACTTTCATCCTGAATTGTAAAAAATCCCTCGGCAAAATATTGCCAGTTTTGGATATTTGTTAATATCTGCAAACGATAAAAATCGTTATTGTAGAGACCGGGGGAGTATTTAAGATTCACCGACTGAAGAAGTGATTCAAACTCCTGTTTGTCAATTTTTAACTGATTTATGCGTAATGTGAGCACCGGTCTCTCATTGTTCGCTGCCATCAGAGCTTCAACATTTTCCCTGCCATATCGCTCAACCCACCTTTTTGCCAACCAGGTTGGATGCGAATAATAGGCAGCGAGGTAACTCACTAAATTTTCATTTGGATCGGGATATCGCAGACCGTTTTTTGATCTGATAATGTTCCGAAGAACGGCATTAGTGATATCTGCGGGCTTTTGTCCCTGGAGTTTTTTAACAAAATCAACAGCTTCATTTACAATGGCATATTCAGGGATTCTGTCGAGAAACATCACCTGATATAATGCAACTCTGAGTGCATTTTTTAAAACAGGGATAGCCTTCGAGAATTGACCTTTATAAAATCCACTGAGAATCCAGTCGAGTCTGCCCATCCATCTGACCACACCATGAACAAGTTCATACAGCAATGCCTTGTCAGGACCCTCCAGATCAGAGTTTTTTAACTCACTGTCCAATAATTTGTCCAGATATGAATCGGTTCTCTCAATCCTGTCAAGAATCTTAACTGCGGTTCCCCGCACTCCTGAATAAAGGTCTTTCACTTTGTGTTCTTCAATATCCATTCGATTTCTGTTTTATACTCCAATCTCATTGTCCAATCTCTAACTTTATTATCCCCTCAAATGAAATAATACCTGATATTTAATACTTAATACCTGATTAATACCTGATACCTAATAAGGGAATCCCATTTTTCTTCTTTGTTTGTGGGTCAAATCAAAAACTTTTCTAAAAAGTTTCTCCTCTGTTTCGGAGATGGTTTTGTTTCTACGCTGAACAACTCTTTTGGCTGTTTCAATGCTCTTCTCGATATCATAAGTAGTCATCATGTCAGCACCACCCCAGGCAAAACTTGGGATTGACTTCGCCGGGAAACCGGGCCCAAAAATGTTGCTGGAAAAACCAACCACGGTTCCTGTGTTAAACATTGTGTTAATCGCAGTTTTTGAATGATCCCCCATTATCAAACCAAGAAATTGATGCCCACTGTCTATCTGTTCACCATTCACCGTAATTTTTACGGTACCATAGTTGTTTTTAAGGTCGCTGTTGTTTGTGTCAGCCCCAATATTTACCCAACTGCCAATATATGCGTGCCCCATGAAACCGGAATGTTGTTTATTTGTGTAGGGTGAAATGATGCTTCCTTCAATCTCTCCGCCAACTTTACAAACTTTTCCAACGGTTACTCCGTAGTAGACACTCGCTCCCGATTTAACTTTGGTGCCTTTACCTATACAAACAGGTCCCTCGATAACGGCATTCGGGAACACTATCGCATCAGAATTGATAAAAACGGGCCCTTCCGAGGCATCGATCACAGCTCCCGGCATTATCCTTGCGGTTTCGTGAATATAGATATTTTCTCTCTCGATGAGCACCGCGCTTTCATGAACATTCCCTTTTACGCGTTCCTTCGGTTTGTATCCATGAATATCCATATAAGCAAAAAAGTCGTTTATGATTTCTTTATCGTTGTTATGGATCAGATCCCAAATATAGGTGGCATATTTAACTTCAACCTGCTCAGCGGGAATTCCATCAAAATTTGAAAGTGTAAGAAGATCATCAAGCCCTTCCTTCATCCCCTCAAGTTTTTTGCCTGATACTTTGGCTGCGATAATTGTTTCGCCATTCAAATAAAGTCTGTCACCGGGTACATCTATTTTGATGATGTCTGCAATATCGGGTGGAGCGATCACTCTGCCGTTTATGAAAAGACACTCATCGTGCTCTATAACATTCACTTTATATGTTGGATTTTTTAATCCGATGAATGCTTTCAGGTAACCTCTGGTATGAAAAACCACTTCCACGCCAGGATAAGCCCTTTTTACTTTATCTCTTAATGTGTGAATTCCACAAAAAAGGTTGTAAGTGGGCCTCGTTAAGATCATTGGTTCAAAATGATCAAAATAAATATCTTCGAATAGACAAATCTGCATTTAATAACTCAATTAAAAGATTCTAATAAAAATGCAATATAAATAAACGCAAGCAAAGAGTTTAGATGTTAAACAAAAAAAGCTATCCCGAATTAACGGGATAGCTTGATTCAAAAACCTTAAAGGGCTTAGTTCCCTGGTTTTGAGTATTTTCTCATAAACTTCTCCACTCTACCGGCGGTATCAAGAAGTTTTTGTTTACCGGTAAAAAACGGATGTGAACCACTGGAAATCTCAAGCCTTACTAGCGGATAAGTATTTCCATCTTCCCATACGATCGTTTCAGTAGCTTTTATTGTGGATTTCGACAAAACTGCGAAATCACAAGAAAAATCTTTGAACACTACCGGCCTATAGTGAGGATGAATGCCTTTTTTCATTTTACTCGTGTCTTTAGTTAACGAATTTTACAAAACAGTTTTGCAATATAACTATTTTTTTGTTTGTGATAAAATATAAATTCATTCTCCCTCTTTACTTTTGTTCTTTAATTCCACATTAAACGAAGGAACAACATAGTCCTTAGAGAGATACTCCGCCGGAATCGTTGTCATATTTCCATCCCGGGCTGCACGATAGTGCGGTGACATAATTTCCACCTCAGATTCGTTAAAACTGTCCTGGATATTTTGATGAAGTTGTGAGTAAACTTCTGCCTGAGCATTAGCCTCACGCGTAAAAACATTCAGTTCATAACTAACATAAAAGTCGTCCAGACTGGTCTGTAGCACAAACGGTTTGGGCTCATCTAAAATAAAATCTGTTCTTTTTGCAGCTTCAAGCAGCATTTCATGGACTTTCCGCCATGGCACATCGTAACCGATTGTTACTGTAGTTTTCATAATCAATCCACTGTTCCTCGATTCACTCGAATAATTGATAGTATTCGAATTCATAATTGTGGAGTTTGGAATAGTGATTATCTCATTATGACGGGTTTTCACTCTCGTTACAAGAAGTGTCTTTTCAACTATATCACCCATTGTGTCCCCTATCTTAACAAGATCACCAAGTTGAAAAGCACGCATGTAGGTAAGAACGGTTCCGGCAATAATATTCGACAATGAACCCGCAGATGAAAGAGTGAACATAAAACCAAGAAACACGGAAACCCCCTGAAATACAGGTGAGTCAGACCCCGGTAAATACGGGAAAATCACTATTATCGTAAATGCAACTACAAGAATTCGCACGATATTGTAGGTTGGCTGTGCCCAGTCGGGATAAAAACCGGGAATTTTGAGACTTTCTGATTGTATCTCACTCGTTAAATATTTTATCCCCTTAAGAATATATCTAAAAACAACCATGATCACTAAAATAGTGAACATATTGGGAAGGAACTCGATAATTGCTAAAACAATCTTTTTAAGAGGATTCAAAACAAATCCAAGCAGATCCGTAGCAAGATGTTCTGTCCAGGGGAAGATATAAAAGACAAGAGGTAACGCGAGATAAACCACCAACAGAATAAGGAAGAGTCGCAAGATATTTGCGGCAAAAAAGAAGATTTCAAGCTGTTTTGAAGAGGAAATAAGTTCATAGTCTTTAAAACTAAATCCTTTAAACCACCTGTTTCTCTTTTGTAACATTTTTAATCTAAAATAACGATATCCCCTGTTCATAAATTTTATCATCAGAAAAATCGCCACCAGAATAAGAATGGCAAGCATAGCTTTAAGTGCCAATGTTTTGATGCTTGTGGAATCACGATAATTTGAAATGGATAAAAGTATTTTGTCTCTGTATTTTTTTGCAAGTTCCGACTTTGTGGTTCCCATCCACAAAGCATCCTTGTCAGTTACACTGATAATAATACTTTCACCATAAGCCAGTTCAATCTGATTTTCGGTAGAATTTATTTTTAGAGAATCAGGTTCAAAAAAATAATCACCGGCAAGTTTTTCAATTTTTTCAGCGTTCGATTTTGCCCTTGCCTCTGCTGAAAATGAGCCAATCTTTACATATACCACAAGTATGGTGTCACCAAAGGGAGCAACAGGATAACCTTTTGAAACCGACTTCAGGGAATCAACTTGTCTTTGCAATATCTCCTTTTTTTTCATTTCAGCAGCTTTGAGAACCTCAAGCTCCTCCAACAATTCCGCTTTTTTGAGGTTGTCGGTGGTCTTTAACGATAATAGTTCTGCTTCAACTTTAATTTTGTAAAGTGAGTCGGCTACTCTTACCGAATCCAGTTTCTGAAGTAATTCAGTGCCGTTTCCGGTATTTGTCGTGTCGTTTTGGAGTTGACCGGCAAAGCTTGTCGAAGTCAAAAACAACAGACAGAGTGATATAAATGATGGAAGGAAAATTAAACTATAAAATCTTGATCTCAATTTACTCTCTCTCTTTAATGCCGTAAACACAATTATCTTCCGATAAATTTATACTCCTGCCGCAGCATGCCTGCTACTGATTCTGATTATCATATACCAGGCAAAAACCAATAATATCGGGAATTCTTCTGCACTGATAAAAGTTGGCTCGGGCTTAATTTCACATTCAGTCTTGAACCATCCCACCATGGCAAATTCAATTAATGTTGCGCCAGTCTCACTTTTAATTAAAAACCTTTTTTGAAATAAAGTAGTTGCAAATCGAAAAGATTTTGTGCCAATTGTTATCTCACTCTCCCCCATAAATTTTTCAACTTTTAACTCTGCTACTAATTTCCCGCTCTTTTTTTCGCGCATTTCCATCCGGGATTTCCACATACTCGGTGAATCTGCCTCAAGTTCATGTCCGAGAATGGTAATGTCACCTTTTGTGCATAAAAATTTTGGAAAATTGATTGTGCCTATCAGGTCATTGTCTGCATACAATTTGTAATCTTTGGAGAAAAAACCATCCTGTTTCCATCCAAGCTTTTTACCACGAAAAGTTTCTGTGAGTGTCATTTTGTTATCGGTTAAATGGGAAATCTTTGGTGACAAAAATAGTTATTTTGTTGTAGAAAACATGGTAATGATGGAGGAGAAGACCAGTTTCTTAGAATTAAAATATTAAATAAGTTAATTAAACAGAGGTAATTTCCTTATTCGTAATTTATCCGGAGAAATAACGAGAATCGAACCATCAATTATTTCATTTCCGTAATTCAGAACCACCTCCAGAATTGCATTTGTTTGAATTTCCGTACGAGGTGGAATGTGTCTCAAAAAAGAACAGATGGATGACTAAATTTCCAGGATGAGAGAATAAAACCAAAATCAGAGTCGGATGAGATTATCGTAAATTTATTTTGATACGCAAAGGTAAATATTTCCTCATCCGATGAAGCTTGCATTCCAAGACTTTTTACATGAACCGATTTAAACCCGCTTTTAGTTAGAGAATCGGCCAGTTTAGGAGAGATGTTATTATCAATTAGAAATTGCATCACCCGGCCAAAGGAAATTCTCTGGTTCTGAAATATTCAGAAGCATACTTTAAAACTGCCTTTATATCATCCGGTTCAAGTTCATCGTGTTGTTCAATAATTTCTTTGGTTTCAACTCCTTCTGCGAGAAGAGCGAGAATGGTAGCCACTGGCATTCTTAAATTTCTCACACAAGGGATACCATCCATTATTTTTGGATTCACTGTGATTCTGTCTTTTAATTCCATTTTTTCCTCATGATATGATGCTAATTTAATAAAAATATTTGAAAGTCGCTCAGTAAATAGTTGACTCTGAATAACAAAAAAAGGCTCCCAATCTCTCAGGAGCCTGATAAAAATTATTCATTTAATCCTCCCCTCTACTTTTAGGAGAGGGGTCGGGGGTGAGGTCCTCTACTTCATCAAGAGCATTTTCTTCACAGAAACATATTCACCGGCTACAAGTTTATAAATGTAGAATCCGGAAGCGAGTTCACTGCCACCAAATTTTACATCATAATATCTTCCAGCTTCTGCAGTACCGTCGAAAAGAGTAGCTATTTCAGCACCGAGTGAATTGTAAACTTTTAAAGTTGCTTTTGTATCTTCTTTCAAAGCAAATCTGATTGAAGTTTCAGGATTAAATGGATTAGGATAATTCTGCTCCAAAACAAAACCATTAGGAAGATTGTCAACCAAAACTTCAACTACAGGGCTGTATTCAAACTGACCATCATTGTCAATTTGTTTTAATCTGTAAGCGATTTTTCCAGTTCCAACAGGTTTATCAGAGTAGCTGTAGTATTTTGGTGAGTTGGTGGAATTATGTCCCTCAACAAACCCAATTTTACTCCAGTCAGCATTTGTCGATTTTCTCTCAACCTCAAAACCGTAGTTGTTAACTTCAGTTGCGGTTTCCCATTTCAAGTCAACAAGCCCGTTATCTGAAACTTTCGCATTAAAACTCGTGAGTTCAACAGGGAGAGGGTAATTCAACCCACTATTGTTTGTGAAGTTTATTGTCTGCATGTCAGCATCAGCATGATTGGGAGTAGCAACTGTTGTGGTCATAACATAAAAATGATTATCAGTAGTTCCGGTATTCCCTGCGCCTGGAATAACTGCACTCCAAGATGTGCCTGATCCTGTTGCTTGAACAAAGCTGGAGTTAGCCCAGTTGTCGGTTGTGTATCTTACATATATTTTCTCTTCTGTGGCAGGAGTCGCACTGGTAGTTATATTTACGGTAACCGGGTTTCCTGGTGCTGGAACAGGAAGATAACTAACTCCTCCGTCAGCAATTGTAATTGGTTCGCCAGTAGTTTCCATCCAAATTGCTTGAGTATTTACATAACCTACGTCTTTAAAAATCACTGTATACCATTTACCATTAGTGACTGTAACCGAATTATCAGAACCTCCGGCTTGTTTCGTATATGTTTGTAAAGTGTTCATGGTAACGGTTACATCGTTCCATTTATTATTATAATAATTAGAAGTTGGCCCGCTAGTAAATAACCAAGTGTAGGTTCCTCCAGTTATATCACCCCCGCTTGCGGCAACATTGAGAGTGGTCTTATATCTTCTGGTACCTGTTGTTATAACAAGTAGTTCACCACCTGTTTTTTGGATGCCAGCAAATGCATTTATACTCGGAGGTTGTGTATAACCATTATAACTACCAGGCATGTTTAAACCTTCTGGTGCAAATATCTGCCCAAACGCAGTTACTCCAAGTAAAATCAAGATTGTAAACAATTTTTTCATAAAATATCTCCGCTATTAAAACACTGAATGTTTTGTAAATTTTCTCTAAAATCCTAATGATTAAGGAAAGTTACTGCCTACCAAACCTATTAGTCAAAAAAGTAAACGATATGATGATAAAACGCTCTCTTTTCCGCATACTAAATTACAATTATTATTG
>CAZHCW010000045.1:0-8795 GCA_964531325.1 uncultured Ignavibacteriaceae bacterium | reverse complement strand
AGTGGACCCTCCAGGACTTGAACCTGGGACCTACTGATTATGAGTCAGTTGCTCTAACCAACTGAGCTAAGGGTCCTGAAAAAATCATTTTTGAGACCGGAAATATAGCTATTTTTGTAATTGTTGCAAAAAGAATTTTCGAAAATGGAGTTTTTGTTTTGAAATTATTTTTTTCTCTGTCTATTCCCGCACTTGTTTTTATTCTGATTTTATCAGGATGCGACAATAAGAGCGAAAAGGCGACCAAAAATGGTGATTCAACCGAAGTCGTAGCAAATGCAGATACGCTGCTTCTAAATGAGTTTAAGAATTTGTTTTACAAACAAGTTCAGGGTCTAAAAGCAAAAAATGCCGGTGACTATTTAGGCACCTTAAAGATCAACAGTTTTGATTCAATTCAAGCAGCAAAACACTTTGAGACGATCACTCAGATGTATGATTTGGACTATACAATTGTCAAATTTGCCCTTTTGAGACATGATTCAAGGACTGCCGAGGTGGAGGTTGAAATGAAAGTTGAGAAAATTAACGGACCACCATTTGAGGATCATCTCTCTGTCACAAGGCATATTCTCGAAAATTCTGAGGGGAAATGGTTAATTCTTGAGTCGAGAGAGATAAATTATACAGTATTAAGGCCAAAACAGTAAAAATAATTGAAGAACTGTTTGGTTATTTTTTTAGAAAAAACTATATTTGTAATCTATATTTTTGTGTGCCGGGATGGCGGAATAGGTAGACGCACAGGACTTAAAATCCTGTGGGAGATTCTCCCGTGCCGGTTCGACCCCGGCTCTCGGTACCAATTATGTAGAAAAGGACAATCGGGGGCTCTTAGCTCAGTTGGCTAGAGCGTCTGTTTGACGTACAGAAGGTCACAGGTTCGACTCCTGTAGAGCCCACACTTTACCGGAGTTTTCCGGTTAATTATCGATTATTTTACAACTATTGAAAGGTATCATATTTAATTTGATACAAGACAACAATACAAATTCCAAAGAGCCAAAAGAAACCGTAAGGATCAATGAAGAGATACGGGTTGCACAGGTTCGGGTAATAGACGCAGATGGTACGGCGTTAGGGGTACTTGAGACTAAAGCAGCAATTGCACTCGCAAGAAGCAGAGAGCTTGATCTGGTAGAGATTGCTCCAAAAGCAGAACCACCTGTTTGTAAAATAATCAATTTCGGAAAGTTTAAGTACGAAAAACAAAAGCGGGAAAAAGTTCAAAGAAAAAATCAAGTGGTACAGATACTCAAAGAGATAAGGTTCCATCCGAATACCGACTCTCACGATTTCGATTTCAAAACAAAACATGCGATTAACTTCCTTGAAGAAGGGAACAAAGTTAAGGCGTCAGTAATGTTTAAAGGTCGCGAAATGGCTTATACACAGCTTGGCGAGACCCTTTTACAAAAATTTGTTGAGAAGATATCAGAAATCGCTAAAGTAGAATCTCCAATTAAATTGGAGGGACGAAATATGAATGTTATCGTTGTACCTGTTAAAACAAAACCCAAAAAGAAATAAATTCGGGACACAATATGCCAAAAATGAAATCCAACCGCGGAGCGCGGAAGACCTTCAAAGAGACCGCCTCAGGTGGTTTTAAGCGTAAGAAAGCTTACAGAAGCCATATTCTTACTTCCAAAACAACAAAAAGAAAAAGACATCTAAGACAGGGTACCATGGTAACCGACTCGGATGCTCCAAAAATCAAAAGAATGTTGCAATAGGAAGGATGAAAGAATATGCCAAGGTCACAAAATAATGTAGCGTCACATCACAGAAGAAAAAAGATCCTCAAACTTGCAAAAGGATATTGGGGTTCCAGGAAAAATGTTTATACAATTGCGAAAAACCATGTTGAAAAAGGTTTAACACACGCTTATACAGGTAGGAAGTTAAAGAAAAGAGAATACAGAAGACTCTGGATTGCGCGTATTAATGCTGCTGCCAGAATCCATGGATTGAACTATTCCACTTTCATTTCCGGATTGAGCAAAAAAGGTGTTTCAATTAATCGCAAAGTATTGGCAAATTTAGCAGCCGAGAATCCTCAGGTTTTTGCTGAACTGGCGAACCTGGTAAAAAACTAAATTAAACCATGTGTTTTACACCCTCTTTCTCGGAAATCTTCCGATTAAGAGGGTTTTTTTATTTAAATATTAACGATTAAAATTATGCTAAACAAAATAAGCGAGACCAAACGACAATTTTATACCGCTGTAGAAGGTATTAAAACATCGAAAGAGCTTGAGGAATTAAGGATAACTCATTTGAGCAGAAATGGTACTGTTGCCACATTGTTTGAAGAGTTTAAAACTGTAACACCCGAAGAAAAAAGGGTACTTGGAAAAGAACTTAACCTTTTAAGGCAGGAACTTCAAGCGAAGTTTGATGAATTAAAAGAAGTGATTGATGCCTCAGAAAAATTGTCGGCTCCTAAAATTGATATTTCGTTGCCTGGGAGGGTTCCTAACAAGGGAACCGGACATATTGTTGCTGAAACGATGAATGAGATTATCTCGATTTTTAAAAAGATTGGTTTTTCGGTAATTACCGGTCCTGAAATCGAATCTGATAAGAATAATTTTGAAGCATTAAATTTTCCGGCAGATCACCCGGCGCGTGATATGCAAGACACCTTTTTTATTAATAAAGATTTTGTTTTAAGAACCCATACAACTCCTGTCCAGGTGAGGATTATGCAGTCACAGGAACCACCTGTAAGAGCAATAATGCCCGGAAGAGTTTACAGAAACGAAGCAATCAACGCAAGAAGTTATTGCATGTTTCATCAGGTTGATGGTATTTATGTTGATGAAAAAGTGACATTTGCCGAGTTAAAAGGAACTTTGGTACATTTTGCAAAGGAATATTACGGCAGCAGTGTTCAATACAAATTCAGACCAAGCTTTTTTCCTTTCACCGAACCAAGTGCCGAGATGGACATTACCTGTTTTATATGTGGTGGAAAAGGTTGCCGTGTTTGTAAACAAAGTGGATGGCTTGAGATCTTAGGTTGTGGTATGGTGGACCCAAATGTTTTAAAATATGTAGGGTATGATCCCGAAAAAGTTACAGGATATGCTTTTGGGATGGGAATCGAGAGAATATCTATGTTAAAACATGACATCAACGACATTCGTCTTCTATATGAAAACGATATCCGTTTCCTCAAACAATTTTAAGATGGTGATAAAGTGAAGATAGTATTAAGTTGGATTAAAGAGTTTGTTGATATCGAGGATATCAGTGTTGAGAAAATCGCCCATGAACTCACAATGGCAGGGCTTGAAGTGGAAAGCATTACCAATTATGGTGAAATGTTTGATAAATTTATTACTGCTGAAGTAATTGAAAAAATTAAACATCCAAATGCTGATAAACTTTCAGTCTGTAAAGTAAATACCGGTTCTGAAGTGCTTCAGATAGTTTGTGGGGCTCCGAATGTAGCTGCGGGACAAATTATCCCTCTCGCAACTGAGGGGGCAAGAATACCGAATGCCGATTTTGTTATAAAAACGACCAAACTGCGTGGTGAATTATCCCAGGGAATGATCTGTTCCGAGTCAGAACTTGGTTTGTCAAATGATCACTCAGGAATTATGGTATTGGCGCCTGACACAAAAATTGGTATCCCACTCGCCGAGGCTTTGGGACAAAATGATGTTGTATTTGAGATTGGTATCACTCCAAACCGTCCTGATGCTTTAAGCCATCAGGGAGTTTCCAGAGACCTGGCTGCTATTTTTAATCGTCCAATGAAAGTGAAAAATCTTGCCTCTGACCGGATAGCCAAAAAAATTGAAGATGTGGCAAAAATTGAAATCGAAGACAAAGTGAATTGTCCGAGATATTCTGCTATTGTGGTGACAGATTGTAAAGTTGGTGAGTCTCCTGATTGGATGAAAAATCGTTTAAGAATGGCCGGAATGAGGTCAATAAACAACATAGTGGATATCACCAATTATGTAATGCTTGAGACCGGACAACCGTTGCACGCTTTTGATCTGGATAATCTTTCAAAAAGCTCGATTATTGTCAGAAAAGCCAAAGACGGCACGAAGTTTAAGACTCTCGACTCTGTTGAGAGAACTCTGACGGGTTCGATGCTCATGATTTGTGACGGAGAAAAAGAAGTTGCAATTGCCGGAATCATGGGTGGGGAAAATTCTGAAGTGAGCCCTGCAACAACCAACATTTTAATCGAGAGTGCATATTTTGATGCCGGTTGTGTAAGAAGATCAGCAAGGGCATTAGGACTTTCCACCGAGGCCTCCTATAGGTTTGAAAGAGGTACCGATTTTGAAGGTACCATGTATGCTGCATTACTTGCTGCTGATTTAATGCAAAAATACGCGCATGGTAAAATATTATCAGGCGAACTTGATATCCGTGCAGAATCACTTAAGAAAAAAGAAGTTACACTCAGATTAAACCAGATCGAACGAATATTGGGTTATTCGGTTCCTCAAGATAAAGTTGTCAATATATTGAGAAATCTTCAACTTGGAGTGAAAGAAGTTACTAATGAAACAGTGACCATGACAATCCCCGGGTTTCGACCTGATATCGAAAGAGAAATTGATATAGTAGAAGAAGTTGCAAGAATCCATGGATATGACAATATTCCGACTGTCCACAGAATCAGTTCACCTCTTGAATCAGCAGTGGATGACCTTGAAATGGTGAATAGTATGAGAAGAGTCCTTATTGGGATGGGATTTAACGAGATCATGAACAATTCGCTTCAACCTGCTGAACTAACAGCATTTACGGGTGTCCCTGTGCCGGTGATGAATCCACTTAATGCTGAAATGTCGGTGATGAGAAGTTCATTGATTCAAGGTGGCTTGACAACTGTTAAAAACAATCTGAATGCAGGTGAGAAAGATCTGCGTCTCTTTGAATATGGTGACATATTCATTAAAAAAGGGGAGTCGATCAATTCCTTCGATGATTTTGAAGAAGTAACAGTTGTAACGATGTTAATCACGGGAAAAGCTACTCACAAGACATGGAACGAACAGGAACGGGATTATGATTTGTATGATCTCAAAGGTTACCTTAAATCATTACTCGAGACTTACCTCGTAACCGCCAATTTAGGACATGTTTACAAGACTGAATCCGACCCTGTTTTCGAGTATTCAATAGAAGTTTTTTCAGGTGAGGACAAGATTGGTGTGATCGGGAAGATAAATGAATCATTTTCTTCATTATTTGATATTGAACAGGCTGTGTTTTGTGCAGAATTATTTGTAAATTGCATTGAACGAAAAAAAGATAAATTGAAGAAGTATAATCCACTTCTTAAATATCCTAAAATCGTTCGTGATTTTGCATTCATTTTTGATTCAGAGATCAGATTTAATGAAATATCGGATTTTATCCGTAAAAATTCCTCACCACTTCTTAAAAAAGTAGCGCTTTTTGATCTCTATGAGAATGAAAAAGCCATTGGATCAGGAAAGAGAAGTCTTGCATTCACGCTTGAGTTCTTCGACCAGAACCGAACACTTACAGAAGATGAAGTAGAAAAGGAATTTTCTGCAATAATCCAAAAAATAACAAAAAAATTCGACGCAGTTTTACGAGGAAACTGATTGAGTGATCTAACAAAAATAGAGATATTACTAAGCGACCTTGAAATTCTTGAATCGCTTACAAAAAATTTGATAGCCGACCATCATAGAGCAGTTGAAGAAAAAACTGCATTAGAGTCGAGGCTAACAAAAATTCTGGAAGAAAACAAGAATCTGCGTAAACGGATTGGTGAGATCGAGAGAGAAAATGAATCTCTTAAGACAGGCACCTTTGCAGCTAATCTTTCCTTGTTCGATCAGATGAGCGACCATGAGAAGGATGTTTTGGTACACAAGATCAATGATCTGATACTTAAAATTAATAAGCATCTCATCAAACTATAGATATTTACCGGCGGACCAAAAGATGAGCGAGAAAAAGAAGCTAAAGATTAAAATATTTGATAAAGAATACTCTCTATTAGTTGATAACGAAGAATTAGCAAAAGAATTAGCGAAATATGTTGATCAGATAATGGAAGAAACACAGCAGGAACTGCCCAATCAGCCTATGCAGACGATAGCAGTAATTGCAGCTTTGAATATAGCATACGACTACTTTTTAGAGAGAGACCGAAACAAAGAATTCGCATCAAAAGCTTCAGATAAGATAAAAGGAATAAAACTCCTCCTCGAATCCCGCACTCAAGACAGTCCGTCTTAGATTTTTACCGTCCGGTCGGTTGATGACACATATATAAAGAACCATATGTAAAATCATGGGACTCAGACTCCAAAGGCGTATTGCAGGCCTCATCCCGGGCGACCGGGATCACATCTAATGTGACAGTGGAAGCAAAAAGCTCAGGGTTGAAACCCAAATGTGTCGTAAAAGGGTTCTTTCCTTGACTGACATTGCCGGCCCGGACGGGTTTATTTTTAAACGGAGATACAAATGACAGATGATCTGGTAGTAATAATACCAATGCTGCTGGCAGCAGTTTCCCTCTTTTTCTATCTTGGATGGTATATAAACAACCGTTTTGGGAAGAAGAGTATTTCCGCCGCAGAAGAAAAAGGCAAAGAGATCATCTCCACAGCTGATGATAAGGCAAAAACCATCATCGCAAATGCTGAAGAGAGGGTTGTACACATCCTTAAAGACGCTGAAAAAGAAGCAAATAATCTAAAACGCGAAAAATTGCTCGAAGTAAAAGACGAGTGGTACAAGAAAAAAGTTGAATTCGACAACGATTTCAACTCAAAGAGGCAAAATCTTCAAAACATGGAGAAACAACTCGGCAGGCGTGAGGATGAAATTGACCGAAAAATCGAAACAGTAAGAATTAGGGATAATGAGTTCCGAAGACTTGAAAAGTCGATAAGTGATAGACAGAACGCAATCCGTGAGAAGGAGGAGGAGTTGGTTTTTCTCGAAAAAGAGCAGAACCAGCGTCTTGAAAAAATAGCAAATCTTACGGCCGAAGAAGCCAAAACCATGCTGATGGAGAATATGGTTCAGGATGCACAGATGGAAGCAACAAAGTTGATAAAAGACATCTACGAAAAAGCCAAATCTGAAGCTAAAAAGGAAGCACAAAAAGTAGTGGTTCAGGCAATACAAAGGACAGCAGCGGATTATGCAGTAGAAACAACGGTTTCGGTTTTGAACATCCAGAGTGATGAAATAAAAGGCAGAATCATAGGTAAAGAAGGTAGAAATATCAGAGCCTTTGAAGCAGCCACAGGTGTTGATGTTATAGTTGATGATACTCCAGAAGCGGTTATTTTATCCTCCTTTGATCCATTTCGCCGTGAAGTGGCAAGGGTTTCACTTGAGCGACTGATTGCCGACGGCAGAATTCAACCTGCAAGAATTGAGGAGGTTGTCGAAAAAGTAAGGATTGAGCTCGAGGAAGAAATCTACAAAATTGGTGAAAATACTGTTCTCCAATTGGGATTACACGGAATGCACAATGAATTGGTGAAGCTGATTGGCCGTATGAAATATCGTTCTTCCTATGGGCAAAATATTCTTGAACACAGTGTTGAAGTGGCATATTTGACCGGCATTATGGCTTCCGAATTGGGGCTTGATGCAATGCTTGCAAAACGATCAGGTCTGCTTCACGACATTGGCAAGGTTTTGGACAAAGAGATTGAAGGACCACATGCCTTAATTGGTTACGAACTCACCAAAAAGTATAAAGAAAATGCGATTGTCTGTAACGCAGTTGGTGCCCACCACGATGATATTGAGATGGAACATCCGATTGCTGCTTTGGTACAAGCCGCAGACTCTATTTCAGGAGCCAGACCGGGCGCAAGAAGAGAACCGATAGAAGGATATGCAAAAAGACTGGAAACTCTTGAGACGATTGCCAAATCGTTTGAGGGCGTTGCCAAAACATACGCTATCCAGGCAGGTAGAGAAGTTAGAGTTGTTGTTGAGCATGAACGAATTGATGACATTTATGCAGACAAACTTGCTTTCGACATAGCTCACAAAATCGAATCTGACATGGAATATCCCGGTCAGATTAAAGTGACTGTAATTCGGGAAGTCAGAAAATTTGCAATCGCAAAATAGAAAACTTAAAATTGGAATTACCGGAGGGCTGGGCTCCGGTAAATCTTCTGCATCCTTTTTTTTAATCACTCTGGGCTATCCGGTATTTTTTGCAGATGAAATAGCAAAGTCGCTGATGGTTAACGATTCATCTCTTGTAGCAAAAATCACAGAGGAATTTGGCACTGAGTCTTACGAGAATGGTGTGCTTAACACCCAATTCCTTGGACAAAAAGTTTTTTCCTCTCCCGAACTTGTACAAAGATTAAATTCAATTGTCCATCCCGTTGTCGTCCTGAACTCCACGCGTATAATGCAAGAGGCACTTGTTTCTTCAGACATTGTGTTTTACGAAGCAGCTTTACTTATGGAAGCCGGAATGATGGAGCGATTTGACTTTATTCTTTTAATAACTGCACACGAAGAAATCAGAATTGAAAGGGGGATTAAAAGAGGAGGTATTACCGGCGATGAGATAAGACGCCGAATTAAATCCCAGCTACCTGAGAATGAGAAAATCAAAAACTCTCACTTTGTAATTGAGAATAATTCCACGCTTGAAAACCTGCATACAAAGTTGATTCAATTCCTTACTCTTCTCAAATCTCCTGAAAAGTTAAATATTTCTGAATTTCCATTCTTTATTTGATATTTCCATCACAATATTTTTGTTTAGTTATAATAGTCTTCATAAT
>CAZHCW010000044.1:0-14302 GCA_964531325.1 uncultured Ignavibacteriaceae bacterium | reverse complement strand
TCTAAAAAACTTCGACGGTAATTCCAAACTTTCAACCTGGCTCTATAGAATTACTGTAAACCATTGTCTTATGTCTGCAAGAAGCAAAAAAAAGGAGTTGTTTGTTGAACCCAACGATGATGATGAACTGTTCGGAGAACAACATGCAGCCGACTGGTCTTCCATCCCTGACAACTCTTTAGAAAACAAGGAACTGCGGGAAATTCTCGACCGGTCAATTGAGAAACTTGCTCCCGACTATAGAATTGTTTTTACTCTTAGAGATGTTCAGCAACTTTCAACCGAAGAAACCGCAGGGATTACAGGGCTCTCAATTGCAGCCGTTAAATCAAGGCTACACAGAGCAAGAGCCTTTTTGAGAAATGAAATTTCAGAGGCGTTCAAAAAATGAAATTTGAAGATGTAAAATGTAAAGATGTGATGATCCACATCTGTGAAAATCTTAAAGAAGACCTTGACTCTGAAAAATGCAGAGCCATAAAAAGCCATATCGAACAATGCAGTTCATGCGCTGATTATTGTACTTCAGTTGAAAGAACTATCTCGTGGTATCGTGAGTACGATCCCGCGTTCACAGACGATATGCACCTGAATTTATTAAAAAAACTTAATCTCGAATAAACCCGGAGAAGTTAACAATGCCCATATACGAATATAAATGTAGCAATTGTGATCACAAATTTGAAATTTTGCACAGATCGATCACAAAGGTTGAGGATGTAAACTGTCCAAAATGTAAATCGGTAGAGATCAAGAAGATGCTCTCCACTTTTTCAGCCTCATTCAACGGTGGCGGATTTGCCAACGGTTATGCATCAGCAAGTGCCGGCAGTTCGTGCGATACCGGAAGTTCCGGTGGCGGATGCTGTGGAGGCGGATCTTGCAGTCACAATTAACAAAATCGAGAGGAATAATGAAAAAATCTTTTAGTTTACTTGTACTCTTCACTCTACTCGCGATCACAGGGTGTAATGCTCAGGATAATTCAGCGGGTAAGGGGAGTGGAGATAAAAGTCCACAGAAAAAAACTGACATGACTGTTGAAGAATTAAAGTCGAGACTTGATGCCGGGGATACAAATCTCGTGGTTCTCGATGTAAGAACAGCTGATGAACTCAAAGGTGAACTTGGAGCCATCCCCGGAATCATCCACATCTCCCTTCAGGAACTAGAAAACAGAGCAAATGAACTGGATAAATATAAAAATAAAGAGATTGCAGTTATTTGCAGATCAGGAAACAGATCGGTAACAGCTTGTAATATTCTGAAAAAAGATGGACATAATGTAATTAATGTCAAAGGTGGAATGAAAGCCTGGAGAAAACTCTAATACAATAGATTAAAAAATCAGCGGGAAGTTACCGTTGGGATAATAACTTCCTGCTGAAATTATATAAAATTTATTTCTTCTTAATCTTAAAACTTCCTTCAAACATCAGGTCACTTGGCGATTCGGCACGAATGTCGGTTGCACCACCTTTTATCGTTCCTTCGATGAAATCACCATAAGTTTTAACATCTATTTCTCCTGTGTTGCTTAAATAGAAATATTTACTGCCGGGGTCTGCTCCGGGTATCCAGCCGATAACTGTAAATCCATTTTTGCCCGAACCTTTACCACTCATTTTACCAACTTCAAATTTGCCCGGTTTTGTATCTGCAAATGTTATGTTAACCACTGCTGAATCTTTCTCGATCATCCCTTTAAATTCAACAGTAGTAACTCCATCGGCATCATTATAATATGCTGAAATAGGTTGAAGGACCAACTTCGCATCCTTAAATATCTCACCCTTAAGTGTGAAGGAAAGTTCACCTTCGGTGGCAGCCGTAACAGTTTCTGCGACCGGGGGAGGTGTTGTTGAAGTAGTGTCTAGAGTATATTCACGGGAATTGTTATCACCACAACCTGACATCAAAATTATTGCGATAAAAAAAAGCGGTACGAGGAATATTAATTTTTTCATGCCACAAATCCTGTTTTTATTTGAAAAACTGTTTGAGATCAAATCTCTTAATTTCTACTGCGAAATATAACAAAGTTGTCTCGAAAGGGGCGGCCTTTTAAAATTATCTTAAAAATCAAATTTAAGTTGTCGTTTATAAAATTCCAACCTTTTATCAGCCAGCTTGATGTAGTCCTGATTATTATCATATCCAAGATAATGACGATCGGAACGAGCTGCAGCCACTGCAGTAGTTCCGCTTCCCATAAATGGATCCAGTATTATATCATTAGTAAAAGAGTAGAGTTGGATCAGTCTGAACGGTAGTTCTTCGGGGAAGGGCGCCGGATGACCGATACGCTTTGCACTTTCAGCATTCATAGTCCATATTGACTTCGTCCATTCCATAAATTGTTCTTTATCAATCGTATTCTTTTTCTTTTTTTTATCATCTTCAGTAAGATGTCGTTTGTAATCTCCCTTGGAGAATACCAAAATATATTCATGGATATCCCTAAGTATGGGATTTGCCGCACTCTGCCAGCTACCCCAGGCTGTTGAGGGACTTGCACTCGCAGCTTTATTCCAAATAATCTCACCTCTCATCCTAAAACCAATTTCAATCATGAGCTGAGAAATATAATCACTTAATGGGATATATGGTTTTCTCCCAAGGTTCGCAACATTGATACATGCACGCCCTCCATTTACCAGTACTCTGTAAGTTTCAGAAAAGACACTCCTCAGCAGGTTTAAGTATTCGTCCAGACTCAAATCCTCATCATATTCCTTCGAAACATTGTATGGAGGAGATGTAATCATCAAATGAAGAGAATTATCCGGTATGTCAACCATTTTTTCCGCAGATGCAAAAATAAATTTATCTAAAAATTCAGATGGAAATTCATTTATATGATCGGGAACTGATTGCTCCACTTCCATTTCTTTATATAACCGCGAATCGTAAAATCCGGACGAATCATGATTAATTCTTCCACTTGTTCCGAAGGCGCTTGTTTTGGTGCTTTGTCTTGTTGTTTGGCTCATATTAACTTTAAAAGTTCTAAAAATTTCTCACCTTTTGCCAGATCGGTGACTTCATCTTCACAAATTCTGATGAGTTGACCCAAATGGTTTTTGGAGATCATGGCTGAAAAAAAGTTTTTATCTGATGAAATTAATTCTCTGCATTTTGAAGCAATTTCATCATAGTTCGTAAAAGTTGTAAATCCCGATTTTTCTGTCTGAGTAATATACCCGGAATCTGAAGGAGAAGGATTTAATGACCAAAATCCCTGAATGACACCCGAAGATTTCAAGAAATCAACTTTGTGTTCATAATCATTTGTGATGGGACTATTTCCAAGCACAACAACAGGTATTGATGCAGAGCTCAGAGAAGCTATGCGAATGTTTACAGATTTCCCAATTGCCTTCAACATAGAATCAGAGCGAAGCAGAGAGGGGTTTCCCTTGTGAGATTTATAGTCTCCAATCCATTCAATTTCATTCGGCTCCACCAGTTTATAGTTGGAAACTATACTCATCTTAATTTCAAAAACGAGTTTAATATCCTCAGGTTTTTGTCTAATCTCGTCTTTAGTACAGAATGCAAGATCGGCACTGCTCCTTTTGGTCAATCCAATTTCTTCACAGACAACATCGTTAACGGCATAAAGTCCCATACTATGAGCGATTCCACTAAAAAACCTTTTTGACCAATTCTCTGTGAACCTCCCGATTAAACACTTTCGTGACTGTAAAGTTGATCCTTTTGCCTCAACTCCTTTTGGGAAATAAGCGAAATAATCTGAACCTATTCTGTAAAAAAGCTGCTGCGGTGAGGCAAAAGTATTAAGTGCATCGTTAAAAAACTGAATTTCTGTGGAGGTATTCCATAATTCCATCAAAGGCTCCTGAATTGATTCATTGCTATCTTTGGGATGTGTAATGAACCGACTTAAAACTATATTCGCGTAACAGCACAAATATAAGGAATAAAGCGGTTTAAATGAATCTTTACTCTCATGAGTAGAATCACAAAAGCATTCTCCAAAAGAGTTCTATCAAGAATAACTATATAACAAAGTTATTTCAGTTACACCGTCAGGCAAAGAGATTCGGAACTTCAGAGATTCGGAACTTCGGAGATTCAGAGATTCGGAACTTCGGAGATTCAGAACTTCGGAGATTCAGAGGTTCTAAAGTTCTAAAGTTCTAAAGTTCAGAGGTTCTGAGGTTCTAAAGTTCTAAAGTTCTAAAGTTCTAAGGTTCTAAAGTTCTAAAGTTCTAAAGTTCTAAAGTTCTAAGGTTTTAAAGTTCTAAAGTTCTAAGGTTCTAAAGTTCTAAAGTTCTAAAGTTCTAAAGTTCTAAAGTTCTAAAGTTCTGAGGTTCTTCCCAAACTTTTTGTATTTTATATGTTTACAATATTTGCTTAACTTATTACTTTAGTTTTTTAAAAGTCCGGAATCAGAATGAAATTTATATCCAAATTCCTCTTCATATCGTTGATGTTATTTACATTTATCTCAGCTCAGACTGTTGAGATAACCGTAAATGGCAAAACGAAAAAAGTAAAAACGATAAAGGTGGAAAAAACAACTTTTCTTTCATTGAGTGATTTGGCAACAAAATTCTCTTTGAAGTTGAACAAATCGAAAGAAAATGTAAAATTCGATCTCACCACCACTTCAAAAACTGTGGCAAAGTTTACTGCTAAAAATCCTAATGTAATAATAACAAAAGATAAAAAGAGCAAAACCTGGAAGATGTCGAAGTCAGCAGTGAAAAAAGGCAACGACATGTATATCCCGGTTGCCGGTAGCAAAGATGTCCTTTCTGCTGCATTTGAAGATAAATACTCCTATAAATTCCCCAAAGATGAGAGTATTGCAAAAGAAAACGACAAAAAAGAGGGAAAAGATGTTGGTAAAAAAGATGACAAAGATACTTCCTCTACTGTAAAAAAAGAAGATACCACAAAAGATGAGGACGATGACACGGATGTAAAATCGACCAAAAAAACTGTGGTAAAAAAAGCTACTTATGAATTGAAATCGAATGGCCTGCTTGCCCGGTTCACCTACACCGGTGAAGCTAACGGAATAAAACATTCCATCAAAGAAAACGGCAGCAAATATATCTCCATCACAATTGCCAATAGCGATATTACACTTAAAAATGTTGAAAAAACCTTCAAATCGGGTCCTGTAAAAGATGTAAAAGGGAGAGTGAGAAAAGGAACGGGTGAGTTGATGATTCATCTTACCAACGACTACTCCTCTTATGAAGTAAAAAGAATTAAATCCAAAAAAGAGATTCAGGTGCTTGTTTATTCAAAAACTGAAACAACTGACACTCCCGTAAAAAAAAAGATGACTGGAAATTCGATGTAGTTGTTCTTGATGCCGGTCACGGCGGAAAAGATGGTGGAGCAATCGGCTTAAACAAAACCAGGGAAAAAGATGTTAATCTTTCAGTAGCACTGAAGGTTGGCGAATATATTAAAAAGAATATGCCCGGTGTAAAGGTTGTTTATACAAGGGATGATGATTTTTTTGTTGAGCTTTATAAAAGGGGAAAAATTGCCAACGAAAAGGGGGGTGACTTGTTTGTTTCGATCCACTGTAATTCAACTCCCGAAAGAAACAGCAAAGCCCGTGGTTTCGAAGTTTATCTTCTAAGACCGGGAAAAACAAAAGATGCCATTGATATTGCAAACATCGAAAACAGTGTTATTAAATATGAGGATAATCCTTCACGCTATAAAGAACTTGACGATGAAAATTATATCCTTACATCAATGGCTCACGCCGCTTATATGCACCACTCGGAAAAATTTTCCGGATACCTTGTTGAATCATTTAAAAAGCATACCAGCCGGGTTTCCAGGGGTGTGAAACAGGCCGGTTTTTATGTTTTGGTTGGAGCTTCCATGCCAAATGTACTTATAGAACTTGGATTTATTTCGAATACTGAGGAAGAAAATTATCTGGCAAGCCAATCCGGACAGGATCAACTCGCAAAAAGCATCTTTGAAGGGATTAAAGCTTACAAAAATTATTACGATATTGCAAACAACAATTAACAATTTTTTCGAGGTTACATGACTAAAACCTTAGTATGGATATTGGTTTTCCTGGGAGCTTTTGCTGCTCTCTTTTTTCTTCAGCATCTCACCAAAGATGAAGGCACTTCTTCTGCCGTTTCTGGTTACATGGAAGGAAGTGACTCGGTTGGTGTTGCAGGTGCCGGAGGAAGTGAACTGGTATCCCAATTCGGCTGCTTAAACTGCCATGGCAATGACCTTGCAGGCACACCGGCGGCACCACCACTTACCGGACTGAGCAAGTATTACGACAGAGAAGGATTGATCACTTATTTGAGAAATCCTGATAAGAATAAAACAGGCGCAAGATTCGATGAATATAAAACGAAATATGCTTCAGGTATCATGCCGGCTTATGGCAACAAAGACCTGAAAGATCTCGGTAAGATTGCGGATTATCTCCTTTCGAAGTAGATTCTAATCTAATAAATTAAAAAACGGCAATTGCTGAAATGTAACTGCCGTTTTTTTTTGGTTTTACAATTCTTTGGTGATCGATCTTTCAAGGATTTCAATTAAATCTTTCTTCTTAAATGGTTTGGAAAGATAATAATCAAACCCGCATTTAAGCAGCCGGTCCCTGTCTCCTGCCATCGCATAAGCCGTAACCGCAGCAATCGTTACCCCTGAGAGTTCGGGGTTCCCTTTTATCCGGTGCAATATATCCAATCCGTTTTCACCGGAGCCAAGGTTGATATCCACAATTATGAGTGAATAAGAATTTTTGGTGAACATATAACTGGCTTCTGAAACATTCATTGCCTTAAATAACTGTGCCTTGCCCGAAAAAATTCTTTCACAAAGATCATGCATCATAGGATCATCATCAATCACCAGAATTGAAGGAATTGATTGGCTGTCATTCACCACGACAATCGGGTCAACAATCTCGGGGATTATTACAGTAAATTTACTGCCGGTTCCAATTGTACTCTCTATGTTAATTGCACCATCCAAAAGTTCGATGTATTTTTTTGTAATTGTTAAACCCAAACCCATCCCCTCAAATGCGCGATCGTAACCCTCACTCCCCTGTCTGAACGCTTCAAATATAAGTTCACGATCTTCGTCTTTTATCCCTATTCCTGTGTCTTCCACAGAGAAAACCAATGATTCAGTTCCATCTTCCAACTGTTTAACAGCCTTTATTTTGATATCCCCATCCTTAGTGAATTTTACCGCATTCGAAAGGAGATTCATGATAATTGAATTAACCAGATTATAATCCTGACCCATTGAAAGTTTTGGTTTGATGTCGAGGGAAACTTCAACATTGTTGGTGAGGATGAGAGGAGTGAGAACCTCGAGATTTTGACGAATAACCCTCTCAATATCAACCATACTAAATTGCAGTTCTTGACGATTTGATTCAATTCGGGCGATTTTCAGCAGAGCATCAAATGTTTCCAAAAGTCTGTGACCCGATTTATTTATCGTCGCCGCCATTTCAGAAGTGGTCTTCTCATAAGTCATCTCACTCATTATTTCGGAATAACCAAGTATCCCAATCAATGGCGTTCTTAATTCGTGACTCATGTTTTGAAGAAAAACTGTTTTTGCTTTGTTCGATTCTTCAGCCTTTTTTACTGCCTCGTGAAGATCGTGTTCATACTTAACCTGTTCTGTTATTTCCCTGACAATGGTCAGGAAATGATCAAGCCCACAATTTACAAGTCGCGATTCAAAATGACGCTGCGTCCCCTCAAGGTCCATGATGTATCTATAAATCTGCATCTTACCCGTTTCAATCAGCCTGGCAAGGTTTTCCATCGTAACTTTTGCAACATACGGGGGAAGAACATCATTAACATGTTTATGAAGGAAAATTTCAGGTGGCGCAAATAAACTTCCCCTGTCACCATTCCAATCGACAAAAACGCCATCCCGACTGATCAGAAACATCAGATCGGGGTTTGCCTCAAGCAACGCACGATATCTCGTCTCACTCTCTGTGAGGGCTTGTTCGTATAATTTTTCTTTTGTTATATCCCTGCCACTCCCAACTGTTCCGGTTATATTTCCTGATTTGTCGTAAAAAGGTGCTTTGTTGATATCAAGGTAAAGCATTTTCCCTCTGATATTTCCATATTCCTGGGATCTGATTGCCCTCCCCTCTGATAAAACCTGTGAATCTGAATTGAGACACAATTCGCCGAATGTGATCCAATTTGAATCATTTGGGTGTCTCGATTTTTCTCTCTCAAAAAAATAAGAGTCTTTTTTACCGATGGATTCTCCCGGATACTCAACGCCCAGAAATTCATCATTCGCTTTGTTACTATAGATAAACCTTCCTTCCGGGTCTTTTGCCCAGACCATATCCGGAAAATTTTCAATAATTAAACTAAGAATACTTTCAATATTGTCGCGCATCGCAGAGATTCCTGTTCCTTATCTGATTAAAAGCATTTTTCTGGTTAAAGAATTTGAAGGTGTCTCGATTCTGTAGAAATAAAGCCCACTTGCCAAATTTGAGGCGTCAAAGTCAACAAAATGACTTCCTCGATTAAATTCTCCATTCACCAAAATCGACATTACGCTTCCCAACTGATCAAAAACTGTGATTTTAACCTGACTTTTTTGCGGGAGAGTAAAAGCTATTCTGGTTAAAGGATTAAATGGATTTGGGAAGTTTTGTTTGAGCGAAAATTCAGTTGGTATCTTAGCTTCAACCTCAATTGCTGCATAAGTAGTAGTTGTTCCGTCAAAATCAAACTGTTTTAGCCGGTACCAAAGATTACCCAACGAAGTGTTTGCAGTTTTATCTTCAAAATGATAAGTCTCAGGATCGGGAGAAGTACCTCTTCCTTCCACAAATCCCGATTTGGTCCATTCAATTCCATCATAAGATCTCTGAATTTCGAACCCACTGTTATTGAGTTCTGATGCCACAGTCCATGATAATTGAACTGTTCCTGAAGTTTTGGTCACTCCACTAAAAGAGGTAAGCTCAACCGGAACTGTTGAGTAACCAATTATCCCGATATCGTCAAGATAAATTCCATCTTTTTGCTGACTGCCATCGGTTACAAGTTTAAACCTCAACAAAACCTGCTGCCCGCTGTATGGAAGCAGTGAAATTTCTTCCTGAACCCAGGCGGCTTGAACCCCGTCATATACAGGCTGGTTTGGTGGTTGAAATGACCCGGAGCTCATTGTTGTATATCTTCCGGCAAGTGGTGTGAATAATGCCCCGCCATTTGTTGAGATCATAACCTGTGCATAATCCCAGTTTGATTCGATGTCATGTTTCAGCCAGTAGGTCAACTTTGGATTGTTAACCACCGAAAGATCAATTGCGTTTGTTGATGTCATTGTTACCGTTGCATTCGCTGAATACATACCTGATTTACTGTCGGTGAAAGAAACAGGAGCAGAAACAAATGAAGAAGTGGTTGCCTCCCATTTTGGCGATGAAGCCGGAGTTGCTGTAACTGTCCAGTGTGTCAAAGGATTATCTGAGGAATCGATAAAGAGATAATTTGGTACACCCAATGTGATCGACAGTGTATCCTGCGACATTATTACATTCTCTTTTTTGGTTCTCACCACAAGGTTGTGTTGTTGACTGAATGAAGCATCAGATGCTATTGAAAAACTTAAAGGTTGGGGTACTGAAATGGTATCTTGAGAAGCAATGTTTGTTATCTGTCCATTCCCGTTGATTATTGTTATGTCTGAGGAGAACGAAATCAATTCAACAGTTACATTTGTTGCGTCAGCAAGTCCACGATTCTTAAACACCGGTCTCATCGTTACGATGTCACCCGGATTAAAGTATTCTCTGTCATAACCCGCTGAAAAGAAAGATACATACTCCCCAGCAACCCATGATTTGAAGAGGATTGGCCTTAGATTTAATTGTACAAGAGGGAATATTCTGCTTTGTGGGGGCCAAAAATCATCAGCATCCCCTCCAATTTCAAATGTATAACCAAATGTTTTTGGTTTTGTGGTTTGTTCTCCATAAAACCAGTCACGGGAACTGCCATTGGAGTTGTAACCGAGTATTGTACCACCATTTCCGTATTCAAATCCATTATATTGTGACATATATGAGCAAAAATCACTATATATTGCATTGTCAGGGGTCACTTGATTTATATAACCCCAAGGGTAGAGCATAGCGTTTGCAAAGGAATGAAAATTAACATAAGACCTGAACCCATTGGCAACCGTAAGGTCCCTTATTGCTGCAACTTCAGGCTCTGAAAACGCTGAAGGCCCACGGTAGGTCTCCGATGAAGGTGTTGGGCTCGAACCGGTGTTGTCATAACCCCACATATAACCATAATTTCTGTTTAGATCAACTCCGTAGGCTCCACCACCACTGTTTTTCCGGTTTTTTCTCCACATTCCACCGCCGTTTGGATTTGATGCTCTGTTATATTCATATCCATCTGGATTAACCACAGGTATAAAAAATATCTCCCTGTTGTTAACAAGATAAGTCACTTCGGGATCGTCACCATAGTTTTCGCACAGGTAATACATCGCATAAATAACAGTCATCATCGAGATTGGCTCTCTGGCGTGAATCAATCCGTCAAATAATGCCCGGGGTTCCGGTTCACTTACGGTAGGATTGTCACTTATCTTTGCCGCCCAGATCGGTCTTCCATTTTCAGTTACTCCAATCTGGAATTTTTGAGTTATGATATTTGGAAATCTTGCATGAAGGGAATCGAGTTGATTGATCGCTTCCTGAAATGTATAAAATCCACCCATCGATCCAAATCCAAACCCTTCAACACCATATTTTTCTTTACTCTCTCTTAAAAACTCTAATTTTTCTTCAGGTCTTAAAGTTGGCAAATTATTGTAATGCTCTCGCCAATCGGGGATCAAAACTTCGTATCTGAGGCCCGAATTTTGTAATTCTGAGAATTCTTTCGAGTTGAGAAAAATCTTTATCGATCCGTCTTTATCGGTTGTAGTTTCTTCAAGATCAAACGCATAATGCAAAATCGGAGCAAAACCTTCACTGATCGAAGGGAAAATCTTAACTTTTTTGTAAATTTCCTGAGGTAAAAGAGTGGAAATCAGAAGGATGGCGGCAATTATTGTTCGTTTCATACAGGGTGATATGGTTGCTAAAAAAGGATTTTTTTTATCCCTTTAAATTCGACAAATTATTGATTAACACAAAAAATATTTATATCAATTGTTATTTTTGTAAATCGATTTAATTAAAATAAAGGAAAAATCAAAAAATGCGAAAGCTGTTACTTCTCTCCCTCCTCTCAATTGTCTTTTTTGCCGGCTGTTCCAAAGATGAAGAAAACCCCGTTGGACCAACTCCAACCCCAAATACTTCACCTTATGCAGCCTCGTGGAGGGATTCTGTGAAGTCCTCAAGTGGGTTTGAAGATGCTGTGATAACTTATACCGGCACTGGCACAAATACAACTCTGGCAGGTCCGGGTTATTTGAAATTTAGAGTCTCGGGCACCTCTACAACAACCATCGAAAGAAGCTTTAACCCAATGGGATTGGTAAGAAATGATTCACTAATCCTCGTTTTCAGCTCCGAATTAAATAATGAATGGGAGTTTAAAGGGAAACTGAATTCTACCACCAACAGAGTTGATGGCGAACTTCAAATGAAATTTAAAAGTTATCCATTTATGAGAGATACCACTTACAAAATGAATATGTCGCTTAGGAAACTGTAAGGGAGAACATCGGAGATTCGGAACTTCGGTACTTCAGAGACTTGAGTACTTGAGAAACTTGAGTTCTGAGGTTCTGGAGTTCTGAGGTTCTGGAGCTCTGAGGTTCCGAAGTTCTGAAGCTCTACTTCATCAGCACCATCTTGACAGTTAAAGATTTTGTTCTTTCAGTTTTTGTGTTTGTGCAGAGAACCTGACAAAAATACATTCCCGAAGGGTTTGATCCCATCTCGATCTCCTGTTCAAAATGTCCATGGCTGAGTGTCCCCCGATTTATCTCGTGAATTAGCTCGCCCATAGGATTGAACACTCTGATCACAACCCTGTTCTCCTCGGGGAGCGAAAAGTTGATCTTTGTAGAGGGATTAAACGGATTAGGGAAGTTCTGTTGTATTGCATAGTCTTCGGGCACTTCACCATAAATGACCTCCACTTCATTTGAATATTCAAATGTGCCGTTGTAATCGATCTGCTTCAGACGGTAATAGAAGGTTCCCTCGCCGGACAGAGTAAGATCTTCAAAAGAATAATGTACCTTTTGAGCTACTGTTCCGTTTCCTTTCACAGAACCTATTTTCTCCCATGAACCATCTTTAAACTTCCTTTCAATTTCGAAGCTCATATTGTTGGTCTCAGTAACAGTACTCCATTGCAAGACGACTTTATTTCCCAATGGAGTCGCAGAAAAAGTAGAGAGCTCCACCGGTGTGTTCCCTCGATTTTTGGTGATCCAGATGCCCTGAGTTGAGGAAGAAATGCCAACAGCTTCAAACTCATTAAACATATGTAACCACCCAAAATCAATCGACGAAACTGCCGGATCAAATTCATTTATTTGCCAACTCACCCCTGCATCGCGGGAAGAATATATATAATTGCTTGCAGCCAAATAATAATTGAAATGATCCTTGCAATAAATTCTCCTGGGATATATCATACCGGGTATTACCACAGGGTGGAAACTCAATCCGCCATCCGATGTTCGTAAAAAATTATTCTCACTACCCACCACGAAACCATTTTTACTATCGTAGAATTCTATATCATGCAAATACTGAAATGGCAAGTTCAGTTTAACCCATGTATCGCCAAAGTTTGTGCTTTTATATAAACTACGTTCCATTGCATAATATGTACCATCTTCAAATAAACTAATTTTATCGAAGTATGCATTTTGTACCTGTAGTTTTGTTGTCCATGTAATTCCGTTATCACTGCTTGCCATAACATCTTTACTGTTACATATCCAGAAAACTCCGTTCGGTGCGATTTTGAAGTCTCGAATCCATCCATCAGCTATTGATACAATGGTGTCGATTGTGCTACATTGGTCCACCGATCGAAAGATAGTGCTATCGCTCGCTATATATATCAGTGAATCGGTCGCCATAAATATGCTCCATGGAACAATGACCTGGATAGGTTTTCTATTCCATGTACTTCCTTTGTCTGATGAGACATAAATGGTACTTTTATTAGTCCCCACAACTGCCAAGCCCGATTCAGAAAACGCTGCACACAGGACTGAGGGGAAAAACCCATGCAACCGAATTTCCCAAGGTTGTGTTATATCTTCACCAGAAACTACAACAGACGCCCCAAGTCCGGCAAGGTATAATCTGTTCCCAAATTGCTTTAAATCTTGATACCAATAACCATGTTCAGGGTAATTGCTCCAGTTCCATGTTATTCCCTGATTGGTAGTATAAATGAAACCTTTGTTCCATTTCATATGTGCGATAGCCGTGTTTTCATCCAATACTATCATTTTTTCCGGGCTACCTGTTGGTATTTCTTGTCCAAAATCAGAGAATTGCCAGGTCTGCCCTCTATCAGTTGAAAATGCCAACTGAATAATCAAATATGTATTGTTAGGAGGATAAAATTCAATCCGGTAACCGCCGATTGCTATTGTAGTGTCGTTCAAAATATCAAAAGAAGCAACATTTTCGAACCCATCAGGTAAAGGAATTTGTGTGAATGTTCGCCCACCATCTGTTGTCTCAAGAATTTGATTCCCTAATACCCAACCGTGCATTTCGTCATGAAATTTAATACCATGTATTACTCTATCAATTGAATCTGTTTCTGCCCAACTAATACCACCATCAGTGGTTTTAAGAAGTCGTCCATACCCACTCGACTCCGGTAAAAAATTAGCCCCCGCGTATGCAGTATTTGGATCAACGAATTGAATACATTTGAGCATTTGATAGCTTGAGGGAAGTGAAAGATTCATCCAGGTTGAACCACCATTAGTAGTTCTTTTCATAGTAGTAACATCAGTCGAAGTACTTGTAGCGAAGATGTTTTCTTCATCAATTATTTTGGCTTCTCTGATATAATCCAATGGAAGTTTCTGAGAAAAAGACCATGTCCTCCCTCCATCACTACTTTTAATCACCGCAGAATTTCCATCAGGATAAAACTTATTATCATGACAAAAAACGGCGGTTAAATTAAGTGAATCTGCCAGGTAAAGCTCATGAATAATCCCATACAATGAGCCGTATTCAGTCTTTGTCCACTGCGAAAACAGGAGGGAATTAAACACCACTAAAAAAAATGTCAATCGT
>CAZHCW010000043.1:0-15659 GCA_964531325.1 uncultured Ignavibacteriaceae bacterium | reverse complement strand
ATATTTAAAGAAAAACTTAAATAATTTGTTTTAACCAAAATGGAGTTCCAATGAAATCTCATGAAATTGACTATAAAATTATCGGCGACGACCTTCAAATGGTTGAAGTTGAACTTGATCCGGGCGAAACTGTGATTGCAGAAGCCGGTGCCATGTGTTACATCGAAAATGGTATCGAGTTTGAAGCTAAAATGGGTGATGGAAGTGATTCCGACTCCGGCTTTTTTGGGAAACTTGTTTCCGCCGGTAAAAGAGTCCTCGCAGGTGAGTCCCTTTTTATGACTCATTTTACAAACCGTGGAAATGGTAAAAAAAGACTCGCTTTCGCGGCTGCTTACCCCGGAAAAATTATTCCTGTTGACCTCTCTGAATATGGCGGACGACTCCTCTGCCAAAGTGATGCTTTTCTTGCAGCAGCAATGGGAACCAAAGTTTCAATTGCATTCACCAAAAAACTTGGTGCAGGATTTTTTGGCGGTGAAGGATTTATCCTTCAGAGACTTGAAGGTGATGGAAAAGCTTTCATCCATTGTGGCGGAAGTATCATAAAAAAAGAATTGGTGAATGACACAATAAGGATCGATACCGGTTGCCTTGTTGCATTCACCGACGGACTCGATTATGATATCGAAAGAGCAGGCAACCTTAAAACGATGTTTTTTGGTGGTGAAGGGTTGTTCCTTGCTACTATAAGGGGTACAGGCACTGTTTATATTCAGAGTTTACCATTCTCTCGCCTTGCCGACAAAATCATCGCAAGAGTTCCAAAACCCAGCACTACTTCTTTCAGTAGCTCAGATTAACCTGATATAAAATGGAAATTAAAAAAGGCGGCTCATCACCGCCTTTTTTTGTATCGTTATATCTGCTCCATCACGATCAACTTTAAAAATTATTTTCGATTAAATCCACTTTTTCCTTGTTTGATATTTATCTATATCGTATATTTACGATATACAATTTAGGAATTATATGGCATTCTCTAAAAAAGAACAATTTACAGATGAAGAAATCTGGCTTGCGGATATTGCAAAGTCGCTTTCTCATCCGGCAAGAATAAATATCCTGAAAATACTCAACCGGATGAACAGTTGCATGGTTGGAAGTCTTGTGGATCAACTCCCCCTTTCCCAATCTACAGTTTCACAACACCTTGGTGAACTGAAGAGAGTCGGACTTATAACAGGAGAAATTGACGGCCCAAAAATCTGCTACTGCATTAACAAAGAAACCCTCGCCAAAGCCAAGACGGCAATGGACAAACTTTTTACTCACATTGGCTGCTGCCGACAGCCCAAAGAAAAGGACTAAAACAATGAATAACAATGAAGAAATGAAAAACATAGTTAAAGACAGATATTCGAAAATAGTGATTGAAGCGACTCAAACAAGTTGCTGTGGTCCGGTTACAACAAGCTGCTGTGGACCCGATGTTAAAGATTTTACAGTATTTTCAGATGATTATACAAATCTCCCCGGTTATGCCGCGGAAGCAGACCTGAACCTTGGATGTGGACTCCCAACAGAGTTTGCTGATATAACTGAAGGCGACACAGTAATTGATCTTGGATCAGGTGCAGGAAATGATGTGTTTGTTGCCCGCGCATTTGCAGGAGAAACCGGAAGAGTGATAGGACTTGATTTCACAGAAGCAATGATCAAAAAAGCAGAAATAAACAAAACAAAACTTGGTTACAAAAATGTTGAATTTGTATTTGGCGATATTGAAGAGATGCCATTTGAAGATGGGCTTGCTGATGTTATCGTTTCCAACTGTGTTTTAAATCTTGTGCCTGACAAACAAAAAGCATTTGGAGAAATATACAGAACCCTAAAATCCGGTGGGCATTTCTGTGTCTCTGATGTAGTATTACACGGTGAACTGAGGCAGGAACTTAAAGACTCAGCAACACTATATGCGGGATGCGTCGCCGGAGCAATGCAAGAAGAGGATTATTTAGACCAAATTAAAGATGCAGGATTTAAAAATGTTCAAGTAAGAAAATCCAAAAGAATTCACCTTCCGGACGATTTACTTTCAAAATATCTTGATAAAGCCACAATGGAAGAATTTAAGACCAGTGGTGCGGGAATATTCAGTATCACTGTAACTGCGGAAAAATAAAGACAAGCAAAAAACAAGAAATGCCAAAACGCCTGGTAAATGTATCAGATCAAGCTAATACCTGATAATTAATACTTAATACCTAAAAAAAAGGGGTACCCCCGGCAGGAATCGAACCTGCGCTCGTGGTACCGGAAACCACTGCTCTATCCACTGAGCTACGGAGGCATTAAAAGTTTGATATGCAAATTTACTAATTTTTCAGCTTACGACATAAAAAAAGCCCCGGAAAACCGGGGCTTTTTTAATTATTACTTTAACTTTATGTGTTGTTGTTTATTGCAACTGGAATCTGATAGGAACAGTTACCTGAACATTTACAGGCTGACCGTTTTGTTTACCGGGGTTCCAGCGGGGCATCATCATAACCACGCGAAGAGCTTCTTCATCGCAGCCACCACCAATACCTCTAACAACTCTTGGACTGGCTATCTGTCCGGTCTTTGAAACCGTGAACATTACGATAACCTGACCTTCAACTCCCGCTCTCTTGGCAATTTCAGGATAAGCAATATTTTGTGCCAAAAAGCCATATAATGCACCATCTCCACCCGGGAACGAAGGCATTTCCTCAGCAAATGTAAAAACTTCTTCTTTTGTGTCTTTTTTTACATCTTCCTTGGTAACTTCCGGTTTCTTGTCATCGAGACCATCAGTAAATTCGACATCGCCATCACCACGAATATCTCCGGTTCCCTCAACACCTTGACGGGTAACGGTTCCAACATTCTTGTCCTTCAGTTCTTCAACTGTTGGTGGCGCTTCTTCTTTTACCTGATCATCCGGTTTGATAACAGGAGGAGTAAATTTAACGGAAGCTCTTTCAGGAGCTTTTTTCTCCTGCTCTTTAAAGATGGTTTCCCGTTTCTCTTTTTCCTTCTGTTTCTTCAGGTTCTGGAGTTGAGCTTTGACATCCATCGTCACCGTTTGGTTTTCTTTAGGTCTGTTTTTTTCGATCGCATTCAGGATCATGGGCGTCGAAATAGCAGTACTAAAAAAGACGGCGGTGATAATGAGAGCAATGGTAACAAACTTACCATAAAGTTTGCGAAGAACAAAAGCACCATACTCTTTATTCTTCAGAGCAAAAATTATATCAGTTAAATCAATTTTTGACATTGTTCACTCTCACTTTTTACGGTTATTGTAAATACTCAAGTCAGACTCCGCAACATCAACTATGGCGTATTTCTTCACTTCAGTATAATTCATCATATCCAGCACATCAACCAGGTTTTGATATGACGAGTTATCAGTAGGTTTGATAACAACAAAAAGATTTATTTTTTTAGTCTTCGGGTCGTCATCTGCTTCCAATTCATTCTGTTTATCGGTGATTGATTTTCTAATCTGTTCATAAGCTGCTTTGTTAGAAGGCTTAAATTCACCAATTACTTGAGTTTTTGCAGTATCGAGTCCAAAATAATAGATCAGTGTATCTTTACCACCGATAATTACGGTCATCGCCTCGCTCTGCCTCAACTCTGTTTGATTAATCTGTTCTTCTTCCTGTTTTTCTTTATCCTTAACAGGCATCACAATATCCATTACTTGCGGTTTACTGAAGGTAGTGGTAAGCATGAAGAAAGTAACAAGCAAAAAAGCAAGATCCACCATCGGTGTTAAATCGATACGCGTGGATGCCTTCTTGGCGCCTTTCTTCTTCCCTTTACCATGTCCCCCCTTTCCCGAGGTATCCAGTTCAGCCATTTAAATTTCCTTTTCTAATTTTTAGCCTTAAGCTCGGTTACAAACTTGAACTTGTTAAGGTTCTCTTCTTGTAGAATGGCGATAATCCTTTTAATTACAGGATAACCGGCATTTTTATGGCCCTTTATGGCTACACTGGGAACCTTTTTGGTCTCAACTCCTTGCATAATATACCAGGCATCAAGACTGTTAGTAACCCACTTTCCAAGTTCATTATTGGCAGTATCGATAGGTATACCAGACATAAACTGTGGCTTTTTCCTGTCTGAAGGTTCAGCATTCAGCAGATTTTTGAATTGGCTCAATGGTGCGCCAAAACTTCCAATCTTGCCAAAAGCGTTAATCTCTTCAGGAGTTAGATTCATATCATACGCATCGTTCATTGCACTCATTACAGTCTTCTTAAGAACCTCATGATTGTAGATACCGAAGTATGCTCTACCGGCTGAATCAACAATTACTGTAAAAACATCAACATCGGGAAGCTTCGATTTTGAAATCGAGCCCGGGGTTTGAACAGTTACAGCTTCATCAGGCTTAAACTGGGTCGTAAGAATAAAGAAAGTAAGCAGCAAGAACGAGACATCGCACATCGCTGTCATGTCCACGAGGGTGCTCTTACGGGGTATTTTAACCTTTGGCATTTCTTAGCTCACATTTTACTTGTTTTTGGCAATGAACTGCTGTGTTATCGCAACACCGGCTTCATCGATGCTATAGGTCATTTTGTCGATCTTTGTCGTGAAATAGTTATAGAACACGATAGCGAAAGCTGATGAACCGATACCAAAAGCTGTATTAATAAGAGCCTCAGAAATACCTGTTGCAAGAGCTGAAGCATCAGGAGCGCCTGCGTTTGCAAGAGCAGCAAAAGCTCTAATCATACCCAATACTGTACCCAAAAGACCAACAAGAGTGGAAAGGTTAGCGAGTGTTGAGAGAATAACCAGGTTCTGCTCTAAAACAGGTAATTCTAGCGAAGTAGCTTCTTCAAGTTCTTGTTTAATAGCAACAACTTTCTGATCTTTACTAAGGTCTTTATCCCCAAGCATTTCTTTGTATTTCAAAAGCCCGGCTTTTACAACATTGGCTACTGAGCCTCTTTGTTTATCACATTCGTCGATTGCGAGGTCAAGGTCAGATTCTTTCCCTGAAAGCATTGTGTAAACTTTGGCGATGAAATTGGAAATATTTCCTTTTCCTTTTGCTTTTCTGATCACGATGAATCTTTCCACTGCAAATGTCCATACAGAAAGGAACATAGTCATAAGAATTGGAACGATAAATCCACCCTTATAAACCATTCCAAGATAGTTTCCTACTTTTGGGTCTTTGGTTGGATCATTACCCTGGAAGTTTTCCGGGTCACCCATGATAAAAAGATAAATTAATACTGCAATTACAAAAAGCACTGGAATTGCTACAGCTGCGAATCCTGAAAAGAATGCTTTTAGAGGTGATTGTTTACTCACAGTTAACTCCTATTACTAGTTAATTATACTTGTTGGTTCAGAAATATGTTTCAAACAAAAATGTTTTATTCATTAGGATATAAAATTAAGAAATTTTAAGTTAACGAAAAAAACAATAATTGATTAATACAGTTTTTATTCTTCATTTTTTTTGTTATTTTAAGAAAATCTTAAGGGAACAAAATCGGTATTAGTGTTATGTACAATCCCGCAATAATGGCTGTGGTTATAACACCACTGATATTTGCCCCAATGGCTTCAGGTAAAATGATAGATTGGGGGTTTGCTTCGGTCACAGATTTTTGCGCTACTTTAGCAGTAGTTGGCACACAACTTACCCCGGCAATCCCAATCACGGGATTAAACTTTCCACCGGTTATAAAATACATAATGTACCCCCCCATCAAACCGCCTATTCCCGAGAGGAGCAACGCGACGATACCCAAAACAAGCAAGAGCAGGATTTGAGGATCAAGAATGAGGGATGCATCACAAAGCACTCCGAGCAACAGACCCAACAAAAATGTTGAACCGTAAAGAAGTGGACCTGCAATAAAATCGACAATGTGTTTCAGTCCGGCTTCCCTTACTGCCACCCCCACAAACAAGGATAAAAACAAAGGGGCTGCCACGGGAAACAGAAGACACAAAACGATGCAGGCAATAACTGCAAAATAGAGTTTCTCTGATGATGAAATCTGCCTGATTTTCTTCTTTGGTGGCATTTTAATGGCTCGTAATCGTTTTGGCACAAGCAATTTAATTAACCACGGGTAACCTCCATAAGTCAATCCAAGATATAAGTATGCAACTACTGTAATGGCAACAAACAACTTGGGTGATAATTTAAGCGATGTAAACAAAACCATCGGCCCATCGGCCCCACCCACCATTGCAATTGAGGCTGCATCGTTTATATTTAACCCCATAGCCATGGCGATTGGAATCGTCAAAAAAGTACCCAGTTCGGCGCAAACTGCCAGAAACATACTTAAAAACGGACGAGCGAGAAGAAATCCCACATCCAATAGAACCCCTATGCCCATAAAAACAAAACAGGCAATTAACCCATTGCTAAATGTAAGTGTATAAATCGGTTGTAAAAAATCGATTTGTAGAATATTTATCAATGCGTTTGGATCGGATACCATGGGATCGAGGAACAGATTGGAGTTTTTACCGCCAATTACCAATACACCGGCATTCACTGCTGCCATCCCTATACCCATCGGGATCATCAAAAGTGGCTCTAAAATCCCTTTTTTACCAAGGTAAACGAGCAGGACCCCCAACCCCATCAAGCCAATCCTGCCTAAAGAAATGGTAAGATCACCTGTAAAAAGAGTTACGATTCCGGGGAAAAGTTTTTCAAGTAAAGAAATATCCATCGGTTATCTCCCCTTCGGATTTTGTCTAAGACCGTAAATTTTGGAACTCCAGGGTGAATAAGGTCTTACCACTTTCTTAATCGTCATAATCGTTTTCTCGTAATCGTGTATATCTGCAAGATATAATTCTATTCCAAGACCGATTGCCGCAACGGTTTCAAGTTCTTCATCCCGCCCTGTCGCTGCATTTTGAACCTCCGCAAGAGATTCATGTTGGTCTTCTGTTTTTGTTTTTTGAATCTGTAAATAATTAATACTCATCGAAATAAGTCGAATCATTCCTGCAACTGCAAATGAGATCGCAAAAGTAGAGATGACCATAATACCAATGAGTAAATAGATGTTCATTGTTTCAACTCACTTGTGGTAGTGTGTCAAACTTACCACTCAAATAATAAAAATAATTATCTGTCAAAAATAGTGATATTTTTGATAATTCCGGCGTTTTACTGCTGTTTATTTTTTTTATTTTTTTTATTTTTTCCCTCTACATAGTGATTCAAATCATGAGTTATAACCTTTACTGATGTTATATTGGAGTATATTTCATTATTATATTTATTTTTTTCCAATAGATTATTTATGGTCAAATTTCTTGTAGCAGTATTTCTAATAATCTCTTCAAATTATGCCATTTTTGCTCAAAAAGGCTATATTCTCCCTCAACTTGGACATGCCGGAACAATCACCCAGATAACTGTTTCCAATAATGGAGATTTCATCTTCACTTCCTCCGAAGACAACACGATTATTGTATGGGATGCTCAGACTCTTGACCAGTTAAACATTCTGGGGGGTCATACAGCACCTGTAAAATCTTTTCTCCTTACAAATCGCGAAAGTTTTCTCGTCAGTAAATCGGAAGATAACTCCTTTTCTGTTTGGAACTATCGTTCAGGTGACGAGGTAACATCGGGTGAAATCCCAGGGGGGTCAACAACCAACATGTTCCTCACCCGATCTGATAATACTTTGTTGTTTGTAAGAAACAATTCCGATCTTCTTTCACTCGATTACCTTGAGGATGGTGATCCTGTTCAGTTGGGGAACCTTTCATTTCCTGAATTCCAGGCGATCGATTTCGAAAAGACAAGTGAACGGTTTGCAGTGGCTGACAAAAATGGTGAAATATTTCTGGTGAACGCTGATAATCTTGAACGAGGGATAAAACTCTCGCAAAGCTCAAGGAATAATTATACTAAATTGATCTTTTCTCCAAACGGTTCTTACCTCGCAGGGATAACTGAAAACTCGATCATCAATGTTTGGAATCTCGAAACCAACTCTATCATTTTTAGCACTAAGAGTGGTTATCATATACCTCCACAAATAACCTTCTCTAACGACTCAAGGTATCTGATCTATTTCTTAAGCGATATCAAAATTGCCGGATTTAATTTAATTGAAAAGTCAGAAGTTTTTTCGCATAAACCCAAGGGTGACATAACTGCACTGGCACTTTCGCCAAACGATCAGTATCTTATTGCAGCTTATTTTGACCGTTCAATTAAAAAATTTGAACTGCTTTCCACGGAGCCTGTATTGGAACACAAGGCAATAGAAGAAAAAATTACAGGAATTCACTTCAGCGACAACAACTCCGCACTCTGTATGGTATCGAATGAGAACTCGGTGCATATCTTTTCAAATTCTGATTCGAATCCCTACAAGTTCTTGCAACTTTGGGATGGAGGTTTTCTGGGGATGAATGTTTCCCCCTCAGGGAAATTTTTTGCTTTCGAAAGTTTTGATGAAAATATCAGAATTTTCTCGACAGAGGATGCTATCGAATATGGGGTAATAAACGATAAGACCGGCACTTTTGTTAACGCAATAAGATTTTTAAAAGATGAAAATTTTATCGCAACAAAATCTGAAAATCATGATTTAAAGATCTGGAATCTTAATTCAAAAGAAATTGCAAAAATATTAACCGGAGCACCCGTTCCCCTCTTTGAAATTGCCCAAAGTAATGACGGTAGAACGCTTGCAGCTGCAGGCGCCGATGGTAATATATATCTCTGGGATTTAAAATCCTCCTCAGGTGCCACAAAATTTAAGGCTTTCGTTCAACCGGCAAAGAAAATCAGATTTTCTCCCGATGATAAAACGATTATTGCAATTTCAGAGACAGGATTAACCAGAGTATTCGATCTAAATGCTTTCTCAGTACTTAAAGAGATAAAAGAAAAACAGAGTGTTACATCGATAACAGCGTTATCTCCCTCCTCCACATATCTGGCTTATGCCGGGCATGATAATTATATTATTTTGTCAGAATTATCATCTCCACAAAACTCAATGATGGCCAATATCGGTTTCAGTCCGGTAGATGCCATAAGTTTTTCAGGCGATTCACGACTACTTCTTGCATCTTCAAACGACCGGTCACTTTATCTGATAGATGTTGAAACCGGGAATAATCTTGGGATACTCTATTTCTTCGGAGGTGGTGAATGGGCTTTTATAACCCCGGATGATGAATTTGAATGTTCACCGGGAGCATTTGATTACCTCCGTTTTATTGAAAATAATAAAGCAACTCCTCTCGGTGGATCCAATCTGTTCAGCTTTAAGGAAGGGTTACTACGACTGATATTGTTTTAGTTAACTTCATGTTTTCAAATATTTTAATATTCATTGCCCTCTTGACTTATTAAGATTTATTGACTATATTGGTTCACAAAATCATAAATTTTTAGCCGTACAAAAGAATCTACCCCTTAATACATCATCTTTTTCGGTAGTTTTTTTTAGTTTAATAATCAGATCGCCTCGTGCGTCATTAAGTTTTGAGGAAGTAATGGACCAAATGTCAACCCAAATCATGCTTTTATTCCTGATAATAGTCGTAATGGGACTAATTGTTGTGGTATCTGTCGTTTTGTATCAAAGGATGGAAAGATCCCGAGTAGATCACTCTATTGAACAGTCGTCAGCAGGTGTCGTAATTGAAGATCAAGATGACATTGAAAAGAAAATTTTCCTGGAGGATAAAATCCAACACATCTCGCCCGTTACGCCCAAAAACAATAAGCTGTTAAAGTTTAACTAATCTTTGTTTTTTTCGGTTTTTTTAAGCCCTGATTGGTCAGGGCTTTTTTTTTTGGTATGTTTTTTATTAATTGCTCTCCGAATTAAAAGATATTATATATGAGATACTCAAGAGAAATTTCGCAATCGATTTCCGACCATCGTTATCAATCTGCAAAATCAATTTTTGAAGAGATAAAACACGGAAACAATCCGTCTGAAAAGCTTCTATCAAAGCTTTTTCCACCAGATCTTGTGAAAGTGGTGAAAGATGATCTCGACCTGTTTTTTGCTGACAATTCTCTGCCAAAAGAAAAAAAAGTAAGGCAGCATATAGATACTGCGCCAACTGATATTTCGGATGCCCGTACAAAAGCGGAAAAGATGCCGTCATTTCAGACTCTTCACAGTGCGTTGTTAACACGACGAAAACCGGATGACGGTATTGTAAAAGAATTTTACGGTGAATATGTGGATTTCGCCCAGGCGGTCTTCGAGATGTTCAGAGTCTATAAGATGTTTCGTAAGTGTGGACTTCCTTCTGCTGCTCACCTCAACCGTGTAGGGGCCATCTCGTCAATTATCAACATAAATGATCCGGGTTCAAAACACTATTCCGCCATCGCTGTAGGTCACGATCTTATTGAAGACATGCTCTACAAGGCTGTTGATGAATTTGGTGTCCACTATGGATTCGACCGCTACGATGAATTTATTCACAAATATATCCCTGAAGAACTGAGAGAAGGCATAGCAATTTTAACAAATCATTATGACCTGATAATTAAATATGTTATCGAGTTTTTGGATGAACGGGGTGTTGGTATAAACAATGGCACAATCTTGTATGCATTGGAAACATTGATTACCGGTGAACATCAATTGTTATCAAAATATGCCGGAAAAACGCTCGCTGTGTTGAAGGGCCTGCCCCCGGAAACCAAGGACCTTGAGGTAATCAGATGGGTCTGTTATAAAGATTTATATCTGAAAGATATTGCGCAATTGTCGAAAAAGGTGGACAATTTTCGTTTCTACGAAATTAAATCGTTTGATTTATCAGATAATGGCCATGGCATCGGCTCGTTGAGCATGGATGCACGAATGAAAAATCTCCTGAAACAGGAGGCATGGGCAAGAGAAGGTTATTTGTTTCAAACCGAGTGGGAACCAATTAACCGCAGGATTATGGAGCTCCATGAAGACATTCTCGTCTTTGCTGAATATTTTGTTATTAGAGACTTGATGGAATATCAATCGATTCAGGATTTTTTATTTTCAGCCCTGCACAAAATAAAAAGCCTCGAAAAAATATTCTATATCGACTAACTTGTTATCAATTTATAGCCAATACCGTGAACAGTAAGAATAATTTTTGGGTGATTCGAGTCGATTTCTATCTTTTGCCTTAATTTGAGTATAAAGTTGTCAACTGTTCTTGTAGTCGGGTTTTCCTCATAACCCCAGATATTATTAAGCAGATTATCCCTGCTAACAGTATTGTTTTTGTTCTGCCACAAATATTTTAGAATTTCATACTCTTTGTGAGACATCTGAACCGGATTACCATCTACAAAAGCGGAATATGTCTTAAAATTTACATTTAATAATCCAATTGTTGCTTCCTCATCCTGTTCAACTTCATTTGTCCCTCTCCTTAAAACAGCTTTGATTCGTGCAAGTAATTCTCTTAAACTAAAAGGTTTGGTTACATAATCGTCTGCTCCAAGCTCAAGCCCAAGAACTTTATCAATCTCTTCACCTTTGGCGGTTATAAGAATGATAGGTGTTTTAATCCCTTTAGCGCGAACCTGTTTACATATCTCAAATCCTGATACTTTTGGAAGCATTACATCAAGCAGAATCAAATTATACTTTTCAGTGGTTGCTTTTTCAACTCCCTCTTCTCCGTCAGAGGCAAGATCCACCTCATACCCTTCAAATTCAAGGTTGTCCCTCAAGCCCATTCTCATGTTGGGTTCGTCTTCAACTATCAATATCTTTGTCATCACTAACACCATTTTTTATTAATTGTTGCAATTTAATGTTTGTTTTAAATGGAAAAACCAGTCGAAACATACTTCCTCTACCGTATGTACTAAAAAGTTCGATCTTTCCTTTGTGGTTTTCCATAATATGTTTTACAAGACTAAGCCCAAGTCCGGCTCCCTTTGTGTTGTGAACCGATCCCGTTGTCTCGCGATAGAATTTATCAAAAATCTTCTTTTGATTTTTCTCTTTAATACCAATTCCCTGATCTCTTACTTCGATAAAAACGGAAGATTCTGAATGTCCGGTATGAAGCTCAATAAATTTTCTGTCTTTGCTGTATTTGGAAGCGTTATCAATAAGATTTATCACAGCCTCGGAGAGTGCTTCATAATCGGCAGCGATAACCGGGATATCTTTTCCCTCAACATATTTAAATGAAAATCCATTGTGTTCAAGATGGAACTTGTAAGTTTCGTTAACCTTTCTACACACATCATTTACATCCACATAGTCAAAATGATAAGCCCTTTTTCCTGCTTCAGTTTGTGAAAAGTTTAATAACCTGTTTACAATTTTTGAAAGCCGATTTGCCTCCTGGCTTATTATCTTGTAATATTCCTGCCTTTTTGAGTCATTTCTTACTCTCCCAAGTTCCAAAGTCTCGGAAAACATACTTATTAGCGCAAGCGGAGTCCTTAGTTCATGTGAAACATTTGAAACAAAATCACTTTTGAGCCTTACAAGTTCAAGTGCTTTTTTTATATTTTTGAAAACAACCCACACTCCCACCATAATTACGAGATTAAGAACAAAAATAAGGGCATAACTCCGCCAGGCTCGTTCATAAACCAATTCATCAATCGTTTTCCCTTTAGGGCTGATCCCGATATAATAACCCGGGAGAAACCAGAGCTCTTTTCTGATTGTAAACTGCGAGGCAAGAAGAGAATCGGGACCGGCTATAATCGAATCTCTTACTCCATTTATCACAGGAATAGTAAAGTCAGTACCCGCAACCTGCTGCACTTTATTTTTAAGAATATCTCGTACAAAGTTTTCCGGTTGTAGCAAAATTCCGTAAAGCAAATTACTGCCGTTAAGTGTGTCAGGAACAAAATAGAGTGAAACAAGTGGTGTATCAAGGGGGATGTAAAATGGCTCTAATTTTGAATAACCTTGTTTTAGGAAAATCTTTAATCTGTCGAGTTTTGGTCTTCTTAATTGAATAACCGAATCGAGCAGTTTATAGAGTGAATCGCTGCTGGAAGGTGGATAAATATAGTTTGAAGTGCCGGAGATTATACTTATGTACTTTACCGGTGGTTTGTCTTTCATAAAATCATTTAGTGTAAAACCCACCTCGTCAGTTTTACCCGCTGAGAGTGCATTTCTTAGCTTTACAGCCCAACTCGTTAACACATCTTCAGAATATTGATTTATTGAGAAAAGCACTGCTTCGAGCTGACTGTTGTAAATCTGCAAAATCTGCTCTTCATTCTGATTCAACTTGGTGAATTCGTAAACAGAAAAGATTATCGAAGGCAGAAGTATGGCAAGGAAAAGAATTATTGCGAACCGTTTTTCAGGTGCTCTCATCTATTATACAAACTCGTTTTCGGCAAAATTAGTTAAGACTTGATCACAAAAATAGGAATATTTGCCCATAAACAAGAGGAACATTATTAAACAAAAAAAAAGAGGCTGCCCTTTTCAGGACAGCCTCGTATCTTCAAAGAAGATTAAATTTTACTGTAACTGCCATGTGAAGTCAGGGAGTTCATCTTTATAAGATTTGAGATTGATTTCACCATTCCAGTAGAAGTAAGTGTCTTCACCTGAATTAGGATCTTTGAACATGTCTGTTTCAGCGTAGAGTTTGGTGGTTCCTGAGCCTACTTCAAGGAATTTAATGAAGTATCCGGGTTCTACTGATCCCATGTAAACATCGTCAACATAAACATGAATTTTGTAGGTTGAGAAATTTTCGATTTGAAGTGAACATTCTTTGGCTCCGGGACCTCTAAGTCCTTTACTCTTGTCAGCTTTTGCCTGAGCGGATAATTTTGCAAGTTCAGTGGACATTTTGGAATCATTGCCCATCGATTTTGAACCCCAAACATCGGAGCAAGCGAGCAGAGCTTCAGCATTGTTCTGATTTTTGGCTTTGGAAGTGGCTTCGTCGAGAAGTTGTTTTCCGGTAATAGCTGCTTTTTTACCTGTTAATCCTTCTTCCATAAAAAGAATCATTGCAGCAGAAACGAGTGCTTTTACATCGCCGTCTCTTCTGGCGTCACTAATCAGTTCACCTAATTTAGAAAGTGCACTGTTTGATGATCCAAATGCTGACTTGAAGTCGATCGTGTTTACATTTACAACTGATGCGGCTGCCTTCGAAGGAGTTTTAATAACTTCCGATTTTTTCTGAGCAAATCCGGCAAAGTTAATGATGAATAAAGATGCAAGTACAAAAGCAAAAAATTTGTTTGATAGCTTCATTGTGGTACCTTTTGTTGATGATTGTGATTTGTTGTTTGTTAAAAATTATTGTTTCTGATTCTTTAACTTCGAGGTTTCAGGTTGTGTTCCCGGTGTTTAACTAAATATCTGCGCCATGTGATTCAGTTAACATAACCTTAAAAGCAGGGAACAAATTCATTTTTCGGTTAAAAAAATTATTTCAACGACATACACCCAAAAATTACATTATTTTATTATTATATCCAAAACTTATTTTAATTTTGGGTGGCCTTCAACTGTAACTCTTTTAAAAAAAGACGAAGTAATAAAATGTCTGGAGGATTTATACAAGCCAAAAACATCACTCAGTTTAGAGACCTTTGACCAGTCACACAGTAAGGACTTACTATTTGTGATATTTTCTGCAATCGGAAAATAGGGACTAATTTTTATACTAATTTATCCAAATTATTTTATAAGGTTTGAATGAACATTGAATTTTAATTTTGATTCAATAGTTTGACATTTCTTTGGGAGTAACCTATATCATGGGCCAATTGTTCCATATCTATGTATTTCATCAGTACATCAATACTTCGGAAGTATTTTTATATCCAATCAGGAAAAAATCCTCAATTTTATTTGGGGTCTCTTTCCTGTCATCACTTCTCATTCCAAATAACAAAAATTTGGGATCCCCAACTTTTTTGTGCCTTCCTGTAACTCTTCTTTATTTAATTCTGTATCCATTTCCATCAACACAAAATTTTTGTGAGGTAATTCTATGTTTATTCTGAAACATTTTCAATTTCGTTTTGGTTTTTTGCTGCTTTTGTTTGTTACAACAGAAGTAAGTGCTCAGTTTGATACAGTAATATTCGGCAAGGCAGGTTATTTTTCCTATGAATCAATTGTGTACATGGGAGATCAGGATAATGATGGCTACGATGACTTTGTGTTAAGTATCCGCCCGGACTTCAATTCACAGGCAGCAAATGCTATGTTTTTTCGAGGTGGGAATCCAATATCCTCTGTACCCGTATTCTCCATTCCCGTATCGTATCCTAGGGCGGTTACTGCAACTGATTGGAATAGAGATGGTTACCGCGATATAGTTACTGTATATTCAAATCCTCCCCACCCGGCTATATTTGATATTTATTTTGGTGGACCTGAGATAGACACCATACCAGATGCTACATTTCAATTTAGCTTCCCTGACTCAAGCAGTAATCTGCTACGGCTTAAGGGGCAGAACTGGCCAATTGATTTTAATGGGGATGGATGGGAGGAGCTGGTTGCATATAATTCATTGAAACCTACCAACGGCGGTAGCATCATTTTTTTCGAAACCGGTAGCACAGACACACTACCTACCTACCACATGCTTTCAGATTCAAATATGCATCCGGATTTTACTGGGAACTATTCTTCGGTATTTCAACAATTTGCTGACATAGATGGAGATGGTTGTACAGATAT
>CAZHCW010000042.1:0-18291 GCA_964531325.1 uncultured Ignavibacteriaceae bacterium | reverse complement strand
TTCATTTGTTGGACATTGCTACCCATACATGACCCCATCCGGGGCCAAATATTTCATTTGTTGGACATTGCTACCCATACATGACCCCATCCGGGGCCAAATATTTCATTTGTTGGACATTGCTACTACGAATATTGATCCCGTTCCACGGGAAAAGTCACTCAAGTTCTCAAGTTCTCAAGTTCTCAAGTTCTCAAGTTCTCAAGTTCTCAAGTTCTCATGTCTCTCAAGTTCTCAAGTTCTCAAGTCACTCAAGTCTCTCAAGTTCTCAATTGTATAAGAAATGAATATATAGTAAATTAAAAGTTTAATTTTTTATTGTTTATAACTTGGCAGTATTGTGCTTAAAAGGAACAAATGTTAATAAAACAACGCACTATTGGTAAAGAAGTTTCGATGTCCGGAATTGGAATTCATACAGGACACGAATGTAAAATGACATTTAAGCCTGCGCCCGAAAATTACGGTTTGCGGTTTATTCGTACAGATTTGGGAGGGAATCCCGAAATTCCGGCAGTTGTAGATCATGTAATTGATATTTCCCGAGGAACAACACTGGGAATTGGAGAAGCAAAAGTTTACACAGTCGAACATGTTTTGGCTGCGGCTTATGGTCTTCAGATCGATAACTTGATGATTGAACTCGACGGAATAGAACCCCCGATAGGGGATGGAAGTTCGTTGCCGTATGTTGAGCGACTGCTTTCAGCGGGATTTGTGGAACAGGAAGCACCAAAAGATTACCTGATTATCGATCAGACCGTTACTTATCATGAAGAGGATAGAGGAGTTGATATTGTGGCACTTCCGCTTGATAATTACCGGATCACTGTGATGGTTGATTATCAGAATCCCGCACTCGGAAGTCAGCATTCAGGACTTTTTGATCTTGAAAAGGAATTTGTTTCAGAGTTTGCTCCGGCAAGGACTTTCTGCTTCCTTAGTGAAGTGGAAGAACTTGCAAATCAGGGTTTAATAAAGGGAGGGGATCTCGAAAATGCTGTGGTAATTGTTGACAAGGAACTTGAGACCAACGAACTTGATAAACTTGGCGAAAAGCTGGGGATTGAGGAGAAATTTGTACTTGGTGACACCGGCATTTTGAACAACAAATCTTTTAGATTTAAAAACGAACCGGTAAGACACAAACTTCTCGATTTAATTGGTGATTTGGCACTAATTGGTGTACCGATAAAGGCTCAGATTCTGGCAGCAAGACCGGGACACAAAGCGAATGTTGAATTTGCCAAGATGGTTCGTAAAATGTACCAGCAGAAAAAACTTGTAAAAAAATATCAACATGCGAATAAAGAAGGTGTGGTATTTGATATAAATGCAATTAGAAAAATATTGCCTCACAGATACCCGTTTCTGTTGGTTGACAGAATTATTCACATGGAACTTGACAAAAAAATTGTCGGACAAAAATGTGTGTCAATTAACGAGCCGTTTTTTGACGGGCATTTCCCGGGAAATCCAATTATGCCCGGAGTTTTATTGATTGAATCGATGGCGCAAACAGGTGGACTTCTTATGTTGAATTCACTGCAATCGCCGGAGGATAAAAATGCATTGTTCATGCAAATCAATAATGCGAAATTCCGAAAACCCGTTACGCCGGGGGATGTTCTTCGTATAGAAGTGGAGATGAAAGAGATGCGGAAAAAATTTGTAATGATGCGTGGTGAAATCTTTGTTGATGGTGCGCTTGTAGCTGAAGCAGATTTCACGGCAGCAATAGTTGACAGGGTGAAAAATGTCTGAGATTCACCCCACTGCAATAATTAATCCCAAGGCAAAGCTTGGAGAAAATGTAAAAATTGCTCCTTTCGTGGTTATCGAAGGTGATGTGGAGATAGGAGACAACACAAACATCGGGCCTCATACCTGTATCTATGATGGGGCAAGAATTGGTTCAAATGTAACAATTTATCAGTCGGCATCCATTTCAAATGTACCGCAGGACTTGAAATATGCCGGTGAAGAATCTCAGTGTGTGGTCGGTGATAACACCACAATTCATGAATTTGTTACACTTCACAGAGGGACAGTAGAAACCCGGTTGACATCAATCGGTAAAAATTGTCTCTTGATGGCTTATGCCCATGTAGCACACGACTGTCGAGTGGGCGACAATGTAATTCTTGCTAATTGTGTGCAACTTGGCGGTCATGTTACAGTGGATGATTACACTATAATTGGTGGTTGTTCGCCGGTGCATCAATTTTGTAAGATTGGTAAACATGTTATGATTGCAGGTCACTACAGGGCTGTTCAAGATGTTCCACCTTACATTCTTGCCGGTCATGAACCACTCAGATATGAAGGTTTGAATCTGGTAGGCTTAAGACGCCGGGGATTTACGAATGATGAAATAATGCGCATTAAAGGTATTTATGCACTTATATATCAGTCGAATCTGAACCTGACGCAAGCAAAGGAACAGATACACAATAAGTTTGCAGGTGATAAATATGCTATTGAGATTCTTGAATTTATTGCGAACAGTACTCGCGGCTTAATCAGGTAAAAAAAAGATTGATGAACAGTTTTTTTATTGAATCAGGTGCCAACACCGGAAGCCACAATATGGAATTCGACCTCCTGTTGGTGGATGAAAGTGAATCTGAATCGATCTGTTTGAGGCTTTACACCTGGGATCCCTATTGTATATCACTCGGAGCAAATCAACCGTTAAGCAGTCTTTATCTCAATAGACTGGCCGCTGATGGTTTTGATTTCGTGAAAAGGCCAACAGGTGGCAGGGCGGTTTTTCATTCTGAAGAACTGACTTATTCAGTGGTGATCAATTCTCTCTCTTTCACACCAAAGGGAGCATATAAGCAGATTAATGAGGCGCTGTTGCGAGGTCTTTCCTTTTATGATTCGCGGCTTACAGATGCGGGACTTGAAAATGAGGAAGTTAATTTTAAACAACATTACAGTTCGGGTTTAAGTGCGGCATGTTTTTCGGTTCCTTCCCGGTCAGAGGTTAAATTTGACGGAAGGAAACTAATCGGCAGTGCACAGCGTAAAACGGGGAATGTGATCTTGCAGCACGGTTCGATAAATATCGGCGATTTTCATAAAAGGATAGTGGAATATTTGGTTCTGACGCCTGATGAGAAAAAAGACCTTCAAACACTTCTCGACGATAAAACCTCTGATATCAGAAGTATAACCGGTGAGGAAGTTGACATGAAAAAATTATGTGATGCTATTGTTAAGGGATTCAGGCAGGAATTTAAACTTGGATTTGAAAAATTGATTAAATTAGAAGAAAGTTTGGAACAGAGATGAGCACATTTGGAAAATTTCAACGCGTTTCAACAAAAACGCTGAATTTAATGAAGAGAGAAGGGAAGAAGATTGCCGCTCTTACAGCTTATGATTACATAACAGCGAAGTTGCTTGATGACGCCGGGATCGATTTGATTCTGGTGGGTGATTCGCTCGGAAATGTTTTTCAGGGGAATGAAACCACACTACCCGTCACCATGGATGAAATGATTTACCACACAAAAGCTGTTGCAAAAGGTGTTTCAAGATCGATGCTTGTTGTTGATCTTCCATTTATGGCTTACCAGCTTAGTATCGATGAAGCGTTCAGAAATGCAGGGAGAATATTAAAGGAGACTCCAGCCGGTGGTGTTAAAATTGAAGGCGGAAAGAGGGTTGCTGAAACCATCAGAAAAATTACCGAAAACGGAATTCCGGTAATGGGCCATTTGGGACTTACCCCCCAAAGCATCCATCAATTTGGAAGTTACAAACAACGGGGAACTGACGAGGATGAAGCCAATGAAATTTTAAAGGATGCAAAAATACTTGAAGAAGCAGGGGCATTTTCAATTGTTTTAGAGAAAATTCCCAGAGAGCTTGCTAAAAGAGTAACAGAGAGTGTTTCAGTTCCAACAATTGGTATTGGTGCAGGCCCATATTGCGACGGGCAGATACTCGTTACCCCTGATATGCTTGGGCTGAATAAAGAATTTCATCCAAAGTTCCTCCGTTACTATGCCAATCTGGCTGATATTCTCGACGGAGCCTTTAAAAATTATATTGAAGATGTTCGTGAAAGTCATTTCCCTACTGATGCAGAGAGTTATTAGCATGGTGTCTATTATCAGAAGTTTCATTTTTTCAGTTTTCCTTTTTTCTGCAACTTTTGGAGGACCTCCCGACTTTTTCCAAATTGCCGGGGGAGCAAAGGTTACTGCTTTTGTGAAAGACGGTACCGACTTTTGGCTTGCCACATATGGAAACGGAATTTTCAGATATGATACCAAATCAAATGAACTTATTTCGATGAATGAGGAAGAGGGGGGTCCAAAAGACAGATTGATCGATTGCATTGAAGCAAATGACGATTTTGTGTGGGCAGGAACCAGTGATGGTATGCTTATCTACGACAAGGAAAAAAATAGTTGGAAGAAGAGAAAGTTTGCCGAGGGGGGCGAGTATGGCAACTGGATAAGAGGATTAAAATATGATAAATCAACCGGTCTGCTCTGGATCGGCAGATTTATTAATATGACCATCCTCAATGTAAAAAGACAAAAATATGAAGATTTTAACCTCACCCGGGGAAACGAATCTTCAACCAATAATGTTAAAAGGTTTTTTATTGAGGAAGACCGATATGTCTGGATTATCACCGAAGGTGGAATCTACAAGTTTGATAAAACATTTGGTGATTTTGATCCTTCACGGTGTGAGTTCATCTCGAATAAAGATGGTGCATTCAGATCTGAAGGAATGAAAGTATCTGTCAATTCAATCCTTTTTGATAAAGATTATATCTGGTTTGGGAATCAGGATTTTCGCTCACTTGAGATGCCCGACTATAATGTAGGCGGAGTTTACCGTTTTAATCGAATGGCAAAATGGGACAAAGTTGACAGCCGTACGGGCCTCCGGGGTGATGGTGTTTACTCGATGATGAGGATAGGCAATACTATCTGGGCAGCTACTTATGAGTTTGATAAAGAGATCAAAAAAGAGTATGGCAGGGGGGTCACGATAATTGACCGTAACACTGCCAAAGTAATTTCTTCCAATCCTAAAGACCTGAACATCCCCGCAAATCAATTTTATGCGATGAATTTTGATCAGCAGTATATCTGGCTGGCATCCGAAAACGGATTGTGGCGAATCGATGTCTCCAGCCCTTTGGCTTCGTGGGGAGGAAAGAAAAAAGTTGATCCCAAAAAAGAACCTAAAGGGAACAAACCTAAAAAATAATTTTGATATTAAAGACTTAGAGAATGATAAATATAAATCAAGACAGATTAAATGAGCTAAAACAAGCATTCAGTGGGAAAAGAATTGCCATCGTTGGTGATATGATGCTTGATGGTTATATTATGGGCGGAGCAAAGCGTATTTCACCGGAGGCTCCGGTTCCTGTGGTGGATGTCGATAACGAATTTTACCGTTTTGGTGGCGCAGCGAATTGTGCCAACAACATTTTACATTTGAATGCCGTGCCGTTTCCGTTGGGGATTATTGGTAACGACAGAGCCGGCGAAATCTTCAAATCGCTTCTTACAGGTTTGGATATTCAGCAAGACGGGCTTGTGGTGGATGGTTCAAGACCAACAACTGTAAAGACCAGGGTGATTGCCGGTTCGCAACATGTTGTGAGAATTGACAGTGAAAAGAAAGATTATATCGATAAAGAGACTGAAAGGCAACTTTTTAAGATACTCGAGAGTGAAATATCATCAATTGATGCTGTTATCCTTCAGGACTATAACAAAGGTGTGTTAACTCACACTCTTATAACTGAAATTATTGCATTATGCCGGAAACATAACAAACTTGTAACTGTTGATCCAAAATTCAATAATTTTTTCCAATATAAAAGTGTTACAGTTTTTAAACCAAACAGAAAAGAAGCGAGTGATATTCTGGGATTCAGAATAAAGACAGTAGAAGATGCAATTAAAGCAGGCGAGATACTTCTTGATCGACTGGAAGCTGAAAATATTTTATTAACACTTGGCGAAGACGGAATTGCCGTTTTTAACCGTGAAAATGAGCCTAAAATGATGCCTACAAAGGCAAGAAAAGTTGCTGATGTTTCGGGTGCCGGAGATACAGTTATTTCGACACTCACACTGGCTTTAAGTGCAGGTGCCAACATTTATGAAGCATCATATATAGCAAATTATGCTGCCGGTATAGTGTGTGCCGAGGTTGGAATTGTGCCTGTTGAAATTGAGAATCTTTTTGAAACAGTTCTCGGAGGTAACAAATGAAATACCTTTACGACTGGATGGGCCTTGCAGAAATAACTTCCCGACTAAAACGAGAGGGGAAAAAGATCGTTTTCACCAATGGATGTTTTGATTTAATTCATGCCGGACACATCGATTACCTCACAAAAGCAAAAGCTTTGGGAGATTTTTTGGTTATCGGTATAAATTCTGATGATTCAATCAGGAGAATTAAAGGAAACAAAAGACCTTTATTGCCTCATGAAGAGAGAGCCTTTGCAATTTCCAGCCTTAAACCTGTGGATTTTGTAACCATATTCACCGAAGACACGCCTTACGAGTTGATAAAAACCATAATACCCGATGTTTTGGTAAAAGGTGGTGACTGGGCGATCGAAAACATTGTCGGGAGAGACATTGTTGAGCAAAATGGTGGCATAACCACTAACATCCCTTTTGTGGTCTCCAGATCAACCTCAAGCATAATAGAGTTAATCCTGGAAAAATACCGTTAATATCATGATGAAACGGATACCGGCCAAGGTACTTAAATATCTGAGAGGTTTTCTCTACTTCCTCTTAATATTTATCGTTGCTGTGTTGGTATTCTCGCAAACCTCAATGTTCCGTTCCATTTTAAAGGATCAACTTACCACTATTCTTAATGAATCTTTGCAGGGTAGAGTTGAGATTGGAAGTATTGAGGGGACCCTTGTTACTTCACTGATGGTAAACGATATCCGGGTTTCAGACACACTGCATAATGAAATTGCATTCATTAAAAGGTTGGAAGTTTATCCGAGACTGCTTGAGATTCTCAGTGGCAGAATTCATGTGCATAAGATTAGAATTGAAGGCTTACGGGCCGATCTTGTGGTGGATTCGTCAGGTGTCTTAAATCTGATGAAGATTCTTCCCAAAAGCAAGGAGGAGGTTAAAGATACCGTTTCCAAACCATTTCCGTATGTGTTGATGGCAGGTACAGTTGAAATTGTGAACAGCAGTATTTACTACCGAAAGTGGGATAAAATCTACTCGAAAGAAAACTTTGTCTCAATGAATATGGATGATCTCAGAATCCCAAAACTTGATATTAAACTGAACGATATTAAGATTGATTTGGCAAAGGGGATTTACGCAGTTGATATTGAACAATTCATGATTGAGCCCAACTTCTCCAACACACCGAAAATCGCTTTGTCCGGTGAATTGAAACTTGACGGCAGAACAATTGATGTTAACGATTTTAGAATAAAAACAAACAAAAGTGATATTTCGGTCGATTATTATACCAATGAGTTGAATCCGTTTAACAATTTTACGATGGACTCCTTAAAGACGGCCGGTTTTAATTTGACAATTGAGTGCAAACCTTTTCACTTCGATGATCTAACGACGGTTTTACCCGGATTTAATCTGATAAAAGGGCCGATGGATCTCGGACTTCAGGCATCGGGCGATCTGAAAAACACAAAGATCGTTAACCTGTCGCTCGAGGCACTAACCACAAAACTTTATTTAACAGGTTCGATTCTTAATCTGCTCGATTTCGACAAGATGAGGATTCTTGCTGATATCAAAAAATCTGTCTTGAATCCACAGGATATTCACACCATAATGCCAACTCTAAACCTCTCGAAATTTCTTGATTTCCCTGCCGTTACAATAGACAGTATTGGATTTTATGGTGCACCGCTTACTTTTACCGGGGGAGTGGGGCTTCGTTCTTCAAGCGGTAATATCAAGGGGACATATTCATTCGATTTTTCAAAACCTCAAGCTCTTTATGAAATTGATCTCAATACAGAGAACCTTAATATCAGCAAATACATCAATTTCCCGGTAAATCTCACCTCAAAAATAAGGGCGAAAGGGACAGGATTTAATCCTGAAAATGCAATTTTTGAATTGGATTTTGACGGTACTCAATCACTCGCAGGGAAGTATCTCTTCGACCGTCTCTCCATTAAAACAAGGGGCTCATCAGGAAAAATTGGACTTGAACTGAAGACAGTGCTTGGAGCCCAAAACGGCGAGTTGAGTGGTGAGATTGATATGTCGAATATGAAGAGGCCTGTCTATTCAATAACATCCACTTTTAACAATGTTGATCTTGAATATTTCATTGGTGATTCATCCCTTTCTTCTGCTCTAAACTTTACTTTTGACGCAGAGGGGGAGGGGTTCGATCCCAACGACATGATACTCTCGGCAAATCTAAACCTGCTTGATACAAAAATTAAAGGCGATTCACTCGGTGAGATTGATGCATCAATAAAACTTTTTGCAACACCCGATATGCAAAAAGATCTTTTTATTACTTCAAACCTGTTCACCGTTTCTGCAGCAGGAACTTTTGATTATGCTACATTGGGGAAGAGTCTTGCGAGCGAATCTGACAAACTTGTTGCTGATGTAACACGGATTTTGCTTAACTACTATCCCGATTTTTTCGAAGACAGTAATGCCACTGTTGCAAACAGTAATATTGTGGATTCGTTATCCAATTTCAGCATTAAATCCAATGATTCGCTGGCATATTCATTTCAGGTTAAGGATCTTGGCCCGTTGCGGAATTTCCTAAAACTGAAAACTTTTGATATTGAGGGTTCTGTCTCGGGACATATTGTGCTTAATACACAAAGAGTCTCCTATTATCTAAAAAATGATTTGGACAGGTTCCGGTTCAGAGCCTCTGACACATCGAGTATATTTATTCTTTGGGGGTCACAGTCGGAAATAAAATTAGAACATCCATCGGATAATATCAGTATTGGGAGCTTAAAAGGTTCAGTTAAAAGCCTTACAAAAAAGATCTTTTTACTCAATAATGGTAAAACCGATACTCTAACCAACACCGAAGTAGTGATGTCGCTCGAAAAATCGATGCTCGATCTCGAAAGGGTAGATATCAACTACAACGACATGATAAAAGCCAGAGTGGCTTTAGTTGTTGATTTTATGAAGGATTCTCTTGAGCTCGACATGTATGAGACGAGGGTAAATTATAGAGGTTATGAAGTAGAAAATATTGAGAATACTGTTCTCGCCTTCAGCAATGATGCATTTTTTGTGAAGAATTTTTCACTCGGGCAGGGTGACGAAAAAATGTTAATACTCGATGCAAGAATAACCGCAACAACCCTCGAAACAAAAATGAAAGTTGAGAATTTAACACTTCAGGAGTTGATGAAAGATGTACTTCAACAACAATTAAATCAACCGGTTGATGCCAATCTGAAGTTTGAGGTTGTTGCAACGGGTACCTACGACGATCCTCTTATAACAACAAACTTTACGGTGAATGATCTTAAATATAAAAATGAAAAATTAGGGAAACTGATTTTAACTGCCGTTTATGAAGATGAAGTTATCACTCCTTTGGGTAAGTTTTATAGCGGAAGCACGGAAGGTACCGATTCACTCTTGTCGCTTACCGGGGTGATTCCATATAAGATTTCTTTCTCTGAGGGGGTATTCGATTTTGTAAAAGATAAAGAAACCGACATCAAATTATCATCTGATAATTTTTCACTTTCTGCATTAAACGGGCTTGTTCCAAATATTGAATCACTCCAGGGTATTCTTCAGTCACGAATAGAGATGAAGGGATTTTATCCCAATCTTGTAAGAAACGGCAGTGCTGAAATCAGGAACGGATTGTTTAAAGTTTCGATGACCAAACTCTATTACGGGTTACAAATGGGGATAACACTCTCAGACTCAACCCTTGCACTTACCAAATTTCTCCTCACAAACGAAGGGGAAGTGGGTATTTATGGAAAATTAACAGGTTCAGGGGATCTCCGCCTTAGAGGCTATGAAGTTGTTTCCGGTGATCTTAAATTTGGTGGACAGCTCACTGTGTTGGAAAACTTACAACGAACGAAAGAATTGCCTGTTTTTGGAAAGATGGTTATCTCTACAAATCAGGATGTGACGGTAAAATTAGGGTCAAACAATCTATATGTGAACGCATCCATAAATATTGATAAAATGGATGTTACAATGCCACCAGCGCAAAATGGAGTGGCAAATGCCGGCGACAACTACATCTACAGGTATCAGAAGTATGATTTACCCGGAAATCCCGGCGACTCGGCAATTATAGCTCTGTTTGATGATGTGGAAACAGTTAACGATACAGTTGTGGTTGCAAAAAAGAATCTGCCTTTTAATCTGGATTATCAGATCAAAATCACCATGTCTAAAGGATCAAAAATGACAATGATCCTTTCGCAGGAAGCGAACCAGAAACTGACAACTTTTCTTGAAGGAGAACTTGTTTACGAAAAGATGAGGGGATTTGAGAATGTTCAAGGTGAGCTCACCGTTTCTGATGAATCACGGCTTGAATTCCTTAATCTAAAAACCTTTGTAGCATCGGGCAAACTGAGGTTTGAGAAAGAGATATTTAATCCTTATCTCGATATTGTTGCAAATTACAACTCCTATTATGTCTTTTCTTCAAAGGGTGGAAGTAATGAACAACCTGTACAAGTAAAACTTAAACTTAAAGGAAGTATGGATGAACTCTCCACAACTTTTGCGAAGGAGAGTGATAATATTGCAGTATATGTAGGTGAAGATAACATCAGAAATGAGGTACCTTCTCCACAATATGACAAAGCGGATGCAGTATGGTTCATCCTTACCGGGAAATTTAAATCCGATTTAACTGAAGCTGATAAAAATTCTGCAGAAGGTCAAATTAATACTATACAGGGAACTGCCACAACACTCGCCGGATCGTTGCTTGGTGGATTACTCTCAAGCTATCTTGGGGATTATGTGAAATCACTCGATGTGAGGGCATCAGGCGGTCAGACAAAATTTAATCTTTCCGGACAAATATCCAACATCAAATATTCATTTGGTGGTACAACTAATGTTTTCCAGGACCTGTCTTCAGCCACTTTCAAATTTGAGATTCCCGTTATCAAAAACTTTTTGATAAGAATAGAACGGCGGGAATCTATTGGTGATGGATCATCAAGCAGTACGATGATAAACGAAATGGGTCTTAAATATAAAATTGAGTTTTAATGAAAAACAAGATAAAAGCATACTTTCAAAGGAATGCAAACTTCTCCGTGAAGGCGAAGCAATTAGCTAAACATCTCGATATTTTTACCGAGCAGGATTATGAAGCTATGAAAGCCTTTCTACATCAACTTGCAGAGGAGGGATTTCTAACGCAGGATGGGAAGAGATTTAAATATATCCCACGAACTGTTGACAAGACAGTAAAAGGTGAATTTAACATTCAGCAGGATGGTTCGGGGTTTGTATATAAAGATAAAGTTCCCGGTGGAGGTTATTATATATCTTCCCGATATTTTAATACCGCATTTCACGGTGATACAGTTGAATTATCCGTTGCAGCCAAAGAATTAAGAGGTGGCAACAGAGTTCTGATGACAGGGCAGATTATTTCTGTGATTGAAAGAAAATGGCATGAAATTTCAGGGAAACTGAGTAAAGAAGGTTCTTTCTACATCGTAAAACCTGATATCCCCGAGATTCACCGGAATATATATGTTCCTGAAAGCGGATTAAATGGTGCAACCCCGGGTGACAGAGTTTTTGTCGGAGAGATCGAATGGACAAATCCCAAAATCAATCCCGAAGGGAAAGTAATTGAGGTTGTCGGGAAAGACGAAGGGGTTGATATCGATGTTATCACCATAGCGCGTGAATATAACCTTTCGTTAAAATTCTCCAAAAAAACCATGGAGGAAGCAAAATCGATTAAGGATGAGATTCCTTTGGAAGAGATTGCAAAGAGGGAAGATTTCAGATCAAAAAATGTATTTACTATTGATCCCGATGATGCAAAGGATTTTGATGATGCCCTTTCGATCGAAAAATTTGAAAATGGAAATTATGAGATTGGCATTCATATAGCTGATGTAAGTCACTATGTAAAACAGGATTCTTCACTCGATAAAGAGGCCCTTGAGAGAGGAAACTCTGTTTATCTCGTTGGTGGTGTAATACCGATGCTTCCAGAGGAACTTTCGAATGGTATTTGTTCGTTAGTTCCATATAAGGACAGATTAACCTACTCGGTTGTGGTAGAGATGAGCCCCAGAGGGAAAGTGTTAAACTACCGAATCGTAAAAACTGTCATAAACAGTAAACGAAGATTTACTTATGACGATGCCCAAAAGGTGATTGAAACCGGAAGGGGTGATCTGGCTGCAGAGATAACAACTTTAAACAAACTTGCCGTAACTCTCAGGTCTAAAAGGATGAAGTCGGGCAGTATTGAGTTTGGATCTGATGAAGTGAAATTTGTTGTTGGTAGCGGTGGTGAAATTCTTGGTGTTCAGCGAAAAGAACTAAAGGAGAGCAACAAACTTGTTGAAGAATTTATGCTTCTCGCCAACAGAATTGTAGCAGAACATGTAAACAAAAAGAAACGCGAAACCGAGATCATCCCTTATGTTTACAGAATTCATGACAAACCCGACAAAGAAAAAATAAGAGAATTTGCACGATTTGTAAAATCACTCGGATTCATCGTTAATTTTTCCGATTCACCAACTCCACAGCAGATAAATGCACTGATGGAAGCCGTAAAACAAAAAGAAGAGGAAGTTTTAATTAGCGAGCTTGCAATCAGATCGATGGCAAAGGCGATTTATTCAACTGAGAATATCGGGCATTTTGGATTGGGATTTGTTTTTTACACCCATTTCACTTCACCGATAAGAAGATATGCAGATTTGTTGATTCACAGGGTATTACACTACCATGCTGAAACAAAAGGCAAATCATTGTATCTTGAAGTTGCTCTTAGGGGGATGTGTTCACACATTTCACTTACTGAAAGAACTGCTGTTGAAGCTGAACGACTTTCGGTGAAGAAAAAGTATTTCGAATATCTGAAACCACTTGTGGGAGAAGAATTTGACGGAATTATTTCCGGTGTTACAAGTTTCGGATTTTTTGTTAAACTTGCAGAGTCCCTGGCAGAAGGTTTGGTTCATGTAAGAGATATCGATGGCGATTATTTCACTTATGAAGAGAAAAACTACCTGCTGCGAGGAGAACGGAGCGGAAAAGTTTATCGCCTTGGCGACAAGGTGAGAGTAAAACTCATCCGTGTTAATCCTGAAAAATCAAATGTTGATTTTACTATTGCTTAATAAAGTTCTATTCAGTTGAGGCAGAGACGATGAAAAAAACTGCAATTTTATTTGCTTTTATTCTCATTTTGGCGTCCCAGTCATTTGGGCAGTTTGGACGAAACAAAGTTCAGTATAAAGACTATGACTGGTATTACATTCAAACGAAGCACTTCGATATCTATTTCACGATTGAAGGGCAGAATATTGCCGAATTTGCTGCAACTGCAATTGAAGATGCATTGGCTCAGATCCAATCCTCGATCAATTATAATATTCAAAAAAGAATCAGTGTGGTTCTCTACGATTCACAAAATGAATTCCAGGAAACCAATGTGATCGATGCCTATCTTGGAGAGGGGACGGGTGGTTTTACTGAATTGTTCAAAAACAGAATTGTTCTCCCCTTTTCCGGCAACTATAAAATGTTCAGGCATGTAATTCACCACGAACTTGTTCATGGTGTAATGAATGATCTGTTTTATGGCGGAGCTTTGCAAAATATTATTTCCAATTCATCCGCTGTTAATCTCCCACTTTGGTTTTCTGAGGGACTTGCCGAGTATCTCGCTCTTGGTTGGGATACAAATACCGACCAGTTCATCCGCGATGCTGCTATTAATGAGTATCTTCCTGATATTAAATATCTTGATGGATATTTTGCATACAGAGGCGGTCAGGCTGTTTTCTACTATATCGCAAAAAAATATGGCAGAGAAAAAGTGGCTGAAATTGTAATGAATGTAAAAGGGAAAGGGGGTGTTGATCAGGGGCTAAAAGCCTCGATTGGACTCACTGTGGATGAGCTAAGCGAAAGATGGAAAAAGGATATAAAACGGGTCTTTTGGCCCGATATAACTGAACGAAAAGACCCCGATGAATTCGCAAAACGAATGACCGATCCCAAAAAAGATAACTCCTCTTATAACATTTCTCCGGCGATCTCTCCGCAGGGTGACAAGATTGTTTATATCTCTAACAAAGATTACTTTTTTGATGTCTATTTGATGGATGCCAACACCGGGAAGGAAATAACCAGACTCGTAAAAGGGAACAGAACAGTGGACTTCGAGGAATTAAACATTTTAACTCCCGGTATTTCGTGGTCTCCTGATGGAAAAAAAATAGCCATTGCTGCAAAAAGCGGGCTGGAAGATGCAATATTTATTGTTGATGCCGAGACCGGTTCTGCAGATGATGTGCCTGCTTTAAGATTCCCCGGAATTGAGACGGTTGATTGGTCGAAAGACGGAACAAAACTTGTTTTTGCCGCCCAAAACTATGATGCTTCAAACATCTACACCTATGAGTTTGCAACAGGGAAAATTGAAAAATTGACCGATGATCTTTTTTCTGATTCTGATCCAAGATGGTCGTATGATGGAAAAAAGGTCTATTTTTCATCTGACCGTGACACTATAACCGTGAGAATTAATGATTATGAAGGTTATGAAATGTATCGTCACGATTACAGTCAAATGGACCTTTTTGAAATTGATCTTGAAACAAAGGAGGTAAGGCGACTTACCGATTATCCTTTTAGTGATGAAAAATATGCTCTGCCATCACAGTCAGGCGACGAGTTGTTGTTCGTATCCGATTATAACGGAATCAACAATATCTATAAAATTAAACCTGATGCGAACTGGAATCCAACTACCGCTCCAACTCCGGTTACAAATTCGCTTAACGGATTGGATCAGATCAGCACCTCTTATGACGGGAAAAAGTTGGCTTTAACAGCAATGTATAAAGCTTCATACAATATCTTTACTTTGAACAATCCTTTTGGTATGACAACTGAATCCGATTCAATTCCTTTCACTGAATATATGAAGGAATTGGTGAACGGTGGAACCAAATTCAGAGGTGGTAACAGAAAAGACCCGTTCGATACCACATTAGTTGTTATAAAAGTGGATACCGACGCGTCCGACTCACTTAAAACAGACTCAACTCAAACTAAAGTTGAAGTGTTTACAGGTGTTTACAGTGATACTGTTAAAAGTTATGGTGATTCTGTAATGATCGACTATTCCACTATGGTTTTTGGTGAAGATTCTCCGAAGCCAAAGGATACTGTAAAAGTTCCAAATCTTGAGTTTCTTCTCCAGGACAGACTTGAAGATGATGGTGATTTTAAGATCAGGAAATATAAAATTAATTTTTCTCCCGATCTCGTTTATGCCAATGCCGGTTACAGCACCTATTACGGCTTACTCGGAACCACTGTTTTATCATTTAGCGATGTACTTGGTGATCACAGACTGATCGGTTTTACATCACTTCAAATCGATCTAAAAAACAGTGATTACGGGCTTGCATATTATTACCTGAAGGGTAGATGGGATATCGGAGTTTCCGCTTTCCACACTGCAAGGTTTGTCTATTTACAAAGAGGGCAATTCCTGAATTTCTTCCGGTTTAGAAATTTTGGTTTGGTTGTTAATGCAAGTTATCCGCTTAACAGATTTTACAGGTTCGATTTTAATCTCGGGTTAACAAACGCAACGCAATCAAATCTCGACAATACCATGGAAGAGCAGAAGGAAAATACATTCCTTGTCCCTTCGGTGGCGTTTGTTCATGATAATACAATTTTTGGATACACCGCCCCAATTGATGGTACCCGTTACCGTCTCGAAGTGATGGCTAATCCAATAGTTCAGGCTGATAAATATGGATTTTATTCAGTTCTTGGAGATTATAGAAGATATCTCCGGTTCTGGGGTGATTATTCACTCGCTTTAAGAGGATCTTTTGGTTATTCCTGGGGTAACAATCCACAACGCTTTTTTATCGGCGGAACAGAAAACTGGATTAACAGAGACTGGTCAACGGGCAGACTTCCACTTGACTCACCAAGCGATTTTGTTTTTCTTTCAACGGCGTTGCCGATGCGTGGTTATAATTATGCCGAAGTTGTTGGTACCAAATATGGACTCGTGAATGTTGAACTTCGTTTTCCATTCATCCGCTATTTGGTAACGGGTGGGCTTCCGTTGTTTTTTAGCAACATCATGGGTACTATTTTCTTTGATGCCGGAGCTGCCTGGAGCGACAACAATAAACTCCAGCTCTTCACAAAAGATGAAAAGGGGAATAACATCACCAAAGACCTTTTGATGGGCACCGGATTTGGTCTCAGAACCTATTTCCTTTACTTCCTGCTTCGGTTTGATCTCGCATGGGCATACAATGTGGATGGCTTTAGTAAACCCATTTTCTATTTTTCGCTGGGGACTGATTTTTAGACTATTAGTTGTAAAAATGGTTCCACGGATTAGACGGATTTAACACGGAATTCCACGGATGGAAAAATTAATGAGCTGCCTCCAAAGGGCAGCTTTTTTTTTGGAAATTATCACTCTTTTAGAATTAGTCTATTCCTCAAAATGCCTTTATCGGCTAAATTGCGTTTATAACCCGCAGAAAAGCTTGACTTTTTGCGGGTTATAAACGCAAAAAGGTTATATTTGTGTGTTTATGAATGGAGATTTTATGATAAGAAGACACATCATGCCCGAAATCGAAACAAAACTGTTTAAGGGCAAACTTATAATCATTTACGGCGCACGCCAAACTGGTAAGACCACCCTGATTAAGGAATTGATGAAAAAATTTCCGGGGGAATCTAAATATCTTAATTGTGATGAACCGGATATAAGAGAAATGTTGGAGAATGCAACATCCACGAACCTGAAGATGCTTGCTGGTAAGTCGAGGATTCTATTTATTGATGAGGCTCAAAGGGTAAAGAATATCGGAATTACCTTGAAATTGTTTGCCGATCAAGTAAAAGAATGCCAAATAGTTGCAACGGGTTCTTCTTCATTTGAATTATCCAATTTAATCAAGGAACCTTTGACAGGGAGATATTTTGAGTTTAAATTATTTCCGTTTTCAGTAGCTGAACTTGTTGAATATTTTGGTATAATTGAGTACAACCGGCTTCTGGATGACAGGATTATTTATGGTTCCTACCCCGAAATCGTGACCAACCCTGCCGAAAAAGAGACCCTACTGACAAATATTACTTCAGCTTATCTATTCAAAGATATCTTAAGTTTTCAGGATATTCGAAGATCAGATCTTTTGGAAAAGTTGCTCCGGGCTTTGGCACTTCAAGTCGGGAGTGAAGTTTCAATCAATGAACTGTCGAATTTATTAGGTGCGGACAGAAATACGATAAGTCGCTATCTTGCTTTGCTTGAACAAGCATTCATAATTTTCAGACTCACTTCCTTCAGCCGAAATTTACGAAATGAGATTTCCAAAAGCAACAAGATATTCTTTTATGACAATGGAATACGGAATGCACTTTTGTCAAACTATGCCCCGTTGGAATTGAGAGTTGACAAAGGTGGTTTGTGGGAGAATTTTGTTATCTCTGAAAAAATAAAGTATAACTTTAACGAGGGATTACGATCCAATTCCTATTTCTGGCGGACCAAGTCTCAAAAGGAAATAGATTTCCTTGAAGAGCGTAACGGAAAACTCACCGGTTTTGAGATAAAATACAGTAATAAAGCCAAAATTCCGTCATTTCAAATATTTCTTGATGCTTATCCCGACAGTGAAGTTCATGTAATTAATAGAGAAAATCACCTACAAATACTAAATCCGAAAGAAAAATGAGATATCATTTTAATAAGATATAAATTTCCGGATTAGCTCATTTTCATGGGGTTGAAACCCCATGTTATTGGTTTAAATTGCCAGGGGAAAACAAAACCAATAGTCCGCTTCATCGGGAAATTAATTCACAGGGGAAATTGATAAATCCTAAAATTTATCTTTATTGAATATAATAATTCAAACACAGCATATCCAAACTCCAAAAAGCAAAAAAAAACATGTTTTTAGTCACAAATGGCATGTTTTTAGAAAAAATAATATTTCCACCTATTGCAACAAATCAATAATAATTGTAATTT
>CAZHCW010000041.1:0-20643 GCA_964531325.1 uncultured Ignavibacteriaceae bacterium | reverse complement strand
AGTTAAAAGCGAATGGAAATGACATATTTTGGATATCTGAACAAAATGAATCTTCTACATTACCGGCGAAAAAGTTGAATTGGTAAGGAGCCCGGTAAAACTTAGGAATGGAAATTTTAGTGAATTACAATTACGATTAACTATTATTAAACTATTAGACGAAATTAAGTTTTTTTTTGATCACTACCAAATTTAAAATGATTAAAATTATTTTTATTTGTTATAATTATTCTAAAGAATTATATGATCAATTCTAAAGATTATTATCTCAACCCGGATCTTAATGTGGGCAATTCAGGCGAAATTAGATTATTCTTGCCCAACAATCGAATCAATAGCAAAATTAAGGTAATCTACCATTGGTTTGATTAATTGGAATGAATATTCAACCAACTCCAATAAATCAGCCTCAATCACTTCTTTGTCTGATAGTTTCCTGATAGCGACGAAACTTTTCATTCGGAGCAACCCGATTTGAGGATGGTCTTTTAAATAGCCGAGCGGAGCCGATTTGAGTGCTTCGTCTTTAAGAGCCAGTCCACCATAATATTCCAAAAAATCAGAATCAGTTAAGATTTCCTCTAATAAATTTCCCTCATGCTCAATTCTCTGCCTTACTTTTGAAAGCAAGTCAGAAGGTGGGTGGTATAGACCTCCTCCAACAAACGAATTACCGGGACTAATCGACAAGTGAAATGAAGCAGGAGCAATCTTCATAAATGGCGTAAATGTAAAATTGTCTTTATACAGTGGTTTATCGGGCTGGAATCTTCTGTTATTATTTATTCTGTGAACTGTCTCTTTTGCCTGCACAGCCTCCAATCGCTCATCAAATCTTGATAAACTTCTTAGAAATAACTCAACTTCAGCCATCCAAATATTTCTAACTTCTGTGTATCGAGATCGATTTTGATCCATCCACTCTTTGGAGTTATTCGATGAAAGATCACTTAAAAAATCAAGTATTACTTTTGTGTTCATTTTTTTCTCATCTATAGTGGAGTGGAATCATTTCACAAGCTTAAGTTTTTTTATTCCGGCGACCACTAAAAGGATAATAAGTGCTGAGTAAAAAAGTGTGGAAATAGAGCTTTTTAATATTGAAAAGATACATGATGTTAATACCATTCCATCAGAGATATCGGGATAACTTAAAATCATTGTAATGACGCCTAAGTTTTCACAATAGTCGAACAATCCGGCAAAAAGTGGGAGAAGTGCCAGATAAAACCATTTACTCTCAAGTTTGTTTATATATCTTAGTAAATAAGCAAGTATGAGAGTAAAAGTTATTCCCATCAGTGAAGGAAACAAAAGGTCAAGTGGAATTTGTCGATAGAGATAGGCATTCCTGCCCTCTTCACCAAGAGCATCAAACAATGATTTTACATAGGCGAAGTCATATCCCATTGGCATCATGTCAAGAATCTTTAGACCACCCGAAAAACTCATCACCATCGGGATTGTAACTGTCAACATTAAGGTATAGATTAAACCTGTCAGGAAAAACAGAATTAGTATCCTGCTTCCAACAAGGTTTTTAACGATTAAATCTTTCACAATAATTCCGTCTTTTTTAGAAACTAAATTTAATAAAAGAGTTAAATTTATTTAAACAAAAAAAAGGCTGTCATTTCTGACAGCCTGATTTTTATCGCGTTGTAGCGGGGGCCGGACTTGAACCGACAACCTTCGGGTTATGAGCCCGACGAGCTACCAATTGCTCCACCCCGCGATGTTAAAACTTTATGTGAGACGCCCGTTCTTGTTACAATATTTATTTTAATTTAGACTTCAAATATAACACTTTTCCACTTACAAACAAAATATCAGTTTAATTCTCAAAAGTATCCACAGAAACTTGTGTTAAATCCATGGATTCATTAAAGATTACTGCATTATTGGATTATTGGATTACTGCATTAGTTCAAACGGTATATCCATCAGCGGAAAATCTTGCCAGCCGGCGAAGTCATAATGCCACCATTCAGTCTCAAGCGGCAGAAAACCATGTTTCTGCATCACAGTTCTAAGCAAGGCACGATTTGTTCTGATATCAAGTGGGAAGTCTCCATAATCATGATGCGCTTTTTCTGTAAAATCATCAAAAACCGTGGGCATTACCAAAAGTTCACCCGACTTTAATTCATATAGCCCCAGGTCGATCGCACATCCCCTGTTATGACGACTTCCCGTATTTGGCGATGCTGCATAGTTTTCATCCTTGACTGCATCCCAAATCTTTTTAGTAATCGAATAGGGTCTGTAAGCATCATACACAACAATCCCGATTCCGTTTAATGCAAGTTCATCGGCAATTTTTTTCAAGGCAATGGCCGCAGGTTGTCGGAGAAAAACAGCGGGTGAAGCGTAAAGTACCTGAGCTGTAACATTATCGGTTGTTGCGTATTTAATATCCTTTTTCAGGTTTGGAACTACAGACTCAATATTCGTTAATACTTGCCCGCTATCTGCCGCAACAAGTTTGTGATAAAGTTTAATATCGTTAACAACCTTTAAGCCATACTCGTTGACAGGTATTTCAACCTGAGAAAACCCGGTGAAACATAAAACTAAAAATAAAACCGTTGTTTGGGTTACAATTTGTCTTTTTATCATATTATTCCATAACTCTCAAAATTGGATAGACACAATAGTTTTTATCAAAATATGGTGATCTTTTATATATGAAGTTTAACCGGGCATCGGGACTGTTTCTGAATTTTTCATCAGATGCAAGTTTCTCTTCAAAATCCTTTTTTAGTTGAGGATCATTTTTCAGAATATCCGGTGCAAGTCGCTCCATCACATAATCCTCATAATACTCTTTTTGTTCAAATATCTGGTTGAAAAACCCCCATGCGAGGTAAGAATCATCTGATTTTGGTTCAAATAAATACACAATTAATTTGAGCGTTGGCTGATCGCAATTCACAAAAAAGGAACCTGCAGGTGCAATTATATCTTCAACCCGTGACTGAGATTGTGCGCTCACCCTTGTTCTGCCTTCAAAAGTGGAGGTGGCAAACTTGTGATCGCTGAATGTAATTCTCTCAACTTTCAACTTTTTTGGAGAATCAAGTTTTTCAACCTTAATCCCATGAAGTTTTGCCTTTTCAACTATATCTTCATACTCAGCGGGAATTAGGTAGCCGGCCGGAACTCGAACAGAATCCACTGCTTTTACCTGATCAAAATATGGAATCACCTTCTCAAATTTTTTCCCTGTGTAAACTATTTTATCAGTACCCGAAATTTCACTTTTCTCCGTTATTGCCTCTATCCCCTTAAAGGTATATGTCTTAAGGGCAGTGTCCTGGAGAGTAAACTTAATCGGGAGCCACTTTCCATCTTTCCCAAGATATTGTTTGATGTTATTGTCAGCTTTCCTGTTCTCTTCAATTACCATTTTTCCACTAATAACAAGGTATTCTGCCGCCGTTTCAATTACTTTTTTTGTAGCAAAAACTCTATCTTTATATGGCTTCATCATGTGAGTTTCCACCAAGAGACAGATTCGGTTCCTTGAAGCCATGTAACCGTTTGAGAACCTTGGAACAGATGCCCATTCAAGAAGACCCTCCTCAACCCGGTTATTCTTAAAACCAACATAAGGCGACATCAACCAACCCGCAGATTCAACATTTTCGATAAGAAATGGAAGGAATGATCTCTCCATTAATTTTGCAATATTTGGTGCCATGTTGCCAAACCGCTCAAGACCGTAAGTTACAGTATATTGATAGTCGGCTCCATTAGTTGTGTGGTTATCCATTATGAAATCAGGATTCCATGATGAAACCATTTTTAACATCGCAACCATTTCTGGTGCATCAGCTTTGGTCCAGTCCCTGTTAAGATTCAGATTTCTTGCAGTGGTTCGCCAGCCCATGTTAAGAGGACCGTCTTGATTTATTCTGTTAAAACTTGATGCCCTTTCGTGCCCATCCACACTAAAAATCGGTACTATAAGAAATATCACATTATCGAGAAGCTCGGCGTGTTTCCCATCAACCAACATTTCGCGTAAAAACATCATGGTAGCATCTTTTCCCTCAATCTCTCCCGAATGGATTCCGTTCATTATTAACAAGACAGGTTTTCCACTTTTTGTTGCCTCTGCCGGGGTAAATGCTTTGTCCTTTGAAACTACAAAAAGTTTTATGGCTCTCCCCTGTGGAGAGATGCCTATAGTTGTATATTGGGCAAAATTTGTAACTTTTTCCAACCTGGAAAAATATTCATTTGTCTGGTTGTAGGTGGAAGTGGCAACAAAACCTGACTTTTCAAATTCGGTCTGCCAATTATCCTGCGCAAGAAGTGCCACTGTTAAGAAAATGAAAAATAATGATCCTCGTAAAATGCCGCTTGTCAATCTGTCGCTCTTATGGTTGTTGTTTTTTGGTAAATTTGAAAATAAATTTAACTAATTATCCCGAATCACAGAAATTTTGATCTATATCACTACTGCGGATTGCCTTGAAAATTAAGTTTACTTTCTGTATGTTTAATAATCATAATTCCCCAATATTTATAATCGGGAGGCCATAATATGCTCACTACCATAGACAAAAGTAATTACCTGAAGGGAATGCTAATTGTAGCAAGATTGGATGAAAGACTCATTGATCGTGAACGGGATCACATAAGAAATGTTGCAACGAGACTCGGATTTAGTAAAGATTTTTATGAAGAGACACTAAAAAATTTGATGATTAATGAGAACATCAGCGATAGTCCGTTAATGTTCAGTTCACCTGCTATTGCGGAAATATTTTTGAACGAGGCACTAAAGCTTGCCTACGCCGATAATGTTCTGTCGAAGGCTGAATTGGACTGGCTTCGGAAAACTGCTGAAATTAATGGAATTCCAAGCCAAAAATTCACTGAATTTGTGGCAAGTTTCCAATCCTTTTTACAAACAGATATCTCAAAACAAACTTCTATTTCACTATAAATCTACTTTTACGCAGAGCGACAGACAAAACTGTTGCTCTGCAATTCATTTTTAGACCTACCTTTCAAATTACCTCCACTCAACCCCTTTCAAAAACCATTAGTCACAATTGAACTAAATTCTAAAATTTTCTTTTTTTATATTGAACCCTCTTTTTATAACTAACAGGACAAAGGATATTATGCGTCAATTCCTCATTCTTTTTACACTTGTTTTTTGTGTAAGTCATATTCAAGCCCAGGAGGCAAGACTCCTTCGTTTCCCAAATATTAATGGAGATAAAATAGTATTCTCCTACGCCGGTGATTTATATCTTGTCAGTGCCAACGGTGGAACTGCGAGGAAGATAACCAACCACTCAGGTTACGAAATGTTTGCCAAGTTCTCCCCGGATGGTAAAAACATTGCTTTTACGGGGCAATATGATGGCAATACAGAAGTATATACCATTCCCGCTGAAGGAGGTGTACCAAATAGAATTACCTTCTCTGCCACGCTGGATAGAGATGATCTCTCCGACAGGATGGGTCCTAACAATATTGTAATGGCTTGGAAAGATAATGAAACCGTTATGTTCAGAAGCAGATGGATCGAACATAACGATTGGAAAGGACAACTCTTCTTTGCCAATATTAACGGCGGTCTTGCCGAGCAGCTCCCTCTTCCAAGAGGAGGTTTTGGTTCATTTTCACCCGATGGTAAAAAACTTGTATATAACAGAGTTTTCCGCGAGTTCAGAACCTGGAAACGATACAGAGGCGGGCAGGCTGATGATCTTTGGATTTATGACTTTGCCACCAAACAAACACAAAGAGTGCAGGAAAATCCGGCTCAGGATATCTTCCCGATGTGGGTAGGAAATAAAATCTATTTTGCTTCCGACAGAACAGGAACAATGAACCTCTTCTCGATTGATCTAAACACGAAAAAAGAGAAACAGATAACTAACTTTACCGAATTTGATGTAAAGTTTCCAAGTGTTGGTGGCAATTCAATAGTTTTTGAAAATGCCGGATATATATATAAACTTGATACTTCCACCGATAACTATAAAAAAGTGGAAATAATGATCCAGGATGATCTCGCTACCGGCAGAGATGGCATCATTGATGTCAGCAGGAGTGTTCAGAGTTGGGAAATTTCACCCGATGGAAACAGAGCTATTTTTGGAGCCAGAGGTGAGATTTTTACTGTACCTGCAAAAAACGGACAAACCAGAAACCTGACCAACACTTCAGGAGTACATGAACGAAATCCAAAGTGGTCACCCGATGGCAAGTATATTGCTTTCATCTCCGATAAAAGTGGAGAAGATGAGATTTATATTATATCTCAGGATGGAAAAAGCGGTGAGAAACAAGTCACCTCGGGAGGTAATGTTTATAAATATTCAATTCAATGGTCACCCGACAGCAAAAAGATTTTATGGTCTGACCAGAATTACACACTTAATTATATCGACATCGATTCAAAATCTGTAACACAAGTTGATAAATCAGATGCAAATTCCATCTTCGCTTACGACTGGTCGCACGACAGCAGATTTATAGCCTACAACAAAGTTGAAAGTGCGGTTTCTTCGAGAATATTCATCTATTCTCTTGACGATAAAAAGACAAATCCCGTTACTGATGGATTTTTTGATGTTGGTCAAACGGTTTTCTCAAAAGACGGAAAATATCTCTTTTTCACCTCCGAGAGAACTTTCAATCCAACTTACGGATGGACTGAGTGGAACCACACTTACACCGATATGACCAAAATCTATCTGGTCACCCTTCAAAACACAACAAAATCACCTTTTGAACCAAAAAGTGATGAAGTTACGATAAAGGAAGAGAAACCGGTCGAAGAAAAGAAGGACTCTAAAGAAACAACTACAAAAGATCAAAAAGAGCCGGAGAAAAAACTTTCGATCGATTTTGACGGAATAGTTTCCAGAATTGCAGAAATCCCCACTCCGGCAGGGAGTTATGGTAATCTTTCCACCACCGCAGATAAAATCTTCTATAACAGAAGAGCCCCGCGTGAGGAGAAGTTTAATCTTTATTCATACAGCCTTAAAGACCTGGAAGAAACTAATCTCGGTGAAATCACGAGTTATGAAATTTCTGCTGATGAAAAGAAGATGCTTGTCAGAGTTGGACCATCGTATGGAATTGTGCCGCTGCCATCCGCTCCGGTTAAAATTAAGGATGCTCTTAATCTTTCGGATTTAAAAGTAAAACTTGACAGAAAAGCTGAATGGAATCAGATATTTAATGAAGCATGGAGACAGATGCGCGACTTCTTCTATGCAAAAAACATGCATGGGGTTGACTGGCCAGCGATGAAAAAACAATTTGGACAGCTTGTTCCTTTTGTTAATCACCGTGCCGACCTCACCTACATTATCGGTGAAATGATAGGTGAACTGAACATTGGGCATGCTTATGTTGGCGGTGGCGATTACCCCAAAGCTGCAAGAATTGCGCTGGGTCTTCTTGGTGCCCAACTTGAAAAAGATGCTTCAGGATATGTAAAAATCAAAAAAATACTCACAGGTCAAAACTGGGATAAAGAATTCCGCTCACCTCTCACAGAAATTGGCGTCAATGTTAAAGAGGGTGACTATATTATTGCCATCAATGGTAAATCTGTAAAAGAGATGAAAAACATCTATGAAGCATTGATAGACAGAGCAGGCAAACAGGTTGTTCTAACCGTTAATTCTTCGGCAAGTGACGAGGGAGCTCGGGAGGTAACAGTGATCCCAATCGATGACGAACAAAATCTATATTACCTCAAATGGATTGAAGGTAATATTGAAAAAGTAACAAAAGCTACTGATGGCAGAGTTGGTTATATTCATATCCCCGATATGGGAGTAAACGGTTTAAACTGGTTTGCTAAATATTATTATCCACAACTGAACAAAGAGGCTCTTATTATTGATGACAGAGGAAATGGAGGCGGCAATGTATCTCCACAAATTCTTGAGCGTCTTGCAAGAACCCCTGTAATGATGAATTATAGGAGAAATTCTATCAATACATTTAATCCGACAGGAATGCATGTTGGTCCTAAAATACTTTTGATGGACGAATTTTCTGCTTCCGATGGTGATATTTTCCCATACAGATTCAGAGCTGCGAAGCTTGGAACTCTTGTTGGTAAAAGATCATGGGGTGGAGTGGTCGGAATTGCGGGTTCACTTCCATTTGTTGACGGAGGATACCTGAACAAACCTGAATTTGGACCTTATGACTTGGATGGTAAAAACTGGATTATGGAGGGACATGGAGTTGATCCTGATGTTGTAGTTGACAACGATCCCGCTCTCGAATTTGAAGGTACTGATCAACAACTGAACAAAGGAATAGAACTGATTCTTAAAGAATTAGAGAAAAACCCCGTTAAAAAGAATCCTGTTCCCCCGTTCCCTGATAAAAGCAAATAAAAGAAGATAATTAAACATAAAAAAAAGGCTGTCCGGTTATGGACAGCCTTTTTTTGTTCTAAGATTTAACTTTACTTTTTTGGAGAGGGAATGTTTTTAAGATTCTCTTTAGCACCCTTATTTTCGGGATCGATTACGAGAATTTTTTCGTAGGCGTCTCTTGCAAGTGCAGCCCATGAATCCTTATATTCCGGATTATCCTGGTTTACTGCGTAAAAATATCCAAGATAATCGTAAGCAGTAATTAACTGTGTTTTGAATTTATCAGGTGTTGGTGATGCCAATTCAATAAAATACTGATAAGTTGGTTTTGCCAATCCCATTTTTGAGCTGTCAAGAACTTCGATCTGTGATTGACAGTTACCTTTCCAGTAATATGACAGTGCAAAATCAGGCTTCTGGGAAATCAAACTGTCGAATGCCTGAATACCTTCTTCATATCTTTTACCGAAGTAGAATGCGCGTCCAAGAGCATAATATTCAGCCTGCGAAAGTCCGTTTTCCAACTTTTCTTTTCTTTTATAAGCAGCGGTGGATGCATCCCAATCTTTGTTCTTAAAATAGTAACCGGCAACATCGGCAAGGAGCATCGATTTGGTTGAATCGAGCGCAACTGCTTTTTCAAAATTCAGAACTGCGATTGAGTCGTTGCCCATCTTTTTATGGTTCATTCCATAAAGTTCAAAGTCATAGGCTTTCACTTTCGATGGATCAACAGTGCTAAAATATTTGTCGAAGGTTGCAAGCGTATTAACAGAATCACCAATCATGTCAAAAGCATATGCTTGTAGAACGAGCATATCTGCATTCGTTGGTTCGCCTGCAAGATACTCTTTGGTAGTTGCTATGGTACCTTTGTAATCTTTGCCATTATACTGGATGATTGCAAAGCGGCGAAGATTTATCGCTGTTTTTTCCGATTTTGTAAGATATTCTTTGTAAAACTGGATTGCTTTTGCATAATCTTCGATATCATAGTTCATTTCTGCAATTTCTCTGTAAGCAGGAGCATACTCGGGATCGAGTTTTAAAGCATCCTGAAATTTGATTTCAGCAGAACCAAACTGTTTGATAAGTCTGTAAACCTGTCCATAACCAACATGAGCAGCAGGCAGATTGTCTTTTATGTCAAGAGCTGATTTGTAAAACTTTAACGCGTTTGTTCCATCAGGAACTGCATAATAAATTTTTCCGGCAGCGATCAATAATTCATAATCCTTTGGGTCTTTTGCAAGATTTTTCAGGATTGCATCCACACCAATCTCACAAACATCTTTGTCGGCACCACCTGTGTAGAGTGCATCAGCCATATCGATGAGAAAATCACGATCGTAAACAATTGATCCTTTTTTCTCTGCAGAAACTTTTGCGAGTGACTGATTAAGCATGTCTTTAGCCAAAGCGAAATTTTTCGCTCTAAAGGCTATCGCAGCCGTACCGAGCATAAAATAGGGGTCTGACCCATTACTCGAATATTTCTCCATCACCATTTTGGCACTGTCGAGTTCTCCAACATGGAGGTAGGCATGTGCTAAAAAGTAGCCAAATTTCATGTTTGTTGGCTCTTCTTTTACAAGAGCATTATACATTAACAGGGCATTTGTGTAACTCTCGTTTTCCAGTAACCTGTGGGCTTCTTTCAGACTCTGTGCATTAACAACAGGTGCAGTGAAGAAGAGAATGGTTGCTGCTAAAATGAGTGAGAACTTGATTGTCGTTTTCATATATCTTCCGGCTTTACTTGATTTGAATATTTTCGGTTTTGATTTGCAAAATTCTGACCGGCATGGTGGCTGGCACCAGACCAAATCTTAAAATGGTTCTTTGTCCCAATTCACTTGCAACATAAGCTGCAAATCCCTGTCCCAACCCCACTTTTCCTTCAAGATTGATCGAATAGATAGATCTTACAAGCGGATAAAGAGGTGCTTCTCGAATATCACTTACACTTGGGTCGTATCTCATGGCAACATAATATTGATATGGTCCCACTGCTTTTTCTTCTGAATTGAGAGAATCAGCTACCTGTAAATCGAGTATTTTAACATCTTTTATAAATGTTGTGTTGGTTGTGTCAACATCGTCATAAACATAAATTGAACTTAAAAACCCAATCGCATCACTATTTTTGGATACATAATCTATTAACTCCTTGGGAGATTTGGCATCAAAAACATTTTTTGCTGTTAAAACCTGGTTCCCATATCTGTTTGCAAAATAGTTGATTGTTCCCGCCTGTGGATTTTCAAAAACAAGTGAAAACTTTTGATTTGGCATCCCCTCAGAAAGTTGATCAAAAGATTCGCTTTTACCCATGAACATCGATTTTAACGACTCCTGGCTTAGATTCTTAAGTTTGTTTTCCTTGTTCACCAGGATGGCAACCCCATCGTAGGCAATTTTTGTATTTTTAGGATTAATTTCTTTTTTAGCGATTACCGCTTTTTCCTTTTCAGAAAGTTCTCTCGCTATAAATATCGCCTGTACAGAGTCCTGAAGTAAAAGTTCCACAACTTTGGTTTCAGGGGCAAATATAATATCAAGGTGAGCATCGGGATAAAGGGACTCAAATTGTTTTTCAAGTTCTTCAAAGACAGGTTTAAATGTTTCATCAACGGCTATTTTCTTTTTACCCATTGTTGGTTCATCAACATTACCTGTTGCAACTTTGTTCTCGCATGATGCAAAAACAAGACCAAATAACACTGCTAACAATAATATTTTATTCTTCATCATCGCCGTTTTCCTCACGACTCTCTTTTAATAATTTATACGACCGGTAAACTCTGTATGTTCCATAGGCAATCAACCCGCCCGAAATCAGATATAACTCATACCCATTCAAATTTTCAAAGAGTGAAATATCTCCAAAAAGGACGACAAAACCGGCAGCTACATAAACGAGTGCCATTAACATTTCAAAATATCTGACCGCTTGTGTGAACAATTTGATCCACCAACACCAAAAAGATACCGCTTAACCTTTAAATTTCAACGGTATCACAAATCTTAATTATTTTAAAGGCAACTATTAATATAAGAATATCGAAAAAAATATTTAGGCGAATAAACTATTCCCAAAACATTTTAGTTGTGGGAAAAAGAATTCTGTAGAATATAAAAAATGAATATTGCGATATTGAATCACTTTTTTAATATTCCGTTCGCTGAGAGTTATATCATGCACAGCTATCTATTGAGCAACAAAAAAGGCTGTCCCTCTCGAGACAGCCGAAATAAATTAATTATTGATTTTTTATCACATAATCAAATGTGACTTAACTACTTAAGTAGCAGAGATTTCATCGTTTTAGAGTATTTTAAGTTTCCGTTCTCGAGTGATTGCGCACTCAAATGGAAAATGTAAACTCCAGATGAGAATTTTATTCCGTTGAACTTTTTCTCATGAAGACCTTTCTCCATCTCCCCCGTTACCAACTCTGCTACCTTTTGTCCCGCAATATTGAAAACATCCAGTGTTACACTACTCTTTTCTTTTAATGAGAACTTTATAACAGTTTCAGGGTTGAAAGGATTTGGGTAGTTGTTGTAAAGATTGTAGTCAAATTGTAGATTCTCAGTTGTAGATGCAGATGTTGAAGGTTTCATCATATTGGTGCCTGAAACTAACAGATAATTTACTTCTTTTGTATATGAACTCAATGGATATAATCTGTTCATATCATTTTTGATAGCATTTATCTCTTCAATTCGGTTTCCTTCTCCAATCAGGTGAATGATTTTCAGATAAGATGCTCTTGCCGCATGGTCAGTTCCTTGATAAACCGATATCAGATTTGTCAGATGAGTCTCTTTTCTGTCGGTTTGATATTCTGAAAGCAAAAACAGAGCCTTTGCTGTAAGATCGTTTTTAACAGGGCGGTTACCTACTGAAAGAAGCACTGAGAAGAAACTTTCAATATCTTCAGGGTAATAGGTCTTTCCATATAGTTCCAATGCTTCACATGACATCTGCATGTTTTCCGGGTTATTGAGCAATGGAAGTAATATTGCCCTTGCAGCAGTCATGTTTCCGAGTCTTATCAGTTTTATTGTCGCTCTTAACAAATTGGATTGACCTCCCGATGTGAAGTTCCCCTGACTTGGAGGCATCCATTCTGCATCTATCTTCATTGTTGTTTTACTTGCCAATCCGGATTGAATTGAACCTGATGGTGGATCATCCAGATAATAGTCGGTAGTTAGGTGGGATTTGAATTTGTTGTACAATACAAGCCATAATCATTTTTTCTGATTGTGGTTGAATCTATTTGAGGGGATGAATTTGATAGTGTAATCCCTCTTCCCTGATTGTCCCAGGTTGAATTGTCATGGATGTTACAGTTAACTATCTTTGCTTTTCTGTACCATAATTGTGAGTCCAATGCATCACAATTCCCCACTGATTATTAAATATTTCACTATTTTGGATGTACTCCCATGGTTAAGATCAGAGGAATATCGTCGGATTGAATTCCAAGCGTAAAGTTTTGGGCAGCCATCTGAGCTCTTTTTAGTCCGGAGAATTGATAATCTTCTGATTCACCAAAGTTCCCGTAATTTATCAGAACATCCAGTCTGTGTTGAATGCTTGTCTGACCAATTGTGGTATTGGCATCTATGGGGTAAATGTTGTAAATAATTGATCGCTTAGCTTCTTCTCCTTCCGGCTTTGCATAATTTCGTTCAAACTCAAGAAAATATGCCGGAACACCCCCGGTCGCTCCATTTAACTCCAATGTTGTAGCATTAACCGATGCTGCTTTTTGGTATATTTTAGATTGAAGTTCTTTCCTGTAAAGTGCCGATAGTTGAAATGGTTCATCTGCATAGAAGCTTTGAAATTTCGTATTCGTTAAATCGCCGTTCGGATAGCGGTTAAATAATGTAGTAGCTATTTCATCAACACTTATTGTTGAGTCAACATACAGCTCCGCGAATTGTGTACTGCCAAAAGTAATCTTATCGATGTAAATACTTGCGTTACCATGCCACTATATGTAAAATCCGAGATTCATATCCTGACTAACCTGAAATGCATCTGATTCAAACCAGACATAGTCATTTGTATCAGTAATAGCGGTATTCATCGCAACCTGTGTTAAACCAATTGGTCCTGTTTGTGCCGCTATTTGCCGAAAATAATCCCGCCTTGATTCAAGTTGAGGATCATCAGTGTTTCCTGTCCAATTACTGATATTGATGGTAAAAATCTCTTCCTCATTTGTCGGGACATCCTCCATCCGAAGATAAATCCTCATTTTGTACCACAGGCTTGGATCAGCAAGTTGTGTCCATGGGAGAACTCCCCATAACATTACACCCCGGTCGTGCGAGTTAACTTTAGAGTATCTTGAACTGTGTAGAGAAGTGTTAATAGTTTCATCAATATTCGCCCCTGTCGCATCCAGCGGTGGTTGATAATTCGGTTGCATACCCCAATAACAGGTGCCTGAACCGCCTGCTGTGGTGAAGCCAAAATTATTAAGTTTATTAATTGAGCCTGCTATATCGCCTCCAAATTCAAGCGGATAATCCTTTACATCATGCCCAAGGGAATTCAGGTACTCTGCAGGAGTGAATATTACGGGAGGATTAGCCCAGGTTTTGTTTTTCCATTGAAATCCCATATCATTCAAGAAAAATGAATGTCTTAAGGATTGGAGATTATCAAGATGGTATTGACCGTCGGTAACGAGGTTGGTCAACCCAAGATCTTTAAGTGAATCAAGATACCACCCTTTAGAATTATACTCCGAAATTAGCGATGTAGAGGTTGTACCATCCCATGGATGGCTCAGGGCATTTACGACGAAGTCAAAGAATCCTATGTGGGGGAAATAATCCCTCCCCGGAAGAGGTCTGTTTTGTGTATAAAACAATTCTGACATTAAGATGAAAAGTAATATCATTTTTTTCATCACGCTTCCCTTTTTTTTGTTGTGGTTTCTGTTTTTTTACTTTAAATATTGAAGTTTCAAACTTTTGGATATAGTCTTTCCCTCACTTGTAAGTTCAAGACTTATTATATAAATACCGCTGGATTTCACTAATCTTGTTAAGTCGAGTAATTCTGTATTGTCTCCCTTCTCTTTCATAAGTGTGTTGGTAAATATCCTCTGGCCGGTTATGTCATTGATATTAAGCCTTAGTTCACCCTCAAATGGTAGAGAGTATGTTAAGGTGGCTATCGAACTTGTTGGGTTGGGAGATATCTTTACAGCAAGTTCTGCTGTGGGAGCATCCAATGTACTTTCCTTTACGGAAGTTGATGTTCTTGTTCCCTTGATAATGTAAAGATTCCCGGGGGGTGAAGAAACCAAATGTTCATAGTAGCCATTCTCTCCTATGCAGATATCATCTATACCATCTCCATCCACATCTCCCACTCTTCCACCAAAATTAAGATTGTAAAATGATGAAGAGGTACCGTATGCCATAACCTTTTCGTCTGCCATTGGGTCACCTCCGAGATAGAGAAACATTGTAGAATGAGGGTAGGGTCTTATATAATCGTTGTAACCATCTCCATTTACATCCCCTGGAGAAAATCCTTTTGCCCATACCGCATACTGTGTGTTTATTCCTTCTTCCGGAATGAAATCAGGCGGGCGACTCCCCTTCGAGAGAACATCTGTGAACCAATCCGGGTATGTTCCTCCCTGATTACTGAATATCAGCTCACCTTTACCATCATTATTTAGATCCTTCATCAAATGCATCCCCTCAATATGATAAAAGGTGTCCGTGATCTCATAATATTGGCTAAAATCAAAGTTTTCATTTCCGTAATATATCCGGCGTTTTACTGCAGGTGAATCGGCAGGAGCGAATTTTTTATTAAGGTAGAACGAAAAGTCTGTTTTGCCATCACCGTCGAGATCAGCGGATGAGTAAACGAGACTTGGCACTTGGTAGGAGGTATCAGGATAAAACTGAATCAGAGAATAGTTATTCAAGTTAAGAGGGGGCTCAGTATTGATTATGTATAGACTCTTAATTCCATATGAACTATAAAGACTTTTTTTTCCGGTCACCAAAAACAACTCCGAAAAACCATCGCCATTGAAGTCAAAATAATCGAACCAGAATTCAATATACTTTATTAGGGAATCATGCCAGGTAAATGATAAATCCACTACTGTATCTATATCTGATCCGCCATAATAAATATCCAAAATTGGCGGATAATAACTCCCTTTTCTTTGAAGGATTATATCCCTTTTCCCATCGCGATTTATATCGCAACTTGTCAGGCATCTAGGTGATTCGAATGGAAATTGTAAAACAGGTACAGAAGAAACAGGATTACCTCCATAAAACAAACATGCTTTACCATTACTCCCCCGGTTGGAGTCAAGCTCAAGGAGCAGGAAATCATCATAACCATCGCTGTTTTGGTCCCCCATGTATACAACTGATTCAGGCCAGTATGGAGCTTTTCTTGTAAAAATGTTAGTATCAAACTGGGCACGAACTATTGTGACTCCTGATGCAAGGAGTACAAGTGTATAGACGATTTTTCTCGTAAATATTTTGAGCATTGTAACTTCTAATTTATTATCATTATTGTGCTATTATTTAAAACAAAGAAACTGAAACCCACACTTAGCCTCACACCGTGGCAGTTACCGCCAAGGGTTGACTAAAAGTCGGTTTCCGTTCTAATTACAAAACCAGATCACATGTTAAAGCTGAAATCTACAATTGTCATCCCTCAGAGGATCAACTGCTATTGGTATTTCTTTTTTTGTTTTTCCAAAACCCCAGAATAAATCTTACTTGAATATAAAAAATACCAAAATTATAAACAAGTGAAATTTTTAAAATATTAATCTTTTTTTGTATTTTTACACACTCCCTTTCCATAATCAAAAATGCAGGCACCATGCTAAAGAGAAGTCTCCTTTTAGTGATTGTTTTAACAACTCTTTGTGTTTCACAATCAACCGACATAAAAGTCAACAATTTTTTGGTCTATGGACCAATAAAAGTTTTAACCCCGGTTACGGGTTCAAATGAAAAACCGGATGCACAAATTCTCCTCTCCGATGGAGATAATATCAATCCCGTCATTGCGCTTTTAAGTGACCGGGATAAATGGGATATCCTGCCGGCATCTTTCCTTGAGAATGTCAGTAAAAGTTCCAACAGTTTCTACTACGCCGCTTTTTATATCGAAAGTAAAGGTTTTACTAAAACCGACCTGAAAGTCTCTTCAAGAATGCCTTACAGGGTTTTTGTAGGAAATGAGGGGAAAAAGTCGAATATCGATGCCCCCGATCCTGATACCACCATCACTAAAACTGTAACAGTGCCACTCAATCTTGAGACCGGAAAAACTCTGGTGATAATTAAAGTTCTTAGCCTCGCGAAAGCTGAAGGTGAAAGAGATTTAAAGGTGACTCTCAGCAAAACTGCCGATTTTAAGTCTGAACTTTTTGTATCAACCGATGATGTCAGTTATACTTCTTTTGAAAGACTTCTTGATGACCCAAAAATTCAGGGAATTTCCATCTCCCCTTCAGGTGAATATTCCGCCGTAACCGTAAGCAAAAGGATAAAATCAAAAGCAACAAACGAAAGAGCCATCCTGGTCTTTGAAAACTCGACAGGAAAACAGATCAGAACCCTGACCGTTCAGGGATTTAAGTGGGTTAAAGATGATATTTATGCTTATACAACCTCCGGAACAAAAACGACTTCGATTCATTCATCATCAATTAAAAAGGGGGAAGTAACAACATTATTGGAAGGTGTCGAAAACTTTGCTTCCTTTTTCTTTAGTACAGACGGTAAAAAACTGATCTATTCAATATATAAAGAAGTGAGTGATTTTGAAAATGGTGCAAAACGCCATAAAGGGTTGCAAGACAGATGGGACGGATGGCGCAATACTTACAAAACCTTTATGATGGATTTAACTTCAGGAACCTCTTCGGTGCTTATCAACTTTGATGATAACCTTCAGATTGAAGACCTCTCTCATGATAATAACCGGTTGCTCCTTTCCCGTTCGGATTATGATCTAAAGACAAGACCTTTCGCTTATTCAGACTATTTTATTTACAATTTTTCCACCGAAAAACTTGATTCTCTCTTCAGGGTTTTTTACGGCGGAAACGCAACTTTTTCAAAGGACGGTAAATCAATCTATTTAACCGGGGGACCGGCGTTGTTTGGGACTCTGGGTGTAACTACTGAACCCGAGCTTATTCCAAATGATTACAACAGCCTGCTCTACAAATACGAAATTTCGTCAGGCACTGTAACCTGCCTGACAAAAGAATTTGACCCCGCAATCTCTGACTATTATCCCGATGAAAAAAAAGAAATAATATTTCTTTTAACAACCGATAAAAGTTACAAAAATGTCTTTCTGAGATCGGGTTCAGGTGGTTTTACTAAAATTGATCTGCCTGTAAAATCAGTGGAAAATCTCAGTTTTGATGATGATTTTGGTTATGCACTTCTTAGTGGTTCAGATCCTGACAGACCCGACAGAGTATATCTTTATGATTTAACAAAGAAAAAATCGTCCCTGCTTTATGATCCAAATGCCGAAACATACAAAAACATAAAGACGGGGAAATATGAGGAATTTTCATTTGTATCCGATAAAGGGAGAAATATAGAATGTGCACTGTTCTTCCCGCCCGACTATGACCCCGCAAAAAAATATCCGTGCATCGTCAATTATTATGGTGGCACAACTCCCGTCTCTAATACTTTTGAAGGACGATATCCAAAAAATATCTGGACAGCAAACGGATATATTGTACTTATTCTTCAACCTTCGGGTGCAATTGGATATGGACAAAAATTTGCAGCATTCCATGTAAATGACTGGGGGGGTGATGTTGCTCAGGAAATCATTCAGGGGACAAAGGTAATGCTGGATAAATATTCATCAGTTGACCAGACTAAACTTGGTTGCATCGGAGCCTCCTATGGTGGATTTATGACGATGTCACTTGTAACCAAAACCGATATCTTTGCTGCTGCCATTTCACATGCAGGGATAAGTTCACTTTCAAGTTACTGGGGTGAAGGCTTTTGGGGTCCTGTTTATTCTGCAGTGGCAACTGCGAACAGTTACCCCTGGAATAGAAAAGATATTTATGTTGATAAAAGTCCCCTCTTTTCTGCAGACAAGGTAAATACACCAATCCTGTTGTTACATGGAAATGACGATACCAATGTCCCACCCGGAGAATCACTACAGTTTTACACCGCTTTAAAGATCCTCGGAAGAGATGTGGAGTTTATTGAAATAGATAAACAAAACCACCACATTCTTGATTACGATAAACGAAAACACTGGTCAAAAACAATATTGGCATATTTTGATAAATACCTTAAAAAAGACCCTTCATGGTGGAATTTTCTTTATGAATCATCGGAAAAGTAAATTTTATGCTATATTAAAAGTCGTAAAAATCTATTTTTAATCTTAAGCTACCACGATGAGTCAATATAAGTCAATTGCCCTTTTTTTAGATAATCCGGGTTCCATCGAGATCTATCACGAGTTTGCTCGGAATGGTAACCATGATCTATTGCATCTTGCAAAAAATCCTCAAAATATTAAAGAGTTACCCACAAAAAAATATGATCTGATTATCGTCGAGATTTCCCATCCGTCGATGACCGAGATTGAATTCATCGATTCACTTCATACAATTTGTGAAAATATCCCTATTATCGTCGTTTCCTCATATTTTTATGATACAAGAGAGATAGTGTTTGGGAACAAAATAAGGGGATTCATCCAAAATCCACTGACAGTCCAGAAACTTGAAGCACAAGCTTCCGCTTTTCTGATTCATGAACCTCATGTTGAGTCTCCAGCTCCACCAACAAAAGTGGTTGACGATGTGGTACTTACAAACAGACGATTAACTGTTCTTTTGGAAATTTCCCGCTCCTTAACTTCAATCACTGATCTCGATGAACTTTTGTCATATATTATCAAAATGGCTGCCGAGGTACTTCAGGCCGAAAGAGCCACTCTTTTTATATATGATAAAAAAACAAATGAACTTTGGTCAAGAACCGGGATTGGCTTAAAAGCCTCTGAAATCAGATTCTCCTCAAGTCAGGGTGTTGCAGGAGAGATTTTTAAGAGTGGAGAGTCACTTATAATCAGTAATCCGTATGAACATCCAACTTTTAACAGAGAGTTCGACCTTAAATCAGGTTTCACCACAAAAAACATTCTCGGCTTTCCTCTAAAAAACATCAGCGGTGAAGTAATTGGTGTGATTCAACTGTTAAATAAAAAATCAGGCACTTTTGATACCGAGGATGAATCATATCTCTGTGCTCTTACCTCGGCTGTGGGAATTGTTCTCGAGAATGCTCTGCTTCGTGAAAAACTTAAAAAGCAACTCGAAGAAATTCAGCAGGCGTATGTTGAACTTGATATCGCGCAGAACACAATTCTTAGAGAGACTAAATTTGCTACAATTTTTGAATTGACCGGTATTGTCAGGAAAGCTGCTTCTGAAAATGATGTCCACGGGTTGATATCCACACTTAAATCTGATTATATGTATGATTCAAAATTGCTTAGATACCTGGATCTGATTGAAGCGTCTTTTAATAAAATATTATTCGATACCGAGGCGTTTGCAAAACAAAATGACCATTAGAAAACTTCTACTGTTACTTCTTGTTTTCTTTCATTTTAGTGGGTGTGCAAAAAATGAAGAAAATGAAACAATAAATAAATTTGGAGATAAGATGAGCGTCGATTTTTCAAAACTCGATACAGCCACTTTTGGAGCCGGCTGCTTCTGGTGTGTTGAAGCCGTTTTTCAGCGCCTTAGAGGGGTTGAGAAGGTAATTTCAGGCTATGCCGGGGGTTCGGTTGTTAAACCCACCTACAAACAGGTTTGTGAGGGAAACACAGGGCATGCTGAAGTTTGTCAGATATATTATGACCCATCAATCATTTCCTACAAAGAACTGCTCGAAGTTTTTTGGAAAACTCATGACCCAACCACACTTAACCGCCAGGGTAATGATGTGGGAACTCAATACAGGTCGGTTGTTTTTTATCATAACAATGAACAAAAACAACTTGCAGAGTTCTACAAGAAGGAGCTTGACAGTTCCGGTATTTTTAACGATCCCGTTGTTACGGAAATTTCTCCGTACACCGAACTTTATGTTGCCGAAGATTACCATCAAAATTATTTTGATGAAAATGGGAACCAACCTTATTGCTCATTTGTAATAAGAC
>CAZHCW010000040.1:0-20687 GCA_964531325.1 uncultured Ignavibacteriaceae bacterium | reverse complement strand
ACATTCTAAAAGAAAATTATTTTAATTAGAAGCCCCGTCATTAAATCGGGGCTTTACTATTTTAAAGAAGAATAAATTTGTGTTTAAAAATCAATAAATTATTGTTAAATTTGGTTTTACACATTCGATATCTTCGACCAGGAGTTAGTATCAATTGGTACCCGGCTTAAGTAATCTGAATTTCTTTAATTTTCTTGTCACTGTTGTTAGCGAATTCATTTCTCGACGGGAAATTAAACACCTCACCTACAATGTTGTTTACCGCCAGATTCTTTTTACCGGATTTGAAGCCCTCTCTATAATCACCCTTGCAGCAGTTGCAGTAGGAGCCGTAATTATTATTCAAGGTAACTCGGTTCTCTCAAATTTTTCCCAGAGTCCTATGTATTATAACATTCTGGTGGCAATAATCCCGAGGGAGATGGGTGCACTTTTAACGGCTCTCATAGTGATTGCGCGCTCGGGGACTGCAATCTCCACAGAACTTGGAAACATGAATATAAACAACGAAACGCTCGCAATTTATTCGTTTGGTATTTCTCCCATTGCTTATCTCGCGGTGCCCAGAGTTTTAGGGATGACCATCTCCGTAGTAAGTCTTAGTATCTATTTTAATGTAGCTGCCTTTGCCAGCAGCTGGTTTGTGAGTTTTCTTACCGATGCCATAATCCCCTCACAGTTTTTATTTGATCTCTTTTCAGCTTTAACAATAACCGATCTCATGATGGGTCTGATCAAATCGGGGCTGTTTGGTTTTTTTGGAGGAGTTATTGCATGTTATCACGGATTCAAAGTACAAAGTGCGATTACTGAAGTTCCACAACGCACTATCAAAACGGTAGTTAATTCCGTCTCAAGTCTTGTGCTACTTGACATTTTAGTAACAGCATTGTTTTACCTTTATCTCTATGACTAACTTCGAATTAATTAATATCGGATTCAGCCGTGACGATGGTGTTTCTCTTTTTAAGGAAGTTACCGTTGACCTGAGCGGTTGCCGGTTAATTGCCATACTTGCTGATACCGAGGATACTGCCCATTCATTACTCCGTGTGATCGCCGGATTTTTGAGTCCTCACGAAGGACAGGTTCTGTTTACCGGCAAAAGTTTTTATGGAAGAAGTGAAGAAGAACGATCGATGATAATGAGGAGGAACAGTTATGTTTTTTACGCCGGTGGCCTTATCTCCAATCTATCGGTTCTTGAAAATATAATGCTTCCTCTTGATTTTAGAAGGCACCTCCTCTCTTTCGAAGAAAAAATGGAGAAAATTGAAAAACTCATTTCATATTTTAACCTTGCCCCAGGAATAATTAACAGACGGCCATCTCAGCTCTCGAGAACCGAACTAAAATTAATTAACTTTATCAGAGGCTATGTAATAGAACCCGAGGCAATTATGATCGAATCGCCCTACTCCCGTTTGAATAAGAACTATGAAATGCTGATAGAAAACATTATATTAGAGAGTGCTTTTAAGAAGGATATTGTTCATCTCTTCTCGCAAGACTTCGAATCCGACTTGACAAGTAAATCAGATATGATTCTTGCCATAAATGATGGGAAAGTATCAATTTTTTCAAAGAACGCCGGATCGTTTGATGATTTTAATTTTACAGAATTTTTCGAGAAAAAGCGAGTTTAAAGTTTAATGTCGAAAATCCGTTATACGAAAATCCTTGTCCTCACCTTTGTTGCAATCGCCATTGTGGCGGTGGCCAGTCTCACTATGTCTATTATGATCAGTGAAAAAGTATTTTCCAATAAACTGAACTATAGAGCAAAATTCTCTGATGCTACAGGCTTAAAGGGGAATGTTCCCGTCATTTTTAAAGGATTTAAAATTGGATATTTAAATAATTTGGAGCTTGCACCCGACAATAGTGTTTATGGGGATCTCCATATATATCAAGAATATGAAAGTCTGATTCGTGAGAATTGTATCCTCTATAAAAATGCCAATTTCATTACATCAGTAACAAGTATCCTCCTGCTCACCGGCCCCGGAGAAAGTAAACCATTACCAATCGGAAGAATTATTCCCGGCTTCGATACGAAGGAGGGCAAAATGATGCAACGAAAATTTAGTATCGAGTACCAGGGTGAAGTTATCAATTCATTTATGTTCAAATTGGAATCGTTCCTTGAAGATTTAAATCCCCGCATTTCCGGTGCCAGTGATACTGTCGAGTCACCTCTAATGGATACATTTGAATCTCTTAATTCTGCATTAAAAAAAATGAATTCCATAATAACAAATGTGGACGAAACAGTCTCTCTGGTTAAAAACGGGCTTAAACAGAGTAAGGATGGTGCCTTTGGAGGACTCGCAAAACTTGATGGATTAATGGGCGAATTGCTTATTACAACAAAAAGCGCCCAGAATCTGATGGTGACTTTAGATCAGACTCTCGTGAACTACAAGAAACCCGACAGTCTTGCAATAAAAATGATTGACCCGACAGGTGAAAACCTGTTTAAGCCTGTGAAAACCTCGCTTAATTCAATAAATGATCTACTTCCCGAGATTCATAAACTCTTAACATATTCTAACGATCAAACAACCAATTTGTCGCTGATTCAGGAGAAAATTAAAAAAGTTCTCGATGACCTTAAAGTTACGCTGGAGATAATTAACAAAAATCCATTGATCAATCTCGGTACCGATGTTGGCGGGAAAAAGGTAGAGCAGGGAAAGAAGAGGCCAAGATGAAAATTTTAGGGTTTTTACTCTTGATAATATCTTTAACTTTTCTTACTGGTTGTTTCTCTTCAACAGTGGTGGAAGATCAGAAAAGTGCTTCACAAACTGACGGAGATGATTTTTTTAACCTTGCAAACGATCTTATCAACAGAAACAGTGTAGGACCCGCACTTATATCTTTGGATGAGGCATACAACAGCTATTCGTTGCTTGATGATGTCTCAGGGAAAACGAAGGTACTCTTGAAAAAAGCAAATATTTACGGTGCTGAAAGTGACATCAAAAAAGGTGACAGTATCCTTTCTTCTCAATTCCTCATGCTTCCGGGAAGAAGTGACAGTGTAAATTACCTGAACTCCCTCTCTGAATATTATTATACAACTCAAAGATATGACAGTGTAGTGGATCTCTCCACAAAGTTTAAAGACTATTATACCAGTTCTCCGATGGCTCTGATTTCAACCGCCTATCTGGCTCTTTCAAAATTTGCACTAAAAGCAGATTATGAAATTGAACTTACCAACCTGAACAAAGCATTTGTTGCTCTCGACAGAGAAAAGAGGTATCCAGGTGACCAACTTTCTTTTGCATATTATACCAGAGCATATATCGCAGCAAAAGAAGGAAAACTTGATGATGCTTATTTTTGGGGAAATAAAGCCTATTATCAGGATTTAGACAATGAAGATTATATCGCGATAGCTTATGACCTTGAATTGCTTGCCGGAGTGGCTGAAAAAAGAGGAAAAATCGCTGAAGCTGCCGAACTCTTCAAAAGGGCATCAGACTCTTATTTTGCGTTGGGTATTGAAAGTCACGCACTCTATACAGAGGTGAAAAGCCTGATACACAGATTAAATTTAAAAGGCGATAATCCATTTCTGAAAAATCGCCTTAAATATTTGAAAGATAAATTGACTGATAAGTCATTACTGCCTGAAATAGACAAAATTTTACTTAAACAGTAATTTTTTCAATAGCAGTTTTTATTCTTGCGAGCACTTCTTCTTTCCCAAGAGCTTCAAGGATGTCAAATAATCCCGGCCCCGAAGTAACCCCCGATACAGCCAGTCTTACAGGATGGATTAACTTTCCGGCTCCTGTTCCATTCTCTTCTGCGGTTTGCCTTAAAGCAGTCTCATAATCTTCCTTTGAGGGATTTTGCAGATTTTCAATTTTTTGTTGGTAACTTGTCAATAGCCCCGGAGTATCTTCTTTCCACCCCTTTTGAATCCCCTTTTCATCGTATGAGTCGGGTTTATTAAAGAAGTAACCGGCATTTTGTGGAATTTCTTTGATGAATTTTATTCTTTCTTTCATGGCAACAACTACTTTTTCGAGCAATTCATTGCTAAAGTCATCGGAAAAGCCCCCGATGTTAATCAATTCTTCTTTAAGAAGTGAGGTAAGTTCTGAATCACTCTTTGCTCTCAGGTGCTCGGCATTTAACCAGTCAAGCTTTTCAAGATTAAAGACCGCTCCCGATTTGTTTATCCTGTCGAGCGAAAATGAATTAATCAATTCATCCATATAATAGAATTCACGGTCATCACCGGCATTCCACCCGAGAAGTGCAATAAAGTTTATCAGAGCCTCTTTGAGATACCCCTTAGCGCGATAATCCTCAACAGCTACATCACCCTGCCTTTTACTAAGTTTTGATCTGTCAGGGTTTAATAGAAGAGGAAGATGGGCAAATACTGGTACTTCCCATCCAAATGCCTGATACAAAAGAACATGTTTTGGGGTTGAGGGCAGCCATTCCTCACCTCTGATAGTGTGGGTAATTTTCATGAGGTGGTCATCAACAACATTGGCAAGATGATATGTAGGGAATCCATCACTTTTGATCAGAACCTGGTCGTCTATCGTGTTCGTATCAAAATCGATGTTGCCTCGAATAATGTCTTTTACATGAACCCGTTGATTGGCAACAACATTCATTCTTACTACAAAGGGCAACCCCTCCTTAAGTTTCTCAATCACTTCTTCAGGGGTCAACTTCAGGCAGTGTTTGTCGTAAACAGATTGTTCACCTTTTGCTTTTTGACCATCCCTAAGGAAATCGAGTCTCTCTTTTGAACAAAAACAGTAGTATGCCTTGCCCGATTCCAAAAGTTTTTTTGTGTGTTCTTTATAAATTTCAAGTCGTTCCGACTGTATGTAAGGCCCATATTCACCACCAATACCGGGACCCTCATCATAATGGAGCCCCGACCATTCCATTGTAGAGATCAGATTTTCAACTGCACCTTCAACAAATCGTGCACGATCGGTATCCTCTATCCTTAAAATAAATTTACCGCCTGTTTTTTTTGCAAAAAGATAGTTATAGAGGGCTGTTCTTAGTCCGCCAATATGTAGATATCCTGTGGGACTGGGGGCGAACCTGACCCTGGGAAATTCTGAGATCATTTGTAATTACTTTCCGAAAATAGTGAAACTATGCAGGTTTTCCTGTATATTTTTTAACTTTTTCAATGAATTCGACACTGTCGATCGGTTTGGGGATATAGTCTGTTGCACCGGCTTCAATGCACTTTTCACGATCACCTTTCATGGCGAAAGCAGTTAAAGCGATAATCGGCGTATCTTTATACTCCGGCATCTGCCTCACCCTCTCGGTGGCCTCAAATCCGTTCATAACGGGCATCTGCATATCCATTAAAATTAAATCGTATAACATTTTTTTCGATTGTTCCACTGCTTCAGCACCATTTTCAACCACAGTTACATTCGAAAAACCATTTTTCCTCAAAAGTCTGGTGACAATTATTTGAGAGTGTTTGTAATCTTCTACAAGAAGTATTTTTGGCGATGTGTCTTCTTCCACTTGAGCGGTACCCTGAGGTGTTGTTGCCGCAATGGTAGCATTATCAGTTCTGTTCACCATCCTGCTGATGGTTTCTGCGAGATCTTCTATTCGGGTACTTTTTTTATCAAGAAGTTCAGTGAAAAGACCACTTATCTTGGCAAGGTCTTCTTCATAATTTTCTTTTCCGGTGTAGATTACAATGGGCAGACTTGCAAATCTGGAGTTCGATTTGATCTCTTTTATCAGTTCAAATCCGTTCATTCTTGGCATATCAAGATCGATTATTGCCAGATCAAGGTCCATATTAGCTATCTTTTCCGGTACTTCGTACGAGAAATTTTCGTCAACAGGATTAAATCCTGCCGATTGGATTGCCTCCTTAACGAGGTTTAAAGTATTGATATCATCATCCACACACAGTACATTTGCATCCCTTCTCAGTTTGTAAGAGGTTAACACCTCAACAAGATCTTTATAACTGATTGGTTTAACAAAATATTCAACCGATCCCATCAGAAATGCTTTTTGTTGTTCTGCTTCAACCGAACAGACTATCACCGGGGTATGCCTGTGAAGTTTGTTTTCACGGATTTTACGAAGAAGTTCCAGACCGTTCACATCCGGAAGTGTGACATTTGTAATGATTGAGAGGAACTCTTCGGTTTCAAGAATTTGAAGAGCCTTCATCCCTGAATTTACAATGGTCGGTTCATAGCCCCATTTATTCAGATAATTGCTCAAAAGTTTGGATGTGGCATAATCATCCTCTATTACGAGTACCCGGTTGTTTTGTGATACAGGTTTTGGTAATGCCTCGAGCTGTCTCGCAAAATCTGCAGTACCGGCAACCAACATGTTAAGAGTTACACTTACTCCCTGTCCCGGATCCTTGCTGAACAACAATTCACCCTTTAGACTCTCAACATATCTTTTGGCGAGATTAAGTGAAAGTGAAGAAAGATTCGCTTGTCTGCCACCTCTTCCTTCATGCAATTGTGTAAGCCTGAATGCCTCTTTAACCTTCTCAGAAGGCATTATAAGTGAAGGATGCTGTATCTTGATAGATAGTATCCCTTTATCAGATTCAGAGGCTGTAACTTCAATGCGTCCGTATGGATTTTCATTCAATAGAAAGAGCAGTATTGAGGAAATCGCTGATTTTAATTTCTGTGGATCTGATTCAATATCTTTATTTGCCGAATCACTTACAGCAAAGTGAAGCTCTGAGATATTTGTATCGATTTTCTCTTTAAAACTTTTTTCAATTTCATCCAGTAGCAAAGCAAGATTAAAATTGGATAGCTGTAAATCACTGCTACCGGTGGAAACTTTGGAGATGTCGATGATATCGTTAAGAAGACTTGAGATTTTTTGAGCGTTATCCTTAATAAGTTTTATGTATTCACTTTGAACTGAATTTAATTTATCATCATAAAGAAGAGAGGCAAAACCAAGAATACTGTTTGCCGGAGTTCTCAATTCGCTTGAGACATCAAGCACAAGTTTCGCTAACGAGGAATCAGAAATTAATGAACTGAATTTTTGTGAATTGAGAATAACCCCCAGGAATTTCCCCATCACAATAATATTATCTATGTCATTCTGGTTAAATGGTGATTTTCGGGTCAGTTTCATCACAAATGTGTCATCATTGTTGTGCTTTATTTTCAGACAACCTTCATAGACCAGAAAATCTGTGGATTGAATTGCACATTTTTTATCAAGCTCAAAAGAGGAAACCGAACTTGAAGAATCCACAAGTTTACATACTGAACACTGGTGTGTAGAGCCAAGTGTGAGACTCTTTTTTACATTATCTGATTTCCCTAGCAGAGTGAATCTATCGGTGGCACCCTTAAATAGAGCGGCAGAGTAAAACTCAAATTCTTCGCATACGAAATTACAAAATTGATTGAGGAGATCGCCACCGGTATTTTCTGACTGGAACAGCGAATTAACAGATTTGAAAAACGAAATTAGGTTAGACTGCATCGGGCATACCGCGATTCATTAATGAATAACATTAAGAGCACAAATTAAATAGAATTTCATTTATAAAAAAATTGATGATTTCCTTTTAAACGGTTTCAATCAATTTTTTTACTATTTCAACAGAGGAAACCCCTTCAGCTTCTGCGCTGAAATTGGTTATCACCCTGTGGCGTAAGATTGGATTGAGAACTGATTTTACATCATCCTTGTTGGGTGTAAACCTGCCATCGAGAACAGAACGGGTTTTTGCTGCAAGAATCAGGAACTGTGAAGCTCTTGGACCGGCACCCCATCTCACCCAGTCTTTTATAAATTGAGGCGAATCGGGGTTTTGGGGTCTGGTATTGTGAACAACTTTTGTTGCATATTCAATTATATTGTCAGCAACCGGAACAGACCTGATAAGCTCCTGATACCGTAGTAATTCAGTTGCTGTGATCACAGGTGAAACATTCGAATGCCACGATCCTGTGGTTGCTTTTACGATCTCAACTTCTTCATCATATGAAGGATAATCCAGCCAGAGGTTAAACATAAAACGATCAAGTTGAGCCTCGGGTAATGGATAGGTTCCCTCCTGTTCAATCGGATTCTGCGTTGCAAGAACAAAAAAGGGAGTATCAAGATTATAAGTCCGGCCTGAAACCGTTACCTTGTATTCCTGCATAGCCTCGAGTAACGCTGCTTGAGTTTTGGGTGGTGTTCTGTTTATTTCATCTGCAAGAATTACATTCGAAAAAATGGAGCCGGGGATAAACCTGAATTCCCTCCTTCGAGTGATGGGGTCTTCTTCCATCACATCTGTTCCGGTTATATCAGATGGCATCAAATCGGGTGTGAACTGGATTCTGCCAAATTTTAAATCTGTGGCTTCCGCAACCGTTTTAATCAAAAGAGTTTTAGCAAGTCCGGGAACACCAACAAGCAGGCAGTGACCGCGTGAAAGCAATGAGATAAGGAGATGTTCTATAATATCCGACTGACCAACAATAACTTTGCCAATCTCCGACTTTACAATCTGAAACTTCTCATTTATCTCTTTTACAATTGTTACTTCATCCAAGCAGTATGACCTTACTTAATTTCCCAAAATATTTTTGATCGGAGGTCTTTAAACCAATCTTCCTCAAGTTGCTGTTTTTTATACATAATTGCAAGTTCTTTGATCTCATCATAATCCATCTCAAGGTTTGGATCGTGTTTTGGAATTCTTGCATCAACTTTTACTATGTGATAACCATAATCATCCTGTCCGTAATCGATTCTTTTAGGGAAACTTATCTCCCCTTCCTTGATTTTTGCAACAGTCTCTTTTAGAGCAGGATCCAATTTGTCAATAAAATATGTACCTAAAACCCCGCCGGTATTATTGGTTCTTACATCCTGACTATATTTTTTAGCATATAGTCTAAAATCACCATTAAACTTTACAATCGAATCTCTTAAGTCTGTTAGGAAATTGATAAGTTCAAAATCTATCTCCTCATCGGGCTTGGCTTTTATGAGGATATGGCGGGTCTTGATCTGTTCACCTCTTCTATCAAGAAGTTGAATTATATGATAACCGGCCTGTGACTCAACAATACCCGATATCTCACCCTCTCTAAGAGCGAAAGCTGCTGATTCATATTCAGGGAAGAGTGTTCCTCTTGCAGCAAAACCGATATCTCCACCATTCACTGCACTCCCCGGGTCATCTGAATATCTGATTGCCAACTGTGCAAAATCAGCACCATTTTTAATGGAATCAAGAAGAGCGGCTGCCAGATCATAGGCTATTTTCATGATTCTTGCAGATTTTGTAGGTGACCTGAAAATGTGTGATATCTTCACTTTTTCTGGTGTTACACCCAAACTGTCGCGGTATTTTGCGAAAAACTCTTCCACTTCCCTCCTGCTTACCTCAACAGTACCAAACTTCTTGTCTTGAGCCTTTTTCATCAAAAGATTTTTTTCGATCTCAGGTTCCAGTTCTTTTTTGATCTGTGCCATCGACTTGTTGTAAGTTTTTTCCACAGCTTCTTCGGAGCCGAATTGTCTGATAAGTTGTTGAACCTGGTATGTCATATATTGATCTATTTCAGGTTTGGTTACCATGATCGAATCGAGAAGAGCGTAAGCATAAAGGAGTTTTTCCTCGATCATGATATTCAAGACTCTGGCTTTGAACTGCGCATCTTCGGGGTTTCCTCCGGTTCTTTGCGCTTCCATTGCGGCTCTTAGGTTCACTTCACTTTCAAGAATAATGTCGTTATCCACAATAGCAACAATTCTCTCAGCAATCTCTTGAGAATATAGTGTTCCACTTCCCATCAGGAAGCAGAACACTAAAAAGGCTTTTTTAAACATTTATTGTTTCTCTTAATAAAAAATTAGTTCTTGAAGGCTTCTTTGAGGTTATCGTAGAAAAACACTGGTTTGTATTTTTCGCGCAACGACTTTGTGAAATCCTGTTCAAGTTTTTTCTGTTCTCTCTCGTTATATCCACTAAGAACTTCAGGTTTTGCTTCTTCGTAGGTTTTAATTCGAACTTTATCTTTGGCATACACCTTAATGATCGAGAAGCCACCATCTATTGCAAAAGGCATTGTAATGTAACCAACTTCATGTTTGTTTGCTTCTTTATAGAGTTGGTTTGTGTTCACATCCTGAAGAGCATTTTTACCAAGTTTTCCTCTCATGTTGCTTCTCTCTGTGTATTTTCCGGCAAGAGATTCAAAATCAGTTCCACTCATTGCTTCTTTGAAGATTGCATTGGCGAGGGAATCATTTTTTACAAATATCTCACCAAATTCTACTCTGTCGGGCCACAAATAATTGTCTTTATGCTCGTTATAATAGTCAACAAGGTAGATACTGTCGCTTTTAATTTTGTTCCAAACTTCCAACTCCTGGAGTTTAAATACATAAATTCCATTTCTATAGTCCTCCATCAAACGGGCAAAATCTTCATTCCTTTCAGGCAGATATTTTGCATCAATTGCAAGAACACGATCATTCGCATATTTTACTGCACCTTCACTTAACAATGCAAAAGTGATATTTTTGTTGAGGAATTCGTATCTTTTGTTCATATCCGCAATTAATGAGTCGAGCGAAAATGAGACATTTTCCATTGTAAAGGCGGTTGAATCTTTGTATTCATCTCTCCAGTCAACAACTAAATAATCTTTGGTGATATCAACGGTATCGCCGATGGCTTCGAGTTGTGCAAAAAGTTGTTCGTTCTCAAGAAAGTTGTAACGCTCTCTTGTATTTTTCAGCAGTTCGGCGTATTCATTGTTATATCTGATCTGGCGATACATTTTTTTGAGGTTTTCTTTGTCCTCTTCAAATGTTGGATATGGTTTTTGATCCGTGACGAGGATTATGTGGAGTCCGTAGGCAGTTTTAACTACCGGTGACATTTCTCCCGGTTTCAGCTTAAAGGCTGCTTCATCAAATTCGGGAACCATCATTCTTCGTTCAAAGAATCCAAGGTCGCCACCCGCCTGTTTTGAACCCGGGTCCTCTGAATATTGCTGCGCAAGCACTGAAAACGATTCACCATTTTTTAATTTCGTTAAAACTGTATCCATTTTTGCTACAGCATAGGCAGTATCAGGGTTGCCTTCGGGATTAAGGTAACCAATTAATATGTGGCTTGCTCTCACCTGAGGAATTCTGTCTCTAATTTCAGTAACTTTAATAAGATGATAACCAAAACGAGTGGTTACTACTTCAGGATATACCTGACCGGCAGGTGTCAGATAAGCTGCATCTTCGAACTCAGGAACAATCATCCCTGAAGTTATATAATAAATATCACCGCCACTTTTTGCGCTAAAATCATCTTGTGAATACTCTGCGGCAAGGGTTTCAAAACTTTCACCAGCCTTAATTCTCTGGAGAAGACTGTCGAGTCTTAACTTTGGAAGTTCAGAATCAAGCGAATCGGGTCTTGTCATAATATGACTTACCCTTAGCTCTTTTTTTCTTCTCTCCCACATCTGTTTCACTGCGGGTTCAATTAATTCTTTCTCGATGATATAAGTCTGACCAACTTGTTTCAGATAGTCATCAAGTTCCTGATTCATCGCTGGATCTTTGTCAAATCCGCGTTCTTTGCCATCCTCAAGCTTCAACTTAAAATTTGTATAAACATCAAGGAAGGTCCTGAATTTTTCCTGGTCGTCTTTTTTTGCATTTTCAACACCACCAACTGTTTTTGAGTATGCTTTCTCAAATTCAGTGAGCGTAATTGTTTTTGGTTGCTTGTTCGCACCGGTGTATTCAGCAACAGGTGTTCCCTGTCCTCCTCCGGAACAAGCCGTTAGAAAGATAGCAGATAAAAGTGGGAAGAATAAAACCCAGGATTTTTTCAACATTTATGACTCCGATTAATGACAAATTACTTAACTTCTGATCAGCTAAGCCGTTCGGCAATATTGCTTATTTTTGTTTGCGATTTTACGAATTATAAAAAATTCCAACACTAATGTTACCTAATCAACAGTTCATAATCAAGGTGATTAATGAGTTACTTTGCCAAAACAAGTTTTAGGACTTTAGAACCTCTTGAACTGTTTATTTTCAAAAAATAGACTCCGGAATTGAAATCGGAAGCATCCAACTGAATCGAATGTTTTCCGGCTGAGTAGTGAGCTTTAACCACCTGAACCACTTTTTCTCCGGCAGAATTGTAGAGGTCTGCTTGAATGTCCGAATTCTCTGATATTTCAAAATCAATTCTGGTCGTCGGATTAAAGGGATTTGGATAATTGTTAAAAAGCGTAAATCCGGCAGGTGTCGAAGATGCTTCATCAATATCTGTTGTTGGAATCGATTGAAGTGCATCAAATGCATTAATAATTCCCCAACCATATTCACGGTTTGGAAGAATTGAATTATCTGCGGTTGATCTGAGTGCATTTGCAAGTTCAACCGGTGAAATATTTTTTCTCTGTGATAAGATCAGAGCCCCCGCTCCTGCAGCAATAGGACATGAGAAGGATGTACCCGAGGAGGTAGTGTAACCAATCGGGTTAACAGAACTTGCGACTCTTACACTCTGACCCATTGCCATTATATCGGGCTTTATTCGGCCGTCCGCTGTTGGACCAACACTCGAAAAATATGCTCTTTCTCCATCGGCATCCACAGCACCAACAGAAATTACACTGTCACCATCTGCAGGGGCACCAAGTGTATTGTGGGTAAGATCCAAACCTTCGTTACCGGCGGAAACAAAAACAGCTATTCCTTTCCCGACTGCAAGATCAGCAGCTCTTGTAATTCGTGCTGTGTTCCCATCCATGTCTTCCCAGGTATAACTCTGTGAAGGATCATCATACTCAAGATATCCAAGTGATGAAGTTGCAACATCTGCCCCAAGACTGTCTGCCCATTCTATCGCAGCTATCCAGTTGTCTTCTTCCACAGGCGTTTCACTGTCAGTATTTTCAGTTTTTGCAAGGAGATATGATGCTCCATAAGCAGGACCAATCAACTTGCCGGGCTTGTAACCACCAATTGCAGATAAAACTTTTGTGCCATGATCACCGCTTCCCATATCGAGACTGTCGCCAACACCACCGTCGTTGTTTACAAAATCCCATTTGTTTAGAATGATCATCTGGTTAAAAACTTCGTGCTCAAGCAGATTAAATCCTGCATCAAGAACACATATTACAACACCACTCCCTGTTATGCCAAGATTGTGAAGAGCTGTAACATTTATTTGTGAATTTTGTGTAAAACTGTTCCCGTAATCCAGTTCAAAAAGTTCTCTTTTATCTTTTTTAGTTCCGCGGGAATCATCATAAAAATAGTTTTTATCGTTACTCTGGAATTTCTTTGAATAGCGGGCAACCAGATCGATACTATTGACAAAGGTCAGGTTTTCAAGGTGTTGGAGTTCCTTTTTTGATACATAAACACTCACCCCGTTTAGCCATTTTGATTTCCCTCTCACAAAAAGCCCCATTTTAGCCAATTCATCGATATAACCATGGTAAACAGGTAGATCAGTGCTGTTTATAAGAGGTGAATCACCATAATATTTGGCTCTTCTTTGTAGTGATTTTTCGGTGACAACCAGAAGCGGGTTTGCATAATATCTGTCGGTTTCAGGTCCTTTATCCTTAAAAAATACCCAGCACAAAACTGAATCCTGTTCCGAGATACTGCCCATAACTCGAGCGGCATCTTTAGATACTTTTGAAGTGTAAAAATTTCCCTGGAATGAAATGAATGCAAATAAGAGAATTGGGAGTAAGAGTAATTTTTTCATTATTTAAGTAAACTGAGTTTATGTGAATAAATTTTATCGCCGCTATCAACCACAAGAAGATAAATTCCTGAAGAAAGTCCGGACCCATCCAACACCATTTTACTGTTTCCGGCTTGAAATGTTCCTTTTGTTATCTCCTTCACTAACGAGCCGGTTGCAGAAAACAGTTTAATCGTAAGAAATTTTTCAGACGAAAGTGCTAAATTAATTGTAGTTGAAGGGTTAAACGGATTAGGATAATTTGATATTAGTAAATACTCATCCGGTATTTCAACTTTTAAATCTTCTATTGAGGAAGGCACTCCGTTAATGGCAGTAAGTGCATTCATAATTCCCCATCCCATCAAACGGTCGGGAGAATTTGGCTGTGAAGCAGTATTTCTTAAAATCTCTCTGATTTGCATCGGACTTAGGGTATCATTCTTCTGAAGAAGCAATGCTGCAATTCCGGCAGCAATAGGACATGCGAGTGAGGTACCAGAAGCGATTGTGTAACTGTTTCTTCCTCCGGGTGCCGCAGCGTAAACCGAAGAGCCAACAGCCATTACATCGGGTTTTATTCTTCCGTCAATAGTGGGACCAACACTGCTAAAACCCGATCTGCTGCCTTCTGCTGTTATTGATCCTATACTTATTACAGAATCGCCATCGGCTGGAGCTGCGAGTGTATTATGATTTGGATCAGACCCGTTGTTACCGGCACTGTTGAAAACGGAAATCCCTTTTGCGACAGCCAAATCAGCACCAATCGTAATTCGAGCGGTATTACCGTCCATATCCTGCCAGCTGTAACCGGTGAAAGGGGGGTCAAATTCAAGATATACAAGTGAGGTGGATGTTACATCAACACCAATTGAATCAGCCCATTCAGCCGCAGCAATCCAATAATCTTCTTCAGATGGGGTTTCAGTGTCGGTATTTTCTGTTTTTGCGAGTAAATAACTCGATTTATACGCTGTTCCAATCAAACTGCCGGGTTTGTATCCTCCAATAACTGAAAGTGTTGCCGTGCCGTGTGAGCCTGTTCCCATTCCACCATCGCCCACATCAGGATCGTTATTCACAAAATCCCATGTTGCAACTAAATCGAGCGAATCATAAACTTCGTGAGCCAAATTATTAAATCCGGCATCCATAAGACAGATATAAACACCTGCACCATTATAACCAAGGTCATGAACAGCAGGAATCTGTTGTGGTAAAAGTTGTGCCAGTGAACTTCCATAATCTAAAGAGGTTGTGTTGTCGAAGGTTCCGGAAGTTGGGAATGCCTCGATGTTTTCAGAAGTTATAAATTTATTGCGATTTTTAGCTTTTGTTACTACATCCAGCTTTTTCACGAAAGGAAACTGTGTTAACCGGCTCAAACCTGATGAATTTACTTCAAGAGTAACTGAATTGAACCATTTTGATTTGCTGATTATTCTAAATCCGGCATTTTCAATCTCTGTAAGATACCCTTTCCAAAGTGGAAGGTCTGTCTCGTTGATGGAAACTCCTCTTTTGGTTCTTCGCTCAATTGATCTTTTGCTCAAAAAAGACTCAGGATTGTTTAACATTACTGAGTTATTTCCCTTGTCAACAAAATCAACCCAGACTTTTACCATCGCTCCCTGATTTAAAGATTCTATATATTGGTTTAATCGAGGGCTAATTTTTCCAATTACACTGTTCTGAGCAGCGACTATTAATGGAAAACATATCAGAAAGAGAATAATGGTTCTCATAAAATTACTTTACTTTTGTACCGTTTTTAATTGATCTGTCCACTTCTACAACATTTAAACCACCCTCTAAAGTTTCAACGGCGAGGATCATTCCCTGCGATTCAAGCCCCATCAACTTTGCCGGTTTAAGATTGGCGACCATAACAACTTTTTTTCCGATCAACTGCTCGGGCTCATAGGCTTTCCCTATTCCCGCTATCACCTGTCGTCTTTCTTTTCCCAACACTACCATCACTTTTATCAGCTTTTCGCTCTTTTTAACTCTCTCAGCTTCAACTATTTCTGCCACACGAAGGTCGGTTTTAAAAAACTCATCAATTGTGATGGGATCCAATTTTTCAAAATCCTCCCCCTCAACCACCGGCTCAGAAGCTGTGGTTTTCTTCATCTCATCAATTGTGGAATCCTCAATCTTCTTAAAAAGTATCTCAGGGGTTCCAAGTTCATCACCTTCATTGAGATGCAGTTTCCCTGCATTCATCCATTCAACCGAGCGTTTGTTGAGTACTTTTAAAATCTTTGCCGAGGTATTGGGAATCACCGGCATAAAAAGTTCGGCAAGAGTGTAAATTGTTTGAAGACAGAGGTTTAGTGTGGTTGAACATCTCTCTTTATCACTCTTTAAAGTTTTCCAGGGTTCCGAATCGTTAAAATATTTATTGCCTGCTCTTGCCAGATTCATGATTTCCAGTGTGGCATCCTTAAATCTGTATTTTTCCATATACTCAGCAACTTTTGCCGGGTATTCTTCGAGTTGGTTAAGTAACTCGTCGTCCCTCGAGTCAAATGAATAAAGAGGCGGCACCTTCCCGTCAAAATTTTTATGGACAAAAGTTAGAGTTCTGTTCACAAAATTGCCAAGTATATCTGCAAGTTCGTTATTGTGTTTTGCTTGAAAATCTTTCCAGGAAAAATCGGTGTCCCGATATTCAGGCAAATTCATTGTTAGTGTATAACGGAGTGAATCAGCTTCAAAATTGTTGAGGAAATCGATTACATCAATCCCCCAATGTCTGCTTTTGGAGAATTTTTTACCTTCAAAGTTTAAAAACTCATTTGCCGGAACATTTTGTGGAAGCACAAATTTTGCCGAATGCCTGTCGTTCCATGCCATCAACATTGCCGGGAAAATAACACAATGAAAAACAATATTGTCTTTACCAATAAAAGCTACATACTTTGTATTCGGGTCCTGCCAATAATCTTTCCAACCCTCGTCTTCCCCCCTCAAACGGAAAAGTTCTTTGGTTGCGGAAATGTATCCAAGAACAGCTTCAAACCAGACATAAAGAACTTTGTTTGTAACCCCCTCGAGAGGTAGTTTTACTCCCCAATCGAGGTCACGGGTAATTGCTCTGTCCTGAAGTCCTGATGAAAACCATCCTTTGCAATACTGCAAAACATTGTCTTTCCAACCATACTTTTCATCCATCCCGGTAATATATTTTTCAATTCTTTCCTGGAATTTTCCAAACGGGAAAAACCAGTGGGAAGTCTCTTTAAGTTCAGGTTTTTCACCTGACAACTTACTTACAGGATTCAATAATTCAGATGGATCGTAGAGGCTGCCACAATTTTCACACTCGTCACTTCTTGCGTTTAGATTTCCACACTTTGGGCATGTACCTTCAACATATCTGTCGGGAAGAAACATCTGTCTGGAGTTATCATAAAACTGCATCGATTTCTTTTCAACAAGAAGGCCGGCATCGTAAAATTCCTTAAAAAAACCAAGTGAGGTTTCGTGGTGAATCGGAAGGCTTGTTCTGCTGTAAATATCAAAACTCATTCCAAATCTGTCAAACGATTCTTTGTTTATCGCATGAAACCGGTCGATTATTACATTTGGACTCACTTTTTCATTGTCTGCGGTTATGGTAATAGGCACACCATGTTCATCAGACCCACATATGAAGAGTATGTCTCTTCCACGCTGCCTTTGATATCTTACATAAATGTCTGCCGGGAGGTATGCTCCTGCCAGATGCCCCAAGTGTATCGGTCCATTTGCATAAGGTAATGCAGCCGTGACTAATATCTTTTCCTGACTCAATTTCTGATCCATAAATTTGATTTTAAAAACATTAAATATACTGAATTTTACCACCATCAGGAAACGCTATTGTTTTGGGAGGAAACCGCTTTCTAATATATATTATTGGATTGTGGGGCTTATAAGAAAAATAGAGGCAAAAGACAAAGTATTAAATTTGGATTTGGAAAAACTATTGAAAATTAGAACCCCACAATTTTCCGGATGAAATAATGATAAAATCGAAACATGTACTTAAACTTAGAACCTTTGTGAAAATTTAAAAGGCTGCCCCTTTCGAGACAGCCTGAATAAATTAGTTATTGATTTTGCGTTCTATTCCTCTGAATGAATTTCCCGATGCATCGGGACTATTGGTTTTGATTTCCTGAAATCTTACTCCGCTATTTAAGTAACAAAGCTTTCATTGTTTTGGTGAAATTAGTGTTTGAATGTTCGAGCGATTGTGCACTCAAACGGAAAATGTAAACTCCTGATGAGAGTTTTGTTCCGTTGAACTTTTTCTCATGAAAACCTTTCTCCATCTCTCCAGATACAAGTTCTGCAACTTTCTGTCCGGCGATGTTGTAAACGGTCAGTGTTACATTACTTTTCTCTTTGAGGGAGAATTTTATCACAGTTTCAGGGTTAAATGGGTTAGGGTAGTTTTGAATCATTGCATAGTCCAGTTCACCAATATTAGTGATGCCACCTACTGTCTTATAGAATTCTTTGGCTAATCCACTGCTCTCTTTTATTTCAGCAATAACCACATATTGTGCTTCAGTATTATCGATAGCTTTTAAGCGAATTCTCAGATTTCTACCTGTCAAACCAGCCGGATCAATTCTATAGTTGATATTGGTATAGTGTGAATCTCCGGTTTTTCTGAATGTGAATTGATCAAACGATGCAACAACATCATTTGTTTCTGCATCAACGAGTTGAACAACAAAACTTATTTCATCAAGAACTGATGAAACAATTGTTGAATCATTTACACCCAATTCTACACTGTAATAGAAATTGCTCGAGTTGTCAAGCATAAATGGTTTTGAAATAATTGATTGTTCAACAATGGCTTCCGAGGCTGAATTATTATTAACCGGTAACTCCTCAAATTCAATAAGATCATTACCGAGGTAAAGTTCTCCAAGAGCATAGAAGATTCGACCTCTGTTTATTGAAGCAACACCGGCTCTGCTGTCCGTATAATTTGTCAGGTCGCCTCCCTTCTGAAGTCCGTAATAAGACCCAATACTTTGAGAAAGCTTAAAGTAGTTTGGGGGATTTGTTGTGTTAAAATGTTGTGCATACATTGATAATTTGGAAGAACCATTGGAAATTTGCAGATCTTTTCCGTCGATAGGTATGGTCTTAAGATTCCTCGAATGCAGGGTATTATCCATTATCTTTGCATAACCACCATTGTTTTCACTCCATCCCATGATATAAGATAGATTGTCATCAGGTTTATTTATGTAAAACATCTGCCACACTACTTGTGGAATACCAGGTTCTTGTTGCATAATTGATATATCCAAATTTGTATTGAAGACCCGCAACTTTATTGCCTGAAACTGTTGTTCTTTTCCAGACTATCATCACCTCTCCATTGGCACCTGCGGCTATTACAGGCATGAAATCTGTTGAGGCATAAACCTCATCATCTTCATCTTCCAGGATGTAATTTCCCCCTGTAGCACAGCCACATGGACTATAGAGTGTGAGTTGTGAACCGCGCCGTTTGGCGACACACATCCCTCCAACCGTTGGTTCGCTTATGTCGGTACGCGGTCTTGCGAGCAACGCCACGCTTGTGATTAAGAGACCGGCACCCCCCCCCGAATGGCGACAGGCACTTCTGCCCCGGCCGCATGCGGAGTCCCTTTATATGGGTAGTAGGCAAGATGAAGAGGGCGCGGCGGGGATATACTCATTAAGTCAGGAGGATCGCAACATTCTGGAAATTCAGGATAGTTGGTAGGAATTTTAGTGATGCTATGCGCAGTCAGCTCCATGCTTGTTGAGAGGGGCGATGCGTATCTGTTTAAGATTGTCGGCCGGGGTGGCTCGTTTTGCGACGAGGAGTGAGTGAAGCGAACGCCGCTTTGGCGCGAGTCGTTCGGCGCGGAGGCGTCCCGTTTCCGAAGCGACAGGGAGGACAGGAGGAGTAGTCCCGGCACCACGGCCCGCGCCCAGGGGCCGAGTAGTGTCGGGGATTAATTTGGTAGTTGGCGGCCCCGCAGCGCAGGATCAGGGACGCGAGCGAAGCGGAGCGTCCGGAGCGGAGGGAGTGTTATTCAGTCAGCAGCTTAATAAAGTAATTTTCTAATTTACCAGTAGGCCAATAAATTACATTAATGTTACCGGAAGTTACGCCAACTGCTTTCTCATTTGTATGGAATTCTAGCTTACTATCATATTTCTCAAGAGGATAATTGTATACTCCTGGGAATTGTGGGATAGAGTGCGAAATTACAAGATGATAATTAAAATTTAAATTAACTCTTGTCTTTTCTTTATCGATATACTTTAATTCCATATATACATGACAATCTAAATTTAAATTTCGAGTAATATGGAAGTAAACTTTTTGATTATCATAATACTTGTAATCTACATATTTTTTCGCTGCAGGGAAAGAAATCTGATAATTACGAAAGGCATGCTTCGATTTATATTCTAGAGTGCCACCATCGATATAAGGTTCTGGATCACCTTCATAATAGAAGTGCATAGTTGTATAAGTGGTAGGATCTTACCACTCTAAATCAAACATGTTTTTAATAGTACTACTATTATATTCATCGAAGATTTTTTTTCCTAACACTGCATTATTTTTATTGACTACGAATTCTGTTATTATTGGTGCTGGCTTCACAGGTGGTGTATATAATACTTCCTGTGATGTACATCCAAAAAGAAGAAGTCCAAAAACAGGTATACTGACTACAACAATCGTAAGTAAAATTTTATTAATACTGTTTGTCATGTTATACATATCTCCACCGTCATATTATTATTGAATTCATTAATTAAATTTAAAGTAAAATATTTCCGATGCAAAACTTCTAAGGTGGATGGAAGATAGGGCCTCCTGTAATTTATTTTATCTTTTTAGTATTGTTACTAAACCCTGATT
>CAZHCW010000039.1:0-23367 GCA_964531325.1 uncultured Ignavibacteriaceae bacterium | reverse complement strand
CTCAGGTGAAATCAGACAAGGCACCTGATCCGATGGATTTTTTCCCATATCATGTAGGTGATGTTTGGCAATATTTGAATATGCCGGGGTGGGAATATACAACATCAACAATTACCCGAATTGATACGGTTTCCGCCGGCATCCACCTGATTTATCGGGATGATAGTGATATACCATTTGCGAAGGTCGATTTAGATAACAGTATCGTTTACCGAAATGTCGGAGAGGATTTATGGATCACAAGTTACAAGTTAGCTGATCCTCTGAAATCATACTGGATAGTGGATTCTCTTAGAAATGATTGGACATACTTTTACAACGATGAACCTACTCAATTTTTGGGACAGGAAAGGGAAAGTAGACGGTATTTAACTTTCCATGATGTTCCATTTGGAGACACTTCCTCAATGTATGGCACGGTGACGCAATTAGTTGATGGTTTAGGGGAGGCTTTGATACAGTATGAAATTGGGGAAGTAAGGTTAACTGGTTGCATAATAAATGGCGTGCAATATGGGGTTATTCTAAGTGTTGACGATGGACAAAACACACTCTTACCTGAAGATATAAAACTTCAGGTATATCCAAATCCCTTCAACCCCGAAACTGTGATCCGTTTTTCTTTACCTGTTGCAGGATACACAAAGGGTGTTGTCTATGATGTTTTGGGCAAGGAAGTGACTACTCTGTTAAATGGTGACATGTCAGCCGGGCATCATGAAGTCAGGTTTAATGCAATTGATCTCTCGTCCGGAGTGTATTTTTTCAGACTCGAATCAGGCAATTACTCCTCAGCTATCAAGATGGTGGTGGGAAAGTAAAAACCTGAGTACTTTAGAATCGCCAAGCACAAGGAAAACGAATTTCAGGTTTTCTGAAAATTAACTTGTGCTGAATAAATATTATACTAATTTATAAAGCTGCCCTCGGGCAGCTTTTATTTTAACCAGGAAGTTTTAATCCAAGGGATAGATTTGATTACTTAATTACTGACAATTATTATGTGGAACGGAATTCAGGAGGGGGCTTCGGTTATATTAAATATTCTGTGTGGAACAGGTCGTGGTGAAGCTTCTCAATAATGATACCTGCACTGAAGGAAGTTCACCTTGGTTGGTGATACAAGATAAACGAGGCGGTGTTCCTGAGTTATTCTTCTTGACCAGATACCCGGTCCTAAATATTTAAGCGGTTCAGGTTTTCCGAGTCCTGAAAATGGATTTTTCATCACATTCTCGATCAAATCAAGTATTTTCAGGGCAACCCGTCGATCAGATTTCACCCATTCTGCAAGCTCTTCTCTGAAGCGGGGGTGAAAGGCACAATCCAACTGAGCGTCACTCAAGTCCAACTTCCTTTTTAAGATCCTTTATGGATTGAACAGGAATTTTATCAGCCAGGGCATCACCAATGGTTTCCATTAATCGTTCTGCATTCCGGGGTGATCGTAAAAGATGTGCAGTCTCCAAAAGAGAATTCAATTCTGATTCAGATATAATAGCAACATTCTCGGCATTTCTCCGGTTGATGATCACTACCTCGTTATTCTTCGAAACAGTATCAAGGATTGTTGCAAGATTTTCTCTTGCCTGGGTATAGGTATAAACAGATGACATAAAAAACTCTCAATTGTACAGGGTTAATGTACAACTAAATTCACAAAATTCCAACACCTAAAAAAAATCAAACTTTTTGACTTAAGTTAAAGTCAATAAATTATCTGAAAATCCAATATCAATAACTAAAGAAAAAATTCATCGAGGAAAAGAGGGGTTTTGTCGAAAAAATGGGTGATTATCATCTAATTCGAAAAGATTTGTTGAATATATCACTGAATTGAGATTTTGAAATAGTGTAATTTTCAGTTCATGACAAAAGATTTTTTTAAGCAATTAAACCAGGGTTAATATTCCGTTGTCGAACAATATGGAATACAATTTATATTTTTTTCACAATTTAATCAAGGAGGCCAAATGAGGCAGAAATTCTCATTGATGCTACTTGTATCGTTCATGATGACAACACTTTCGGTGTTCGCTCAGGTTCAGCCACCAACTGATCTGACAGCCACTGAAGGCAGTACTTTCCATGGAAAATATGTCAAACTCGAATGGACATATACAACCCCGTCTCCAATGTCATTTATCCGTTTTAAGGTGTTTAAAAAACATGCCGACAGCACAGAATTTATTCTTGCTGCTTCAAACATTAGAGATAAAAGATTTAATGACATGAGAGTCGTGCCCGGGGCAACCTATCAATATTATGTAGTTGCTTACAGCAACGGAGTTACAAGTGATCCTTCAAACACTGTCGAAATCACACTTACTCCGCCTCCACCACCACCTGTTTATGCAAAAATCACCGGGACTGTAGTTGATGCATCAGGACAACCATTAAAAGATGTATTTGTTAAAGCATTTTCACAGACTTCTCCGTATGTAAAATCCGCAAAAACAAATGCAGCCGGTTTCTTTTCAATAACAGTTCAAACGGGTACCTATTTTGTTCAAACGAGCAAATTTGGCTATTTCTTTGAATATTATGACAATGTTACTTCCCTCGAAGCAGCCACACCTGTAGTTGTTAACGAAGGAGATTCACTCTCATTGGCAATAGATCTCGCCACATTTGTTCCACCTGCAAGTTTTACACTTACCGGAAATGTTATCAATGATCTTGGCGCAGCTCAAAGAGCGGAGATATTCGTTTATAAAGTAAGGGCAAACAACTACCACTATATGGTAAAAAGAACCCATACTGACAGTCTTGGCAACTACAGCGTAAATGTTAAAGAAAATGACACTGTGATTGTTTATGCAAGGGTTCCCGGATTTGCCTACTTCCCTGAATTTTACAATAACAAAAGAGTTATTGCTGATGCAGACAAAGTAGCAATCACTGGAAATGTTACAGGAATCGATTTTGTAATGGATCCACTTCCAGTTTATGCAAATGGTATCAGTGGAGTTGTTGCCGACACACTTGGCGCACCTGTTATGGGATATGTTTCAGCTTTCAGAGTTGAAGGTACCTCATTTGGGCAAAAATGCTATGCGGTTCACACCGATTCACTTGGTATATATTCATTTGCAAACTTGAATCCCGGTGAATATATCCTTTTTGTAAAACCACAAGGTAACTTCAAACCGACATATTTCCGTTATGATGGAGCTCAGGCTCAAAGAAGAAGAGATGCAGATTCAGTGGTTGTTGATGAAACAAGTTTGATCAACGGAATCAATTTTACAGTGATTGCAAGACCTGACAGTGGTTGGGGCTGGATACATGGTAAAGTTGTTGCCGGTATTGGTGAAGCTGCTTCAGGATCATTTGTTTATGCAGTTGACGATATGAATGAAGTTGTTGCCTTTGCAATGACTGATAAAAACGGCAATTTTGTTCTTGATGGAGTTGCTCCCGGTGAATACACAGTTGTTCCCGATAGAGCGGATTACATGAATGCAGTTGTCGCAAAAGCAGTCGTTAATACAAATAACTTTAATCCTTTTGTGAATGTCAGACTCGAAAACGATGCACCATCCGATGCAAAAGATGCCTCTGTGGTTACTAACTACCAGCTTTCACAGAACTTCCCAAATCCATTTAATCCGTCAACAACCATCCGCTACAGCATTCCTGAAGCAGGTGTTGTTACCGTTAAAGTATTCAACATTCTTGGAAAAGAAGTTGCAACTTTAGTAAATGGTTACCATCAGGCAGGATCGTTTAATGTATCATTTGATGCTTCGAACCTTTCAAGCGGTGTTTATCTTTATCAGATAGAAGCCGGCAGTTTCAAAGCAACAAAGAAGTTGACGCTTATTAAATAGTACTTGAGAAACTCGAGAAACTCGAGTAAATTGAGAGACTTCTGATAGAATTAATCAGGGTAACTAAGGTTTGGCAATGCCAACTGAAGTTACCCTTTTTTTATAGAACGCGGATGAAGCGTGCCGAAGGCATCCCGTTGGGAGATTAGGCGGATATACGCGGATAGGGATTTAAAAATACCCCGCCTGCGGGGTTAAATATTCGTAGCTCATGAATGCTCTCCCACATCTCCCATACCCCGCCTACGGGGTTTAATATTCGTAGCCAAAATGTCCACCCTAACCATTTTTACCCCGCCTGCGGGATTAAATATTCGTAGGTACTTCAGGTCAAATAATTTTCCTCTTGCATTGAATTGAAAAATAAAACTATCTTGGAATCATGAATTTGAAAAGTACATACAAGAATTTATCGATAAACACACTTCCCGTCCGGGCAAATTGGTGGTGGCACTCCCCCCAATGAGAACCCGGTGATATGTCCTTTTAAAGAGTTTTATACAACTAAAAGCCCTTCTTTCACCGAGAAGGGCTTTTTTTATGTGCACACGATCAAAAAATGAGTAATAAATGAAATTTGAACAGTTCATAAGCCTGGCAAAAAAATATGATTATATCCCTGTATATGAAAAAATTACTGCGGATTTGTTTACTCCCGTAATCGCATATTTAAAATTGAGGAAAGAGGGGAGACAAAGTTTTCTGCTCGAAACAGTAGAGGGGAAAGAGAGTCTGGGCAGATATTCCTTTATTGGAATAGACCCCATTAAGATAATTTCAAACAGAGGTTTGAGTCTTAAAATTTCTGACAGCGATGGTGAAGAAACACGGGAGCAGAATATTTTTGATTACCTGAAGGAGGAGCTTCATACCAGAAACCACCCGACTCTTGAGGAACTGCCTTCATTCACAGGAGGGACAGTGGGGTATCTCGCTTATGAAAACATATCACTAATTGAGAAGAAGTTAAAATTTGGTTCTTCGGTTGATGATCAATATGATTCAATTCTTGGGGTGTATGATACTGTTTTGGCATTTGACCACTATAAACATCAGGTGATCATAATAACAAATGTGGCTGTGACTGAGGGAGTTGATCTTGAAAATTTATATCGTGAAGCCAAACAAAAGATTAAAGAGTTGAGATCAAAACTCTCCGCCCCACTCCATTTTAAATCGGATTTTAAGTTTGATCGGGATATCAGTGAAAACATTTCAGATGAAGTATTTTGTGAATTAGTTGAACAAAGCAAAAAGAACATTGTGGATGGGGATGTATTTCAGATTGTTCTTTCAAAAAGATTTACAACAAAATATGAGGGTGATCTTTTTAATGTTTACAGGGCATTGAGGATAATAAATCCTTCTCCTTATATGTATTTTCTGGAATTTGAGACGGGGCTTACAATTATCGGCACTTCCCCCGAAAACCTTGTAAAAGTTCAGGATGGAATTGTGGAGGTGATGCCAATTGCCGGAACGAGAAGAAGGGGCCTAACCCCCGAAGAGGATCAAAAGCTTGAAATGGATTTGGTTAATGATCCAAAAGAAATTGCTGAACATGTAATGCTTGTTGACCTGGGGAGGAACGATGTGGGCAGGGTGTCAGAGTTTGGATCGGTTCGACTTAAAGAAAAGATGAAAATTCACCGTTTTTCCCATGTGATGCATATAGTTTCCAGAGTTGAGGGGAAACTGAGGGATGAGCTCGACTGTATTGATGCCTTAAAATCGTGTTTCCCTGCCGGAACAGTTACCGGTGCCCCCAAGATTAAAGCAATGGAATTGATTTGTGAATATGAAAAACTCAAAAGGAATGTTTATGCGGGGGCAGTTGGGTATATCGATTTTTCGGGGAATCTTGATGTTTGTATCGCAATAAGGACATTGTTTGCCAAAGATAATTTAATCCACTGGCAAGCAGGAGCAGGAATTGTTGCAGACAGTTTGCCCAGGCTCGAGGCAAAAGAGATTAAAAATAAATCAGCAGTATTAAAAAATGCACTTGAACACGCAGAGGTAATAGATGAAAATTCTGGTAATTGACAATTACGATTCGTTCACTTACAATCTGGTACAGCTTGTGGGTAAATTCACCCAGGATGTGATTGTAAAAAGGAACGATGAAATAACTACGGAAGAAATAAAAAAGATTGATCCTGACAGGATACTTATATCACCCGGACCGGGCAGACCTGAAAACTCCGGAATTACACTAAATGTAATCGATGAGTTTTCCGGGAAAATTCCCATTCTTGGAGTTTGTCTTGGTCATCAGGCAATTGGACTTCAATTTGGAGCCGATATTGTGCACGCACCCGTTTTGATGCACGGGAAAACCTCGGAAATATCTCATTCCGGGAAAGGGATATTTAGTGGTGTGGCACAAAACTTTACCGCAACAAGATACCATTCATTAATCATTGATGAGGGTTCACTTCCCAGAGGTCTTAAAGTGACGGCGAGGTCGGAAGATGGTATAATAATGGGAGTAAGGCACAGAGAGAATGGAGTGGAGGGGATACAATTTCATCCCGAGTCGATACTTACAGAAGCCGGGACACAACTTATGAAAAACTGGATTGAATCAAAATGAAGACATTTATTGAAAAAATGCTCGACAGAGACCACCTTTCATTTGAAGAGGCATTTTATGTGATGGATATGATAATGTCCGGTGAGGTGAATAACTCCCAGCTTGCAGCAATTTTGATTGCTCTTAAGGGGAAAGGTGAAACTGCTGCCGAGATAGCCGGATTTGCAAGTGCGATGAGAGAGAAGAGTATAAAAGTAGAAACAAAAAGGAGTGACTTGATAGATGTTTGTGGAACCGGGGGAGATGATTCGGGAACCATAAACATTTCAACCGCGGCAGCTTTTGTGGTTGCAGGTGCAGGAATTGGAGTGGCAAAACATGGCAATAAATCGATTTCCAGCAGATCGGGCAGTGCAGATGTATTAACACAACTTGGAGTAAAGATTGATCTTTCACCATCTGAAACAGGGAGGGCAATTGATGAAACAGGAATTGGATTTTTATTCGCTCCATATTATCACCCTGCGATGAAATATGCTTCCGTTGTAAGAAAAGAACTGGGGATGAAAACGGTTTTTAATCTATTGGGACCCCTTACCAACCCTGCCGGTACCAAAAACCAGTTGGTTGGGGTATATAACAACAAATCAGCGGGTCTGATGGCGGAAGCTGCATCATATCTAAAGATGAAAAGAGTGTTATTTATCTGTACAGGTGATTGTCGCGATGAAGTTACACTTGACGCCTCAACTGCGGTATTCGAGTATAAAGAGGGCACAGGGACAAACTACTATAATCTTAATCCTGAAGATTTTGGTTACCCCGGTGTGCCGATTGGCGACCTTATTGGTGATACACCTGAATATAATGCCGGGGTGATATATGACCTCTTAAAAAAACCTGAAAGGGACGGAAAGTTTTTTGTTGTTGCCGCCAATTCGGCACTTGCTTTGTATTGTGCCGGAGTATCGGAAGATTTGAAAGAATGCACACAATTAGCTGAAGAATCCATTTTGAGTGGAAAGGCATTTAATAAACTTCAGGAACTTATCAAATTTGGAGGAGGGTCGTTATGAGTATTCTTGAACAAATTCTTGAAGTGAAGCGGAGAGAAATTGCCATATTAAAACAGAATCGACAGGTTAAAGAGTATGATGATTCAGACCTGTTTTACAAACCGACGCTGAGTCTCATAAATACAATAAAAAAAAGCCGGGATATTTCGATTATAGCTGAGGTGAAAAAAGCGAGTCCTTCAAAAGGGATTTTTATTGATAATTTTGATCATCTTGATATAGCAGTTGAATATTTTAAAAATGGTGCCGATGCACTTTCTGTTATTACGGATGAACAGTTTTTTAAGGGGAGTATCGATCATCTTCACGACATCGCATTGATAAAAAACAAACCTCTTCTGCGGAAGGATTTTATAATTGATGAAACTCAAATTTTTCAGGCGAGAGAAAACGGCGCTGATGCTGTTCTTTTGATATGTGAGGCACTGACTAAAGAATCAATTCGGAAGTTGACCAAAACAGCGCAACTGCTTGGCATGGAAGTTTTGCTTGAACTCCATTCGATTGATCAGATATCAAAAATCGATTTTTCACTAAACAAACTGATCGGAGTTAACAATCGTGATCTTACAACATTTATTACCGATCTAAAAACCACCGTCGAGATAAGACGGCATCTGCCCGATGACATTCTGCTTGTTTCGGAGAGTGGAATAAAAAGCAAGGATGACATTACACGGGTACGGGATGCCGGTTGTGATGCCGTTTTGGTGGGGGAATATTTTATTCGGTCTGCTTCAATCGGTGGAGCTGTAAGTGAGATGAAAGAATGGTGTAGAGGATGAGGGTTAAAATTTGTGGAATTACCAATTCTGATGATGCAATTTTTTGTGAATCGTCTGGTGCGGAATTTCTTGGTTTCATTTTCTACAGTGGGAGCAAAAGGTACATCGACCCTTATGCAGCACTCGAAATAATCAAAAAACTTAAACCCGGAACAAAAAAAGTTGGAGTTTTTGTGAATGAAGAACTTGAGGTTGTAAACAAAATTGTTAAAGAATTACAACTCGATTTTGTGCAGTTACACGGGGAAGAAACCCCTGAATATACCGCTGAGGTTAAATGCAAAACAATTAAAGCATTCAGGGTGATGGATGGATTTGACTATGGGATAATCGACAAATACGGGACTTCAATCCCGCTTTTTGATACATTTTCCAAGAATTTATATGGTGGAACGGGAGAACAATTTGACTGGAATGGAATCCCCGGCAAATTAAAAGGACAATATTTTCTATCGGGTGGAATCTCTACGGAAAATATAAAAGAAGTGGCTGCATCACTTTGTCCTTTTGCCGTGGATGTTAATTCTTCACTCGAAAAGGAACCGGGAATTAAATACCACAACAAAGTAAAAGATTTTTTTGATCAAATAGGATCATTTGTCGAAATTAAAAGAGGAATTGATGATGTTTAACAATCTTGAATATAACCAGCCCGACAAAAACGGGAAATTTGGGATTTATGGAGGGAGATATGTTCCCGAAATTCTTGTTCCTGCTCTAAGGGAGTTGGAGGAGCTTTATAGAGAAGTAAAAAAAGACCCAAAATTCAGGGAGGAATTCCAAAACCTTCAGCAAAAATATAATTGCAGGCCCACACCACTAAGTTTTGCACAAAGACTTACCAAACACTTCGGAACCGGGAAGATTTATCTTAAAAGAGAGGACCTGAACCACACCGGGGCACACAAAATAAACAATGCTTTGGGACAGGTTCTAATGGCACAAAGACTTGGCAAAACAAGAATAATCGCAGAGACAGGAGCCGGACAGCATGGTGTTGCTGTAGCTACAGCCTGTGCAAAGTTTGGATTAAAGTGTGTTGTGTATATGGGTGAAGTGGATATAAAAAGACAGGCACCAAATGTTTTTCGGATGAAACTCTTGGGGGCTGAAGTGGTTCCCGTGGTTTCAGGCAGCAGGACACTTAAAGATGCCACCAACGAAGCGATTCGCGACTGGGTTACAAATGTTAAAGATACCCATTACATAATTGGTTCGGTGGTTGGTCCACATCCTTATCCCATGATTGTCAGAGATTTTCAATCGGTTATCGGGGAAGAGACAAAGGAACAGATTTTCAAAGAAGAAGGCAGACTGCCCGATGTTATCGTTGCTTGTGTTGGCGGGGGAAGTAATGCCATGGGGATATTTTATCCATTCATCAAAAACACCGAAGTCCGATTAATCGGAGTTGAAGCTGCGGGATTGGGGTTGGCATCGGGTAAACATTGTGCATCTCTTACTCTTGGAAAAGTCGGAATTTTTCAGGGGATGTTGAGTTATCTTTTGCAGGATGATGACGGACAGGTTTCAGAAGTCCATTCAATCTCGGCAGGACTCGATTACCCCGGTTCGGGACCCGAACACAGCTACTTAAAAGATATCCGTAGATGTGAATATTTCTCCGTTACAGATGAACAGGCACTTGATGCCACCTCCCTCCTTGCCAGACTTGAAGGGATTATCCCCGCACTGGAAACTGCTCATGCTCTGGCATATCTAAACTATCTGATGCCCACCACAACCAAAGATCAAATAGTTGTGGTTAATGTTTCTGGGAGAGGGGATAAGGACCTTTCGATGATAATGGAGAACTTAAGAACTTTAGAACTTTAGAACCTCAGAACTTCGGAGCTTCGGAACCTCAGAACTTCAGAACTTTAGAACCTTAGAACTTTAGAACTTGAGTATCAGAGTAGCGGAGTATCGGAGTAGCAACAGATTGAATTAGTAACTTAAAATTTTGGAAGAAGATGTTAAAGATTTATAAGAAGATTGAAGAAGTAAACAACAGGAGTGAAAAGGTATTGTCGGTGTTTTTAACGGCGGGGTATCCGGATGTGGAGAGTTTTGTGGAGCTGGCATTAGGTGTTCTGGATGCGGGGGCTGATATGCTGGAGATCGGCATTCCATTTAGTGATCCACTTGCGGATGGGGCGGTTATTCAAAAGTCTTCTATGGTTGCGATTGAAAATGGAGTGAATCTTGACACTGTTTTTGAGTTCTCCCGGTTGATTAGATCCAAAACAGATAAACCATTAATATTGATGGGATATGCTAATCCCGTGTTTCGATATGGTATTGACAGATTTTTAAGTGATGCTGTGGGCTGTGGAATTGATGGATTGATAATTCCAGATATCCCACTTGAAGAATATGATTCATTTTATCCATCGAATCAAATATCATTGGATAGAATTCTTCTTACAACCCCACAATCGGGAGAGGAGAGGATTAAAGAGATTGACTCAAAAAGCTCCGGTTTTGTTTATTGTGTCAGTGTTTCAGGCACAACAGGAGTCAGGAATTCATTCACTGATACTGAAATAAAACCGCTTCAAAATACAAGGAACCTGATTAAAAAGAACAAAATGCTTGTTGGTTTTGGGATATCAACTGTAGCAAACATAAAACAGGTTTCTCCCTTTTGTGATGGTGTTATAGTTGGCAGTGCTGTAATTAAAAAACTTGATGAATCAGGGAAAGAGGGCGTTTTCGATTTGGTGAGGAATCTTAAATCAGGCTGCCGTTAAACTCAGTAGCTGTTTCTGAAGGTGACGGTGAATTTGGATCCTACTCCGGGTGAACTTTCCACTTTGATATCTCCGCCTGTTTTTTTCAGAAGGTCGTGGGTGATATTCATCCCGAGACCGGTTCCTTTTTCGTTGGCAGTACCTTTTCGGCTTTTTATTCCTGTAAGTGAAAAAAGATTTTGAACCATTTCCCGGGTCATACCTATTCCGGAATCTTCGACAACAAGAATTATCTCATCCCCTGATTTTTTTACGGAAAGAGAAACAGTACCGGTTGGATTTGTAAACTTGATTGCGTTGCTTAGAAGATTTCTGATAACTGATTTCACAATATTTTCATCTGTGAACACATGACAATCGTCTTCAATATCAGAACTAAGAGTTATAGCCTTTTTCGTAAGCTGAGGTTGGAAAAGTTCCTGGACTTCCCGTATCACTTTCCCCACATTTACATCTTTATGCTCCGGGACAAGTCCACCTATCTGAAGGCGTGACCATTCGAGAAGTCCATCAACCAGCGAAACTGTATTTCTGGAAGAGTTCAGAATTTTTTCGACTGTTGACTTTATCTCAGCTTTGTCCATATCTTCAAGTTCATCTTCCAGAATTTCAGAGAATCCGAGGATTGACATAAAAGGACTTCTAAGATCGTGGGAGATGATTGAGAAAATCTTGTCTTTTGTACGGTTAAGACTATCGAGCTCAAGAGTTCTTTGTTTTACCTCTTCCTCTAACCCGTCAAGGGTGTGTTTCAGCTTTAACTCGGAATCTGCAAGCTCCCTGGTTCTTTCTTGCACCATCGTTTCCAGTCTTGCCTGTTCACGATGTGTAAGCAGATATTTGTGAACCAGCAGGTAGATAACCGCAAAAACAACCGCTACAAAAAACATAAACCATAATTTTAGATAAAATGGTTTTTCGATAACAATACTTGCAGAATACACAGGATCGCTCCAGGCACTCAACCTGTTTTTTGCCATTACAATAAGTCTGAATTCCCCTGATGGAAGATTTGGGTATCTTATACTGTAGAGTTGAGCTTGCTTTAAGGTATAAAAATCTCTATCAAAACCTTCTAATTTGATCCGGTATTCTATACTGTTTTCTTTTCTATAAGATATGCCTCTGAAAGTAAATTGCAGAGTGTTTTCATCATGTGGAATATAGTTCGGTTGGTTGAGGTTATAAAATGTTCCGGAAGTTGTTTCGATTGTTGAAAGAAAAAGCCTTGGAGGAGGAATTGTTGATCTCTCATTTACGATAGAGTAAGAGGATAAACCGGTGTTTGTGCCGATCCAAAATCTGTTTTCGCCATCTATTATAGCCGCAGAACGATTCATTTCATAACCTGAAAGTCCATCTTCAACGGAATAATTGAATATGGTGGTGCCACCATCCCAGCGGGTGAGCCCGTCCACAGTTCCAAACCAATAATCTTTTTGGTGGTTTTTAACAATAAAATAGACGCTCTTATTTAAAGAGAAACCAAATCGTTCAAATTTGGTTAAAATTCCATTTTTTAGCTCATATAATCCCGTCTCAGCACCAACGAGCAGTGAACCATCCTTTTCCTGTAAAAGTGAATATGTACTTGAAATAAGGGGATTTTTATCTTTTATTAATTGGATGATTTTACCATCGAGGAGTTGAAACAGCCCCAATTGACTGGTTAGATAGACCTTGTCGTCGAATGTAAATATCTTACGGAAGTTTTTTAACTGGGATGAAGGGTCAATTTCCTCAAGTTTTCCGTTAATATAACTAAAAACACCGGCACTGGATCCGACAAGCAGGCCATATTCTTTTGAGTGAGCCAGCGATGTAATACTACCATCAATAGAAGTTAATTCGGTATATGAACCATCCTTTGAAATTTGAATCAATCCATAATAACCTGCTGCTGCCAGGATATTCCCTTCTCCATCAAGCAAGAGGTCGAGAACTCTGGAGATGATATCGCTGCCACGATTATTTGGTTTGAAGGTAACGGGTATAAAAGTTTGATCTTTATACATTGTAAAGCCGGAATTGTGCCCAAATACAAAAGAACCGGGTTCATATTCAATAATAGCCGTAACCTCATCTTCAAGCAGACCGTTGGATTTATAGTAGTTAGTGAAGGGATGAAAAGTGATTTTATCCACACCACGGTAATCTGCAAACCAGATATTGTGCTCGGAATCGATATAAATTGAGGTTCCCCCCTCTGAAGCGAACCCTTTGTTTTTTCCGTATGTAACAAACTTCCCGGAACTTCGCTCAAAGGAAAACTTGATAACCTTGTTCCCCATATATATTTTTTTATCGATATCTTCCACGATATAAAAGTTCAGGAACAACGGCATAAACTCGATATTAGCGGGCAAGGTGTATTTTTTAACATTAGAATTTATAACTTCTCCAAACCAGGTTTTCGAGAGGAGGAGAAACCGGGGTTTCCCAATGTTGTGATCTGTTGCAGCTACTGCCCAAACCATTTCATCAACTCCGAATATTGAATTCTGTATTACTGGCGTTGAACCGTTTTCAAAAGAAATTTTTGTAACCCCTTTGTTTGTGCCGAGGTAAAATTCTTGTGAAAAGTTGATGAGACCATAGATGCTTGTGGGGATTTTTGAGTTTGAGTTATTGTATCTTATCCATTTATCATTCACCATCAGAAACAAATCAGAAAGGGTGGACAGGGCAATAACAGGAGAATTATTGCGATAAAAAACAGCGAATCCGGTTACACTCTCGTTCTTGTTTCCGGTGAGATCCGGAGAGGGAATTTCAGACCAATTCCCGTTAGTCAGTTTGTATATTTTGCTTCGCAAATAGAATGGAGCCACCCAAATTGTTCCAATTTCATCGGTGACAATTAATTTGTACCCCGAAAAATTGTTGGAATCAGGTAGCCTGATGTTTTCCCAGCTAAATGCATCATAAACTGAAACACCTGAGCCCGTGGCAAGCCATATTCTTCCTGATGTGTCTTGTGTTACACTGTTTATCCTGTTGGATTCGAGACCACTTCCGATGTTATAGTTGGTGATTGAATAGTTCTGCCCACCCTGTCCCGGTATATTCGAGACAATAAAAAAGAAGATTATTAAGGTTTTGAGAACAGCGTTAAAAAGTTTGGTCATCTCTGTTGGATAATTCTGGCAAAAGCATCTCCAAAAACTAACAAATATTTATGATAAAGAGATGATTTTTCTCTTTATTTTGATAAAAACTGTAATTTTAAAGTCTTGATTATTCTAAATAGTCGATTCATACGGAACGGAAGACAACTCGGGAGACAGAAAAACGATGCCGGAATTTAAATTTAAACCTTTTAATGAGATGCGGGAGGAAGACTACCGCACCGTCGGGTTCAAATCGGGACTCGAAATTCATCAACAACTGTTAACTTCAAAAAAACTTTTTTGCAGGTGCCCTGCCGGAATGTACAGCGACCAATACAATGCTGAGATTCTCCGGCACATGAGGCCCACACTCTCCGAACTTGGTGAGTATGACGGCACTGCACTGATGGAATTCAAAACTCGTAAAGAGATAATCTACAGAATCAGTCGTGAGACTGTTTGCACCTACGAAATGGATGACACCCCGCCATTTGAAATCAACGATGAAGCACTTGATATAGCTTTTGGGCTTGGTATGCTTTATGGGTCATCGATGGTTGATGAGGTGCACATCGCAAGAAAACAATATCTGGATGGAAGTATTCCAACAGGATTTCAGAGAACTGCAATTGTTTGCCTCGACGGTAGAGTACCCTTTAAAGACAGATTTATACAGGTCATTCAACTTTCGATTGAGGAAGATTCCTGTCGCGAAGTGAGTGACATCGGCCACAGACGAACCTACCTTACCGACCGCCTTGGTATGCCCCTTGTTGAGACCGTAACGGGTCCCGATATGAAAACTCCAAAGGAAGTGGCAGAAGTGGCAGAGATTTTAAGAAGACTCGCCAGAAGCACAGGCAAAGTTCGCACAGGAATTGGAGCTGCCCGTCAGGATGTGAATGTCAGTGTAACGGGTGGGACCAGAATTGAGATAAAAGGGGTTCCAAGAATTCCTCTTATTCCATTGCTCACATATAATGAAGCAATGAGACAGTGGAATTTACTTCGCCTCAGGGATGAACTCAACAGGAGAGGTGTAACAAAAGAGACATTTGCAACAGTAACAACCGATGTTACCCGTCTGCTCAAAAAGACCCGTTACCAACCGATTACCAGTGCTATTCTTGCCGGAATGAAGGTTTTATGTGTTTCCTTAAAAGGTTTTAAAGGACTTTTAAGATGGGAAACACAAACCGACACCTATTTTTCAAGAGAAATTTCCGACCGTGTAAGGGTTATTTCGTGTTTGACGACACTTCCCAATATTATCCACAGTGACAGTCCAAGTGAAACGATTGCGTCCTCCGAATGGAACACACTAAAAAAAGCAGTGAATGCTTCGGAAGAAGACACTATTGTTCTCGTTTGGGGAGATGAACAGGATGCACAGTCGGGTGCCGCCGAGATAATAATAAGAGCCAGGGAAGCCACAATCGGAATCCCTTCCGAAACCCGCCAGGCTTTAAGAGACGGAACAAACGGATTTGAAAGGATCCTTCCCGGTGCCGACAGAATGTACCCCGATACCGATCTTCCTCCAAAAAAGATCACACCTGAAAGGATTGCAAAGATCAGAGAAGGGTTGCCCGTTCCAATTTGGGAAAGGGAGTCGAAATATCGTTCCATGGGTGTTCCAGAAGAGCATATCGAAAAATTAGCGATGTCACCTTTTGCAAAAATATTCGAAAATGCGATTGGCGAATTAAAGATTGATCACCGCTTTGCCTCAAGAGTTCTCATAGAATTCCCTGCAAGATTAAAAAAGGAACATTTGCCTGTAAGCCTGATTACACCTGAAGTTTACAAATCACTTTTCACTCTGCTGAGTGAAGGGAAAATCGTAAAGAGTTGCCTCTATTTCATCTTAAGAGAATCACTCGTTTCGGGTAAACCTGTTGAAGAGATTGTCCAGCCACTGTCTAAAACCGAAGAGATAAAAGAAGTGGTTTTAAAGAGCATCGAAAAGCTCAAAACAATGAGTGTCAGAAGACCGGAGAAAACTAATATCATTCTAATGGGGATGATAATGGATCAACTCAGGTTAAAAGCAAGTGGAAGTGAAGTCGAAAAAGTGATGAATAAAATTTTGGGAGGAATGTAAGATGGCAGCCGATAATGATTACAAAGGATACAGAGGCGAAGCACTTGCCTCACTTCAAAAATTTTCCGCTTTAATCTGGAGCGATATCGAAGTTCTTACTGCTGACGGAACATATAAAGGAAGAGTTCTTCCCCGTTCAGAAACCGCAGATGATCAACATATCGTAATTAAACTTGTCTCGGGATACAACATCGGTATTGCCTCATCAAGAATACTTGATATTAAAGTTACCGGAAGAAAAGAAGCTCACTATAAAATTCCCGAAAAGGAATTCCCTTACGATCCCCGGAAGCCAAGAGTTAAACTTCTTGGAACCGGAGGCACAATCGCAAGCCGGCTTGATTACAGAACAGGTGCGGTAATTCCGGCATTTTCACCCGGTGAACTTTATGGTTCCGTCCCTGAACTTGCCGATATATGTAACCTCGAAACTGAAAAACTTTATGGTGTTTTCAGCGAAAACATGGGTCCCGAACAATGGATTGGAACAGCAGAAGCGATTGGTAAAGAGATTGAAAAAGGCGTACAGGGAATTGTAATTGGACATGGCACCGACACGATGCATCACACTGCAGCTATTCTCTCCTTTATGGTGCAGAATTCACCTGTTCCGATTGTAATGGTAGGTTCTCAAAGATCAAGTGACCGACCATCCTCCGATGCAGCTCTCAATCTTATGCACAGCGTTAAAACTGCCGCTGAGAGTGATATTGCCGAAGTTTTGGTTTGTATGTTTGGTCCCACATCCGACGATTACGGATTGCTCCATCGTGGCACAAGAGTAAGGAAAATGCACTCAAGTTACAGATCAACTTTCAGAACCATTGGCGATATTCCAATTGCAATGGTAAGTCGCGAAAAGATAACCCCACTTCGTGAGGATTATAAAAGAAGAAGGCGCGATAACAATGTAATCATCAACACTGCTTTTGAAGAGAAGGTTGGGATTGTTTATTATTATCCCAATATGAAGCCCGATATAATCGACTCAATGATCGATAAAGGTTATCGGGGCATTGTGATTGCAGGAACAGGTCTCGGACATGTAAATAAACCCGTTTATCCCGCACTAAAAAGAGCCAAAGAAAAAAATGTTGCTGTTTATATGACGGTTCAGACCCTCTGGGGTTATGTGCAGATGTATGTATATGACACAGGAAGGGATATGATGGAGCTTGGAGTTGTACCATGTGCCAATATGCTCCCTGAAGTGGCTTACATGAAGCTTGGATGGGCACTTGGACAGAGTGAAGACCTCGAAGTTGTTAAAAAGATAATGTTAACCCCCGTCAACGGTGAAATCACCGAACGCGAACCCAGCAACGGATATTTGATCCTCCAGGGCGGAATCCCCGAAGTTGAGGAATTTATTTCTAAATACAGGAAGTAAGATAGAACGCGGATGAAACGGATGAGGCGGATTTTCACGGATAAGGGTGGGACGCAGATACACGCAGATTAGACGGATTTTCGCGGAGGGAGATATTTAATTATCTCCCTTTGCGTCCTCTGCGGTTAAATTTCGCTACTTCGCTACTTAATCCCCCCATTCCAAAGTTCATCGGCAAGGCGGGTGGCTTTATAGACCTTACGGATTGCTTCATACATTCCTCTGGAATCCACTGCTACTGTTCTGTTGACATCGGGGAGATATATAAAATTCCCTTGAAGACTTTCGATATTTCCGTCAAATGCCAGCCCGATAATCTCTGCGTTTTTGTTGATCACAGGACTTCCCGAGTTACCACCAACGATATCATTTGTTGCAACAAAATTGAAAGGAGTTGTGAGGTCAAGATCTTTTGGTATTTGAACCCATCTTTCAGGCAGATCAAACGGATATTTTTTACCAAAGGAGAAAAATCTGTCATACAATCCATAAAAAGTTGTGAAGACGGGGGCTTTTGTTCCGTTGTAGTTGTAACCCTCCATCAGACCATCACTTATTCTCAAAGTTCTGTTTGCATCGGGAGAAATGGTGGTTCCATACATTTTGTAAAGAATTTGTCCCGTCAAACCAAAGGTTACATTTTCAGTGTTGATTACTTCTCTTTGTTGATCTCTTAGTTTTTCCAATAATTCCCAGTTATTGGCAAAGTGTTTTACAAATGGATCATCGAGAGCAAGTATCTCTTCAGGTGATTTTTCGAACATTGCAAGGACAGTCTCTCTGTCTTTAAAGAGAGTTGTGGCGATCAGTTTTTTTGCTGCAGCTTCTGAACTTTGACCGTTAAAAAATGATGAAACAAGTTTATGATCACTGCCGAGGTTTAGCACAAGATAGTCGAGATTAATAATCAACTTGGCTTCTTCAAGGACAGGGTCATAGTTTTTGGGGAAAAGATTGTTTCTCATTTCGAGATACCGTTTCGATTTAAGAGTGGTATCTCTCTTCTCTTCGGGGAGCTGCATCTGTTTGGCATATCTGACAAGTTCATTTGCAATCAGCCAGTATCTTGCAGAATAGGTGTTGTTTGCAGTGAATGCCGCGAGTTGTTTATCAATCTCTTTAAGTTCGGCGCGGGTCATTTCGATACTCTTCCAAACACCGCCGTAAGTTTCTTTAAGTTCCGGATCGTTATTTACAAATTCCTTTGCTTTTTTCTCAAAGTCCATTTTTCTTGCAAGAAGATAGGGATCGAGAAGGGCTTTGTATGTTGAAGTGATGCTCTTCCAGCCGTTTGAAAAACCGAGTCTGAGTTTTTCATATTCATCAGCTTTTGTTGGATTAACTGATTTTAACTCTTCCAGTTTATTGTAGAGGCTGTTCATCATAAATGAAAGATTTCTGTACTGTACATCCCTCAAATACTCAAGTTGTGCAACAGTTCTGAGACGATTCGTTGAACCAGGGTTTCCAACCGTAAAAACCAGTTCACCTTCGGCAGCACCGTTTTTGCTCCACTGATAAAAATGCTCTGATTTTATCGGTTTTCCATCTTCGCCATAAACGCGATAAAAAGTACAGTCGAGGTTATATCTTGGAAATGTAAAATTATCAGGATCACCGCCAAAATAACCGATACCCTCTTCAGGTTGGAAAACAAGTCTTACATCTTTGAATACCTTAAATCCCTGAACAAAAAAGAGACTTCCGTTAAAATATGTGGTGATATCACATTTTAAGCCTGTTTCTTTTTCATATTTGGATTTTAGATCCTTCATAACTTTTTCGCGAATTGATACTTTTTCCGCAGCATCCTTTCCTTTTTCTATCTCAGGTTGCACCTCTGAAGTGATATCCTTTAAATACACAAGTTGTTCAGCAACATAGTTGGGGATTTTTCTCTCCTCTTCGAGGGTGGCCGCATAAAAACCGGTTTTGGCGAGTTCTTCTCCCTCTTTTTGAACCTGTCGTTGCACACCTCTGGCGCAATGATTATTGGTCATAACCAACCCGTCTGCCGAAACAAAGGAGGCGGAACACCCGGGGATTCTTAGGGCTGAGAGGCGTACATCATCAAACCACTCCTGTGCGGCTTCAAAACCATATTTTTCTTTGAGATAGTCAAAAGGTGGAAATTCGAAAGTCCACATCTTTCCCGTGTCATATTTTCCGGCCTTTACAGTGTCGGCATTAAAATTAAACTGGGAATGAAGGGGCTGAATTAAAAATAGAAGTACTGTAAAAAGTGAAAGGAATCTCTTCATAACTGCTTAAACCTTATTTGTTGAATTTATTTTCGTGATTGAGTAACCATTGTTTATTTTCGAGTCCACCACCATATCCGGTGAGAGAACCATCTGCACCAATGACACGATGGCAGGGGATAACGATGCTGATCAGATTGTCGCCATTGGCGTTTGCAACTGCTCGAACTGCCTTTGGGTTTCCAATATTTTCAGCCTGCTGTTTATATGATCTTGTTTCACCGTGTGGGATGGTGAGGAGTTGATTCCAAACTGATTTTTGAAATTCAGTACCCGACATTTGAATCGGTAGATCAAAATCTTTTCTTTTACCCAAGAAATAGCCGTCAAGTTGTTTTTTTAACTCTTTGATCAAAGGTGTTTCCTTTTCGGAGAATTCATCTTTGAGTCTTTTTTTGAGTTTGGTTTTTTGTTCTTCAAATTTTGATTCGTTTTTGAATTCGATGAACACAATTCCTTTCTCTCCGGCACCGAGATAAAGGGTACCAACAGGGCTCTCATAAAATGCACATGAGATCATGTTTTCTCCACTTTCTTTTTGTTGTAAAATCCAAGAATTATACCCAGACAAACTGACCAAAGTGCTGCAAGTCCAATCTGATAAGGTTTGGGCAGCATAAAGGTAATTGTATGAGCGGGGAGCCAAAACCAGATGAGGGAATAAAATCCTTTGTGGATGTTTGCCCAATTATCTTTACCTGCAATCAGATTATCCAGCAATCGATGAAGTAAAACCAGGAGCAGTCCAAATTGTAAATTCATTGCGGCTGATATTGAAAAAGCAGTGCCAAAATTTCCCAATTCGGGAAGCAGACCTGTCGTAACAAGTCCATCCACAAAAAATTTATATCCCGTAAAGGCATATTTGATCAAAACCGCGAGAAAAGCCCATTCCACAAATTTCAGAAGAAGTTCATGGGGTTTATAGGGCAGGAAGAACTTTTTGTTCACTATCCATGCTGCGATCATATCCCCAAGTGTTCCCAAAATGGCAAACTGAATCATGGCTGTGATGATCGGGTGAGCTGTTACAATATCTACATACCACTGCATCGGGTGCAGGTTCCTTTCATCTGTCAGAAAAATAGATTGTCTGTCATTTAAATTAGTAAAAAATGTTCAGGTTTTATTAAGTTTACCAATTGATTCATTTATTAAAACGAGGTTAAAAATGGATAACCAAATAGGAAAAATGGTTAGTGAAAAAACTTTTGCATTAGTTGGAGTTTCATCGGATGTTAAAAAGTTTGGTAATGCCATACTCAAAGAGTTGACGGCACGAGGATTTACAATATACCCTGTTCATCCTTCATTACAAATGGTTGAGGGAGTAAAATGTTATAAAACCCTCGATCTTGTTGCCGGGTTAACTCCCAATCTGATAGTTTGTGTAAAACCTGAAAGGGCGGCACTTCTTGTTAAGGAAGCAGCAACTCTTGGGTTCACCTCAGTATGGCTTCAACAGGGTTCCGGGTCAAAAGAAGCAACAGAAAACGGAATCGCAGCGGGTATTCATGTCGTTTCAGGGAAATGTATTCTGATGTACACCGAACCCGTGGCAGGAATGCATAAGTTTCATCGTGGTATCAACAGACTCTTTGGGAAGTATTGAGAGGTTCTGTTTACTGAAATAGATTAATTGTCTATTATTTCCCAGTAATGCTAATTCTCGGAATATCTGTGTTTTGAACTCCGGCATTAATCCTTTTATTTTTTTTACTACTATATTTTTCAGAATCTTGTAATACCTCTTGACTTTAATATGAAAATTTAGTAAGTTCCTCTGTCAATTTAGGGGTACTTTCCCCTAAAAAGTTCTAATCAATTATTAATTGGAATTTTGCTATGTATTCCATAGATAGACTTTTTGCACTAACTTTTTTCACAGTAGTTTTCGTTTCTTCAACTGCCGCACAACAACCCACTGAGATACTTTTCGGCACTTACCTCCCCTCAAGCCCTTGTCCGGAGATTACATATCATCAGTTTAATGATACAAATTTGGTAAAATAAGGCTTCAACACAATCTTTCAGACAGTGATGCATTATATTATTCATTCAGATTCTATCACACATTACCGAGACTCTGTAAAGAAAGTCTGGAAAGATAACAGGTTGGCATTATCTAATTCAACTTTTAATAACATAGTTGCGATGAATGGAATGTGGGTTAAGGATGATGCATCTCTCCAACAAGTAGATTGGGTAAAGATACTGACTCACTCAATTTACAATATCTGGGAAGCCGAAGGAAAGGGTGATTTTAATTCCAATTCATTAGTCATGGAAAGAAACAGTTTGATAACAAATGAATTTTCTGATGGAAATGTAAAAGGTGTAAAGGTATTTTCAGGGCTTGATTCCAACAGCACAGAACAGGAGATATTCGCAATTCGGGGACCTTTTGTTTATCAAGACCGCAACTATAAAGTGACTCATCGATTGGCTAAAGGTTGAAAGGTACTTTGGGAAAGCATCTGCTACAGTTGCAATACACAAAAAATGATGCATGTATTGCGTATGATAAGGATTCCGACCCTCTTCCATATAAGGATACCGCCAGCATTTCTGAATTCACAATTTTTGATGACAATTTACCTGAATATCCCTTGGGAACATACTATTTTAATGTCGGTTTTACTAAATTTAAGCCCAAACAGACAAGCCCTCTAAAAGGGGATTATTATTTTCTTTTAAACATTAACTCTTGGGATATAGCTGAACCAGATTCGGAAGTATTTCTGCCCACTTACAATAATCTGCATGTGGGAATCAGAGCAACCGGGTACAAAAACTGGAGATTTTATGATATCGAAGGAGGTAATGACTTCAGATTTGAAAACAACAGTTCAGGATTTGACTTCACTTCCATTATTCCCATAGGTAAGGGCGATGGAAGATTATTCAGACTTATCCCCACGGCGGCTTCCACCGGTACTTTTTTAACAGATGAAGTAATAACCTCCGGCGAGATAATATCATCAGAAGGAACAATTACAGTCCCTACAGGAGTAACACTAAAAATAGAAGGCAACTTCACACTGACTGATAGCCTCATAGTAGAAGATGGAGGAGTCCTGAGCCTTGAACCCGGTTCAACGCTTAACCTTGATTCTGCAAGCTCGGTTTATTGTGCGGGAGATATATATATCAATGGGACAGAGACAAACAAGGTTACAATAAATTTCCTTCAGCCAAATGAAACAAAACAGAACTCAATTTACCTTGGGAACGGATCATCTGCAATAATAAAACATGCCCGGATAAAAAACGGATATTCGGGAATATCTGCATTAAACGGATTTGATACTTTAATCATAAACAACTGTAACTTCACAAACTTTGGTAATGCAGCACTTCTGTTAAATGGAACTGGTTACGATAATGCTAAAATTACAAACAACACTTATACAAACTGTGACTATGCCGGATTTTTCTCAAATCTTTCCACTGTTGTTATAAATTCTGATTCAGCCAATACAAGGTCTGGTTACTGCTTTACAGGGGTATCAGACCTAT
>CAZHCW010000038.1:0-26867 GCA_964531325.1 uncultured Ignavibacteriaceae bacterium | reverse complement strand
TTCCTGACTTGTTCATTGTAGTTATCGAACCAACATCATTTTTCATGTTTCTGTTTAGGGTTGTCCCTCTTAATGCAATTGTTAATTCCTCTGTTTGTGCATGATATTGATCTGTTGCTGTTATTGCATTTGTTGTGTTTTGTGCCGCAAGAAGTTGGGCTGTTGGTATGTTGTTATTATCAGCTTCGATATATACTTTAAGTCTGTTTAATGTTTTTATTGCATTTGTATCTGAAACTGTACTCAAGAGTGAATCTGTCTTTACTGTAAGTTGATAAAGTTTTGTTTCTTTATTGTTTCCTAATTTGCCACTTCTGTACATTCCTCTTAATGGTTCTGTGTTTATTGATGTTGTATCTCCTGTTATCAGTGACATCGATTAAAATATATTATATGCACTGTCATATTGTCCTTCTGCCATATATCCTTCTGCTCTCTCTTATCCTGTTCCGGGAACACCATTATTTATTCTGTGTAGTGTGTCGGAGAATGATAATGTGTTCAGATTAATTATAAAAGGACATTCAGTTGAAACTATCGGCGAGAATGTTGTTACTTGAGGTATATAATTTACAACATTCTCTCCTAAATTAAATGTCGTGCTCTCAACTCCTGTTGATCCCCAATAGTTACCTGACAAATCAAGTGGATCATCTGTACATTTACCTGCGATGATCGCTTCGCTGCCATCATCAACCACCGCGTTTGTTCCACCCGACATGTTCAATGAAGAATTATCGAGAAATATCTCTGCATTCATCTCATCGTTTCCTTCACCTCCGTTGTCAAAGATGGTGTTGAACCCTGATAGTGGGTATGTATTCATTTGTTCACAGTCACCAACTTCACTAAATGTTTCAAGATCAGGAGTTGAACCATATTCACATACCAATCCTCTTTGTGTATTGTTGGTTATCTCATTTCCTCCAATTTTAGGGAATGAATTGGCTAATAAAATACCATCAGTATGGTTTGTTATTTTATTGTTGTAAATATTTCCAAAACTACCTGTTAATGTGAGTCCAACTCCTTCTTGTGTACCTGTTAGTGTGTTGTTACCAAACCAAAGGTCCGATACTCCTAAAAAACAGTAACCCGATCTTGTATTGGCTGAATCAGTGTTTATTACAACAGTAGAAAGATTGAAGAAAAAACCCGCATAATCACAGTTAGTGTATGTATTGTTTGTAATGAGAGTTTTGTCGTAGCCTGCACCGTTTAGCAGAAGTGCTGCACGACTTATGTTAGTGAAGTTGCAATTGTCAATTATCAAAGTATCAAATCCATTTGTCGCGGTAATTCCTGAATATCCGTTTTTTATCTCTGCGTATTTTATTATCGCTGATGATTCTCTCCCAAGATAAATTGAGTTCTGATTTGTCTCATTTGATTGAAGGAAATTTATTGTAACTTTGTTTGTCGCTGTTCCATTGACATATATATCACCGGCACAGTAAACTGAACTTGCAGAATCCAGGTTTAGGGTTGAACCGGGTTCAAGAGTCAGGACTCCTCCATCCTCAATTATCAGACTGTCGGTAAGAGTGTAATTTCCTTCAATTTTAAGAGTTACTCCGTCAGGTACTGTAATTGTACCTTCTGTTGATAATATTGCGTCGGTTGGAATAATTTCATCCTGAAGAAGTAGTCCGGATGAGCCAATAGTGGGGAAAAGCCTGAACAGTTTGCCGTCTCCTTTATTAAGGTAGATGCCTTGAACCAAATCAAAACCTGTTGTAGATGTATCAATAAATCTGTATTTTGTTTCACTCTCAATATCCTTTAACACCCAGTTAGTATATCCTGTCACCTTTAACCCGATTTTGATTGTATCATAAATTGCATATACACCATTTGGCCCCAAGTCCACTTCATCAAATGTGTTTGCATTATGCAGAAAATAATAAGAACCTTTAAGTTTGGAATCCATCTTGGGTTTTAACTTGGTAGCACCAAAATTTATAAAATGTGTGGTAAGTGGGGGATAGTTCAGTAGCGGATCTCCATATATTACCAATGATCCACCTATATTATCCCAATAACCCTCTCCTGATGGAGTATAATAAATGTGTGTTGCTGTTGCATGAACACCATTTTTCTCAATCTCTAATTGAGAAAGTGTCCTTCCAAGCGGGCCCCTTAATCTCGCTCCTATCGATTTTATTGTATCATACAGCCCATAATCATATAATCTGGGTACATTGTAATGTATTGTATCAATCCCAACCAAACTTTCAGCAAAATACAGACCATCGGGATTCTTAGGTGTGACAAATATTCCATCCTCGGATTTGTATGAATAATATGTTTCGTAAAATACCCCCTTACATCCGTATGATAATGCCTGCATTGTTTGACCAAGCAATTCTCTTCCTGTAGGTGTTCGATATTTATAATAATGTGCATTCTCTCCCGGTAAACCCATTGTTCGAAGATTTCTTTGTCCAAATGTCTGAGCTGTAAAATAAAAATCGGTCTTGTCATCAACCATTTCCTCAAAACGGGTACGAAGTTGTATTTGACCACTTATTGTACTTATATCTTGGTTAAAGATTGTATAATACCAAAACATTGATTTACGGGGGTTTACCTCTCTATTCCAGGTTCTGATTACATTGTTCCCCTCTTTCTCGCCGGTCCATTCAGGATAAATTTTAGTTAACATCATCTTATCCCAGAGTAAACCACTTAATGTTTTTTGAACAGCTTCAACCTCTCTGTATGGTAAAAAATGATCATAACTGTGAGGCTCATCCATTGTGTAGAAATACTTAATTTTGTCCCGATAAACTGAATCAACATCTTCGAAATCCCAAATATCATTGTAATTTCCGAGTAGTTGCTCTATCTGATTTGGGTCTCCATTTTCTCCCCATATTTGAGATTCACTTACTTCAATGTAATCGATAAAAAGATGCCCAAACAAACTCGGGTCAACCCCATCAGGTATTATTACTTCATAATATATTTTGGATGAATTAATTAATACATACTCTTGATCGGTTTGTGAAATATATTCAGGTTCAAGCTCTGTCGTTTTCCCTAATCCTGATATTTGGTAAAAAATTCTTTTATTAGCAAATTCATCCGACAATTCATCAGATCTAATAGATATTTGAGAAAGAGTTTTTGTGTTCCAAGTCACTACATTGTTGAGAATCACAGGATAATTGACCCATACTCTCAAACTGCAAACATCCATTATCTCAGCAGGAATCATTCCGATTTTCATTCTGAAATCTGCATAGTATGGTATGTAATCGGCATCAAAACGGTGTTCAACCTTATAGGTCGGATCTTGGTACATACCCGGTCCTGAAACAACAACAATCTCCGACCTTTGAGGGTGGGGAGTTCTTGTTTTAACTCCAACTATACCATCCTCGTAGAAGATATCTGTGTAGGTTGGATCCCACTCCATTTTAATAATTTCAGACTGGAATACATTTCCACCTTCAACCTCCCATTTATTATATGCTCCATGTGTAAGAATTTTAACCCAGTCAACTTGTTGTTCATCTTCTTTGTTCCAGTAGCCGTTTAAAGCTACAATATTCGAAAAACTTGAACTCCCCAATGCGACACGATTATCATGCCATTTTAAGGGTTCAGTAGTGAATAGCTTATTGTGAATCACAGGATGCATCACTGTTTGTAATATGGTATTGAAACCAAGTCGCACAAGGTTGGAATCATTAAACTGATGATATGTAATTTCCGGGAAGTTGCTGGAAGCCAAATAGGTTCCAAATAGAATCTGATGGCGTTGTTGTGAGGAAATTGCAGGAGTGAATACTATCGTTAAAAGGGAAACTACAATCAGTAAATTTTTGGAGCGCATGGTGAAATTCCAATCAATAATTGATTTGAACTTTTTAGGGTAGAAATCCCCTAAACTGATATTACAACTTACTAAATATTAAAATTAAAGTCAAGTGGGTTCAGACCCTGGTAAAAAATATGTTTTATACCTGAGCCAATAAATTTTCAGGTGAGCCTATCGTTTGATAAAGTCAATAATCTTTTTTACAGCCTCAAGAGCCTGTGGACTTTCAAAAACAAGATGACCTGATTCGGAAAGTTCAATCTTTGTGAAAACAATTTTTTTACTGTCGAGTAGTTCATACACTCTCTCATTCTCGACAGTATTATCTTTCCTGCCTGTTATCACCAAAGTTTCTCCTGCATAGATATTCTCATAAGCTACTTTTTCCTGTAAATACCAAAGTGCTTTTATCGAATTCACCGGCACAACATCGTAGGCAAAGCGCGGTTTTGGATTGTGTTCAGAGAAAGTTTGAGGTCTTTTACTCTTTTGAACAAAAGGATTAAAAAGTTTTAAAAGCCAGCCAAATGGACTGTCGATCAATAAACTTTTGCCAAAATCATGTTTCTTTTTTGAAATCAGGTAAGGTGCCGTTAAAACCAGTTTATCAACTCTCCGTTTTGAAGCTATGTGACATGCCAGCACTCCACCCATTGAATGACCCACAACTACAACTTTTTTACAATTTGCAGAAAAAATATCATAGGCGTTTACCGCGTCGCGTAGCCAATCGGTTTCCTTTATTGTTTCGAGTAAATGGACATCATCAATTCCAAATCCCGTTAAAACAGGGGTATAATATGGAATACCCTCATTTTTTAGGAAATCTGTTAATACTCCAAACTCTTGAGGAGTTGAAGAGAATCCATGAATCAGTAAAACACCAGTTGGTCTTTTCTCTGATTCAAATAATACAGGAGATTGCCCTTCGAATGTTCCTTCGTCGGGAAGATGTTTAAAATCGCGGAATAGTGAATAAGATTCGAGCAGTCTTCTTATATGGTAATATCTGAACGATACAAATGTAAGTTTAAGAGCAACAACTACTGCCAGGACATATCTCTCGAACTGAATCGTTAGAATCAGGAGCATGATTAATAAAATTTCGAGCACAAGCCAAACAGTCAGCGATTTCTTTTTATTTGACAATCGGATTTACCTATATTTCACTTACTAAAAAAACATAACTCTAAATTTAACTAAAAACTTATGAATATTGCCACTCACCGTTTCAGAGGATTTGATTCCAACGAAAATACCTCAATTGGTTTTCTAAACGCATTGTCGAAAGGTGTAAAATATTTTGAGTTTGACGTCCGAATTACAACCGACAGGATACCTGTAGTTAATCACGATCATTCAACTGAAAACCAGTTTCAGTCAATTGTTGATATCACCAAATCAAAATATCACGAGATCCGAGAGATTAAATACAAACACTCGTCTGCCCCCGGGATAATGACACTGGAAGAATGCCTCGACATTTTTAAGAAAGGTAAAAAAGATCAGAGTAAAATATTTATTGATATCAAAGATTTTGGTGAGGAAGAAAAAATTTATCAAATGTTATCTATGCGATCCCTTTTGGACCATTCCGTTATCGTGTCATGGCTTCCCGAGGTGTTGTTTTCATTTCATCGAATAGATCCCAAACTTCCCCTTTGTTTCAGCCATAACTTAATTCAGAATCCGATCAAATATTTTGCACAAAAAATCGGTTATGGAAATCAGAACATCAAAAGTCTGTTAGGAAGGTGTTTAACTCCTTTCAACAAAAATCTTTCAAAAATCCTCCTGAATACAAAATTCTATTTTGATGATTACAACAAGTTGGAACTCAAGCAGGAATTTAAACCCGGACATTTACCTGACAGTGAGCATACACTTTCCGGGCCTGTCACAGGTAGATTGCTCGAAGTTCTTCTAAAGAGCAAAGGATTTGTCTGCATCTACTACAAAGATATCCCTGACAATTACAAACAACTTTACCGGATCACACCCGGTTTAATCCCCTATTCAATAAACTCAAAAAGTGAAATTGACAAATTCATTTTAAAAATAAAGCCGGATTTTATCCTCTCGGATGTTCCGGCTTTAGTCTCTAAATTTTGAGTGATTATTGAATCGAAATTTTAATATCCAATCCGGCTTCATTTCTTGATGTTGGAGGAATTCGTGCCGCTCCCTCCGGAGTGGTATCCGATCTCTTATAAAAGAGTGCGAGCGTAACCCTCGAACTTATCACATATTTAATTCTCGGTTCAATCGTAACTGTGGTGGTACCATTCTGAGGTACACCTTCTTCAGTAAATCTTTCCATATCAAATTGAACAGTTGAGTTTTTTGTACTCGTATATGAGAAACTGAATTCAATGTCGTTTTTAAGAGAAACACCAAAAAGAGGAATTTCAAAACCCGATTTTGAGTAGTTGAAAGAAATTCCAATATCCCTGTTTAGATTTTCGGTAATATTTTTGGTTGCAGTTCCAAGGTCATACGAGGTTCTTGTGTTATACTGAACTCTACCTGTAAAACTTCCACCCCACAGGTTGTTGAATGTTATGTTTAATCCAATCAGAGGAGCAAAACTGTAGTTAATTCTTTGAGTTTGTACTACTTTGTTCCCATCAGGTGTAATTTTCCATCCCTCTGTATATTCAGACGAATACGAATGATCAATTGAAACTCTCTTTGCGAATCCTTCGAATACACCAAGTTTTTCCAACCCGTCCCAGGTCAGTCGCCAGTTTGGTCTTGGAATGTAATTTGTAAATTCACTTAATGGACCAAGACTTGCCAAAAGTGGCATCGATTCAAAACCTTTTACAAAAGCTGAAGAAAGATTGCCTGTTGGATCACTTGAATTTCTGTCATACAATTCATTCACCTGTTTTATTCCACTTTTAAAGACTGAAAGGAACAATACCGGTGGCATTGAAAAAAACGATCGTGTAGTATTTCCGGTGGATGACAGGTTTTGGATGAACAGATTTCCGTCATTATCACTCTGCATTGTGGTTGACTTGCTTATAGACCAGCCAACCTTCCATGAGAGATCAATTTTTGCCCCTTCCCAAAGTGGTTTGGAGGTTTTAATGTCGATATTATTTCGCTCAGAGTAATTATCCGTTAGATTTGCATTTGCTGCTCTCGGACCAATATCGTGATTCAGACCTAAAATAAACAATCTGTTTGGACCCTCTGTGTCGGTTTGTTTAAGACCCCAAAAGTTCTTAAATCCATTTCCAAACCCACGGATTCCATTGGCAGAAACACTAACATCGTTGGAGAAATCCATAGTAATGTTATCATAATCAAAAATCAAAATTCGAATGCCATTTTTGAGTAAACCCCAAACATTTGTTAAAAGTGAAGGTTTTTTCACCGCAGGAGTTGTATCCTGTGGTATTGATAATTCAGGTTTGGGAAGAGTTTCTTCTTCTTTCGGTTTTTCGCCCTTGTCAGGATTCTCTTCATCAAGATCACGAGATCTCTGTCGTGGTTTGGGTGAGGTTGTCTGTGGCTGATTAACCTGAGCTGTTTTATCTTCCTCAAAAAGTGGAGCACTTAGTGCTTTAAGTCTCAACCTTAAACCAAATGAAGTTCTGTTTTGGAATCCTGCACTTCTACCAACCTGAGGTTGTCTGAAATCGTTATTCCAGCCGTATCTTACATTATATCCTGCTGTAATCTGGAAATACTCATTGATCTTGGCGATGGATGGAAGCCTTGGTGATGTCTTAAAATCAATACTCTGATTGTATCTAAAATCCTGACCAAAAAACTGTCCTCCCAAAATGTCACTCCAAATAGCACTTTCAGGTCTGGGGTTGTTAAACTCATCGGTTTCCAAATGTGTAAGTGAGGATGCAAAATCAGTTTGATAAGCTATGGTCAAGTTTATTAACGCTTTTTCGGTAACTTTCCAGTTGAAATTGAAACCACGATTGGCTGTAAAATCACGAGAAATTGTTTCCTGCGAAAGTGATTGCCCCAATGCTCTTGTTTGTGTCATACTGAATGATCTTCTCGCTGAGATATTCCAGGAAATAGTTTGAGGTACAAAATAAATTCTGGCATCCTTATAATCTGTAAATAATGCTACCGGCTCCCCTATTACCGGAATTTTTCCAGGTTCGAAGAAGTAATCAGGTGGCATGGTAAATCCATAACTGATACTCGCATTCCATAACCAGTTTTTGGAGGACAAAACCGTTGGATTCCGGCTGAATGAGTTGTTATAGTTAAAATTGTATGTAAGATTGTTAAAGATATCTCTGACCAACCAAAAATCACTCGGTATTTTTATCTGAACATTTGCCACAGTCCAGGTATCGGAAACATTTACAGTTTGTGCATCACTCACGATTTGTTGTGCAACAGTTTCAGCCTCCACGGGATCTACTCCGGCAGCTATTAATTTGTCTTTCTGAATTCTGGCTGCCTCTGCAACCTTGATATCGGTTCCCGGTTGATACAAAGGATTCCCGACACTTTCTGTTCTGGAATAATTTACACGCAAGTTACTTCCTGACAGAGGGATCGGCAATAGTTTTAATACATCGAGATCGGCTGAAATCCCCCAGTTCCTGCTTTCGATTCTGCTCCCGAATCTGTCTGATAGCCTGTGGAAATATGGATCAGTCTGGCTTACATTTGCGTTAACAGTAAGAATATCAGCAAATTTAATCGATGTTGAAGCTGTATATGCCCAACCCGGGGTGTTATCTGCCCCGATTACTCTAAGTTCGTTAACCCATACTTCACCCGCCAAATTGGAAAACGGATAGGTATTATGGATTCCAACACTCAAGAATTTAACTTGAGTAAGAGTAGCATTTCCTTTTACGACATAATAATGCCCCGGTTTACCTTCAACAGGAAGTCGAAATATGGAATTGGCACTGTCCCTCGCCTGTTTGATGGCGGTGAGTTGATTAAAGAGGATACTGATTTCCTGCCAACCCGATTCAACCGGTTTACGATATTCATAATAGTTATTCGTATCTGTACCAAATCTGAAATATATTTCAGACGAGTAGAGCCCGGGCTGATATTGGTAAGCCACACTACCGGGGAGCTGAGTGGAATCTCCATGAACAAAGAGTTTCATTTCAGAATAGTTGAAAACATCAAGCGGTCTGAAAAGATACTTTATTGCTTCCCTGCTCTCTTGGGGTTGTAAACCATTTAGAATAAGATCAAGTGATTGTTCGTTTCTGAATATCTCCTGATCGGGTCGACTACGGTCTCTTTCCCTTTGTACACCCGGAGGTGAATTGTATGATGGATTATCCTCAATATTTACAACTGAAATTGAAAGAACGGTATCGCCCTCAATTGATTTTCTCCATTGATTTCCTACCAGATTAAAATCAGCAAGTCTGATTGCAACCATATCGTTTGCACCTGTAACAAACAGTCTGATATACTCAACAAGTGTTAGACTGGGTCTGCCAATTTCATACTTATAATCTTTTAATGGGATCCGGACAAGATACCAGCCGGCATTATTTCCACCACCCTGAATGTAGGGGTTTCTTTCGGCACTGGTATCTATTGGAATTTCGTAACGGAAATAAGAATTGGCTTGATCCAATACACCATTTCTGTTTAAATCTTCAGTGTCGGGAACACGCCCGATATCGGTAAGCTGTGCGTTACCTTCGGTTCCGTTTATATTAAAATAGTTGTACAGATCAAATATCGGCGAGTTGATGTATGCAAAATTGTCATTACTTGGGTCACCCCTCTGACTACCAAAAACAGTTCGTTCCTGGGGATCAAAATAGCCATCAAGACCGGTATCTTCACCTTCATCTATAAGTTCGTTTTGAGGTGCTTTATCCTCTGAATCCAACCTGTTGTTCGGAATCACATCCTCAGAAATCTTGCCGAGATCAATAAACATTTTAGAGTTTGCCGGCGCACCTCTGATATTCATCCAAAATTCGATAAATTCGATATTTTCATCAACAAGATTGTTAGCCGTAGATGACAGCGTCTTCATCATACCACCCCATGACTTGGTTGGGTCACTGAAGTTGGGTTCATAATTGTAGGTACCGGAAGTATCAGGTTGGAAAACATAATCGAGAACAGTTACTTGCTCTTCACCCCTTGCCACTCTTCTGTTGGGCCAAATATTGAATACTGTTACATCTGAAGGAAGAACATTAAACCACCACGATTTACCTTTATAGTTCATCCTCTGTTGTCGGGTTAGACCACTTAATGAAGGCAGACTGTCAGGAACAGATAAATCTTTCCATGCTCCATAGGTAATACCGATTGGAATCGTTCTTTTTGCACCTTCAAAATCATCAATATAGGCAATACTCTGACCCCCGTCACTCTCAATAGTACTTTTCTTGGTGTTGGGATCAGGATTCATGTATGCCGCTTCACCCGAAAAAGTAAAAGTTGACATCTCCTTGGTTGAAAAGATATTATCTACTAAATCAGTAAGAAAAGGTAGATCGTGAGCTGTTTGAAAATCGAGACCAAGAATAAAGTTGCTTAATGGCTCCTCACCTATCCTTACTTTATCAGAAAGTGTTTGTTGAGATAAAGTTAGAGCAGAAAATCCCAACTTGGTTTTTTTTGAGATATCAAGCATACCTCTTGCTCCAAAAAGGGTTTTAGAAGCAAGTTGGAACAGGTCATTCTCCTCATAAGTAATTCTGAGTTTGGCTCCGGGAACAAGTGCAGCTGCGTTTCTAATTGTAACCTGACCGATGTTGTAATCAACGATGTAATCTGATCCCGGACTTAACTGCCTTCCGTCAAGAAAAACTTTTACTGAATTTTCAACAACATTAAATCCAAGTTGATATGTGGATGAAGCCTCACCGGAGAACTTACCTGTAAGCAACCATTTGTCTTTAATTTTATCTTGTTTGGCAAATGTCAAAGATTGGTCGTAAACAGCGAGATACTTAATTGAGTCACTGTTTGGAACCGTGCTTGAAAGGTTTCTACCAAATGGCTGAAGTGTAGGAAAAATCACTTCACCGGTTTCTGCGAGAATTGTTATTCCCGGTTTAAAGTCGAATTTTCCATCAGGAGGAGGAAGTTTACTTGGGCCAACAAGATCGAGCCCCAGTGCATTTAACAGACGGACATCACCCAATACTGACTGTGGGTCGCCACCATCAATTTCATATTTGATGTCAAATTCGAACCCTTCTTCTTTAACATTTCTTCCACCCATCGGGTAGATGTTTTTTAGAAGAAGTTTCCATGCAGTAGAAAGCTGAGGTTGCAAAAATTGAGGTTTTACAAGTTTAAGCACCAGTCTTCTTGTCGTATCAGCAACTGCATTTGTTTGTTCAAGAAATTCGCCAAAAAATTCATCATCTGCCGCACTGCTTCCGCTAAAACCTTCATTTCGATAAGCAACTGCAATAATATCCTGATCCTGAACATTGGTTTTAAATGAGATGTAACCTGTTTCACGATGAATAATATAATCTACACCCTCTTGCAGTTTTATAAATCTCCCCTTTACTTGTTGCCCGGGTATTTCGTCAATATCAAGGTCCCTGTAATTGTCGGGGTAACTTTGGCCCTGCAAGATCGGTGGCAGGCTGATGTATGCGTTTGCAGACCGTTCATTAGGGTCTTTGAGTGTTTGGTTAATTGACTTCCAAACCTCAATATCTTTAACATAAAATCGTTGTACTATCTCCGGAGTTGCATTGGCATAGTATCTGTAGAACAAGTTTAATGATGCGGAAGTGTCTGCGTAAACCGTATCGAGAAAATAATGGTTGATCGAATAGTCGTATGCTCTTTTAATAAAATCCTGTGAAATGGTGCCTCCACCAAGATCTTTTTCTTTAACCTCGGCTTTTTTCTGCGATACCAATGCCGTAAGTGTAAAAGGACCCATCTTAAAATTTGCTTTTACTCCAAAGAGTGCTTCTGAACCGCCCACAAGTCCACTCGTTTGTAACGACACATTACCTGCTTCAACACTCTGAACTATCTCATCTTCGTAACCGGTATATTTAATTTTGAGCTGATTTTCATACTCAAATGTTCTCTCTGTGTTCCAGTCAGCATTAATATTAAGCTTATCGCCTATTGTACCACTTACATTGATCTGAACCTGTTGTTTAAAATCGGGTTCGTTTCTTGTGTTCCCAAGTCTCGACGCAGTGATACCTTCTGTCGATTCATTTCTCCAGGCTGCTCTAATGTCAACGGCTCCACCGATCCTCAAACTGATAACCGGAGGACCGAAGATACTAAGAACACCAACACTTGGTAGTGGGATTTCAAAATCCGTAATGTCTTTTAACAGATCTGAAAGCTCTTTTTTCGACTCTTTTAACTCGTACTTATACCCTAACTCCTGCCAGATTGAAACATTGCGGTTATCAAGTGCCATTTGAAGATACTGGTCAAATGTGAGACGCAAAGTATATCGGATCGGAGTATTCCCAATATATTCTTTGATATTTACAAATCCACCAGCAGAATCAATTTCAATTACCCTTTTGTAATTGGAAGGAGTTGCATAAAATGCAGACCGTTTTACGCTGTTGAACGATGTGTAGGGCACATCTTCTCTCACTACTTTAAAATGGGCAAGGCGTGCGGTTGAATCCAAAGCGAGGGAATCTATCTTAACAGTGTCTTTGGCAAGCATTGAATCGGTAGCGATCAAGTCCTTGATACCAAGGGTGTCGAATGCAGAAAGGGTGTCGCCTTTTTTGTCAATGGTATCAGCAGGTGCAAAATCAAGTTTGATCACCGGCAACATTTGGGGAATGACCGGCATTTTATTGCGACTCTTTGTTGGTTCTGCTATTTTATTTTCATCGACAGCAGAAGGATTTTTGGACAGATTCTCCAAAAACCCGGGGATGTAGATCGATTTAAATACAGGAATCTCGTCTTCCAGAACAAAGCCTGTAAGAACTGAGGCGATTAATCCCGTAATAGAGTAGAATAAAAGGAGTTTAGAGCACCTTCCGATAGCAGACGCAACTCGTTTAATGGCTGGAAATCCGTATGTTGTGAAAAATGGTAGAAATGTCTATTCGAACTCTAAAAATGTTGTATCAAACAGGGTAAAACTAATAAAAAACACTTAATCAGTTGATGTAATAATTTATGAACTATCTAAAAATTGTGGAAGAGATATCCATCTTATCTGTTTTCTCAAAGATAACATCAATAGCATCCACTCCATCAGAAACCAGGGCTGTAAGTTTGTTTCCATTTGAGGCACCGGTATCGATATAATATGCCTTTTGCTTTTTATAAAACTTAAAATTTGGAACCGGCGTATGGCCAACTACCTGAATCTTACCTATGTCCAAAAGTTCGGTTCTGTTCCACAACAATCCTTTTTCGTTGTCCATATTCTCAAATGCTACTTTTGTCATCATCTCAAGATCAACCTTTTTATCATACTTCAACATAGTAAGCCAATGCCTGCCAAATCCTGCGTGTGAGATAAAGTATCCATCAAGGTCATAAAAGAGTGGTAATTTCGAAACAAAATCAAGATGTTTCACCAATTGAGCCGGGTTTTGCTCATAGTCATAAATTGTTTTTGAAGAACTGTTATAAATCCACAACTGAGCCGGAATACTCTCCCTCTCGGTAAAGTAGGAGTAGAACATCCGGTCATGGTTTCCCAAGACCGGATGAATTCCATTCTCAATAACATACTCAATCACTTCCGAAGAGAAATTCCCCCGGTCTACCAGATCACCCGTAGAGTAAAAGTCGATTTCACCGTAAATCTCTTTTACCCTGGTATGAAGTTTTTTTAAAGTGTAAAAACAACCGTGAATATCTCCTATAACAGCAAACATAAATTAAATATATTTAACTGATTTTGCATATGCTTCTAATTCATCTCTGAACTTTGGATGAGCAATATTGATTAGTGCTTTCACCCTCTCCCGTATAGTCTTGCCCCAAAGTTGAGCAACCCCATACTCGGTGACAACATAATGAACATCGGCTTTATTTGTTGTTACGCCGGCTCCCGGTTTTAACATCGTGGTTATTTTTGAAATAGTATCATTTTTGGCTGTTGAAGCGAGTGCAATTATCGGCTTCCCACCCTCGGAACGGGATGCTCCTCTAATGAAATCAACCTGTCCACCAAAGCCACTGTAGAGTTTTGGACCAATTGAATCGGAACATACCTGACCTGTGATATCAATTTCCATCGCAGCGTTTATGGCAACCATTTTTTTATTCTGTGCAATAACAAACGGGTCGTTTACATACTCCTGACGGTGAAACTCAATTAATGGATTATTATCAATAAAATCGTAAACCTTACGGGTACCTAAAACAAAACCCGCAATAATCTTGCCTACATGAATCCCTTTTTTGGTGTTGGTTACGATACCTCTTTCTACAAGATCGATAATTCCATCGCTAAATGTTTCAGAGTGTATCCCAAGATCTCGTTTATCACCAAGGAATTTTAATACATTATCAGGGATTACACCTATTCCAAGTTGAAGAGTTGATCCATCCTCGATAAGATTTGCAATGTTTTCTCCAATCTTGCTGTAAGCCTCAGCCACAGCAGGCTCAACCTGTCTGCTTCCCATGGGAAGTTCAAGTATCTCTTCATCCACTTCAACGATATAGTCAAGTTTGCTTATGTGAATAAAACTGTCTCCTAATGCTCTTGGCATTTTGGGGTTAATTTGCGCTATTACAACATCAGCATACTCTGTCGCAGTTTTGATGATCCCGACTTCCACACCAAAACTGCAAAAACCGTGTTCGTCCGGAGGAGAAAGATGCACCAGCACTACATTTATATGTATATGCCCCTTCGAAATCAGGTGTGGAAATTCATAAAGGTAGATGGGTGCAAAATCAGCTCTTCCCTCTCCAACTGCCGTTCTGGCCTCTCCACCCATAAAATAGGATCTGTGATTGAAGTGACCTTCCATCCCGGGCCTAAGATAAGGTAATTTGCCAACGGAAAGACAATGTATCAGTTGAACATTTTGCAGTTCTTCTTTCCGAGCAACCATTGCCTCGATAAGCGTCAGTGGAAATGCAGTATTTGCATGAACAATGATATTATCGTTTGATTTAATAACGCGGACAGCCTGTTCCGCCGTAACTAACTTTCTTTTATAGGTTGTCAGCACATTCGCTGACAAGTTGGTTCCAAGTTTTATTTCATCAGTCATTTGTCGTTACCTAATTTTTCGAAAAAATATGAATTCTTCTGAATTCAACATTAAAAGCTTCTGCCACTGCTTCGTTTGAGCAGAAACCGTTCATAGTACAAACACCCTTTGTTAGTCCGATATCATTCATTAATGCTGCGTTAACACCTTTATCGGCCACTGACATTATGTATGGCAACGCCGCATTTGTTAAACCAAAACTTGCAGTTCTGGCAACGAGTGCAGTGATGTTTGGTACGCAATAATGGATTACATTATGCATAATATAAGTTGGACTCGACAAACTTGTGGGTCTGCTTGTCTCAATACATCCCCCCTGGTCTATTGAAACATCGATTATTACTGAACCTTTCTTCATTGTCTTAACCATATCGGCAGTAACCAGATTTGGGGTCTTTTCCCCTTTGATCATAACTGCACCAATAATTACATCAGCAAATTTAACACCTCTTGAAATTGTGTAAGGATTTGCAACCACTGTTGTAATCTGTTTGCTGAACATCTTCTCCAATCTGCGCAAGCGGTGAATATCTTTATCGAGTACAATCACCTGTGCACCTCTGCCTATTGCCGATTGTGCTGCAACCGTGCCAACTACTCCGGCACCCAAAATTACTACCGCAGCAGGAGCAACTCCCGGGATGCCACCCAACAAAATCCCTCTTGAGATGTCATTGGTCGATTCTAAAAGATTTTCTGCAGCCTGAACAGCCAGTTGTCCTGCAATCTCACTCATTGAATGAAGAACGGGTAATCCTTTTTCATCTTCAATCAATTCGAATCCAATTGAAATCACTTTCTTTTCCATCATGGCAGAGATTATCTTTTTGCTTACTACTGCAAGGTTTAGAAATGAGAAAACAATCTGGTCTTCCTGTAAATAGTTAACCTCTTCATCAGAAACTCTTCCAACTTTTGCAATGAGTTCCGATCTGGTAAACACTTCTTCCACGCTATATACAATTTTGGCTCCCACTTGTTTATACTGCTCATCAGTGAAATGACTTCCTTCACCTGCTCCTGATTGAAGATAAACAGTATGTCCGTTTCTGACAAGAGCATCCACACCGGCAGGCGCAAGAGCAACTCTTTTTTCATCAAATTTAACTTCTTTTGGTATTCCTATTCTCATCGTTAATCCGGGCTTTAGTTTTTAAATTTGTTCCAAAGATCTGGAAAGGTCTTTTATTATATCATCGGGATTTTCGATCCCCACGGCAAGTCTGATACCACCCGGATGAATTCCATGTTCGAGCAACTCGCCGGCAGGAATAACCGAGTGGGTCATCGTAGCCGGGTGTTCAATTAAAGTTCTTGTGTGCCCAAGGCTCACCGCCAAAGTGAGTGTGTAGGCATTCATTGCAGCGTAGTTCATCAGCGTTCTCGCCTTTTCTTTCTGTCCTTCGAGTGACCCCCCTTTTACTCCAAAAAACAAAAGACTTCCGGGTGCAAAATTACCATTAAAATCTCGCATTTGTTTCTTTGCAAGCTCAAAATATTTATAACTTTTTAAACCAGGATAGTTAACAAACTCAACTTTTGGATGAATTGCAAGAAATTCAGCTATTTTCATGGCATTTGCTGTCTGTCTGCTTATTCTTAAGTGGAGTGTGGGAAGACCGTAGGTAAGAATCGTCCAGGCTGCTTTTGTGCCAAGGACTGCTCCAAAATCTTTTCTGTAGAGTAAAAGAATATCCCGGAATTTTTTCGGTCCAATCACTGCACCACCCATATCAGTGCCAAATCCACCAATCCCTTTCGTAAGGGAATGAACCACAAAATCGGCTCCCAATTCTATTGGTCTCTGACAAAAAGGAGTTGCAAAAGTGTTATCTACCACTATATATATCTTGTCTGTCGCATCTCGTTTGCTGTTTTCTATATCTATAAATTTTCTGATCTCTCCGATATCAATAAGGTCGAGGTTTGGATTTCCGGGTGTCTCAAAATAGACAACTCTGGTTTTTGAAGTTATTTTTTCACTTAAAAGTGTCTGTTTTGTAAGATCACAAGAAACATAATTTATGTTTAATCTTGGGTACCAGTTTTTAAATAGAGATAGTGTACATCCATAAAGTGTCCTGTGAGCAAGAATTTCATCCCCCGCCTTCAGCAATACACCCAAAACAGCAGAGATTGCCCCCATTCCGGTTGCAAAGGTGACAGCCATCTCACCCTTCTCAATGTAAGAAAGATTTTCTTCGAGAAGGTCTTTGTTTGGTTCACCCAAACGATCATAGATGTAGATTGGGTTGGCTTCAGATTGAAGGACATCAGTATTGGCGAATTCTATAAATCCCTCGGCGCCTCTTTCAACCGAATCGAGTCTGAAAATGACTGATGATGAAAGTGGTGAGACTACATGATGGGAATAATCCCATTTTGTGCTTATATTTTTACCGTAAATCAGATGTGTTTCCGCTGAATATTGCTCTTCATCGAGCAATTCGCGTTCTTTTTTTTCTGAGTCCATAGGACCTCCTTTAATACCAATAGTTATTATGTAAACTTAACAAAAAGAGATGAGATATTAAAGTTTTTTATATTTGAATATGCCTCTATTTAAATTTTTTCCGGTCTTTTTTATTTCTTTTACGATACTGCAAACTGTTTCCTTTCCGCAAGAAAGTAAAACGGGAAAAGTTGTGGATGTTTTATCCAATTACATCGCTTCAGATGAATTTGGATATATCCGTGACAATTTCGGTGAATTGGCATCTGTCGATACTATTTTTCAGAAAGCCGTAGGTTTTAGTAATGGAGATATTTCCCTTGCTCTTGCAGCTTGCACCTGGTCGTGTCTTACTGTGAAAACGGCAACAGTTGTTACTCCTGTTCTGGGAACAAAACTGGTAATCCCCTTCTTCTCAACAGATGGTTTTACATTCACAAAAAAAAACAAAAATCTGCCAAGGTACCTTTTTGAGGATTCACCAGCCTCATCAAGTGGAGATGTTGATAAACTCGCACATTTTTTTGGCTCCGCTTATTTGGAATATAACAGTTTTATCCCCGGTATTGTAGAACTTTTTGGATATTTCATCGAGGTTTTTGAGGAATCTTTTAAAGTGGATTCCAAATTTTCATCGAGAGATATCATAGTTAATAAAATTGGAATTAAATTTGGAAATGAATTAAGAGAAAAACCGGAAGCCAAACCTTCTGATTTTCTAAAACAATACAAAATTGAAAAATAGTTATGCCAAGAATCCTGATTGTAGACGATGAACCCGGAATAAGAGAAAGTATCACAATGATCCTCGACTACGAGGGTTATGAAACAGATTCTGCCGCCAATGGTGAAGAGGGACTTCAATTTGTAAAACAGGGTAAGTTTGATGCGGTTCTGCTTGATATCAATATGCCCGGTATTGATGGATTTGAAACTCTGAAACTCATCAAAGAAATCGACAAAAATCTTAATGTTGTTATCATCTCCGCTTATGGAAATATTGAAAATGCTATAAAAGCAACAAAACATGGGGCTTTCGATTTCCTTGAAAAACCGATAGACCGGGAAAAACTGCTCATAACAGTGAGAAATGCCTCAGAGCAAGCAATTCTCAAAAAAGAATTTGAAACGATAAAAAAGGAGATTGAGACTCCCTCCCCCATTCTTGGTATCTCAAAACAAATTATCAGTATCCTGGAAATTATCAATAAAGTTGCTGCCGCAGATGTGAGAGTAATGATTCTGGGAGAAAATGGCACAGGAAAAGAACTGGTTGCAAGAGCAATTCATCAAAATTCGCCACGGGCTAATATGCCATTTGTTGAAGTGAATTGTGCTGCAATTCCAAATGAATTGATCGAATCAGAGCTTTTTGGGCATGAAAAAGGCTCATTTACCGGTGCGGTGAATCAACGATATGGAAAGTTTGAACAGGCTGACAAAGGCACACTTTTCCTTGACGAAATTGGTGATATGAGCCTTCAAGCGCAGGCAAAAGTGCTTCGTGCTATTGAAGATGGAAAAATTGAAAGAGTTGGCGGAGCAAAAAAGATTCCGGTTGATGTAAGAATTGTGGCTGCAACAAACAGAGACCTGCCTGAAATGATTTCAAAAGGTGAATTCAGGGAAGATCTTTATCACAGATTAAATGTAATCCCGATTATTGTGCCTCCGCTGAGAGACAGGATCGAAGATATTCCGGTACTTGTTGCCCATTTTGCAAAAGAAATTGCCACAAGACATAAAAAGCCTGTTCCCGTTTTTGCGGAGGATGCACTTAATCTCTTAAAAAAACTCAAATGGACAGGTAATGTAAGGGAGCTTCGAAATATCATAGAACGAATAATTATTCTCGCTAATTCACCTGTCATAAAACTTGACAATATCGATTTTCTTCTCCCAATGGAAAAAGTTTCGATAGATGATCTTATCACTGAAAGCAGTTCGTTCCAGGATTTTAAGGACAAAGCCGAAAAGGCTTACATTCTTCGTCAATTGGAGTTAACAGGATGGAATATAAGTAAAACTGCTGAGGACCTCGATATTCAACGAAGTCATCTTTACAGTAAACTTAAAAAATACGGCATCGAAAAAGGAGACTGATATGCCTGAAACAATTTTTACCAAGATTATTAACAGAGAGATCCCGGCAACGATTGTTTACGAGACCGATACTGTGCTGGCTTTTAAGGATATTAATCCAAAAGCTCCCGTCCATATCCTTATTATTCCAAAGTTGGAAATAGATAAAATTCAAAACTTTGATACAAAAAATCAAGGTAGCTTACTGGCAAATCTTGTGGAAGCTGCACAAAAAATTGCAATGGAATTTAAACTGGATGAGGATGGCTACCGGCTTGTCATCAACAACGGTGATAATGGTGGACAGGAAGTTAATCACCTTCATATTCACTTGTTGGGTGGAAGGAAAATGACCTGGCCTCCCGGCTGAAAGTCTCAGATTAAACAATCTTTTTTTATTTCACCTCTTTCAGAATAATTTTGTTTTCAGGATCAAAAATCACTGATTTAACATTTGGTTTTACTTCAAAGTTAAATTTTTCACCATTTTTTGAATTAAAACATTTAAATACCTCTGAAGTTCCATTTTTATACACAACTTTTATTTCGACTGTTGACTGATAATAAAGTTGTCCATTCTCTTTCTGGTGAAATGTGTAAACCAGATAGTCTTTGCCGTCATCCTCTATAAAATCGTAACTGTTTTTATAAACAGGATGACCGGGATTATAAATCCACTGATCATAAAACCAGGTATAGTCCTTCCCTGTCACCTCATTTGTCAAGTTAACCAGGTCGTTGGTTGAAGCATTTGCATATTTAAATTTTGGATTGGTCATAAACTGCTTCAGGATTTTGAAAAAATTCTCATCTCCCGTTTCCTCCCTCAACATATATACGACGCAGGCAGCCTTTTTGTAAACGAGGGCAGAATTGTAGAGTATCCCTCCGGGGGGGGTGTCATATTCCCATGATTCTTCTGATATCGCTTCTTTTGGTTCCATTGTAAAATAGTAGGATGCAAATTCCTCAACCACCTCCCGGTAAGCTTTTTTACCTTCAGGAGCCCAAACTTCGACCCAATATGCTTCCATATACTCTGCAAAACCCTCGTTAAGCCATAAATCACTCCATGTTTTGGGAGTTACAAGGTCACCAAACCATTGGTGGGCAAATTCATGCACAACAAGCAACTCATACCAGCAACCGGAACAGAGGGTTATGAATGATTGATTCTCCATTCCACCATAAGGGAAATCTGATGTAAGCGTCGCAAACGCTATTTTCTCAAAAGGATACTCTCCAAATCTGGATTCAAAAAAATCGAGCATGTGTGGAACCACCTGACCAATGTAGGTGACCGCATCAAAACTCTCCCCGCTTCGCCAATAAAGCTCAACAGGGATCGTTTTCCTCGTAAGTTTTGAGATTGTGTTAAACTTCTCAACTCTGTACTCAACCGAAGCTGAAAATACCATCAAATATGTCGCCATCGGAATTTGGCTTCTCCAATGAAATACCTTTCCACCAAGTGAATCATACTCTTCAGCAAGAAGCCCTACAGCTCCAACAATAACATCCGACTGAACCAATAATTTTAACGAAAAAACTGCCTTATCAATCGGGTGATCCTTGCTTATGAACCAATCCCGAGCCTCAACAGGTGAATTGTTTGTAAAGATGGAACCCTTGGAGACATAAAACGCCTCATCCTGCGATCCATTATGGGTGTAATACACCTCAATCGATAAAGTATCTCCCGTTTTTGCATCTGATCGTAACTTTAGATAAACTCTGTCACCAATGTGTCCGATCAGATCTGATCCACCTTCCACTTTATTTATTTTCAGCGACTTTGATGAAGCATGAAGCCAGATTTTACCTGAATCAGGAAGGGAAACTACAATCAGCCTGATTTTTTCATATCCCTCAAAACTTCGTGATCGCGATGACTTAAAATTGTTTAAAAGATTTAACTCCAGGTGATATTCGAGTACATCAATACAAGTATCATACTGTTTAATCTTCTGATATCCATTCTGGGCAAATATCGAAACATTGTCAACAAGGAACAGTATCAAAACCGCAGCATATAAGAAGTATTTCAAACAACTTCTCCCATTATTATCGCAGTTTCGCCCAAATTCGACACAATTTCAAGTGCCTTATCCAATTTGTCATGTGGAACTAACGCAACAAGTCCTATCCCCATGTTGAATACATTTCTCATCTCATCTTCAGTTACTGAGCCTGTTTTTTGAATTAATTTGAATATCGCCGGAACTTCCCATGCATTCCAATTTATCTTCAACTCAAGCGTTTTTGGAACGACTCTCATCGTGTTCCCCATTATTCCCCCGCCTGTTATATGTGATAATCCTGTAACAAGATCATTCTCTGCAAGGGGTTTTATCATATTTAGATATGATTTGTGGATTGCGAGAAGTTGTTCACCTATTGTTTTGCCAATTTCATCTATAAAATCATTCGGAGAATATCTTGGAAAAAGAATTTTTCTGGCAAGTGAATATCCATTTGTGTGCAACCCCGACGATTTCAACCCGATAAGGATATCTCCTCTTGTGATTCGGGAACCATTTATAACTCTCTCCTTTTCAACAACACCCACTATTGTGCCTGACATATCATACTCCCCTTCAGTGTAGAGTCCCGGCATTTCTGCAGTTTCTCCCCCAATAAGAGCACAATTATTCTCTCTGCATCCTCTTGCAAATCCTTCAACAATTTTTTCTGCAACATCAGGATCAAGTTTCCCAAATGCCATGTAATCGAGAAAATAGAGAGGTTCGGCACCACAAACGGCAATATCATTTACACAATGATTTACGAGGTCGTGCCCTACGGTATCGTGTCTGTCCATAGCAAATGCGACCTTGAGTTTGGTGCCAACTCCATCAACACTTGAAACGAGTATCGGCTTTTTATACCTCGTGAGGTCAAGTTCATAAAATGAACCAAATAACCCGATATCTCCAAGAACATTTTTATTGTATGTGGATCTCGCTAATGATTTTATCCTTTTTACAGTTTCATCACCGGCTTCCAGGTTTACTCCGGCGTTCTGATAAGTCTCGTTCAATGTCTCTCCAATTGATGTAATTCACGCAAAAGAAAATTCTTTTAAACTTTAATTTAAAGATTTACTATTTTTATTTTATAAAAAATCAGAAAACTTTATTAGGAAAAAGAAATGACGCCTGCCTCGAAGGTTATACTACTGCTCGTTTTTTTATTATTTAGTAGTTCAGTTTACTCGCAAGAAGACCAAATGGTTCCACAAACTTCACATGTTAATGGAATAAAAACAGCCGTTTTATCACCTGACGGTAATTATTTTGTTACTGCAGGATTTGATTATTTAATCAAAATTTGGGACTATAAAACCGGAAAACTCCTTCAAAATAAAAAAACAGAAGCTGCAGTAGTTAACGCCATCCTTTTTTTAGATGATACACATTTTGTGACAGGCGATTCAAGAGGATTTATTACTCTCCACAATCTTTCTGATAAAAATCCGATTATTAAGCGAAAAATTTCGAATCGACAAATTAACAGTGTGGAGTACGACAAAAAAAATAAGAGTCTCTGGTGTGCGGGTTATGGTGGATTTTTTACAGCAATCGATGTTGATTCGTTAAATCCTCTTTTCGAGATAAAGAATTTCCAGGCAGAGATTAACACTTCTGAATTTCTTCCTCAACAGGAAAAAATTCTTCTCGCTTCCACCTCCGGTAAAATTTATGTATTCGACACAAAAATTAATTCCTTGATCGATTCAAGTGAAATATTTTCATCTGATATTACCGGTATTTGCAGTTATAATGGAGGAAACGAAGTTGCTGCAGCATCATTTGATGGAGATGTTAAATTTTTTAGTTATAACCAAATGACCGGATTGAAGCAGACAAATATTCTCTCTGTAAAACCTGTTTCAATGATTACTTCACTTTCAGTCTCCCCTTCAGGCAATTTTGTAGCAGCCACTACTTTCAACAACGAAATACATATTATCGATACAAAATCAAAATCCACAAAATCGATAATTAAGGCTCATGAATATACAATTGCAGGATTTGGATTTTTTGATGATAACAAAGGTTACAGTTATTCTTTTGGAAACAGAGCTTTTTTCTGGGATTTGAATAATATTGCCACACCTGTCAGAGAGATATCCGGGCAGAGTGGCGACATGGTTCATTTTGGAATCGGTGGCGATTTCCTCGTATTTTCCTCTTCAAATGGGTCAGTATATTCGGTGGATATTACAAAACCCTTCGCCCCAAAAAAAATTTATCACAGTTTCTCGCCAATTACCGCTCTCCGTTTTGATCCCGTAAACAGTTGCGTCGCCACAGGTGACGAAGATGGCACAGTTACCCTAATGAATGTTAAAACGGGTGATCAGATTTACCAGGCACAACTCCACTCAAAACCCGTATTGGCGATCGAACTGAATCCGGAGTACCTGATTACATCATCCTCAGATAAAGAAGTTAAAATTATTCCTGCAAATAACCTTCAGGCACCACCAGTCAGGGTTAATCTTGTAAACCGTTTTACGGCAATTGCATACAGCAAAAAATTGCGGCTGATAGCTCTTGGAACTGATGCAGGTTTAATTTATTTCGTGGACCCGGTGACGGGAAAAAAAGAAAGTACACTTTCCGGCCACACTGCGCCGGTTAACTCACTGGAATTCAATCAGAGTGGTAATTTTCTTATTTCAACCGGTGTTGATAGAACAGCACGAGTATGGAACACAAACGATTTATTTAACTTCAAAACCTGGCAAAACAGAAATGGGATGTCTTATGATGGATTGTTCACCTCTGACGAGACTGTTCTCACAACCGGCGATGGTGGTTGGGTAATGAAATATGGATTAAAAAGCGATTCTCTTTTCTTTTTTGAAGAAGGTGTTCAAACTTTTACGGATCTGGTAAAGTTTTCCGAATCTTCCGTCGCAGCTCTTTCTACTGAAGGAATAATATACATCTGGAACTTGAAGTCAGGTAATCTTAAATACCTTTTCCATATTAAAGATGATGTCAGTTCAATTTTTGATGCAGATCAGAACATAATCTACTCGTCAAAAGATAAAAATGATATCTTTCAGCCGGCAGGCATAAGCAGCGTCAAACAATATGTTGTGAAGCCACTAAATACTTTTCAATTCAGTTTTTAGATATCAAAGGATTTTACTGCTTCTTCAGTAGTTCTAAAACTTTCAAGAAGATCGGAATATCCTGTTATGCCAAAAAGTTTTTCAACTGTTTCGTTAAGGTTGCAAAAAACAACTTTTCCACCGGAATTTTTCATTTTTTGAACTGCGACAATCACAGCCCTGAGGCCGGCGCTGTTTATGAAGTTTAATCCGGCAAAGTCGAGAACCAGTTTCTTCTCTCCTTTATCAATTATCTCATTAAGGTGTTGGCTAAGCAGATCAAAATCCTGTATTTCACATCTGCCCACCAGTTCAAGCACTGAGACATCGTGTTTTTTGATTAGATTAATTACCATAATTTCACTTTAGTCTATTAAATTAAAAATTGAAAGGTATCCGGTGATATCGAATATCTTTTTTGTTGTTTCATTTAATTTGGCAATATAGAGTTCAATTCCGGTTGTTGTGGAAAGTTTGTGAGCTTTCATAAAAACTCTCAGCCCGGCACTCGAAATAAAAGTCAACTCTTCACAATTCAGTATAACTTTTTTCGGATTTTCATTAAAGACATCCTCTACTGTTTGTTCGAGCGATTCCTGGGAAGTAATATCCAGCCTCCCGATTAGAAATATCTCTTGAGTTCCCTCTGTTTTAGTAATGTTGATTTCCATGATTATTCTCCGGTTTTTCTTTTTGTTATTTTTAAATTATTCTTTTGCCCAACTCGGTTGTATTCAACGGTGTTCATCAATTTCTTTACGAGAAAGATACCCAACCCGCCAATCTCCCTCTTGTCAGCCGGCACCGATGTATCGGGGTCTTCCTTTTTTAGTGGATCGAATTCCACACCTTCATCAATGAATTGTATTTCAACCATTTCTTTGTTGATTACAAGAATTATATCTATTCTTCCGGTTTGATTCGCAGAATATGCGTAATAAACAATATTTGACAATATCTCATCAACAGCAATGAGTATATCGTAAACATCGTTCTGAGGGAATCCGGCAGTGCTTACTTCATGCTCAACGAGAGCCGTAACCCTCGGAGCCTCTTCAATTCTATTGGATATTGAGATATTATATGTCTTGGTCATCAAAATGAAAAGTTGTCTGTAAATTCTTTAATTTGTTTGATCAATTGTGAAACGCTTACTGCGTTTCCTTCCATTTGTAATATTATATTCCCATTGGCAAGCAGTATCACCTTTGGTGGTGCTGAATTCAAATATGGGTAAAACTTTTGAGGTGTTAATAATGTGTAATTAACACTACCTCCTGATTTATTAAAAAATGGTATTATTTCATCTTCTGCACCAAGGAAAAGATAATGCCTCTTAACCTTTGCAAGTAAAGGCGTTACACCATTAAGTTCAGTTGCCACTTGAAGGCAATGATCACAATCCAAACTAAAAAAAGTAATGACACTTAAGCCCTGGTCAACCCCGGGAACGAGACTCGAGTAAATAGAAACAACACCTGGATATTTGCCGGATAGATCAGGATTTTCTTTTTTAACTTCTGTCTCTTTCTTTGCAACTACTGTATCTTTTATAACAGCTTTTGTATCGGCAGTATCCTGCAGCATAACCGGTTCCTGCTCAACTCGTTCTTCCGAAACTTCACCTTTTGTAACCAGTGGTACGGGTTTAGGTGTTTCATAGGGTTTTATATTGAAGAAAAATATCAATACTGCAAAAATTACGACATAACCTGCGGCAATATACAAATAAGATGATTTTTTCTCAACCCCTGAAGTAATAAAAAGATAAACTGCCATCCCAATAAACAGAATATTTTTTATAATCGATTCAATTCCTGTCATTGGAAGGAGTTCACCAAAACATCCACAATTTTCGCCACCTTTGCCGGTGATTTCAATTATAATCAAATAACCGGTGAAAGCAACCAGCAGTAAAAATGACGCCGGAAGTGTAAATTTTCTCATCTTATATCCGATGAGGAACAATCCACCCAATAAGATTTCAAACGAGATCATCAATCGCGAAAAATATGGAGCAAGTTCTAAACTTACCACACCCTGCTGCCAGGTCACAACTTCAAATGCTTCTATCGGAAAAAGTTTACTGATTCCTGAGAATAAAAACATCACGCCAAGGAAAATTCTTAGAATTTTTTCTACTGTCTCTTTTGACATATTTTATGATTGATTATTTCTATGTGTGAAGTCCAAATT
>CAZHCW010000037.1:0-28061 GCA_964531325.1 uncultured Ignavibacteriaceae bacterium | reverse complement strand
CATAATCACAGTTAGTGTATGTATTGTTTGTAATGAGAGTTTTGTCGTAGCCTGCTCCGTTTAACAGGAGAGCTGCATGATTTATGTTTGTGAAGTTGCAATTGTCAACGATTAAAGTATCAAATCCATTTGTTGCAGTTATTCCTGAGTATCCGTTTTTTATCTGGGCATGTTTTATTATCGCCGAGGATTCTCTTCCAAGATAAATTGAGTTCTGTTTTGTTTCATCCGGTTGAAGGAAATTTATTGTAACTTTGTTCGTCTCTGTTCCATTGATATAAATATCCCCTGCACAGAAAACTGAACTTGCAGAATCAAGGTTAAGGGTTGAACCAGGCTCAAGTGTCAGCACTCCTCCACCCTCTATTATCAGACTGTCGGTAAGAGTGTAATTTCCTTCAATTTTAAGAGTTACACCCGTAGGTACTTTAATTGTACCTTCGGACGATATTATCTCGCCGGAGGTTATTATTTCATCTGTTAAAAAAGTACCGGTGGAAGCGGCAGTGGGGATAAGTCTGAATAATCTTCCATCTCCCTTACCGATTGGTATAATTCCTGTGAAGTCAATTCCTGTGTTGTTGTTTTCAAATCTGAAGTCATTACCGCCTTCGATATCATAAAATCTCCAGTTTAACAATCCGGTTACACTTAGCCCAACATGCAAATTATTATAGGTGGATACCACCTCAGGATTCCATGAGATATTATCAAAAGTAATTTGATTAATCAGGAAATAATAATCACCTGTAAGATTGGATGAGGATTTGGGGTGGAGACGGGTAATTCCAAGGTTTAAAAATCTATCGTTCGGATATTCCGGTATTCCCTCTCCAAATATTTTAAGTTTTGTGGGATTAATCGAATTTTGTTCTCTGCCTCGCTGCCAATTATTGTAAATATATGACTCTTCCCCACTGAATTCCAATTTGGGAAGCAGGTTTCCCAATGGACCTTTTAATCTTTTCCCCAATGACACTATTGTATCATATAGTCCATAATCATTGGACCTCGGTCTATCGAAGTCATCAGAATTATTCCCCACAAGGCTTTCTGCAAAATAGTCTCCCCAACCCGGGGCTGAAGAAATATACGAATAATAGGTCTCATAAAAGATTCCTTTGCTTCCGTAGGCAAGTGCAAGCATTGACTGACCAAGTGCCTGGCTTCCGGTAGGAGTCCGGTATTTGTAATAATGGGAATCTAATGGTGGGAAAACCCCCATGTATTGTAATTTCCTTGTTCCAAATGTTTGTGCTGTATAGAAAAAATCTTTATCATAGTTTGCAGCTTCCCGCAACCTGTCCCTAAGTTGAAGCTGACTTATGTAAGTCCCTTCCTGGACATTAAAAATTGTATAGTACCAAAACATCAACTTTCTTGGTTGTACAACTTCTGCCCAAGTATCAATAACATTTAACCCCTCTTTGTATCCGTCCCATTCAGGATAAATTTTGGTCAACATAAGTTTATCTTTCATGAATGGGTCTATGTTTTTTTGAACAGCTTCTACTTCTCTGTAGGGGATAAAATGATCATAACTATGGGGTTCATCCATTGTGTAGAAGTATTTAATTTTATCTTCATACACTGATCCAACATCGTCGGCTTTCCACAAATTATTGTAAGAGGTTAGCAAAAATGCAATTCTATCACCATATTTCTCCCATATATCTACATCCAAAACCGAAATATTATCAATATATAAATGCCAATAGTTTCGCCGATCACTGTAAGGTGCCAAAACCACCTCATAATAAACTTTTGTATTCATTAAGCTGAGAGAGGCACTTTTAAAATCTTCTCCTATTATAGGCGAATCGGTGATATTCCCGGGTAAGCCTTCGATTTTGTAGGGAAGTTCAAAGGTAGTAAATCCATCACCATTAAAATCAGAGGATGAAGCGATAGTTGAAGCCAAAAGTTTTTCCGAAAAAGTGCTGTCATTTATTGGATAAATAATCTTCACTTTTAATGAACAAACTGCAACCGGATGTTCAGGTTTATGACCAATTTTCATCCTGAATTTGGCTTTATAACTTATTGTATCATCTCCGTATCGAAATCCAACCTTATATATCTGGTCTTGATATATGAACGGTCCTCTTAACAAAGATCGTTCAGATTCAATGAGCATTGTGTCGATTGGGACTCTTGTTTTTACCCCTTTTATACCATCCTGATCAAATATATCAGTTTGATCAAGGTTTCTCTCCATTTTTATCTGACCTGAGTAAAAACCACCCACTCCACCTTCTGCCTCCCAATTATTATAAACTCCATGAGTTAAAATTTTAATCCAATCAACCTGTTGTAAGGATTGATCTGCCCGGTTCCAATTTCCATTCATCGCAATAATATTATCAAATGTTGAATTGGCGAGATCAGATCTGTTATCCCACCAAATATTTGATACTGTATCAAATAAACTTTTATGGATATCGGGATGCATAACGGTTTGCAGGATTGTATTAAACCCAAGTCTAACAAGATTGGAATCATTAAATCGATGGTAAGTAATTCCCGGATAATTACTTGAAGGGAGGTAAGTTCCAAAAAGTATCTCATTGCGTTGTTGGGCATTCGATGATTGTGAGAATAGAACACACAGGAAGAAGAAAGTAAAAATTGAATATCTGTTTCGCATTTTAGCTCCATAAAAAAATTTTCGGGAGGGGTGGCAGTTTGATAAAAACCGTCTCTTTCTTACAAGCAACTTACGGCTTTTTAAAATTAAAAAAAAAGCAGTCTCTGGAAAACTACGAATATTATTTATACTAACAAACTGAGAGGAAGAGAAGAACTATTTAAAATAAAAAAGCCCCGGATAAACCAGGGCCGGATACATACGGGAGATCAATTACTATTTTGTGAGATCAAGAAGACCGTTTTGTGCATCACCATAAGGAGTGTCAACAAATCCGTCAGCTTCTGTATCGTTTAACCAAACTTTTCCATCAAGTACATATCTGAATTGATAAACTGATCCTGTTGGGATCTCAGCAACTAAAGAAAATGAACCATCTTTTTTAAGTTTGCTCATTTGATGTGCTTCTGCATTCCAATTGTTAAAATCTCCAACCAGACTGGCTGCCTCAAATGGTTTGCCGTCTTCTTTAGGAATCCTAAAAGTTACTTTGCAAACTGGTTCACTCTTTAAAAACTGTTTTTTAACAGACATTACTACCTCGAAAACTGTGTGATAATTATTTCTTAAAATCTTTGATTCAAATTTAACAGACTTGAGGACTTTTTGCAAGAAAAATCGACCGTTCGGGCGTACGACCGAGCATTTTTTAGCCATTTTTTCCTCTTTTTCTCCCCGTTCGGGCGTACGACCGAGCTATTTTAATGTGTAAAGTGTCAACATTTTGCATAAACTTCACTCCCGTTCGGGCGTACGACCGAGCTGTTCGGAACTTCAGTACTTCGGAACTTCGGAATCTTTGTGGTTCTGAGCCTCTGAGGTTCCGAATCTCTGAGGTTCAAAATAACCTCTCTTTAATTGCTCATTTTTAAGTAAATTTCGGTTCTTGTTTCCCAATATTTTTCAGGACTTTAATGTCAACAAATCAGAAAAAACACAGTCTCGTAACTGCAATAACGGTAACGATTTCCACAATGATAGGCACCGGAGTCTTCACCAGTCTGGGATTTCAATTATTTGATATAAAATCTGTTCCACCAATCCTTGCGTTGTGGATAATTGGTGGAATAATTGCGACAGCAGGGGCACTTACTTATGGTGAACTCACCTCGGCTTTCCCCCGCTCAGGTGGTGAATACAATTTCCTTTCAAAACTTTATCACCCGATCGTTGGGTTCCTGTCGGGTTATGTATCCGCCACTGTTGCATTTGCCGCTCCGATAGCTTTAGCCGGAATGGCACTTGGTACATATTTTGGCGGAGTGGTTGCTGATAAAACTTCACCCGACTTTGAATCCACCAAACTTATGATTGCTCTCGGAGCTGTTGTTCTAATGACAATTATTCATATTATTAAGGTAAGTCTTAGTGGAAGTTTTCAGAAGTTTATAACCTCTCTGGTAGTTGTTTTGATCCTGGGATTGATAAGTTCTGCATTCATTTTTGGGACTCCCGTTGACTTGCCGTTTCTTGGATTTGATTACGACTTCAACGCCCTCTTGAGCGCACCATTTGCAGTCTCTCTTATTTATGTATCCTATTCATATTCAGGATGGAATGGTGCTGCATATATTACAGAGGAAGTGGAAAACCCTACCCGAAATGTCCCTCTTGCTCTCTTTATTGGAACGATGGTGGTGATGGTATTATATGTACTCTTGAATTTTGCGTTTTTATATTTAGTACCGGTGGAACAATTACAGGGTCAGATTGATGTCGGTTTGCTGGCAGCAAAAAATGTTTTTGGAACATCAGGGGCTTTAATAGTTGGGTTGTTAATCTCGGTATGCTTGCTTTCTGCTGTTTCAGGGATGACATTTATTGGCCCACGAGTTACTCAGGCGATGATGAAGGATGTAATCCCAAACATTTACAACAAGTTTAGGTTTCTCTCTAAGGAAGTACCGGTGGTTCCGATCATTTTCCAGAGCCTCGTAGCAATTTTTATGATTGTCACTTACACTTTTGAACAAGTTCTTGTTTATATCGGGTTTACGCTCAGTCTTTCCACAACAGCTACCGTCTTTGGAATATTTATTCTTCGTACGAAATTAAACCATATCCCAAGAACTTATAAAACTTTTGGCTACCCTTTCACGCCGATCATTTTTATTCTTTTTGAAATATGGATGCTTACCCATATTCTGATGGATAAACCGATGGAATCGTTAGCCGGGCTTGCCACAGTCCTTTCAGGCATCGTGGTGTATTATATTGCCAAACATTTTAATAATAAATTCGAAAACTAACAACAAGGTAACAACGGATGAACAGAAATTTTTCATCGATTATCAAGAAAATACTCCCATTTAATTTTTTCACAATAGTGGTTATTCTCTTCATTTTTTCAGGATGTGAAAAGACAACCTCTACAACTCCTGTAAAAGAGGACACAACTAAAGCAGCAAGTTCAGCTCCAGACAACGAAATCAAAAGTGAAAAACTTGACCTCTCCAAGTATAACATGCGTTACGATGATATGGCTAAAATACTTGGTGGTTTTGAGGTATCAGGCAACTCTGCACTTTATAAAATTTCTGAAAGTAAAGCCTGGAAAAATCATCAGAAGTTCTTCACAACCAAATGGGCTGATCTCCAAAAAGATATTCTCGATTCAGTTGAATATTGGGCTAAAACAGAGCTTTCCGATTTTGATCCATCAGCAAAAACTGTGTTTTATCCATTTGGTGGACCCGACTTCCTCTTTGCTTACAAATTTTTTCCAAATGCAAACACATACATTTTGCAAGGATTGGAACCCGTTAACAGATTGCCTGAAAAGATCGATCCAAGCGATCCAAGTCTGAACAGCTATTTGGATGACCTTCAGAACTCATTAAGAGTGCTTACAACCCGTGGTTATTTCATCACCAAACAGATGAACAGTGACCTGAACAAGGGTGTTTTCAGAGGTGTTATTCCTGTGATCCTGTTATTTATGGCAAGAACCGAAAATACCGTTCTTGATGTGAAATATATAACCACCGATAAAAAAGGTGATTTCCTCCTGGAAGACAGTCAACTTCTCGATGCAGATCAACTCAAAAGTGGAGCTAAAGGCTGCGTAATTTATTTCACAGATAAAGATCAAAAAGAAATAAAGAAACTCTACTATTTCAGCTCTGACACTCAGAATAAATCATGGGCTAACAGAACAAATCTCCAAAAATTAGTTACTGACAATAAACCGTTGATATTCTTTACGAAAGCAGCTTCATACCTGTTACACGGTCAGGATTTTGCCGATTTAAGATCATTCATCCTTGAGCATGCAAAATATCTTGTTCAGACCGATACAGGTATTCCTGTAAAATTCCTCGAGAATGGTTCATGGGACATGACCTATTATGGAACCTACATCAAACCGGTTACTGATTTCCCATGGGCTTATCAGGCAAATCTAAAAACGATTTATAATGACGCCTCCAAAGTGAAACACATGCCTTTTGGTATCTGTTATCGCTGGAAAAAAAGTGAGTCGAATATCATGAAAGGTATTAAGAAGTAGATTTTATAAGGAAGAATAGAAGAGCCATCTTACAAAGTAACAAAACTTTACTTAATTTTACCGGTTGCTTCTATTCTTCCTTTTTTTTTGACTATCCGAGGGCGTAGAGATACCCATCTCTGCTTGAGCAATAGACGGTATTGTCCCATATAATCGGAGTAGCTTCAAATGAGGTTTCGGGGTGGAAGGTATCAAGTTTTTTTAGTTTCACACCAAATTCAACTCCCGCAGCATTTTTTGCAGTAGCCCCATCTCCTGTTTTACCGCGAACAAATTCCATTTGAACTAAATGAAGACCGTTGTATGTTGCTGCAACAATTTTATTTCCACTCGTAAATATTGGTGTACTGATCGAAGGACCAACATAAATTTTTGCCAATAATTTGGGAACAGAATATTTCTTTTTGTTCAACATATCAAGAGTGGTTTCGCCTGATAACTCGTGCTGGCTTCCAACATAAAGATTCCCGTCAATTGCCAGAGTCGCCCACACAGCAGGAAAATCGTTATTAAGATTATATTCATCATTTATGCAGACAGTACCAATTATACCACCTGCCCACTCGGCAACGGTCGTGTTTTTGGTCGGGAAATACCATTCAACAGACTCTTCAGCAGGCTTTGAAGGATTTAATTTCATAACTCCGCCACGACCCGGAACATACTGTTTTTCAATCGTACAAAGGATTTTGTTGTCCTTTGTAACCACTGTGGAACCATCAATATCAGAGCCGACATATAAATCAAAATCGATCTCCATTTTTTTTATATCCACGCCATAAATATGCCCGGCTCCTGAAGCGATAAAGACCCTGTCTCCTGATCTGGCAGGACTTGCTTCAACCACAATATTATTGCCGTGTTTTGCGGCGTCTGCATCGTCGTAAAGTTTTACTTTACCCAATACTTTGGGTTGTTTAATTCCGTCAAGCATTGCAGCTTCATTCACTTTACTACTGAGGAAAAAGCCATAACCGCTTTCCACTGCATTAAAGATCATCCCGTCACCCAAATATAACGGTGAGCTGTCGTTATCCCTGCTATAACAAACCGACAGTGGTACATTAAACTTCCAAATCTCTTTTCCTGTTCTGTAGGAAACAGCTCTAAAGCTTGGGATTACTTTTGATCCTCTTACTGAGTTTCCATTTCCCAGGCGGCTCCCCTGCAAAAGAATGATTCGGTCATTTTCGGGTGCTGTGGTATCGATGTAAACCGAACCCCCACCCTTCATGATATCATCATTTTTATAACGCCAAACTTCTTTTAGACCATCGGCTTCAAATTTTCTTAAATGTTGATCATAGGCTCCGAGGACTAACATCAATTTACCATTCTCCATGTAAACAGTTGGTTGTCCTGTCCACCCTGCACCACAAAATGATTTTGTCCTGCTCCCTACAGTTGACTGAGAACACCCCAATTTAAATTTCGATTTAATGGAAAGTCTGCTTACATCCCCTTTTCCATAAAACCTTCTAAATTCATTCCCGAGAAATGTTGACATCAAAACTTCGGTGTTTCCGTCAACCCAGGGATTAAACACCGGCTCTTTTTCAACCTCTCCGTTGCCATTACCGTTTGCTTTTACTTTACCACTTTCACAACCAAGCATCGAAAGTGTTCCTGCTCCGGCTGCTGTGGCCGCTCCAATAATTCCGAGTGCTCTTAAAAATTCTCTACGAGTTGTCATAAACATTACTGATTTATTATCAAAATTAAAACATTAATTTACGAAAGAATATTGAAGTTATGGGTGTCTTTTCACTGTTTTTGACAAATAAAAGAGTGAACCGCCAACAATTCCAATGAGCATGGGCTCTACTTCAGCCAGAATTGTATCTGCAAACAGTTTGTTCCTGAAGAGGAACCAGACCAACCCGACCAATGGTACAAAAATAACCTGAGCAAGTGTTATGTTACTTCTTAATTTTAATTTTGGGAAATATGAACCTGCAACTAAAAAAATAAGAGAAGGAACAAAAAGTGAACCAATATAATACCAGATATCGACAATCGAACGAAAAACAAGACTCAAAAGTATGGCTATTGTTGTCGCAATCACCATCCCTGCAGCAGTGAACAGTCTCATGTCATACAGATCACTCACCACAAGTTTTTTCAGAATATCATTGGAAAAAGTAATCCCACTCAAGAAAGTAAAACTGTTCAGAGTTGTATAGACGGTAGCAAAAAGTGAGACTAAAAACAATCCTTTAATTCCTGTGGGGAGAATATCTCTGGCTAATGCCGGGAAGGCCGTCACAGGGTCTGCCAGGTCGGGTAAAATGGCTCTGGAGAAAAGCCCCGACGCGTTTGAAAAGAGATCAAAGACAAACCAAAGAACAACGGAGATGATTATTCCTCTTTTTGCCACTCCTTCGTCTTTTGTGGCATATACTCTTTGATGAAAACCGGGGTCAGCTATTGTCCACGCTGCAACCAGATACCATACAAGCATATAAAAATAACTCGCTCCTCCTGTTGGAGTCAGGTGTGTTGCGGGAAGATTTTCCTGAAGAAAAGAGACACCACCATAATTGATCAAAAGATATACTACTGCTGTGATGAATCCCAAAAACATGAACAGAAAAAGGAAAACATCCACTTTTATGTTCGACTTAAATCCTTTAAGTGAGAGATGCGTAATCAATGCAACAGGAATTAAAAAGAGAGGTATCTCAAGCCCCACATCAAAAACCGTTGAAATGATCTGCGCAGCAGTCAATAAATAAGGGGCCGGGGAGGTAATTATAAAAATCAGAATTGAGGCAACCATCGCAACTTTTCTACCGTATTCAACCTCGATTTTCTCCGGAATTGAAAGCAGACCTGTGGCTCTTACTTTTCCGGCAAAAAGAAATGCAAAGATAAGTGCAAAAATATAATACGGCAGTCCCTGCGTAAACCATGAGGAGATTCCATAACGATAAGAATATTCACCAATTCCAAGTATCCCTCCATACCAGGTTGTTACATTAACTGCAACAAAGGTGAAAAGCCCCATATTTCTGCTGTTTACAATATATTCATCGGCACTTCCATCTTTGAGTCTTCCGCTGAAAAACCCGATCAGAAGAGTAATCGATATTACCCCGACGGTGATTATCCAATCAATACTCTGTAAAGAATCCATTGTCTTTCACACTTTGTAGCGACCTGACAAACAGGCCGGCACCTGTTGAAGCCGTTATTTTTATTTTTTCTGAAATCACAATATTACTGGTGCTTTCCCTTACTCCAAAAGGTAACGATTCAGACTTTAATTTATACTTTAATCCTGAAGTCGTAAAAAGGGTATCGTGAGAAATTCCATAGATTGAAACTGTTTCACCTACCGTACATTGTCTTTCAATTGTGCCGGTAAATGGTTCAAGGAGTGATTCACCACTTACAAGATAAATGTCAATTAACCCCATAAATTTTACGGTTATTCCGATATTACAAAATGAATGATCAAGACGGTCACCTGTTGCACCCATGATCAAACATTTTGTAAATTTCTTTTTTGCAGCGAATTTTATACATTTTTCGACATCAGTATCGTTCTGCCGTTTGTATTTTACCATTGTCGAATTTCCGGTAAAATACTGAAGCGTGTCAGGTTCAATTGAATCAAGATCACCCACTATAAAATCGGGTACCATTTCCAATAGCCGGGCAGAATTTGCCCCACCGTCGGCACAAATCAAAGTACCAAAACCCGAAGACATAAAATATTCCAACAATTCTTTGGCAGGGGGTCTTCCATTTGCGAGGATTATACAACCTTTTCCCATTAAAACTCGACTTTTAGATTGGTCATCAAATTTCTGCCGGCTGAAGGGAAAAAGTTGTCCCATCCAAATCCATTCATTAAATATTTGTTATCAAACAAATTATTGACCTCAAGAGATAGTTTTAATCGTGCGGATGTTATTTTATAATTAACCCCAATCGCCAGGTTTACAACAGTGAAAGGATCAACCGTAACCTCATCCGGTTTCATTCCATCAGGGTGAATAGAATTATCAGTGTATTGAACACCTGTATGATTTGCATTGAAGGAAGCAAAAAAGTTTTCACTCAAATATGTCAAACCTGCGTTAACAATGATTTCAGGAGCATTTGCAATATAATTATCATTTCTGGAGATAACTGTTCCATTACCATCGTATTCCTTAAATTCAACATAACGGTTTCTGCTAAAGTTACCATTGAAATTGAATTGAAGATTCCATGGCAACTTATATGCACCCTCAAGTTCAATCCCGAGATGGAGTGTTTTACCGGCATTTCCCACCCTTGGCTGACCAAATACATCCAATCCACCCGACGGTACTATCTCATTTTCGAAGTCCATGTAATAGAAATTGATACTGCCAACAAATTTTTGTAAAGCTATTCTGGTACCTAATTCCAGATTTGTTAATAACTCAGGTTTTACAAACGGTTCATTAAAATTATACGAGCCATCACTATTCTTTTCAAATTGTGGAACAGCTCCCCAACTTGCTGATTCAGCTTCATAAAGGTTCTTGAGAGGTGGTTCCCTGCGCGTTAGTGATGCAGAACCATAAACAGAAAGAACCGGGGAAATTGAATAACTCAACCCAATTTGTGGATTAACAAAGAAATATGGAGTCTTGAAATCAGTTCCTACATACTTCTCGTTGGGTAATAAATATTGCTGGTAAATGGATTGTAATTTTGCGATAACATTTAATCTCTCTGTTACATGGTGTGCCACACTAACAAACACTGAATAGACATTTTTCCCACCATTATATTCGTAAAAGTGTTTATTCCCCCTCTCTCCAACCACATCCTCTGGCAACCCTGTTCCAGATTCTATTCTTCCCCAATGGAGTGAGCGATGAATTCTTACCTCACCTCCCGCCATCAGTTTTCCGGTACCATAGTTGTATTCGATTTGCGGAATCCAACCAAATTGATCGTTGTCCACAAATGCCCGCATCATTATATCCGAAGGGATAACAATCTGTGGATCAAGCCTGAAATAATTGTGATCACCGTAATTAGCATTAAAATCGAAAAATCCATCACCCGACAAGAAAAATAATGTGTTTTTTAACCAGACATTATTACCAAGTTTTAGATCGTGTACCAGCGAAATTTGGGGCTGATTTAATACTTCTCTGTCACGGGAGGTTGCCCCGTAATTATATTTTCGTGTCTGTTCGTCCCCATTCTGTGATTTACTGATCCCATAAAATGCCAGTCCATCTTCCTGTGGACCACCATAAGCACTTAGTGAAATGGTTTGAATATCGTCAAAATAAGATGCGGTAACAAAAAAACGATAAAACTCTGACCATGACCAATCACGATATCCATCACTCATAACTTTACTTCCCCTGAATCTGATCATAAACCGGTCAGCGATGAGTCCGGAATTGGCGTTAAGGGCATATTTTTTTGTATTATAACTTCCCAATCCTGCCTCAAATGAAACTCCGGGTTCAACAAATGGTTTTGTAGTCACAAGATTTATAGATGCACCAATTGCCGGGGGACCATAAAATGAGAGGGATGATCCTCTTTGCACTTGAACATCCTCAAGAGAATTTGCCAGATCATAAAAATTTATCCAATAAACAGAATGGTCTTCGGGATCATTTTGTGGTACCCCGTTTATAAGTACAGAAATTCTCCTTTGATCGAATCCTCTTATCCTTATATAACCATAACCAATACCCGTCCCCGATTCGGAATAAAATGAAGTTGAAGGAAGTTGGTTCAGAATTGATGGGATATCACGGTTAACCGAGATTCTTTCAATCTCCAGTTTGTCAAGATTTGAGTAAGTTGAGCTGCTCCCCCTGTCTTCTGCTCTGGTTCCGGTGACGATAACTTCAGGTACCTGAACCTGATCGTTATACATCAAAATTTCGGATTTATTTATCTCTTCCTGAATTGTAATGGTCTGTTTTATGGTTTTATAGCCTACATAAGAACAGACCACCCTCCATTCACCTGTTGGAATTAAACGCAGAAGAAACTTACCATCGGCGTTTGTTATTCCTGTAAAAGGAAGATTTTCAAATTTAATCACTGCTCCTTGAAGTGTCGCTCCACTTGCAGCATCCCTTACTACAATCTCGAGATTTGCAGCATTTTGCGGCAAAAGAACAGACATAAACAGCAAAGAAAAAAACAGTATCTTTTTCATAAAATAACCTCAATTTAAAATGAAAAAGCCGTTTTTCAGAGGGGTAAACTGAAAAGCGGCTTTTAATTGTTCCCTACGCCGGTATTACCCGGATCAGGTTCAAGGGTTTGATCTCAGCCTATAAAAGGCACCCCTACATTCAACTTGCGTTGACAAACATTAAGATTAGAACAAATGCAGTTATTTCTTTTTAGTTTTTGTTGTCGGTTTTGTGACAGCTTTTTTGGTTGTTGTTTTTGGAGTAGTAACTGCTTTTTTAGTCGTCTTTGATGCAGTATTTCCCTTTACAGCAGTTTTATTGCTGCTGTTTGATTTTTTGGAAGTAACTGCTTTTTTAGAATTTTTCGAATTGTATTTGGTGCCATACTTAACACCTGTGTTCGACTTGTTGCCGGTATATGATTTTTTGTTGTAGTTGTAAGTTGGTTTCTTAGCTACAGGGGTTTTAACATCCGTAATGGTTTTGTTTGAGTAAATTCTTAAATTCTGGCCTGCAAGCAGGTATTCAGATTTAAGGTCATTCCATTTTTTGATGTCTTCAACAGTCACACCATATTTATTGGCAATAGCCGCTAGATTGTCGTTTACCTGAACTTTGTATGTATTCAGTGTAGCAGACGCTTTAGTGGTATTGTCACCATATGTAACAGGTGCTCCACCGGAGTAGATGGTCAATTGTGTATTGGCGTAAACGAGACCATTTTTGATCTTTGTTCCATTCCAACTGGTTATATCAGAAACTGAAACTTTATATTTTTCAGCAATTTCGGTCAGATTTTCACCATACTTTACGGTATGGTAATAAGTTTTCGATTCCGGTTTCGAAACAGCCTTTGTGGTTGTCTGTTTTTTTGTACCGTTATTTGCCAACGCAAAATATGTTTCATACTTTGCTGCAGGAACATTAATTACAAGTTCCTGACCGGCTTTGGCATTTTCGAATGCTGATATATTGTTCCAATTCCTGAGTTCGGATACTGTAACATTAAATTTTTGAGCAACCTGAACCAGACTTTCATCTGCTTTAACGGAATATTTAATGGTTGCGTTTGAACCATCATTGTTTGAAGCAAACTGTGTATCTGTGTTGTTGGTCTTCAGTCCTGCAAGAACTTGAGTAGTGCTTCCTGTGGGGATGCGGAGTATATAGTCTTTATTTGCAGGTGTGTTGTTCTGAAGAAGCTCAGGGTTGAGGTCTTTAATGTCAGTTAATGAAACACCGGCAGCATTTGCAATTGAAGCAAGCGAAGTGGATTTTGAAACATTTATTGTTTCATATTCAAATGCAGTCTGATAATTGATTTCAGTTAAGCCAAACTTTTCCGGTTCCATCGCAACGAGTGTAGCTGCAATGTAGGCAGGTACATAATTTCTTGTTTCCTGCGGAAGAAGTTGTTGAATTGCCCAGAAATTGGTTTCACTACCGCGTTTTATCGCTCTTGAAATTCTTCCCTCACCTGCATTGTAAGCAGCGAGTGCGAGGTGCCAGTCGCCCAGCGAATTTTTAAGGTCACGGAGATGCCTTGCAGCAGCTCTGGTAGCTTTAACAGGATCTTTTCTTTCATCGACATTATAATCAACTTTAAGATCATACATCTGCCCTGTACCTTTCATGAACTGCCATAAACCCATCGCACCTGCTATAGAACGGGCATTTGGGTTTAATCCACTCTCAATAAGAGTTAAATAAGCGAGTTCGAGAGGAACGCCTTCTTCTTTAAGAATCGGGATGATTACGGGGAAGAATTTATCTGTACGAGCAATCCATTGTTTAAAAAAGTTTTTACCTTTTCCTGTGTAAAATGTGATCCATTTTTCAACCTGATCATTCATTACGAGTGGAATCTCATTGGAATTATATTTTGAACCTGCAGCTGCAAATGCAACTTCTGACTCATTAACTCCAATAAGCATGTTGCCGGCAATAAGATTTTTATCGGCATTTTTCAAGATATCCTTAAAAGCATCTACTGAAACATCTTCAATGCTTTCATCGATATTTGCAACCAGACTGCTGGTTTCATCCAAAATGAGAAGTTTTAGTTCTGCGTATCTTGGATTTGCATCTATCCCGGGATAATTGTCAAGCCCGTTCATTATTTCTACGGCAGATGTGAGGCTGTTTATAGCTTCCTGTGTAGAATTTTTCCTGGCTTTTTCGACCGACTGCTGATAATATGAGTAAGCTCTGTCGAGCTCCTGTGGTACGATGTCGAGTGTACTTAGATTCTGCTGCGTTTCAGGTTTTATAACCTGCGTATTTGTGGTTTCGGTTCCGGGGATACACCCTGTAAGTCCCAAAACTGAAACTGCAAATATCAGGAGCGCTGCTTTACGCATTAAACCTCCTTTGGTTTATATGATTGTGAACGATAAATAAATTCTTTCCTATACCTTACTCCCTAAAGTGGTATGTTTGAGTGTTTTTTACTCGGGTTTTTATCTTTTTTAGTCTTTAAAAGCTGAAAAGCGTTTATCAACCTGATCCTCGTGTCCGCCGGTTCGATAACATCATCGATGAAACCTCTCTCAGCAGCAGCATAAGGATTTGCAAACTTTTTAATATACTCTTCCAATTTCTCATTCAACGCAGCTTCAGGATCATCCGCCGCTGCAATTTCCCTCTTAAATATTATTTCAACCGCTCCTTTTGGTCCCATCACAGCAATTTCTGCTGAGGGCCAGGCAAAGTTGAAATCTCCTCTGATATGCTTCGAATTCATCACATCGTAAGCACCACCATAAGCTTTGCGTGTTATCACGGTTATTTTTGGAACCGTCGCTTCACAAAATGCAAATAAAAGTTTTGCTCCGTGCCTTATAATCCCGTTCCATTCCTGATCCGTTCCGGGTAAAAAGCCGGGTACATCTTCAAGCACCAACAACGGAATATTGAAGGCATCACAAAATCTAACAAATCTTGCTCCTTTAACCGAAGCATTGATATCGAGAACTCCTGCAAGAACTGATGGCTGATTTGCCACTATCCCGATACTCATCCCCCCCATCCGGGCAAATCCACAGACAATATTTTCTGCATAATTTGCATGTATTTCAAAAAATATTTCCTCATCCACCAAAAGTTTGATAACTTCTTTGATGTCATAGGGTTTATTCGCCGTGTCGGGCACAATAGAGTTTAGACGCTCATCGCGCCTTAAAGTTCCCTTATCAAAAGCCTTGTTTAATGGTTTATCCTTAAAATTTAAAGGAATATACTCCATTAGATGCCTGACATTCATCAGGGTTTCAATTTCATTATCAAAAGCAAAATGCGCAACACCACTCTTAACTGAATGGGTTTCAGCTCCCCCAAGGTCTTCAAATGTTACTTCTTCGTGAGTAACTGTCTTAACAACATTTGGCCCCGTTACAAACATGTAACTCGAATTTTTCACCATAAACACAAAATCTGTTATGGCAGGTGAATATACTGCGCCTCCTGCGCAGGGCCCCATCACGACGCTAATCTGTGGTACAACACCACTTGCCAGAGTATTCAGTAAAAATATATCGGCATAACCACCAAGACTAACTACCCCCTCTTGAATCCTTGCCCCACCGGAATCGTTTAATCCGATCACAGGGATTCCGGTTTTCATCGCCATATTCATGACCTTACAAATCTTTTCAGCGTGCGTCTCTGACAACGAACCACCAAATACTGTAAAATCCTGGCTGTAAACCGCTACAGGTCTCCCCTCTATTGTACCAAATCCGGTTACAACTCCATCACCATAAAAAGTCTGTTTCTCTAATCCAAAATCTTTGCTTCTGTGTTTAACAAAAACATCAATTTCTTCAAAACTCCCTTCATCCAAAAGCAACTCGAGTCTTTCTCTCGCTGATAATTTGCCTTGTTGATGCTGTTTTGCGATCTTATCTTTGCCACCCCCCTGGCGCGATAACTCTCTCTTTTCTTTTAATTCAGCAATTTTATCGTGCATTTTTATCTGTTTACTGCGTATATTTCAAGTGGCTCTCGGGAATTTTAGAAAAATCCAAAATTCCGTTTCCTAAGTTAAAGAAAAACCATTTAATGAGAAAATAATTTAAAATTTTTTATGAAACACCTAACTACGCTCCTCGTATTGATTTACATCACTTTTCTTACCAATTACCTGAATGCTCAACCATGGCGGTTGGTCAAAGAGATCGGCTATTTTGAGAAATCTTCCTCATTTTGTCTCTCACCGGAAGGATATTTTTATGTAACCGACCAAGGTACCAATCAGGTACACAAACTTAATATGGATGGTGCGGTCTTCAACTCGTCCGGTGGTTATGGCTGGGATGCGAGTGGGCTCTCCAGACCCACCGATGTTACTGCCGAGGCTGTTTATGTGTTAGTTACCGACGAAGATAACAACAAGGTGAACAAATATGACAAAAATTTGAACCTGGCAGGCACGGTATTTAAAAGAGACAGTCAAAACTCTTATGAAGTATTTGGGTATCCATTGTCTGTAACTGTGTCAACTCTGGGTGATCTTTACATTCTTGACGGCGAAAACAACCGAGTAGTCTATTTTAGTTTTTTTGGTGATTATAAAGGCAATTTTGGCGGTTTTGGAACAGGATTTTATGAGTTGCGTCGCCCTGAAAAAATCTCCGCTCTTAAAAATGCAATTGCTGTTGTGGATGATGATAAGTTGGTTCTTTTTGATTTGTTTGGCACTTATCTTCGAAACATCGAATTTCAGAATCGACTTCGTTCAGTTAAATATAACGATGGCAAAATAACTGTTGTCACAAAACGGGAAATTTATGTGGCAGAGGATAATTTTATGTATGAATTTAATCAACTTAATATCGAACACGAGGGTGTCTGGTTTGTAGATGCCCTGATGGCAGGTGACAAGTTGTATGTCCTTACAGAAAACTCAATACTCTTTTTCGAGAAGGGCTTTTGATCTCCCGACACTTGTTGATTAAATATTCTCCGGCAATCCTCCTTTTTTTATTGCTGGCCTTCTCATTTCTCCCCTTTTATTCGGATGGCAGTTCTATTGTTTATCCTTTCACAAAATCACTTTTCTCAAGGATTTGTCATGGTATGGCTGACAGATGTTTTGAATTAAATGGAATTACGCTCCATCTTTGTGCACGATGTCTTGGAATTTATTCAGGACTTTTTGCCGGCTCTATAACAATCCTTTTTCAGCATAATCAGTTTCTTTACCTCACAAGAAGAAGATTCTTGCTCGCAGCTTTTTCTCCCATCCTCATTAACAAATCATTGGAAATTCTAACACTGATGGATTATTCAAGAACATGGGCTCTTATTTCGGGAATATTAAGCGGTTATCTTATCTTTTTATATATTGGAAATCGGTTTTTAATTAATTTTTCAAAAATGAAGTAATGGTCAACAACAAATATTTCCCCACTCTCGTCTCCGGTTTTGCGGCAGGCGTTCTTACAACAGTTCCACATATCAAAACCCTGTCTTGTTGTATTCTTGTGCCTGCGGCAGTAGTCTTTGCACTTTATGCCGATAAAAAAATCAGTGGATCAAAAGAACCCGTTGTTTTGAAAAGTGCTTTAATGTTTGGATTGATGACGGGTTTGTTCACTACACTGTTTGGAACAGCATTTGATGTTTTGATCACTTTTATTACAAGACAAAATGAATTTGTACTCGCCTATCCCGATGTACTCAAGATGTTGGGAGAAATGCCATTTTTGCCCAAGGGTGATGCATCCTACAAAGAAGCTCTCGACATTCTTGAAAACACGAGAAATGAGATTGTGGAGACAGGATTTTCGTTTTTCTACTCGTTTATGATGTTGATCAACAATCTGATTTTTTATCCTGTATTTGGATTACTGGGTGGGCTGTTAGGGAAAGCAATTCTTGACAGAGCCGGCACTACCGATAACTAATCAACGAAGTCTAAATGGGAAAGTGATTGTAACCGACTGAACGAAGGTTTCTCCATCCTTCAGCTTCTCAAATCTCCATGTTCTCAATGCTGTGATACAAAGATTGTCAAGTTTTGGATCAAGCTTTTTGACCGGAACCACACTTCCGACACTACCGTTAGGCAGAATCGTAAATGATAAAACAACATTACCTTCAATATTAACACCTGATGGGTATTTTGGGACATTCCAGCTTAAAACAGCCCTTTTCCCCTTACCACCCCAACCAATTGAATACCCTGTACCATATGTGGTTCCCCCGGTTGTCCCTGGCTTTGTGGTTGTCCCTTTTTTATCCTCAGTCCCCTTTTTTGATTCAGTTTCTTTAGGTGTGGTTTTTACTCCATCTTTGTCGGTGTTTTTGGCTTCCGGTGTTTTTACCTTCTGATCTTTTTTCTTATCTGCCGCGTCCTTTTCTGTTTGCTGAACATCCTTTTCAGATTCTTCTGCAAAATCCCCTTTTTTACCGGCGTCACCGCCGATATCTTCAGGAGTCTCAAATTCGATTTCAAGGATATTTTTTTGCGGAGTATCTGCTTTTGTTCCACCAATATACATCGAAAACATCAGGAGAAACCCGAGCAGATGCAAAACAAGTGACACGCCAACTGAAATACTACGCTCTTTATTCAAAATCACTTTTCCTTTGCTGCTTCTCGTTTATCTGTTTCAAGCGTGAATTTTTCGAAACCCGCTCCTTTGGCAGCATCTATTACCATCACAACTTTTTCGATTGCCACATCTTTATCAGAAGCAATTATTAAATTGGCTTCATCCGATTTTGTTCGAAGACTCTTTAATCTTCCCTCAAGTTCGGGTTCTGCAACAATTGTTTCTCCGAGGTAAAAAGTACCTTCTTTTGTAATTGTTACAACATATTCTGACGGCACAACCTGCTCTGAAGTTTTGGACCCGGGGAGTTTGACTTTCACACCGGACTGAACAACATACTGCGAGGTTATGATGAAAAAAATCAATAATAGCATCACCACATCAGTAAGTGACGAAAACTGGAACTCAGCCAATGACTGGTTTTTTCGTTTAAACTTCATATATCCACCTATAAATCGACATCAAGTTCAGATTTTTGAGCTATCTGACCGTGGCTCACATCCTCAAGTGTATCAATTACATCCGTCGAGATAGCTTCCATATTTAAGACTACTTTATTTATTTGACTTAATAAAAAGTTATATGAAATCAATGCCGGAATACCAACCACTAACCCAAATACAGTAGTTATTAACGCTTCATATATACCACCCGCCAGATCTGCCGGACTTGCGTTTCCTCTGAGTTGTTCAACTGTCATAAATGCTGAAACCAATCCTGTTACAGTGCCAAGAAATCCTAACAATGGGGCTGCACCTGCAACGGTAGCAAGTACCCAAAGGCCTCTTTCAAGTTTTGCAATTTCCTGGTTTCCTGAATCCTCGATCGCTTCTCTTACTCGAGCGTAACCATATTTATGTTTCCTTAAACCTTTTTTAATGATCGCTGCAATCGGAGACTTATCACCTTTTAACACCTGAATGGTACCCGACACATCATTTTTCCTTAACAGGGTTTCAACTGTCAGAATAAATTTGGGAACATTCACATTCGCTTTTCTTAAGGATATCAGCTTTTCAATTATCACTGCCAGGCCTATTATTGAAAGCAACAAAATGGGCCACATGACCACGCCACCTTTTAAAAACATTTCTATGAGATTCATCTGTTTATTTCCGTTTTCTATTTTTTCAATTTGGGGTTTAATGTATTATTAACCTCACGGGCTTTTTCTTCATTTTCATAGGGTCCAACTCTTACCCTGTACCAAACTCCCTCTTCACCGGCAACACCGCTCTTTTTGATCTTCATGACAAAAGATTTATATCCTTTTTTCTTAAGCTCTTTTGCAAGTTTTTCTGCTGTGTCAAATGCTCTGTGTGCAGATATTTGAACGAAATACTTCTTGCCCGACTTAAAAATAAAATCGGCAATCTTTGTCTCTTTAACTTTGTTTTTTACCGCATCCTGAAGAGTTATGTTCCCGTTATTAGAATTTTCATCAGCTTTTTTGGTCGTTTTATTGTCAACTTCCTTTTTACCCTTATCATCCTTTTTTACTTTTTTGTCCTCTTTCGAAGCAGCACTGTCAAAGGGAACAAAAACTTTATAAGTTTTTTCTGTTGAAGTGTCATAAAGTACAGGATTTAAAGTTCCATTTTCTTCCACTTCAAAGTACCTGCCGTCCTTAAATGTAGCACCTTTAATATTTACATCATTTTGGGTGTCTTTGTTAAATGGATACTCACGATCATCAGCCAGAAGATTACTGTCAACTATCACCAATGCTCCCTGTGCAAGATTTTCATCAGTTTGCACAGCATTTTTACCTCTGAGGAAACCCGATGCCTGGAGAATAAAATATGTGGCAATAATTACTGCGAGCACTATCAACATCTTGATAAGAACTGATAACTGGCTCTTTGGAGGTTCTGTTTCTTCTTCCATCACTCGACTCTCATCTTTGACAGTATTTACATTATTCGTGTCTGGAATTGATGATATTTGATTAGACTCATCATACTCATATGTTAAATCATTTTCTGTAGTCTCAACCAACGGTGTTTGAGTTTTTGTTAAATCTTCAGCGATCCTCTCAGAGCCCGTGACGGCAACTTCTCCATTTGCATCCAAATGTTTAAATGGGCCCGATTCTTCAGAAGTTAATACTTCATCTTCTAAAGGAATGTCGATTAGTTCAGGCTCAGTATCTGGTTTGGCTTCGGCGATATTTGGTTCCATCTCTTCGGGAATTTCCAGAAGTTCCGATTCAGATAACTTATCAGACTCAGGGACTGGAGACTGCAATTCTTCTGGTATTTCGATTACTCCATCGAAAAAAGACTCATCAAACATCAAAGCCTCTTCCCCGGATAATGACTCAACGGTCTCTTCCTCTTCACTAACGACATCTTCTTCAGGTTGAATCAACTCATCAAATGAATCAATCGCCTCCTCAACATCGTGATCGAGTCCGGGTTCTGCCATCACAACTTCCTCAGATATATCCGGTTCGCTAATCTCAGAAGCAGTTGCTTGATCAACTCCATCAGAAATTTCATCGGGAACCTCTTCCACAATCGCTTCAGTGGCAATCGGGATATCCGTTTCGTCAGCAGTCTCAACCACCTGCTCTTCGGCCAAATCATCTATATCAGCAAAAATGCTGATTCTTTGTTTCTTTTGGGGAACTTCCTCCGATTCTGCAACTATCTCATCCTGAATATCTTCAACTTCCTCAACTTTTCCCTCTATCTCTTGAATTTCGTCAGTGGATTCTGTTATTGCTTCATCCAATAATTCTTCAACTTCAATATCTCCTAAAATTTCCTCTATTTGATCGTCAGGTTCTTCTAACTCATCAACCAATTCATCTGTTTCGAGAATTTCCTCGGCCAAATCAACCTCTTCCGGTTCGGGAAATTCCTCATTCCCTTCTATCTCTTCCTCAGGTTCAGGAAGTTCGGCAACTATTAAGATATCTGCATCAGATTCAGAAAATTGGTCAGCCACTTCTATTTCTTCATCAGGTTTTGGAAGATCAACTTCTGTGTCAATAATTTCGTCAGTTTCTATCGAATATTCTTCAGAATCATTAATTAATTCTTTATTTTCGACTTCATCAACAGGTTCTTCCTGTGGTTCAGGGACGGCAACAAGACTCTCAAGAAAATCGGTTACCTCATTATCATCAGTTACCTCTTTTTTAAGGATCTCATCCTCTTCTGTTACGGGGGTAACTTTAATCCCACCGGAAAATATTGAATAAGTTTCCTCATCATCCTCTTCTTCATCCTCAGGAACAACAATTGAAGAGTGTGTAAATACAACTTCCTCTTCCTCTGAGTTCATAAAATCGGGTATAACCGGTTCATCAATCTCTTTTTCAGGATTGATTCCAAGATCGGAGAAAAGATCAGGTTCTTCAGTATAAGATGATTTAATAGTAAGGTCTTCCTCCTCCTCAAAAGCTCGTGACAATGGATTAACTTTCTGAAACCCTTCCTCTGAATCCTCAAAAAGGGGTATATCAGGTCTGTCGGTATATCTGTCACCTTTTCTATCTTCTTCAAGCAAAATTCTTGATAATCTCCCTCCCCCTTTTTTTATAAATCCGGGGTCATTTAAAGAAAGAATGTCATTAAAAAAAACATTCACCTTGGGAGATATGTCAATTTCAGGTGTTCCCTGGTCATCTCCATCAAACGAGAGAAATTCATTCACCCTTAATCTCTCTGATGCCCGGTCTTCCAATTCAATTTCTTCAATTATTTCCAGTTTTTCGTCAAAAAACTGTAGTACCTCTCCACCTCCACTGTCTGATGGTTTCCTTTTAACAAAACATAACTCGTGAAGATTGTAAACCTTACCAGGTTCAAAATTCTTTTTTGCGAGATGCATGAACTGACCAAGAAAATCAACCATCTGCAACTCAGTGCCGATAAACCGGTCTAATATCTTATATAATATGCCGTCTTGACTCATTTTTAAAAACCTAAAAGTGATTCACAAATTAATGAAATCTTCTTAAACAATTCAAGTGTTTCTTTCACTATTTTCTATAACTTGTTTAATATTTATCAGTTACCATGAAAATTGTACTCCACCCATTATATTAAGACCGGGAGTTTCATATTTGCCCCACTTCATGATCTTTGTGTTCAACATATCGGTACCTCTCAAGAAAACTTTGATATTGGGTATATAATTGTATTCGATATTAAATCCGAGGTCGATACCACCATCAATTTCAATTGTATTTCCGATATCTGCAAAAGATTTGCCGATATATCCAATCTTGACATCGTAACTAATGGTTTTGTCAAAATTATTGCCGTAAGCTGCATAAACTTCAAACTGCGGTGCAAACGGGATCTGCTTCGAAAAATCGTCCTGAATTGTATTAAACTTCAGTTCCCCCACAAATCTTCCCAGGATTCCCGGATGGAAAGTCGCTGAGAAGAAGCCCTCAAAGCCCTTTACATCCGCTCCGGACATAGTAAACAATCCTCTTGAAGCCGATTCTTGATAAAATGGAAATGCATCAGACATAAACCAGGATACCCCTGTTTCAAACTCTATCAATTTTTCATACTCATATTTTAATACAGCATTTAAATTGTGTTTTTTCCTTAGAACAGAAAAGGCTGAACTGTCGGCAAGTTTAAAGTACTGATTTGCAGCAACTTTATCTTGATTAAAAAGGATGGAGGTTGAAGGATTGTAAGATGCGATCAGAAACAAACCATTAATAAATCTTAATGAATATTTAACAACCGGTGACAAATATGTATCATTCGGAGTTGAGGTTATGTCTATTCCTCCCAAAAGTTTCATCGTTCTTCCAACCACAAAACCGCCTAACCCGCTTACCTGTAAAAAATTATTTTTAAAACTGTTTCCGGAAGAATCAGTGAGGTTCTGTTGTCTTATTGCAATATTTGAAAAAATCTCAATAAATTCATATCTCGTGTTGAAAAAACCTTCTGCAGAGATAATATTTTCACTAAATTGCCCAAGATTCTGGGCAAAAAGATCACCTTTTAATTTTGCACCATATTGCAAATATTCATAAGAGAGGTTCCTGAACCCGATCTCGGGATTGAAGTAGCTGTTATCTCTGGATCGGGTGGGATCATCGCTCGCATAAAACTTAAATAGGGATTTATGCATACTAAAACTGGCAAAATATTCGGTTCCCGGATCAAGTATGCTGTCGTTATACCCAAAATATTTAATCCCTGCATTAACCGAAAAGTTGGTTTCATCCGCGTTGTCAATAAACGCCTGCCTTCGTTTAAAGTCACCACCCGCAAAAAGTACAACATCCTTCATAGGTGCACTAATAAATCCTTTAATTGCCGGTTGGAACATATTTCCAAAACTGCCCGAGACATATCCGGTCGTATATTCTGAAGTATCGCGGAGTATTTCTCTTGCCACTTTTGGATCAAAATCCTTCGTAAGTGCCAAAATAGAATCAGCTATCTTTGGCCTTTTAAAATTATCCGACAAAATTGAATAAAAATCCGGATTTATTTTATCTCTCGGAGGAAAATCGTAAGATCTAAGACCTGTAATAACAAAGCTTGGCAGTTCCACTTCCGGCTGAGCTTCAACCTGAGAAACAGAAACCAGCAAAACCAGAATAGTTAACAATAATATTTTTCTATTCATCATTTTTTCTTCTTCTTAATTTCTTTAAGTTTTTTTGAGGCTTCTTTCCCATAATCATCATCTGGATGGCCTTCTATCAATTTTTCAAGGATCGAAATAGCCTTTTTATTATCTTTCAGTTGCACATAAGAATCAGCAAGTTTTAGATACGATTTTGCCAGCCACTCTGCAAACTCACCAAAAACAGATTCAACCCTTACAAATGCAGTGATTGCATCTTTGTAATCCCCCTTTGCGTAGTAAGCAGTTCCAAGTAAATATTGTGCCTCGGCTCCGATAACATCCTCTCGTCTCATCGAAACAGCAATAAATGCCTTCACTGCATTTTCATAACGCCGGTTTTTAAGTTCAATCTGCCCTTTCATTATATACGATTTGTCGGCAAACTGATCTCCTACGAAGGTATTAATTACTTCATCAAATTGATCGTACCCCGAAAGAGTGTCCCCCTTTGCGAGAAAAAGCATTCCCTTTAAGTATTTAAGCTCTGGAATTTTTTGATCTTTGGGATATTTTTCGATTGTTCCATCAATCATTTTACCGGCTTCTTCGTAATTTCCTTCCGCAAAATAGATGTAAGCCAGTTCAACCGATGCAAGTGATGAGAAGTTTGTTGTGTCATATTTCTCAATTACCCATTTAAATGAGTTTGTTGCTTGTCCACTTTCACCCGAAGATTGATAAGATTTACCCAACCAGTAATATGCCTCGGCGAGGTAAGGTGATGCTGGATAAAACTCTATAAATGCAAGATAATTCTCTTTTGCCCTGCTGAAATCACCTGCATTATAGAAGAGTTCAGCCCTTTTCAGATAGAGTCTGTCAGCATCTTTTAATCTTGGGTTATTGGAAAGGAAGTTCTCAATCAGTGTAAATGCGGTGTCCTGTTCCCCCAAAGCAAAATAGCTGAAGAAAAGCCCATTAAATGCGTCATACACCTGAGGTGAATTGGGGAATTCAGTCAATACTTTTTCATAATAGATGGCTGAGGTCGAAAACTGCTCCATGTTGTAATAGCAGTCACCCATATTGTAATAGACAAGCGGTACAATTTTTTGATCGTCTGAGGTCTCAAGAAATTCGTTATAACTTGTGAGAGCTTTTTCATAATCCTGTGATTTGAAGTAAATCCAACCAATTAGAAATCTCGAATTCTCTTCTAATTGAGTTCCCTTTGCTTCTCTGATTACCCGTTTTAGTTCTTTAATTGCTTCATCTTTTTTCCCCATATTAAAAAGAGTAAGAGCATAGTTGTAGCGCATCAAATTTCTATCGGTTTGTTCACCACCCGTGAGCAGATTGTCATACATTTTAGCCGAGTTCTCAAAATCACGAGTTGCATAATAACATTCTGCAAGTCTAACTTTTGAGTCAACTATTTTTTCATCACCCGGGAATCTTCCGATATAGTCGAGAAATGTAAACTTTGCATTTTGGTAATCTTTAATATTGAAGTAGGAATATGCTTTTCCATAGAGAGAAAGTTTACCAAAAGAACCATTGTCAGGATTCACTCTGCTGTAATAATCAAGCGATTCCTTAAACTTCATTTTTTTGAAAAAGACCTCTCCAAGGTAAAAATTGTAAACATCGGGTTCAAATCCGGTCCTTTTCCCCTCAATATCTCTCAGTACATCATACGCTTTGTCATAACTTTCCATCAGAAAATAGCAAACGCCCAGACCCAACTGACCTCTTGTATAAAGATCGCTTGTTTTTGGAGATATCTGTGATGCCACCTCAAAGTTGGTTATCGCTTCAACATAATTTTTTTTGTTTGAATTTAACTCACCAAGGTAGATATTCGCTTTTGCCCTTATTCCGTTATCCCCCACATTCCTTAGTGCGTCAAAAACTGTATAAGCCTCATCCACTTTACCTGATTCAATCAACAAAATCCCCTTACTGATTTTTGCGACATTGATGTATGGACTTTTAGGCTGAGCACTAATATAATCGTTAAAAAGGCGTAAAGATTTTTCATTGTCCCTCATGTATCTTTGAGTTTCAGCCTCCCAAAAACCTGAAGCAATCGCTATCGAATCTTTTCCAATCGTTAAAGAAGAAAAAATTGTATAGGCAGAGTCATATTTTTCCTTCTGAAATTTGCACCATGCCAACCCGTATTTTGCTTCTCTCCCAATGGGACTGTCTTTTTCCTGTTTAACCAATTTCGAAAATTCTTCCTCAGCCTTTTGGTACTCTTTTGTATGAAAAAGTGAGGATGCAAGAATCAGAGTTGCCTCTTTTTTCTTTTCAGGAGGAAGATTCTGGAAATCGGGTCCCATCAACTCCAGTATGGCTTTTTCATATTCGCCTGCCTTGTAGTAACTCACTCCAAGTTTTATCTGGGCTCCAAGTGTGTAGGGATTATCAGGGTAATTGTTTAATATCTCTTCATATATATTTGCAGCTTCTTCAAAATGTCCAAGATATTCGTGACATTCGCCAATATAAAAGAGTGTTTCGATTTTAAATTTGTTTGTGGTTTTTTGTGCTTTTGCCTGTTCATAATAAAAAAGAGCGTCGTTATATTTTTTTTCATTACGATAGGTTTCACCCAGATAAAACAACACACTCCCATAATTTGCAAAACCGGGGTAATTCCTGGCAAATGCCATAAGTTTTACTCTGGCTTTTTCAATCTGTCCATTGTATATATAAATGAGTGAAAGTTTGTAGAGTGCTACTGCACGAAAAGAAGTGTATTCGAACTTGTTAACAAGATATTCATATCCCGCCATGGCACCGCCATATTCGCCCAGATTAAACAATGCCTCGGATGCATAAAACTTGGCAGAAGCATATAATTCATCTTCCGGAATCTTAATCTTCAGGAATTTTTCAAATAAAATGTATGACTCATAATATCTTCCATCCTGGAAAAACTTCACGGCGGAGTAATAATCCTGTGTCGTTTGTCCCTTCAGTAAATAAACTGGTAATATCAGGAGGAAGAGCAGTGTTCTTAAATTCATATAAAAACTTTATAAATTATTGTAAAAACCATGATTGAGTCGATTTTATTCCGGTTTTTCTTCACAAATCAAAATTGACTCATTGTGGATGTTTCGATCTTCTTTACACGAAAATCACACAAAATTGCAAGTAATAATATAAGGAAATCAAGGCTTGAAAAATATGAAGTAATTAATACCATCAAGAAGAGGAAGTTGGGGAGGTGCGATCTTAATAATCAGTGGCAGTAAATGTGAAGAAGAATTTTGACGATTTGAAGCGACTTAAATTGATCCGCTTAAATAATATAATATTGAGTTTAAAAGATTAAAAGGCTGCCCCTCACGAGACAGCCTTGATAAATTAATTATTGATTTCAGATTCCTTTTCCTCCGAATGAATTCGGAGGCTATTGGTTTTGATTTCTCAGTCACAATGCTACTCTGCTACTTCGATACTCCGCTACTTAAGTAACAAAGCTTTCATTGTTTTGGTGTAGAATGTTGTGCTCTCTAATGATTGAGCATTCAAACGGAAAATATAAACACCAGAAGAGAGTTTTGTTCCATTGAATTTATGCTCATAAAGTCCTCTCTCCATTTCACCTGATACAAGTTCTGCAA
>CAZHCW010000036.1:0-28167 GCA_964531325.1 uncultured Ignavibacteriaceae bacterium | reverse complement strand
GGAATGGGACAATGAAAAAATGCTCATTGACACCGGTATGGGGGATCGATGGAATGAGAAATCGCGTAGCATCTACGCAATTGATCCAAATGTTTCACTTGAGAAGTGTCTTGAAATTGAGGGTGTTGAACCCGACCAAATTACGAAGGTGTTGCTCACACATCTGCACTTCGACCATACAGGTGGCTCCGTGAAAGCAAAAGGTGAAGGATTTATTCCTGCATTTCCAAATGCACGCTATTTCGTAAGACAAAAAAATTACGAATGGGGGATTAATCCATCAGACAGGGACAGAGCAAGTTATATCAAAAGTAATTTTGAACCTTTGATGCATGCTGGCGTGCTTGAACTTATTGATGACAACACCGAAGAATTTCTCGATGGTATTACTCTTAAGATGATTAATGGACACACATTTGGGCAGCAGTGTGTAAAGATTTCCGATACTTCAAATACACTTTTTTATTGTGCTGATCTTGTTCCAACACATGGTCATGTTCCCCTTCCTTATATTATGGGATATGACTTGCAGCCATTGATCACCCTACAGGAGAAAAAGGAAGTTTATGCGGCAGCGGTTGAGGAAGATTGGACTTTAATACTCCAGCACGACCCAAAAGTTGTGGGCGTTAAAATAGAGAAAAAAGAAAATGGATACGGGATCAAAGAGAAACTTTTAACAATTTGATTTAATTCTCACAAAAACCGGCGTTCCGCCTTTGGAAAAACATGGACCCAATAACAAAAAAACTGTGCAAAGTTTCACAACTTACCGAAGGTGAGGGGAAGAGGTTTATTGTGAATGGTGAGGAAGTTGCAATCTTTAAGGTTGGCGACAAAATACATGCTGTTAGCAATATTTGTCCCCACCAACATCCGGCTGCAATTTATGCAGGATTTATCGAGGATGGTTATGTGGTGTGTCCAATCCATGGTTGGAGGTTTGAGCTTGAAACGGGTAACAAGGATACAGGAAGGCATGGGTTGCGAGTTTTCCCTGTTGAAATAAAGGATGGCTACATATATGTAACTGTCGAGGAAGAATCACCCCATTGGAAGTGGTGATCAAAACAAAAGAAACTGAGATTCTTGCACAAAAACTGGGCTTTGATCTTGTTGGATTTGCTCAAATTGAAAAATTGGAAGTTGAAACAGCCCGACTCTCAGAATGGTTAAATGCCGGGTATCATGGCTCAATGTTATATATGGAAAAAAACATTGAAAAAAGAATTGATCCAACAACCATTCTTCCTTCTGCAAAATCTGTAATTTCACTTGGACTAAACTACTGGCAACCCGGCGATTTTTCACCGGGGACAGGAAAGGTTTCAAGATATGCCTGGGGAAGGGATTATCATCTCGTGATATGGGAGAAATTAAAAATCTTTGAGGATGAATTGAAGATTCTATTCCCCGGCTGTGAGACAAAAAGTTATGTTGACACGGGTGCAGTAATGGATAAAGCCTGGGCTTTAAGAGCAGGATTGGGATGGATGGGGAAACATACCAATATTATTAACAGAGAGTGGGGGAGTTGGTTATTTATTGCAAATATTTTTACAGATATAAAATTTCCTCCCTCGATAGTAGTTGAAGATCATTGTGGAAGTTGCACAGCGTGTATTGATGCTTGTCCTACTGATGCAATAAAACAAGAATATGTTGTGGATGGCAGCAGATGTATCTCCTTCCTGACAATAGAGAATAAAGGAGAAATTGCCGGCGAATTTGAAGGGAAAATGGACGATTGGATATTCGGGTGTGATATCTGTCAGGATGTTTGTCCCTGGAACAAAAAATTTAAACAAGAGACAAAGACTACCGATTTTAAAAGTGGTATTCAAATATCTGAAGACAACCCTCTCCCGTCTTTAAATAAAGAGTTTGATCCTGATTTTTTTGAGAGAATTGAAAATGATCAATTTAAAAAAATCTTTGCAGAGAGCCCTGTTCTCAGAAGCAAATTAAAAGGGATGAGAAGAAACAGCGAATTTATCAAAAGAAAAAAGAAATGACTACTGAAACAAAAAAAGTACAATTAAAGGGGATGACACTTCCGGAATTAAAAACATGGTTTTCTGCGAATGGCGAAAAACCGTTTAGAGGCGAGCAGGTCTTTAACTGGATGTATAATTATCTGGTTGATGATTTTGAAGGGATGTTAAATCTCTCAAAACCTCTCAGGGAGAAGTTAAGGGACACAACAATTTTGAACACCCTTGAACTCACCAATACATCGGTTTCGAGCTCTGAGGGCACCGTAAAGCTGTTATTAAAGACAGGTCTTGATCATCTCATCGAATGTGTGATTATTCCGGAGGAAAAAAGGGTTACACTCTGTGTCTCAACTCAGGTTGGATGCCCGCTCGATTGTAAATTTTGTGCCACAGGTCTGATGGGATACAAAAGAAATCTTACCGCAGGTGAGATATTCGACCAGTATGCCATTGCTCAAAGGGCAAACAACAGAGAGATCACAAACATCGTATATATGGGGATGGGGGAGCCACTTCTAAATTATGATGCAACGGTAAAATCATTGGAAATTTTTGCCCAGGATACCACTCAGGGTATTACACTAAAAAAGATTACAGTATCCACAGCCGGAATTGCCCCAAGAATAAGAGACCTTGCTGATACAGGTTTAAGACCTAAACTTGCCCTCTCCCTCCATTCCTGTTTTGAAGATACCCGCACCAAAATTATGCCGATCAATGCCAAATATTCGTTAAAAGAGAATATTGAAGCGATCGAATATTACATCAAAAAGACAAACACCCGCATCACTTACGAATATACAATGCTTGAAGGGATAAACGACACCGACAGGGACATAAAAGCTCTTGGGAAGCTGTGCCGCAGGATGCCTTCAAAAGTTAATATCATAAAATTTAACTCCCTTGAACACATGCATCCTGAAGGATTTTCGGGAGAGCTGCGTCCAACCTCAAGAGACAGAATCGAAGAGTTTGCAGATAGACTAAGAGACGAAGATGTAACAGTTTTGGTTCGTGATACCCAGGGGGATGAGATAGCTGCGGCATGTGGGCAGTTGGCAGGGATGGTGATTGGCAACAATGGGTAACAGGAAGTTAAGCCACGCTGAGATATCGGTGAACAGGGCAAAACCTGAAACACTACATAAAGTTGAAAAAATGCCGGTTGTGGTTCTTCTCGATTCTATCAGGAGCAGCTATAATGTAGGTTCAGTTTTCAGAACATCTGATGGTGTTATGATTGAAAAATTGTATTTGTGTGGATATACTCCTGCCCCACCCGTTAAAGATATCATGAAAACCGCTTTGGGTGCCACAGAAAGTGTTGCCTGGGAGTTTGTGAAAGACCCTGTTGAAGTGGTAAAGAGTTATAAATCAAAAGGTTATACGATTGTTGCACTTGAACTGACCGATAATTCAGTAAATTATACTGATATCTCAAAAGAGATATTTCCTTTACTTTTTATTATTGGTAATGAAATTACAGGAGTGAATCAATCTCTTCTCGATCTGTGTGATCTGTCGGTCGAAATTCCACAATATGGGATAAAACAATCATTAAATGTTGCCGTGGCTTATGGAATCACAATTTACGAACTGAGGAAAGTGTTTAATTCCAACAGGACAACCGACACATAAAAATCAGGCTACGGTAAAAAACTCTTCTCCGTTATCCTTCGTGTGGATGTAAAGTGAGCCGGCTCTTACCATTGTTACGAGTGTGCGGGATGCCCTTCTGCCTGAAATATTGGCGGTTTTGGCGAGGGTATTTACATCAATCGTTTCGTGGCTCTCAAGGTAAACAAACACCTTCTTTTCGAGATCACCAATTGCATACTTTACAAGTGGATTTGAAGAGCTTTGGGCTCTCATAATTCTTATCATCTGTTTTGATGCAGGCAGGCTTTTGTCATTTACTCTAATGTAAACCTGGGCGGTATTAAGGTCGAGGTCTTCTTTATAATCCTGAATCCTGTGTGGTTTGTTAAAAGATTCGGGGATAAAAACCACAACAAGTTCTTTTTGATCGATGTTGATGAACTGGACCATAAAATCGATTTCGGGGGTTATGTAAAAATTGGTAGTCTCATTTATAAACTCATACTCAGTTTTTTCACTTTCGAGTCCCACCACCTTTTTATCGTCATTTACTCCAAAAATTAGGTAACCACCTTTTGTATTTGCAAAAGAGATCATTACCTTCGCAATTTTTTCAGGCTCTGTGAACTTCAACTTAAATTCTGTTGTAGCACTTTCACCCACTTCGATGAGATCGAGAAGGTCGCGCCGCTTGATGAAATTTGTCAATGGTGGAATCTCCTCTTTTAGTTCTTCTTTTTTCGGCCTGTTTAATGTATCAGGCGGGATCGGAATATCCTGTTTTGTATCTGAAAAAGGATCAATACTCTCTTGTAACTTTTTTAGCGAATCGATGTTTTGACTTGGAACCCCGGGGATATTCTTAAGCGAATCAGACTTTTGGTCGATATTGCCCGGAACATTTTTTAATGAATCAGATTTATTTATCGAAGTTGAATCAATTTTTGGAGTATTTCGAGCAATTGAATCGGCCTTTAAACTGTCACTGATAACTTTTAACGAATCATCAATTGCTTTTTTAATCCGTGCTTTTTCTTCTTTATAAAAATTAACTTTTGGTAAAATTTTATTCGTAAATCTTGTTTGCGGGTATCTGGTTACAAGAGTATCATAAACCGCAAATGCAGAATCAACAAGATTCAGATCATTTTCAAGAGTAAAACCTGCGGCAAGCAAAGATTTGGGGGCAGTAAAGGTTTCGGGGTAGAGTTTATAAACACTCCAGTATTTTTTTACTGCTTCGCCATACTGCTTAGCAAAATAGATTCCTTCAGCCTCTTCATAAAGTATATCTGCAGGGGCAGTGTTAAGCACAACTTTCGGTTTGCCAAGTTTATCTGCTGCAAGATTAACAACTGATTCGTTTTTATAATTTTCGTAAACTACCTGAAAAATTGAATCAGCGGTGGCTTTTTCATTTTTATCCAGATAATAATTCCCGAGTGAAAATAATGCCTGACCGGTATATTTGGATTGGGGGTAGTCCGTCAACATTTTGGTGTAATAGTAGTAAGAAGAGTCGGGGATGATAATTTCGCCGTAAAAAACATTCCCAAGATCAAAATAAACTTTAACCAAAAGTGAGTTGAGAGAATCTGCGGAGATCACCGGCATCACGGGAGCCCATCCCTTTTTTTGTATTACAGGTGGTTGATTGGGATTTGTTCCGTCTCCTTTTGCATTTGGGTCATCCCCCTGTTTTGGTCTGCCCTGAATCATTTCATCTTCACCAAATTGTTCGGGGGCTTCAATTTTTGCCAGATTGTCCAATGAATCTTTTACCGCTTTCAGCGAGTCAAGAGCCCGTTTTGCAGAATCTGAAAGTTCAACAGGTACAGAAAAGAGGTCCGCAAGTTTTGCATCAACTGAATCGGCGTAAAATTTTAACGAATCTCTTTTAAATTCGATTGGGTCAAGTGTGTAGGCGAGTTGCCTTGTGTAAACATAAAGATTGGTTTGCAAGGCCTCGTATCTTTTAAACAGAGTTGCTTTTTCTTTTATTCTGGGGACATATTCAGCAGTTGATGCACTTTTTTCCGCCTTAAGATAATAGACATAAGCTGAGTCGAAATTTTTAAGATTATTCTCATACATGTCACCCATCTCAAAACGGGCAATCCCTGAAGAGACAGAGTTAACGGCAAGAGTATCGAGGGTATAAAATTGTTTGTATGCTTCGTCATATTTTTGAAGCTGTTTCAGATTAAGCCCCTTTTGAAGCATAATCTCATCAAGTTTCTCCAAAAACTTAAACTCTTTCGACATTTGTTGTAAGTTTTCTTGAGATTCATCAATTTTGTTCATTTTTCTGAGACAAATGCTGTAAGCAAGTTTCGACTTGTATTCAATGTCGAACGGGGGATCAAATTCCAAAGTTGCTTTATATGCCTCAGATGCGAGGGAGAACTCTTTCATCTTTTCAAAATAGAGTTCACCCACTTCAAATTGTGCCTTTGCTGAAATATCATCTGAAAGATTAATAGAGACAAGGTCTTTAAGTTTTTGAATTGCTTCAGTATATTTTTCTGAGAATTTGAGATATCTTACTTCCTCAATATAAACTTCGGTGAGTATCTCGTTATTTTCCTCAGTTGTAGCTTTTAGTTTGGCTTCTTCGAGATATTTTAATCCTTCAGTAAACTTTTTCATCTGAATTTCAGACTTGGCGAGCCAAAGTGTTGCATCCAATACTAAATCACTGTTTGGTTGGGTGGCAATAAGTTCCTGAAATTTTCTTGAAGCTTTTATATAGCTTCTCTGATAAAAGAATGCTTTTCCAATCATAAAAAGAGCATCATCAACATAGGAACTGTTGTTATGAAACTGGAGCAGCTTTGAAAATTTTTCAATTACTTTAGGAAGGCTGGCATTGGCTCCGGCAGGAATTGCAGCTTCTGAGATGGCAAAAAGGTCTTTTCGTTCCTTTATTATCATCTCTTCCGCATCCTGATAGAGGGTCTTTGCGTTGTGATAGAGATTAAAATATGTGGTAAAATCTGCCCATACGCCACAACCGCCTAAAATAAAAACGGCAGAAACAGCCAAAAGGGATGTAAAGACTTTGGACTTCAAAGTGGATTCCGAAAATTTATAAGATATCAGAGGAATTTAGAGAATAAGCTGACTTTATTCAATGCAAATAAAAATCAAAGAGCATCAATTCCTGATTCACCCGTTCTTATTCTGATTACATCGGAGACATCGGAAATAAAGATTTTCCCGTCGCCAACCTGACCTGTTTTGGCATTTTTGATGATGGCATCAATTGCTGCTTCAAGTCTGTCAGCCTCGACAACAAGCTCAATCTTCATTTTGGGCACAAATTCAATGCGGTATTCACTTCCACGATAAACTTCTTTATGCCCCTTTTGCCTGCCATAACCTCTCACTTCAGTGATGGTCAGGCCTTTGAAGCCCTCTTCGATGAGGGCTTCTTTAACTTCGTCAAGCTTGAATGGGCGGATAATTGCTTCAATTTTTTTCATATCCGTTTCCGATCTTTAGGCATTTTTGCCGTGGCATTGTTTATACTTTTTACCACTTCCACACCAGCAGGGGTCGTTTCTGCCAATTCTTTCAGACACTTTCACCGGTTGAGGTTTCCCAACGGGACCTGCATCCTGCTCCTTCGGAGTTGGTACATATCCACCACCACCATGCATTCCGGCATTGTCAGCTGACTCTTTGATGGTCCTCTGTGGCCTTCTTTCGGGTCTGCGGGAAATCTGAATACTTTCGGGTTGAGCAGGGTAGAGTTTAAATGCTATTTGAACTGTTTCGTTCCTGATGCTGTCGAGCAGATCGGAAAAGAGAGTAAATGCTTCATTTTTATACTCAATCAAAGGATCTTTTTGACCGTAGGCACGGAGGTTAATTCCTTCCTTGAGGTCATCCATATCGCGAAGGTGTTCTTTCCATCTGTTGTCAATAACGGTGAGGAATGCATACCTTTCAATTCTTGCCATCATATCAGAGGAAAGCATTGACTCTTTGTGTTCATAATAATCTGTGGCAGCTTTGATAACTTTTTCGGTTATGCCGTTTTTGTTTAACAGTTCCCACTCATTTCTGTCGAATCTGATATTCAAGAGGAGGTGTGTGTCAAGTTCTTTTTCAAGCAGTTCTATTTCGGCATTGGCATAATATTTATCCACCAGATCAGCAATATACTCTTCCATCATCTCAAGAATTTCGGTCTTAAGTCTTTCACCGTGAAGGGCACGGTTTCTTCTGGAATAGATAATGGTTCTCTGCTGATTCATTGTATTATCGTATTCGAGCAATCTTTTTCTTATTGCAAAGTTGTTCTCTTCAACCTTCTTTTGGGCCCTTTCAACGGAACGGGTGATAATTGGATGTTTAATTACCTCACCTTCCTCAAATCCGGCGCGTGACATAATGGCGGCAGCCCTGTCACTTCCAAAAAGTCTTAAAAGATCATCTTCAAGCGAGAGGAAAAAGAGAGTTGTTCCGGGATCACCCTGGCGACCGGCTCTTCCTCTTAACTGACGATCGATACGACGCGATTCGTGTCTTTCGGTTCCAAGGATGAAAAGACCACCTTTATCAACAACACCCGCCCCAAGTTTAATATCAGTTCCTCTACCTGCCATGTTGGTGGCGATGGTGACTGCACCGGGTTGGCCTGCTGATTGAACAATCTCAGCTTCCCGTTGATGTTGTTTTGCGTTAAGTACATTGTGGGGAACTCCCTTAACTCTCAACATTCTGCTGATTGTTTCAGAAACTTCCACTGAGGTTGTACCCACCAAAACAGGTCTTCCTTGTTTTCTGAGTTCCTCACACTGAGAAACAACGGCATTCAACTTTTCCCGTTTGGTTCTATAAATCTGATCATCTTCATCATCTCTGGTGATCGGTTTGTTTGTGGGAACTACCACAACTTCAAGTTTATAGATTTCAAAAAATTCGCCTTCTTCAGTTTCGGCAGTACCGGTCATACCCGCAAGTTTTTTATACATTCTGAAGTAGTTCTGAAGTGTAATGGTAGCGAGTGTTTGGGTATCGCGCTCAACTTTAACATTCTCTTTTGCTTCAATCGCCTGATGGAGTCCATCGGAATATCTTCTTCCGGGAAGAACTCTACCTGTAAATTCATCAACAATTGCGATTTTGCCATCTTCAGTTATTACATACTCATCATCTTTTTCAAAAAGTGTATATGCTTTTAAGAGTTGGTTGATTGTATGCAGTCTGTCCGATTTTTCCGAATATTCGAAGTGAAGGAATTCCTCCTTCTTCTTCTTTTCTTCTTCCGTAAGGGAAGTGTCGTTTTTTAGTTTGCTTATCTCGTAACCAAAGTCGGGGAGTACAAAAAAGTCTTTTCCTTCGGGTGTTCCCTTGGCAAGTTCTTCTCTCCCTTTTTCTGTAAGTTCAATTGAGTTGTTTTTTTCATCGATCACAAAATAGAGTTCCTCATCGATGATGTGCATATTTTTTGCTTTATCTTTGAGGTATTCCAGTTCGGTGTTTTGCATCAACTGTTTATATTGAGGTTCAGAGATAACTTTCATCAACTTTTTATGTTTTGGAAGTCCTCTGAATGCTCTAAAAATGCTGATACCGGCTTCAGTCACCTCATCTTTTGAGGGCTCGGCCATTAATTTTTTTTCGGCTTCGGCGAGGATGGAAGAAACGAAGTTCGATTGAAGTCTGTAAAGTCTTTCAATCTTGGGTTTCATTTCATCAAATTTTTGATTGTCGGTATCAACAGGACCGGATATAATAAGCGGGGTTCGTGCCTCATCAATAAGCACTGAATCCACCTCATCCACGATGGCGTAAATATGTTTCCGTTGCACCTGGTGTTCGGGATCGATAGCCATGTTATCTCTTAGATAATCAAAGCCAAATTCGTTATTGGTGCCGTAAGTGACATCGCAGCCATAAGAGATTCTGCGTTTGTCAGGACTCATTGTGCCAAGAATGGCACCGACAGTAAGGTCATGGAATTTAAATATTTCACCCATCCACTCGGAATCTCTTTGTGCGAGATAATCATTAACTGTTACAAGGTGAGCACCTCTGCCTGTGAGGCAATTCAGGAAAAGAGGAAGTGTAGCTACAAGTGTTTTACCTTCACCCGTTGCCATCTCAGCAATTTTACCCTGGTGAAGAACAATTCCGCCCATAAGCTGAACATCGTAGGGAACCATGTCCCATGTTACTTTTTGTCCCATAACAGTATAGGAATGACCAACTAATCTCCTGCAGGTGTCTTTTGCCACAGCAAAAACTTCGGGGAGCATCTCATCGAGCAGGTCTTCATATTTATCATCAAGCTCCTGTTCAAGCTGTTCAATTTCATCGTGGAGTTCGGTTGCATTTGCAACTTCACCCTCTACACTCGTAAGTTGTAAACGAATCTCTTCTATTTTATTCCGGATATCTTCAGTTTCTTTGTTAAGATGATCCTTAAACCCTTTTACTTTTTCCTTAAGTTCGAAGTCACTTAATGAAGCAAGTTGTTCAAAATGCTCATTTATTTCTTGTACGATAGGTAGTAATTCTTTGTAGGTACGGCTGTGTTTATCGCCAAAAATGGCTTTTAAAACCGATTTTAACATTTAGTGTCTGCTCCAAAATATTATTATAGCTTGCAAATTTAGTTATTATAGGAGAGAATAACAATGTAATTAATTTATTGTTTTATAGACGGTCTTTGAAAAGGTTTAGCGGGGAACAGTTGATGAATGAGGTAAAACAAAAATATCTTGAATTGGACCCCCCCCATTTATTACAGAATGAGAAAAGAACCAGGGTCGAAACAAGGCTTACTTATTTACTTATTCCCGCTACTTTGCTACTCCGATACTCCGCTACTTTATAAAAAAAAGCTGTCACCATTTCTGATGACAGCAAAAAAAAATAGATTTATCTACTTGAGCAGTTGAAGTTTTACTCTCTCTTTTTTAACCTCTGAGCCTGTTTTGAGGGTTATCTCCGCAAAATAGACACCGGATGCTCTGTTCTGCGAACCGAGGTTTATCTCTTCTTCATAACTTCCGGGCGATATCTCTCCGAGTTCCAGTTTTTCAATCAGTTCTCCTGAGACTGTGTAAACAGAGAGGTTCACACTCCCCGCTGTGGGAATAGTAAACCTTACCGTTGTTGCCGGATTAAACGGGTTGGGATATGCTTCCAATGTAAGATTCGTAGGAAGTAACTCTTCATTTCCCTCTTTTAAGGAAGTGGTTACCCAAGAAGTATCTCCCGCGTATATGACAGCAAAACCGTGAGAACGACCTCCAAGATAGTCTATATCTGTGAGCGCAAGATCATCAACTCCATCACCCGTAACATCACCTATAACTGATTTACCCCTCATGGTTGAGTTGTTACCCCAACCGGAAGAGTAAAATTTTTGATTTGCTTCAACTTTAACCGGTGGTCCTCCTGTGAATAAATAAATCGAAGAAGAATTGGCAGTAAAAACTGCATCCTGATAACCGTCACCGTTTATATCACCAATGTTATAAGGAGGATCCTCACCAGGACCGGCATCAGCACCAAAAGCCATTCGTCTGTAACCAAGAATGTTTTCATGTGGGGGATAACCACCATTGGTCATTTTGTGAGTTCCGAAAAAACTTGGATACTGGTTGGTCCAATCTCTGTGCAACCAGTCATCTTTTCCGTCTCCGTTCATATCGGCAATGATTCTGCTACCAGAACCAAAATCACCCACCTGAGCACTTCCGTCAATATTCACTGTGTAGGTAAATCTGTCGTTAAATGTAAATAGCGGATTGCCATAGATTACACATATGACTTTTTTCATCGGTGAATTATTCCACCAATAGAGTTGGATATCAGTACAGCCGTCACCATTGATATCCCCAACTGATTCAACCTCAAGAACATCCTGCTCAGGGATATCTATCGTTAGAGTTTTGAACGGGACCGGTGAAAAATCTAATCCTGTTTTGAGGAAAAACATAGTTTTACGAAAATCCCAGATTAGTAGCTCTTCCTCACCATCTCCGTTAAAATCAATCTTATGATGGACTGAAGAATTCATTATCTGAACTCCATAGTTTGAACCAAAAGTACTCAAGATTGGAATCTCTTTATCGACAATTGTGTCTAATAAAGTACCACCATAATAAATGCTTATTTTATTAGGGGAAATCCATTCTCGCATAAACATAATGTCTTTGTATTCGTCACCATTCAGGTCAACAAGGTATGTTGTTTCATTCAAGCCTCTAAGTTTAAAAAATGGAACTGTATCTAAAGTTGGACCTCCTGCATAAAACTCCAAATCTCCCGTTGCATCATGTGAGACTGCATTGAAATGTGCATTGAACAAAACGAAGTCCTCTTTGCCGTCTCCATTTTGATCTCCGGCATTTCGGAATGAGTTGTCGGTGTAAATGCCCCATTTCTTGAAAACAATTCTGGACAATTGTGCTTCCACTGCAAGACTAAACAAAATCATTATCAACATCGTTGAAATTATTGTTTTTTTCATGATATCTACTCCTTACTTCGTCAAAAGCAGTTTTATGCTGCTTCTGTATTCGGTGGATGATTCCAAACTTTTTGCTCTCATCTCCAATATATACACACCACTGGAGACTTTTTCACCATATTTATTTGTCCCTTGCCATCTCATTTCGTATCTGCCACTATTAATCCCGGGTTGGTCAACTTCATAGATTTTCCTTCCCAGAATATCATAGATTGACAGTGTAACTGTGCTTTTCTCCTTAATCGAATACTCAACAACTGTTTCAGGATTGAATGGATTCGGGTAATTTATATATCCCTGAATTTGTGTAATAAATATTAAATAAACTGTCATACATATACAGTTTATCAATAAATACCGGTATGTAGTCTTCATACAATACACCAAGTTCAATCACTTTCCCCACAGGATCATAACCCCTGAAATTTAATCTAAGATCATTCACTAATAATGAGGAATAATTTGTTCCATCAAAATCCCTCTTCCTGAAAGTTTTGGATATCGTATCAACCGCTGCTATTGATTCATTCAAATATAAATAATAGTCTATCCCCTTGTTCATTTTTGCATCGAAGGCACTTTCTGTCCCATCTGTAGCGGATTTAATAACAATTTTGACCGTAAAGACGGGCATTGTGTCGTGGAAATTTGAGTTTTCGAGACGGGCAATCAAGCGTAGAAAGTGCTGATGTTCATTGTTAAAAAGCATTCTGCTGATTTTACCGTACAGCATGTAATTTGGATTCGCACTGGTTGTATTCGATGGGGAAGCATAACGAGAATATGGTCGGGGTTCCGGTACACCATTATCTTTAAGATTGTTCCCCACAACGGAATTTGTATCAATCCAATTCGGAATGAGATCATTATGAGGGCTCATAAACCAAACACTGGTCCCACTCGTTGAACCAAAACCAAAGTTGTCATCTCGTTGAAGGCTAAGGTTGTAGACTAAACCTCCTACCTGAAATGGATAAAGTAAAGAATCCTGCCCTTGAGCTTTTAGAAATACTCCACCGGCATCGGTGTTGTTTATTCTCAGGAAGGATGACCATTCAAGATGTCTATCCAATAGTTTGATGCCTCTGTTCAACGACGGATTGAGTGAATAAGAGTTCGCCATCGTTACCGAGTGTGTTATGCCCAATTCCTTCATTCTTCGATAAACGGTATCCACTTGATTTAGTATTGAACCACTTCCGGGCCAGGCAGTTGCATGGATATAATTTACATATTGATCGAAAAAAGAAATTTGAGGAAAGAACGATTGACCCATTTGCCCATAAATATGGGGGGGGTAATGATAATGACCATTACTAATAATAATGCTAATTTTCGCATTTTGATCTCACGATATTATTTGTCTTTTATTGACAATAGGTTCAGTCTAAAACTGATAAGCAAAGTAGTATAGTTAAACTATCCTGTTTTGCTTTGGTGCGCTTTTGGCGTGGGAAGAGAGATGTGAAATATCGGGAGTTACCTCTAATCACCCGGAAAAGGATTAAATATAATGACTTGAAGAGAATATATACTCTTCTTTTTTGTTAGTATGGTTCCGTCTGATTGCTCCACAAAAAAGTTGTTGAAAGTCTTACCTAAAATAGTGATATTTGATTTAAATGACAAAATGTTTATAATGAATTTTACAATAATTTAATATTGACTTATAGTCAAAGAGACTTAGGGCTAAAAACCTGGTTAAAAATGGAGAAGAGCGTGGGGAAAATGTGACAGATTCTAATAACATATAGTAAGGGAGTTTTTTAAGTCGGTATTAGATGGAAAATAAGCAGAGTCAGCCTTCAGAACGGAGGGGTCTTCTTCTTGTCTTGTGATAATCGGTTTTTCTATCTACTCTGTTTTTAATATATTTTGAGACTCAAACATTTTACCTTTATAAATCAATAAGTGAAGTAAGATTCGAGATTAAAACGGGATATGATGAAAACGATAATTTTAACACTTGACTACGAACTGTTCCTCGGTGCCGAAAGTGGCTCTGTGGAAAAGTGTATGATTGAACCGATGGAAGAGCTGATGTCAATTCTGAATCTTAATGATTCGAAAATGACGATATTCTGGGATATTGTGCATTATTACCGATTAAATGAACTTTCCTCCACCAATGAAGAATGTAAAAAAGACCTCAACAGGATTAAAGATTCTATCATAGATCTGGTTAAAGACGGGCATGACATACAAATGCATATCCATTCTCATTGGATAAACTCTGAATATCGGGATGGAAAATGGCAGATTAAATATGATTTATATCCAATCCACAATCTGGATAAAGATTCAGTCCAATCAGGGCAATTGATGGAATACCTCCAAAAAGCAAAATTATTGATGGAAGAAACGATTTTTGCCGTCAAACCTGACTACAAAGTTACAACATTCAGGGCCGGGGGGTTTCTTCTGGAACCTTTTGAGAAACTAAAGGAGGCATTTAAAATATTGGGAATCCAAGGTGACTCATCTGTTTTACCGGGGGTGGTTTACGACAGCGGGGGATTCACATCTTTTGATTACAAGTTATATCCTAAAAAGACCTTTTACAGGTTTGAGAATTCACCTTCAGAAGAGACTGAAAATGGTTCTTTTATCGAAGTTCCAATTACCACCGTGAAGATTGATCCAATTCACAACTTCTATTTCCGGATTCTTGAGAGAACCCGTTATAAATCGCTAAACAGTAATCTTGCGGGAACAAGTCTAAATGCGATCGTTTATAAAAAAAAGAGTCTCGCTGAGAAAATATACTCTTTATTCAAACCTGTGACAGTGCAGTTTACTTTTGATTCAAATTTCGAAGAGAAGATAAATTACATGTTAAAAAAGTCACCGGAAAATTCGGTTATGATACTTCATTCAAAGCTGTTCACCCAATATCACTCGAGGATTTTGAAAGACCTGATTTCAGGGAATAGAGTCAGATTTATCTCAATGACAGATTTTATCAAAGAAAAAGGGCTTTTAGTTTAGTTTTTTTTGTTTCTGTTGCTTCAATTACCCGGTTTTACCAAGTTCAATTGTCTCGGAATTGTGTTCGATGCTGAAGAGGAATTGAGCTTTTGGGTTTTTCTCTTTTGCGAGTTCAAGCTGATAAACAGATTCCGCCAGGAAGGTAAGGTGACCATGTTTGTCGTAATAAAGACTGTGTGATCTTAGTCTCCAAAGTTCTGAAATATCCTCCGGGTTTTCATAAATTACCCAACATGCCCTGAAGAAGTTTAAATGTCTGAATCGGCAATCGGCTCCGTATTCGTTAATCAGCCTGTATTGAATAACTTCAAACTGGAGATCACCAACAGCTCCAACAACTTTTCGGTTTGAAGAATTGTGGAGAAAAACCTGCGCCAACCCCTCATCTGTAAGTTGAAGAATCCCTTTTTCCATCTGTTTAGACTTTAACGGATCATTAAGAACAAGTTCCTTAAAAATCTCGGGGGAGAATGAAGGAATCCCCTTAAACATAAACTTTTCACCCTCAGTAAGGGTATCACCAATCTTAAATATCCCCGAATCGTATAAACCAATTACATCTCCCGGATGGGCAAATTCAATCAGACTTTTGTCCTGCGCCATAAAAGTTGCAGGATTTGCAAAACGGATGTTACGGTCGAGTCTTACATGATGATAAAATTTATTTCTTTCAAATCTTCCGGAACATACACGAAGAAAAGCTATCCGGTCGCGGTGTTTTGGATCGAGATTAGCATGAATTTTGAATACAAAACCGGAAAAATTTTCATCATCGGGTTCAATCAAACCTTTGGTTGAGTCGCGGTGGCGAGGTCCGGGAGCAATTTTGATAAAGGTATCCAACAATTCCTGAACACCAAAATTGTTAAGAGCACTGCCAAAAAAGACGGGAGCAAGTTCACCTTCAAGATATTCATCAACGGCAAAATCGCCATAAACACCATTTATTAAATCGAGGTCATGTTCAAGTTTTTCCGCTCTGTCACCAAAAAGTTTAACAAATTTTGGATCATTGGGACCGGCAAACGATTCGATTTCCTTTTCGATCATCTGTTTGTTGGGACTGAAAAAATTAAATGTATTATCGTAGATGTTGTAAACACCTTTAAAATCTCTACCCATGCCGAGGGGCCAGCTCAGGGGTCTTACTCTTATATCGAGTTTTGCTTCAATCTCATCCAGAAGTTCTACAGGATCGCGTCCTTCTCTATCGAGTTTATTAATAAAAACGATCACCGGAGTTTCCCTCATCCGGCACACTTTCATCAACTTTTCTGTCTGTTCCTCAACTCCTTTTACACAATCAATCACAAGTATCACACTATCCACAGCAGTTAGAGTGCGGTAGGTATCTTCAGCAAAATCTTTATGACCGGGTGTGTCCAAAAGATTAATTTGTTCCCCTTTATAGCTGAAATTCATCACTGAGGTGGTAACTGAGATACCCCTTTGTTTTTCAATTTCAAGAAAATCGGAAGTGGCTGTTTTTTTTATTTTGTTCGATTTTACAGCACCTGCCACCTGAATCGCGCCACCAAAAAGCAGTAGTTTTTCGGTCAGGGTAGTTTTTCCCGCATCGGGATGGCTTATGATGGCAAAGGTTTTTCTGCTGTCAATTTTATTGGATAATTGTGTCATTGTTCAATGGAAAAGTTAAAAAAATAAAAACTAATGAAAAGGAGAGGTTGAAGAGCTTTGCTCTCAAATCGGAGTGGAGATATAAAAATTTCTAAAAATCATGTTACAAATATAACACATCTCTGTGAAACGGGGCATAACATTCAATTTACAGATGGGGAATGATCCTCAGGAGTTCCTCTTTCCGAGAAATTTGCAGTAATAAGAAAAGGTTCATTTTTTGTAGTACAATTATACTGAGAGAGTGGGTGTTTCAAAAAAAGGCTGCCCCTTTCGAGACAGCCTTAATAGATTAATTATAGATAACAGAAAACAGAATCAAATGTGACTCCTTTTCCTCCGAATGAATTCGGAGTCTATAGGTATTGTACGCTACTCTGCTACTGCGATACTCCGCTACTTAAGCAGCAAAGCTTTCATAGTCTTGGGGTAGTGTGTAGTACTTTCTAATGATTGTGCGCTCAAACGAAAAATGTAAACTCCTGAAGAGAGTTTGGTTCCGTTGAACTTTTTCTCATACATTCCCTTTGCCATCTCACCCGTTACCAACTCTGCAACTTTTTGACCTGCAATGTTGTAAACATCCAGGGTTACATTACTTTTCTCTTTGATCGAGAATTTTATCACTGTTTCCGGGTTAAACGGGTTGGGATAGTTGTTGAAGAGCTGATACTCATTCACTATTTCAGTAACTGAATTAGAAATCCCTTTTGGAAGTCCCAGGGGTACTGAATTTATTGGATGAAATGAGACTGAGTCTGCAAGTCGGGAATTCAAATCTTTGAGATAGATAGATTCGGGATATTTACTCTCAAGTCTGTTTCTGGTTATTTTAGCTCCCTTTACATCACCAAGATTTCCGAATTGGTACAATGATTTTTTGTAAAGAGCGTATGACTCAGGAAGTTTTCCAGCATACTCGGAACAGATACTGTCATAAATGGCTACATTTGCTTCCATGAGGTCAAATGCTGCAATTGTAAGCATACCTTTTGCTATTGAACCTTTAGCTGCTTTGTGTCCATTCAAGACATATTCCTTGTAATTCGAAATTTCTTCGGGAGTTAAGGTTTGTCTCAAAACAAGAAGTGCCATTGGGATGAGTGGATCATCACCGTTCTGCTCAAGAATGTCAATACATAACTTTCTTGCCTGACTAAATCGACTACCTCTAATGTGTTGCCGTGCAATCGTCAATTTTTCACGAACAGAGGTTCCATCTCCATTTGACATTCCTTTTATCGCAGCAAGTTCTTCATCTTCACCATCACCCGACAAAGGATTATAAGGATACAGATTTGGGGAAACAGAATAGTAGTTTTCGTTGACGAAAACAAGAATTGAATTAGAGGAGGGTTGGTTCTATTTTGAAGAGGGTGCCATCACCAGGTCTTAAAAATATAACAACATTAGCTTCCGCTTTTGTATAATATATACGACCGGATTTTAAATCAGTAAACTTGAGATTACTTCTACCTTGAAATATCCCATAGTTCACTTCCATCGCAACATAACGGCTGGATTCTCCATTGATATTACTGTTGCATCTTTTGTTTACAACATATAAATATTTCGCATTTGGATTGTAACCTGTTGAATGATATTCTTCAAAATATCCTGTTTCAACCATCGGTGTTGCGTCCGCTTGAGTGAAATTGGAATCCAAAGCTGTAGAAACAGAATTAATCCAGTTAATCGTACTTGTCTCTGTTCTGTTCCAACCTTTTGCATCAATCCATCTTAATTTTAGAAGAACAGAATCAATAAGTGCTGTGGATGCTACAAAATCCCTGACAGCATAAAACCTGTGATTGGGGATTTGGTTATTAGCAGGGTTTTGAACCAGTCCGGTGCCCGAATTACTTGAATCATAAACGGCTGCTGAATCATCAAACAGCCCGAAGGTATTCCATGAAGGGTCCTGAACTGTTCCTGCGGCGGCTCTTGTCGGTACCATGTAATACATGATCCCTTTGGCACCATAAGCGAGAGATAGATTACCCTGTGCCAATATTTCATCATAAGTTGGAGCCCGTCTCGTATGAGTTTTGGTAACAGTGTAGGCAGATAAATCATCCCCTACGACATATTGTTCCGAATGGACTCCCAAGGTCATTACCAAAGGAATATCGTCAGTTTCATCAGTGTTATATCTTTGTGCACCCAATTGTGCAGATCTCAACCCTGAGAACTGATACGGGGCATCATCTCCAAAATTATAAACACGATAATTCACAATCGTGTTTAATATCCCTTGAACATGTTCCTGGGTATAGTTTGTTGTTGCTCCGATAGGGTACAGATTATAAAGAAGGTAATTCTTTAATCTGTTATCTGAAGGAGCAGCCCACTTTATATCAAAATGATGGAAATAACCGGGAACAGCGCCTGTCGCACCATTGATTTCAAGGTTGTTGTTCGATGTTGCCTTTGAAAACACTTCCGCTTGCAAATCTTTTCTATATTCAGCAGAAAGTTGGAATGGTTCATCAAAGTAAAAACTTTGGAACCTGGCAGCGTCAGTAATATTTGCAGGATATATGGTATCGAGTTCGGTAAAAATTGAATCCATAAGCATCTGTCGTGTTGAATCGACATATAATCTCTCAAACTCCTCGCTGACAAATGTAATTTTGTCAATATAGACCGTTAAATTGCCATACCAATAAATATGAAAGGCGAGATTCAAGTCCTGTGAAACACTAAAAGAATTTGTTTCAATCCAATAATAGTCATCATTCTCGGGTAACTCATTATTTTTGAAAACTTGATACATTCCCACTGACTCAATTGGAATCTCTTCGGGTTCAGTGAAAAAATTCCTTCTTGGTTCAATTTGTGTTGGAGGTGGTAAATTTGTTCCTAACGGACCTGTAAATACACCTATACCATCTTTTTCGTATGTTGTATCATTATCGGCTATTCGCAAGTAAATCCTCATTTTGTATTTCAGACGGGGATCAGCCAACTGTGTCCAGGGAATCATACCCCACAACATAACTCCTTCATCGTCAGTCCCGAACTCACTGAGGCGGGATTGATGTTCACCTGATGCAGTAATCTCATTTATATTCTGCCCGACTGGTTTCATATCGACAGGTTTATATTCAGATCGCATACCCCAGTAACAAGTTCCATTGGAACCGGCAAGGGTAAACCCAAAGTTTTCACCTGAGGCTATCGTTGGGGCTATTGTCCCTCCAAATTCAAGAGGATAACTGTCATAGACATGCCCGAGAGCTCTCATAAATTCGGCGGGTTTGAAATATCTTGGTACAAGTAATGATGGGTCATGTTTCCAGGCAAAACCCATATCGTTTAAAAGGAAGTTATTATTTGAATCAGTGATACTCAGATTATACATACCATCTGTCACAAGGTTTGTTAACCCGAGTTCTCTGAGTTTATCAAAATACCAGCCTTTTGCTTGGTAATTTGCTATTAATGAGTTTGTAGTATCACCTCTTGGGTGGTGCAGGGCATTGACCACAAAATCGAAAAATCCGATATGTGGAAGATAATCAACGCCCGGGCGAGGTCTATTCTGTCCTAAGAACAGCCCTGATAAAAGAATTATAAATAATGCAGCTTTTTTCATAGCGCATTCCTTTGTTTAGTTGTTTTTATTACTTCATGTATTGAAGTTTTAAACTTTTGGATAGAATCTTGTCCCCTTGTTTAAGTTCGAGGGTTAATATATAAACTCCACTGGAAATTGTTAATCTTGAAAGGTCAATTAATTCAGTATGATCCCCTTTTTCCTTCTGTAAGATGGTCTTATATACATTCTGACCGGTGATGTCGTGTAATTCAATTATCAATTCGCCATCAAATGGTAAATGGTATGAGACATTTGTTACTGTTTTTATGGGATTGGGAGAGCAACTAAGTGTCAGCCCCGAATCCTGGTCATTCTTAATTTCATCCTCCTTTATTCCATTTGGCACATCGCTACCCGAAATTATGTAAAGATTACCCGGTGATCTTGATGAATGATCATAACCCCCATTCTCTCCAATACAAAAATCTGTGATTCCATCACCATTTACATCACCAACTCTTCCCCCAAAATTTAGTTTGTAAGCAGATGTTGATGTACCATAGGCTCTCCGCTTTTCAGCCCACATTGGGCTACCTCCAAGATATAAAAACATACTTGAGTAAGGTATGTGACGGATGAAATCGTTATACAAGTCATTGTTTACATTTCCCGGTGAAAAACCATCATTCCAAATTGACCATTCTGTGTTTAGACCATACTCAGGTGTTATGTTTGGAGGCCTGGACCCAAATGACATAACCTCTGTAAACCAATACGGATGGGTTCCCTGATTCGCAAGTACAATTTCACCTTTGCCGTCATTGTTGAGGTCTTGAACAATATACATATGATCTACATATTCAATAGTATCCGTAAATTCGTAGTAATTACTGAAATCAAACTCGTTATTACCGTAAATGAACCATCTTTTTCTCTCTGGCGAACTTACAGGGGCATATTTTTTGTATAAATCAATTGAAATATCGTCTTTACCGTCCCCGTCTAAATCGGCAGCATAAAATGTAAGTCCAAGTTGATAGGATGTATCAGGATACAATAATAAAGTATTGTAGTCTCGAGTGGTTAATAATGTATTCGTTTCACAAATATTAATACGCACATGTTGGTAGGAAGAACCGGGAATTCTTATTGCGTCTTTGAAAACAAATTCCTCATATCCATCACCATTAAAATCAATTGGCCAGCTTTTTCCATACATATCAAGATAGATTACAGTGCTGTCATGATATGTAAATGTATAATCAGGAATTGAATCAAGCCCCGGACCCCCAAAATAGATGTCAATTACAGGTGGTTTTTGTGTTCCATATCTTTGCACTATAATATCCCGGTATCCATCCCGATTCACATCACACCCGGTGGTTGCTTTAGGTGAAAAATTTGGAATGACAAAAGCCGGTACTGCGCTTACAGGGTTCCCGCCGTAAAAAAAACTCAATTTTCCACCTGCGCCCATAGCATTATCCATTTCTGTCACAAAAAAATCGTCACATGAGTCACCGTTTTGGTCACCCATATAGACAATGGACTCCGGCCAATACCAGGCTCTTTTGATGAACAGGTTTGTATCAAACTGGGCATTAACTTCTGTTGACACAATAATTACGAAAAGAAGAGAGAACGCGATTCGAAGTGGGTTCTGTTTTAGTCTAAACATGGAATTTCCTCACACGAAGTTTGTGTTGGTGGATTAAGAAATAAATTTTTTGATAGAAAAGATTTTGGAAGGCACAGAGAGGTTGGGGATCCCAAATCAAAGTTGGCACTAATGATAAGTGATAACAGGAAGTTACAAACTGACAGATCAGTTTCCTTTTCTCTTGTTTGAGAAAAGGAGACTTCTCTATAAGTTACAGGATTGTAAAAGCTACCAACGACATTCCACCAAAGCATTATTTCCCTCGTGAAGAACCGTAAATAACAATATATAGAGCTAACTAATAAAAAATATTATCAACTGACACTATATTACTAATCTTCAATTTACTGTGCAAATTAATTCTCATGTTTTTTTCAATTTTTAATTTCAATCCCTTTGCGACTAAATAACCTGGAGGCATTCCATCTCTTTTAGACTCATAGATATAACAAATGAGTCAGGTGCCACAAAACTTTCAACTTAGAGAATTTCTCTCCCTGAGGATCAAGCCGATAAAATTGTCAATTAATAATAGAACCAGATGGAGGAATAGTCATCCACCTCTTCACCGTCACGATGGAGCCTTTGAAGGTAATCGTAGATTGCGACATCGGTATAAAGGTAATCTTCGGTTTTTACTCTTCTCGACTGCCAGGGGAAAAACCTGTAAACTCTTCCACCATTTGCGAGTACCATAATAACTTCGTGATCCTGCCATGATCTTAGATGGGATTTACCAAATCGAGGGATACTAAAAACAGGTTCATCGGTTCTGACAAGCCCCGGAAGGAATCGGGCTTCTTCTTTCCTCTCCTGCTCAAGTCTTGCGATAGGCACCCGGAAATCAACCGTCTCTTTTTTCCCTTTGGTATGAAAAGTGTAATAGGGGTCGATACCTGACAATTTTAACGCTCTTCTGAGGGCGGAAGTTTCATACCTGCGACTGTTGTAATAAGTAAAAACCTGCTGGTTATAGATGCTCATCCCGGCTCTTCTGATTTTGGTAACAGCCTCGATAGATTCCTCGGTCAATTCGGCAACATGTTCAAAATGAGTTACGAGGCAAACTTCTCTTTTTCCGGGGATGTTGTATTTACTTAAAATTTCGACCAAATCAGTTGTTATTCTCGATGGAAGTGTAACCAACATTCTGGTGCCGATTCGAATCCGTTCAACATGGCCTATTGCTGCCAATTTCCTGATGATCGATTCAAGTTTTTCATCAGACAACAACAATGGTTCACCACCCGTAATCATAACTTCGTTGATTTCGGTTTTTTCACTGATCCAGTGGAGAGCCTTTTTAATGGTCTCTTCAGGGGTTGATGTCTCTTTTTGTTCCCTTAATTCTATATTCTTTTGGCAATAAACACATATTTGAGGACACGAATCAAAAACTCTTAAACTTACTATTTGAGGATATTTTCGGGATATTCCTTCCACGGGTTGAATCAGCTTTTCACCCAACAGGTCGAGATCAACTTCTGTGGTTGAATGTTCATTCATGTTTTGGCAATAACGAAAACCGGGGAGAACCTGAGCCCGGACAACACGGTCTTCATCCGTTCTTCCATTTTCATTAAAGAGGGATAGATAATAGGGAGTTATCTGAAAAGGGATTCCGGCTTTTTCGGCGATTGTTAAATTTTCAATTTCATCTTTTTCAAGTTTAATGATTGAACTTAAGGTGGCGAGGTTTTGAATTTTATTACGCAAATGCCAACGATAGTCACCCCAGTCGGATTCAACGGCTACAAAATGGGTTAATAACTTTTGTTCTACCGATTCTTTGTTGAGTTTTCTAAGAGGATGATTCCCTTGTTTAAATTTTAACATTCCGGCCTTCATCGAGGAGGAAAATTGATCCAAAACCAGATTACTATCGGTTAATAAACCCTCTTCGCCATTTGTGTATGTCAAAGTATATTGTTTAAAAGCGAAGTCGCCTGTTTTCCCACTAATTCCGTGGAAAAGATAAATCATCTCAAGAAGAAATCCATTTTGCACATCATCAATTATATCTTTGGCTCCGGTTGCCAATCCAAACAAAACTTTAACAGCAGAGAATTTTGTGATTACCTCATTTTCAGTTCTGAGGATATTTTTAAAGACTCTTATGCTTTCTTTTGCACTGTTTCGGTCGATGATATGAAGTTTTCGGTTGGGGAGTTCACTAAAAACATTAAAATATGTTCGTTCAAGTTCATTAAAATACTCAAATATCTTCTCTCTGGCATCACTAACCGAGGAGGCTGAGCTTAATAAACTGAATATCCACGGACTTGCTTTCCAAAGTTGTGTTATCAGGGTCGATTTGTCGGCTACGATTAAATCTTTCATGGTGTCTCCGTTAAATCCTCAGAAATATCCAAATTTTTGCAAATTTCCGATGGTATCTATGAATGCCTGCGGAATGATGGGGAAATATAGTAAAATATTTGAGGAAATCAAAACGGGAGGGAGAGAACCTCGGAACTTCGGAACCTCAGAACCCCGGAACTTTAGAACTTTAGAACCACTGAATCTCTGAAGTACTAAAGTGCACAAGTCTTTAAAACACAAAGAACCTCAGCAGGCTTAACCCACTGAGGTTCTGAAGTTCTGAAGTTCTGAAACTCTTACTTATTCAGAATCATCTTTACTGTCTGCATTTTGCCACCGGCTTTTATTGTGCAGAGATACACACCCGATGCTACTCCACTGCCAAAATCGTTTTTCCCGTTCCATTCGTAGGTATATCTACCTGCTTGATGGTAACCATTGGCGATTTCCGCAATCTTTTTACCGCTGATGTCGTAAACTATCATTACAACATCACCGGCTTCAGGAAGTGAAAATCTGATATTGGTGGTTGGGTTAAATGGATTTGGATAGTTCTGGAACAACTCAAAAGCAGTTGGGACAGTGTTATCAAATTCGATGATCGCAGTTGTCGATTGAACCTTTGCTCTCATGAGGTAGGTTTCAGCCCATGCCGACCAGGATGATCCGTTGTAATCCCAGGCTCTACCGTTGTTGGTTGTGTTGTAACCAAAATTTGGTTTGTTAACACCATCGAATATCATACCAATGAAAAAATCGTTGGAGACCATGATATTTTGTGCAGAAGTGTTCCAGGCATTCCATCCCGGGACTGCAGAGGCAGTTACAGGATTGTAATTTACAAGATCGGTTCCGGGAGCACCGCCTGCAGATGTTCTGACAATCGGTTTAAATGTTCCGGTTCCTGCTGATACAGTTGTGATGTAAAAACTGATTTCCACCAATTTTAGATTGGAACCGGGAGCAGTCATTCTGTTTGCAGAACCCTGACCATTGTTAGCCCATGTATATCCACTTACAGGAATTCCATTATCATAGGTTAGCTCGGTAATTTGTGCACCACCGCCGCCGCCAATAGTGGAAACCCATGTTCCCCTTCCGTGTGTGAAAGCAACAAGTTTGTTGTCAGAAGCTCTGATTCTGAGGTCGGAAACCACCACATTAGGAAGTGTTAAACCATCTCTGACCCAGCTTGAGCCACCATCAGTGGTTGAGAAGACACCAAGATCGGTACCTGCATATAGTGTTGAGGTTGATGAAGGATTAATTGCAAATGAGTTTACAGGTATGTTTGGCAGGTTAGAAGAAATATTCGTCCAGCTTGAGCCCGCATTGGTTGTTTTATAGACTTTTTGCCCCGAAGCGAATCCTGAAAATGTGGCATAAGCAATGCTGCTGTTTGTTGGGTCAATTACCACTTTTGTGACATAAGCTGCCGGAAGACCTGAATTTCTCAAAGTCCAGCTTGAACCTGTGTTTGTGGTCACCTGAACTCTACCATTTGAGGTTCCGACATAAATGATACTCGAATTTCCTTTTGCAATTGCAACTGCAGAGATTGTTGCACCATTTCCACCCGTTCCGTCACCGGTAAGGTCGCCGGAAATCGCGGTCCAGTTTGTAGCTGAGTTTGTGGTTCTCCAAACACGGTATGTTCCACCAATAAGAATTGCGGGGTCGTTGGGATCCATAGTAAACGGACTGATAAAGAGGGTTCTGTCAGTTGTTCCGTCCCAGAAACCTGAACCAACAGGAATTCCGTTCATCGATTTGTTGAAAGAAGCACCGCCGTCGGTAGATTTAAGGAAACAAAAATTTACATACTCACCAAACATCAAGTTTGGATTGTTATAATTGATTTCTGTTGCTCCGCCATCACCACCGATAAGTTCTGTCCAGTTGACTCCCGAAGAGAGCCCGAGTGTACCGTTATCCTGTGTACCGCCATAATATTTATCGAGAGTTGGATGAATGGCACCATAATAAAATTGTGTTATGCCAAGGTTGTTGTTGAGTGAAACCCATGAAGAACCGCTATTGGTTGATTTATAAACACCACCATCATTTCCCACAAAGAAAGTGGAAGGTGTGGTTGGGTGAAAAGCAATCGCATGGATGTCAGCGTGCATAAACGGGGGAGCTCCACCCTGGGTGTACCAGTTGGAAATCTGAGTCCATGAAGTTCCACCGTTTGATGTTTTCCATGCATCAAGACCTGCTGCGTAAACGAGGTTAGGATTTGTGGGATCCACTGCAATAATATTATTATACCATGCCTGACCTGAAGTGTAGGTGGCTGCACCTGAGAAAGCAGGACCCGGGATTGTAATGTTAGTCCAGTTGGTTCCACCATTTGTGGATTTCACAAAAACACCACACTGGTTATCTGAAAGTTTATGACCCGAGGCATAAACAGTGGAAGGGGAGGATGGAGAGACTGCTATCTCATATCTGCCAATACCTGATGAGGAGAAGACTGAACTCCAGTTGGCTCCTGCATCAGTTGATCTTCTTACATCTGCCTGGGCAAACTGTCCAAAGGAAGCATAAAGAGTTCTCGGATTTGTTCCGGCGATTTCGATGTCCATACAATTGGAAGTGGTTACAATCTCAGAAAAAGCTGTACCGCCATTGGTGGATCTAAAAAGTCCGCCTCTTGTTGCAGCCCAGATATTTCCGGTAAGATCATCAATAACAAGTTTATTCACATAATAAAAATCTGCGGTAGCGGTTGACGCAAGTTTTGTCCATGAAGCACCCGCATCAGTGGTTTTGAATATTCCGGCACCTCTTACTGCATCAGCATTAAAGAAGCCTTCACCGGTTCCGGCGTAGAGGATATTTGAATTGCTTGGATCCATTACAAGAGCACAAACAGCGAGGTTTTCCATTAAATCATTCAGTGGTGTCCACGATGTGCCACCATTGGTTGATTTCCAGACACCACCACTAACTGCACCAAAGTAGAGGATACTTGGGTTTGAGGGATGGACAACGATTGTTCTAACTCTGCCACCGATGTTTCCGGGACCTTTTTCAGTCCATGTTAGAGCTTCGGGGTTATCCAAGCCGGCTTCCGGTGTGTTAAAACGGGCAATATGTTGCATAGCTTCTTCACGCCAGTTTTCAGGGATGCTTCCCGTGGCAGAAGTTCTTTGATCCATATACCACTTCATTGCCTCATCAGGAAAACCGGCTTTGGGTTTCGCGTTTCTCTTTTTTTCAATTTTATATTTGATGAAATCATCCATCGTCAGGGCACCCGGATTCTCGTTTGCATCGATGAATGCAGCCACAAGAAGACCGGTAATAACGAGGGAAAAGAATGATATTTGTATTTTTTTGAACATTTTGATCTCCGAAATTAGTTTAATATCCTGTGAAGGAACCACTTGTTATCACTTAAAAAAAACTCAACTTTCACTTTATCGCCGGGTTTCTGTTTCGAGAAATTTTTTAATTCGAGATTGACATCGTTATCTAATATCTCTTTGTTCTCACCGATTCTAAAGTTTGGGAAAACTTCATAAATTGATTTTTCAACGGCAATGCTTGGATAAGCATCATCGGTAAATATTTGATTCACTTCAATTTTAGCCGAATATTGTGTTTCACTTTTTACATCCATACTGACAATTTCAACCATTGCGACGGTTTTATTGTTCTGGATTGCAGTTGGATTATTATTGACATTATTTTTGGTTGTATCTCCAACTTCAGCAGAGTTTTTAGTGGCGCAATCGCAGCAACCAAAAAAAACGAAGCCGAAAAGAAGAATTAAAGAAAAATGAATTATTTTCATAGATGTTCCTCGATTAATTATTGAAATATAAGGTTATTTGAGGTAAAAATACCCCCGTAAAATTTTAACATTTGATTTGAAGCACAGGGAGAGCTTTAGAACTATAGAACTTTAGAACCTTAGAAC
>CAZHCW010000035.1:0-28546 GCA_964531325.1 uncultured Ignavibacteriaceae bacterium | reverse complement strand
TCAATACAGTCCTTATGGTTCAGGTTTTAGTGCGCTTAATAATTATAGAATCAACCTTACCGGTGTGGTTACTGCCGATACATCTGATATTCCGGGTTTTGGTTCAACTGCATTAAGAGTTTACATTCAAAACGGTGCAACTCCCTGGTCAGGTATCTGGATAAAAGGGTTTGATGCATTAAACCTGAATAAAGGTGATAATGTAACTGTAAGTGGTAAGGTGGTTGAAGATTTCAGCGTAACCTGTCTTGATTCTGTAACTTCAATAGTTGTTAACTCGACGGGTAATGCTTTACCTGAACCAATAGCATTGACTACAGGTACTATCGGTGCCAAAGCAAGTGGTGTTGTTGAAGCTGAGCAATACGAAAGTGTTCTTATTAAATACACAAATCCAATTATAACCAGAACCAACGCCGATGCCGGTGGTAATTTTGGTGAAATGCTCGTTGATGACAATACAGGTGGAACCCGTGTAGAATTACAAGACGGTAACCACAGTTATCATAACAATTGGGAACCAGGACTTTCGGGTATCCAGGTTGATTCACTTGCAAGATTCAGTTCTATAACCGGTGTTCTTTATTTTTCGTTTTCGAACTATAAGTTAACCCCAAGAAAAGATGCAGATCTTTTGGGTTATACCACCGACATTAAGGATAATCTGATTCCTGCAGAATTTGCGTTGAAACAAAATTATCCAAATCCGTTCAACCCTTCAACTGCTATTGAATTTAGCATTCCAAAGGGACAGAATGTTAAACTTGAGATATTTGATGTTCTTGGAAGAAGTGTTCAGACAATTATAAATGAATACAAAGAAGCCGGTAACTATAAGGTTTACTTTAATGCCTCTGCTTTGCCTTCAGGAGTCTATCTTTACAAGATCGAATCAGGTTTGAATTCTTCTGTTAAAAAAATGATCTTAATGAAATAATTTTCTTAATCACAGGGAGGTCCGCAAGGGTCTCCCTTAGGTTTTTGTATGAAGCTCAATAAAAAATTTCTCTTAACTGTTTTTTTAGCGTTGATGGTTCTGGGTCTGTCATCTTGTTCAGACACTATGACCGGAAACCCGGTGGGTAATCAACCACCCCAAACGCATTTGTTCCTTTATCCAGATTCCACAATCTCACAACAACCGAGTAAACTGACTGTTAACTGGTGGGGTGATGATCCTGATGGACTTGTGGTTGGCTATTATTTCAGCTGGGATGAGCGAACATGGGCTTTTACGACCAAAAACGACAGTGCTTTTGCACTTCAAATTGGTGCTGCCGATACTTCCTATTTCTTTGAAGTATCAGCGGTTGACAATTCCGGTAACGGTGTTTATGATAACTCTATAGTTCAGAACGGAATTAATTATGGACCTGAACCATTTGTGGATGCAAACGGAAATGGTGTTTATGAGGCCGGTGAAAAGTTTTATGATATTGGATTAATTGATCCAACTCCTGCAAAATTGAAATTTCCGATTAAAAATACTCCTCCTGAACTTGCATGGGATACCCTCACTGTGGTTCCTGCTTCGTCATTACCTGTAATGACATTCAGATGGAGAGCTTCTGATCTTGATGGTGATGAAACGATCCAAAAAATTAATATCGTATTAAACGATACAAACAACATATCAAACTATGTTGAGCTCAGAGGAAATACAAGACTTGTGACACTCAGGGTTAGAGATTTTACTTCCTCAAATCCTGAAACTGAAATTCTGATCGATGGAGCTGAATTTAACATTTACCCCCAAAAATTAAAGGGGATGATACTAAACGGTTTTAACAAGGTTTATGTTCAGGCTGTTGATATTTCGGGAGCAAAAACCCCGTTTTATTCAATGCCGGGCGAAAACAAAACCTGGTTTGTTCGAAAACCGGTCGGAAAAATGCTTCTCATAGATGATTATGTAACAAGTGATGATGCAACTGCTTTTTTTAACAATCAGCTTTCTACTATTAATGGTGGTTCGCTTGCCGGAAAATATGACACTTTAAACATTGCCGGCAAACAGATTCCATTTTTTAGCTACAACTTTTTCTTAACGATTAAGTTGTTCGATTATGTTGTTTGGTATGCAGATAACAATCCGTCAATTCAAGCAGCACAAAATGTAGTTGATAAATATCTTGAATATGGTGGAAAAATCTTCTTCTCGATGCAATTTCCCCGAAATCCGCCTCCTGATATTCTTGCTTTAAAAGAGTTCCTCCCCGTGGACTCAATCTCCAATTTGGTGCCGGTGCTTGCAAGCAACACAGAATTTGTAGTTGACAACAGCAACCCTGCAAACAATGGTTATCCAAACCTTAAAACCACATCTACGATACTTGGCAATTTTGGACTTTATCCAAATCTTACACTTGCCCGTCCGATATACAAATCTTCAGGGACTCAAATCCCCGGATTTACAGGTTTTATAAACGGGAATAAAAGTTTATTTTTTATTGCTCTTCCACTTAACAAACTAAATGGAAATGGCAATGTTCATCAACTCTTTGAAAAGGTACTATTTCAAGAGTTTGGCGTAAATCTATGAGTTATGGTGCAAATATGAATAAACTGATACCCATAATTTTTCTCCTTCTTACAACCGGGCTTTTAGCTCAGAACGGAAGTATAGCTGGTAGAATCCTTGACAAAAAAACTGATACTCCACTTCCCGGAGTTAATGTGATTCTAAAGGGAACCTACTATGGTGCGGCTTCTGACGCAGATGGAAATTACATTATTAAAAATGTGGCACCCGGTTCTTATACTCTTGAAATTTCGTTTATTGGATATAAAACCACCCAATTTACAGGTACAAAGGTTACTGCCAACACAAAAACAACTATCGATGTAAAGCTTGAAGAAACTTCTTTAACGCTTACTCAGGATGTTGTGATCATCGGTGAAAAGCCTTTGTTGGATGTGGAAGAGACACAGAGTAAAAAAACCATTTCAAGCGATGATATCGAACTCGCTGTGGTTGAAAATGTTACTGATGTAATTGCACAACAAGCAGGAGTGGTCTCAAGTGATAATTCGCTTCATATAAGAGGCGGCAGAGCTTACGAAAATGCCTTCCTTCTGGATGGTGTATCAGTTCAGGATCCACTTGCCGGTACCGGATTTGGACTTCAGATCAGTGCAAACTCACTCGATGAAGTTGAAGTTATTACCGGTGGTTTTAATGCTGAATTTGGTCAGGCAACTTCAGGAATCGTAAATGTTAAAACCAAAGAGGGAAGTGTAAGATATTACAACGGTTATCTCTCTTATAAAACTGATAACATCGCTGACAAATCAAATCCACATGTTTTTAATATCGACATTTTTGAGATAAGTTTGTCAGGTCCCGAACCGATTACAAGTTTTCTTCTTCCAGCTTTAGGTTTGGAAGTACCGGGTGAAATATCCTTCTTTTCGAATTTGTATGTTGGACTCTCTGACGGTATTACCCAGGGATATTACAAACCGACAAAATCGGCTCAATTAAATTCATCAACTTTTTACGGAACAAGATTTGCTCCAAAATTTGAGAATAGCTGGTATGGTCTTGCGAAACTTACTTACAAAGTGACACCGACTTTTAAGATTGCCTACTCGTTTAATCAGTCGGTTTCAATAAACCAAAATTCGCAGTCACTGCAGTCGAATCTTGAGTATGTTGAACCGAGTCCCGGTTATCAATATGAGTTCCAGAATATTCTTGAAAATGCAAATGCTTTCACTCACAAGAATATTTATAACACAGTGAGTATAACTCATACGCTGAACACAAAAACATTCTATGAAATCAAATTCAGCAAATTTTTAACCAACCTCAGAACAGATGCCAATGGACTTGACTGGAGACTCTACCGTCAACCCAAGGATATTCCGAACTTCCCGGTGGAATACTATAATCTTGGAAGAGATACAGTTGGTGTGATCCCGGGAGATGGTTTCTGGGATGTTGGAAATCCATACACATGGCACGATCACTATCTTGATGAATTTTCTGTTACAGGTGATGTAACCAGCTTTTTTGATGAAAAAAATAAATTTAAAGCCGGTTTTAAACTTCAGTTTCAAGAGATGCAGGTCGTGGATATTTATCAGCCATGGGTGGGAACACTTGGTTTAAATAACGATATTTACAAAGTAAACCCGGCTATTGCAGCTCTTTATGCTCAGGATAACATCAATTTTGGTGGTATGATCCTGAATTTTGGATTAAGATTGGATGTCTGGTTCCCGGGTAAATATGTTGATGATGCAGTTAAAAATCCTGATGTTGTCACTATACCTGACGAAGTACGCAAAAATTATTATGACGACAGTTTTAAATTTTTTGGTGACAGATACTTCAAGGCAAGATTAAGTCCTCGTCTTGGTATATCACATCCTATCACCAATTCGCAGACCCTTTTTTTCTCATACGGACATTTCAGTAAATGGCCCAAACCACAGTATGTTTATGCAAAACTGGATCCATACAACTCACAATCATCGTTTCAGCGATTTGGTAACCCAAATCTTAAACCGGAAACCACAGTTGCTTATGAACTTGGCGTGAAGACTCAGTTCACAGATGATGATGTATTGACGGTTACTGCATATTACAAAGATATCTTCGACTATATCAATACCAGAACTGCAAGAATTTCAAGTCCGAGATTCGCTTCACAACGCTTTACTACTTATGTAAATGCTGATTATGCCAGATCAAGAGGAGTTGAATTTGAATACCAGAAAAGAGTTGGCAAGTGGTTCCGTGGAACTGCAGTCTTTTCTTATTCTGAAGTGACAGGTAAAAGTTCGTCAGCGGATGAAGGAGTGCTTATCGCTCAGGGAACACTTGAAGAGTCGATTAAAGAGCAATATGCACCATGGGACAGACCAATCACTGCAACTCTGAATGCCAATTTTTATGTTGGTAAGGATGAGGCACTTTTTGGATTCGGGAACGGGATTCTTGATGATTATAATGTTAATCTCCGGTTTTTCTTTCAATCCGGCAAGAGATATACTCCGGCAGTATTCACCGGCAGTTATGAGGTTGACGGCAGACCCCAATACGATTATGTCAGGGGTGAAAGATATACAGCGATAGCTGACGACTGGTTTTATATCGATCTGAATTTTGAAAAATATTTGAAAATTGGACAATTTAGATTCAGCGTGTTTGTTGAAGTGAACAATTTGTTGGATAGACAAAACTCGGCTATCATCAATCCAGTAACAGGAAGAGCATATGAGTATGGCGATCCAACACCTGGTAGTTGGAATGATCCACTTTATCCCGATTTACAGGCACCATTAAACCCTTATCCATATAACCCTGCAAGATATCTAACCAGACGCAATGTTAAATTAGGTGTGAGCTTTAAGTTTTAAGATGAAAAAAACACTAATTATTTTCGCAATACTTCTAATTGGAGAGTCATTTGGCCAACTTTTCCCCGTTCTTGGCGGGCAAAGAGCGGGTATCTCAACGGCTCAGTTTCTTAAAATTGGTGTAGGTGGCAGAGCTTCGGCGATGGGCGACGCATTTGTTGCAGTCGGTAACGATGTCTCGGCAACCTACTGGAACCCTGCAGCACTTGTGCAGTTTGATGATAACCAGGTGATGTTTTCCCATAACAGTTGGTTAGTTGGCGTTAAACACAATTTTGCCGGGGCAGTTTATCACATTACTGGTGATGACGCTGTGGGAGTCTCAGTCACATCCCTCTCAGCAGGCGATATGAAGGTTACTACAGAGTTTGCTCCTCTTGGTACGGGCGGATACTTCACATTTTCAGATCTCGCACTATCCCTTAGTTATTCAAGAAAAATGACAGACAAGTTCAGTTTTGGGGCAACCGTCAGATATATGGAAGAGACACTCGACAAATTGAAAATGCGTGGTGTCCTGATTGATCTTGGTACTTACTACTGGACAGGATTGGGTACAACAAGGTTCGCTGTGGTTATGTCCAATTTTGGTAATCAGCTTGCTCCGGACGGGGAAGTGGTTCTTTCCGGAAACAGGACAAAATCGAACTGGCAGGAATTTTCACCGCCAACGATGTTTCGACTTGGATTTGCATTTGAGCCTTACCAGACGGAACTGCACAGAGTGACAACCTCAATTCAGTTGAACCATCCGAATGATAACAGTGAAAATGTGTCGCTTGGTGCTGAATACGAATTTAAAGAACCTGTAACGGGATTCTCGCTGCTACTCAGAGGTGGATATAAAATAAATGTTGAAGAACAGAATTACAGTTTTGGAGCCGGATTAAATCTCCCGATCTCCATGGCAAAATTCACATTTGATTATGCTTATGTAAATTTTGACCGTTTGGGTGCAGTTCACAGATTATCAATTATTTTGGGGATGTAAGATGAAAAAGTTGATTTCTTTATCTGTTCTTGCATTGATTCTGTTATCAGGATGTGGAGAAAAATTTGATTTGAGTGTATTTGACTCTGGTAAAACTGGTGGTAATGTTACGGGTGATACCGTATATATAAAATTAACACCTGACTGGACCGGATTTAACTCTCCAACTGATATTATAATTGGCAAAGATTATTTTATATATGTGACCGATACAGGCAATGACCGGGTGCTTATGTTGAATCAAAATGGTGATCAATTGAGTAGCAAAACGCTGCCAAAGCCATTAAAAGTTGAACAGGATTATCAGTTGAATCTGATAGTTATCGGTAAATTTGACACTGTTCTCAATGGTGTGCCCAGAACAATGGATGCTGTCTATAAAATAGACATGGTTGCCGGTGGGCATAATCTTTCTTCAGCACCTGTATCGCGACTGCTTCCAAAACCCGGCTCAGGAGTCTCAGATTTAGATTTAAGGTTGAGTTACACAGGAATATCGGTATTCTTCAATAACTCATTCTATATTTCAAGAACCGGACCTAACAATACGAGTGTTGTAAATCCTGATAACTCAATCTTATCGTTCCAGAAAACCACTTCCCGGCAGGATACTCTGATTGGAAGATTGCCGGCGATTGATCCTAACGGAACAGGAATTCTTTCTGCAAATGGAATCTCATCCCTCGTCGGTTTCGATAAAAAGAACATCGATTTTATATTGACCTTATCAGGCGACAACAGTTTTCGTGTTCAGTGGCTAACTTATGTAATAAGCAGTCTCGGAGAACAATACGAACTAAAACTTTCGCCCGCCGGTGGTTCTGATTTGATGCAAATAAACAAATTTACCATGCCTTCTGATGTAGCTATTGACAGATCCGGGAATATGTATATTGCGGATATTGGTAAAGATTCTGTTTACAGATTCAACTCTTTTGGGGGGCAACTGCAGAAATTTGGCGGTCCTGAAAATTTTTCACAGCCTTCTGGATTAACTCACTATGACAGAGTTCTGTTTGTAGTTGACAAATTGAACGGAAAAATTGTAAGATACAGGTTATCTACAGATAATTAAAAATTAAAAGGAAAATTTCCTTTACAAAAACAAACTCTTGATATATCAGGAATTGATAAAGAGTTTAAAAAATAGTAAATTTGTAACTCTGAATTTAAATAATAAGGAAAGAAATGGCGCTTCAAGGCAAAATAGTTCAGGTTATCGGTCCTGTGGTCGATTTACAGTTTGAAAACAATCATCTACCGGGAATATTAAACGCAGTAAAAATACCTCGTGAAAATGGCGAAGAATTAATAGTGGAAGTGCAGCAGCACCTTGGAGAAGATAAAGTTAGAGCGGTTGCCATGGACACTACCGACGGGTTGGTTAGAGGGATGATCGGTTACGATACCGGAGCCCCAATTATGGTACCTGTTGGACCAACCACTCTTGGCAGATTGATTAATGTTATAGGACAGCCAATTGATGGCAAAGGTCCTGTTGATACTGAAAAATATTATCCAATTCACAGACCTGCTCCTGAATTTAAAACCCTTTCAACCAGTACTGAGATGCTTGAAACAGGTATCAAAGTAATTGACCTTCTCGAACCATACTCAAAAGGCGGAAAAACCGGTCTCTTTGGTGGTGCAGGAGTTGGTAAAACTGTAGTAATCCTTGAACTTATCAACAATATTGCCACACATCATGGTGGTTATTCTGTTTTTGCAGGCGTAGGTGAAAGAACCAGAGAAGGAAATGATCTTTATCTCGAGATGAGTGAATCAGGTGTTATTAATAAAACTGCTTTGGTTTTTGGTCAAATGAACGAACCCCCGGGAGCAAGACTTAGAGTTGGTTTAACAGGTCTCTCACTCGCTGAATATTTCCGTGATGAAGAAGGCAAGGATGTTCTGCTGTTTATTGATAATATTTTCCGTTTTACACAAGCCGGTTCAGAAGTATCTGCGTTGCTTGGTCGTATGCCTTCTGCGGTGGGTTACCAGCCTTCACTTGCAACAGAGATGGGTGCATTGCAGGAAAGAATTACATCGACTGATAAAGGGTCTATTACATCGGTACAGGCCATTTATGTACCTGCAGATGATTTAACAGATCCTGCACCTGCTGCAGCATTCTCTCACCTTGATGCTACCACCGTATTAAGTCGTCAGATATCAGAACTTGGTATCTATCCTGCGGTTGATCCTCTCGATTCAACTTCAAGAATTCTTACACCGGAGATCGTTGGAGACGAACACTACGCAGTTGCAAAACGAGTGAAAGAAGTATTACAGCAGTATAAAGACCTTCAAGACATTATTAACATTCTTGGTATGGATGAGTTATCTGATGAGGATAAAATCACTGTAAGACGCGCCCGTCGTATTCAAAGATTTCTCAGCCAGCCTTTCCATGTTGCAGAACAGTTTACCGGTTATAAAGGTAAATATGTTGAATTGAAAGATACTATCGCAGGATTTAAAGCCATTCTTGATGGTGAATGTGATGATCTTCCTGAACAGGCATTTATGTATGTTGGTAAAATTGAAGAAGTATTCGAAAAAGCCAAGGAAATGAGCAAATAATGAAAGAGTTTTATCTCGAAATATTAACTCCATCGAAGAAAATGTTTGAGGGGAATATCCTCTCGGTAACAGTTCCCGGTACGGTTGGTGAGTTTCAGGTACTATTCAATCATGCACCTATAATAAGTACTCTTGAAATTGGCAGAGTTAAAGTTAGACCTGCAGAAGGACCGGAACAAATTTATGCCGTTTCTAACGGGGTCATAGAGGTACTTAATAACAAAGTGCTTATACTCGTTAAATCGATCGAAAATGTAACAGAGATTGATGTTACGAGGGCTGAAAGAGCTGCAGAGCGGGCAAGACAGCGATTGAGTGAAAAACACAATCAGGAAATTGACGCTTCCAGAGCAGAGGCTGCATTAAGCAGGGCTCTTAACCGAATAAAGTTAAAGTCTTCATATTAAAAAAAATCCCGGCTTATAACCGGGATTTTTTTTAGTTTACAAAACCATCATGTTGCATTATTTGTCGAAGTTGCTCTCTACTGTCAAGTTCTACCGACAATTTCCGCAAATGTTCAATCAGAAAGAAAATTCTTTCACCTTCGTTCTGTAGAGTTAACAAAGTTTGTTGTTGTTCAAGTGACAAACCTGCTTTTTCTGCTATCTTAAACGACTTATTCCTTGATTCCTCCAGGTTGAAATAAAAGTTATCGCCGAGATCAATATTGGCTTTGGCGATCACCTCTGAAAAAATCTCGATCATCTGATTTTCAAGATCACGATAAACCCCGGAAATTACATCTTCATAGGTTTCCACCTCAGCTTCAAAAAATCCTATGATATTTTCGTTCAGGTTTTTAAGAATAAATCTTTCTTTTCCTCGAACAATTATATCAAAACTTCCATCAGGATAATTTTTTGTTATTGAGTCAACCTTAACTTTTGTCCCGATTCTACCCAGAGTATTGTTTTCAAAGATTACTATCCCAAATGGTTCATCAAGTTTCATTGAATATTTAACCATATTTTTATATCTCTCCTCAAAAATATGAAGGGGATATTTTGAACCGGGGTACACAACAAGTGAGAGGGGGAATATAGGTAGCATAAAGATTCTTGTTTTTTAAGTGTCCCGATGGAGTAAACCACCGGGACTCGAAATTAATTTATTTTACAGCGGCAAATCTTTTGGCAACTTCATCCCAATTGACGATGTTCCACCAGTTTCCGCAATAGTCAGCTCTTCTGTTTTGGTATTTCAGATAATATGCATGTTCCCAAACATCAAGCCCGAGAATTGGTGTGCCTTTTACATCAACAACATCCATCAAAGGATTATCCTGATTTGGTGTAGAGGAAACCACAAGTTTACCATTAGTAACAGTTAACCAGGCCCAGCCTGATCCAAATCTGGTCATGGCAGCGTTGTTAAACTTCTCTTTCATTTCATCCACTGAATTAAAAGCGGAGTTGATGGCATCAAGAAGTGCACCTGATGGATTCCCACCACCTTGTTTCATCACCGTCCAGAAAAGGGAGTGATTGAAATGACCACCGCCGTTATTCCTGACTGCAGCAGGGTATTTTGAAATTTCACTCATCAACTCTTCGAGTGATTTTCCTTCCATCTCAGTTCCTTCAATGGCTTTGTTCAAGTTGGTTACATAAGCCTGATGGTGTTTTGTGTGGTGAATTTCCATTGTCATCTTATCAATCACTGGTTCAAGTGAATCGTAGGAATATGGCAGTGCAGGTAATTCAAATTTTGACATAATATTATTTCTCCTCGTATTTGAGTTAAATTGGTTAAACTTGTTGAGAGTGTTGGAAAGGGGAGAGGAAACAGCAGCAGCTGTAATCAGACCCACAGCGGAAAGAAAATTTCGTCTTTTCATTTATACACCAAAAGATTGCCCGCATCCGCAGGTTTTTGATGCATTTGGATTGTTAAAAGTGAATCCTTTACCATTAAGACCATCCGAAAAATCGAGTTCAGTTCCCATAAGGTAAAAAAGGCTTTTGGGATCAACAAACAATCTGACGCCATTATACTCTACAATTGTGTCAGACTCTTTAGGAGCTGCATCAAAATTCATAGTGTACGAGAGCCCGGAGCAACCGCCACCTTTAACCCCGACTCTTAATCCACTCCCTTCAACTACGGCATTTTCTTCCATAATCTTCAAAATTTGTTTAGCAGCTTTATCGGATATTACTATTTCATTTTCAACATTAAATTCACTCATTTAAGACCTCATCTTAATTTTGGACTCCGGCTTCTGCACCGGGAACAGGTGTCACTGTGGAAAATTCAGGATAATTAACGAGCCAGGTTTTTGGACTCATATAATTTAATATCCCTGAAGTTTCCAGGTGTTTAATAAATTCTTGTGTGGTTTTCTCCAGCATCTTTTCTTTGAGAATCACATTTCTTGAACCCAAATAATATTTTACACAATAAACCAGATCTCTGTAGAAGACATTTGATTTGTGAAAAACCGGAAAACGGAATTTGTAAAAACCGAGAAACTTTTCTTTTTCGGTTACCAGAAGATTATATGCCTCATTCATCATTTTTTCTTTAATCTTATATAATTAACAATTTCATTTGCTGCAAAGTTTATTTCTTCTTCAGTATTAAACCTGCTGAATCCAAATCTTGCGGTTGATTTAATCTGAGCATCATTTAATCCAATCGCTTTAAGAACATGGCTCGATTTTCCCTCACCTGATGCACAAGCCGAACCGGCAGAGAAGGCAAGAGTTTTAATGCCACTTATTAAGTCGTTGGATCTGAAATTATCAAATCTTAGACTCAAGTTGTTTAACAATCTCTCTTTGGGACCATTAAGATAAACTTCGTGAAGACATTCAGTTAGAGAATCCAGAAAAAGAAGTCTTAATCTGTTCAGAAAATCTGTTTCCCTGGTTCTGTCCTCCTCACAAACTTCCAGTGCCCTACTTAAACCAACAATCAAAGGGACATTTAAAGTTCCAGGAGAAAGTCCTTTTTCCTGACCCCCACCATACATTAAAGGGTTAATCTTGATCTTTTTTGAATATTTGTTTAATCCCAGGTATCCAATCCCCTTTGGACCGTGGATTTTATGTGCGCCACCTGAAAACATATCAAGTTTAATTTTCTTAACATCAAAGTCATATCTTCCGGCTGCCTGGGTGAGGTCTGAATGAAACAGAACTCCCGCTTCCTCACAAATTATACCGATAGCCGGCAAGTCTTGCAGCGTTCCAATTTCATTATTTGCCGCCATTATTGACACAAGAAGGGTATCCGGTTCAATCGCATTTTTAATTGCACCAGGATCAACAAACCCTTCGCCATCCACCGGAAGAACGGTTGTTCTAAACCCAAGGGATTCAAGATTCTTAAATACTTCGAGGATAGCCGGATGTTCGGTGGACTGAGTAATCAAGTGTTTTTTACTGGAAAAATTGGCAAAAGCTGTCCCCATGATTGCAATGTTAATCGACTCAGTGGCTGAAGAGGTAAAGTATAATTCCTCGTCTTCAATTCCAAAAATTTTTTTGATGTTTGAACGACTTGCTTCAACTGCTACAGAAGCTTCAAGACCGTACCGGTGTGGGGAAGATGGGTTACCATAAGATTCATGGAACCAGGGCGCCATGGCGTCGAATACACGGGGATCAACACGGGTTGTTGAATTATTATCGAGGTAGATCAAATTATTTTTATTCATCTACCTCGAAAAATATCTAAAATCCTGCTATTTTCAAAGTCTCTCTTGCCAATTCAATGACAGGGGAGAAATAAATACCCAGAATGAGGAGTGGCACACCAAGGATCGCAAGCACTGTTTTGTTGCCTGTGCTTAAGATTGGAAGAACTTCATCCGAATCAGATTTCTCAAAATAAAGTGTCTTGAGAATCCTGAAATAGTAGAACACGGCAACTACCGTATTAAACACAGCTGCAATTGCGAGTAAATAGAGCTTTGAATCCATTATCGCAGTGAATACATAAAACTTTGCCCAGAATCCTGCCGTTGGTGGCAGTCCTGCGAGCGATACCATAAAGATAACCATCATAACCGACAGGAATGGCATTTTATAACCAAGCCCTTTATAATCTCTGATATCTTCTGAATTAATCCTGCTTTTTATTAACAAAATAACAAGAAAAGCACCAAAATTCATAAGTGTATATATGATTAAATATGTAGGAATTGCCAGCAAACCATTTTCACTTCCACATGCAAGAGCAGCTACAATAAAACCGATATGTCCAATACTTGAGTATGCCAAAAGTCTTTTCATATTGGTTTGGAATATGGCGGTAAAATTTCCCACTGTCATTGTGATAATCGACAGGAATACCAGAATTGAGTTGATATTCATTCCCAGATCGAGTATTCCAGCATTTTGTAATTCGGGAGAGATTGACGATAACACAAATCTTGCAAAAACTGCAACACCGGCAATTTTTGATGAGACAGAAAGGAAAGTTGTAACCGAAATTGGTGAACCTTCAAATACATCAGGTGCCCAGAAGTGGAATGGAACCATAGATATTTTATAGCCAAAACCACCAATTATAAAGAGGAGCCCTAACACCACAAGTACATCAGCCGGTATCACTGTTCCAATACCAGTTAAAGCTGCAAAAGAGGTGGAACCTACAGAAAGCATGATCAATGAAATTCCAAAAAGCATTACCCCTGATGCGGCAGAACCAAAAAGCAGGTATTTTAGTGATGCTTCACTGCTTCTGGTATCTTTTTTAAGGAAACCTGCAGCAACATAGGAGGGGAGTGACAGAACTTCGAGAGCTACATATGCAGAAATCAGATCGTTTGCTGAGGCAAGAAGTAACATTCCAAGAACCATCGAATAGAAGAGGATGTAAAACTCACCCCTTCTCCCTTTATAACTGTTTACTTCTTCATCGTGACGGAAAAAATAGATCATTATCAGTGATGAAGTCAGCACCATAAACTTAAAGATGAAAGCAAATCCATCATTCACAAAAATCGCATTGGGGTCTAAAATCTTTTCAGTGGAATAAAAATCTTTTGAAAAGATAATCGCACTAAGCAGAGCAAGAAGAATGCCTCCGATGGCAACAAGTGGAATCTTTGCTGCGATTTTTTCTTTACTGATATCCATGAATACAATCGCCATCAAAAAGAAAATGATGATATACTCAGGTATCAGCGTTGACAAATAATTTAATTGATTGGTCATTTCCATTATTATGTCGTCCTATTTCATCACTGCATCAAGAAGGATAGTCATGCTACTGTTCATAATCTCAAGCATTGGTGTTGGGTAAATTCCAAAAATAATCACAATAATTGCAAGAGGAACAAACATTATATACTCTCTTACGGTTAAATCTTTCAGATCATTATATTCTTCTCTTGGTTTACCAAGGAATATTTTTTGTAAAGCTCTGAGCATGTAAACAGCCCCCATCACTATTCCAATAGCGGAGATGATGGTTAAAACTCTAATTGATTCAGTACTAAAAGCACCGATAAAGATCATCAACTCAGAGACAAAGGAACTTAAACCCGGCAGTCCAAAAGCTGCAAAAAACGCAAGAGTAACAACTCCTGTGTACATAGGCATTTGAACGGATAGCCCGCCAAAGTCGTCAAGACCACGTTTGTGTGTTCTTTCATATATCACGCCCACAATAAGGAAGAGCATTGCAGTAACAGTACCGTGGTTAAACATTTGGAGAACTCCGCCTGTTAATCCAAGTGTGCTTCCACCCTTGGCAAGAGCTGCGATTCCCAGAACCACAAAACCCATATGAGAAACTGACGAATAGGCTATCAGTTTCTTGAAATCTTTTTGACCCAAAGCGCAATAAGCACCATAAACGATGTTTATCATACCGAGGCAGGCAATCCACCACATCCATTCCTGAATCTGTTCAGGGAAGATGGGATAAATTACTCTCAGTATCGCATAACCACCCATTTTAAGGAGCACACCGGCAAGCACGACAGAGATTGGTGTTGGTGCCTCAACATGTGCATCAGGGAGCCATGTATGGAAAGGGAAGAGAGGTATTTTAATAGCAAAACCGATAAATAATCCCAGGAAGGCAAGAAACCGGAAATTTTCGGGATTAAATACTGACATTACGCTGTCGGGTTTAAAGTTGGCTGCATCCATCATGTTTAGCATGTTAAATGTGTGAACCTTAAACTCAGGACTTTCATAAGCACTCAGGTACAAACCAATAATTGCCAGGAGAATTAATACTGATCCTGCAAGAGTATAGATAAAAAACTTGATTGCAGCATACTCTCTTCTTGGTCCACCCCAAATTCCAATCAGGAAGTACATTGGCAGAAGAACAAGTTCCCAGAAAATGTAAAACATAAAAAAATCGAGAGCAAGAAATACACCAAGTGTACCCGTGTTAAGGATCATCAGAAGGATGAAATAACCTTTACTGCTGTTTGGTTTATGAGTTGAATCTTCGATATTCCAAGAGGAGATAACGGCTATAAAAGCAATTATCGAACTTAAGATTACCATCGGCATGCTAAGACCATCCAGACCAAGGAAATATTCAATCTTGAATGTGCCAATAAGTGGAATACCTGTCAAGACAATCCAATCGAATTTATCAATAAACTGGTAACCGTTAATATCGTTAATACCGGCAAGACTGAAGTTAAAATTCATCCACATCACTGCGGTGATGAGTACCTGAATAATAACCACACCGAGTGCGGTATATCTGATTGTATTTTTCTTTTCAGCCGGCACAAAGATCAGAGCCAGTGCCGCAATAAGGGGTAAAAAGGTCAATACTGAAAGATACGGGAATTGTGACATCTTATATTCTTCCGGTTTCTTTAATTAGAAAAAATATACATTACAAAAAAGACAATGAAAACCATAACCAGGGTCAGATATGTCTGAACCTTACCGGTTTGGAATTTCCTTATAATCATACTTATTAAACCATTAATCCATGCTACCAGATTAACGAGTCCGTCAACTACATATTTATCAAATCCGGCACTAAACTTACCAAGGATCATGGTGATTTTTGCGCCAAGATTAACGAGCTCATCAACAAGATATTTGTCGATAATTGTCATCAACGAGGCAAAAAGCATAGTTCCTTTAATAACCGTTACATCATATAATTCATTGATGTACCATGCTTTTTGAGAAAACAAGTAAACTTTGCCAAGGAATCCTTCAGGGACTTTGGGTACAAGTTTTTTCTTCATATACATGTACCAGGCTGTGCTAATACCGCCGGAGATGATAGAGAGAGAAATAATTGTTACAACTATCTCGGAAGCATGCATCGTATGTGTGTAAGATTCTGTATAGATTGTTCCGGCAGTTTCGCCTGACAAGAATGAATATGTTACATTTCCCGGCAGGAGAATTTTTGGCAGTCTGAAAATGAGATCAGTCAACCAGGTGCCATGCAAAGTGATCGGATTAAATGTGAATATGAAGAAGAAACACAATGCTGCCAAAACTATCAAAGGCAATTTGATAAAAATATTGAAGTCATGTGCATGTTCATAAGCATGATGATTTCGTGGTTCACCAAAGAAGATCAGGAATACATAACGGAATATGTAAAAAGCAGTTAGAGTGCTCGTGAGAACAGCAAAAATAAAATAGATATAATTTCCTGAAAGGGAACCCAGTGTGATGGATGAAGTTAAAATCATCTCTTTACTGAGGAAACCAATTGTTAACGGAAATCCCACTAATGCAAGAGAATAGATGAGGGTGGTATAAAATGTTACAGGCATCTTTTTTCTCAATCCACCCATGTCGTTGATATCCTGAGAGTGGGTAGCATGAATTATAGCACCCGATCCAAGGAATAATCCTGCCTTAAAAAAGGCATGGAAAAGAAGGTGAATAATCGCTGCGTGATATGCTCCAACACCAACCGCAAGAACCATCAAACCAAGTTGACTAACAGTGGAATAAGCGAGTATCTTTTTAATGTCAATTTGCGTAAGTGCAATCGTAGCTGCCATTAAAGCAGAGAAACCGCCTATAAAACCTATAATCAGGAAAGCTGACTCTGTGAATAATGGAAAGAGTCTTACTATCATGTAAACACCGGCAGCAACCATCGTAGCAGCGTGTATGAGAGCACTGACAGGGGTTGGACCTGCCATTGCATCAGGAAGCCACACATGTAACGGGAACTGAGCGGATTTACCAACAGCCCCGGCAAACAGGAGCAGACCGGTAACTGTTAACCACATCTCACTACCAAGTGGATATTTCCCGGCACCAATCTGATCAAATATAAAAAAGAGATCAAAACTGTTGTAGGTGATAAAAAGCATCAAAATTCCGAGGAAAAACCCAAAATCACCAACACGGTTGGTTATAAATGCTTTGCTGCAAGCAGAGGCTGCTTCATCTTTGAATCCCCAGAAACCGATCAAAAGGTAGGATGAGAGTCCCACAAGTTCCCAAAAGATATAAATAAAAATGATGCTTCCTGTACTAAGCAGACCCAACATCGAAAAAGTAAATAGTCCAAGATATCCGAAGTAACGATTCTTTAACGGTTCATCAGCCATGTACTCAAGTGAAAAGAAATGCACCAGAAAACTGATTAATGAAACCATGAAAAGAAGAGCCACAGTCATGTTGTCCATTGTGAGATCAACAATGAAGTTAAAACCATCACTTCCACCAACGGTGAAAAGAGTAAAGGTGGTTCTTATTGTCTCATCCGGAAGACTGAATATCTTCATGAAAAATAATACTGCCGAAAGGACAAGCGCAATAAAAAGAATGCCAACTTCGGCAATATACATCTTCTTATAGCTTTTAGGTGGCAAGATAGCGACCAAAAAACCAAATAATGGCAGTAGAACTATGAGTATCTGAAAGATTGTAAGCTGAGTGTTCATTAGTTATTCTTTTAAGGAATTAATTTCATCAACATTTACATTATTAAAGTTCTTATACAAATTAAGAACTATAGCCAGTGCAATTGCTGCTTCTGAAGCTGCAAGAACAATTATGAACAGTGAAATTACTTGTCCACTGGCAGCAACATCGGTGAATCTGGTTATTGCAACGAAGTTCAGAGAAGCAGCATTAAGGATTAGTTCAAGACCCATAAGAACAGTAATTGCATTCTTGCGGGTTACTACACCAAAAAGCCCCAGGCTGAACAAAATTGAAGTGAGAATCAGAAAATGATTTAGACCAACCATAGCTATTCTTTATTGTTTCGTGCCATACCGGCTGCAGCTATCAGTATAACCAACAGCAGAACACCGAGCATGCCAAAAATTAAATAATATTTACTAATTAAGAGATTGCCCAACATTTTTATTGGTGTTGAGGCGACATCTGCCGTGAGTGTCATGTCGGGTCTTGCAGTAATTCCTGTTACTAAAAGTCCACATAAAAGCCCCGTAAACACGGCAGCAATAAGGAGATAGACAAAGTTTTCTCTCATGGGGACTGATTTAACCTGACCGGTAAGCATAATTCCAAAAACAATCAGGATGAGCACACCGCCGACATAAATCAGAATTTGCACCATGGCAAGGAATTCCGCACCAAGAATAAAAAACATCGCTGCAACGCTACTCAGAAGTATCAATAACGCAAATGCTGCGTAAATCAGGTTTTTATTCAGGACTGTTACAGCACCGGAGATGACAATAACAGAAGCAAAAATGTAGAAAAATAGATCAAATAGTTCCATAATCAACTAACAGTAGGTGGTTGTTCAGGTTTGGCTTTGCTTTCCTGCAAAATTCTGAAGTTTTCTTTCTTTTCAGCGGTTTCTTCAGGAGTAAGGGTAGCAAAGTTGTAAATAAGTGAATCACGGTCATATTCAGAAAACTCATAAACATCAGTCATGTAGATACAGTCGGTAGGACAAGGGAAAACACAAAGCTGGCAGTAGCAGCATTTTGCAAAATCGATGTCGAACTTCGTGACCCACAACATTTTCTTTTTACCGTTGCTGGTTTTTCCAAGGTCTTCTGTAGGGATGGATTTAACCGTTTCGATCTCGATGCAGCTCACGGGACAGGCCCTTGCGCACTGATCACAACCGATACAATCGTCCATATTTACAAATAACCTGTTTCTTGTCCTGTCGGTAAGAATCGGTTTAACCTCGGGGTATTGAATAGTTACAGACTCGTAAAACATATTCTTCCAGGTAATTTTCATACCCACAAGAGTTGTTAAAACTGCTGATTTTATTTCGTTCAGGTAATTATTTAGTGCTGTCATCATATTATAAGTACATTACGATCGTGATGTAAATAAAGCAAACAAAGCCAATAGGGATCAAATATTTCCAACAAACTCTCATAAGTTGATCCATTCTCAGGCGGGGGAGTGACCATCTCATCCAGATTTGAACACAGACAAGAAGAATACCTTTAGTAAGAAACCAAAGCACCTGTTCTATTGGAACAAGCCACGACAATCCAAGGAGATTACCGAGGTAACCAAATGGTGATTGATATCCACCGAGGAAAAACGCAGTAACCAAACCTGATACAGCAAACATATTTGCATATTCAGAGAGAAAAAAGAGAGCAAATTTCATTCCGCTGTATTCAGTATGAAAGCCCGCAACAAGTTCCGATTCTGCCTCGGGAAGATCAAAAGGTGTCCTGTTAACTTCAGCGAGAGTGCTGATGAAGAGAATGATCATCAAAACAAAAAGGACAGGTATCAAAAGTATTCTTTTATAACCAAGTCCGTCAAATCCAAAAATACCCCAATTGAGGATATTTGAGGTCTGCATCTCACTCAATTCACGCAAGTTAAAATGTTGTGTAATTGCAAAAATTGAAATAATCACAAACAGGGTTGGAATTTCATAACTGACTAACTGTGCGGCAGATCTTAGAGATCCCATGATCGAGTATTTATTGTCAGACGCCCAACCTGCAAAGATTATACCTGCAACAACAAAACCTGAGATGGCAACCATATAGAGCACACCGAGGTTAATATTAGTACCGATATAAACCGAGGTAAAAGGGAGTGCAGCGTAGGCAGCATAACTTCCAATAAAAACAACGATGGGAGCGAGTAAAAAGAGCTTTTTGTCGGCACCGTTTGCCACAATATCCTCTTTTTGCATCAATTTAAGGATATCCGCAGTAGTTTGGAATAATCCTATCGGGCCTGTTCTGTTTGGTCCCACTCTGTTTTGAATCCATGCAGAGATTTTTCTTTCAGCATAAACCGCCATCAGAGCGAAGGGAATGATATATGCCAATGGAACGATGGCATACAGCAGGATAAGAAGAAAATCCCAAACATTAAAAATTGTTGTCATCTGTCAATTTCTCCTAAAACAATATCAAGACTACCAAGAATTGCAACAACATCGGAAACCATGTGTCCGGGGGCAATCTCGGGGAAAACGCTCAGGTTTACAAATGAAGGGGCACGAACCTTTACTCTTGCGGGTTGCAAACCACCTTTACTTACAATAAAAAATCCGAGTTCACCTTTGGGATTTTCAACCCTTGCATAAGAAATGCCTTCGTTTGGTTTAACTCTTTTTGGGATGGCAGAAGTTACATCACCTTCGGGGATCTGAGCAATTGCCTGTTCTAAAATCCTGAGGCTTTGTTCAATTTCTAGAACTCTAACAAAATATCTGTCCCAACAGTCGCCGAGTGTTCCTGCGAGGCCTTGTCCTACAGGGATGTCGAAATCAAATTTATTATAAATTGAATAAGGATCATTTTTACGGATATCCCATTTGATCCCTGAACCTCTTAAACTTGGACCGGAAACGCCATAGTTTATGGCCACATCCACGGGTAGAACACCGATATTTGCGGTTCTTTCGATGAAAATTTTGTTGTAACTCAACAAACCATTTAATTCTTCAACTTTTGGTCTAAAATACTCGATAAATTCTTTAGTTAATCGTAAAAAGTCGGGGTGCAAATCGTGAGAAACACCACCAACCCAGTGGTAGTTATAAAGAAGTCGTGCACCACAGGTAATTTCAAAAAGGTTCAGAATTTTCTCTCTGTCACGGAAAGTGAACAGAAATGGTGTGAAGGCACCAACATCGAGTCCAAAAGTTCCAAGAGCCACAAGGTGCGATGCTATTCGTTGCAGTTCACCTGTAATAACTCTTATATATTCAACTCTTTCGGGTATCTCAATTTTAAGCAGTTTTTCAACTGCCAAAACAAATCCAAATTCATTATACATCGAAGCAAGATAATCGAGTCGGTCAACATAAGGGATTATTTGTGGATAGGTCAGGGCTTCGCAGTGTTTTTCAAAACAACGATGGAGGTAGCCGATATGTGGTTCGGCTTCAATAATTTTTTCACCGTCAAGTCTTAATTCAACTCGAAGAACCCCGTGAGTAGATGGATGTTGTGGTCCCATGTTAAGGATCATCTCATCCGTTTTTAAGTTTTTTGTAATGGTATTTGACATGGCAGTATTAATAGGGTACTTTCATACCGTTATAAAATTCAGGGTTTCTGTAATCTTTTCGAAGTGGATGACCACCTGTCCAATCGTACGGCATTAAAATTCGTTTAAGATCAGGATGTTCATTAAAGACAATTCCGATCATATCAAAAGCTTCTCTCTCATGCCAGTTGGCACAGCCCCAAACGGAGGAAACAGAGGTGGTCACGGGATTATCGCGTTCAACAGAAACCTTTAAGATCAACTTGTGGACGAGTTTAACTGATTCGATATGATAATAAACACTAAGTGTTCCTCCGGAAATATCGATCGACTCATCTTCCCGTTTTATTTTTTCACCATTCTCATCATCAACTCCGGAGAGCAGGACGAGTGAGTCAAATTTTAAATCCTCTGTTTGAGCGAGGAATTTTGATACTTCTTTAATTAGAGAAGGGGATACGATAATAATATCTTCTGTTCCTTCTTTTGAGGATGAAATATCATTCTCTCCGCTGAAATTAGATTTTAATAATTCTAAAATTTCTTCAAAAGACTTCATTTGTTAAGCCGATTTAATCATGGATTCGTTTCTGATTTTTTCCTGAAGTTTTAACAATCCCTCGAGGAGAGCTTCAGGTCTTGGAGGACATCCCGGAACATAAACATCAACGGGTATTACTCTGTCAACACCTTTTAGTACATGGTAACCATGTTCCCAGTATGGACCGCCACAATTTGAGCAACTACCCATCGAGATCACAAACTTTGGATCGGGCATTTGTTCATATATTCTTTTGATTCTCGTTGCCATTTTAAAAGTTACTGTGCCGGAGATGATAATCACATCAGCTTGTCTTGGACTGGGACGAGGGATAACCCCAAACCGGTCAAAATCGTAGTGAGAAGCAGAAGTTGCCATCATTTCTATAGCACAGCAAGCGATACCGAAGGTAGTTTGCCAAATCGAAGAGAGGCGAGCCCAATTGAGGAGAGCTTCAAGGTTTGTAACAACAATATTATCTTGTGTGAATTCTTTATCCAAAAATCCCATCAGACCACTTCCTCCTTAATCACTTTCTTTTTTTGCTCGGGAGATTTAACAATTCGGGCGTTTACAAGTGCATCCTCATAAGTAAACCAGTCCAGATCACCTTTTTTCCATTCATAAACGATGCCAACACCGAGAACGATAAGAAAAAAGAGACCGAGAAGAAGTCCAAAGAGGCCATATTCTATATACGATGCAACCCAAGGGATCACAAGCACAAGTTCAACACCAAATACGAGGTAGAGGAGAGCAACAACATAAAACCTGACATTATATTTAATGTAAGGAACACCTTGTGTTTCTTCTCCACATTCATATACCTGTTGTTTTTCGAAGGTGGGGCGATTAGGTCTTAACAGCCAGGCTGTAAGAAGAGCTACAATACTGAATAGCACAGCTACCAGAATGAAAGCTACAATATATTGTAAATCGTGTGACATGGTTTCTAATATTTCTACAAATTTACATTGGTAGTTAACTGCTTGGTTTTATCAATAACTAAATATTAATAATCTGTTTTACTAAATTACAAAAAATATTCAGAATAAAATATCTTGTTATAAAAAAAATCTCATTTTTTTACATTTTTTAGATTTTCACGGCAAATAACTATTATTGTATAGAGCAATTTTAAATTTATGCAGATACGACCAACAAAAGCAGTAATAAATCTTCGACATTTGGCTGATAATTATCGGATCATCTCTTCAGTGAACAGAGGGAAAGGTATTATTGCAGTTGTAAAAGCTGACGCCTATGGGCATGGGGCAAGGAAGGTTGTTGAAAAACTCATCACTCTCGAAGCTCCACCTGTCTGTTTTGCGGTTGCAACTGTTGAAGAAGTCATCGATTTGATTAAATACTTCCCGGAGCAGAATTTTTTAGCTTTTGAACCATTCAGTCCCGAATTGATACCGGCATTGAAGAAATATAAATTCTCAATCAGCATTACTTCACCTGTTCAACTTCAACAAATAAGAGAAGCCGGATTTGATAAAAATATTGACATCCATTTAAAACTTGATACAGGAATGGGAAGAGTAGGGATTAAGTATTATAATATTGGTGTTCTTATTAATGAACTGAAAGTTTCTGCGGGAATTAATGTAAAAGGGGTCTATACTCATTTCGCGACTTCTGACGAAGATGATGACAGTTTTACCTCGCTTCAAAATGAAAGATTTTTACGACTGTTGGATCAACTCAAAGATGCAGGTATCCCCACAGGAATGGTTCACGCAGCGAATAGCGGAGCGGTTTTTGATCATCCGGCAACTCACTACAACGCAGTGAGACCCGGAATTGCTTTGTATGGATATTATAAAAACAGAGAAACTTCATTAAAACATGGATTAAAACCTGTGATGTCTCTTCAAAGTAAACTTTCAACTGTTGAACGATTTATCGAAGGTGAAAGCATCAGTTACGGACGACGATTTATTCTTGAAAAGGATTCTTATGTAGCTTCTATTCCGGTTGGATATGCTGATGGTGTAAGCAGGGCACTCAGAGGAAAGTTTGAGTGTGGAATTGGGGGGAAACTCTACCCGCAAGTTGGAACTATTACCATGGATAGAATTTTGTTAAATCTTGGAGATGATTATTATCCCCCCGGGAGTGATGTAACAATATTATCAAATGACTACAATTCGGGGATGGATGCCTGGAACTGGTGCCGGGTACTTGATACGATACCCTATGAAATAACATGTAACATCTCGAAACGGGTGCACAGGGTTTATGGAGAATAAATGGATTTTGTAAAAAACTATATGATCAGTGCAATCTCTGAGGCCTCAAAAAAGTTGAGACTTAATTCAGAGAAGATTGAATTACTAAATAAACTTGAAGAATGGATTGCAGCCCGGGAAAATCTCCAGGCTGATATCGCAGCCATGAAAAGGATAACCGAAACTTCAAAACTGGCGATTCGGCTTCAGGATATAAATAATTATCTGCAGTTCGAATCTATTGATTATAAAAAACTATCAGATAAGTTTAAGGAACATTCAACTTTTTTGGTTACTGATCTCGATTATCTTTTGTTCAGCGTCAATCTGTTCACATTTCAAAAAATACTCGCTAGAATTGAAAAAATAAAAGCCACACCGGTGGATAAGTCGGGGAATACATTAAAAATTGAACTTGACTTAAATGAGGATTTAACTTCAATTCCTCCAAAAATTATTAAGCCGAAAAGATCATTAAAGATTGATTCCAAAGGTGATGAACCTGAATTACCGTTGTTTGAACACCCGGTAAGTGAAAAGAAAAAGACCGACTTCCTTAAATCGGAAAGAGATTTTTTATATGCCCCGATAAAAGACCTCGAAGAATTGTTAAGAAGGATGAAAAAAGAGGATTTTAGGTCAAGTGAGGTATTTCGTTTTTCAGATGTTTTTGATGAAAGAATGTTGTTTTGCAAAAAAAACGGGGTTGACGAACTTGTTCAACCTTATGCAAACATTGCAAACTGCCTAAGGTTGATCTACAATAAAGAAGTTACTGTTTCTCAGGACATACTTGACTATTTTCGCGCCTCAATGATCGTAATTGTCACCCGCATAAGGGGATTGGAACACGATATCACAGAATACATTCTCAGGAATCAACTTTTTACTGAGAGTCTCAAAGTTTATAAAAAGGATTAATTAGATGAATATTTATGCAATTATTATGGCAGGCGGAGTCGGGTCAAGATTCTGGCCCAGAAGCAGGGAAAAAAAACCAAAACAGCTTCTAAATCTTTTTGATGAAGAATCATTAATCAGGAAAACTGTAAGCCGGTTAAGTGGACTTGTCGCACCCGAAAATATCCTTGTGATTACAAACCAGGCTCAAGCAACCGCTATTCAGGAAGAACTTCCTGAAATTCCGGTTGCCAATATTATCGCTGAACCTTACGGCAGAAATACTGCAGCTTGTGTTGCACTCTCTGCTGCAATAGTATCAAAAAGAGACCCGGATGCGGTATGTTTTGTTTTACCTGCTGATCACCTTATTCCAAATGTAGAACTTTTTCAGGATGATCTTCTTAAAGGTGCAAATTATGCCTATGAACTTGAAGGGCTTGTCACTTTGGGTATTCCGCCCACAAGACCTGAAACAGGCTATGGTTACATTCAAATTGAGTCCGGAAAACCGGGAGATGGCGTCTTTAAAGTAGCAACCTTTGCCGAAAAGCCAAATTATGCCACTGCAGTAAGATTCCTTCAATCGGGCGACTTTATGTGGAACAGTGGTATGTTTATCTGGAAGGCATCGGTAATTCTTGATGAAATATCGATCTTTTTACCTGAACTTGCTGAACAGATTAGTACGCTCAAACCTGTCATCGATACCGACAAATTTGATGTGATGCTTGAAAAAGCGTACAGCCAGATCAAGGGAATTTCTATCGATTATGGCATAATGGAAAAATCTCACAGAGTTTTTTTGATCAAAGCATCATTTAACTGGAGTGATGTTGGAAGTTGGGAAGAGGTTTATCAACTTAGCCATAAAGATGAGAGGGGAAACGCATCAACAGGGAATGTGTTTACAAATATGACCCACAATACTTATATTTACTCTCCACATAAATTTACTTCCGCTATTGGTGTTGATAATTTAATAATCATCAACACCGAAGATTCACTTTTGGTGTGTCGCCGTGATCAGGCTCAGGAAGTAAAACAGATCGTGGATTTCCTCAAACACAATAATATGAGTGACCTGCTCTAATGAAAAAACTTATTACTGAAGATTATGTTATTTCTGCCTATAAAAGAGGGGAGAGAAGTTTACAAATCTGCAAAAACTGTGTTGTCACTCCTCTTGCATGGGACAGAATGAAAAGACTGGGTATTACAGTTGCCACCGAAGAACCTGTTGCAACTCAAACTTCAGCACAACAAAACTTTAATCTTAAAGTAATTATTGGTGGTGACCATACAAGTTTTGATTGCAGAAGAATGATCATCGACTTTCTTAAATTAAAGGGGATTGTTGTTGAGGATGCCGGTTCATTTTCAAATGAGGCATGTGATTATCCCGATTTTGCAAAATCAGTTGCATTGTCAGTTCAGAAAATGGAATTTGGATTTGGTATACTGGTGGATGCAACAGGAATCCCATCGGCAATCACAGCCAACAAATTTAAGGGTATAAGAGCAGCAACCTGTTATAATGAGTTTTCTACTCGCAGTGCCCGTGAACATAACAATGCAAATATCCTGGTTCTTGGAGCCAAAACTCTCGGCGATGAAACGATAAAATCGATAATTGACACCTGGCTTGCCACCGGTTTTGGTGGTGAAAGACACCAACGAAGACTTGACAAAATCTCAAAAATTGAAGAGCTCAATTTTCGGGGTTAGTGCCTGACATTTAATGATGGCGGAGTTCACTATAATGAAGGGTTATAAGTTAAAACATGGTGACTCGTAACACGGGTACCGAGTACTCAAATTTTCAATATATTTTTCTTTCAATGCTTTCGCACGAATGAAGGAAAATATCCTTCCTCAATAGTTTTCTCACTTTTGACTTACTCAAAAAGTCCACAAAATATTTTTTTTTGAACAACTATTGCATAAATGAAATATTTAAATTAGCTTACATAAGATTTATTCAGGTGTTTTTGAGAAACAAAAAAAGAAAAATCATTAGCAGTTGATTGTCTATGGGAAGACAATTGTAGATTTCAGCTTTAATATGTGATCAGGTTTTGGAATTAAAACGGAAACCGACTTTTAGTCAACCCATGGCGGCAGCAGCCACGGTGTGGGCTAAGTGTGGGTTTCCGTTTTTTTGTTTTAAATATTCTTTTAGTCATAAAGAAGAAAACAAAAATCATGTTAAAAAATTGTATTGTAAAAATATTTATTTCGATTTCGATAATTATTATTCTTCTTGGATCAGAAACATCCGCCCAGTTTGATACTGTAATATTCAGCAAGGCGGGGTATTTCTTATACGAGTCAATAATTTATATGGGTGACCAGGATACAGATGGGTATGATGATTTCCTGATAACACTTAGTGAAACTCCAAACACAAATGTTGCAAGAGCATATTTTTTTAAAGGTGGAAATCCAATGAATCAAAATGCTACTTTTTCCATTCCGGTACTTCACGCTAGAGCAGTGACTGCATGTGATTGGAACCGAGATGGTTATAGGGATATTATATGTGGTTGGTATTCTCCCCCTGCAGCCGCTAAATTTCTTATCTATTATGGCGGACCATTTTTAGATTCACTCCCGGATCATACTTTTTATTTCTCATTTCCGGACAGTTCTAAGAACACGCTATTCCTCAAAGGACAGAATTGGCCAATAGATTTTAATGGTGATGGATGGGAGGAATTTGTTGGAACAAAGAATAGTTACCCAACCAAATCCGGCAGTATCATTTTCTTTGAAACCGGTAGCACAGACACATTACCTACCTACCACATGCTTTCAGATTCCAACAACGCATATTATTATTCGGGTAACCACTCTACGGTATTTCAACAATTTGCTGACATAGATGGAGATGGTTGTACAGATATTTCAATGGAATACCTTCCGATGAACATCCCTGATACAGAATTCCGGAAATTCTACTACGGTAATCCCTCTTTCGCGTTCTCCGATACTTTTAAAATTTATGATACGACTCATATAATCTCAATACCTGATATGAATGGGGATAGTAAGGGAGAACTGATTACGCTCAATTATGGCTCACCCTTTCCTTACTGGTACACAATTGTCATGTCTTTTGGTACAAAACCACCAAATCTTTCTACTGATGCCGGGTTAAATCTTCAAAACAGTTCATATACCTACATTACATCCCCGGGAGATGTAAACCATGACGGATACAATGATTTAATAGTTCATGTTTCTTACTATCTGGCACGATTGTTCCTTGGAGGTAACCCCATACCTACAGAAAAGGCGGAAGAATATTCCTTTAGTGACAAAAGTCCAAACTTTTCCGGAAGAATAGGGGATGTAACGGGTGACGGAGTTGACGATATTTGTATTGGAGAAGAGGCGGAGTACCAGGGTGAATTTCCTCAATTTCATCGGATATTTATAATGAAAGGAGTCAGAAAACCAACGGGTATTGAAGAAGGTTCGACTAAGGAACTACCGGAAGAGATAAAAATTTATGCAACTCCAAACCCTTTCAGTGGAAGTACAA
>CAZHCW010000034.1:0-29448 GCA_964531325.1 uncultured Ignavibacteriaceae bacterium | reverse complement strand
GTCTTTTTCTTGTCATCATCTCATGTTCCAAATAACAAAAATTTGGGATTCCCAATTTCTCTGTGCCTTTCAGCAACTCTTCTTCCTAACCGTTCATTTTTTGATCCACCAGCACAAACTTTGTGTGAGGAAATTTTATGTTTGACCTAAAACAAAATCCGCATAGAATTGCGTTGCCCCTTCTGTTCGCTATTTTTGTAACAACAGCCGCGAATGCCCAGTTTGATACCGTAATTTTTGTAAAAAAAGCTCCCTACTGGAATGAAGCTGTGATCTACATGGGTGACCAAAACGATGACGGGTATGATGACTTTATCCTTTGCGTTCAGGATGCAAATGTAGGTCCAAATGGTTACGCAAATTTTTATTATGGAGGTAACCCTGTTTCCTCCACCCCTGCGTTGAAATTTCCTTACTATGCTCCAACCACCACCACTGCCTGTGATGTAAATAGAGACGGTTACAGAGATTTAGTCGTCCAAAGAAGAGGTAATGTCAAACCACAAATTATAGATATTTATTATGGCGGTCCTGAGATTGATACAATATCTGATTTTTCATTCTCCTGGATCGACAACATCTCCGATTTAGTAGAAATGATGGGACATAATTGGCCCATTGATTTCGACGGTGACGGATTTGAAGACTTTGTTTGTATAAGTGGATACAATGTCACCTCAGGATTTCTAAATGACAGAATATATTTTTTTAGAACAGACAGTCTCATGACAACCCAAGCATATCATAAAATTGAATTGTTCCCGGATCAATCGTACCAAATAAAGCGGTCGTATACAAGTTTTGCTGATATTGATGGTGACAGAAAGACTGATATTAGTATCGTTTTGGGTAAATATTCTGCACCGACAGCGGCACCTGAACGCAAGGTTCGCTTTTATTATGGGAATACAGATTTCGATTTTAATGATTTTTACGAAATAACCGATACCATGGCATATGTGGATCATACCTATTTAATACAAGACCTTAACAATGACGGTAAAGGAGAGATAATCTTCAATAATCCGGGAACGCATCCTGATTGGTATTCGGATGTTTTTTCATTTGGTACCCGACCCCCAAACTTCACGGTAGAACAGGGGATCAATACGCAAGATTACCCTTGGGCCGCGGCTTTTTCACCGGGGGATATAAATGCCGACGGATGTAATGATATGTTCCGACACTTACCGTATTATATCATGAATCTCTATCTTGGGGGATATCCAATGCAGGAGGAGAGGACCAAAGTCTATTCGTCTTCGTCTTCGGGTATTTATCGAATAAATTTTGGAGGTAGGATTGGAGATGTGGACGGTGATGGAGTTGATGACATATGTATCGGTGAAAACGGAGGTACTGATCATACAGGAACCAACCAACCCGGTAATATTTACATAATAAAGGGGACAAGAAGTCCTGTTTCAGTAAAAGACGAGGCTGCACCCGAAACAACTGAATCTCCGTTAACACTTAATATATCTCCAAATCCAACCTCCTCAAGTTTAAATATTGCATACACTCTTCCCTTCGAAGGGGAAGTAAAGATAAGTATTCACGATATAACGGGTAAAAAGGTTTATTCCACCACCCAAATTGAGAATAGTGGCGAACATGCATCATTTGTTGATATTTCAAAAATAGTAAAGTCATCAGGTGTCTATATTTTAACCATAGAATTACATCAAGGTGATAAAAGTGTATCAAAGAGTTTGAAACTTCAGTTCTTGAAGTAAAGGGAACAAACAACAACAAAACAAAAGGAATGCGCTATGAAAAAGGCTGCATTAATCGTACTTCTTTTAACAGGAATGTTCATTGGACAGAATAGACCTCGTCCGGGAATTGATTATTTCCCGCATATCGGGTTCTTTGATTTTATTGTAAATTATAAGAGCCCGCCAAATAACCTTTCAACAGCAGCTGAGATAGAAGACACGACCAATAGCCTCCGATTTTATTCTGGGGTAAATATGTAGGGCGTTCATTTTTTTTAATTGGATAGTTCCCGATCGGCCCATGCTCATTGGGTTGAAACCCAATGCTATTGGTTTAAATTGCCAACAGAAATCAAAACCAATAGTCTCCGAATTCATTCGGAGGAAAAGTATTCACATTTAATTCTGTTATTTGAAATCTGCAGTTAATTTATTAAGGCTGTCTCGAAAAGGGCAGCCTTTATTTTGAATTAGGCGCGATGTAAAGGATTATATACTAAAGCAACTTCATTATTTATTTACAACAAAAATCCTTAATTCTATTTAACAGTTTTTAGATCATACAGAGATCAACATATTTAACAATATCCAACCATTTCCAATATCTCCATAATTGCTTCAGATTTTATTATATTGCCTCAATGGATTATTTAAAATCACTTAAAAATTTTACATAAATGAACGATGAATCGTTAGAAAATAAAGCTCAGGTGAAAGAACCACTTTTTGAATATGTGGACCCGAAATTAAAATATTCGATTGAAAATAAGGATTGTTTAAGTTATCTCTCTCAGGCAGAAGCAGAAAAATTTGACTTAATAATTACCTCTCCGCCATACAATGTTGGCAAATCTTATGAAGTTAAAACAAGTATCGAACAGTATCTTGCCACACAAGAGCCGGTTATCGAAGAGCTTGTTAGAGTACTTTCTCCCAATGGAAGTATATGTTGGCAGGTTGGGAATTATGTTGACAAAGGCGAAATATTTCCTTTGGATATCTACTATTATCAGATATTCAAAAAACATGGCCTGAAATTGCGTAACCGGATTATATGGCATTTTGGTCATGGTTTACACGCTTCAAAACGGTTTAGTGGGAGATATGAGACAATACTTTGGTTCACAAAATCAGATAACTATATCTTCAATTTGGATGAGGTTCGGGTTCCTGCTAAATATCCCGGTAAACGGCACTTTAAAGGTCCCAATAAAGGACTGCCTTCGGGGACCCAATGGGGAAAAATCCAAGTGATATATGGGAAATAATAGTTGAGGACTGGCAAAACCTTTTGTGGGATATCCCAAATGTAAAATCCAATCATCCAGAGAAAACTGTTCATCCCTGCCAGTTCCCTGTCGAATTAGTCGAAAGATGTGTACTGGCGTTAACAAACGAATTCAGTTGGGTTCTTGATCCGTATGCAGGTGTTGGAAGTACAGCAATTGCAGCATTGAAAAATAACAGGAATGCGGTATTGATTGAGAAGGAATCGGAATATTGTAATTCAGCACAGAAGAGAATTGAAGATTTGTATAAGGGAAATCTCAAGTTGAGATCAATAAATAAACCGATTCATATTCCTTCCGCGCATGATAAAATCTCAAATATCCCACCTGAATGGGCACTGTTTGGGACCAATGAGCGAGGAGGAATACAATGAAAATCGCTCAAAAATACTCGCATTTAAATGGTGAAGAATATCTTATCGTTCATCATAAATCGAATTATGAAGAAATTATTGAGATAATTGAATCCATTGAAGTAGATTCATTTCTGACGAAAATCAGCAAAGAAAAAACCATGCCCGGGAAAATGCTTTTTAGGCCAGCCGAATTAAACGAAGCTTTTAAAAAGAAATTTGCCAAATTGGGATGGAATGAAAAAAGATATCAATATTACATTTCCACAGACAGAAACAAAATACCAAAACTGTTGGAACTCCCTTATGACAAACAGAAAGCTTATCTGATTGAAACCGGTGAAACCTCACCGATACATAGCAATAAACAAACTGATTTTGTAAAAGATGAAATTGCGGTTGAGGTACAGTTTGGAAAGTATGCAGTTGTTGCTTTTGACCTGTTTGTGAAACATTTGTTGTTTTATTCAGGTGGTCTGATTAATCTCGGGATTGAAATACTGCCTACAAAAAAAATGCAGTCACAAATGAGTAGTGGTGTTGCATATTTCGAAGGAGAAGTTTATAATGTACTTCGTCACGGCAGGAGCAACCCACCGGTTCCTTTGTTAATTCTTGGGATTGAATAAAGCAATTAATTAGATCATTCAGATTTTTTGTTACAAATCTCTGATCGAGATAAGGGATGGCAAAAACATTTCTGCTGTAGATATCTCACTCCTAATCAAAAAGTGAAGGAGTTTCCAGAGTCGGGTTTTTGCGATCAGGGGTTGTGATACCATCGGGCAAATTTGTTTCATTTCCATTCATATCGACAGGGATGGCACCTTTGCTAAAAAATTCATTGTTGGCGATGTTTTCACCGGGTTGAGAAACTCTCACATATATTTTTCGGCCTCTTCTGAGTCCATCATGAACACCCTCCCAAGTACCACCTTTATTGGAAGATTGAGCAACGAATATATTCTCTGCAAGCCCGTAAATAATCGGATTTCTTGCCATCGCCAACCCAACACTCCACGGGGCTTTTGGGAAAAAAGTGCTTAACACCAATACATCTCCTTCGACGATCTGAGGATAATATTTTTTAATACTTGTACCAAATGTCATTATTCCCTGAGGGAGCACAATTATACTCCTGCCTTTAACTTTTAGAGTACTTTCAAGTGCCCTCTGATCAATGCCTTTTGCAAAACCACTAACGACAACCTTAAATTCTTTTGTAGCATTAAGACAAACGATATCCGTGAAGTCATAAGAAATTTCAGACGCGTCTCTTGAACCGACCACAGCTATTGATCTTTCCTGAAGCATCTGTTTATCACCCTTGACATAAAGCAGGGGAGGGGAAAGACTCACTTTCATATTATTCTTAAGGATTTTTGAGTAATCAGGGGAATTCAGGGTGATGATCTCAAAGCCTTGTGAGAGAATATCTTCGACAACAAATGCGAGGTTTGGCAGCTCCAGCCCCGCTTTTCGTATTGCTTCGATCTCTTTCTCATTTAACAAAAACAAATTTGCAATTTGAGAATCTTCCAATTCATAAAAGTCTGAAAGTGACATTTTATTTGTGTGAAGAATACTAATTAAAAGTTTATTTATTTTTTCATTTCCCCATCGTGGCAGGAAATGAGTGAAAGCCATCCAATAGGGGAGTTCGTTTTCAAATTTCATGAATCGTGTCCAATCGTTTTTGCAATTACAAGGGGTGAAATAATTTTTGCACCATGTTGAGTCAGCATTTTCCCTATCTCCTTCATAGTAGCCCCACTGTCAAAAATGTCATCGATAAGAAGGATTGATTTACCATTTACCTCAGTACTATTCTTAAGAGTGAAAGCATTTTTTACATTATCTGTTTTAAGAAGCCCGGTTTTGAATATTTTTTGAGCCTCGGTTTTTCTTGTTTTAACTATCCCGTCGGAGACAGGTGTTTTAAGGGCTTTACCAATTTTTATTGAGAAATTTTTCACCAAATCACCCGACATTGTAGAGGGGACAAACATAATAAGATCAAATTTTTTGACACCAAAAGCACTTTTAAATGCCTTAAGTGTGAGCGACACTAAAAAGTCAGGAAAATCGCCGGCTTTACCATACTTGGAATTATGCACAGTTTCACCAACATTTGAAAATCCATAAAAGGAGGCAGCCACGCCATTTGTAAGATTACTTTTTGTTGTCTCTACTTGAAGCTCCGGATAAAAACTTTCCTTAAACTCGACAAGTATATTTTTTACTGACTCAGATACAGGAGGAGTGATCGAAATTCCTGTATCGTTGTCACATTTCCCACAGTTATGTAGTGGTTCATCGCCAAGGAACTCACATAGAAAGTTCATCCTGCAATCTTTGATGTCGATATATTTTATCATCTTCTCAAATTCGGTCAATTTTTGTCTGCGTTGTATTTCAAAAGTTTTTGTGCTTAGCGGGGCAGCCCCAAACCGATATTCATATTTTTTCTTACGGTCAACCATCACTTCGTTTATAATTCCCTGATCGATGAGATCGGCTTTGATTACATTCACTTGAGTTACAGTAATATTCATTCTTCTGGCGATATCAAAAAGTCCCAAACTTTCCTTTTTTAATGACTCAATAACTTTTTCATAATTTTCAAGAGGTGGTTTTGAGGTTTCAATAAACCTCCTCGGTAGTGAAAGGTCTTCTCTTGGATTAAAAAACAGGAGAATCAATGTTTTTTCGCCATCTCTTCCTGCCCTTCCAATTTCCTGATAATAGTGGATGGGAGAAACCGGTATCTGGGTATGGATAATGAATCTGATGTCAGGTTTGTCAATTCCCATTCCCAGGGCGTTGGTAGATACTATACACTTAAAACTATTATTAATCAAAGCTTGTTCAACACTCACTCGGGTTTCTTTGTCCATACCTCCATTGTATGCTGCGGAACTTATGCCAACATGATTCAACCATTTTGAATAGATTAAAGTGTCAACCTGAGTGCCGGTGTAGATTAATCCAGTCCCCTTAATTTTATGCAGATTTTCCGCCAACCAGAGCATTTTTTCATCTTCTGATTCAGTTTTGATCACATAAAGAGAGAGATTATTTCGTAACAAATTCCCCCGGATGGATGAGATATTTCCACCAACTTGAATTTTAATATCTTCTTCAACCCGTTTAGTTGCAGTTGCTGTAGTTGCAAGCACGGGGAAATTTTGCGGCAATAATTTAACAAGATTCACAATTCTTTTGAATGAAGGTCTGAAGTCGTGGCCCCAGACAGAAATACAATGTGCCTCATCAACAACGACCATCGAGATGTTAATTTTTCTTGCGGTTTCGACCCAGTCCAAATTGTCCATTCTTTCAGGAGCGATGTATAATATTTTAACAAGATTATTTTCCACATCTTCAAGAATGTCTCTATTTTCCTCCGGAGTCTGATTTGAGTTTAGACATCTTGCAGAAATTCCAAGTGACTGAAGTTTCTGAACCTGATCGCGCATCAAGGCTATTAAAGGGGAAAAAACAATGGTTGTGCCCGGAAAAACAATGGCCGGAAACTGAAAACAAAGTGATTTCCCAAAACCTGTTTTTTCTATCAGGAGAACTCTTTCACCTTTGAAGAGTCTTTCGATAACCGTCCATTGTGTATCATAAAAAGAATTTATCCCAAAATGATCAAAGAGATATAATTCTGCTTTGGCTCTGTCCATTTTTGCCCAAAAAATAATAAAGGAATAAACTAAATTTAAGGGAATAAATTTGGAATTTTGCAGGTTTTTGAATCAGGAGTTTAAAATGGCTATCAGGAAGAAAATTTTACTGGCAACAAAAAACAGAGGGAAACTTATAGAGATGCGGACAATTCTGGGAACTGACCATTTTGAGTTAATTCCTGTGGATACTATAAGGATGTTTCCTGACATTCCTGAGACGGGGGACACTTTTGAGGAAAATGCGATTATAAAGGCAAAGGAGTCTTTTAAACTGACAGGAATTCCCGCACTCGCAGACGATTCGGGACTGTGGGTTGATTGTCTCGATGGAAGACCGGGGGTATATTCAGCGAGATATGCCTGTGAAGATGCTTCTGATGATGATAATACCGATAAGGTACTGGAGGAAATTAAAGCATTTAGTCCACCATACACTGCAAAATATGTTTGTGCCTTGGCTTATTATGATGGAAAAGAGATAATAACGACTGAAGGCGAATGTAATGGAGAGCTAATTCTTGAAAGAAAGGGGACTAATGGATTTGGATACGATCCTGTTTTTAAACCCACGGGATATAATGAAACTATGGCAGAATTAGACCCCGACACAAAAAACAAACTTAGTCACAGATTTAAAGCGGTTGAGAAGATGAAAGAGGCTCTAAGAAGATGAAGTTTAGAAACAGTTTATTTCTTTTAACACTTGTAGGGAGTATGTTATTTTTAACTTCCTGCAAAGAAAGTATTGATCCACCAAAACCGGAGGTGATCAAAAATTATTTTACTCTCCCCAATAATTCGGTTAATAAATACCTCGTTGATTCAGTATCAAGCGGAAATGAGTATTTCCCGATTGGGATAAAAACAGTACTGTGGGGACCTGAGATGGTCACGGCTGGTACTCCTTATTATACCCAGATCGAGTCGGTGGATTACACGAGTGGAGGAGGTACTCTTCAAAGAATAAAAGTGAGGAAAACCGAACGAGGTTTATACTATTATCTTGACACCACGGGATTTTCGGCTTTGATTCCCGATACAGCAAAACCATTTATTCAGATTGACAGGGAAATTACTGCATTGTCGCTCCCGTTTTTTGCGGGACAATCATGGTCGGCTTTTAAATTTAATGTTGTGATAATTCCGGTAATCAACTGCACTGCAAGTTATTTGGGAAGTGTAAACTATGATCAGACAATCCAGGGTCACACAGGAACAGTGACTGCCGAGAGAATCAAATATACACTCTCGATAACTATTCCAACCCCGGGGCAGCCCGCAGTAAATATTCAATATACAGGTGAAGTCTGGTATGCTGAAGATTTGGGTGTGGTAAAGAAGGAAGGTGACTACTTCCTGTTTCAATTTCTTGGAGGGAGTGAGGTTGATCTTACTGCGCCAAATTACCGCGTTAGAGAAAGACTTTACGAGATAGTAAAATAGTAAGTGATCAGGTGTGACAGAAACATCTAAAACTGATTAAGAGATATGATTTTTTAACAATTATGAGGAAATAAAAAGATGAGATATAAATTATTAGGCAGAAGCGGACTAAAAGTTTCAGAACTTTGTTTGGGAACAATGTCATTTGGAACTGAGTGGGGTAGCGGAGGTGATAAAGGTGAAAGTAAAAAAGTATTCGATCGTTTTGCCGAAGCAGGTGGAAACTTTTTAGATACAGCAAACAGATACACCGAAGGAACGAGCGAAAAATTCCTGGGTGAGTTTATGGGAAAAGAAAGGGATAAGTTTGTTGTTGCAACAAAATACAGCCTCTTTACAAAGAGGGGTGATTTGAATGATGCAGGTAACAGCCGCAAAAACCTGTTCAGATCGGTGGAAGGAAGTCTGCAGAGATTAAACACTGATTATATCGATGTGTTATATGTTCATATGTGGGATTTTACAACACCAATGGATGAAGTTCTCAGGGGTCTCGACGATCTAATCAGAATGGGAAAGGTGACATATATCGCGGTTTCAGATTCACCTGCATGGGTGGTTTCTGCTTCACAGGTGATGGCAGAGTTAAAAGGATGGTCACAGTTTGTTGCTTTCCAGGCTGAGTACAACTTAATTAAGAGAGAAGCTGAAAGAGATATTCTTCCAATGTGTGAACAATTTGATATTACATGTACTTCATGGGCACCAATCGCCGGGGGAGCACTTTCAGGGAAATATCTTAAAGATGCCGATGCCGAGGGTAGGATAAAACCTGAAAGTGTAAGACGAAATGAACGGAGCAACAAGATAGTTGGTAAAGTGATCGAAATTGCGAATGAATTGGGAGTTTCTGCCACGCAAGTTGCCATGAACTGGCACAGACAAAACAGATTCAGAATAATTCCCGTAATTGGAGCAAGAAAAGAATCCCAGATAATAGACAGTCTTGGGTGCCTCGATTTTGAAATCCCTGCAGATAAACTGTTGATTCTTGATGAGTTGACAAGGGTTGAACCGGGGTTTCCACACGATATGCTAAATAGCGCTCAGGCACATGATTTGTTATACGGTGGATTGATGGATAGGTTCGACAATCACAGAAAGAAGTAAACAATCACACTACTTCTTGACAAAGTAAACTTTTTGTTAATGTATTTTGTACCACCAGTTTTGATGGTGATTTTTATGAGTGCAACAATATTCCCTCAATCTGAGCTTACAGGTTACATCCCCGTTGAAGGGGGAAAAATCTGGTACAAAATTACAGGTGCCGATAAACCCGGCATCCCGGTTTTATGTTTACACGGGGGGCCGGGTGCTCCACATAATTATCTTGAACCTTTGGAGAAGTTGGCAGAAGAACGCCCCGTAATCTTCTACGACCAACTCGGATGCGGGAATTCAGATACTCCTGACGATACTTCACTATGGAGAGTTGAGAGATTCATGGATGAGGTGGATGCGGTAAGGCAAACACTAAAACTCGATACACTCTTCATCTTTGGACAATCTTGGGGTACGGCCCTATTGACTTCGTACATACTTGATGGAAAGGGTAATGGTGTGGTCGGATTGATTTTTGATGCACCTTTTCTCAGCGTTTCAAAATGGATAGCCGATCAGGAAGAGTATCTGAAAAAACTTCCCGTTGAGATGCAAAAAGCGGTTCAAGAGGCTGACATATCGGGAAATTATTCAAGTATTGAGTATCAGGCCGCAATGATGGAGTTTTATAAAAGGCATGTGTGTCGTCTCGATCCCTGGCCAGATTATGTCAACGAAACTTTCGCGAGGATGGGGGTGGGGGTTTATAATCACATGTGGGGTCCGAGTGAATTTAAAGCAACCGGCACTCTCAAGAATTTGGAACTTGTTGACAGACTAAATCAGATTAAAATCCCCTCAATTTTCATCTGTGGTGAATTTGATGAGGCAACACCTGAGACCACTGCATATTATAGCTCCATGATGCCCGGCACAGAATTTCATGTTATTCCCGGGTCATCACACATGCATCATGCAGAGAAACCAAAAGAATTCCTCACAATTGTTGGAGATTTTCTGAGAAAAACTGAACTACGATAAAGTCGAATCTCCAACCTCAAGTCTCAACTCCACACAATTCCTTGAATTCGTCGTATATTTAAAATTAGATTTTTTTTAATTATCGGATCATTAATGATAGAGATAGACAAAGCTTATAGTCCCTCCCCGGTTGAAGCCAAATGGTATAAATACTGGCAGGATAATAAATTATTCAAGTCTGAAGTTGACAATACAAAGAAGCCATACACTATAGTAATCCCACCCCCAAATATTACGGGAATGCTCCATTTGGGGCATGTTTTAAACAATACAATTCAGGATATTTTGATCCGTTACAAAAGAATGCAGGGGTATAATGCCTGCTGGGTTCCCGGTACAGATCATGCATCCATTGCTACTGAAGCAAAGGTGGTAAACCACCTCGCTTCTCAAGGAATTACGAAAAAAGATATCGGCAGGGAAGAGTTCCTGAAACATTGTTGGGAGTGGAAAGACAAATACGGTGGAATAATTATCAGCCAACTTGAAAAACTTGGGATAAGCTGCGATTGGGACAGACTTCGCTTCACAATGGATGATGATTATTATAAAAAAGTAATCGAATCATTTGTGAAACTTTACAAAGATGGTTTGATATATCGTGGATACAGAATGGTTAACTGGGATCCCGTTACCCAAAGTGCTATCTCAGATGAAGAAGTTTATTATCAGACGATGAACATCAAACTTTACCACATCAGATATCCGATGGTTGATGGTAGTGGAGAGATTGTTGTTGCTACCACCAGACCTGAAACGATGTTTGGTGATACCGCAGTTGCAGTTAATCCTGATGATCCAAGATACAGTGATTATATCGGTAAAAAACTGATTCTCCCCCTGACCGGAAGAGAAATTGAAATTATTGCCGACAATTATGTCGATTTAACATTCGGCACGGGAGCGGTGAAGATAACTCCCGCTCACGATGTAAATGACTATGAGGTTGGTTTACGCCACAATCTGCAATTAATTAATATTCTCCATCCCGATGCAACACTTAACGACAATGCTCCTGCAGAATTCAGGGGACTCGATCGTTATGATGCCCGCAAAAAAGCAGTAAAAATGCTCGAAGAACAGGGATTTCTTCTCAAAAGTGAAGACTATACAACCAATGTTGGCTTTTCACAGAGAGGCCATGCTCAGGTTGAGCCGTATATGTCGGAACAGTGGTTTATGAAGATGGATGAACTTGCAAAACCTGCTCTAACCGCAGTAACCAGTGGAGAAATCAACTTTTATCCTCCACATTGGGTAAAAACCTACGAACACTGGATGTCGAATATAAAAGACTGGTGTATCTCCCGTCAATTGTGGTGGGGGCACAGGATACCCGTTTGGTATCACAAAACAACCAAAGAAATTTATTGTGATGTTAACCCTCCTGTTGATACTGAAAACTGGGTTCAGGACAACGATGTTCTTGATACATGGTCTTCGAGCTGGCTTTGGGCTCATGATGTTTTTAAGACAGAGGAAGAGCAAAAATATTATTATCCAACAGATGCACTTGTTACTGCTCCCGATATTATTTTCTTTTGGGTAGCAAGAATGATTATGGCAGGATATTATTTCCAGGGTGAAATTCCATTTAAACATGTTTATTTCACTTCTGTTATCAGAGATGATTCAGGAAGAAAAATGAGTAAATCACTCGGTAACTCACCCGACCCGTTGGATGTTATCGACCAGTATGGAGCGGATGCTCTACGGTTTACCATGATGTTTCTTGCTCCACTTGGTCAGGATGTAAGGTTCAGTGAAGATAAATGTGATTTGGGCAGAAACTTCGCCAACAAGATTTGGAATGCCGGAAGATTCATTTTGATGAATACTCCGGAAGGTTTTCAATATGATGAAAATTATGTAGCTGAGAATGAGGATTTTGTTGACAAGTGGATTACTTCACGGCTTAACTCTACAGTTAAAAACCTTAATAAAGCTCTGGAAGATTTTGAACTTACCAATTCTTCAAAAATAATTTACAGTTTTATCTGGACCGATTTTTGTGACTGGTATATCGAACTGATAAAAAATCGATTCTACAGTGACGATCCTAAGGTTAAACTTGATACTGCACAAAAAGCAGTTGGGCTTTTTGATAAAATTTTGCGATTGCTGCATCCATTTATGCCTTACATCTCTGAAGAGTTATGGCACCTCATAAAAACGAGAGGTGATGGAGAATCAATTTCAGTAGCCGCTTTCCCTGAGTTTAACGATGCTAAAGTTGATCTTGCAGGAGAGAAACAGATGGAATTCCTTCAAAATCTTATCACAGCAGTGCGTAATATCAGAGGTGAAATGAAAATTGCACCCTCTAAACCTGTTAAACTTCATCTGAAAACTTCAATTTACGACCCGCTGTACGGCGATCTCATAAAGAAATTAGCAAAAGTTGAGGAAATTACCTCGGGAATGGATACCGTTCGCCCCGCCAAAAGCGCCTCAGCGGTGATAAAAGACTGTGAAATCTTTGTACCACTTGAGGGACTGATCGATATTGAAGTGGAACGAACTCGTCTCGTGAAGGAAATCGAAAGGCTTAATGGTGGTTTAAACGGACTCATGAGGAAGCTCTCTAACGAAGAGTTTGTTTCCCGTGCTCCCGCAGACATCATCGAAAAGGAAAGAGCCAAGAAGCGTGACTGGGAGGAAAACATAGCCAAACTCCAGGCTATCCTTGATGATCTAACTTAAACAGATTATTCAAAATTCACTTAAAGCTGCCCAAAAAACGGGCAGCTTTTTTTTTGTGTTCAGGCAAAACCGGAGTGATTTCCTCTTGTAAATAGTCGAATAAAATCTTAAATACGCAAATCAAACTGTTTATAAGTGTATTCAAAAAAATTAAAAAACATATTAAAGTGTTACTTTTTATAAAATGAGTTAATAAATTTTTAAGAAATAAATTAACCCGTTTAATTTAAGGTAATGGTTTAATATAAATACTTAAAATCTTATCCTGTTTTTATAAGTTTTTGGGTCATGAAAATCTGCTTTTGGAGTGGAATGATCAACAGCCCAGTATGACACTTTTTGGTCCTTTGTATTAAGAATCACTGATGCAAGAAACGAAAACTCTTTACCGGCAACATCTGTGTGAGGGAATATCTCAAAATCAAAAACAATTTTGTTGACTGACTCAATTTCCATTCTGGAATCAACCAAAAAATCATTTGTCTCGGTTAATGGAGCACGATATTCGGGGAAGTGGAAAATGTTGTAGTCACTGTTTGACGCAAAATTAAACTCATAATAGTCGGGAGAATTTGCATCCTTTAGGAACAACTCAAAGCAGGTATCCAACCAGAGGTAAGAGTGTCGTTTGGCACTTCTTCCTTCTTTAAGACTTAAATTTGTAATGTTGCCTGTGATGATATAACTGCAAACAAGTGATTCACCACTCGATTTGATATTAAATGTGATATCATAATCGAAATTTGGTTCAAAAGGTGTAAGTTTTAGTTCCATAAATTTTATAAAAGTGTTGACAAGGGTGTTAAAATTGGTAAATTTGTAATTTAAGATTGTATAAAATAACATTTCATTTGTTTTTCAAGCATTTAATCAATCGGATTGATATTGAGTGACCACGAACTTCTTATAAAAATCGCCGAAAAAGATCTTGATGCATTCAAAGATCTATACAAAAGATACTCTAAATTAGTGTATGCTCTTGTTACAAAGATAGTTGAAGATGAGGTAACCGCTGACACTACTTTCGACGAAATATTTCTGATAATCTGGAATAAAGCCGGAAGGTATGACAGAAACTCTCAAAATGCCTACTGTTGGATAATAACATTAGCAAGAAACAAGGCAATTGACACCAAGAGACGGAAATTGAATTCCACCACAATGGATGAATATACAGATGATTATGAAAATTATATGGTTATCCCTCATCTGAGTCCACATATCGATCCACTTGATCTGGAAATGGCTTTAAATATAAGCGAGAGCATCGAAAAAGCTTTGATGAATTTGACTGAAGCCCAACAACATGTCATCTATTTGGGGATGTATTATGGTTTTACTCAGTCAGAAATCAGCAAAAATCTTAATATTCCCATTCAGACTGTCAGTTCAAAGATCAGACTGGCACTAAGCTCATTGAGAGACAATTTATTGCATGGTGAAGCATGACCGCTGAAGAAAAAAACAGATATCAAAACCTGATTCAGGCTTTTGCGCTTGGAGCTCTTGACAAAGAAGACTTTATCGAGATTGTTCATGTTCTACAAACAAATGAAGATTTTGCGACTCAGGAGTTGGGTGAATATCAGAATCTTACCGCACTTTTAGTGTCATTTATCAATCCAAAAGAAGCACCGCCCCATTCACTCGATAGAATTCTTGCAAAAATTGATGAGTTGGGAGTAACTGCAACAACAAGATCGAAGGACAGAAAAACCATCAGTTTTACAAAATTAACAAGTTTTGTAGATGAATCTGATGCTCCCAAAGATGCAGATGCTCCCGATGACCTGGTGGATAGCGGGAGCACCATTGATATAACTTCCCGGGAAGATATTGATCCTTATTCATTGATACGGAGCCAACAGTCGAGAGTTGCAAACAATCGACAACCCGGTTTTCAAAGACCTGCTCCAATAACCCAGGTCTCCGGGCGGGGGGGAGATACTCCACCAAGACCCGGTCAGTCCGGAATTCCTGAACCTTCTCCTGAATCTTCGTCCTTTGAAAAATCTGAAGATGAGATGGATGACGATTCAGGCATTATCCCACATATCGGGAGGCAGGGGACACCTGATGAATCAGAAATTTATGATCATGAAGATGAGATTCAGCCGGGTATGTTCAGAGAAGATATTGGAATGGAAATTACTGAACCATCCCCGGAAGAGGCCCCGGTTCATCCTATAAGCCCTTTACGGGCCCGAAGGAAGCAGTTAATTGAACAAGAGTTGGTGGAAGAAGCCGAACCTCTTGAGGATGAAGAAGAAGGGATCACGACGGTTTATGAGGATAATCCGGTTAGTGAAGAGAAACAAAAGCGGAAATTGAATCGGATGCGGGGGGCGGTTATAGATGTCTCGGGAAGCGTTACAGCCACTGCTTTTTGGGGGGTGATTGGGATACTGGTAGTATGCTTCACTATAGTGGTATATTTCCTTTATTCGATGTTTTCAGGTACAGAAGAAAGGCTTGATGCCAAGCTAAATGAATTGGGAGCCACACAGGCAAAAACTGAACTTTTACGCAACACCGTAATGATGAATCAGAACCTGCTCCTTTTTATAAGCACAGTTAAAACCGCCGGAATTGTGAATTTATACGGGACAGAGGATTATTCTGAAGCTTTTGGAAAACTGTTTTATGCAGTTAAGGAGAAAAAAGGATTTCTGCAGTTCTCTAATGTAATGTCGTTTAATTCCGGGAAAGGTTTTCAGTTATGGATACAAAAGGATGGCAAATATTTGAAAGCCGGGGGGATAAATCTTCCAAAACAGAATGTCGAATTTTTTGAACTGAGCGACCTTCCTGATTTATCACAAACCGGAACATTTAACATATTGATGACAGAAGAAAATGCTTCCGGTGCTGAAACTCCATCAAACAATGTTATTTTAACCGGACTTTTGATAATGAAAGCTCAGGCTAATTAAGGGAGTCGTCTTCTTCATTATTTTGATTTTTATTCTGTAAAAGGAGTAGAATCACTGAAATTAAGGCGAGGAATATAATCAACCAGTATTTTTCAGCCATCGAGACAATAGCCTCGAGCATTGAATTCATGGTCATCGACCCCTCAATCGAAAGGAAGAAGAAAGGGAAGCCAACAAATACGGCTGAAACCAACAAAAAAGCCGGCACCCTGGGGTTATCGAGGAACAAAACTATCAGATTTATCCCTATCATAAACATAGCTGTTGGAAGAAGCAGGGTTGCCCAGGGGACTGAATCAAAATTCTGATTCAGATAGATCAAAATTCCTACTAAAAACATTGTTGTGCCTATAATTATCGCCGGCACATCGTGTTTGCCAAATACAACAACCACTGTAGCCAGACCAACAAGAATAAACAAAAAAGAGAAAATGAACGGAAAAGTTATGTCGAGAACCTCAAATGCTTTGAGGCCCCACATAACTGATCCGATCAATAAAACATAAGCAATAAACTGCTTGATATTATCCATGGCTAAAGAATTCTCATTCCCATGCTTGAAGCTACAAGTTCCACAGCAAAAACGGCACTTGCATTTCGATTATCTAAAATTGGATTAACCTCGGTGATCTCCAACGAAGACATACACCCACATTCAGCGATAGTCTCCATCAGAAGATGTGCCTCACGATAACTTAATCCGCCGGGAACGGGAGTGCCCACTCCGGGAACTATGCTCGGTTCAACACTGTCAACATCAAAACTCACATGAATATGATCCACATTGTTTTTAAACTGTTTAAGAACTTTTGAAGTGATCCGGTGGATTCCCATCTTGTCAATATCGGACATTGTATAGACGGTGATCCCTGCTTTTTTTATATTCTTTCTTTCATCGGTATCGATGCTCCGTGCTCCGATAATCACAGTATTCTCCGGGAGCACCTTCGGAGCAGGTGAATATATCTCTGTGAGTCGTTTTGACCCAAGCCCTATAGAAGCTGCAAGCGACATACCATGAATATTCCCGGAAGGTGTAGTTTCATCGGTATTCATGTCTGCATGTGCATCGATCCAGATGACACCGAGCCTTAACCCCCTCTTTTTGCAGAATGAAGCTATTCCACCAAGAGTTCCAAGAGCCATTGAATGGTCACCTCCAATACAAAGCGGAAATTCATCATTCTCAAGAGTTTTTTCGACAACTTCGGCTAGCTTTAATGAGGTTCTTTCGATCTCATCCACATACTTAAGTTTGTCGTTTCCAACCTTCTGAGTTTCCATAATTTCGATTGGAATATCACCCAAATCTTCAACCTCGTAACCAAGTTGTTGAAGTTTTTCATTCAGGTGTGCAATTCGTAAGGCGGATGGACCCATATCCACGCCTCGTCTTCCGGCACCGAGGTCCATCGGAAAACCGATAATATTGACTTTTTTCTTCATTTAGAAATACTTTTTGTTTGAAGTTTACAAAAATAAAAAAGATAATTGTATAGAGTAATTAAAATTTTATAAACGGTTTTGTATATTAACGAATTAATTTCGATTTACATTGTAAGGAACATTTTATGGACGAGCCTCTAATCATTGTCGGGATACTGACAGAAGAGGTAATTAACTTCACATTTTACGGTGATTATTACGCAAACAATCAGGAAGATTTTTTCAGTGGAGTTTTTCAGGCATCAGTGAAGAATGGTAAATTAGTCGTTGAGGGTTCCGGCAAAAAGCTGAGTGATGATGTCAGCCTGGTTTTTACCCCGAATTCTCCCGAGAGTGAACATTTTATGATAAGAGATGTTGTGATTGGTGTGAAATTTCATTGGGAAAGAAAAGAGAAGGAAAGCTTTAAGGGAGCACTAAAGCTGCTCCGTAGAGGAAACAAAGTTACAGCCATTAATATCATCAACATTGAGGAATACCTTAAAAGTGTAATTTCATCAGAGATGAGCGCAAAGAGCAGTCCTGCACTTCTTAAAGCACATGCAGTTATTTCAAGAAGCTGGCTTCTTTCACAGATTGCACAATCTGAGAGTAAGAAAAAACTTAGTGCTGAAGAAAAAGGGATAATTGTTTCCGATGATGAGATAGTTCGGTGGTATGACAGAGAAGATCACGACGATTTTGATGTTTGCGCAGACGATCATTGTCAAAGGTATCAGGGAATCACAAAAATATTTAGTGAATCGGCACGGCAGGCAGTTGAAGATACTCACGGGCTCGTGATGAAATATGGTGATGAAATATGTGATGCCAGGTTCTCAAAATCATGTGGCGGAGTTTCCGAATCTTTTGAACATGTCTGGGAGAATAAGAAGGTTCCATACTTAGACAAAGTAATCGACTATAAGTTTGAGCCTGAAAATTTTGACACAAATTTAACAGATGAAAAAAACGCAACAAAATGGATACTTGGCGAGCCTGAATCGTATTGTAATACAAAAGATAAAACTGTACTTTCGCAGATTCTGCTTCACTACGACCAGGAAACAGTCGATTTTTTCCGATGGAAGTTGGATATTCCGCAGGAAAAAGTTAAATCATTGTTAAAATCAAAAATGGACCTTGATCTTGGAGATATAACCGAAATAGAACCTTTGGAAAGAGGTGAATCGGGAAGGATTTACAGACTCAGAATTACCGGTACTAAAAAGAGCATAATCATCGGCAAGGAGCTTGAGATCAGAAGGGCACTGTCGGATTCACACCTTTATTCCTCAGCTTTTGTTGTAGAAAAGAAGGAGATAAAAGATGGAATTCCCGGAAGTTTTCTTCTCAGAGGTGCAGGATGGGGGCACGGTGTGGGCTTGTGTCAAATTGGTGCTGCCGTAATGTCTGAAAAAGGTTTCTCATTCGACGAAATTCTCACTCACTATTACAGAGGCATTAAGTTAGTTAAAGACTACTAATCAATTTTTTCAGGGGTGGGTTAAACTCACCCCAGGAACATAAAAGCCAAAATTGTGATTACTGATCCGGAAAGCAACATCAGACCCGGCTTTATTTTGAAAAAAACCAAAATAGTGATCCCAATCCAAAAGAGAGGATAAAAGATACTCTCGAAAGAGAACATCTGAGAGGGTTGGAGAATCACCCCCGGTGGGGGTGCGAGCAGCAGAAAATTTTTCACCGGAATCACAAAAAATCCAAAACAGATGAATACCATAGCCGGCATCAGCGCATAAAGTCTGAATTTGGGATTTGGATTAAAATATTCGAGCCCGCCTCTAACTGCAAGTAAAAGCCCCAAAAAGAGCATAAAGGGGTAAAGAGTGTCGATTATAACCCCGGTTTTCCCGGTAACAAGAGTGGTTACTTCAGTGTTATATGGCACTTGAGTTGTCTTGTCGCCATATCTTAGAAATACTGAGTAATTAATTTTTGTCCCGGGAGGGAGCTCACCGATAATTCCCGTCAGCAACTCTTTATCTTTTTTTAACTCTACCTTCTCTTTTTTTCCGTTTCCTGCATCGAAGATAAAATAACCGGTAACCGAAGGGTGATCATTTCTGATTATGAAAGAATAAGGTTCATCGGCTTGTGTCGTTTTAGGGAAAAGATAGGTTATCTTTTTCCCTTCAATTCCAATCGTTCCCGAGATGGGAAAGTTTTGATTCACCACTGAGTGAGCGAGCCCGAAAACAAAGATAATTACAGCAGAAACTATCCAAAGGATGGCGTTTTTATTCATCAGATAAATCCAACAATTCGAAATTTAATGGTTAAAGAGAGAATTTGAAAAAATAGCATTGTTAAAGAATCAAAAAAATGACATAAAAAAAAGGTGAAAAATCACTTTTTTATAATCAAAAAGGTTCTTAACTTGTTTGTTGAAAGATTATTTTCTCAATAACTAAAGAAATCACAAATAAGTATTGGCAAGAAAAGTTAATAACGGCAAACATGACATAATTGGTTCAGTAGTTTACTATCGTCGTTTCCGGAGCCGTTATCCCATTTTAGAGAGAGATATATTGGTATGGTTGCCTCCCTCCTACAAAAAGGAGAGGGGTAAATATTATCCGGTTCTATATATGCACGATGGACAGAACATAGTTGACCCAACCACTTCATACGCCGGGCAAGACTGGCGCATAGATGAAACCTTAACAAAACTTATAAAAAATAACGAAATTGAAGAAGTAATTGTTGTGGGAATATATAACACACACGACAGACTTCAAGAGTATAGCGTCTCCGAGAAGGGTGATTACTACCTCAAATTCATTGTGGAAGAGTTAAAACATTTTATTGACAGCAACTTCAGAACCCTTAGTGACAGAGAGGCCACAGCAATTATGGGTTCTTCGATGGGTGGCCTTTGTTCACTCAGAATGGTTTGGAGGTATCCCCATGTTTTTGGAAAAGCTGGTTGCCTCTCGTCTTCCTTTTATTATGGTGAAGATGCAATATTTGATTTAATTGAAACTACACACGAAAAAAAGAATATAAAAATCTATTTCGACAGTGGAGAAGATGGTAAAAAAGATGCGCAAAGGATGTTTTGTCTTTTCACACAGAAGGGGATGGTTCTCGGTGAAAATTTTGACTATTACTTCGATAGAGGTGCAGGACACAATGAATGGTCTTGGGCGAACCGCCTTGAACGACCGTTAAAATATTTTTTTGGTAAATAATAAATTTTAAACAAACCGGGTATCCCGGTAGATTTAACACACATTAATTTGAATTAAGAATTTGGCATTAAAAGATGAAAGACAATAAAGAAACCAGACGAATCATAAAGATGAATTCATCACTAAAAAAGATTTATCATCCATTGAAAGAGTTCAGTGAAAGGGCTGTTGTGAAAACTCTTGATCAGTATAACAAACTCTATCGGGAGTCTGTTTTGAATCCTGAAGCTTTTTGGGGAAAAGTTGCTGATGAACTTCACTGGTTTAAATATTGGAATTATATTCGACAGGGTTCGTCCTACGAATCGAAATGGTTTGTTGGAGCGAAAACCAACATTAGTTACAACAGTCTCGACCGCCATCTCAACGGGCATCGTCGTAACAAAGCAGCTCTCATTTGGGAAGGAGAGCCGGGTGACACAAGAACGATGACCTATCTTCAGCTTCACCGGGAAGTTTCTAAATTTGCAAATGTTCTTCGTTCAAGGGGTGTTCAAAAAGGGGATAGAGTAATCATTTATATGGGTATGGTGCCCGAAACTGCTGTTGCTCTTCTTGCTTGTGCAAGAATTGGAGCAATACACTCTGCTGTTTTTGCCGGATTTTCACCGGAAGCGTTGAAAGACAGAATACTCAGCCTGAAAGCAAAAATTGTGATAGCAAGTGATCTTGCTGTGAGACGAGGGAACAATATTTATCTTAAACCTGCGGTTGATTCAGCCCTCGAAGGTTGTCCTGATGTAAAAACGGTAATTCTATTCAAAAGGATGCATGAATCTTCAGTTAAAATGGTTCCGGGCCGCGATATCTGGTGGCACGAAGCGATGGAGAATGTTTCTGATGATTGCCCGGTTGTACAACTCGATTCGGAACACCCACTATTTATTCTATTTACAAGCGGAACAACAGGAAAAGCCAAAGGGATAATGCATACCACCGCCGGTTACATGACGGCCGCCTACTATTCATTTAAACTGATATTCGATATTCAGGAAACCGATGTTTATTGGTGCACGACTGATATAGGATTTTCAACGGGGCACACCTATGGTTTATATGCACCTCTACTTAACGGCGCAACACTTTTTATGTATGAAGGAGCCCCAACCACACCTGAACCCGACAGGTTCTGGAAGCTGATAGATAACCACAAAATTTCTATTTTCTTTACTGCCCCAACTTTTGTAAAAACATTAATGAGGCAGGGTGACAGTTGGGTTAACAAACACAAACTTGATTCACTAAGAGTTTTGGCTTTGGGCGGAGAACCTGTAAATCCAAAAGTTTGGTACTGGTTTTATAAAACAGTTGGAAAAGAGAAGTGCCCCATCATCGATGGTTGGTGGCAAACAGAGACCGGGTCGTTCATGATTGCCCCTATACCGGGTGTCACTCCATTAAAACCGGGATCGGCTACATTACCACTACCCGGTGTTTTAGCAGAGGTTGTTGATAAAACCGGCAAACCTGTTAAACCGGGTGAAAATGGATTTCTGGTTCTCAAAGACAGCTGGCCTTCGGTGGCAAGAACAATCTTTGGAAACAAAAAGCGTTACAAAGATGATTATTGGAACGGTTTTGGTGGCGACTTTTTCACCGGCGACGGTGCGAGAAAAGATAAAGACGGTTATTTCTGGATACTCGGACGGGTTGATGATGTGGTAACTGTTTCAGGCCATCGTTTAAGTACACTTGAAATTGAAAATGCGTTGCACACACATAAAGATGTGGCAGAAGTTGCAGTGGTTGGAAGACCTGATGATCTCAAAGGAAACTCAATCGTGGCTTTTATTACACTTAAGGAGAATGTTCAGCCTTCACTGCTTCTTAAAGAAGAGATGAGAAACCATGTAATGGTGGAAATCGGGCACATCGCGCGACCTGATGAGATTCGATTTACAGAAGCCTTACCTAAAACCAGAAATGGAAAGATTGTAAGACGACTTTTAAGAGAAATAGCAGCCGGCGGAGTGGTTCTCGGTGACTTGTCTTCAATCGAAGATATCTCGGCTATCGAATACTTAAGAGAAATAGACGAAGAGAATTAGATAAAAGCGGTTATTCGCTGCCTGAGAGATATTTTTTAATTGTCCTCTGAAAATCAGATTTTATGAGAGGTTTTGAGATAATACCATCAAAACCCTCTTCACGGAATTTGCTTTTATCAGAGGTTGCTGTGTATGCTGTAAAAGCCAGAATTTGAACACCTTCAAATTCTTTCATTTGTCTCATTTTTTTGAGTACAGAAATACCTGAAGGTGAACTTCCAAGATTTATATCGAGAAGCACCAAATCGATCTTCCTCCTTAAAGCAATTCTGATTGCCTCTTCACCGTTAAAAGCAAAATCAACATTTGCAATGTTTTTTGAGAAAATTTTAACTAAAGTGTGGGTTGGCACATCGTCGTCCACAAGCAATATTCGTTTAAGTTCACTATCCAATTGTATTTTTTGAATGGGCTCAAAAGTCTCCCCGTACGAAACCGCAGTTCGTTGAGCGATAACCGGAAAGCTTATGGTAAATGTTGATCCCAACCCAACCATACTGTTTAGTGAAAGGGAACCCCCAAGCTTTTCAGTGAATTTTTTAATTATGGTAAGCCCAAGTCCTACCCCCTCAAAAGCACGATCGAGACCCTCGGAAACCTGTCGGAATTCATCAAATATTACATCCATAAAATCTTGTGAGATTCCTATCCCGCTATCCCTTACAATCAAATTTACCACCGATGACAGACCTGATTTTTCTGTTTTTACTATAACATCAATTCCGCCTTCATGTGTGAATTTTATTGCATTGCTCAGGAGGTTATCCACTATTGTAAGTAGCATTCGTTTGTCGGATTTTAGCAAAGGGATATCTTCGGGAGTATCAATGTTGAGGAATAACCCTTTTTTCACAATCTCTTGGTCAAAATAACTTGTGGATTCAAGCACAACATCAATGAGGTCAACATCCTCAAGGTTTAGAGTCAGTTTGTCAGCTTCAATCCTTGAGAGATCGAGAATCAGACTAAGGGAATCGCTAAGTCGTTGTCCTGCCTTATAAATACTATCGGTTAATTTTTTAAAATAAGGGTCATCAATTTCCTCTGAAAGAATCTCAGCATACCCGAGGATTCCAATCAGGGGCGTTCTTAGTTCATGAGACATGTTCGCCAGAAAAATTGATTTTAGCCGGTTCATCTCCTCGGCTTTGGATTTCGCCTCGTAAAGCTGCCGGTTCGTTTTTTCTCTTTGAATAGCCCCTCCGATGGCAATGGCTGCAGATTGCAACATCGATTCTTCGGCTGCACTGTATTTTTTTTCAGTTGTGCAGTTATCAAATCCGATAAATCCCCACCACTCATCTTGTAAATAGATTGGTACAGCAAGAACAGCCAGTACCTCCTGTGATTCAAGCACAAATCTCTCGTCATCCGGAAGGTTTTTTACCAATTCATTTATGAACCCTTTTTTTAACATGATATCACGCCAGCGAGGATTGGAATTACTATAGTTTAATCGCTGTAAAACGGGGTTGTTAATTTGTTTTGTAATTCCTCCCCTCACCCATTCAAATGTTTGACTCATGAACCATTCGTCGGTTAATTCATTATAGTCATTTTCAAAAAGATAGATACGATCCGCGTATGAAGTGGAACCAATCAGGGAGAAGGAATTATTTATTGCTGTGTCGAAATCCTGCTCGGTAAGTAAAATCTCTGCAACTTTTGCGGCGCAGTAAAGATAACCCTTATGTTCTTCAAGTTCCTCTTGAAAACGCAGCTCGTCGCTGATATTTTGGACGATCCCCAACCAGACGGATGGTTTTCCTTCCCGGTCTTTGACAATAGTTGCATTTAATTTTACCCAAACATCACTGCCGTTTTTATGGATGTATCTCTTTCTGAGGGTAATGTTATTCCCTGCATCGTTCTCCATGGCAACGAGGAATTTAGAGAACTCCTCATCTCTGTCGTCACAGTGAGTCAATTCATAAAAATTAATGCCGATGATCTCTTCGGGTTCATAACCCAGCATTTTGGCAAATCCCGGGTTAACATCCTGGAAAATTCCTTCCGGATCACAAAGTACAATACCTGTATCGGCAGAATTATAAACAGTTCGGAATCGATTTTCACTGTCAGAAAGTTTTTCTTTGACAACTGTGATCTCCGACACATCCAGACCTATCGCCCAGGAAGCCCAGCCGTCGATTCGATATTTCCCTGAAATGTTCGACCAACTGATAGCCTTATCGGAACCATCCTTACATCTTACTTTCCATACCTGATTATAATAAACATCCTGCTTTTCAGCCCAGAATTCTCGTAGTGTTGCTATATATTCAGGGTCGGGGTAGAGGATTTTATCGGGGTAGGGATTATTGATCATTTCTTCTGCAGTATAGCCCGTAACCCGTTCACATTCATGATTCCACTCGATAAAAAGGTTGTTTTCATCAATCGCAGTTACCATTACAGGCATCGTGCTAATCAATGATTTCATTGATTGATCATCCTTTGAATTTGGGAGATGGTTTTCAGGGATTTGAGTCATAAATGGGTGTGTGGTAAATTCACTTAAGGAAATCGACTAATACAAATAAATGATCAGATAAAAACATTTAAATAAATGATTACTATCTTTGCACTAAAATAATCATAAAATCCAATAAAAAAAAGAAGTCTTTGATGAACGACATTCTAATTTTCAATGATGAAAATTTTCTGAGCCAACTCTCAACGGGTGAGTATGTTGGTGGCAGATATAAACTCCAATTTTATTCAGAAAATGGCAGACCCGCTTCGGTCGCCACGGAAGTGGTGGATACCTTCTATTTTTATCCAAGTGGTGGAACAATACGCGATAAAGAATACAATATTATTGAGTATTTTCCCAAATACGACACTTACAGGGGGTTTAAACCTCCACACATGTTGGAGAAAAAATGAGTGGAGTTCTAAGCATAGTCGCCACGCCAATTGGTAACTATGATGATATCACTTTGAGAGCCATTAAGGTTCTCAGGGGAGTCGATTTTATTGTCTGTGAAGATTTTAAAGAAGCCAGAAGACTACTTTCCAAATTGGATTTAAAGAAGGAACTCGTAACTCTAAACGAACATGATGAAGTCGCCAACACACCCGAGATAATTGATCGACTGCTCAACGGTGAAAATGTGGCACTGATCTCCGATTGTGGCACTCCGATGTTTGCGGACCCAGGGCATATCCTTCTGGATGCAGCACTTTCAAATCAAATTCAGATTATCCCTGTACCGGGGGTATCTTCACTTACCACAGCTTTAAGTGTCTCCGCTTTAAGAGCCGAAAAGTTTTATTATTACGGATGGCTTCCGGTGAAAAAAGATATTCGGAAAAAAGAGTTACATCGACTTTCAAGAATGAATGAGTTGATAATATTTCTTGAGACCCCGTATCGATTAAAAAATATCATGAAAGATATTGTTGACAATTTTGGCAGGGGAACCGAGGCTGTGCTCGCCTATGATCTTACATTACCCACCGAACAAATTCTTCGAGGCTCGGCAGGATCAATATATGATAAAGTGATAAAAAATTCCCTGAAAGGTGAGTTTGTTTTGCTGGTTGACAACAGGAAAATGAAGAAGTAATTACCAGGGGGATGGTTACGCGGAATCCACTGATTATCACGAATTGCCACAGATAGGAGCGAGACGCTGATTCCACGGATTATCGCGGATTGCCACAGATAGGAGTGGGACGCGGATATCACCAATTATCGCGGATTGCCACAGATAGGAGCGGGACGCGGATACACGCAGATTAGACGGATTTTCGCAGAAGAGATTTCAAACAATCAAAAAACGCCCCGGCAGGGGTGCCCGATGGGTGACAATGTCCAACAAATGAAGAATTTGGCCCCGGAAGGGTTCATGTATGGGTAGAAGAATAATCGCACAATCAAAAAACGCCCCGGAAGGGGATTTGATATTCGTAGCGTCCCGATTGCCGTCTAAATAATGAAATGGGGATAGTTATACGGATTCCACAAATTAGGAAATATCAAGAAATATTTTAATATTACAATAATTGAATTCGACAATTATATTACAAAAGGAATTATTAATAAAACTATTGATATTCTTTTTGAATTAACTTATTAAACTACTGTTTTTCTTGTCACACAACACCAAATCAATTGGGATTGACATGTCAGTACAAAAAGTATTCTTTCTGATTTTAGTTTCTACTTCAATTTTAAATGCCCAGTGGATAGACCAGTATCCTGATGGCAAGGGTTTCGAATTAAACAACATTACCTTTGCCACCGACCAGACAGGCTGGGCAATCGGGGAATTTGGCCTTATGATTAAATCCACCGATTCAGGGGTGAAATGGGTGATGCAAAAAAACGGTACTGAGTCACATCTTTATGGTATATGCTTCCTCGATTCTCTAACAGGATGGGTGACTGGTGATTCGGGAACCATCATTAAAACAACAAATGGTGGTACCACCTGGATACGGATGCAGAAATCCACTGATTATGCAATTATGGCTGTTCAATTTATCGATACAAGTCATGGTTGGGCAGTTGGTGATAACGGTACAATTCTAAAGACCACCAACGGCGGAAACAGTTGGGTAGTTTCAACTACCCTAACAACCGACAGTCTTTCTTCACTCTCCTTTGTAGATACAACGACGGGATGGATCGCAGGCAACTCCGGAAAGATTCTTAAAACAACGGATGGTGGAGCCACCTGGCTTGGACAAAACACCGGAATTTCATCCCATATCAACTCAATATATTTTGTAAACCAACAGTCAGGCTGGGCAGGCTCTTCTCTTGGAACGATAATTCACACCACAGACGGCGGAGGGACCTGGTTACCTCAGACAAGCGGACTCAGTATGGATGTGAAAGTGATCCAATTCCATGACACCCTTTCAGGGTGGGCGATGGCAGCGAGAGGTAGAGTTATTAGAACCCTGGATGGAGGAACCACCTGGAGCCTAAACGCAAATGTAAATGCATATCCGATGAGAGGGATGCACTTCAGAAAATCCGGGACAGGATTCACTGTGGGTGATAATAGTTTTCTGCTTTATACCACTGACGGAGCCTTATCCTGGGAAGTCCGGGATTGGCCCTTTTTCAGACGTGCTTTAGCAGTATTTAGCATCGATTCCCTTCACGCATGGGTGGCAGGTTTTAAGGGCACCATCCTGAGAACAACAAACGGCGGAGCGAAATGGTTAATTGAAAACTGTGGAATTGGTAGTTTTTTATATGATATACATTTTATTGATCGTTATCATGGTTGGGTCGTCGGAGGTGAAGGCCGTGGAGGGATTATTTTTAGAACTTCTGACGGCGGTGCCAGTTGGGATTTCGTTACAGGGTTCAGTTCCACTTCGCTGGTTGGTGTCTGGTTTCTCGATTCAATGAAAGGGTGGGCGGTCGGGACCGGTGGCAAAATACTTAAAACCACAAATGGAGGCATAAGTTGGAGCTCGAAAATCATCGCCGGGAATCCCTCTTTTTACGATATACAGTTCACTGATTCATTGACAGGATATATAGGTTGTGGTGCAGGTAAGCTTCTGAAAACAATAGACGGTGGAGTGACTTGGTCGACTATTTATCTAGATGTCCCCTATTTAATCAGATCGATTGATTTTATCAACTCGCGAACGGGTTGGGTGACTTATGGAAATGGTAAAATACTTAAAACCGAAGACTGGGGATACTCCTGGGTGGATTACTATAGTGGTACCGGGCTGGCGCTTGAAAAATTGTGCTTTGTTGACTCTCTTACAGGCTGGGCTGTGGGTGAGGCCGGTACAGTGATGAGAACAACCAACGGCGGGCAAAGTTGGGGGCATCAAATTATCAATTCAACCCTCGGCCTCACAGGTGTCCATTCACCGGATGGAAAAACCGCGTGGATTACAGGATACGGGAATAGAATATTTAAAACTACAAACGGTGGTGGTATCACATCCGTTGAACAATCTGCTCCCGGAATACCGGAAGAATATGACCTTTCCCAAAACTACCCAAACCCTTTTAACCCGTCAACGGTAGTGAATTACTCTTTACCCACAGGGGGTTTGGTTACAATGAAGTTATATGACATCCAGGGGAGTGAAGTGGCAACAATTTTACATGAATACAAAGAATCAGGGAACCATTCACTCGTAATTGAGACAATAAAATATGGGCTTTCTTCAGGAGTCTATTTTTATCGGCTAACAAGTGGAAACACGACAATTACGAAAAAAATGGTGTTGTTAAGGTAGTGTGATTTGGATCGTTAGTGACAGGAGTGGTAATCGGGATGCTACGAATATATATTCCCACTCCGGGGAAAATTGAATGGGGAGAACGACCAAGAGCTACGAATATCAATCCCGTTCCACGGGAAAACCCATAAGAGGATATCCAATAGCTACGAATATATATTCCCCTTCCGGGGAAAATTGAATTGTGGGGTACGATTCAAATTCTTCTACCCATAGAGCACCCCTCCGGGGCGTTTTTTGATTGTGCGATTGTTCTCCACCCATACATGACCCCATCCGGGGCCAGATTCTTCATTTGTTGGACATTGCTACC
>CAZHCW010000033.1:0-33296 GCA_964531325.1 uncultured Ignavibacteriaceae bacterium | reverse complement strand
AATCAGGGTTTAGTAACAATACTAAAAAGATAAAATAAATTACAGGAGGCCCTATGTTCCATCCACCTTAGAAGTTTTGAACCGGAAATATTTTACTTTTTTAATTAATGATTTGTAATAATCAATATGGTGGAAATATGTATCTTATAACAAACAGAATTAATAAAATTTTCCTTACGATTTTTGTTTTCAGTATGCTCTATTCAGGGCTTTCTGCTCAAGAAATCAGATGCGGAACCGAGCCATAAATTCCCGCGGAGCGGGATAAATATTCGTAGCCATCAATGACATACCCACCCCAGCCCATTCCCGCAGAGCGGGATAAATATTCGTAGTCAATGATTATCACCCATCTCGTTACCCCGGGTCGGGGTTAAATATCTTCCGAATCAAATATCGCATTGGCGTACCAGTTGCCTGAGAAGGTTTACCCCAAAATACATTTCTAATTTCACAAAAACAATTAAAGCTTTGCTACTTAAATAGCCTCCGAATTCATTAGGAGGAATAGAACGCAAAATCTTTAACTAATTTATAAAGGCTGTCTCGAAAGGGGCAGCCTTTTTAATTTTTGGTGTACTAAAGTTTTTGAATACACCACTTCAAATAACAAACTGATTTTTGTCAACAAGAAACAACCTTCCTCTTCAATCTCCCTCATTTTTCTTAGAGCTCGTTAATACCACCTTTTTAGGGGTGTATAATTTCCTTTTCCTTCAGTGTTTCTGAGGACAAAATGGTAGAGATTAATCAAATTTGAATGAAATCCGTAAGCCATTAGTGCCATACTCAGACGATATACACGATACATCACTTCGCCCGATATTTGAACGATGGCCTGACGATTCTTCTCAATATTGTTTAACCAATGGCGGGCTGTTAATTCATAGTGTTGTCTAAAATCTTCCACATCATAAACTTCAAATCCGGCTTTTTCAGCCATCTTAAGGTACTCCCCAATTGGAGATAAATCATAGTCGGGCATAAAATATTTTGGAGCAAAAACGGGACCTTTATACTCCCCTTTTGCTGCATTATTTGTAACTCCGAGTTGAAATGAGAGTCCACCCGGTTTCAACAAATCCTTGATTGTTTGGAAATATTCAGGCAGTGAGTTAAATCCGATATGGTGTATCATCTCAACAGAGGAGACTTTGTCAAATTTTGTGTCTTTAATTGACCGGACATCTTTCAACTCCACACGGCACTTATCCCCGATTCCCAAATCCAAAATTCGTTTATTTGCCAGGTCAGCCTGATTTTTACTTAGGGTAACACCAAGTGCAGTTACTCCATAGTTCTGAGCGGCATAAATTACAAGGGCACCCCAACCGCAGCCACAATCGAGAAGTGTTTCGCCGGGTTTAAGGTCAAGTTTCCTGCAGATATAGTCAAGTTTGTCTAATTGTGCATCTTCAAGGGAAGTTTCTTCAGTGGCAAACCGGGCACAGGAATAAACCATTTGAGGATCGAGCCAAAGACTGTAAAGTTCATTTGACATATCATAATGATATGAGACGGCTTCACTGTCCCTTTCAAGAGAGTGCATTTGCCCCGATAACTTTTTTGTAAAGTTTTTATCCTTCTTTTTTGGAGAAGAGGGAAGTGCAGCTATTTTGCCTAAAAGTTGCAGGTTTTTACCTGAAGTTCTTTTTGTCCCTGCAATCTCGTAAGCAGATTCAAATACATTAAAGAGGTCTCCTTCAAGCTCAAATTCATCAAAAAAGTAGGCTTCAGTAACATTTAACTCGGTTGGCGGGAGAATAATATTTTTTAATGCCCCGGGTGAATTGAGTACAAGAGTAAATCCCGTCTTTTCAACTCCCGCCGGTTTCCATATTTCCCCATCCCAAAACCTGACATCAAACCCGTTTTTGAGTTTTTCAGGAAATGAAAGGGAAATTACATCTTTTACTTTGTCTTTGGGTGTCATTTTATTCTCTTTTCCACTTTGAACCTGAGTCCATTTTTGGCTTTCATGATTATCCCGGGGTCAACCCCGGGTGGGTCCTCACCTGTGTAAATAAATTTGTACTCAGGAGTTAATATAGAAAAGATTCTCAACATTTCGAACATGGCAAGTCTTCTGCCCGTGCAGATGTGGGGGCCCTGACCAAAAGGGATGTAACTAAAATTATTAACTTCGGGCTGATCTTCTCCTTCAAAACGGGTGGGATTAAAACTGTCAGGTTGATCCCAAAACTTTGGAGTTCTGTGCAAAAGATAGGGAGAGATCATCAAATATGACTTTCCGGGGAAAAACAGACCGTCGATCTCTTCATCTTCAATTACAATTCTATAAAAAGCCCATGCAGGAGGGTAAAGCCTTAAAGCTTCGCTGATAACACACCGCAGGAATGGAGTCTCAGGTGCCATGTGGTGGGATGAAGGGGATGATCCTGAATCCTCCAAATTCCGCTCCGTTAATTCCACAATAATTTTTTCATCAGTCCCCGGATTTGTTGAAATCAGGTATTGTGTCCAACTGAGGCCTTCGGCAACTGTGTCAAATCCTGCAAAAAGAAATGTCATTATTTCATCTCTGATCTGGGTATCATCAACTTCTCCGGCGTTTTTGAGGTCTCTCAGAATTCCGGTTAACATCCCCGGAATAATCTCACCACTCTCAACCTGTCTAAAGAAGCCGGCTACAAATTTTTCGAGTGATGACAAAGCAGAAGTATAATCTGAGGGAGGAGTATATTTTAATCCAAAAATCGATTTAAAACCTGTTTTAACATTCCTGATTAACTCGCCCCTTATGCTGGTATAAGCAAGAATCGTATCTAATTTATGGATTATATCCTCAGCATCAAATTTCAGGTCGGGTGAAAACATCTCTTTAACAAGAATTTTCAACATTAGAACCTTAAACCGCTCCTGGAGATCAATTTCTTCCGAAATATTACAGTAGCCGTTTAGCTCCGATTTAAATTTTTCACATTCGTCATCAATAATTTTTCCAAAACCGGCATAATATTTGGTGTGGAAAGCGGGAGTGATATTCTTCTGTTGTCGGGTCCAAAGTTCATGATCACTGGTAAATATCCCCTTGCCCAGAAGAGGATATATCCCCTCCAAAGCTCTCCCTCTGGGGTAATTTCTGTAGTTTGTTTTTAAGATATGCTGCAGAATCGAAGGATCATTAATCAAAAAAAGGATGTATTTCCCAAAACTGAAGGGGATTATTCTTTCGCCTGTGGTGACTGTTTTTTGTAATGTGGATAGGGGGTTTTTGTATAATTGGGGGAGAATTTTCAGGAATCCTGTGCCTTTATATCCGGGGAGATCATGAATGTTCATCTGTTTAGTATCATTTTTTTTGCAACCGACTCTTTTTTACCGGAGGAGCCAACAATATCAAGTCTGTAGATGTATATGCCTGAAGAGACATTTTCTGCTTTGAACGAGAACTTGTGTTCCCCCTCCTCATACCAACCGTCGCCAAGAACGGTAGTTTCTCTTCCCCGAATATCAAAAACTTTTAATGATATTTGTGAAGGTTCGGTTAAATGTACCGGTATAATTGTTTCGGGATTAAAGGGATTTGGATAGTTAACTCCAAGTCCCGAATTCACGGGAATTGTTGGGAATTCTTCATTTTGAACATCCACGAGAGAACGGCTGTATTTTCCAATATAACCAAATCTACCGGCAGTGTAGGCAGTTAAAGAATCTGTGAACTGAATATCGTATAAAACACCACTATCGGGAACATCATATTGAATCCAGTTTGCCCCTTTATCTGTTGTGTATAAAAATTTTTGTGCAAAACCGAGGGGAACCCAGGCTTCATTTTCATTTCTAAATGAGATTCCGTAAGGAACTCCAAACACATCCAGACTTCGGTAATCCCAATTCTCTCCACCGTCAGTAGTTGTAACCACTGCAGTTCCATATTCAAAATCACCACCGATCCCGATTATGTTGAGGGTATCAAAAACTATCAAACCCCTTATCGGTTCAGGACCCACTCCATACGCTTTCCAATATTCACCTCCATTGGTAGTTTTCCAGATTACCCCTGCAATATCGATATGACCGCCATATCCAAAAGCCAAAGTTTCATCAAAAAAACTGAAGCCAAGGATCGGGAAATTGGTGAAAGAACTTGTGTCGGTTTGTGCCGGAATCCATTCCTCGCCTCCATTGGTTGTGTGGGCAATTCTTCCTTCGAGACCCGATGCCCAGCCATTAAGAGAATCGAGAAAATGAAGACTAACTAAAAATACATCGTCGTGCCTGTAACGGGATCCGCTCCATGTGTCGCCACCGTCGGTGGTTTTATAAAAAATGGTGCCAAAGGGAGGAGCTTCAAAATCGAGAGCTATTGCGTATCCGGTGGTTTTTGAAGTGAAATAGACATCAGAGATGTCTTTTATGTCCGGGAATTGCATTGTCTGCCAGGAGAGGCCTCCATCAGTGGTTTTCACTCCAAAACCTGTGTCACCAACCGCAAAACCGTATAAACTGTCGAGAAAGCAGATTGAGGTGATTGTTTTGTTGGTTAGAACCGGCAGTTTTGTCCAGGTAAACTTCTGAGGAAGAACAGTAAACGAAAACAGAAAAAAAATAACCGGTATGAGTAATTTCAAGCCAAAAATCCTGTTAATTGGGAATATCGTCCAAAATTTATTCAAACCGGTTCAAATAAAAGAAACTAAAATTAGCCTATTCGTTCGATCACCGACTCAACAAATCTTTTAACCGATTTTTCGTGGTAAGAGAAATAAAGACTGGGTTCAAACATCTCCAATTCGATCAGTTTAAACTCATCTTTTGAATAAACACCATCAACTCTGGAGTATAATGTGTCGAAACCGAGGGCATCATTAATTTCATAGGCCTGATCGATCAGATCGGCAGAAGGCTTAATCGCCTCTACAGTGCCACCGAAGTCGATCTGTGTTCTAAAATCACCCGGAGCAACTCTTTTCAACACAGTATGGCTGTATTCACCATTTAAAAAGACAAGGGAATATTCACCGTTGGTTTCAATTTCTTCAATGTAGTCCTGTATCATAAGATCTGCAAATTCAAGAATTTTTGCAGCAACAGGGTTAAAGTCGACAGCTTCTTCTCTTGATACAAGGTAAGTTTCAAACGCGCCGGCTGAAATTGCCGGCTTAATAACAACTTTTTTAAATCTTTTCCGTTCAAAAACTTCTTCAAGTTTTAGAATGCTTGCTTTTGGAATGAACATTGTGTCGGCAGTAAGGACACCTCTTCTCTGAAGCTCTTTAATGTAACTTTTGTGCAGATTTTTTTTAATAATCTCCGGCTTGTTTAATATCTTGTAACCGGCAATGGTAGCTTTATTCATCCATGAAATAAAATCTGCTGTAGAAAGGAAATAATCCCATGGAGATCTAATAATCAGGAGATCATATTCATTTGGAGGCAAAGGTCCGTCATTCCAGATTACCGGCTTGGCAATGATCTTTTTCTCTTTAAATGCAGGTAAAAGAAGTTGATCATCTTCCGTTAAATCCGGGTATGCCCGGCATGTCACTAAACCTAATTTTATCATTGTGCCAAACTTTTTCTGTTATTCCTATTAAATAAATTCATGAATTTCAAATTTAACAACTTTTTCTAACTTGTGAAATGCAATTTGTATTAGCGAACCGTTTCCCAACTACTCATCTTCTTTTCTTATCTTTACTTTTTGATTTTAAGAATTTGAGGAAACAATAAGATGAAGATGAATAAAGTCGGAAAATCCGATCTTACTATATCAGAAATCAGTTTGGGTTGCTGGACACTTGGCGGTTTAAACTGGGTTGACGGCTCTCCTAATGGCTGGGCAAATGTTAATGAACAAGAAGTGGAAGAAGCAATTCTTTATGCAATTGATAATGGTGTAACCCATTTTGACAATGCTGATGTTTATGGCAATGGCAGAGCTGAAAGGATGCTTTCGAAGATACTCGGAAGCCGTACTAAAGATGTAACCATAGCTACAAAAATTGGTTGGTTCAAGGGTACCGCTGCACATGCTTATGAACCCACACATATCCGCCATCAGTGTGAACAGTCACTTATCAACCTAAAAAGAGATTATATCGATCTCTATTATTTTCATCATGGCGATTTTGGTACCGATGATGTTTATCTCGACGATGCAGTTGCAATGATGTATAAGTTAAAAGAAGAGGGGAAAATAAGAGTAATTGGACTTTCTTCCTACTCCCACGAAAGATTTACAACACTTGCCCCCCGGATAAAACCTGACACATTACAAAGTTCTGCAAGTGCATTAGACGACAAATACCTCGCAAAAGGAACCCCCACTTCTGATCTGTTGAATGAGACAGGAATTTCATTTGTAGCGTTTGGACCCGTTGTGCAGGGACTGTTGCTCGGCAAATATTCAAAAGATAATCCGCCAAAATTTGAACCCGGAGATCACAGAGCCGGTGCCCCAAGGTTTTCAGTTGAATTTCTGACAAAACTTGAACCAAAAATTGAAGCTCTTAAAAATCATTTTGGACCCACAGGTGAAGACCTTGCAAGAGTTGCATTACAATATCTTTTAAAATACGATCGTGTAGCCGCAGTAATTCCCGGATTCAGGAATCTCGCTCAGGTTAAAATGAACCTTTCGGCTGCCGACAAACCACTTACAAACGATGAATTCAGTTTTGTACAATCAATTTTTTCAAATAAAGGAGAGTAGTAAATCATGTTCGAATTTAGTGAACTGCCTGCAAAGGAACCTAAAAAGAGGGAATATGAAGAGTCGGAAGAACTTAAATTTCTGGCTGAAAAAATAATATCTGAACAAAAAATTGATGTTATGCCCGCTCAGGTAGGGTATATGATTGTCAGTCCAAACATCTCTAAGACTGTTCCGAGCAAAACCATTAAAACGCCACCTGAATTAAAACATTTTTCCGGTTTTGATTACCTCGTTGAAGTGTCGCTTGATCTTTGGACTGCTCTTGATGAGGCTGAAAGGTATATCCTTATCCACCATGAACTTCTTCATATCCTCCCGATAATGAATGAAAAAACGGGTGATTATGACTTTAAAATCAGAAAACCTGATTTTGTGGCATTTAAATCGATTCTCGACAAATATGGCACCGACTGGAAACAAAAAATTAAACTGAGCCTCAGCTCTATCCACAATCTTACCCCGGCACAGGAAGATTCTATCAGGATTTAGAGGAGAACTTGAGAGACTTGAGAAACTTGAGTACTTGAGTACTTGAGTACTCAATTTGCTTTTTGCTCTAAATATTTGTAATTTAAGTGAATGATCTTCATAAACATAAAAAGGAGCCTTTATGAGATATCTTTACATGTTATTTGCTGTTATCCTGATCGCCGGAACCGGATTGGCGCAGAATGTTACTGTGCAAGACTATAAAGTTCCTGTAAGTACAGCAAAAATTCTGAGACTGACGGGAAGTTATAACTTCGCACAGACTACGGATGAAGTTACAACCAATGTAACTTCAAACAACGCGAACGCAACCGCCGTCTTCAGATATTTTTATTCTTCACTTCCATTTGCCTATTTTGTAGATGTTGATGCGATTGGCGGAAAGAACTTTGCCGAATTCAGTCACGATATCTCAATTCGCCCGAGTGTGAGAAAATATTTTGCAGATGACAAAGACTGGTTTGGTTTTGGAGCAATGGATCTTCGACATGCCAACACCTTTAAACAGATCGAGTCGAACCTCACAGTTGGTGGTGGATATGGTCGTTATATCAATGCTACCGCTCTCGCAAAAGCTGTGAGAATTGAAAATCACCTTTTAAAGGAGGGTGTAATCACAGCCAGACTTCCAAAAGAGACCATGATAAAGATCGCGAACATTATAGAGCGTGAAGATGAATACCGTGGAGTTTTTGGAGACACCTACGAGAAAAACTGGTATGAGGATATTGAAAAAGAGATGCGTGCCACGGGTCTTCTTCAGGGTGGTGCCCTCGGAGCCATGGGAATTCTCAGAACACAACAGGTGTTAAAAGGAATAAACGAAAGAGTTAACGAAAGATTCTTCGGATGGGATGTTACAGCCGGTGTGCTTTTTAATCTTTCAACCCGCGATAAATCGCCAACCAATTCGCCTGCACTTTCAGTCGGTGGAAGGTTTTCGAATCCTATTGGATGGAACTCACAAATTAATGCTTATGCAAACATGAACACCCCTTTTGATTCAACTTTCTTTAAAAGTGTGATCGTAACTGCCGGTGTTGACTACTTTTATGAGCTTGGTAACAAAATTAACTTTGTAGCCGGTTATCAATTAAATTTTATAAAAAGAAACACTGTGTTTTTACCTCTTAATGAAGACAGTTATGTGGATCATGCAATCTCTGCAGGATTCATCTTCTATCTTGAGAACAACATCAATCTCGGAATTCAATCTTCACTTAACAGAAGTGGACTTTTGAAAGTTACCGATTTTAGAACTTCAGTTTCTCTCCAGTACAATGTGTTTTAATTTATAACATATTTAAAATCAAAAAAGGCTGTCTCAAAAGGGGCAGCCTTTTTTTTATTCAGATAAAAGATTATTACTTTTTCAGCCAGGTCTGTCCATCTTCGCTTAGATTTTTCAGATATTTAGCCGGTTCTTTTTTCAATTTTGTTAGACATCCCGGGCAACAAACTGCAACGGTTTTCCCTTCAATTTCAAGTGTTGGTGCACCTTCTTCAATTTTTTCGCCGGTTACAGGGCAATATAAATTCCAGACAGTCTTAACGGAGGCTTTTTCATCTTTCCCGTGACCATCTTTGTTGGTTTTTTTGTCTTCTGAGCAACAATCGTCTTTTTTATCCGCTGAGCAACAATCGTCTTTTTTAACGGTTGTGTCTTTGGTTGCGTGATGTTCCTTATTCTGGTGTTCCTTCTTTGAGGCATCCTGTGCATTTAAAGTTGCAGTGCCAAAAAAGATGAAAAGAGGTAAAGCTAAAAAAATCAGCTTGTGCATGTATTCTCTCCGATGATTGTGTAATAATTTTTTTTGCTTTTCAATTCGAAATTGAAAATTGTTTAATAAATGTGTAACAACTAAAATAAGCGTAATAATTCATTAATAAAAGGGGAAAGGGAATATTCAGTTCCCCTCCAAAATCTCCTTCAATTTTTCAGCGATAACTTTTCGGTCAAATTGTTTTATGACCTCGGGTTTGGTGTTAAAAGAGTTCTGTTTATCAAAAAATTCAGATCCATCTGAGCTGAAGGGAAACATCATCCCGGCATTGGATTGGTTTATTATTCCTTCCACTTCTGCATTGTCGTCTCCAAAAGCGATAATAGGGATACCTGTTCTAAGATACTCAAAAAGTTTTCCGGGGAAGTGTCGTTTTTCCATCGCACACACCAGCAGATAATCGGCTTTTGCAAGGGTCTTAATCAATTCATCGTAGGAGATGAAACCAAGATAAGTGGTATATTCATCCAGACCTGCTTCTGATATTGATCTTTTCACTCCGGGGCTTACAGTACCTGTGAACCATAAACTGATATTTTCACCCGCATCGATCCTTTTTTTGATGTGACCCCACAATTTAGCAGGATTCTGAAAATCAAAAATATTCCCTGCATGAAGAAGTATCTTCCCCTCTCCGGGGGTTTTTAACCTCTTAAAGTTGGCGAATTTTTCCTCATCAAATCCCCAATGCAAAACATGTCCCTTGTCTTTAAGGAAGGGATAACTATTAATATAGTCGGCGAGTGATGTTTCGGTTACAAAAATTGAGTCACAACTTTTCTGCAATATCCGTTTTTCAAGATATGCATCCAACATTACGGTTAATTTGCTTCTGGTTTGCCCTTTGTAATAAGCAATATTTAACCAGGGATCAATAAAAACAGGATAAAACGGGATTTTCGCATTTTTTGCAATCTTCGCTGCTGCGAGATGAACAGAGTGGGGTGGTCCTATTGAAACAACCGCGTCAAATTTTTCTTCCAACATCAGTTTATTCCCGGCACGAACCGCAAATGGATACCATCCAATTCGGGCATCCGGAATAAAAAGATTCATTCTTATCCAGAGGGAAATTGCATGTGTTAAACTTTTATTTTCTTTGGATATCGTCTCGGATGCCACGAGCTGGGTATCTTTCCCCTTCCCCGTAAAAATCTTGTAAAACTCAAAAGGTTCAATCGATTTGGTTTTTATAACCTTAAGTCCGGGAGCAATTTCACTCATCATTGAATCATCTTTTTGCATAAAAGATTCATCTTCAACAGTGAGAACTGCGGGTTGCCAACCAAATTCAGGAAGGTACTTTATCATCTTAAGAGGCCAATGCAGAGAAGCTTTCCCTGATGGGGGCCAGTAATAGGTTAAAAAGAGGACTTTTTTCACTTTTTTACACCGGAAAACTTGATAACATCCGCAATTCCACTGTGGGCGGGTCCCTCATCAAGTTCTACCGTTTCTTTTGCAAAAATATCAAAATCGAGTACTATAAAATCCTCAACAATCTGTTCAAGTGAATAGAGTTGATTCAAATCCTTTGGTCCCCCGGAAGTTTTACCAAGTTGGGTTTTATCGTAGGCTGTGAAAATCAATTTTCCACCTTGTTTAAGAGATTTAATCACTTTTTTGTGGAGCTCCTCCCTCTCTTCAGGTGGGAGATGAACAAAAACAAGCCCAACGGCATCATACTTCTCTTCACCATATTCAAAAGAAGACAGATCAGCAACTTGATAATCAATTTTTACTCCTTCTTCTGAAGCAAATTTGTCAGCCTTCTTTTTACCTTCTTCACTCCAGTCGAAGCAAGTTACATCCCAGCCCAACTTTGCTGCATAAACGGCATTTCTCCCCTCTCCCTCAGCAGGAAGCAGCAATTTACCCGGTTCAAGTTTATCAATTTCTTCCTTAAAATGTAAATTTGGTGCTTTCCCGTAATAAAAACGGTCAGCCGCATATTTTTCATTCCATTGATTATTCAATACAAACTCCTTTTTTTTAATGCAGTAATCCAATAATGTGCATTAGTAAACAGTTTTTAAGCCCGCAGATACACGCAGATTAGACAGAGTTTCGCAGATGTCGTCTGAATCAGGATTTACAGGATTACAGGATTTTCAACCATCATCCTCCCCTCTCCTTTTAGGAGAGGGGTCGGGGGTGAGGTATCCCTGCTACTTCAATTTTAGCTCCGGTAGCCTTCCCGGGGTAACATGACCACCAAGTTTTTCGAGGGCGGATTCAAGTTGAACCACATCTGCTTCGGAAATTCTTTTAATTTCGTTATAAACGGGTGGAAATTCTTCCAAAAGAACATTATAGGCAGTTAATTCATTTTTTGTCAGTTTTGAAGTTGACCTCCAATGAGTATAAAGCAAGGTGTTAAGCCTTTCCGAGAGAGTAACCTGTGAAGGTGGATTCTCTTCGGTGCTTGGGAAATTTGATCTTCTTTCAAATTTAAGGAGAAGTTGATCCAGTTGATCAAGTATTTTGTCTGCCGAAACCATCAATTCAAATCCTGCACCCGGAACTAAAAGTGCCGATTGTTTCAGGCTGGTCACTTTTTTGATGAGTTCATCCAGGAATGAACGGGTACCTCTAAAAGTTCTCGCCAATTCAGCAGCCTTTTTTTGGAAGTTCACAAGTTCGGCGCGGTCTTCTATCGGGAGGGTGGTGTTTCTTAAAGCAGTTGCATTAAATTCGATCGTTTTGCCCAATGGTTTAATTCCATCTCTGGTAACCATCGACATAGCAACTTTATACTTACCCGGCATTACGAGTGAACTGCTCTGCTGCCTCATTGCCGCATTAAATTTGTCAGCTTTGAGAGTCGTGATACTCTGATATTTGAGATCCCAATTTATTCTCTGTACTCCCTTTCCTGCGGGTTTTGTCAGTTTTTTGACTTCATTGCCGGATTCGTCGGAGATCGAAAAAATAAGATACGGAGCCACTTCCCTGTTTTCAACATTTAGTGCAGAATCTGAAGGGATCGGTATCGGTTTCCCGTCAACAAAAAGTTTGGATTCCATCTCTTTTCTGATCTCTTTCAGAGTTTTTGGTACTTCTTTTATGTAATAAGTGAAATCCACACCAAATTCGGGATTTGGAGCCTTAAAATAGGTTGTTCCGGTTCCATATCTTCCGGGAGATTCCATATACATCAAGCCGTCGCGGGTATCAAATAAAAATGCTTCCTGTTCCAACATTTCGTTTGTAATTTTCCTCAGTGGAGCATAGTTATCAAGAATGAAGAAGCCCCTTCCAAATGTGGCGATAACGATATCACCCTCTCTTTTTTGGAGATGAATGTCACGAACAGGAATGTCTGGTAATCCGTTTTGCAATTTGATCCAGTTTTTGCCACCATCGATTGTAAAATAAAAACCAAACTCTGTTCCAACAAAGAGAAGATCAGGATTCTCAAAATCTTCGGCAATGCTCCAGACAGGTCCATTTTCAGGCAGGTTCGCAGAAATCGATTTCCATGTCCTCCCTTTATCTTCGCTTTTCATCACATAAGGCTTAAAATCATCACTTTGATGATTGTTAAACGATGCGTAAACCACATTTTCATTAAAACGGGAGGGGAGCAGATCGCTTACATAAGTATATTCCGGAACTCCGGGGAAACTTTTTGTTGCGCGCCAGGTTTTGACATCTTCGGTCACCTGAATCAGTCCATCATCGGTTCCTGCATACAATAGATTCTCTTTTACCGGTGATTCTGCAAGAGAAACGATGGTTCCAAATAGTGAAGTTGATTTGTCTTTTGAAACTGCATCCACACCCCAGTATTTATCCATAACAGGGAATGAATTTCTGTCAACTCCTGTGGTAAGGTCGGGGCTTATGACTGTCCAATTATCACCACGATCATCGGTTCTAAAAACCATGTTGGCGGCTGTGTAAAGTCGGGTATTTTTATGTGGACTTATAAAAAGCGGGGTATCCCAATTCCATTTATAGGTTTTTTCACCTTTTCCGGGTTCGGGTCTGATATCAATAGCCTCTGAACTCTTTTTATCATATCTGACCATTCCGGCATATTGAGACTCTGCATATACAATATCAGGATTTTCAGGGTCAACCGCCGACCAAAATCCGTCGCCACCATTGGTAAAAAACCAATCGGCATTAACAATACCGTCATCACTTAGTGTTCTTGAGGGTCCTCCCATGCTGCTGTTATCCTGTGTTCCACCATAAACATTATAAAACGGGAATGCATTATCTGCAAAAACACGATAAAATTGGGTAACAGGGAGATTTTCTTTAAAATCCCATGATTCCCCACTGTCAAACGATTCATAGATGCCCCCGTCACCACCTATCAAAAGATGTTCTGTGTTTGCAGGATTAATCCAGAGAGCGTGATCATCAACATGGCGATCATCCACTCCAAGATTTACCCAGGTTTTCCCTGCATCTGTGGTCACTTTTGAAACCACTTCCATCGAATAAACTTTGTTTACATCCTTTGGATCACAAAAAATTTCATTAAAATATTGTCCTGACGAGGCATAATCGCTCATCTTTTCCCAGGTCGCACCTCTGTTGGTGCTTCTGTAAAATCCACTGTTGTTTTCAGCCGCCTCAAGGATAATGTAAAGTACATCAGGATTTACAGGTGAGATGTCAATTCCCATTCCACCGAGATGAACTGAAGGAAGTCCCTTCATTATCTTCTCCCATGTTTCGCCTCCATCTTCAGATTTATAGACGGCTGTTTCAGGTCCACCACCAATTTTTGTGTAAATATGTCTTCTTCTTTGTTCTGAAGTGGCATACATTACATCGGGATTTCTTGGATCAAACAGGAGATTGTTTACTCCTGTATGGATACTGATATCGAGAACTTTTTTCCAGGTTTTACCACCGTCAACGGTTTTATAAAGTCCTCGGTCACCACCCGGCCCCCATGCAGATCCTTCGGCAGCAACAAAAACGATGTTGGAATTGCGTGGATCAATTATGATATCACCGATCTGCCGCGACTCTTTTAACCCCATGTTTTTCCACGACTTGCCACCATCAACAGATTTATAAACACCATTTCCATAACCCAATGCCCTTTGATGAGTATTTTCTCCGGTTCCTGCCCAAACTACAAATTTATTGTTTGGGTCCATCGTTACACAACCCATGGAATAAACACCATAATTGTCAAACACAGGACTAAAAGTGGTTCCGGCATTAGTGGTTTTCCATATATGTCCACTTGAGACTGCCACAAAATATTCACTAATGTTTTTTGGGTCAACTGCAAAATCAGAAATTCTGCCTGAAGTAAGTGCCGGTCCGATATTTCTCCACTTAAGACCGGAAAAGTTCTCCTTTTGCAGGGTACTTTTTTGATCTTTCTCTTCATTTTGTGCAGTGATTACCCCGGAAACGAGGACAGAAATTAGCATTAAACAGATCAATTTGAGGCGCATTGGCATTATCTCTTTGTGAGTGAGTAAAAGGAAATTTTGGAAATCTAAAAATAAACAAGATTTGGATTAATGCAGTAATCCAAATAATGCAATAATTCAGAAATCCAATAATCCAATGTTAAAGCCGTTTGATTAAATGGTTAAATTCTCATATATTGGGTGTTGCATCAGAAAAAAATAATTTCACGACAAAAATCAAGTAATCTCAGATGAGCATATTTAAGAATCTTTTTAGCTTGTTTGCATGAACGAGACAGCTGATTCCCGGTATTATCAAAGTTTACTCAGATGAAGAGCCTCTTTTTTCTTCTTTTTCTGATCACGCCTCTGATTTCTCAAGGTATAGATGCTACAAAACTTGGTGGTCTCTACTTTTCAGGAAGTTTCCAAAAACCGGGTCCCAACGGCTCCAAAATTCCCCTCCCTTTTAACAAACAATCAAGATTACATATCACCAAAGATGGAGAACTTACACCCTCGAAGAGTTGGAGCCTCTCTTTTTCCTTTTGTTTAAGAGATAACAGAACAAATGGTGCTCTTTTTGTGACAAAATCCAAATCCACATCACTATCGTTTTATTTCGCACGCGGTGAAACTCCACAAAATGCTTCATTTACCCTGCTTGTTAATGGTGAAAAAACACCCGTCTCGTTTGTTATAAACAGATACCTTATATATGACGGAAACTGGTTTGATCTAAAATTAAGTGTTGATGCACAAACAGGTATAGCCCGGGTTTCGTTTCAGGGGATAACAAAAGAAGTGAAACGGAGTGAATTAAAAACCCCGGGTGGATTGGATATCAATTTTGGGAAGCAGTTACCTGTAAAAAATTGTCTTGCGATGATCATCAAGAATCTGCAACTTGAAATTGACGGTAAACTGAGTCATAAGTGGCTTTTTACCGAAATGACCGGCAATACTGCTTACGACTCAGAGGGCTCTCTTGATCTTGAAACAGAAAATTGTGACTGGTTGATTAATAAACACTTTTTTTGGGAACCCGTTGCCATTGGTGAAGAAGTGGAAAACTCTGAATATTCAAAAAAGCCACTCACCCCTGAACATTTGGTGCTCACCCCTGACAAAATAACCACCTACAACCTGCGTAGAAAGTTATATACCACAACATTTTTTGAACCAATGCCGGGGAGGTACATTGGTGCAGCTTCCGCTCCGGTAAGAGACACATTCGTAGCATTTCAGAATGGTTATCCCGATGAACCGGGTATCTTAAACATCAGAACAGGTGAATGGCTAAGTACCACGATAAAAAACACTCCCGATGGTCATTATTACGGAGCTTCAACAATTCTCGATCCCTTTTCTCTTGATGTATATTTGTTTGGCGGTTATGGATGGTACACTTTTAAAAACAACCTTTTAAAGTTTGATAAAATTGCTCAAAAATGGGATACCTGCAAAACCACGGGTGAAAAGCCAATTCCCTCGTATGTAACTGCAACTTTTGCCGGTGCAAAGCCGGGCGATTATTTTATTTTTGGTGGTGTGGGTGTGGCATCAGGCAGGCAGGAGGACGGCCATCATCCCGTATGGGAACTCCACAAGCTTGATTTGAAAGATTTGAACTGGAAAAAAGTTTGGCAGTGGAAATCATATAAAAACATTGTCAACTATTATTCCGCTGCCTGGTCAAATGGCAATATGAACGAGTTATATGCAATAGTCCTGAATTTTAGCATCAATTCCACTTCGACCATCCAGCGGTTGGCACTCCTGAGTTTGAGCGACAGCAATATAACATTCGTTGGTAACACACTGCCAAAACCCAGAAAGGGAATCGCTCAATATCCACTCTATGTTGATTATGAAACCGGAATAGTTTATTTCATCGATAGTGAGCTACATCAAAAAGACTCAACACCTGTAGTTTTTGCTGCGAGAACTCCCATCCTCTCCGAATCTGAATATACAACTCTGCTCGAGAACAGTAAACCGGCAAAAATTGCCCGGCTAAAGGATATTTTTAAGTATTCGGTACTCCTTTTAGCTTCAATTGTTGTACCCGGCGGGTTTGTGGTTGTATTCAGGAAAAAACGCAAAAAAAAGATGTTGGAAGCAACTCATAAACTGAGATCTGCCCCATACAGTGTAAAATCGAACTATATTACACTTTTTGGAGGACTGACAATTATCGATAAAAACGGAACTGTTGTTAAAGATGGTTTTACACCAAAATTAATTGAACTTTTTTCACTGATTCTGCTCTACTCAATATATGACCAGACAAGAGGTATCTCGTTCGCACAACTTGACAAACTTTTGTGGTATGATGTAATCTCCGACAATTTTAAAAACAACAGAAATGTGGCGTTTTCAAGGCTTCGGGCTATTCTTAAAAGCAATAGCGGGTTTAATATTATTACCGAGCAGGATTCAGTCAGAATTGTATTGCCTCCCGCAATGACAAATGAAGCGGAACTGTTTCACAACTTAACATTAAAACATCCAGATCCGTTAAACAACCGCCAGACGAGCAAATTTTTCACTATTATCTCCCGCGGTGTATTCCTCCAGGGGATCAAGTCTGAATGGGCACATGAAGCAAGGGAAGAAGTAACCTCCAAAATACTAAAAATCACTCTTGAGTTGATGGCTTTTTATCGTGACTATGGAGAGTTTAATAAATGTCTTGAGGCTGCCGAGTCTGTCTCCCTTCATGCACTTTTGTCGGAGGAAGTTTTACGCTACAAAATTAACGCACTTATCAAACTTGACCGATTGGTTGAGGCTGAAGAATCGTTTAAAATCTTTTGTGATGAGTATAAACAGCGGTATAAAGAAGAGTACGGTTATGACTTTGACGAATTTTTAGAGATCTAAACCATGTCAATTCAATCTTTAACCCGGTGTTTACTTTTTTTATTCCTTGTTTCATCCTCTGCATACTCTCAACCGGGGAGCGGTAGTGAATTCACCGGATTAAAATTCAGCGGTAATTATAAAATTGAATCAGGAGATACTGGGGTTGTTAAGATTTATCATGAAGGACCAAAAACAAAGTTTGAGGCAGGTGGACCCAAGGGGATAGACCTTGGGGATGTTTATAGCATCAGTTTCAGGTTTTGTATTTACCTCAACAAACATTTTGCCAGCATCTTTGAGATTGAAAATGGCAACTACTCCATTCGGCTAAGATATCTTTATCATCCTGATTCAAATAACATCAATTTGCAACTCCGGATTAACGGGAAACACAATATCATCAGTTTTGTTAAACCTCTGAATGATTTTGTTGAAGGGAACTGGTTCGATGTAAAACTGGATGTGGATGAGATTAAACAAAAGATTGCTCTCACTCTGAATGGTACACGAAAACAGGCTGTAAACAAATATATCGCCACCGAGGGAACCTCGGTAATTCGTTTTGGCCAGATGTTGCCCGATGGCGACTGCCTCGCTATGATTGTAAAAGACCTCCGAATTTACACAGATGGGATTCTCGCGCATTTCTGGCGTTTTAATGAAACAGGAGGAAACACTGCTTTTGATAGTGAGGGGAAACTTGATGTTGAGGTTGTTGCTCCCGATTGGGTGCTGGAATCTCATCATAAATGGCGACCCGATAATCTCCCGGCAGTTTCAGGCCTCAAAAATGTGATGCCGTTTTACAGACTCGTAACAAACAGCAGAAAAGCGGTTCTGGAAGAGAAGGGATCAGGCAGAGTAATTGGCGATTTATTTCCGGTTGAAGGAGACAGCATCGATTTTATTGCAGCATGGCTCGATACAGTAACATCAAAGCTTTATACCATCGTTGCAGTAACCAATAAAGACAGATGTGTTATCCACCCCTTCTCAATTGTTTTACCTGCAATATCGGAAAAAACTTTTACCAAACTTGGCGCAGTTCCACCCTCCATTTTTAGCAGAACGCCCGGAACTGTTTTCGTTTATTCTGTACTATTTGTGCTCGCGATAGCAATCCCTTCCACTGCATTTTTAATGATCCGGAAAAAAAGACCCCAGAAGAGGAGAGTGGTTAAAGATGAAATTCAACCTGATGATGAAACACTCAAGAAACAGGTTCAAAAAAATATGATCTCTGTTTTTGGCGGCTTACGACTGATGGACCCGGAGGGCGTGGATATCCACAGTGAACTCTCCGGAAGATTACAAGACCTCCTTGCTGCTCTGTTGTTTTATTCAGCGTCTGACGAGAACGGAGCTGTTCCGCTTAGAAAACTTGAAAAAATCATCTGGTCAGACATCCCAAAAGAGAAATTAAAGAATAACAGAAATGTTGCCTTTTCAAAACTGCGAAAGCTCACTTCACGAATGGAAGGAATAACGATTGAATCGGACAGTGAAAATGTAATAGTAAAAATATCACCACAAATTAAAAATGAGGCAGCAGAGTTTTTTAAACTCCTGAAACTTCTTTCAATCAAAGCAAAAATTGCAGCCGATCCTCTTGTTGAAAATTTCATCAACATTATCAAAGGTGGAATATTGTTACAGGGAATCACTTCTGACTGGATTGAAAAAGAGAGATTTGTTATTGCAAATGATATAATCGAAATCCTTCTCAGAAGATGTGAATACCTCTATCATGAAGGACATTATGAAAAATGTAACGAAACAGCCAGTCTGATAAATATTTACGATTCGGCAAATGAGGCAGCCTTTAAATATAAGCTTAAATCCCTCTTCTATTTGGGCAGACATTCACTTGTTGAAGAAACATATAGCTCCTACTGCCAGGAATATCTTGCTGTTTACGGACAAACATACCCCAATCATGTTCGTGTTCTTTTAAAGGACTAATTAACCACTCCCCCTCTTTTTCCATTTAAATCAATATTTTTAACAAAAAAAATGTCTGTTTTACTGATTTTTAATCGGTAAATACCTTTCAGTAATCGTTCTGGTAACCCCCCCCGCATATATTTCCGTCAGATTTTTTAATTATTAGGCGAAAAAATTTAGATCAACCACTTTGGAACTGATAGTGATATCGCAGAGTGAAGTTAATTTTAAGATCAGGGAATTTAACAGTTTTCCGGTTTTTAACCCGGATTATAACTTAAAGTTTAAGGGCGTTGTTACGGAGTTAATTCACTCTGTAAAAATTATAACTTGCTCACCGGTGAATGTGGGGCAGGGATTAATTAAGGAAGGGTAAAATAAAATCAACCATCTACGAGGGATGTCGGGGATAGATATCCCGGAAACATACTACAATTTGGGCAACCAAAAAAATATTGGCAGGGTCAAAAACCGGAGTAATGTAGCTATTTGAGGGGTGTTTCATTGAGGCACCCCCCAAAGCTATTTTAAGTGATTTTATACTCTGTTTAGAGATGCATTAAAATCTGCATTAACCATAATCTTCACAAGTTCGACTAATTTTGTTTCAGCTTCCCAACCAAGTTCCTTCTTCGCCTTTGCAGGATTTCCGATCAGCAGATCAACTTCAGTAGGACGGAAATATTTTGGCGACACTTCCACCACAACTTTCCCCGGCTTTAACAATGAGATATCCACAGTTTGTGAAAACTTTGTTTTGTATTTTTCAATCAATGAATTTAACATATCTGTATCCACCGATTTAATCACACCTTTCTCATCAACTCCTTCTCCCTTAAACTCGATCTCAACCCCAAGTTCTGCAAAAGTCATTTTGCAAAAATCCCTAACGGTGTTAGTTTCACCCGTAGCGAGAACAAAATCATCCGCTTTTTCTGCCTGAAGAATCCGCCACATCCCCTCACAATATTCTGGTGCATAGCCCCAGTCTCTTTTTGAAGAGAGATTTCCGAGGACTACTGAATTTTCTTTCCCGAGTATTATGTTGGATGCCGCCATGGTAATTTTGCGGGTTACAAAAGTTTCGCCCCTTCTTGGGGATTCATGATTGAACAATATACCGTTGGACGCAAAAAGGTTATAAGCTTCGCGATAGTTTACGATAATCCAATAAGCATAGATTTTTGCAACTGCGTAAGGTGATCTGGGGTAAAAAGGAGTTTTTTCATCCTGTGGGATTGCCTGCACCTTACCATAAAGTTCGCTTGTGGAAGCCTGATAAAACCTGGTTTTGCTCAATCCTGTTTCTCTCATCGCATCGAGGAAACGGAGAGTGCCAAGTGCATCAACCTGTGCTGTGTAATCAGGAACATCAAAAGAAACTTTTACATGACTTTGGGCTGCAAGATTGTAAATCTCATCGGGAGCAATCTTCTCAAGAATCCTGTTGAGGTTACTTGTATCAACAACATCACCATGATGCAGAAAAAACTTTTTGCCTCTGTATTCAGGGTTGTTGTAAATATGATCAATTCTACCGGTATTAAAAGAACTACTGCGACGGATAATTCCATGAACAGTATATCCTTTTTCAAGAAGTATCTCGGTCAGATAACTTCCATCCTGACCGGTTATTCCTGTGATTAAAGCTGTTTTCACTATTTTTTCCTGTAATATTTAATAAAACTATTCTTTCCAGATGAAATCGAACAACATGTAACTAACTGCAGCAATCACTACATTATAACTTACAAGTGCAAAAAATTCAGGAGCTATATCTTCAAATTTAACACCTTCAGAACATCTTTTTGTGATCTCAACCAGCATCAAAAGAAGGGGAAGGAGTATCGGGAACGAAAGCACGGGGTATAGTGTCCCTTTTGAGTTGGCTTTTGCAATAATCGATGCAATAATCGTGGAGGCAAATGCCAGCCCGGTGTTTCCGAGGACAAAAGAAAAAAAGAAAATAAATACATTTTTAAGGACAAAAGCGTCAAAAAGTGCCGAATACAGGACCAAAATCACCATATTCATCGCAAAAACAAGGATAAGATTGTAGAACAACTTACCTGTTAACACCACTGAGGGTGAAGCAACCAATTGCAGTAACAATGAAGTGCCTCTCTCCTCTTCAGAAACAAATGCTCTTGAGAGACCCGACATCGCCGAAAAAAAGATTACCACCCATAATAAACCACCTGCAAGAGCTGCGCTTATTGTTTCCTGCCCAATTGCAAACATAATTACAGAAATTGTGACGATGATAAACATCCCGAGGGCATTAATTGCATAACGGGTTCTGAGTTCCGATGTAAGGTCTTTGTTAAACAGCCAGAGAGCCCTTCTAAGCATCTTACTCCCTCCCCTTGGGCTGATAACTTAGAATCTTAATTATCTCGTCGCACATGGCAAGTTCTTCTTCTTCATTGGTGGCAAATATCACCATTTTTTCTTTGGCGGTTTGTTTCACTAAATCATAAACTTTTTGTTTCCCCTCGGCATCAAGATTTGCAGTCGGCTCATCAAGAATAATCATTGCGGGGTTGTGAATAAATGCAAAAATGATTTTTAATCTCTGTTTCATCCCGGAAGAATATGCTTTTACAAGATCGTTTTTCCTTTTAAGAAGTGAAAAATGTTCAAGGAGTTGATCCATCTTTGTCTCATCAAGCTGTTGTCCACGAATGTTTACTGCAAATTCCAGATTCTCTTTTGCAGTAAATTCATCATAAAGTGTAAGGTAAGGTGAGGCAAAACCGATATAATCGATTGCTGTGGAAGGTGACAACTTTTTGCCATCCGTCTCAAGAGTTATTTCACCGTTAGTGGCTGATATCAATCCCGTTACAACCTTAACCAAAGTGGATTTACCCGAACCGTTGGGACCTGCAATGCCAAACAGACCGGGGCCACTCCACTCAAGAGTTAAATCTCTGAAAATCACCCTTCTCTCGAAAGTTTTGGTCAGTTTATTGAGCAGCAGTTTTGTCATTTGATCCGTGGTTAATAAAGTTTATGTGGTTTTATTGTCAGTTGACTATAACAATTTTACCGGTTCTTTCAGTATTTGTCGATTTTAGATGGTAAATATAAACACCTGAGCCCAATTTCTCATTTGAATTGTCACGAACTCTCCATTTTACAAGGTTTCTTAACACCCCAAAAGGTTGTTCCACCCCACCATAGAGTAGCGAACCATTCATATCATAGATGTAGATATTTGTTTCGTTTTCCTGTAAAAAATTAAACGGAAAATAGATTACATCTTCCCTGTGTTTCCCGTAAAAAAAGGGGGAAGGCCATGGGGTTTCATCAAATTTTGTTGAGGCTTCACCCCGATTTATCGGAACTCCATTGATGATCAAGGACAATTTGGCATTATATTCTGCACTATACGAGAGCTTGTCGTAATAACTACCGTAAACCAGGGATGAACCATCCGCCTGAAAATTGTAGAAATTATAATTGTAAGTCAAATTTGAGGAAGTTGAGGCAAACCATTTGTCCAACGAATAATCAGAAATAAATGAAATGATGGTATCGTTTGTTGTCAGGGATTTATTTACTATCTGAATCATGTTGTTTGTGAGAGGTTGCGCGGTAACAACCACATTAACACTGCTTCCCGCCATGTTACTTTTCATTCGTGGTTGAAGGACGGGGTAAAGTGCCGCTTCGGTGAAATATTTTCCGGGGATTGCCCGGTAGTTGGTAAAATAGTTCCACTTTGCAAACTGTGAAAACTCCTCTATGGCAGAGGAACCGGCCTCAGTCAGTGAATTTGCAATTGCCTCCACCGCCCTGTCTTTTACCATAATTTCCCATTGTCTTTTCAGAAGATCAAACCCAAATCTTTCTTTCAACATTAAATGGAGGGGGGCGAGACCATATCCGCTGTAACTTGAAATTGACTTCCACGATTCGTCATAATATGAGTCAAGATACCCGAGATAATCGTTTATTGCGGGGAAAACAAACTCTTCCATAGCCGTTGAAGCAAGTTCATGAAAAAAAGAGTCCGCATAGCGAAGGATATAATTTCCCATTTGAATTGCGTGGTGAAACTCATGTGCAGCGGTTACCATTGCAGCTTTTAACCCCGTGGTCTGGAATCCGGCAAAATCGTTGTCAATTTTAATGAAAGAAGTGTAGATTTCACGAAAGGGTGATATCTGCAACTCGGGAATTGTTTCACCATACAAAAATTGAAATGAGACGATATAAAAATCATACAGACTGTCACCCCCCTCATTACCATCAGATGGTGGAGGTGGATATTTCAGGAAGTTTACCTCATAATCATAAACAGAGTCGAGTGCAATGACAAGACTGTCAACTGAATAAGCCGGTTTTTCAAATCCTGATTTGTTGAAGTGTAGTCTAAATCGTTTTTTTGGGGAAATAATACTTGTGTCGCGAACAGGCCGGTCGATCTGCACTTTTAAAATTGCCCGGTTTTCGGGTGTGAGTTCATTTTGACGCTGAATAACGGGGGCAAGTGATGGAAGTCCACATTTTTCAACATCTGTAGTAAGGCTGTTGTCGATTTGTTGAGTCCGGAGTCTTAGATACGAATCAAAAACTGAATCGATGTCAGTGGTTTCCTGAGCGTAAAGCAAAAAAGGAGAAAAAAGGAGAGAGAAGAATATAACTCTTATTGTTGGCATGCCGGCTCTTATTGTGTGCCGGGGGTTATTTAATGCGATTTTTGAGTCGCTGTTCCCGTCTGACACCTGCATGCTCAAATCTTCGTTTCTCATCCTCTGTTTCAGGTACTATTTTGGGGGCAGGCACCGGCTTACCCTCGGAGTTGATACTCACAAATGTAAGATAAGCACTGTTGCTGTGAATTTTTACACCGGAATAAAATGATTCAGCGTAAATCTTAACCCCCACTTCGAGTGATGAGTTGAATACTCTGTTCACAGATGCCTCAAGCGTTACCACTTCACCTAATTTTATCGGGTGATGGAAATCTATCTTGTCAACAGACGCAGTAACACACACGGCATTGGAATGCCTTGCAGCACAGAGCGCAGCACAGATATCAACCCACAACATCAATTGTCCACCCAACAGGTGGGAATGTGGATTTGTGTGGTTCGGGAGAACCAACTCGGTCATTATTACCTGGGAGGCTTTTACCGTTTTAACTGACATCTATTGCACCGATAACTGTGGTAATTTTAGAAGATCTGCTCTGATCGATTCTACTTTTGAATAGTTTTTATCACCTTTATAGCGGGAAAGGAAAAGTTCTGTGTCTTTTAATGCTTCTTTATATCTTTTTCTGTCAACGAGCAATCTGATTCTGTCAAAAGCTGCGACAGGGCTCAATTTTGAATCGTGATATTTTTCAACCAGATAGCCGTAATAATCTATGGCAGCACCCAACATCCCCATGTTTTCATAAGTAACACCGTTGGAATACATCTTTTGTGCAAGTTTATCGTTCAGCTCTTGAATTTTTCTTTCAGCTTCTTCAACTTTGGGATCGGCAGGGAAAAAATTGATAAACGCCTGAAATTCCTCAATTGCCTTTTCAGAATACTTCTGATCGAGCGAATAAACGGGGGAAAGTTCGTAATAACTGTCGGCAAGCATAAATTGAGCATCTTTTATGTATTGGCTCGCTCTCATCGTGTTTATCAGTTTACTAAACTCATAAGCAGACATCAAAAATTCATCCCTTTTAAAACGGGACATTGCGAGGTAATATTGGGCATCAGCCGCAATTGAACTGCCGGGATACTGGATCAGGATGCTCTCAAATTCAGTTATCGCTTCGAGATAAGACTCATCTTCAAAAAGACTAAGTGCATACTTAAATCTTTCTTCGGGTGACATGGCTGAACGATCAACATCGAGTGAACAACCTGTTATAAAAATCAGTGCAAATAACGCCGGGATGAGTATTTTTTTCATTTTAAATTTATTTTTTGGACAATTGGTAAATTTACTAAAAAGGAGAGTAGTGGGAAAGGCAATTATTTGTAATTAATAGTGGACTGATATCCAAGGCTTATACGAATAATTAGTTGTAAAAAGGCCTAAGTCTTAATTTAGTATGCTGTTCAGTGCCTCAAGTCTCTCATGTCACTAAAGTTTCTCAAGTTCTACTTTAAAAAAATCATTTTTTCGGTTTTTACGAATAATGGGATCAAATCTTTGTTCCTCACCAACAAATTGTAAAAATAAACGCCGGATGCGATATCTTTTATCGTTCCGATTGTTGTTGGTGAAAAGTCCCTTTCATATTCCCCTGCAGGAAGCCAACCGTTTTGAAGTATCGTTACCAATTCACCGTTGACATCATAAACCCGAAGGATTACTTCTGATTCTTCTGTAAGTGAGAATTTTATTTTTGTTGAAGGATTAAACGGATTAGGGTAGTTTTGATATAGATATATTCTTTCCGGGGTTTGACTTTCTTCCTCAGAAGAAATACCAGTTATCACTACAGTTACACTGTCTAATTTACTGACATTCCCTTGATTGTCTTTTGCAGTCAGTTTATAACTGTAACTGCCTGTCGGGTCTGTTAATGAATCTATGAATAGTGTATCAATTCCGGAATATATTTTATTGTTATCATCAGGGATAAATAATGGGTCTCTGCTTCTGTAAAGTGAAAAAGAATTAAAGTCAGCTTCGGTTCCTTCTCGCCAGAGGAAGTTCACTTTATTTTTAATTTTGGTAGCTGATGTAATTTTAGGTCTTTTTGGTGGCAAATCTTTATACTGATAACTTTGTCCGTAAGGGCCGCCATATAAACCAACATCACTCCTTGAACCGTCCACATCAAGGATATTTGGATCACCTGCATCAATTAAAGGCGAAAACATCTGAAGCAGATAGTTGTTACTGTCCGGGTTTTCAAACATTGGGTCTGCTGTATAGTATATTGTAGTGTCGGGGTCGTAGAGTGCAGTATTATTAGATATTTCTCTGCTATTATAGAAAGCGTTGTAGTTAATAATCGCAGTGTCGAGAGGTTGATCCACATAAATCGCATATTCACTTGAGTTCATTATCACATTATTCTCTATTTGGACTCCTGGTAATGCGACAATACCTCGCCGAAAATTTGTTATTACATTGTTGTTAACTGTGTTCGGTACATTTATCACGCCGTCATAGATTTGGCGGCGATTGTGTATAAAATTGTTTCTAACTTCACAAAATACTCCGAAAAGATTACTAAAATTAATTGCAGAATTAAAAATGTCGATAAATGAGTTGCCAATTATTCTTGCGTAGATGGGATTTATGCCTTCGGACACCCGTGAGAAAAGATTATTTGAGATAAGCAATGGGGATGAATTATTCCATTCAGGACCCATTATGGCGGTTGAATTTAGAAAGAAAAAACTATTCTGAATTGTACCTGTTGTGTTCCAAATATCAATTCCATGATAGAATGATCCTAAAAACTTACAATCATCAATATTTACTGTGTTACAATGTGAGATTGAACCCAGCAAAAATATAGCAACATGATTCGACCAACCATTGTGAGTTTTAAAGGTCAAATTCTCTAAAATTAAGTCATCCTTAAATTTAAAAGCTGTTCTAAAGGTACCTTGAGCAAACATCGTCATATCTATTATACAACTATCAACATCCACACCAAGAATGGTGAGGTTTCTTCCAAAATGATCGGAATTAACAATTTGGGAATAAACACCGGTACCAATCAGAATAGTATCACCAGTTAGACAGATATTAACTACCTTTTGGATTGAATCTGATGCTGTTGCCCAGGAGGTGTAAGGAGCGACTGGAGTTAAACTTCCGGCTTTTACATATCTGATTGTAGGATAACCAGGTACATGCAAAAAGAGAATCAGGATTGCAGCGAACCAGATCGTTTCTGTTGGGGCTTTCCTGAAAATGAATGCATTCCGATGTATCGCAAATTTTTGGTAGGTTTCAATCATTTTAGTACCACCAATTTTTTATTGATATTTATATCATTAACTCTAAGCGAATAAATATAGATTCCGCTGGCAAGGTTACCTGATTCTATTGTTGTTTTGTGTCTTCCTGTTGGTTTTTGTTCATTCACCAATTGTTTTACCAATCTTCCTGTTATGTCGTATAGTTTTATTGATACAAGTCCCTCTTTTGGAAGTGCATACTCAATTATTGTTGAACTGTTAAACGGGTTTGGATAATTCTGAGACAAAGAATATTCTGTGATTATTTCTTCGGGCTTAGGTTCTTTCTTTACCGTGAACTTGTTACCGTGTCTCTTCATCAGGTTGTTTATTCCTGACTTGTTCACTGTTGTTATAGAACCAACATCATTTTTCATGTTTCTGTTTAGGGTTGTCCCTCTTAATGCAATTGTTAATTCCTCTGTTTGTGCATGATATTGATCTGTTGCTGTTATTGCATTTGTTGTGTTTTGTGCCGCAAGAAGTTGGGCTGTTGGTATGTTGTTATTATCAGCTTCGATATATACTTTAAGTCTGTTTAATGTTTTTATTGCATTTGTATCTGAAACTGTACTCAAGAGTGAATCTGTCTTTACTGTAAGTTGATAAAGTTTTGTTTCTTTATTGTTTCCTAATTTGCCACTTCTGTACATTCCTCTTAATGGTTCTGTGTTTATTGATGTTGTATCTTCTGATATCAAAGACATTGATTGGAACTCAGTATATGCACTGTCATACTGTCCTTCTGCCATATATCTTTCTGCTCTCTCTCCTCCTGTTCCAATTACACCATTATTTATTCTGTGAAGTGTATCTGTGAATGATAATGAATTCAAATTAATTATAAAAGGACAATCGGTTGAAACTATCGGCGAGAATGTTGTTACTTGAGGTATATAATTTACAATATTCTCTCCTAAATTAAATGTCGTGCTCTCAACTCCTGTTGATCCCCAATAGTTACCTGACAAATCAAGTGGATCATCTGTACATTTACCTGCAATGCTCGCTCCGCCGCCATCATCAACCACAGCGTTTGTTCCTCCTGCCATGTTTATTGCTGAATTATTGAGAAATATCTCTGCATTCATCTCATCGCTTCCTTCACCCCCGTTATCATGGATTGTGTTAAACCCTGAAAGTGGGTATGTATTCATTTGTTCGCAGTCACCAACTTCACTAAATGTTCCAAGATCAGGAGTTGAACCATATTCACTAACCAATCCTCTTTGTGTGTTGTAGGTTATCTCATTCCCTCCTATTTTGGGGTATGAATCTGCTAATAGGATACCATCAGTATGGTTTGTTATCTTGTTGTAATAGATATTTCCAAAACAACCCGTTAATGTGAGCCCAATTCCTTCTTGTGTACCTGTTAGTTTGTTGTTACCAAACCAAAGGTCCGATACTCCTAAAAAACAGTAACCAGATCTTGTATTGGCTGAATCAGAGTTTATTATAACAGTGGAAAGATTGAAGAAAAATCCGGCATAGTCACAGTTAGTGTATGTATTGTTTGTAATAAGCGGTTTGTCGTAGCCTGCACCGTTTAGGAGAAGTGCTGCACGACTTATGTTAGTGAAGTTACAATTGTTTATGATTAAAGTATCAAATCCATTTGTTGCTGTAATTCCGGAGTATCCGTTTTTTATCTGTGCATATTTTATTATCGCTGATGATTCTCTCCCAAGATAAATTGAGTTTTGTTTTGTTTCATCCGGTTGAAGGAAGTTTATTGTAACTTTGTTTGTCTCTGTTCCGTTAACATAAATATCTCCTGCACAATAAACTGAACTTGCTGAGTCAAGATTAAGTGATGAACCCGGTTCAAGGGTAAGCACTCCTCCATCTTCTATAATCAGGCTGTCAGTGAGTGTGTAGTTTCCTTCTATCTTAAGTGTCACTCCTGTTGGAACTGTAATTGTACCTTCGGACGATATTATCTCGCCGGAGATTATTACTTCATCTGTTAAAAAAGTACCGGTGGAAGCGGCAGTGGGGATAAGTCTGAATAATCTTCCATCGCCCTTACCAATGGGAATAATTGCAGTAAAATCACTTCCTGTATGGTTGTTCAACTTAACAAATTTAAAATCATCCCCTCCCTCAATATCATAAAATCTCCAGTTTCTGAATACACTTACATTTATACCAACATGCAAACTATTATAGGTGGATATCACTTCGGGATCCAATGCGAAATTTTCAAAAGTAATTTGATTAAGCAGGAAATAATAATCACCTGTAAGATTGAATGATGTTTTGGGTTGGAGGCGGGTTATTCCAAGATTTAAAAATCTATTGTTTGGATATTCCGGTATTCCCTCTCCAAATATTTTTAGTTTTGTGGGATTAATCGAATTTTGTTTCCTGTCTCGCTGCCATGTATTGTAAATATATGACTCTTCCCCACTGAATTCCAATTTAGGAAGCAGGTATCCCAATGGACCTTTTAATCTTTTCCCCAATGACACTATTGTATCATACAACCCGTAATCATTGGACCTCGGTCTATCGAAGTCATCAGAATTATTGCCCACAAGGCTTTCTGCAAAATAGTCTCCCCAACCCGGGGCTGAAGAAATATACGAATAATAGGTCTCATAAAAGATTCCTTTGCTTCCGTAGGCAAGTGCAAGCATTGACTGACCAAGTGCCTGGCTTCCGGTAGGAGTCCGGTATTTGTAATAATGGGAATCTAATGGTGGGAAAACCCCCATGTATTGTAATTTCCTTGTTCCAAATGTTTGTGCTGTATAGAAAAAATCTTTATCATAGTTTGCAGCTTCACGGAGCCTGTCCCTAAGTTGAAGTTGACTTATGTAAGTCCCTTCCTGAACATTAAAAATTGTATAGTACCAAAACATCAACTTTCTTGGTTGTACAACCTTTGCCCATGTATTAATAACATTCAAGCCCTCTTTATATCCGTCCCATTCAGGATAAATTTTGGTTAACATCAGTTTATCTTTGATGGGAAGACTCAGAGTTTTTTGCACTGTTTCCACTTCTCTATAGGGGATATAATGGTCATAGCTATGGGGTTCATCCATCGTGTAAAAGTATTTGATCTTATTTTGATATACTTGATGAAAGTCATCGGATATCCAAAGACTATCGTATAGAATTAACCTGTCCATAATTCTGGGTGCATTTCTCTCCCAGATATCTATATCCACAACTTCAATATTGTCAATGTATAAATGCCAATAGTTCCGCGGATCACTGTAGGGTGCCAAAACCACCTCATAATAAACTTTTGTATTCATAAAGCTGAGAGAGGTACTTTTAAAATCCTCTCCTATTACAGGTGAATCGGTGATATTACCGGGTAATCCTTCGATTTTGTAGGGAAGTTCAAAGGCTGTAAATCCATCAGCATTAAAATCAGAGGATGAAACCATAGTCGAAGCCAGAAGTTTTTCTGAATAAGTGCTGTCACTTATTGGATAAATAATCTTCACTTTTAATGTACAAACTACAACCGGTTGTTCAGGGATGTGACCAATTTTCATCCTGAATTTTGCTTTATAACTTATTGTATCGTCTCCGTATCTAAAGCCAACTTTATATATCTGATCCTGGTATATAAACGGTCCTCTTAACAAAGATCGTTCAGATTCAATGAGCATTGTGTCGATTGGGACTCTTGTTTTTACCCCTTTTATACCATCCTGATCAAATATATCAGTTTGATCAAGGTTTCTCTCCATTTTTATCTGACCTGAGTAAAAACCACCCACTCCACCTTCTGCCTCCCAATTATTATAAACTCCATGAGTTAAAATTTTAATCCAATCAACCTGTTGTAAGGATTGATCTGCCCGGTTCCAATTTCCATTCATCGCTACTATATTGTCAAATGTTGAACCGCCAAGATCAGATCTGTTATCCCACCAAATATTGGATACTGTATCAAATAAACTTTTATGGATATCCGGATGCATAACGGTTTGCAATATCGTATTAAACCCAAGTTTAACAAGATTGGAATCATTAAATCGATGGTAAGTAATTTCCGGAAAATTACTTGAAGGGAGATAAGTACCAAAAAGAATCTCATCGGTTTGTTGTGCATTCAATGATTGGGAGAAGACCGCACAGAGGAAGAGAAAAGAATTTAGTAAATATCGAGCCATAATAAACTCCGGGTGTTAAATTACCAAATTTTTTAAGCGGAGAAACGGAAGAGGAAATTCCCCTTTTGATATTGGAACTTACTAAATTTTAAAATTAAAGTCAAACGGTTTACAAAAATCTTGGAAATATTTTTCCAAAACCGACAGTAATATGGGGGTTTTAAGAAAAATTAGTGGTAAAAAGGCACAAAGTAAGAGAAGCGTCAGTTATGAAAACATCTCAATCCATATTTTTACATCAGATTGATATGTAGAAACGGTAGCTTATAAGTTTCAATTTATAAAATTCTTCCTGTCTAACTTTTCAAAACTCTGAAAAAAATCCCCTGGAACAAATATTTCAAAGTGTTAACCTCAGTTTGTCCTCACTGTAAAAAAGAGGATAACTGCAAGAAGAGTGGCACCGGCAGCGATGGCAACACTTGTGAGACTTCCCCAAAATGGTTCACCGGGAATCTGCGACATTGTAAAGGGCAATCCTTTGTTTTCAAGAAAATCAACATCAGAGAGTTTTACAGTATCTGTGGTTTCAAATCGAAATTTTGTTTCTGATGTCCCCATATCACCCGAAATTACAAAGGTTCTGCCTGTGTAATAATCACCGAGGAAGTTTTGTGTGAAGGGTGAACTGTAGGTTACTGCCGCAACCTTCAGGGTGATGGTGGCAGCTGTATTTTCATCAGAAACGGTTACTCCGTTATCTGTAAGATTTCTTTTAAACGCCGAACTAAGGACTTTATAATCACCGGGGAGGAAGAGAGAGACAGAAGGGATACGGTCGCCCTGAAAAAAGTTTTGTGCGATAAACCGGGATGCATCCCCCGTCATCGATTCAAAAACCTGCAGGTTAGAGAGCGATTGCCCGCTAACCTGCAGTCCAAAAACTATAAATATTACGGAAAAAAAGAGCTTTTTCAATTAATCAGGCTCTTCCGGAAGCTATAAGGTTTAATCTTTTAATTCTCTCTTCAATTGGAGGATGGGTCGAAAATAATTTCATCATACCACCACCTCTTAATGGATTAACGATAAACATGTGGGCAGTTGCGGGTCCTGCAGCATCCACAGCTTTTTGGGCGTTGTAACCTGAAAGTTTACCAAGTGCGGAGGCAAGTCCCCCTGCATTTCCCGACATCCTGGCACCGGTTTCATCTGCAATATACTCTCTTGAACGGGAGATAGCCAACTGAATAAGTGTTGCGGCAATTGGTGCAACAATCATCAAAACAAGAGTTCCAACTATGCTGTTATCTTCATCATCTCGTCCACCAAAGATCATTGCCCACTGTGCCATGTTTGCAAGCATCGTTATGACGCCGGCAAAAGTGGCAGCTATTGCACCAATAAGAATATCTCTGTTTTTGATATGCGCAAGTTCGTGAGCGATAACACCTTCAAGCTCTGCATTAGTTAAAAGTTTTGTGATGCCGGTTGTAAGTGCAACTGCGGCATGACTTGGATTTCTACCCGTAGCAAAAGCATTGGGGGTCATATCGTTTATAACATAAAGTTTTGGCATCGGAATCTGAGCGCGTTGCACAAGATTTTCAACCATTCCATAAAGTCCGGGTGCAGAATTTCTGTCGATCTCCTGAGCACCATACATTTTTAATACTATTTTATCGGAGAACCAGTAACTGCCAAAATTCATCACAATGGCAAAGCCAAATGCAATAAACATACCCATCTGCCCACCGAGGAAGTTACCTGCGATAACCACCAGCACCGTGAGCACTGTCATCAATATTACTGTTTTTAGCGTATTCATTTTATTCCTCTTCTATTAATTCAAATCAATCTGATTCTAATAATTAAGACAATAAATATAGTCAAAAAGTTCAAATAAAGCTGTGGGAGAACTTGAGAACTTGAGAACTTGAGAACTTGAGAACTTGAGAACTTGAGAACTTGAGAACTTGAGAACTTGAGAACTTGAGAACTTGAGAACTTGAGAACTTGAGAACTTGAGAACTTGAGAACTTGAGAACTTGAGAACTTGAGAACTTGAGAACTTGAGAACTTGAGAACTTGAGAACTTGAGAACTTGAGAACTTGAGAAC
>CAZHCW010000032.1:0-34902 GCA_964531325.1 uncultured Ignavibacteriaceae bacterium | reverse complement strand
AGAGCAACTGACTCATAATCAGTAGGTCCCAGGTTCAAGTCCTGGAGGGTCCACTCTTCCTGTCAAAAGATTCTTCCTTTTTATTCCTCTATTTTAGATATAGCAATTTTTGTTGTTTCCTGTGCATTTTCTCCGAAGAGGAAATAAAGTTTATATCTGCCGGATATATTCCCGAGGGTTGACTTTTTGACTCAGTTGATAGTATTATCTCACGATAACAACTTTCCTACTTCTGGTTCCGGATTCACTCTTCATCACGAGGAAATAAACTCCTGCAGAGAGTGATTTTGTATTGACATTGAGATCCTGTTTTCCGGAATTACTCTCACCGGACAAAATGTTTTTAACTTTTTCACCGAGAGGATTAAATAATGAAATTTCAACATTTTGAGCTGTATTGAGTTGAAATGAAATAGACAAATCCCCTTTTGACGGGTTGGGATAAATGTTCAAATATTCATCCTTTACGGTTTGGCCATTCTCACTTTTTGTTGAGGTTACTACAAATGTTTCCGATTTTGTCGTAATTATTGAAGGAGAATGATCTTCATTTTCCCACATTTCAAGAAATTTGATTGATTCAGGCGATCCGATTGAAGCCAGATTCTGAATTGCGGCAGGTTTCATAGTCTGATAACAAAGTTCCGCAGTGATGGTGAGTTCTCCATTTGCAACAGGATCAATTCTGTATGTTACAACATCTGCTCCTGTTCCTTCAACATTTGCAATTTTATTAAAATTTTCATCACCGTTAATTCCTGCTATTTTTACACTATCATACGATATATGTGTCGTTGTAAACCCTGCAGGAGGGAGTCGATTGTCCTTTATATATTCTGCTGCTCTTAACAGGGTTTGAGTTACCTGACCGTTCACATCAACAAAGACTCCTTCATATATCTGAATCTGATCCTGGGTCCTGATGATGTCATAATGTGGTTCAAAAGGAGTGTCATGACCAATTACTTCGCCATCACTTCCCCATTTCCCCGATTCAAAAATTATTTCACTGTTAGCGTTCATTACAGTAAGATGAATCCACATTCGTCTGAACGGTATTCCTGTGGGAAGTTTATGTCCTGTAAGGTTGATTGTTTTAATATTGATGTCAATTGAGTCAGTTCCGGGGATTACATCAATCTCAAGTGCAGCAGTTTTATCGAAAAAATTTGCATTTACTCTGCCAATGGTGCTGTCGAACAAATCAACAGAGGCAGTAACTGCAAGTGAATCGATATTGTTTTTTAGCATGGTGAGCATCATCATATTCCCACCGGCAAATTCATGTTTATAATAAGGCGAATATTTTGCCGTATGAAACGCAGGAATCGTTGAAATATCAATTGAATCCTGAATTGAAGGCATGTGACAGGTTTGACATTCTGTACCAGAGGCTTCAAAATTGCTGTTTTTCCATTCGATATATGGAGTTTGCTCAGAAAAATATCCTGCAACCTGATTGTTATCATCAAAAAAGGGAGTATAAAGTGTGTGGCATGTTGCGCACAATTCAGAATTGTTAACATGAGGTGAATAAAAAGTGTTAAAGTTGACAAAACTGACCATTGGTTGCGAAAATGGATTCTGATATGGGCCATATATCACTCGTGTTGTGTCAATTTTATATCCACCATTATAGGATGATTGAGTACCAAGATTTGCAGGATCTATCTGATGACAAGTTGTACAACTCACACCATCTTTCCCAAGAGGATCGGCTCTCATCTGATTTAGTGTGTATGTGGTTAATCCATCTTTTTTTGCTTGAGTATTCCCCATCGGAGCATGACACTTTGTGCAAATTGATTCGATTTCATCCTTCATTGCCGGGAAACGGTGGGTTTCTTCAGAAACCACAGCCTGCCATAACGGGTCTTTTGAAGCGTTTGCCATCATTGTACTTCTCCAGTGAGTCACCGGTGAGATATCCACACCGTTTTGTGTAAGCACTGCACCCGAACCTGTATGGCATGTTGCACAATTTCCAGAGGTGGTAAACATGGAAGAATTGTAAAACGGAAGTGGATTTTGCGCAAAAAGCGCAGAGGAAAAAAAGCAAAATAGTGCAAAATATCTCATATAAGTCTCAAATTACATCGAAATAAGTAATAGTTTTTAGTTTGACAATCACTAATTGAATTTGGTTTATTATACTTGAAAATATACAGTTAATAAATCAAACATCAATGAATCTTTTATGAATCTTTTTTGTTTTTTAAGCATCTAACTGATTAGTTTTACAAATGATTAAATGGAGCAGCAAAAATGAAGAAGAATGTTGGATCGCAAGATCAGATTTTAAGGTACATTTTGGGAGGAGTTATAATTGGTACGGGAATTTATTTTGGGAGCTGGTGGGGTGTTGTTGGAATCTTGCCAATCGTAACCGGATTAATGGGTGTTTGTCCTGCATACAATTTAATTGGTTTAAATACATGTAAAGTCACAAAAAAGTAGGCAATTTGTTTTTAATGGGAGGCAAGATGTATCAGGTATCTTGCCTTCCATCCCACTCTATAAATAATGGTTCATTAGTATAAATTCAGGATATTATTATTAGATAGTTTTACAGTTCCGAAGTAATTTGTATTCATATTTAACAATAATTTATGAATTCAAATGAAAACTTCACTTTTTTCTATCGCCCTCCTCATAATTCTTAATATATCTGTTTTTTCTCAACCCACAATCAACACAAAAAAATTTGGTGAATTTAACGAAGGACTAATGTCTGTTCGTATCGGCGAAAACTGGGGCTTTATTGATACAACGGGGAAATTAGTAATCGAACCCCAATTTGAGAACACTTTTTATGAACCTTTTTTTAGAGATGGTGTAGCAGTTATCCAGATGGTAAAAGGGGGCGGTTTTGGTGCAATCGATAAAACAGGTAAAACCGTGGTTCCATGCAAGTTTTACCGGTTAACTCCTTTTTCTGATGGTGTAGCCGTAGTATATAAACCAGCGGATGCAGGGAATGCCAATACACGAGCCCATTGCAAAATTGTTTCAAAAACCGGGATGATTGTAAACGATTCAACAATTAATGATTACAGTTTACAAACCAGATTCAGCGAGGGTTTAAGTTATTATCGTGAAAAATCGACATATGGTTACCTTGATACCAAGGGAAATATTGCAATTCCCAACATTTTTGATGATGTAAGGGATTTTAGTGACGGTATGGCAGCAGTTTACACAAAGAAAGGTTGGACATTTACCGACAAATCGGGTAAAACACTCGATAATTTTTATTATCGTACTGAACCCGGAGCATTTCACGATGGAATTGCAACCTTTACAAATAATGAAGGGATAAAAGGAGCAATTGATAAAAGCGGAAAAATTGTGGTTCAGCCTAAATATGAACAGTTAGCGACATTCGAAAAAGGATTCTCAACCGGAAAATATACCGATGAGACAACATGGGAAACAGTTTTTGAAATTCTTGATGCAAATGGAAAAGTAATCAGACGACTTTCTCCAAAAGATGATAAAGGGAAATATTACACTCTCAATAGTGGATTTTCAGAAGGATTGGCAATAATCTGTGAAGGTTTCAGTAATTATGGATTTATTGACACTAAAGGAAAAATTGTTATTGACCTGAATTTTAATGGTGTTGAAAAATTTATGAATGGCAGAGCTTATGCCGAATTCACAGATAAAAAAACCAACAAGGAGAGTAAAGGATTTATTGATAAAAAAGGTAAATTTGCATTTTATTTAAATACAGATTAAAACAAAACGGAATAAAATTGAAAAAATTACAAGTAGGATTTATTGGTACCGGTATGATGGGCAGCCCTATGGCAAAGAGGTTACTCGATGCCGGTTTCCCTTTATACATCTATAACCGAAGTGTCGAAAAAACTGAATCTCTTTCCAAAAGTGGTGCGATTGTATGTGGTTCTATTTCGGAAGTTGGAACTCAATCAGATATTCTGTTTACCATGTTAACTGGCTCGGAGGCACTTGAATCTGTTACATTGGGAGAAAAAGGTATTTTAAACAGTTTAGCTGAAGGAGCAATTCATGTCGATTGCAGCACTATCCTTGCTTCAACTTCAAACAAACTTTTTGAAGTATACAAATCACAAAAAAAACACTTCATCCACTCCCCTGTCCTTGGCAGTGTGACACAGGCAACCGATGGTATTTTATTAATGTTTCCCGGCGGGGATAAGGAACCACTCGAAAAAGTGTTACCACTCATAAATCACCTTGCAAAATCTGTGTGGAAATTTGACCATCCTTCACAATCAACCAATCTGAAAATAGGGTTAAATTCTATTATTGCAGGAACGATTGCGATGCTTTCACAATCGATGGTGTTTCTTGAAAAAGCCGGAATTGATAATTCGGTATTTCTTGAAGTATTATCAAATTCAGCACTTAATTCTACAACAATTCAATTTAAAGGCAGCAATATACTCGACAGAAACTTTATCCCCAGATTTACTGTGGAAAATCTTCTTAAGGACAGTAACTATATGGTTGAATCGTGTAAATCTGAAGGATGTAGAGCAGATATTGCTGAATCAATTTCCGGTTTATTAAAAGATGCAATTACTCTCGGATATGGTCAAGAAGATTATTCAGCTATAATAAAGGCATTCGAGTCGGCTGCAAAAACCGAAGTTAAAAGGAAAGGTCAATAATTTGTCAAATCCATTTAAATTTTTATTACCCCTTATTTTAATCCCAACAATATTTCTGACCGCACAATCCAAAGATCAGATACTGTCAGGAGTACTTCAAGTTGGTGGAAAACCGATAGAATTGATTTTTATACTCAATGAAAACAAAAACATTCTTGATGTACCGGCACAGTTTGCGTTCGGAATAGAACTTACGACTGCGGAGTTTAAGGACGACAGTCTGTTTATAACAATAGAAATGATGGCGATGAAGTATTCAGGCAAGATTTACGGTGCTATCGATTCAGTTTCAGGAATCTATACACAAGGTGGAGGTTCCATGCCACTCACTTTGTTTCCTAAAAAAGAGTATAAACAAGTAACCCGGACTCAAAAAATAAGTCCACCATATCCCTACTTCACAAAAGATGTTATTTTCAAAAACGAAGAAGCAAACATAGAATTTGCCGGCACTATCACAGCCCCTGATACAATTGGGAAATATCCTGCAGTAATTCTTATAACCGGTTCCGGTCCCCAGGACAGAGATGAGAGCCTGATGGGGCACAAACCTTTCCTCGTTATAGCCGACTGGCTAACCAGAAACGGAATAGTTGTTCTTCGTTATGATGACAGAGGAGTCGGGAAATCAAAAGGTAATTTTAAAACCGGCACTACAATGGATTTTGCCGGGGATGCATCCTCAGCTTTAAATCATCTGGCAACATATAATTTTGTGGACAAAGAGAAACTTGGAGCAATTGGTCACAGTGAAGGTGGAGTAATTGCACCGATTGTTGCTGTAAATAATCCAAAAACAAAGTTTATAATAAATCTGGCCGGAACAGGCGTTATTGGAAGAGATATAATAATCGAACAGTCAGAGCTTCTTGCAAAAGCCGATTCTACGGTGAACGAAGAACATCTTAAAATGTATCTCGATCTTGTTACTCAAATTCTGGATGGAATTATAGCCAAACCCGATATTGCGGCTAAACAGATAGATTCGATTTATACAAGTTACATGAACTCATTAAGTCCTGAACAAAAAGAGAGTATTGCAAATGTGGAGCAATTCAGCAAAAAAGGGCTTTTCTCTCTTGCAACTCCATGGTTTATACAGTTTTTGTCACTCAATCCTTCAGAATGGCTTGAAAAGGTAAAAGTACCGGTCTTGGCACTTTGGGGGAGCAAAGATTTACAAGTTGCCCCTGCTCAGAATCGTAAACCGGTAGAAAATGCGCTTACAAAGGCAGGTGTCTATTATGAAATTGAGGTTTTTGATTCTATGAACCACCTTTTCCAAAAAGTAGCCACGGGAGGAATTTCAGAATATGCAATTACACCAACAACAATTGAACCTGAAGTATTACAAAGGATGGTAGAGTTTATCAAAAAAAGATAATTTCATCTATAATTGCAAAAGCCTGCGAGAATTAAATCCCCGCAGGCTTTTTTTTTTAATCGAGAAAATCTGATTTAAGTGGATAAAGTTGAGTAATCATATAAGTTCCGGCTTCAATATACTCCCTGAGGTACCCGTCGATATCGTCTGTGAGGATATAATCGAATGCCTTCTCTTCTTCATGTTCATCATTTCTGTATTCAAGAGTATGTAAACAGTCATTCCAAACATTTAGATAGGCGCGCAAACTATTGAGCATTTCCTCACTTGCATCGGTTTTAATCAGAAGTATTGGCCTCATCTGATCTGCTTCCATAGCATGAACCGGTGGAAGGAAAAATACCGACTCTATCCGATATTTTTCTTTGTCGAGTTTTATCGATAACCGCTCAATGAACTTGGCTATTCTGTTAAATTTGATGTTTTCTCCGAGAGATTTAAAGGTGGGAGAATTATTGTCTTCAACAATCTCTGACTCTTTATACCCCTCTGGCATAATCAGTGCCAGGGCAATCTCTTCTTCAGCACTCATAAGCACCTTTAAAGTGCCACCATCAAATTCATTTTCTATATCCAGGACATAGACCACTTCCTTAAGGTGGCTATATTCAGGCAACATGTCGATCAACAGGTTGTTCGATTCTTTGATTACTGCTTCATTCAGGAATGTGGTTCCCCCATCAATAAAAAGGGGTAGATATCTGATAGAGGCTTCTACAAGATCCTGGAAGAAATGGGTTCCAAAACTGAGATCGGGTTTGTAATTCCCTTTCTGTTTGGCTATTTCTATCAGCATGGCAGTATTGTTGATTTGGGAGTATGTTATGCTCACGCCAAGTTTTATATCACCTCTGCTGCCCCACCGACCGGGACCCATGAGAATAAACTTTTTACGCGGAAGCATTTTATTAAGTTTCCCGACAATTGCAGCCACCTCAAGCATCTCTTCTTTGGTTTTGAGATTGTTATACCCTTCAGGATCCACATAAACAACAAATCGTACGGGAGGTACTTTTCCATTTGATATATGTTTTGTCGCTGAAAATAAGATACTCTCAGGGGGAACATTTTTGGGGATAACATCGGCTGTGTTTTGTCCCGAATAACTTTGAGGACGACACTGTAACAAATAAAAATCTTTCCCGTCACTGGCAAATTCCACATCTACAGGAACTCCAAATTTTGCTTCGAGAATCTGCAAAATTGAGTGCATTTTTTGAATAAATTGGGTTTTGCTCAACAGTCCATTAAAAGTTACAACGAATTCATCCTCCTGGTAGTCAACCTGAAGAGGATTTGGGGGTCGCAACATACCATTTGACACAACTGAAACAATATTATTTATTTGTGGATATTCAACTCCAACTTCTTTTATCAGATGATCAATTTCTATGGTTTGGAACTGATTGGTTTTAAGGTTAATAAGATCGATTTTTTTTGGTGAATACCTTACTGACTCTTCATAAGTTACATTAACTCTGAGATTTGGTTGACCGGGAGCAATTAAAACCGGATAATCATCACTTACACGATCGACAGCGCGAGTCCCAAGTCCAGGCACAATTCTAACAAGGCCATCTTCCCGGTTTATTCTGGGAGACCACCTGAATTCGTTGTTACTGAAAGCAACGCCGGCGAAGGAAGGGAAAAAATAATCACCAACCCTTGTCCCCACAACCTCCATAATCATAATTCCCATCTCCTCGTGAAAATCGATGAGGCCTCGCTCAGTTCTATACTCGATTGGATCGGGTCCAAATGTTGAGGCATATACCTCTGCAATGGCGTCCATTAATGCACTGAGTCTCTCCGGCTTACTTCCCTGATTTGCAAGAAAAAGGCTTTTATATTTTCCGGAAAAAGCAGACCCTACCTGATCTTCAAGTAGTGAAGAACTCCTGACGATTATTGGTCTGTCACCAAAATCATCAAGTGCTACCGACAATCCTTTAAGCACATCGGGCGGAAATTGACTGTCCTTAAAGAGTTGAAGCACCTGTGGATACTCCACTCTAATCTCCTCGATATCTCTATATTTATGTTCATAAACTTCCTCAAGATTGTTGTATTGGATAAACTGCATAATACAATCGGAGGTGAGATACCATGTTTTTGGAACCTTTACTTCAAATGGCAACTCTGCATTACTTACACTTGAATTAAGGATGTTATGAGCAAGAAACACACCCGAACTTTTACCTCCAAGTTTACCGTGACTTCCGGGCATAAAAATCATCTTATCGATTAGTTTGTGGAAATCGGTAAGTTTTACATAATCTTTTGCAATTTGAATAAAATCGAGATCATCAGTTAGAAATCTTCTTAAAAGTGAAACCCTGAGACCTTTAACGGTTGCGGGTGAGAGTTCAATTTTTTCAGGTGCGAGGTGATAAAATCTCCTGATTGCATCGGAGATATCAGCAAGAGAAGAACCCTGCGACTCCAATACCTTTATTAACGAACTGGTGTTATCATTCTGAATCCACTTCTGGATTCGCCAAAGAATTTCTTCTTCGGTAAAATTTTCACTCGTGAGTTTAAGGATGGCATTAATGTAGTTGTCATAATCGTTAATAATTCTTTTTTGTAGAGGTCTGTTCTCATCTTCAGTTTCTCTCTCCTCATCACCTTTTAGATCGATACTTAGCTCCTTAAGAAGTACTTCAGCTTCCTGGATGCCCTTCCAGTTGAGTTGATGTAACATCTTCCTTAACAGCCTCATAAAGAGAGGAGGATCTGTTTTTCTAATCATATCCACAACAATACGCCACTCGGTTTTCTCTTTTACAGCCTCTTCCACCTTCTTTTTTTCAAGTTTCTTTTTAAGTCTGTAGTTCAGAATAAAATCACCAAGTCTAAAAGCGATTGTGTCGAGAAGTCGTTTTTCTTGTTTAAGGAATGGACCCACTTCACCTTTTGCCACATCCGCGGTATATGTAACCTGAATATCGCCTACTATTTTCTCGCCGGCGATCAGATCAACACTAAGATGAGGCATATCTTCAATGTACCCACCGGTTTCAAATGTTTTATCCCTGTAGCGAAGCCGAACCTCACACAGTTCCGGGAATTGCCATGCCTTTTGCATTCTTTTAATAACAATGAGGAAAATATCCTCTTTAAGCAGAGTCTGGTCGTGTAACAAGTCTTCAAAATCATGAAGGAATGCGATCTCTTTTTGTCGTTCTTCGAGTGCGCTGGTAATTCGGTAGTTGTGGTCGCTTGGCTGCATCAAAATCCTTAATTTGATTTATTCATCCTTTAAAAATAAAAAGGCTGTCTTAATTATCACTAATATAAGACAGCCTTAATTTTCTGTTTACAGAAATTTTACTAACACCAGCCTCTATCGTGGCAAGCTTGAGCAACTCTGCTTATCGCAATAACATAAGCCGCATCTCTCATATATATTTTCTTCTTTGCAGAAGTTTCATATACTGCATGGAAAGCAGATGTCATTTTGGAATCAAGTTTCGACAGAACTTCTTCTTTATCCCAGAAATAATTCATGTTTCCCTGAACCTGTTCGAAGTAACTGCAAGTAACACCACCTGCATTCGCCAGAAAATCAGGAATAACAAAAATACCATTCTGTTCAAAGTATTTGTCTGCCTGTGGAGTGGTCGGTCCGTTAGCACCTTCAGCAACAAATTTTACTCTTTTGCTGATCTTTACCACATTATCTTCCCGGACCTGGTTTTCGAGAGCCGCAGGAATCAGGATGTCAACATCCTGTTTAATCCACTCATCACCCGGAAGTATTTCGTAACCGAATGATTTGGCTTTATCTTTATTAATACCACCAAATTTATTGGTTATGCTCAAAAGCTCTTGTAGATCTATTCCCGTAGTTCTTTTAAAGCTGTAAGAAGCCTGATCTTCTTCATCCCAACTTGAAACACAAATTACTTTGCCACCGAGTTGAGTATAAAGTTTAATTGCATATTGAGCTACATTACCAAACCCTTGAACACTTGCGATTGTGTCTTTAGGATCGATACCTTTAATTTTTAATGCTTCGCGAAGCGTAAAGATTACACCATATCCTGTAGCTTCAGTTCTTCCGAGTGATCCACCCATCCCGACGGGTTTTCCGGTAATAAAACCGGGGTATTTTGCACCATGAATTGCTTCATATTCATCAAGCATCCATAACATATGCTGTGGATTTGTCATAACATCGGGTGCAGGTACATCCTGGATTGGTCCAATATTTCTCGCTATTTGACGAACCCAACCGCGGCAGATCGCTTCTTGTTCTCTCATACTGAGGTTGTGAGGATTACAGATAACTCCACCTTTGCCGCCGCCGAGTGGTATATCAACCACAGCGCACTTCCAGGTCATCCACATCGACAATGCACGAACTGTGTCAACTGTTTCCTGTGGGTGAAAACGGATACCGCCTTTACCGGGGCCTCTGGCGTCGTTATGTTGGCACCTGAATCCCTTAAACACTTTGTTGGTTCCGTCATCCATTTTAACGGGAATACTAAAATGGTATTCGCGTAATGGGTTCCTTAAAAGATCACGAGTCGCTTCATCTAATTCGAGAAGTTCTGCAACCTTATCAAATTGCGCCTGAGCCATTGCAAACGCATTGAATCCAGCTTCAGACATATATATGCCTCCAATATTCAGATTTTAGATTTTATACAAATAGATAATTATTCTTTCAGAGAAAGTTATTTAATACCGAAAAAATAATTATTTGAGATATTAAACTACTAATCTATTCAACAAAAGGCAAATTTATTAAGAAGAATTTTGAGAATAACATCATAAGGTGATTTTTGTTACAGATGGGAAAGTTTCAGGAGTGTTTAAGAGCCTTGTGTCCGATATCATTGCGGTAGTAGATGTCGGTGAATGAAATCTTTTTTAGCGACTCATAAGCGGAAGAAATGGCAGCGGAAAGGTTTCCGGATTTATCAACTGAGGTAATGGCGAGTACTCTTCCACCGGTGGTAACGGTTTTGTTATCAGAAACTTTTGTTCCGGCATGGAATACAATATTATCCCCTTCAATCGAATTTAAGCCGGAGATTATAAATCCTTTTTCAAATGTTCCGGGGTAACCACCCGATGCTGCGACGACACTTACGGCAACAGAACCATTGTGCCACACTTTTGTTGGGTCAAGTTTCCCTTTTGCTACAGAATAGAGCAATCCAAGCAAATCACCTTCAAGAACAGGGAGAACTGCCTGGGTTTCGGGATCACCAAAACGACAGTTAAATTCCACCACTTTGGGACCTGAATTTGTGATCATGATTCCAACATATAAACACCCCGCAAAGGGATTGGATTCTTCTCTGAGACCGGCAAGAAAAGGCTCAATTATCTCAGAGTTGACTCTTTCTGTAATTTCAGGTGTGACTACAGGAGCAGGGCAATAGGCACCCATACCTCCGGTGTTTGGACCTGTATCACCATTTCCAATCCGTTTATGATCCTGTGCTGCGGGAAGACATACATAATTTGTACCATCAGTTATCGCAAAAATTGAAGCTTCTTCACCCGACATAAATTCTTCAATAACAACAGTTAAACCGGCATCACCAAATACTTTGTTTAACATCATGTCCCTGAGTGCACTCTCAGCTTCAAAAAAATTGGTGGCAATTACAACACCTTTTCCCGCGGCAAGTCCATCAGCTTTTAGTACAACAGGGAAAGTACCTTCTCGAATATAATTAAGAGCTGATTCAAATTCGGTGTCCTTAAATTCTCTATAATCAGCCGTGGGAATACCATACTTTTTCATAATCTGTTTTGAATACGATTTTTCAGATTCAATTCTTGCGGCTTCTGCTGTGGGAGCAAAAACGATAAATCCTTTTTCGCGTAGAAAATCTCCTATTCCATCAACGATGGGAATTTCGGGTCCGATTACAACAAAATCAATTTTTTCATCAACAAGAGTTGCGTAAACGAGGTTATGGTCGGTGAGATTTATTTCAATATTCTTACCAGGTTGATGGGTTCCCCCGTTGCCCGGCAGGAAACAGAGACCCGAGCAATCAGGAGATTTTGAAATTGAATAACCAAGGGCATGTTCTCTACCGCCACTTCCAATAATCGCAACTTTCATCAGTGCACCTTCAAAAAGAATTGAAATTCAGTAGCCAGTTGGGCTGTGAGAGTTCTGCGATCAAAGTTAGCCACAAATTCATCTTTAGGATTAGGTTGTTTTCCTGTCGCAAAATCGTTATAGGCTTTTATGATATTGTCTCTGATCATTTTTACATCGTATGGATCGGAGATGTAGGAAGCTTCATAATCATATAAATGTGTTTTGAGAGCACCATCAGGCAGACAGGCAAGAATTGGCTTTTTTGTGCCAAAATATTCATACATTTTGCTGCTTGAAATGGTATCGGCATTTCTGCCATTTCCAACCATAAACCAAAGCAGGTCGCTGGCGAGCACTTTTTTCAGAGCTTCGATATGCTCCATATAGTTGTGCTCAACCACATAGTTCTGCAGATTATAACGGCGAATCAGTTTCCTGTTTTCAATCCGAAGGAATCCGATAAAATGTAACTCAATATTCGCAGCAATTTCCGGATGTTGTTTCACAATCTGTTTAAATGCCTTTAAAAAGTATTTAGGTGTGATATACTCATAAAACAGACCGGAGTAAGTAATAACCATCTTTTTTGAGAGTTTTGTCACTCCCGCTTTTGCGAGGGTCAAATCTTCTGAATCAAATCCATGTGGAAGAATCAACATTTTTTGATGTGTAAGGAAAGGATAATTTTTCATCATTCTTTCCTTTAATCGGCGGTTTGTGACCACTACTTTGTCCACTTTACGGAGAGTGGCATCCTCTCCCCTTTTAGTTTTTATCCTGTGATAGGGCGTAGGGTAACGGGCAAACTGATTGCCATACCAAAGGTCACGGTAATCAACAAAAAGTGGAATTTTAAATTCCTCACTTATTTTTCGGGCAGCTTCAACGGAAGAAAAAGGGGGACCTGAAACAAAAATAACATCAAATTTTTCTTCTGAACAAAGTTTTTTGGCTTCTTTATAAGCATGGTTTGACCATGATTTTTTATTGTCGGGAATGTAAAACCAGGAATTTATGTAAGAATAAATCTTACGAAAGATTTCCCGGGGCATCTTCATTGTCCCTTTTTTCTTCAGGATCGAATTAATCTCTTTACCGTTAACCCGGACAACTCTGATATTTTCATTTTTGAGGTCTTCAAGAAGTGAATAATCGTGAGCGAAGTATGCAATATCGCCCGTAGTGATAACCGTGGGACTCCAGTTAAATTCAGGCAGGTATTTTACAAATTTTGTAGTTCTTTGAACCCCGCTAAGCCCTTTAGGAGGGAAATAATATGAGAAAATTAAAACTTTATACATGAATTTATTTCGTTAATATCTTAGGACCATCTTCTGTAATCAGATAGTCGTTTTCAATTCTGACACCAAATTTACCGGGGATATAAATACCGGGTTCCAGAGTGATAATTTGATTGGATTTAAACTTTGTTCCTCTTGCGGAGGAAATTCGGGGATCTTGATGAACCTGATATCCCAAGCCGTGACCAAGAGAGTGAGGAAGACATTCTTCGGCATTTTCGTGATTATCTAACAAATAATTTTTTGTAATTGAATAAGCTTTTGAAGTATCCTTACCCGTCTTGCAGTGTGACTCAGCTATTTTTACCGATTTTTTAACAATCTTTAAAACTTTCTGATATTCATCAGTCGGTTTTTTACCGTACCAAAAGGAACGGGTGATGTCAGTGGAAACACCTTTATACTTTACTCCATAATCGATCAAAACGGGCATTTCCCTCGCGAGTTGTTTATCTGAGGGCTCAGTGTGGATTTTGGCGCTGTTTTCACCAAACGAAACAATTGGGGTAAAAGCTTCTTCACAACCCGCCAAATGAATAAAATAGCTTATAGTTGCCCTTAATTCAAATTCCCTCATTCCCGGAATCATCAGGTCGAGAAGTTTCTTTTCAATGTTTCGACTGACTGAGTTTGCATAATTGAACCTCGACAAGGTTTCATCATCAGCCACTGATACAAAATCAGCTAATACTTCTGAAATATCCTTCGGAGTTATTTTACTTTTTTTAAGACTTAATGAAAGAGATGAAGAGAGGAAAGTTGCATCACCGCCGACTGTAAACGATCTCGCAGAAAAAAAACTTTTAATTACATCAAGAGGATTGTTTACAACTTTTCTAATGATTCTTCCATCAACATCGTTTAGCTCCAGTCCGTACCTTGGATCAGTTATAATAATTATGTCATCACCAAACACCAACAGGTAAGCATTGCTCGAGTTGAAGTCTGAAAAATAACGAATATTTGATGGATTATTAAGGATAATACAATCCAGATGGTGATCCCGTTTGTACTCAAACAGGAATGAAAATCGACGGTCAAGAAATCTGTGTATCATATCTTTTGGTAGTTTGGAGCTTCTTTGGTCACGATAATATCGTGCGGGTGATTTTCCTTTAACGATGCTGAGGAAATCTTCACAAATTTTGATTTGAGTTTAAGGTCTTCAATGGTTGCAGCACCTGCATATCCCATTGAAGCTCGCAGTCCACCCGTAAGTTGAAATACAGTATCGGATAAGGGTCCTTTGTAAGGAACCATTCCTTCGACTCCTTCAGGTACAAGTTTGCTTATTTCTGTTTCTGAATCCTGGAAATAACGGTCGCCACTTCCCTTTTTCATTGCGTCAAGAGAGCCCATTCCACGATACACTTTAAAACTTCTTCCGTCGTAAAGCACTTTTTCACCGGGACTTTCATCTGTTCCGGCAAACAGACCACCAATCATTACGGTGTCAGCCCCGGCTGCAATTGCTTTTGCAACATCACCTGAATACTTGATTCCACCATCGGCGATTATCGGAATTCCTTTGTCCTTAAGAGCCCGGAAAACTTCCATTATTGCACTCACTTGTGGCACACCAATTCCGGCTATAACTCTGGTTGTGCAGATTGAGCCGGGACCAATTCCCACCTTAACTGCATCAACTCCTGCATTATACAACTCTAACGCAGCCTCGTAAGTGGCTATGTTACCTGCAATTAGCTGAATTGATGGATATTTTGCTCGAACTTTTTTAATTGTTTCTACAACACCCATCGAATGTCCATGAGCAGTGTCAATAACGATGACATCAACTCCAACATTTACAAGTCTGTCGATTCTCTCAAAAGTGTCTGCACTAACTCCAACTGCAGCACCAACTCTTAATCTTCCCATTCCATCTTTACAGGCGTTTGGATATCTCTTCTTTTTTTGGATATCCTTAAAGGTTATCAGACCTCTTAAAACACCTTCGTTATCAACTACGGGAAGTTTTTCGATACGATGTTGATGGAGCAGTTCTTCCGCATGTTCAAGGGTTGTGCCAACCTCGGCAGTCACCAGATTATTTGATGTCATCAGATCTTTGATCAGGAGATTTTGATCTTTAACAAATCGTAAGTCTCGGTTTGTCAAAATTCCAATTAATTTGCCTGAGGAGTCAACAATGGGAATACCCGAGATTGAATATTTCCTCATCATTTCAAAGGCGTCACCGGCTTTTTTGTCAGCGGTGAGTGTCACGGGATTTTGGATCATTCCACTTTCCGATCTTTTCACTCTGTCCGCTTCTTCAGCCTGCTGTTCAATCGACATGTTTTTGTGGAGTATTCCGATACCCCCCTCGCGGGCAATTGCCACCGCAAGTTTACTTTCGGTAACAGTATCCATCGCAGCAGATAAAAAAGGAATGTTTAGTCTAATTCCTTTTGTCAACTGAGATGAAACATCCACTTCCTTTGGCAAAACCGATGATTTTGCGGGAAGGATTAAAACATCGTCGAAAGTGATCGCATCGTAGGCAAACTTTTCGTTATTCATTTTAGTGTCTCTAAATTAATCAAAAGCCGGAATACCGGTAATATCTGAACCAAGAATCAGCGTATGCATCTCATGGGTTCCTTCGTAAGTTTTTACGGATTCAAGATTATTGGCATGCCGCATTATTGGATATTCATCAAGAATACCGTTGGCACCATGAATTTCCCTTGCTACCCTTGCAATGGTAAGCGCCATTTCACAATTATTTCTTTTGGCAAGAGATACATGTTGGAATTTAAGATCGCCAGAATCTTTTAATCTTCCAAGCTGGAGATTAAGGAGTTGTGCTTTTGTTATCTCAGTGAGCATAAAAACAAGTTTTTCCTGTGTCATCTGATAACCGGCGATTGGTTTCGAGAATTGAACTCTCGATTTTGAATAGTTGAGTGATGAATCGTAAGAAGCCATCATTGAGCCAACCACTCCCCATGCAATGCCGTAACGCGCCTGATTTAGGCACATAAGTGGAGATTTTAAGCCGTTACCGGAAGGTAAACGATTTTCTTCGGGGATAAAAACGGAGTCAAATACAAGTTCGGAAGTCACTGAAGCACGCAGGGAGTGTTTCCCTTTCATTTCGGGAGCAGTAAAACCTTTCATTCCTTTTTCAACAAGAAAACCGGCAACTTCGCCATCAAGTTTTGCCCAAACCACAGCTACATCAGCGAGAGTTCCATTGGTGATCCACATTTTGGCTCCGTTGAGGATGTAACCACCTTCAGTTTTTTCTGCTTTGGTGACCATTCCGCCCGGGTTTGAACCAAAATCGGGTTCAGTTAGTCCAAAACATCCAATGGCTTCACCAGTTGCAAGTTTTGGAAGCCATTTTAATCTTTGTTCTTCACTTCCAAAAGTGTAGATTGGATACATTACCAATGCGCTTTGAACGGAAACAAAACTTCTTACTCCGCTGTCGCCTCTTTCGAGCTCCTGCATAACAAGTCCATAAGCTACATTGTTCATGTCGGATCCGCCATATTTTGAAGGAAGATTTGCTCCAAAAAGTCCAACTTCCCCCATTTTGGAAACCAAATCCATCGGGAAAGTGCCTTCACGATAATGTTTTTCAATCACCGGAATCACATTGTCATCCACAAATTCACGCACCATATCCCTGACCATCTTCTCTTCTTCTGAAAGCAACAAATCCATGTTAAAATAATCAACACCACTAAACTTTGCCATTTGATCTCCGAAATGTTTTCAACTGCATTATTTTAAAAATATTAACTTTAAAAGTAAGAATTTAGGTGGTTGTGTACAAGTTTTAAGATTGGGTTGAGGGGGGGGTGATAGAAAATCCACAACTTCTTTGAACACGATATTCACGATGGAAAAAGATGTTCACGATAAGCTTCCCTATCCGTGATATCTGTGTTAAATCCGTGGCATCCGTGGAACTATCCCTCTTCTAAGCAACAAAAACAGTTTTTACATTCACAAATTCTTTGATGCCGAGGGGTGATAGCTCTCTGCCGAAGCCGGAATGTTTTATTCCACCAAAGGGAAGTCTTGGGTCACTTTTTACGAAGGAATTTACAAATCCAGAGCCCGCATTTAGTTGATTTTTAACGAGACTCTCCCCTTTTGTTAAATCGGAGGTGAAAACCGCTGCTCCCAGCCCAAAGTCTGTGGAATTTGCTATTTCTACGGCTTCTTCGATGTTTTTCACTTTTATGAACGAAGCCACCGGACCAAACAACTCTTCACCCCAAGCAGGTGAACCTTCCGGAATTTCTTCAATGATGGTGGGTGGGTAATAAAATCCCCGACTGTCAGGGATGTAACCTCCCATCGTCAGTTTTCCACCCATTTCAATTGTTTTCTGAACTTGTGCATGGAGAGTGTCCCGTAAATCCTTTCGTGCAAGCGGTCCGATATAATTGGATTCATCTAACGGATCACCAGTTTTTTTTGTTTGAAGTTCAGAAATAAAAGCATCTTTGAATTTATCATACACCGACTCAAACAGCAAAAACCTTTTGGCAGCTATACAACTTTGTCCGCTGTTTAACATTCTTCCAATTACACAAAACCTGGCAGCCGATTCGATATCCGCATCATCCATTATTATGTAGGGATCGGATCCACCAAGTTCAAGAACACATTTTTTAATTTCACTTCCTGCTATTGATGCCACTGCTTTTCCGGCTCTTGTACTTCCCGTTAGCGTGACTGCAGCTACTTTTTTGTTACGAATTACAGCTTCAACATTCTCAACATCAGTGACAATCGTTTTGAAAATATTGTCAGGGAAACCCGCATCCGAGAATATTTTTTCGATGATCAGGGCACAACCCGTTACATTTGGAGAGTGTTTTAAGAGGCAACCGTTCCCTGCCATGAGTGAAGGTGCTGCAAAGCGGAATACCTGCCAGAAAGGGAAATTCCAGGGCATAATTGCCAGAATCACACCCAGAGGTAAATAAGTTATATAACTTGTTGAAGCATCAGTTTCGATGATTTGATCTTGAAGCAAATTCTCGGCACTATTTGCATAATAATCACAAACCCAGGCAGATTTTTCTGCTTCAGCTACCCCCTGAAGAATGGGTTTCCCCATCTCCAGGGTCATTAAATGAGCAAATTCCTTCTTCCGCTCCCGCAAAATTGAAGCTACATTTTTCAGCCACACTTTTCTATCTTCAAATGAAGTGGATTTATAAAGATTCCAGGAATCGTACACTTCATTTACGACTGCGTTGAGTCGATTGCGACCCATAGTCGGGTATTCACCCACTACTTCTTCATTATGCGGATTTACAGAATAATACATTTTTATTTGCCTGTATAATAATCGATCATTCTCTGAATAGCTCTTTTGCAAACGGTGCAATAATCATCAACTGAAATTGACTTCATCGAGCAATCCTGTTTTGGGCGGTAAACACCTTTTTCAACATATCCCCCACCTTCGAAGGCACCAAGTTTCTTTTCAAATTCTTTTGTGGCAGGCGTGGGAATTGGAGTATCTTCTTTTAGAAGATCTTTCCATTTTGAGCCAAAATCGACCAGTGTTGTGATATTTGGTTCAAGTGGTTCATACTCTTTTGGGTAAAAATCGTTATAGGCTGTGGAACTGGTGTAATATTCATCGGCGAGAAATGCAAAAGCATGGCCAAATTCGTGAACAAATACATATTCTGAATGAATGTTAAAATTTACGCAAGTGGCATAATAATTATAGATTGCACCACCACCATATTTATCGCTGTTCACGAGGATATATATCTGATCATAAGGGGCATTTGCAGCCAGATCGCGGACATCTTTGTATTCCTCGGTCATTAAATATCTTTCCTCATCAAAAGTATAAAATGTTGTTCCGGCTTGTGTATTTACATAAATTTTCTCAGCCGGGATATCGGTACCCGATTGTTGTGAAGGAGCTTCAATTCCCCAGATGTTAAACGACGACTTATTCTCTTTGTAGGGTGATGAATTAAAAAGATATTGAGCAAACCTGTTGCAGTCCTTTTTAAACTGATCCATCTCTTTTTCCGTGTAACCTTCCGGAATAATTACAATATCAACCTTTTCGGAAGGATCACCACCATTTACCACCTTAAAATTGGGATAAACTTTATCCCGGTCTTTTTTGATAAAATAGTTCTCGGGGTTAATATCCACGGTAAATTTTTTAACAAATGACTGATCTTTTTGTCTTGATGAAATTGTAAGTGTTACAGTTTTTTTTGGGAAAGGCATAGTAACACTTTCTTCGAAGGATTTGCTGTAGAGCATCGCTTCGTTGGTTGTTTGCCATTCAGAAAAAAGTGTTGAATAGTGTTTAGAATAGATCAGTTTCCCTGATTCTTTGTCAAAAACTTCGGCTTTATATTTACCAAAATTGAATGGATCTATAAGGTTTTTAACCGGACCACCCCAAAATGGTTCTTCAATAAGAGAATTAAAATAGTAAAAATCTTCAGTTTTTGAACCGGCATGAGTATAATCAAACCTTAGGGTCTTATTGAGGAAGTATTTGTTGAATTCGCTCTGTGCGAACATTAATACGGGAAGGAACAAAAAGAACAATAACTTTTTCATTAGGCACCAAATTATTAATAATGCCTAAAATTACTGAAATTTTCAGTTATTTTTGATGTAAAAAAGAAGTAAAACTATAGATTTACAATTTTTTCGATTGCCGCAGCCAATTTAAAATCTCTTCCGGTGATACCATTTGCATCATGAGTTGAAGAGATTATTGAAAGTCTATTCCAATCGTGCATCAAAATGTTGGGGTGATGGTTTTGATCTTCAGCAATTTCAGCAATCCTGTTTACAACTTTAACCACCTCACTAAAGTTGTTGAACTGGTAATCTTTTTTGATCGTTTCACCATCTCTTGCCCACCCGTTTAAGCCTGCAAGTTCATTTGAAATAAGATCGTCTGTTAACTTTAACATTTTATACTCCATCAAAACACATTTATTAAAAGGGGAAAAATGAAGAATCAACAATTGAAATTCTTCACTCTTCCCCGTTAAAACAATTATACGCTGAGGTCTGAACCCACAGCCAGAGAGCTTTCATCCATAAATACCAGAAAATCGTTATCATCCACATGCCGGGCAACTATTGTAGTACCATCCTTGAATGAACCTCTAAGAATTTCTTCAGAGAGAGGGTCTTCGATATAATTTTGAATTGCTCTTTTTAATGGTCTTGCACCAAATTTTGGATCATAACCTTTGTCAGCGAGGAAATTTCTTGCTGAATCCTCGATCACCAATTCAAGTTTATTGTCATGAATATTCTTGAGCAAGTCTTTTATCTCGACATCGATAATCTTTAAGATATCCTCTTTGGTAAGATTCCTGAAGACGATTTGATCATCAAGACGATTGAGGAACTCGGGGCTAAACAGTTTTTTCACCGCATCATCTATTACGCTTTTCATGTTGTTGTATTGATCTGAAACACCATCAGCATTAAATCCAAACGATCCAAGTGGTTTGATGTCTCTCAGACCAATATTTGAGGTCATAATGATTATGGTGTTTTTGAAATCAACTTTTCTTCCAAGACTGTCTGTAAGACGGCCTTCATCAAGCACCTGAAGTAACAATGAAAAGATATCCGGATGCGCCTTTTCAATTTCATCAAAAAGAACAACTGAATAAGGTTTTCGTCTCACCTTTTCTGTAAGTTGACCACCCTCTTCATATCCAACATATCCCGGAGGCGCTCCAACAAGTCGTGAGACGGCGAATTTTTCCATGTATTCGCTCATGTCAATTTTTATCAGTGCATCTTCAGAGTCGAAGAGATATCGTGCAAGGACTTTACAGAGTTCGGTTTTTCCAACACCCGTTGGACCAAGGAAAATAAAACTACCAATTGGTCTGTTCGGATTTTTTAACCCGGCTCTTGCTCTACGGATAGCTTTTGTAAGTTTTTTGATCGGTTCATCCTGACCAATGATGCTTTTTGTGAGGGATTCTTCCATCTTAAGGAGTTTATCTGACTCAGTTTGCGCAACTCGAGTAACCGGAATACCCGTCATCATAGCAACCACAGTGGCAATATCCTCTTCGGTAACATCAAAAACATTCTCTTTTGATTTCAATTCCCATTCTTCTTTGGCAGTTTCAAGTTCAGTAAGAAGTTTTCTTTCGGTATCGCGAAGTCTTGCAGCTTCTTCATAATCCTGGCGTTTTACAACATTCGCTTTTTCTTTTCTGACATTTTCAACTTCATCCTCCATTGCAAGGATTTCAGCGGGAACTTCATAATTTCTCATGTGCACCCGGCTACCGGCTTCATCAATAACATCAATTGCTTTATCGGGCAGATGTCTGTCAGTGATGTAGCGTAGACTCATTTTAACAGCGGATTCAATAGCTGCACTTGAATAACTAACATGATGATGTTCTTCATATTTAATCTTGATATTCTCAAGAATTTGAATTGTATCCTCGTAACTTGGTGGTTCAACCATTACTTTTTGGAATCTTCTATCAAGAGCTCCGTCAGTTTCGATATATTTTCGATATTCATCGAGGGTTGTTGCACCGATACACTGGAAGTCACCTCGTGCCAAAGCAGGTTTAAACATATTTGAAGCATCAAGTGAACCCGATGCACCACCTGCACCAACTATGGTGTGGAGTTCATCAATGAAGATTATTACTTCTTTGGCTTTTTCAAGTTCGGTTAAGAGAGCTTTCATTCTCTCTTCAAACTGACCACGATATTTTGTGCCTGCAACAAGTCCCGCAAGATCAAGTGTGACCACTCTTTTGTCCTGCAAAATTCTCGGCACTTTTTTCTGAATAATCCGAATGGCAAGACCTTCAGCAATGGCAGTTTTACCAACACCGGGTTCACCAATAAGAACAGGATTATTCTTTTTCCTGCGGCTGAGAATTTGAGCAACGCGTTCAATTTCAGTCTCTCTGCCAATTACGGGATCAAGTTTGTCATCAATTGCAAGCTTTGTAAGGTCTCTGCCAAAATTATCGAGAACCGGAGTTTTCGTTTTTTCAGTTTTTTTACCCTGTGGTGGAGGCACAGGCCCCGGGTTCCCTTTTTCAGGGTTTTCTCTGCTCGAAAGAAGACTGTTCAGTTCATTTTTTGCAGATTCATAAGTTAACCCAAATTGCATCAACATCTGAGTAGCGAGTGTATCCTCATCTCTGAGAAGAGAAAGAAGCAGATGTTCAGTGCCGATAACATCAGCCTTATAAATTTTTGCTTCAATCTGTGTAATTTTTAAAATCTTTTCAGCCTGTTTGGTAAGAGGTAAATTCCCTATAGTAAGGGTTCCACCGCTCGAGCGTAAGGAATCTTCGATCACCTTCTTTAGTTCAGCAAGATCACAGTCGAGATTCTTTAATATCCGAACAGCTACTCCCTGACCCTCACGAATGATACCAAGCAAGAGGTGTTCGGTACCAATATAGTCGTGCCCAAGTCGTACGGCTTCTTCTCTGCTAAGCCTGATTACATCCTGCAGCCTGTCCGAAAAACTTCCATCCATTTTCAGTTCCTAAGTTTTTTATTAATTCAGTGATAGAATATAGATAATATTCCGTTTTTGTGCAATTCAAGCAAATTTCCGTTAAAGGAAACTGACCTCAAACTGCCCCAAAAGTAAAACATTAATTATTCAATACTAATTAAACAAAACTAAATTAAATTTTGTTCAAGAAGAATGACGATTTAAATCAGTAAATTCACTGAATTTTATTATCTTGAATGAAGTTTTTATCAAATCTTAGTGGAGTATAATAATGGAAAAAGAAATATTTACCGGTCTGACAATTTTCTTTATAGTAGGCGCATTAATCTTTTTAATGTTTTTCCTCTATTTTGTACCGGTAGGTCTCTGGATTACTGCACTCTCTTCGGGAGTAAAAGTAAGAATATTTAAAGATCTTGTAGGAATGCGTTTAAGGAAAATAAATCCTCATGTAATTGTAAGAGCAAAAATCACAGCTACTAAAGCAGGAATTGAAGTTGAAATTCCAAAACTTGAGGCACATATGCTCGCAGGTGGAAATGTTGATAAAGTGGTAAATGCACTTATCTCAGCCGACAAAGCCCAATTAAATCTTACTTTTGAGAGAGCAACTGCCATCGATTTGGCGGGTCGTGATGTACTTGAAGCTGTAAAAATGTCAGTAAATCCAAAAGTTATTGAGACACCGCTTGTTGCTGCCATGGCAAAAGATGGTATCCAGCTTAAAGCTGTCGCAAGAATCACTGTAAGAACCAATATTGAACGACTTGTGGGTGGAGCCGGTGAAGCAACCATTCTGGCAAGAGTTGGTGAAGGTATTGTTTCTACCATCGGTTCCTCCGAAAGCCACAAACAGGTTCTTGAAAATCCCGATTCGATTTCTAAAGTTGTGTTAAGCAAAGGTCTCGACAGTGGAACAGCATTTGAGATTCTTTCAATTGACATTGCAGATGTTGATGTTGGAGCAAACATTGGTGCAAGCCTTCAAGCAGATCAGGCTCAGGCAGATCTTCAGATTGCACGGGCAAGAGCAGAGGAAAGAAGAGCTGCAGCCGTAGCACTTGAACAGGAAATGAATGCAGAAGTTGCAAGACAAAAAGCAAAGGTTATTGAAGCCGAATCTGAGATTCCAAGAGCAATTGCTGAAGCTTTCCGTTCAGGAAATCTTGGTATAATGGACTACTACAATTTAAAAAATGTTCAGGCAGACACCCAGATGCGTGAGTCGATCGCCAGACCTGACGATTCGAAATCAAAACCGGGTAGTTAGTCGTGGAAGATTTTGTTCAAATACTGGTTTTTGCACTCTTTATCATTTATTCCATTTTTAGTGGATTAAAGAAAAAGAATAAAGAAATGCCTCCCCCTCCGCGGCAGCAGCAGAGGAATACTCAGCCCAAACCGCAACCAAAGGAGTATAGCACATACACCAGTACGCAAAAGAAAACCGAGACACTTGAATCGAGTGACGCTTTTTCAGAGTTGGAGGCCCTCTTTGGCAGAATGGGGATTCCCAAAACTCCGGATGACGGATATACATCGCCGGCACAAGTACCTCAGCGTGAACCCGAAAGAAAACCAGCAAGAGAACCCAAGGAAGTTTCGAACTATAAGCCGGCAACGAGAAAAGAACCGCTTATCAAAGAAATGCCTCGAATGAAATCTACTTTTCAGAGTAAAAAATTGGAGGATTACACCTTTGAACCCCTCTCTACTGAAGAGTTGAACAGAAACACAGCAGCTCACACAGAAGATGCTTTGCGTACCTCTCATGAGGCAAATCTCGACATCACCAGCAGCACAAAAAGCAGGAATTTTGCTATTATGTTAAAAAATCCTGAGTCGGTTAAAAATGCAATAGTAATGGCAGAAATATTAAGACGACGCGGAGCGAATTGGAAAAGAGCCTGAAAACAATAAAGTTAAGGGACCTTACACCTCCCAAGGGTTACATAAAAAATTATGACGAATCCAAATTCGCCATTGATTATGTAAATTCATTAAATCCGGCGCAATATGAAGCTGCCAGAGCCGAAGAAGGAAGTTATCTTATTATAGCAGGTGCGGGTTCCGGAAAAACCCGCACTCTGGTATATCGAGTTGCGAGATTGATAGAGATCGGTTACGACCCCTCTTCGATTTTGCTTCTTACATTCACCCGAAAAGCTGCAAATGAGATGATGCACCGTGCCGAATTGCTCCTTGATAAAAGATGCACCAAGATTCAGGGAGGTACATTTCACTCCTTTGCAAATATGATTCTTCGGAGATATGCCATCCCCGCCGGACTTGAACCCAATTTCACAATTCTTGATCAAGGTGATTCAGAGGATGTGGTAAACCTTATTCGTGCCGACCTCCCCGCTGTTGATGATAAGGTCAGGTTTCCTAACAAACAAACCTTATACAAAATATTCAGTCTGAGTGTAAACACCGGCAGGCACATCGATGAAATAGTGGATGAAGAGTTCCCTCATTTTATGCGACATATCGATAGAATAAACGAATTACACATTCTTTACACTCAATATAAAAAGAAAAATAATCTTCTCGATTTTGATGATTTGCTCATTTATCTTCGTGATTTCTTTTTTGCCAGGACACCTTCTGCGATAAGATTGCTCGATTCCATCAATTTTATAATGGTGGATGAATACCAGGATACAAATCATCTTCAGGCTGAACTTGTTGAATCCCTCACACAAACGAATAAAAATATTATGGTTGTTGGTGACGATCTGCAATCAATATATTCGTTTCGCGGGGCGAATTTTAAGAATATTATGCAATTCCCTGAACTGTTCCCTGAGACAACCTTAATTAAACTTGAAGAAAATTACAGAAGTACCCCCCAGATACTTAATTTTGCAAATAAAGTGCAGGAAGCCGCTGTTTGGAAATATGATAAATCTCTTTTTTCATACCGGCCGGATGGAGAACTCCCCTATATCATTGCCTCTGAAAATGAAAATATGCAGAGCCGTTTCATCGTTCAAAAAGTGTTGGAACTTCGTGAAGAGGGAGTAAAACTTTCTGATATTGCGGTACTTTTCCGTTCTTCGTTTTTTTCCTTTGATCTTGAGATAGAACTCACCAAAGCAAATATTCCATTTGTTAAAATCGGTGGAATCAAATTTGTAGAAGCAGCGCATATAAAAGACATCCTCGCATTTATGCGGGTGCTGCTCAATCCACTTGATCTTGTAAGCTGGTATCGGATTTTAATGATGCATCCGGGAATTGGACCCAAAACTGCAAGAAAGATAATGGCAGAGATATCTGAGGGGAAAGTGAGCATTACAAAGTCAGTGGAATCATCGGCAGAGTCGGTTTTTGCTTCAAAATGCCTAAAACTGCTTGAGGTGATGAGGAAACTTTATGAAAAAAACGATTCTCCAACAGATAAAACTCAATCTATTGTTGATTATTATTATCCGCTCTTCAAAGATATGTATGATGATTTTAACAAACGATCGAAGGATATTGATACACTGCTAAATATTACAGAGAAGTATGACCATCTTGAGGATTTTATCTCCGATATGGCAATTGAGCCTCCTCTTGATTCAATCTCCGATCTTGACAGTCCCGACAAAGAGGATGAAAAACTTACTCTAAGCACCATCCATTCCGCCAAGGGACTTGAATGGCACTCTGTGGTGATAATGCACGCAATTGATGGCTTTTTCCCCTCGATCCGATCCATAGAAACTGCTGAAGGGCTGGAAGAAGAAAGAAGGCTGATGTATGTGGCCTCCACTCGTGCGAAACAAAATTTGTATATCACATATCCAATGAAAGTGTTTGATCGTGAAATGGGAATGACATTTTCAAAACCCACTCGATTTCTGAATAACATTACACCCGATCTTGCCGAGGGTTATCTGCTTGAGGATTAACAAATAACAGTTTTTTGGATAGATGAAACCTTTTCAACTAATGAGTGTATAAATCAGTAATTAATTTCATCCCCTTTTTAACACAGGAATAATCATGTTAAAGTTTTTTGTTGTCATTCTTACAGGAATGTTATCAACCGTTTTTAGTCAAAGTGGTGTAACAGTAAAAGTTGAAAAATTCGAGAAAGTTTACACTAACCCTGCAAACTCAAGTGAAAAATTCCTCGAATTCTCCCTTGAGTATCCTGTTTTTTCAGGGACAGGTTCTGCTTCTTCAACTGCTGAATTCCTTAATAGCCAAGTAGTTAAACTGCTCTTCGATCAGGAGGGTTCTGCAGAGGGTTTGTTCAATAAGACTGTGCAAGATCACAAAGATGCTTATGAAGGTGGCGAGGGAATGGGCATGGGATGGAGTTTTGAAAGCAGGTTGGAGTATAACCAATTAACGGATGAACTTGGAACATTCACGAACATGGGATATGGATACAATGGCGGTGCACATGGAGGATCATGGGTTTGGTATTACAACTATGATCTGAAGAATAAACAGTTGTTAACCCTCAAAGATGTTCTGAATTCTAATTTTCTTACAAAACTTACTGCCGAAGGGGAGAAAATTTTCCGCAAAGTTAAAGGTTTACAGCCAAATCAAAGCCTTGATGGTGAATATTGGTTTGAAAACAATAAATTTCATTTAAACGAAAACTTTCTGTTTACCAAATCCGGAATCAAATTCTTCTACAATGAGTATGAAATTTCATGTTATGCATGTGGAACAACCGAGATGGAAATCCCGTATAAAAATATTAAATCGTTAATCAATAAAAATGGTCTTTTAAGCTCATTTTCAAAATAATCAAAAGGAAATATAATTCATGACAAAATTGTTTTCACTACTCTGCTTCATTTCTTTTTTAATTACGGTTAATGCTCAAAATGTGATACATGAACAAAAAGAGGTTCATGAAATTTATAACAGCAAAGCATTTAACAGAGATTCTGCTTATGTAATTGATATCACTTGGCCGGTGTTTGATGAAGACAAGGGAAACACAAAATTTGCCATCATGTTAAATAAACTCGTAACAGGTTTGCTCCCTTCTGCAAATGCAAATGTTAAACAATCTGTGGATGATATGGTTGCTACCTATAAATCGATGGAACAGGAAGACGATTTTGGGATGTATTGGACATTCACGAGCGATATTGGAGCCTATTTCCCTACTGATAATATCGTCAGTATTGTAAAATCTGAGTACGAATATGCCGGTGGAGCCCATGGAAATGGTATGACACTTTATTTTAATGTTGATGAAGAAACACAAAAAGTTCTAACAGTGGATGATTTACTCATTCCGGGTGGGAAAGAAAAATTAAACCTTATCGCAGAAAAAATATTTCGCAAGGAATATCAACTTGGCGAGGATGAGCTTCTTCATGAAGCAGGTTACTGGTTTGAAGATGAAAAATTTAAATTAAACGAAAACTTTTTGATCGATAATGGTGCTCTACAATTCACATTTAATCCATATGAAGTAGCTCCTTATGCAGCAGGTACTCCAGAAGTCAGAATTAAATTTTCAGACATCAAAGATCTTATTCGCAAAGATGGTCCGTTAAAATATTGGTTTGAATAACAGAATTAATCCGGGAGTGAAAGAGTTGCTTTTTTTCACTCCCTCTCGTTAATATCAAAGACTTTTTAATCGATTAATAAATTCTTCTCTGAAGTTGCATCAAAAAGGTGGACTTTTGCCGTATCAAACTCGAGATGAATCTTGTCACCTGTTTTATATCTTATTCCTGTGTTCACTCTTGCCACACATTTTACTCCCTCAAGCGAAAAATGAAGATATTCTTCGTTTCCCATAAATTCAACCATATCCAAAACCACCTCCACAACATTAACGCCCTCTTTCACAATAAACGAGTGAGGTCTAAAATGTTCCGGTCTGATTCCTGTAATAACCGCACCTGCAATACCACAAAGTTTTTGTTCATAGTCTTTTCGGTTAAATTCAACCTTTAAAGATTTGTTATCACTGCTAAAAATATATGAGTTTAATTCTCTGGTTAAACTGCCGGTAATAAAATTCATCGAGGGACTTCCGATAAATCCTGCAACAAATTTATTTGCCGGGCGTTCATAAAGATTCATAGGTTCGTCAAATTGTTGGATATGCCCCTTATCGAGAACACAAATTCTGTCGCCCATCGTCATGGCTTCAACCTGATCATGAGTAACATAAATCATTGTTGCGCCGAGATGTTTGTGCAAACGGGATATCTCAGCTCTCATTTGAACCCTGAGTTTTGCATCAAGATTGCTTAAAGGTTCATCAAAAAGAAAAACTTTTGGTTTCCTTACAATTGCTCTTCCCACTGCCACTCTCTGCCTTTGACCACCTGAAAGAGCTTTTGGTTTTCTATCCAAATAATCTTCCAGTTCCAGAATTTTTGCAGCTTCCATCACGCGTTCATTTATCTCATCATTTGGCATTTTTCTTAACTTCAGCCCAAACGACATGTTTTCTTTTACAGACATGTGAGGATACAACGCGTAATTCTGAAAAACCATTGCGATATCCCTGTCTTTTGGAGGCAGATTATTTACAACTTTATCATCAATCCGCAGTTCACCTCCTGTAATTTCCTCTAAACCGGCAATCATCCTTAATGTTGTGGTTTTCCCGCAACCTGATGGGCCAACCAAAACTACAAACTCTTTGTCCTTAATGTCCAATGAAATCGAATGAACCACTTTATTGCCACCTTCGTAGCTCTTCGAAATGTTACGCAACTTTACTTCTGCCATTTTATCCTCATCTTTAATGTAAACGCTTACATTGATACTCGAAAAATAAAACATATTGTGGAGAAAATAAATATTAAATAACCGTTTATCTCATTTTTTAACTCAAATTCAGTAATCTTTTTTATTTTTACTCACCACTTTTCAGAATTCTATGGCGAGATTCAAAAACAAGTACATTTTTTTATTAATAATTGCGGCTATTGTCGTTGCACTCTACTTCCTTGGAGTTTATGGCAACGGCAAAGAAGCATTTATTCCTGACATTGAAAACAAGGATACTTCCTACATGAACGATGTTTATTCCGGCAGACGCGATTCCATGGTAAAGGAACAACTTGTCGCTCGGGGTATCAAAAATGAAGTAGTACTTAAGTCGATGCGAAGTGTAAAACGACACCTTTTTGTGCCCGAACGCTACAGGCAATATGCTTATGATGATGGGGCTCTGCCTATTGGTCTCGACCAGACTATCTCCCAACCCTATATTGTTGCATACATGACCGAGGCAGTTAATCCAACAAAAGGGATGAAAGTTCTCGAGATTGGAACAGGATCGGGATATCAGGCGGCAGTGCTCGCAGAGATCGTTAAAGAAGTATATACAATTGAATATTTTGATGATCTGGCAAACAATGCAAAGGAATTGCTCGATTCACTTGGTTACAAAAACATCAAAGTAAAAGCAGGTGATGGATTTTTTGGTTGGGAGGAATTTGCCCCTTATGATGCTATAATTGTAACTGCAGCTCCCGAGGATGTCCCAAAACCGCTTATCGACCAACTCAAAGAGGGTGGAAGAATGATTATTCCACTTGGCCAGGCCGGAACTATTCAGTCACTTGTGATCCTACAGAAAAAAGATGGCAAAGTAGAAAAACAAACTGCTATGCAGGTAAAATTTGTTCCTTTCCTGAGGAAATAGACTCTCCCTTATCTCGCAAGAAATCCGGCTATTGCATTAGAGACCAGTTTTAGATCACAGCCGGGACCAAGATGTCCACAATCATTTTGAATTACCATCAAATCAGTTTTTAACAATCTTGCAAATTTAATCGACTGATACGGCAAAATGAGTTGATCTGATGCTGAGACTATAATAAACACTTCCCCCTTAACCTTTTTCGCCGTTTCTTCAAGAGTTCCCCCAAAATCTTTTGTGATGTCATGGTTGATCATCGCTTTCATTTGGGCAATTCTATTCGAAGCGGGAAACCTTTCTGCGGTTACTCCTCTGAATTTATCGAGTAATTGTTTGTACTCGCCGGGTTCATATAACGAATCAACTTGAAGTGATGTCCTTGCCAACAGATAAAAATTAAGGTCAAAAATCCTGTTGGCAACTGAATCGGGAACACCATATTTTTCAATTGTTTGAAGGATTTGAAGTGATACCTCAAAATTTAATTGATTTACACTGCTTTGAATTGGGGTGCCAACATAAGGAATAAATTTACGTGCAAATTCAGGATAACTGACCATCCATTGGTAAACCTGCATTCCCCCCATCGAACCTCCGATTATTGCATGAATTGAATTCAATCCAAGATGTTTGGTGAAAAGAAGATACTGGCTGTTTACCATATCTGAAATTGTAATTTCCGGAAAAGGCAATTTCCCCGTGTAGTTTGTGGGAGAGGTGGAAACCCCGTTACCCAATGCATCAACCAGGATTGCAAAATAAATTGTGGTATCAATTAACTTCCCTCGTCCGAGGCTCCAAATCATATCCTCTGATGATCCTGCGTACCAGCTTAAAAACGCGACTACATTTGATTTGTCATCATTCATTTTACCAAATGTCCGGTAGCCTATTTTTGTATCGGTGAGTATACTCCCCGATTTGAGATTAAGATCACCAAGTCTAAAAAACATCTGCTGGGCATTAAGTACTGAGGTTAAAATTATAATCGAGAAGAGCAATTTAAGTTTCATAACATTTCAAATTTGAAGTCGATAAAATTGTTAAAATGAAGTTTAAAATTACATTTTTTTATGTAAAACTACTTCCTTCAGACAGATCCCTTATAGCCGTCTGCAAAACAAAATATTATAAGAGAGGTCATAATTCGCCTGGGCGAATGACATGTTCATAGACAATATCGATTTCAGAACATCCAAATTCCCTGCGTGCAGGGTTAAATATCCGTAGCCATAATGTCCACCCCACCATAGTTATCTCGCCTGCGGGATTAAATATTCGTAGCATATTTATTTCCCCAATAACTCCATTACCCGGGTTCGGGATAATATATTCGAAACGCATGTCAAGTATAGTGCTTCCCCATTCCACCTTTAAGTCAAATTATTGTAAAATATTTTTATCCTATTGACTTTAAATTTATTATTCCGTAAGTTGTACTATCAAAAGGGGAAATTCCTTTTCCATCTCCCCCTGTTAAAAAATTTGGTAATCTAAAACCGGAGTTTGTCATGACTCGACTATTACTAATTATTTTCCCCCTCATTTGTATCCTTTTCTCACAATCAATGAATGCACAAACCCCAGAGCCAATACTTTTTGGCACTTACTTACCATCAAGTGACTATCCTGAAATTACCTACCATCGATTTAATGACACAAACCTTGTTAAGCTTGGGTTTAATACTATTTTCCAGACGGTCATGCATCCTGTTATTCACGCAGATTCAATTGCATTCTACAAATATGCTCAAAAGAAAGTTTGGAAAGACAATCGCTCTTCACTTAAGAATTCATCGTTTGAAAATATAGTTGCAATGAATGGCATGTGGGTGAGGGATGATACAACAGAGGTTCAAATTGATTGGTTAAAGATACTTACACATGGAGTGTATAATCCTTGGGAAGTTGAAGGGGATGCTTCAAGTCCAACAGGGTTTTATTCATCTGAGATAAAGCGTGCAAGAAATGAACGATACAGTGCAATATTTAATGAAGCCAATCTAAGTGGGATTAAAACTTATGTTCCAGGACCAACAATACCTGAACAAAACCGAAACTTATTACGGGGACCTTTTGTATATCAGGACAAAAATTACAAAACGGGATTCAGATATGATTCTGATCCAATCCCCTATATTGCAAAATTCAGGATGAGAATCGGTTTTAAGCCTGAAAATCGTCTAAATATTGGAACCCTCTGTGTATATGTAAAATATCCAACCAGTGAGGTTTCCTATGACTCAATATTGCGAGCGTCCACCCGATTCACAACAGATGATCTTGAATCTACCGAATTCAGAGAAATAGAGCTTCCTTTCACTATTGACGGACTTCCTGAAAATATAAAGGACCGTCAATATTCCGGCGGTTTCGAGGGAACAGAGGCGCTTGATTTAATCAACACATGAGTAATATATGAGATAAATTTGGATGATATTACCAGTCCGAACGAATATGGACAGCTTTATGTCGACAAAATTACAGTAACTGATGCTGAGATTTGGAATAAGTATTCAAATCAAATATCAGACAAATTGAATTCATACCACAATATTTGGGATTCTACGGATACAAGTTCAGTTTATCGAGATAAAATTAAATACTTTTACACAATGGATGAACCTCATAGTTATGACCATTATATCCCCTACAGAGAAGTGGAAGCAGTGCAAAAAACTCTGAGTTTTCCCATCAAAGATAAACTTATGTTAACCAAAATTTATCCTGAGTGGGACGGATATAAAGAGGGCTTAAATGTTATTGATACATGGGCAGAGGTTGTACAACCAAGAAAATTAATGTTTTGGTATTATACAATATTCAATTCCGGAGAAGGAACCTACATCAGCCAACTTCAATTGCGTACCAGACTTCAGGAGGCAGTAGCTCATGACAAGGATTTTTTCTATACAGCCCAAACCTTTGGCTCGCGAAAACTAAATTATATCGGTGTGGTTCCGCCGGAGGACTTTCACTACCATAAGTATCGCACTCCCACAGGAAATCAAGTTCTTGGGCAGTCAATGCTAGCATTGGCTTATGGTTGTAAGGGTCTCTTTTATGAAACTTACTATTCCTATTTGTCAAATACCCCTGATTGGGGTGACTATTTTGCAGAAAGTCTTGTGGGTAATAATTCTGATGACTTTGATAGACCGAGGTCCAATGATTATGGACTGTATGATACAATAGTGTCATTGGGCAAAAGATTAAAAGGTCCATTGGGAAACTTATTCCCAAAATTGGAATTCAGTGGGGAGGAGTTCTATATTTATAATGAATGGAACGGTACCCGTGTACCTAGAGAAGTTAACCCGACGAAACTTAGAATATTTGGAGATGGGATACCAGTATATCCTTCTTCCAGAATGATAAACCTTGGAGTAACTCGGCTTCAATCAAAAAACGAATATCATTTAAGAGGGGATTATTATTTCCTGCTTAACCAGACCACATTCGATGGATTTAACTTACCAATTAACGGGATAGTTGGGACATACAATAAATTACATGTGGGGTTAAGTGTAACCGGATTACTAAACTGGAGATTTTATGATATAGAAGGCGGTAATGATTTCAGCTTTGAAAACAACAGTACAGGAATTGATTTCACAGCTAAAATTCCTATAGGTAAAGGTGATGGAAGATTATACAGACTAATCTCAATTGCAGCTTCCACCGGTACATTTTTAACAGATGAAGTAATAACCTCCGGCGAGATAATATCGTCCGAAGGTACAATTAAAGTACCTACGGGTGTAACTCTTAAAATTGAGGGTAATTATACACTCACCGACAGTCTGATAATAGAGGGTGGAGGAGACCTATGGTTTGGTAACAACACACTAACAGGTACCCAAGAGGGAGTTGGACTCACATTAACAGGTTGTTTTGGAAATATTTACAACAATAAAATAGCAAACCATACTGATGGTATTCTTTTAGCTGATTCCTACCCCAAAATTGGAGGAAATGAGATAACCAACAACACACAAAGAGGATTGGTATGTGAATACGGTGCAATTCCTGATCTTAAGACATTTAATGAAGCCGGTCTCTGTGAACAAATGAATACTTACCCACTCTCAGGATTTAACCGGATATCTAATAACGGAACAAATGCAGGCGAAGAAGGATTCGAGATATTCCTGGATAATTCATCTATTGAAATGATGAATGGAACAAATGAAGTATCTGATGCAAATTTCAATCCACTTATATCAGGGAAATACATGTTGGAAAGAGTTGACTTATCAGGAAATTATTGGGGAACAGAAACAATAATAGACGAAATGCTTGTATTAGACAACCCATTCACCTACTCTCCAGTTCTGACTGGTTTTGCACCTGT
>CAZHCW010000031.1:0-39241 GCA_964531325.1 uncultured Ignavibacteriaceae bacterium | reverse complement strand
TCTTCTTTATGACTAAAAGAATATTTAAAACAAAAAAACGGAAACCCACACTTAGACGCACGCCGTGGCAGTTACCGCCAAGGGTTGACTAAAAGTCGGTTTCCGTTTTAATTTCAAAACATGATCACATGTTAAAGCTGAAATCTACAATTGTCATCCCTCAAAGGACCAACTGCTATTGGTTTTTCTGTTTTTTTGTTTTCCAAAACTCCTGAATAAATCTTACTCAAATTAATTTAAATATTAGATTTATGCAATAGTTGTTCAAAAAAATATTTTCTTGTGTAATAACACAATAGAAATGACACTGTCTCGACTCGATAGAAATGACACTCAAATTAATAAATTGGGTTTCAAAAAGCGGATACATAATAGGTGAGAGTAAAACAATGTTTCGTTGTATTGTAGTTCTATCAAAGAATCCCTTTAAAACAGAAAAGCAGTCCAAAAGGACTGCTCACTGAATTTCTGGTGCGGAAAACGGGACTTGAACCCGTACGGGTCTCCCCACACGCCCCTCAAACGTGCGCGTCTACCAATTTCGCCACTTCCGCAGAAATTAGACTACAAATCTAAGGTTTTTTTCGATTTTATGCAAATCTTAAATCGTTTTGTCTAATCTTTTTTTAGAAGATCCCGCAGTTCCCGTCTGAAATTTCGCTCAAAAACTATATATTTTGCATGGGACTCAGGGTCCAGAATCTCCGATAATGAAGAAATAAACTGATGTTGAATCTGGCGGGTTTGATCAACAAACTGACCAAATTCTGCTATTTTCGCAGTAATTTCCTTATTTTTTGAACCATCTTTGTTATCAGCAATCAATTCTTCCATCTCATCGAGAATCAGGTCTGCTTTGTGATTTCTCTCTTCCATAACTTTTTGATGTTCTGCCCGTCTCGAAAAGAGTTTTAACATCGTTTCTTCTTCAAGATTAAGTGTCTCAATAAGTTTAACCTTTTCGAGTTGCTCAAGTTTTTTCATAGGGTCACCACCACGATTCCGGAATTTACCTCTTCCCCCACCCGGTTGGGCATCTGCTGAACTAACAACGAGTAAAAGTGCAGTTATAAAAATGAAGCCGTATTTCATTTTGTTCCTCAATTATCTGTCGGATTTAATTGTTTTGAAAATTTTTCAAAATCTTCATCGCTGAGATTTTGCACCAGATCAACAAGCGTTATCCCGTATTTATCTGCTATTTCAACCAATGTGGCACCATTCAATTCAAATAGAGAAGAATAAACCCCCTCAAAATCGGTATGGGTTGCTAAAACTTCATCATCAACAACTCCCGTTCCGGAGTTAATAATAACGGTTTCCTTTTCTGTATTCTCCATAAAAGGTGCACTCGTGGGAGCTGTATAAACATATCTTGTTTGTGCTACCGGTTTAACTTCAGCTTTCAAAATATCATCAACCACATGTTTCTGAGATTCGACTGAAGTTACCAACTCTGATGGAGCTGTTTTCTGAGCAGTTGACTCAATAGTGGTATTTTGCCATGGCTGAACCATAAACAAAACCACCGCTGCAGCAGCTAAGACCAAACCACTTGCATATTTTGCAAAAAGTGGAAAAACCATTCGATTTTGTTTTGCTGCCACTTTTTCTTTGAATCGTGGCAACACATTCACAAAATAATCGGTATCCGGCTCAATCTCCGAGATTGACTTTAGTGTTCCGAGTGATTCCTTCACTTTCAGATAATCTTTATAAAGGATATCATCCTGTTTAAGTTCCAACTCGAAATTGTCAGAGGCAGCTTTACCCTGTCTGCCGTCCAAGTATTCGTAAATCCGGTTCTTTTTTTCCATACTCTCTCTCCATCAGAGAAGTTACTTTATTTAATGCGTGAAAATAATTTGCTTTTAGACCACCGATGCTTTTTCCCGTCACCTCAGCGATCTCTTCGTAACTTAATTCGTCGAAGTGGCGCATCACAAAAACTTCCCGTTGTTTCATCGGCAAGTCTTTTAATACTTTGTCGAGCAGCCTGAGTTTCTCTCTGTTTTCTACATCACGAACAACATCTTCGTTCCCTGAAATGTCTGGCATTTCCTCTTCACCGATCGAAAAGAACCGTTTTACTTTGTTCTTGTTGATCAGGTTTAGAGACCTGGTATATGTAATCCTGAATATCCATGTATATAGAGATGACTCAAATTTGTAGTCCTTTAATTTCTCGTAAACTACCATCAGCACTTCCTGCAATATATCATCGGCATCGAAGTGGTTGCCGGTGAGGCGCCTCGCATGCCAGTATATCTTCTGCTGATATTTTTTCACGATTAAATTAAAAGAAGACTCATCGCCTTTTAAAAATCGCTTTACAAGTTCTTCGTCAGTCATCAATACTTATTATTGGATTTTAAGATTTGACATCAAAACATTCCATTTGGTTTAAAGTAATATAGTAAATTCTTTCCAAATCATCCTTTAAACCTTTTTTATCTTTAAAGGTGTCACAGTAACAGAAAGTTGAAAATTTCATAAACACAATGGAGAAATAAATGAAACGCTTAATATTAACATCAGTGCCCACTCTAATACTTGCACTCTTCCTTTCCGGTCTGGCATTTGCACAACCGGGAATGGATAACCCAAAAGGTGACAGATGTATAAATAAACTGGACCTTTCTAAAGATCAGGAGACCAAAATTGAAGCTCTTAGGATAGAACACCAGAAGAAGATGGTGGATATGAGAGCTGAACTTGAAAAAGCCCTGCTCGAGAAGAAACAACTTCTCGCCAAAGGTGATTATTCAAGAAGTGACTTTATAAATGTCACCAATAAACTTTCAAAAATTAGAGAAACCATGAATACCTCAAGAGCGAATCACCAAATGGATATATATGATCTGCTTGACAAAACTCAAAAGGAAAAATGGAACAGCTTTAAATCAGATCGCCCCGGCAAAGGTGGCAAAGGATTTAGAGGTAATGGTTTTGGACCCGGCAACGGAAAAGGTTTCCACAGAGGTGGTGGCAGAGGTCAAGGTAGAGGCATGGGATATCGTGACGGCAGGTGCTTTAAATAAAATAATCATATTCCTCCAAAATCATGATTATAAAAAGACTGTCTCCGCTCCGGGACAGTCTTTTTTTGTTTATTTTTACATATTAAATTTCAAATTGGAATAGATCAAAAATGTTAAAATATTCACTCCACTTATTGTTAATTATAACCACCTTTGTGTCAGCCCAAATCATGAAACCCGAAAAATTTTCGGGGAAAATTGATCTTGAAGTCGGATATGACTATCTCGCCTACCTGCCCGATGGATATGACGACACCTCAAAAAACTTCCCACTTTTAATATTCCTTCATGGTTCAGGGGAAAGAGGAAACGATCTTGAGAAAGTTAAAGTTCACGGAGTACCAAAACATATTGAAAAGGGAGAAAAATTCCCGTTTATAGTTATCGCTCCTCAATGTAAACCGAAACAATGGTGGAAGGGACACGAACTTGTAGCACTTCTCGACCACATAGAATCAAAATACAGAGTGGATAAATCAAGAATTTATGTTACCGGACTAAGTATGGGTGGATTTGGTACATGGTCGATGGCGCTGGAAGCACCAAACCGCATTGCAGCTATAATTCCTGTATGTGGCGGTGGACTCCCCCATCGCATCTGCGAAACTGGAGGAGTCCCCGTTTGGGCATTCCACGGAGACCAGGATTTTGTAGTTCCTCTATCAGAATCCGAGAGGATGATAGAAGCCTCAAAAAAATGTGGAATTGAAGCAACATTAACCATTTACAAAGGAGTAAACCACAATTCGTGGGATGCCACCTATGCAAATCCTGAAATTTATGAATGGTTGTTAAGACATAAAAGATAAATTTTACCTATTTGATGCTTATTGCAACTCCACCCGATCTTGCAAGTTTAACTTTAATCTTTGATTCGGAGGTGACGGTTTTTGTCTCAATTTTGTACAACATGGGGTTTTCATCCCAACTTGCACCGTCACCATCCATATAAAATTTAGCTGTGAAAGAGGTTCCTTTTGGTAGAAAATCGAAAGATATTTCCATCTCTCTCTCATTTTCATCGGTTATTCCTCCAATGAACCACTCATTAATTCCTTTCGCTTTTCGTGCTATCAGGAGATAATCTCCGGGTTCAGCCGAAAGTACTTTTGTATCATCCCAATCCACCGCTACATCTTTAATAAATTGAAATGCATCGGGGAATCTTTCATAATTTTCAGGAAGATCCGCTGCCATCTGCAATGGACTGTACATAGTTACATAAAGTGCCAACTGTTTTACTAAAGTTGTGTGCACCTGAAACTTGCTTCCGGGAGTATAATAATCCATTTTAGTCTGGAAAATCCCCGGAGTGTAATCCATTCCACCTCCCATTATTCTGGTGAAGGGCAAAATTGTTTCGTGCTCCGGTGGATTTCCCCTGCTCCAACCATTAAATTCATTTCCCCGGGCAGCTTCGGCTGAAATCCAGTTTGGCCAGGTTCTGCTTTGTCCTGTTGGACGACTTGACTCGTGAGAGTTTACCATAATTTTATATTGAGCAGCTTTCTCGGCAACCCTGAAGTAGTGAGAGACCATCCACTGCCCATCATGCATTTCGCCTCTGGGTATGATTCTGCCAACATATCCCGTTTTTACGGCGTCGTATCCGTTATCTTTCATGAATCTGAAGGCTTCATCAAGTCTTCTCTCGTAATTTGTTGCAGATGCACTCGTCTCATGGTGCATTATCAATTTTACTCCCTTACTTGCAGCGTACCTTTGAAGTTCTTTTACATCAAAATCAGGATATGGGGTAACAAAATCGAAAACATTCTCTTTCCAATTTCCAAACCAGTCTTCCCAGCCAACATTCCATCCCTCAACCAAAACACCCGCAAAACCATTTTTTGCAGCAAAATCGATATAATATTTGGTTCGTTCTGTGGTTGCCCCGTGTCTGCCGTTTGGTTTCACTTTCGACCAATCGATTTCACCCAATTTAATATTATTGATATCGGAGTAGTTCCAGCTTGATTTATTAACATGCAATTCCCACCAGATACCCACATATTTTTGTCCTTTTATCCAACTAACATCACTAATTTTTGAAGGTTCATTCAGATTGAGAACCATCCTTGAGGTCAAAATATTTTCAGCCTTTTTTGAAACGATTATTGTTCTCCATGGGGTTGAACAAGGCGCCTGCATGTAGGCAATATTTCCAACAGCATCAGGTGCAAACGCTGTTTTAAGTGAGAATTCAGATTTATCAACCAAAAGATGCATCACGGGGTAATTGGTTACAGCAGCTTCAAAAACATTGATGTAAACTCCATCATCGCTTTTCATCATAAGAGGGGTTTGCACTGCATTAGGAGCGATGATCCTTCGAGTGCTTATTTCAAAAAATCCCTGACCTTTTTCAGCATCCACTTCACTCAGCTTACTCGTCATATAAGGATATTCATTACTGTCGAAATCACCCGGAATCCAAAAAGTTTTGTGATCACCTGTCAGTCTGAACTCTGTTTTCTCTCCCATTATGGTGAAATATCTTTGGTTTTCCATCTGTGGGAATTCATATCTGAACCCAAGTCCATCATTAAACAGCCGGAAAACAATTGACACCTCTTTTTTTGAATCTATATTTTGGAGGGTCACGGTGAACTGATTATAATTGTTTCTGATCTCCTTTTCTTCACCCAATACAGGTTGCCATGTTTCATCAAAATTTGAATTTTGGGTGGAAACAATGGCAAGATCATCGATAAACCCAGGATCATCCTTGATCATGATTCCCAAAGCCGATTCTTTGATCACATACTCCTTATCAAGTTTAAGAGTGTAATAGGGTATTCCCCCATTACTCATCATAAAATCAAATTCAAGTCTCCCGTCCGGAGATTTGAGTGCTTGGCTGATAATCAATCCATTAACAACAATTATCAGCATTAATATTTTTTTAATCATTTTTTTGTTTTATCTAATTAATTGAATAAAAAAGTTCTATTCTTTCCCTGAAAATGGTTGATAATGGTTAATTTAAACCAATAGTCCCGTTAAGTCGGGACTATTGGTTTTTGTCTCGCCCAAAGCTACTCAAGTCTCTAAAGTTCTCAAGTTCTAAAGTTCTCAAGTTCTAAAGTTCCAAAGTTCTAAAGTTCTCAAGTTCTAAAGTTCCAAAGTTCCAAAGTTCTACTTCAGCATAACCATCTTTTTAACCGAATAATGGCTTCCCGCTTTTATGGAATAGAAGTAAACTCCTGAATTAACAGGGGTACCATTCATGTTCTTTCCATTCCATTGGACAAAATGGATTCCAGCCGGTCTTACTTCGTTAACAAGAGTTGCCACTTCACTACCAAGCAAATCATATACCTTTATTTGAACTTCACCCTGAATCGGGGTTCGGTATTCAATAATGGTGTTTGGATTAAACGGATTTGGATAGTTCTGCATCAGTTGAAACTCTCCGGGAATTTGGGTGAAATCACCCTTGATTCCAACGGGAACATCAGTTCCACCCGAAAAAGCCACTACTTTACCGTCTCTTGAACCAGCAAGAAACTCAAGAGTTCCGTTCAGATCAATATCGTCCATCGCCCAAATTGCTTCAGCAGCGTAAGAGTTTGTACCTCCACCAAAAGCATAAGTAAAGAGTGTATCACTGTTTTTACCACCAAATACATATATTCTGTTATCAAGTGAAGCTACACCTATTTCCGGAAAACCATCTGCGTCCAAGTCACCGAGCAAACCGGCACCAAGATTGTTTCCACTAGTTGGAATTGCGGTAATCATCATACCGGTCTTTCCACTTAGAACATAAATGTAGGGAGTTAACGCTTGAACAAGCACATCAGCTACACCATCTTCATTCATGTCATTGATAACCATCAAGTCTTCAACAAATCCACCACCAACTTGACCTGTCCACCAAAGTGACCCGTTCGAAATATCCACCGCGTAAACCTTGCCCTGAATATCACCGGCTACAACATACCGTTTTCCACCTGTGGTGTCATAAAGTAAATCGATTGCCCAACATGAAGCATCTGTTGCATAAGTCCACTGGAACTGAGCAAGATCGTTGAATGCATAAATCTCTGCAGCTGTTGCATTGGAGAACCTGGTGGTTGAAGCCCCTCCACCGGGGTATGAAATAACCGCATCTTTCATCTTTTTTGCCTGCGAGTCGTCAATTCTCCAAATCTGAGCACCTGTTCTGCCGTCAAGTAAATAAATTGAAAAACGACCACTTCCGTTAAATTCATTTCCACTTGCGGAGGCTAAAATATCAACTATTCCGTCGTTATTCCAGTCCTTTTTACCATCAATTCCGTTTACATCGCCCTGGTCATAGTTGATTGGATCGCCAAATTCCCAAATCATCTCACCTGTGGCACCATCAATCATATAAACAGTTTCACCACCACCGGCAGTACCGATGCAAACTTCTCCAACTCCATCACCATTAATATCAGCAATTGGTTGAAGAGCACCAACTCGTGATACAGTACCCGTGTTGTTATTATCAGGTGCAGAAGAAAATTTCCACAGTATGTCCGCATCTACTGAAGAATTTCCATTGTAAGCAATCGTCCAATAGTTATCAGTTGCAACAATCATATCGGCAATGCCGTCACCATTCAGATCACCTGCTTTTTTGATAAATTTAGCGGAAAGATCATTAAAACTCGTGGCGGGGTTATCAGGGATTATACCTTCCCACATCTTTGCACCCAAAACAGAATCCATGGGGATTACATTTACTGCAAGTGGAATTTTATAATGGGTTGAATTGGAGGCATTGGAGTAAACACGGAGTGTATCCTGAAGCAATCCATGAGTTAATGGATTCATCCACACTCTAAATGTAACAATTCCAACCGAATCGATTGTAAAGTCATCGTCGGGTTTAACAAGGTAAAATGTCTCAGTATCAAATCTGATTGAATCGACATTCAAATCAGCCGAACCAAGATTTTCAAAACTGACTTCTCTGTATCCTGTACTTCTGATTCTCTTATTTCCATAATTAATGGCTGATACTGAAGAGGAGATTACCGGACCAACAAATATCCCTCTACCATTCAACTTTACCTTCGAATAAGCAAAATTGATATCGTTGTGGTAGATAAATACACTGTCTTTATAATATACAGGGTCAGTTGGTGTAAAAGTAATCGGTATCTGCCCCATCTGATTTGGCTGAACAATCACAGGAAATGTGGCACTTGTTGAAAACGCACCCGATGAAAATCGCATTGAATCTATCTGAAGTGGTGCCGTCCCCACATTAGTCATGAACATTTGTGTCGTTCCATTGGAGCCGATTTGCACATTTCCATAGTCAATCTGAGTTGTAACTAATTGGATTTGTGGGGTTCCACTACCGCCAAGGTCAAATTTATAAAGTGCTCTCTGGCTGCTGCTGCCAATCACTCGTGCGATTAACCATAGATATTTCCCATCCCACGCCAAACCTCTCGGTGAAATGCTGGTACCAGTACCGGTTGGAACAGGGAATGAAAAAAGTGTATCCTCTGTGGCAACATTAACTGCATAAATTCTTTCGGCATCACCTTCAAAATTTTCCATTACATAAAAAAGGGTATCCCCTTTCATCATAACACCTTGAGGTTGAATACCAAAAGTAGGAAGTGTGTCCACAATTTGTTTTGATGCGATGTCTAATTTATAAACCCCGGCAGAAGCGTTGGGGTAATAAACAGTAAACCACAAACCACCATTATCGTACGCAGTGCCGCCCATATAATAAGTTGTCATTGAAATTGAATCAACTACGACTCCCTCAGTGGTAACTTTTCTGAAATTGTGTCTTGAAGTTAATCGTTCATTATACCAAAAATGAGTCCCATCCCACGCAAGTCCTTGTGATTCTCTGATGGTGGGGTAATCTATCTGGATACTGTCAACCACATTTCCGAGAGTATCCATACCGATGAGTTTTCCTTTGTTTCCGGTGGAAGAACTTCCGGAGGAAATCCACAGCTTGCCGTTGGCATAAACGAGTCCATATGCACTGTTATAATAGGCGACAGCCGGTAGGGGTATTGTTTTGACAAGAGATTGAGCGTCGATGCTCAAAATAAGAACAGTAAATAGTAAAAGAAATCTTTTCACTATAACCTCTCTTTTTAGATGGGGAGTTAGTTGCGGGGATTTTCCTCGCACCATTTTTTTATGTACAAAGCTATTTCGGGGGTGGGAGTACCCGGAGTGAATAGTTCACCCGTTCCAAGCAATTTTAATTTGTCTTTATCACCTTCGGGGATTATCCCTCCTCCTGTTAACAATACATCATCAATCCCTTTTTCTTTCATTAGACCAAGAACCCTTGGGAAAAGAGTCATGTGTGCTCCCGAAAGAATACTTAACCCGATTACATCAACATCTTCCTGTACAGCAGCTTCAACAATGGTTTCTGGAGTCTGCCTCAAGCCTGTGTAGATCACTTCCATTCCGGCATCCCGAAGGGCTGCGGCAATTACTTTAGCACCTCTATCATGACCGTCAAGCCCTGCTTTTGCCACTAATACTCTGATCTTTTTTTCCATTAGTTCGATTCTCTCCGTTAAAATAGTTCTTTTTTGATCTTCTCAGCATACGAATGCATTGTAATCGAATGATCGTATTTTTTAAAATTCAGCCTCTTAAAAACTTCATCCTCATGGTACCGGGGAATAATGTGGTAATGAAGATGAAAAACAGACTGTGACGCAGCTATCCCGGTGTTGCAAATAATGTTAAATCCATGCGCTTCGGTAGCTCTCTCAACAGCAAGTGCAATTTTTTGAAGCTGTGCAAAATAGTCTCCCATAAGTTCTACCGGCATCTCCCTGAAGTCGGTGTAATGACCAACCGGCACCACAAGTGTATGTCCATAACTCAATGGTCTGATGTCCAGAAATGAGACAATTTTATCATCTCTGAATATCATCCCCTCGTGTTCATCTTTTTTAATGATACTGCAAAATATACAATCCATTTTAGAATACCAAATTCAGTTAATAATTCCTCTACGAAAATGAAAGTGCATAGGTTCTTGCCCGATAAAGATCTTCGGGTGTATCCACAGATATGCTCTCAAAGTCTGTTTCCACGACTCTGATTTTGTAACCATTTTCAAGAATTCTAAGTTGTTCAAGTTTTTCTGCCTTCTCAAGTGACGACTGCGGCAGTTTTGTGTAATATAATAAAAAATCTTTTCTGTAAACGTATAACCCTATATGTTTAAAGAACTTACCTGCTGATATCTCCGATTCGATTGAAATCAAATCTCTGGCATACGGAATCGGTGACCTCGAAAAATAGATGGCATTGCTGAAATTGTCAAATACCACTTTAACAGTTGAAGCATTATAAAGCTCATCCTGGTTCGAAATCTTTTTTACAAGAGTGGAAACCTGCAATTTAGGATCAACAAGAAGAGGCATAATAGCATCATCTATTAGAGCTCCCGAAACAAATGGTTCATCTCCCTGAATATTTACGATAATCTCCGCATCAGAAAGTTGTCTCGCCACATAGGCAATCCTGTCAGATCCTGTCTGAATGTCGAGTGGGGTCATAACCACTTCACCACCAAATCTTTTCACCTCATCAAAAACTCTTTGATCGTCGGTCGCAACAATTATTTGTTCGATAAGGCGTGATTTCCTTACACTCCGATATACCCACTCAATCATAGGTTTATCTATAATTGTAGCAAGGGGTTTACCCGGCAAACGGGTTGATGCATATCTCGCAGGGATTATACCAACAATTTTCATCGGGTGCTACTCATTCCTTGTCTATTCTTTCCATTATTATGATTAATCATCAAATCACTTTTGGTACCTTAAAAAATCCATCTTCATGGTTGGGTGCATTAAAAAAAGCTTCATCGTGCGAGATCGATTTTTGTGGTATATCCTCCCGAAGTGTTGCCCTGGTTCCTTCAATGGGATGGTATAACGGTTCTATGTCTGAGAGGTCAAGATCATTTAACTGATCAACATATTCGATGATCTTGTTAAATTCCTTTGTAAATTGAATCAGTTCATCCTCTTCAAATTGAAGCATCGAAAGTTTAGCCACATAACGGACATCATCTACCGAAATACTCACGCTCCATCCTTTCCTTGTTTTCTATGATCTTGTTTCTTACTGTTGCCATCAACTCAAGTTCCTCTTTTTTTCCGATATTCCCTTCGGGAGGATAAATTGGTTTGTCGTAATGAACATAGACAGTGCCGGGTACAATTTTAAATTTACCCCCTGCATTAGCCCGTTCCCTGGCACCTACAAGAGTGACAGGAACAATCGGGTGTTTCACCTTAACTGCGAGATAAAATGCCCCACGCTTAAATTCATGCACTTCACCATCTTTGCTTCTGGTGCCTTCTGCAAAAAGTAAAACAGAATATTTCCTTTCATTAAGAAGTCTGTCGGCTTCTTCAATGCTCTGCATGCCGCTTTTGGGATTTTTTCTATCGACAGAAATATATGGTCCCAATACAAGCTGCCAACCAAAAAATGGAATTTTACCCAACTCTTTTTTGAATATCATTACCATCCTGTTTGGTACAGAAAGCTGCATCACAGGGATATCAAACAGGCTTGAATGGTTTGGAACATATACATAAGCTTTTGAAATATCGATATTCTCTTTACCGGTGGCTACAATTTTTACTCCACTGATTTTAAGAATTCCCCAGGGGAAAACCCGTGAGAGCCAAAAATAAATATTATGTTTCCTGTCAAATGGCAGAGTTATAATACCAATTGAAGAACAAACAGTTATATAAATTACCAATGCAATTATGCGAATTATTGTCAACAGCAGCTCATCATTTCAAATTACTTAAAAGAAAAAATACAGTTTTAATCACTTTAATTTAACACTTCACACTCAGTGGACAAAGTATCATATTTCAAGAACTCCTTTTTTGATTATCCATCCCTCTTTGCCATTGGATAATTTTACCAGGTACCAGCCATGAATATCGTTCATAATCTTTAATTTATTCCCTTCATAAATTTGAGCTTCTTTTTTACCTGAAACTTCGGGGACTTCAAAAAGGGTAACATTTTCATCTATTACCACAACCTCACGGAGATTGACTTCCCTGTCATAACTCAAAACAAAAGAAGGGACTGACAATACAATGAGAATAAACAACACCGGGGTAAAAATCAAAGAATTCCGTTTAGAAGCAAAATTCTGTTTTAACAGATATCCTGATAAAAATACCAATCCGCCAAGAAAAAGGAGAAAAACAATAAAGAGCCAGCTCCAGCTACCGGTGAACCGGGAAATATCATCAAAAAACTTGAAGATAAAAAATTGTGGAATTATCGCAATTTTTTCCTTGATCTTTAAATTTTCGTTTACAAGCAGAAGTTGTGCCCTGTTATTGAATGGGTCATATCTTAATGCTCGTTCCAGATTTAGAATACTTTTCCCGGTCTCCCCCATTTTTGAGTGTGAATATGCAAGATTAAAGTAGAGTTCGCTGCTTCTGTGGCCGGAATTTATTAATGAATCATAAATTATAATCGCTTGTGAATATTTAGCTGACTTAAAAAGCAGATTTGCATCTTCAAATCGTTGTTCAGGTGTGGAAGCTAATAACAGGTTAAGACTTAGCAGAATAGCGACGATAAATCCGGAGGAAATGCTCTTAAATAACTTCATCATCCGTTCATCCCCTCAAATCTCTGAATGATAACGGATGTTCTCTCATAAAACTCATCCATTCTCTCCCTTTTACCATCCACAGGGGCAAAACGCATGAGTTCACAATCATCAAGAAGTCTTCTGACATCCTGTGCCAGTTCCGGTTCTGTTCCCGATTCAATCAGCTTGTCAAAAACCAATCCCGAGGTAAATTCACTTTTTTGTAATGAGTATTTTGTCTCAAGATAACCTTCAAGTGCGGTTGCTGTTTCTGTATAAAAGAGGTCATAAATTTCAGTTTTTCTCATTTTATCAGCAGTTGCAAGTTTTTCGGATGCAATTTTTCTTGCGGCATTTCTTTTACGGAGCTCAGGATCGGAAAGTCTGACAGCTTCCTTCTTTTTATAAACAACAAAAAAGCCTGAAGCGAAAGCCGGTAAAATAAATAAAGTAATCACAAACCAAAGAGCAGGATAAGAAGGAGCTGATTCATTCAGATCAATGTCCCCCGTGAAAATATCGATGTTTTCGGTTTCATTTCCCGTTGCTCCCTCGTTATAAGAAACATCAGATATGGTGATTGGGATCTCTTCAGTTTTTATTGTTTTAAGCTCTCTTGAAGCCAGATCAAAATAAACAAAATTAATAGATGGAAGAACATATTTTCCACCATCTCTGGGGATCAACACATACTCAATCGACTTGGAACCCGAGATAACCCCCGTTCTCAAAATCTTTTTGTTGATGTTGGGATCAAGCACTTCAAAACTTTTATCAAACTCGACCTTACCGGCATCCACTAATTCAATGTTACCACTTCCGGAGATTAATATCTCAAACCGGATTGGTTCATTTCTTTTATATACATTCTTTCGAGTGTTGGTTTTTACATTAAAATTCCCCACCCCTCCGGAAAAATTGACATTAGTTAAATCCACAGGCAAGGCAGATATTTCCACTTTTGCAGGTGTTGAGGTTATCTTGTAATCAATTTTACGGGATCTGTTAAAAAATGGATCGTTAAAAAAATCATCTGTCTGATTTTTGTTTCGAAGAGTTGACACCTGAACTGGAAGTGTGAGGATGATCGGAGAAATTTCAAGTGTTCCGGTTTTTGTGGCAAAAAGTGCCGCCGTTTTTATAACACCTGAATAATAATTTCGTCCGTTGTAGTTTTCCATATCGAGCATAACCTGCCCGGGCATCTCAATTTCCTCTGCCCAGAATCCTTCAAAAGTTGGAAGTTTTACATAGTTGGGGTTATCAGGTTGAAGTGCCGGGTTAAAGTACAATTTATAAGTAACAGAAATCTGTTCTCCCACAAGAGCTGACTGTTTGTCAACAATAGTTCTGATAAATATCTCGTTTTGCAGGTCATGTTGTATGTCTGAGCCTGCTTGGGGATTTTTCCCTCCAACTCCTTTTTTGACAATCACTTTTACTGAATTGGTACGAAATGTTTTTCCCTCAATCTTAATTATAGCCCCGGGTATCTCAAAAGTCCCCTCCTTTTTTGCAAAAAGAACATATGAATAACTACCGGTAACATGTAAATCCATGTTGATTAATGAGGTGCTTCGCGACTCATTTGGACCCGAAAAAACATAAAAATTGCCGAGATTGGGAGCAGTAAACCGCACTTCTCCCATTGTTTTCATCTCAAAACTGAATGAAAGTTCAAATTCCTGACCAATCTCCACTTGAGTGTGACTGACAGTCGCTTTCACACTTTGTCCATAAAGAGATGGAATCAGAAGCAATACACAAAACCAAAAAATGCCCTTGGACATCTTTACCAATCTTTTTCCCTCCCAAAGCCTTTCAACTGTTGGTTTTTCTTCTTTTTACGAAGATCTTTTTCTTTGTCTTTTAAGGCGTTCAGAATTTTTTCAGCGTCATCCTTATTCAAATTTTGTTTTGGTTTGGGGTCACCTTGTGGTTGATTGTTTTGTTTGTTATCCTTTTTGTCTTTATCCTGATCTTTATTGTTGTTTTTCTGCTGGTCCTTTTTATCATCCTTCTTTTCGTCAGGTTTTGGAGGCTCCTGCTTTTTCTCCTGATCGTCTTTTTTATCCTTCTTCTTTTCTTCTTCCTTTTTCTTCTTCTCTTCGTTCTCTTTTTGTTTCATTTTTTTGAGAGTATATGAGAGATTATATTTTGCATCGGCATCATTTGGATCAAGTTTAAGTGCATTTTTATACGCCTCAACAGCAGATTTATATTCACCGGCTTTTAATTGGGCGTTTCCAATATTATACCATGCCTTCGATTGGAAACCGGGGTCTGTGCTTTTGCCAAGTGAGTTTTGAAAGGCATCGATCGACTCTTTATAGTTCCCTTTTTTATAATAGCCTGCTCCCAGATTAAAATCGGGAATTGCAGCTTTATTATCGAGTTCGGTGCCTTTTTTAAAGAGTCCAATCGCTTCATCAAAATTTCCACTTTCGTATTTATCGACACCCTCATTGTTTGTCCCTTTTAAACTTTGGGCTGAAATTCCTATGGAAAAAATCAGTAAAAAAGTAAACAACTTCATCCATTTCTCCGGGTTTTAGTTACACACAAGTATAAATCACATTTCAAATTGTATCCATCAATGTTTATCATCATTATTCACTTTCTGTTTTCTTCGGTCCCTGATGAAAAATTCTGCAAACAACAGAACTATTGCCGGGAACAGGAACCAGTGAAAAACTTCTTCATATTCAACCACTTTAAATGTTCCAAATTCCGATTTTTCGATGCTGCTTATCTCATCATAAAGTTTAACAAGATATTCTGAATTATCATCACTCCTAAAAAATTGTCCTCCTCCAATTGAGGCTAATTTTTTAAGCATCGTTTCATCAACTTTTGTAACTACCTCTTCCCCCATTCCATCCACTTTATACCCTGTTATCACATCACCTGAATAGATTGGAATTTTTGCTCCGTCAGGTGATCCTAATGCAACGGTATAAACTCTAATCCCCTCTCCTACAGCTTCCTTTATTGCATCCTCGGCACCCTTTTCATGGTTCTCGCCGTCAGAAAAAATTATAATCGCTTTTCCCTTATTAGTAGAAGCAGAAAATGATTTAATCGCAAGTTCCATTGCCCCGGCAAAATCGGTACCCTGTTGTGGAATGCTCCCTATATCGATGGTACTCAATATCAATTTACCAATGGAATGATCGAGAGTTAAAGGAAATTGAAGATAACTCTGTCCTGCAAAAATTATCATCCCGATCCTGTCACCTGCCATTTTTTTAAGCATTATCTCAATATCGTTTTTTGCTTTTTCCAATCTACTGGGTTTTAAATCCTCAGCCGCCATCGAATTGGAAACATCCAAAAGGAAAAAAACATCAATTCCTGTCTGTTTTACTGTCTCAACTTTGGTACCAACCTGAGGTCGAGCTAATGCAACAATCAACATGATTCCGGCAAAAAAGAAGAGGAGAAAACGGATTATTTCCTTTGTATAATCTTTGTTCTCAATCAATTCCGAAAAAGAAACCTCTGAAAAGAATTTTTTGATTATATCCCTTTTTGCCCTGTAATAGAGAACAAATACAGGAACAATGGCAATAAGCAAAATGATAAAAAGAAGATCAAATTCGTATGCAAATTTTAACATCTAAGGCAGTCTCCTCAACCATGTGTAACCGAGGAATCGGGAAAGTAACAGCAAGACCAATCCCGCGGTAACAAACCAAAGATATTTCTCGGATTTTCGTTTGAAAGAGCTTACTTCAATTCGTGTCCGCTCAAGTCGGTCAATTTCTTTGTAAATGCTTTCAAGCTTCTGATTGTCAGTGGCTCTGAAATATTTACCCCCCGTTCCGGCAGATATTTTTTGGAGCAGTGGTTCATCAATTTCGACAGGAACCATAACTCTTCGTGTTCCAAATGCATCAGGGATATCATAAGGAGCTTCCCCCATTGTTCCCACACCAACAGTGTAAACCCTTACACCAAATTCCTTGGCAATCTCAGCCGCAGAATTTGGATCGATTTCGCCGGCATTATTAACTCCATCCGTGAGCAAAATGATCACTTTACTTTTACTTTCGGAATCCCTTAACCGGTTCACGCCACTGGCAAGTGCGTTCCCGATTGCAGTTCCGTCTTCAAGGAAACCACCCTGAATTTCGTCGAGTAAAGTGATAACAGCTGCATGATCAACCGTAAGGGGGCACTGTGTGTACGCATCCTTGGCAAAAACCACAAGACCAATCCTGTCATTTGTCCTTCCGGTTACAAATTCACGGGTAATCATTTTAGCAGCTTCAAGACGATTGGGATCAAAATCCTTTGCAAACATACTTCCCGAAACATCGAGCACCACACAGATATCTATGCCCTCTGCATATACGCTCTCTTCCGATAGCTCGGTTTGGGGACGAGCAAGTGCAATAATCAGAAGAATTAGTGCTGCTATGTTTAAATATTTGGGAAGATTACCCAATTTTGATCGGATATCTTTGAATTCAGATGCACTCCCTGCCTTGGGGTAAAAGATTGCGGATCGTCCTTCCCCCTTATTGCGTAAATACCATAAAATAAATGGAGCTGCAAAAAGGAGTAGAAGAAACCAGGGATACTCAAATCCAACTCCGTTAAACACGATTTGTCCTTCCGGAAATATCGCTGTCACATTCTCTCATCAAAACAACAGCACCTGCAATATAATTTCCACTTTCAAGATCAGAGGGAATATATTTGGCGAATTTCACCATATCGGCTCTTGTCAAAAAGTCGTCAACACCTGAAATTATATCTTGAGAAACTCCTTTTTTTCGAAGTTTGATAATAGTTTCACGAGTGGTAAGTTCAAGTGACGGGAAACCATATTCCACTTCAAAATACCATCTCACTGTATCAGAGACCTCACTAAAATGCTCTTTATGTTTTAAATTTAAAATGTATTCCTTTTTCTCTACTTCTTTTAACTTCTCAAGAGCTTTTTCAAAATTTGTGAGAATCTTTACCGGTTCAGGAACCTCTTTCTCTTCCACAGGTTTTTTTGTGAATCTTCGATAAATCAGATATCCAAGCAGAGCTACAATTGCCAGACCACCAAATAAAACAAGATATTCAAACCATCCCCAGGGGATTCTCTCGGGTGGTTTAAGATCACTGATCTCCTTCGTGGTATCAATTTCAAGCGGTCTTATCTTTATCAAAAAGGGAGTCGTGGATTTTATTAAGGTATCATTCCCTTTTACAAAACGATAATCAAATTTCTCAATGTTTACATCAAGGGAGTCGTATCCGGCAAATGAGATATCCAAATGCCTTACAATTCTGGCGTCCTTTTCATAATTTTCGAGAGTATCAGTGGTTAAATAGTCCAAACCTTTACTTACAAGTGAGTCCATCATCCCGGGTTCAATCAGCCTGTACTCTCCTGGATAATCCAACCTGAACTTTATAATGATTTTGTCTCCAACCTGATACATCTTCTTTTCAGGTTCCAGACTTAATTTAATATCAGGTGCCTGAGCAAATACTGAAGTAAGAGAACCCGTCAAAAAAATGATTATCGCCAAAAACCTTGAACTCATTTTTATCAGTTTTGTTTCTTTGTTCCCTACCACCGTTTTACCCTCAATTTAAAAAATGTAGTCAGGGGTTTGATATAACTCTCCCCCGTTTTAATTTCGATCCTGTCTACTTTTGCAGAATTAAACAACGATTCCCGTTTTTCTCTCTCCTTCTGCCACTTTTCAAAAAATTGTTTCCTGAATTCCGGAGAAGAAGAATTGACAGTTGTTCTTATCCCGGTTTCAGGATCCACAAAATCAATTAATCCAATTTTTGGAAGTGCAATCTCACGATCATCTTCCAAAACCACACAGATAAGATCGTGTTTTTTTGCAACCGTTTTTAGTATCTGGTCATAACCTGAATCCTGAAAATCTGAGACCAGGAACACGATCGCCCTTTTTGAAATCATACTGTTTAAGTATTCAAGCGCAACTTTTATATTTGTCCCTTTCCCCACAGGAACTGCATTTATCACTTCACGAATTATCCTGAGCGGATGAGACCTGCTTTTTTTCGGCGGAATAAATTTTTCCACCCGGTCAGTAAAGAGCACCAATCCTGATTTATCGTTATTTTTTAATGCAGAAAACGCAAAAATTGCTGAAAGTTCGGCAGTTAATTCCTGCTTTGTTTGTACCCGTGTTCCAAAATTTTGGGAACCACTCATATCAACGAGCAGCATCACGGTTAGTTCTCTCTCCTCTTCAAAAACTTTCACAAAAGGATGAGCAAATCTTGCACTTACATTCCAATCAATGGTTCTTACATCGTCGCCAACGGAATATTCCCTTACCTCCGAAAAGGTCATGCCTCTTCCCTTAAACACCGAATGGTATTCACCGGAAAAAAGATCGTTAACTACGCCACGGGTTTTAAGTTCAATTCGCCTGACCCGTTTTAATATCTCTTTTGTGTCCATCTAAGGAACTTCAATCCTGTTCAATATCTCTTTTACTATATATTCAGAAGTGATTTCCTCCGCTTCTGCCTCGTAGCTTACAGCTATTCTGTGTCGCAACACATCCTGTGCAATCGACCTTACATCGTCAGGAACCACATAACCTCTTCTTCTTAAAAGTGCCATGCCTCTCGCTGCCATCGCCAGATTAATCGTTGCTCTTGGGGAAGCTCCGTATCCTATCAGGTCTTTAAGCTTATCCAGCCTGAATTGCCCCGGATTCCTTGTCGCAAAAACCAGATCAAGGATGTATCTCTCAATTTTTTCATCCAGATAAACCTCTTTTAACAACTGTCGACCCTTCAAAACCTGTTCTTTTGAGACAATCCTGTTTAATTCAATGGTATCCTGATACAGGTTTTGTCTCATGATCACGAGTTCTTCCTCCCTTGTGGGATATGTAATCTTGATCTTTAACATAAACCTGTCCACTTGAGCCTCGGGTAAAGGGTAGGTACCTTCTTGTTCAATAGGATTCTGTGTAGCGAGAACGAGGAAAGGCTCTTCAAGTTTAAATGTCTGATCTCCTATCGTAACTTGTCTCTCTTGCATAGCTTCAAGCAATGCACTCTGTACCTTGGCGGGAGCTCTGTTGATCTCATCAGCGAGTATAAAATTGGAAAAAACAGGTCCCTTTCTTATAGTGAAGTTTCCTTCTTTTTGATTATAAATCTGGGTTCCTGTTAAATCTGCGGGAAGAAGATCGGGGGTGAACTGAATCCTTTGAAATTTTGCATCCATTACGGAAGCAAGGGTTTTTATCGCAAGGGTTTTTGCCAATCCGGGAACACCTTCAAGCAAAATATGACCATTCGCAAAAAGCCCGATGAGCAACCTCTCAAGCATCTCTCCCTGACCAACCACCACTTTGTGCATTTCCTGCAACATTTCATCAATAAAGTAGCTTTCGCTCCTTATTCGTTCATTTAATTCATTTATATCCATTGATCAATTCCTAAAGTTAAAAATCTGTTAATCACATTTTACTCATTTATGTGATCAGCTTAAATCATTTCACGCAAAAGTTCCTGCCGTGGTTGTGGAATCACTATTTTATTAACAAGCAAACCTTTCTCCTGGATTACCTGTGCACCGGCATCTACTGCAGCTTGAACTGCAGCAACTTCACCTGTAATTGTACAAAATGCTTTTCCACCCAACGCCATAGCCAGACGAATTTCTATCAAGCGAACTTTTGCCGCCTTCACCGCAGCATCAGCTGCTTCAATTAGTGAGGCGACTGAAAAACTTTCGAGTATTCCAAGAGCTTCAAGTAAATCAACTCCCGAATGTCCCGCCAGAGCAGGAAAAATATCGGGGTGAACATTTGGAATGATGAAATAGTCGATCACTCCAAACCCGATTGTATCAATGGCAGTTTCAACTGATGATCTTACCGCTGCAACATCTCCACCAATAATGCTCATATATTTTCCCGAACAAATTGTGCGTGAGATTACGAGTTCAACATCGGCAGTCTTTAACATGATATCGGATGCGTGCATTCCGGAAGCGATACTGCTTAATTCAATTAAACCTAATGAATTTTTCTTAATCATCTTGTCTCTAATTTTTAATAATTCTTATAAAATCGTTGTTTACATCTACCACCACACCCGAAATTGAGGCATGAATTGTAGAACCAAGTTTTCCATCAGGAATTTTGGCAATCACATCCCCTTTTGAAACTTTGTCTCTTAGGGAAACCGAGGGGATTGATGGCTCACCAACAGCCTGTTTCAATTTGATTTTTACTTCCGAAGGTTCATATTTCGATTCCACAAACGGAGTATGTACATTCCAATTGTCAACTTTTAATTTCTTCATCAACATCTTAAGTGGGACTCTTCGGCCCTCCTTCATCGGATGCACTTTTACAGGGTGTTTTTGAACATACTTAACCCCTTCGGCTCTCATGTTTTGTTTTGATTGATCACACGCTTCCTTTGGAAACAGTTCTTCGGGACAAGCATAAAGTGTACACAAACCACAAGAACAACAGAGTTCCGCCATCTGGTTCCAGTATCCGGCACCTGTGGCGGTAAACCCAAGTGATCTCATCACTTTATGTGGTTGAACATCATAACCGAGCAGGTATCGCGGACAAAATTCGGTACAGTAACTGCACTGATCACAAGCCGATTTTCCAATTCTGTGTTTGTTTTTTTCAGGCTGACCTGTCCTGAAAACCAACGGATGTTTCTTTGGTAAAACGATATAACCACCTGTGGTTTTGGTTACTGGCTCATCGAGATTGCCCATTAGTTTCCCCATCATCAGGCCGCCATTAAACACGGCATATTCTGACTCAGTTGTTCCTCCTGCAAGTTCTATCACTTCTCTTGCTGTTATACCCACAGGCACAAAAAAGGTTGAAGGATTTTTAACCGCACCCGCTACACAGATAAATTTTTCAGTCACAGGTTTTGAGTCTGATGCATATTTAATATTCATCAGAGTCTCAACATTATTGACTACACATCCAACATTCAAAGGAATTCCACCTGCCGGGATCAACCTGCCGGTTGCAGTATAAACAAGTTCATACTCATCACCCGAAGGATAAAAATCACCCAGTTCACAAATCTCAATTGGATGATTGCCAATTACTGATTTTACGACCTCAATCGCTTTTGCATTTTTGGTTTTGATCCCAAAATAACCTTTTTTAGCACCCGTTGCTGTTATCATCATAGCCATCCCCTCAATCATTTCGCGGGCTTTGAGCAACATCAATTCATAATCTTTATGAAGAAGAGGTTCACATTCGGCACCATTTGCCAAAACAAACTCTACTTGTGAGGAGGATTTTATGTGGGTAGGAAATCCGGCACCCCCGGCACCAACAACTCCGGCCTGTTTAATCAGATTCGCAAGATCCATTTTATCTGTTTTCTGTAAATGTTCTTAAAAATGTCTTCACTAATTTTATTGCCCCGTTAAACTTCACAGGGATAGACTTTGAATATAACAACTCGATGGCTCCTCTTAGTCCTTCAAAAACTGAAAGATTGTGTGGATACCACCACATATTCCGTTTTACTCCGGGGAGAAAATCATCAACAACACACCTTGGTTGCGTCATCGCCTCTAAACCAATTGCACCGTGAGTCCTCTCAAAACCCGATTCTTTAAATCCACCCCAAGGAGTTTCTGCCAACCCGTGAGACATCAAGTGGTCGTTGATAGTGATTGTTCCTGCCTCAAGTTTTGAAGCAATTAAATGGCCCTTTTTCTTGTCCTTCGTCCAAACCGAGGCAGTTAAACCAAGATTGGAATCATTTGCCAAAGCTATTGCCTCTTCGATAGTTGAAAATTTTTGTATCCCCAAAAGAGGCCCAAAAGTTTCCTCCTGCATCATTAACATTTCAGAATTGACATTTTCTACAAGATAAGGTCTATGGAAAAATCCATTCGATAAGTCCGATTCAACTCTACCAATTTCGGTAATTATTCCCCCTTTAGACGCAGCATCTTCGAGGTGAGTTTTCACTAATTTTTGTTGACTCTCAGTAGTCATCGATCCAATTTCAATTTCGTAAGATGTGCCAACTCCCTGATGCAGTCTGCTGCCCTGTCGTTTAATTTCTTCCATAAAACGGGAATAGATATTTGCCTGCACATAAATTCGCTCGACACCTGCACAAGATTGTCCCGAATTACTTAAACCTCCCCATAATGCTCCTGCAGCCGCACGATGAACCTCTGCATCGTCAAGAACTATCATCGCATCATTTCCACCAAGTTCAAGTGAAATTGGAAGCAGTCGCTCTCCTGCTTTTTTCATCAGTTTTTTACCGATTGGAACCGACCCGGTAAAAAAGAGTTTATTTATTCCCGATTCAATAAATGCATCACCGGCAACATTACCCGGAATGTTTAACAGCGTGAACAATCCCTCAGGAAGATTTGCCACACTAACAACCTCAGATATAAGTTTTGCGACCTCCTGAGTTTGTGAGGCAGCTTTTAATACAACCCCGTTCCCTGCAATAAGTGCCATAATAACTTCGTGCATAGGAATTCCAAAAGGATAGTTCCATGGGCTTATAATCCCGATTACTCCATAAGGAACCCTGTCGATGTAAGAAATTTTATTGGCAAGAAGAATATTTCCGGGTTTTAATCTTTTCCTCTTCAACACCCTTTTGGCATTTTTTGCATAATAATTAATTGCCAAAACAGTGGGCATAACTTCAGTGGAAAGAGCATCAAAAATAGTTTTACCGGCATCTTTTGAGATAACTTCCGAATATCTGCCGGCATTATCGGTGATATAATCCCTCATTTTCAGGATTATATCTCTTCGATCATTAAATGAGAGTTGTGCCCATTTTTGCTGCGCAATTTTAGCTTTTTGAACGGCCCTATTTAACTCCTCTACACTATTTAGAGGTGTTTCACCGATTTTCTCTCCCGTCGCCGGGTTGTATGAGATAGTTGTTTCCATAATCATTTCTTTTGAGGATTGTTTGCAACAATCAGATTGTTTTCCCCTGAAAATATCTAAATTTCCAACATACAATTTAGAGATTTTTACGGAAAGATTTTGACCGGGTTTCGGGTGGTAAATCTTTACTGGAGATGTTCAGTGAAACTTGTGATAGCAAACTGACTTGGTAGAATATAAAACCATAATAATTCATCTTCTCTAAATTTTTGCGATTTTTTAAGAATGAGGTACTTACGATGAAATCAATCAATTTTTCTGGTATGGAGTGGAACATCAAAGAGGGCAAAATGAAAGGTCCAGGTTCCAATAACTGGTCCGAGCAGAATGTCTTTGTTGACGGTGATGGTGCACTTCACTTAAGGATTAGAGAGATTAATGGAATATGGTGTTGCGCCGAAATATCTTCTGCGAATAGTGTACAGTACGGTGAGTACACTTTTTATCTCGCAACCAATATTGAATATTTGGATCCCAAGATGATGATCGGATTATTCTTTTACGAAAATGATCAAAAAGAAATAGATATTGAGTTCATCAATAAACAAGCAATCTATTCGATTCAACCTGATGAGCACTTGGAGTTCGAATTAAACCTTCAAGGAAGCTATTCAAAACATAAAATACTCTTTTACCCCAACCGGGTTGAATTCAGTAGTTATCATGGTCATAATTCCGGTCATTTAATTCAATACTGGAAGCATATAATTGGAAACCAATTAACCTTGTCAAAAACATTTCTTCATATAAATTTTTGGCTTAAACGAGGAATATTTCCTAAAACTGATGCTGAAATAGTAATAAATTCCGTAAAAATAGAGGCGTGTTGATCAAGTGGTAAATTACAGTTCAGATGTACCCATTGTCCCGGAAAAAATCTCGTGCTACATTAATCTCTTTCATTTTATCATCCAGTAATTCCTTTATGTGTTCCTCCAGATCAGCCCTGTGATCAGTATTGAATTTCATAACCAATTCTTTATATTTAGCCCGAATTTCTTCTCTTGAAGCCGTAGTTTTGAGTTCAAACAATTGGAAAGCCTTTTCTTTAGTGATTTGAGAACGGGAATTGTCTCGTTGACGCTGAGCATTTTCACGCGCTTCCCGGATGAATTCTTCAGCAATCTGATTCAACTCATTCAACTCTCGTCTTGTTTTGCTGATGAATGCATCGAAATCTGAATCACTACAAAACACATACCAGGTCTGCGGCTGATCGAATAGGTTGTTTTCCATTGTCCTGTAAATATTTTCGTCAATTTTTCGCAGTTTAAGATATATATCCGAATTATTGGTTAATTTCACGTTTTTTGCAGTTTTATTGTATAGCGACTTAAGTTCCCCCATCACAGGATCTCGTTCATAAATATTTTTCATATATTTATCGTTTGCTTTCCCAGATTGAGCATACTCGTCACGATGGGCATACGATGATGGATTTTGAGTTGATTCTTTAAATTTTTTGTTTTTCGTATTTCGAATATTAGTCAATGAGGAAGATTTGTTGGAAAAGTATGAAACAGCATATAACACAACCAATGAACCGACAATATATATCATCACTGGATCATTGTGCGAACTAAAATCAGTATCAGGAGAATAAATCCAGCGGATTGCTGAATAAATTAACCCCGGAATTATAAGAATAATGTAAAAAACTATCGATAAAATTACCTGAATTATTGCACCAAAAAATGAATCAGTTTTAACTAATTGTTCACCGGATCTTCCCATATCACCGAGCTCTACCAATAAGTAGTGACTCACCCAAACGATCAACAAGAAAATGAGTACAGCGCGGATTGGCCCTCTGAAGTTATTTGTAGGATCCAAGTATCTACTTATCATACAACCAGGCTTCGGCTTTGTTCATCGCTTCTCGAGCGGAACTCGCTGATCCTACATTTGTCCATCCTGCATAGTTTACATAAACCTGTCTCGAATACTGATCCCATTTAACTTTATAAGTTTTTCTCAGTCTTCCCGATTCAACCGTCCCAATAATCTCAGCAGCCATAGTATTCTCCAAAAATTATTTCTAAAAATAAATTTCCATTAATATGGATATGTAAAATTAAAGATTTTTGATAAAAGTAACAAAACTGGTACCGGAAATAAAACTGGTTTAAACCCTGTCATTGATCAATCTGTCAACAGACGATAGATTTAGGAATTTTTAATGAAATATTGTTTCTCGTTTTTATTGTTGTTCTATGTTACAATTTCGCCACAGTCGATTTATTTTCCTCCGGTAACGGGAAGCCAGTGGGAAACTCTTTCCCCTTCAACATTAAATTGGGACACCACAAAAATTGATTCTCTCTACTCATTTTTGTTAGGGACCAATACAAAAGCATTTCTCGTATTAAAAGATGGTAAAATTGTTCTTGAAAAATACTTCGGTTCCTTTACCAGGGACAGTAACTGGTACTGGGCATCTGCGGGGAAATCTTTGACAGCATTTTTGGTGGGTATTGCTAAACAGGAGGGATTGTTAAGTCTTGATGACTCAACTTCCAAATATCTTGGACCCGGTTGGACATCCCTTACCCCTAAACAGGAAGGTAAAATTAAAATTATTCATCAGCTGACAATGACCTCGGGATTGGATGACGGGGTCCCTGATCCATATTGTACCCTCCCCTCTTGTTTAGTGTTTGAAGCTGCACCCAACACCAGATGGGCTTATCACAATGCCCCCTATACCCTGCTCGATGGAGTTATAACAAGTGCCTCAGGACAAAATCTTAACATGTTTATGCAACAGAGAGTTAAACTTGCAACCGGGATGAATGGAGTATTTCTACCAAGTGGGTATAACAATGTCTTTTATAGCACTCCAAGGAGTATGGCCCGGTTTGGACTTTTGATGCTGAACAAGGGTAGTTGGAGTTCGACACCAATCTTAACCGACACAACTTATTTTAGAGAAATGACAAATACTTCAAATTTATTTAACAAATCTTACGGATATCTTTGGTGGCTGAATGGGAAGGAATTGTTTATGCTGCCCCAAACACAAATTGTTTTTCCCGGGATGTTAAGTCCCTATGCACCGCATTCGATGATCTCAGCTTTGGGGAAAAATGGACAAATCCTTAATATTGTCCCGGAACTAAATCTTGTTACAGTAAGAATGGGTGATGCTCCCGGTACTGCAATTGAAGTTCCAACTCTTTACAATAATGATATCTGGAAAATACTTAAACAGGTGATTAGGTACACCCCAACATCTGTAAGGGAAGAAACTTATGAGAATCAATTTAATAGAATGGTCGCATATCCAAATCCTGCAACAGATCGTATCAATTTTTCGACTCCCGAACCAAATTTGGAAGTTGATGTATATGTCTATTCAGTGTTGGGAGAAAAAGTGGGCTATGGTAAAAACACTAATTCATTGGATATCTCACACCTCTCCCTTGGTGTATTTCAGTTGATTACAAATACTTGAGGAGAAATATCAGCAACAAAATTTGTTAAAACCAGATGAAAGGAGGCCAGAATTGTTGGATTTTCTTCCCCCTATTTCCTCCCTTTAAATGTGCTCATGCTCTCGGTAATTTTTAAGAACCCAAGGAGCCACTGAAACCATGAATCAGGAAGGAGTCGTAGTCTTGGTGTAAGGTGCACAGTCAGGGGGCGTTTGGGAGATAGTCTCCCTTTTTTAATAGCTGCTTCCACAATTGCTTTTGCAATTACATCATGGCTTTTAAGTAGTGGAACTATTAAACCACCCGGAAAAGGTATTTTAGCTCCTTCGAACATTCCTGTTCGAATGTAGGAAGGGTGAATGGATGAAAATTTCACTCCTTTTTTACCGAGGTTTTTAGCTTCAAATCGAAGTGATTCAGTTAATCCCCACACCGCCCATTTGGTTGCGGCGTAAATTGCAAGTCCCGGAACTCCAATTGTCCCTGCAGCAGAAGAGATATTAATTACATGACCTCTGTCTCTTTCATACATTGACGATAGAAAAGCTTTTGTAGTATAAATAAAACTTGTGAGGTTCACATCGATGGTCTTTTCCCACTCCTCATCAGGTCTCTCATGAAAATATCCTCCCCTTACATATCCGGCATTATTAACCAGGATATCAACAGTGGACATCTCCTCAAATGCAATTTTTCCGAGTTCATAAACCCTGATTTTATCAGTTACATCACATTGATGGTAAAAAACTTTTCCCAAACCGGCAAGTTCCTTTTTTGCTGACTCCAGAGCCTCATTGCTTAAATCCCAGATTGTAACAGTGACACCTTCTGCGAGTAGTCTCTTTACGGTTGCCAGGCCAATTCCCATCGCTCCACCGGTAACTACTGCGGTTGCACTACTTAAATTTTTCATCAAAAATATCCAAATTGTTGAAAAGAAACATAGAGAATTTTGGTGATAGTATCAGGTGGTTCGAGATTGAAAAATCGATTCTTGACTATTATGTTACAAGAATTTCATTTATCTTTGATTACTAAATATTTGATAATTGCTGAAATTTACGAGAAATTTGGAAATACCTGAAGAAATAATTTTTTGTACCGAGTGTGGAAGTTCACTTTCCGACTTCTATCTTTCATCTGAGGTGAAGGATATTGAAAAGCTTGAGGCACATTATAAAAATTGCCGTACAACCGGCAAATTTAAAGGTGAGATGTGTTCCAAAATGTTCATCGCTCTCGATTTTGAACTTGAAATCCCCGAAGACCCCGACGAAGTTTGAGTAGAACCCCATCCAACCCCGACTCTAAAGACGATTCACACAATCAAATAATACAAAGTTCAATTTCCCCACTATAAAGTTAATCCACCACAACAAAATACGATAAAAAAAAACTGCCCCTCATTCCTGAAAGGCAGTCTTAAAACTCAACAAATAATACTTAATACCTGATATTTAATACCTTATTTGGTCTTATAGTTCTCCATAATGTATTTAGCGACGGCTTTAACCTCTTTGGGTTTCAGACCTTGCGCCGGCATTGGTGGATATGCAGCGTTTTTCTTCACAGGGTTGTTGATAAAATTAACCAACTCATCCATTTTGCCTTCATACTTTGGCAATGTTTCTTTGTAAGGAGGACCCACAAGTTTTACATCCCATTTATGGCAAGCCTGACATTTTTGTGTAAAAATTGCCTCACCTGTTAGCTCGGTACCGGTGGCGGCAGCGAGCATCTGTTTCATAGTAGAATCGTGTTCGGCAGCAAGAACGATCGAGTGAAGTTTTGTGCTTTGTTTAAATGCACTCTGATCGGCAATAATTAATGAAATCGTGGAGAAAAGAAGAAAAAGCAACGCCCAACTTGTGGCATTAAGATTTTTGTTTTTAACCACCTGATATATAGCATGATACAATCCAAAAACCAGAAGTGCTGAAAGTGCGGCATATATAAGAGTCGATTTACTTAATGATTGACCGGGAATCTGCACAACATGGATTAATATCAAAAGAGGTAAGGCAAGTGCTGAAAACATTGCAATTTTTGAAAGTGTTTCAAGAGGAAATTCTTTGTATTCATCGGTCACTTCTGTCAGTCCACCATCCCAGTAGAAAACTCTAAAAAGCATCAATGAGGCTGTGGCTGCAAATCCGAGAGCAAACAAATACAACCATTTAATAAAGAAACTTCCGGATACAAAAATGTGCAGTAAATTTTTTGAAGCTTCCCATTCATTGGAGTAGATACCTAATGATATACCGGCAACAACAAAATATGTTGAAGAAATCATCATGAAAAGTCCCCAAGGACCTGCAAACTTGATCAGATTTCCCGCGCTGTTAAGATAAGTATTTATTTCCTCATTGGACTTTACCGACCCGAGGAGCCCTTTAAACTCGATCGAATAGCGATAAATATAAACCAGAATAACCGCAGGCAGTCCGATTAGAGCACCAAAGAAAAGATATCCAACGGCAGCAATTTTCATCTGATGCAGAATTTGTGCAAATATAAAGGTTAACACAAACGGAGGAATAATTGCCAGAAGTATTCCTGCTGTTTTCTTAACCGTCACCAGTTTGATTATATCGTAAGAAAGAGCAAGGTATTTTGGATCATTGGTTATTCTCCCCTTTCTCTTAAAAAACAGGGAAAGAGAAAGACCACCCGTCAACATCCCGACAAAAGGAATGTACATAAACAGAACCAACATCATCATATAATGCAGAAGCTGGATATGTTCCGATGACTGCGGTAAAACTAATTTGTCAAGAAACTCCATACCTAAATTATCCTTTCGGCATCAATTTATCTATTGAAACAACTAAAATCAGATATAACACAAAATAATTTATCCCCATGAATGCCTTTCTGAACGACTGCCTTCCAGTGTCGTGTTTCAGAAGTTGAATGGAATAAAATATCAGTGCAGCAGCTGATAAAACAATCAGCAACAACGAAACCCACCCGCTCACCAAATTAAACAATGGAAAAAGGAGAGCAGAAAGAGCTGTGGCAAATGTCCATACAAATGTAATTCTTGCCAATTGTGGTTCACTAAAACGGCTCATAATTGTTGGCAATCCGGATGACTCATAATCTTTATTCAAAAACAAGAGAAGAAGCCAAAAATGAGGGATTTGCCAAATAAAAAAGAAAAATGCCAAAAATACGCTTTCCGGTGATGCAAGGTCTCCCCCACCTGCCACCCATCCAACAACCGGTGGTATTGAACCAATGATGGAACCCGGAACTACTGCAAACGGGTTTTTTCTCTTCATTGGAGTGTAAATAATATTATACCAAACCAGTGCGAGTAGAGATAACAGCATCTCGACAACACCCAGAGCTACCAAAAGTATCATTGAACCGATGATAACAAAACCCGCAGCAATGAGTATTACCTGAAGTTTTGAAAGAATCCCGGATGGCAATGGTCTGTTTTTGGTTCTGTTCATCCTGATATCAATATCACTCTCTTGTAGATGATTTATCGCCGCTGAACCACATGCTGTCAGAAAGATGCCAAGAACCGGATAAATCACACCAATGTCAAATGTACCCCGGGAAAGGAGATATCCAAACCCAGTGGTAATCGACACAAGAACTGTTATCCTGATCTTGACCAGATCAAAAAGTGTTTTCATCACTTCTTTTTATTCCCGTCAGCCTTTTTTACAGTATCAACCGGAGCAACTATGGTATCCGTCTTTACTGAATTTGAATCAACAAGCGGAGCAGTGGAAGTTCCACCATCTTTTAATGCCTTTTTATTGCCAAGCCATTCATCAAAAACAGTCTGAGGTACGATATGAACCTTGGTGTACATATTCCAATGATTCAATCCACAGTATTCAGCACATGCGATATCATAAACGCCGGTCTCATCGGATTTAAACCAAAGCATATTATTTTTATTGGGCAGTGCATCCGATTTAAATCGGAAATGGGGCATGTAAAAACTATGGCTCACATCCAATGATGTAATATCAAGTTGGATTGGTTTGCCTTGCGGAACATACAAAGTATCAGTTGTGACACCATTGTCATACTCAAAATTCCATTTCCACATTTGACCAATTACTTTAATCTTATAAGCATTTGCCGGAGGTGTTGCAAGGGCATCATACCCTAAATATCCATACCAAAACATTCCAGCTACGAGGAAAAGTGGAATAACCGTCCAGGCTATTTCCAGTTTCATATTCCCCTCGATGTTTACCGCTTTTTTGTTCCTCTTCGCGTTGTATTTATATACAAAATACAACATGATAATGGTGATGCCAATTAGTAGAGCAGCGGAAATGACGACAATGAATGTGAAAGCATGGTTTACACTGTCTATGTAATTTGTTTCATTAAACATTTATAACTATCCTTGCAAAAAACTGTAGTCAGAAAATAAAAGAATAAGTGATACTGTCAAAAAAAACAACGATGTATAAACAAAGACAGTAAAAACTCTTTTCTCTACTTCAAGATGCATAAATACTTTTAACACCAAAAAGGACTTTACCGAAGCAATGGCAAGTGCTGTGATGATGGTAAGATTACCAAAATCGATACCTGCTACGGCAACTGTTAATCCGGTCAGTATTAACAGGGCAAACCATATCAGTATGTAGTGCCCGTAACCGTGATCGTGGTCGTGATTTTTATGGTCGTTTGTATTGTGTTCGCTCATTTAAAACCTCACGATATAAGATAAAATAATGGAAAGAGAAATATCCAGATAATATCAACCAAATGCCAGTATAGACCGGCGGATTCGAGACGAACATATTGGTCTTGATTAATTTTATCCTTCCAGGTAAACCAGGTCATGTAGGCAATTACTGCCATACCTATAACAATATGGAGACCGTGAAGCCCAGTCATCACATAGTAGAGCCCAAAAAAGAGAATCTCTCCGTTGCTTTTTTCGAGCAAATGTTCACTTCCGGGATAGATGCCATGTGAAATTTTTGCCATCCATTCAAAATATTTATTAACGAGAAAGCCAACAGCCATCGCTAATGTCATTAACTGGAAGAAGAGTGACAGATATTTTTGTCCCCTTTTAATTGCAACGATGGCAAGCACCATGGTCAAACTGCTGGTGAGAAGGATGATGGTATTAAGCGCTCCAAAGAGTGTATTAAGCTCTTTTGCAGCAAGATGGAACTCTTCTGCATGTGTAAACTTGTAAACTGCATAGACAAGGAACATTCCACCAAACAATAAAAGTTCGGTGAATAGAAAAAGCCACATTCCAAGGCGTGAACCTTCATCATCCCTGTGGATGTGTGTTTCTACTCCGGGTGTCGAAGTTGTTGTACTCAAACCTTCTCCTCCTTTGCTTCCGTTTCTGAAACTTCATTTCTTTTGTATTCATAAGGTCCCGACTCAACGGTTGGTGCCTCTTTAAAGTTGAACAGGTATGGTGGTGTTGGTGTTGACCACTCAAGTGTTTCACCATTCCATGGGTTTTCTTCGGTAACTTTTTTACCCTTTTTCAGAGCATTAAAAAGATTGATGAACATAATCAATAAGCCGATTATGAGTATCCAGGAACCAATTGTTGAGAGCATGTGGTAGATCTGGAATTCAGGAAGATAATCATAATATCTTCTTGGCATTCCCAACCAACCCATTACAAACATTGGGAAGTAGAGCAGATTGAAACCAACAAAGAGTACCCAGAATCCTGTTTTTGCCACAACTTTATTGTACATTCTACCAAACATTTTGGGCCACCAATAATGCATCGCAGCAAATATCCCGAAGCCCGTTCCACCAAACATTACATAATGGAAATGTGCAACGATAAACGATGTGTCGTGGATGTGGAGGTTAACCGACAAAGCACCTTGAATGAGTCCGGTGAACCCGCCGATTGAAAACAAGAAAATAAATCCAAGTGCAAATAATAGTGGCGGATCGGTAATGATCGATCCTTTATATAATGTGGAAACCCAGTTGAAAACCTTGATTGCCGATGGGATCGAAACAAGAAAAGTCAAAACTGAAAAAGCTATCATTGCCACACCACTCATCCCTGCCGTGAACATATGATGTGCCCAGACAAGTGAGCCAAGAAACGCAATTGCCAGGCTGGAAAATGCAATAAATTTATATCCGAAAATGGTCCTTTGAGAAAATACCGGGATTATTTCCGAAACAACCCCCATCGCCGGAAGAATCATAATATAAACCGCAGGATGAGAATATATCCAAAACAGATGTTGAAACAGTACCGGATCTCCACCAAGAGCAGGATCAAAAATTCCAACAGAAAGAGTTCTCTCAGCTACTACTAAAAGAAGTGTGATGCCTATAATTGGAGTTGCAAGAACCTGAATCCAGGCAGTTGAATAGAGTGACCAAATGAAAAGTGGCATCTTAAAAAATGTCATTCCCGGTGCTCTTAGTCTGTGAACGGTTACAACAAAGTTTAACCCTGTTAGAATTGAAGAAAATCCGAGAACAAAAGCTGCTATAAGTGCGGGAATTACATTTGTTGTTGTCCTCACAGAGTAAGGAATATAAAATGTCCAGCCTGTATCGGGTGCCCCACCGGGTAGAAAAACCGAGATTATTGCGAGTAATCCACCGATAATAAATAGCCACCACGACAGCAAGTTCAACCTTGGAAAGGCAACATCCGCTGCCCCGATCATTATCGGGAGGAAAAAGTTTCCAAAAACCGCAGGTAAACCGGGAATAATGAACAAAAAGATCATTATAATCCCGTGCAGGGTGAAAAACGAGTTGTAGGTCTGTGGATCAACAATGGTTCTTCCGGGGGCTATCAATTCAAGTCTCATAAGGAAACCGAATGTAACACCGACTGTAAAGAATACCATCATCGAGATGAGGTAAAGAATACCTATCCTTTTGTGATCAACAGAAAGTATCCAACCCAATAAACCGGAATGTTTGCCTTTATAATCGAGATAACTAACATTCACATCGTTTGTTGATGAAGACATATTATGCACCTTCTTTAATATCTTTTGTTTTTGATTTCCTTACTAAAAATATAAGTCCGATTGCTGCAGCGAATATGATTAACACCCCAAAAATACGGGTGACATTTAACATGTAAGTTTCGCTTTCGCTGTCATAATTGAAGCAAAATTTTAAGATTTTTGCAACTGTCGGAGCAGTTTTACCATCCATAGCTTCTATCACTGCCATTTTTATATCAAATGGCAGATATTTTGGACCAATTATATATCTCGTGATCATACCATCTTTGGCGATTGCCATAATGGCGCCGGGGTGAATGATCTGATCACCCATTCTTGTAAATGTGATACCTGCCAATTCGGTGATTTTTCTAATCGAAACGGAATCACCGGTTAAAAAGTGCCATGAGTTTTCAGGTAAGCCAACAGCACCAGAACTCAATATCCATTTCTTCTTCTCAGCAGCATCTTTCCAGGTTTCGTGATGATCGATTGAGATACTGATCAATTGATATTCTTTTCCCGGCGCAAGATCAACTCTCCGTACTTGTGATGCAACATCAGCAAGCATTGGTGAACAGATCGCAGGACATTTGTAATAAACGAACATCAAGATCGTTGGTTTGTCGAGCAAACTTTTTAAAGATACTTTTTCGCCCTTCTCATTGGTGAAAACCATGTCGAGAGGAAGTTTTGATCCAAGTTTACTATCGTCAAGTCCCGCTCTCCCGGTCCCACCGGTGGCACTTATCGCAATTGAGAAACCAATAAAAAGGAGAAAAGTATAAATCGCCAATTTATTCATTATCACAAAGAACCCTTAAGATAATTGAACATTTTTTCAACATCAGATTTTTCCATCGAAAAAACCATGTATTTGAATCCATTACTGTTCAGATTTCTTTTAACTATTTTCAGGAAAGATTCGGTACCATCTTTCCAGTCTTCATTTGATAGAAGAAATGACAGAGCAAGCTTTTTGTCAAGAACTGCGCTAAGGAAAAGTTTTGCACCGGCATCACTTTTTGATTTTGATTCCAGCAATTTTAACGCAGTATCAAGTTTTTTAACCAATCCTGCATCTTCCTTTTCGAGAAATGTTACAGCACCTGAAACCGGAATTGTACCCGGCTTAAAGGTTCCTTTTGTCAACTGGTATTTGTCATCAATCTCTTTGATAGTTGCATCAGTTATTGCCGGTGGATCGGTCATAAAGTTGTTTCTGATATAGTGGATCAAACCAAGTCGCTGATCCGCAGGAAGAACGTCATAAGCAGCCATTCCATTTTTTGTAATCCCCTCTTGAAGTGTTTTCCACATTCCTGAAAGCTCGGGGCTATTGGTCCATCCCTCCTTTGAATGAAAGTTTCTTGGTTTTGGATTCATCGCTACACCGGCAGCTCCGTCTCCTTTACCATCTGCACCATGACATGAAGCACAGCTTGTTGAGTAGATTTCTTTGCCTTTGGCAATCAATTCATCGGATGGTTTTTTCATCATCGCGGCATCTACAGCTGTGAGGACTGCCGGATCAGAAACTGGTAATTCTTTAACAATCGTCGTAGAATCGAACATCCTGGCGGGGAGCGAATTTTCATTCACCGAACCAAGGTTCTTAACATAAACAATCCCAATCCCCAACAAAACCACAAAGAGATAGGGATACGATGCTGCGAGGAATGTTAATGGATTATCAAAAATGTTTTTTTTCTGTTCACTCATTATTTCATTTCCTCCTATAGCCTGAAATTAAGCCCCCTGTCGAGTTTTGGATCTCCGACAGGAACAGCATTATGCTTTTTGAAATTGAAATAGAAGACGATTATCAGAACACCGATTGCGGCAATCGGGAAACCGAATTCAGTTAAGATATAGTGTAATCCGCTCTTTTCTCCATGATATTGTGGCATTATCAACCAATAAAGATCAAGAAGGTGAGCTACAAGTAACCACACAGCGGCAAATTTTAATCTTTTAGGATCTTTTTTGGCCGGAGCTGGTAAAAGCAAAGCGTATGGTACAAGGAAGTGCACAACAATTAGTGTAAGTGTTATTGCACCCCACATTCCTTCCCAACGATCGATAAACCAGAATGTCTCTTCAGGAAGATTTGCATACCAAATGAGCAGGAACTGTGAGAAAGCGATGTAAGCCCAGAAATTCACAAATCCAAAAAGGAGACCACCCAAACTTGCAAGATGATCATTAGTCATTCTTGGATGAAGATAACCATTGTCTTTTAACAATACCACCGCCAGCGTTGTAGCTGCCAATCCTGCAAGCATGGTTCCTGAGAAGACATATACACCATAGATGGTTGAAAACCAGTGTGGTTCCAAACTCATCATCCAGTCAATAGCAGAAAAAGTGATGGTAATTGCAAAAACGGGGATGAAAATAGCCGAAGCAACGATATTCCTCTTTGTTAGCTTCTGATCTCTTGTCTCATCCTGCTTTCTTGAGTTTCTTACAATAAAGAAGTAATAAAGCGACCAGATAACAAAAGTTGCAACAACTCTGATCACAAAAAATGTGATATTCAGATATGGCTCTTTTATTTTTAGCAGTGCATCTGTTGCCACCGCATCCGTGTGTGACCAGTGATAAAGGTCGTGGATGAAGAAAAAGAGAGGAATCGCAATTACAATAAAAAGTGGTACCGATGCCGAAATAAATTCAGGAATTCTTCTGATCGGTGTGCTCCAGTCGGCGTTAACAACATATTCGAGTGAAATCAGAAAGAGAGCACCCATTCCAATTGTCAACAAATAGAAAAAACCAAGCAGATAAGAAAATTTTGCTCTGGTTGGATCAAGAAGCAATCCAAAAGCACCGACAATTAATCCGATGGCGAGAAGAGCAATACCGATATTGAGGATTTTACCCGGCAATTCCTTTTTTACATATGTCAAATCTTTAGTTGCCATTAGAAGTATTCTCCTTTCTGAACTGTTCAATCTCTGTTTCAGAAGCATTTTTGGCTTTTTGCAGTGCTCTGATATAAGAAACTACAGCCCATCTCTCTTTTACCGTCATTTGGTGCGAATAAGAAGGCATTACATTCTGTCCATTGGTAATAACATGATAAATATTTCCATCTTTCCAATCACGCAATTTTGTTGTATGAAGGCTTGGTGGATTCGGGAATTGTTGATTCAATCTACTGTCGCCATCACCATAATTACCATGGCAAGGAGAACAAAATGTCAGATATTTTTTCTGTCCAAGTTTGAATACTTCAGGTGAATTCACCAGTGGATTTTCAACAGGATCCACGGGTTGAGCAGTTGAGTCTTTAAATTCATAAGGCATGTGTCCTCTTGCAACAGTTCCTGCAACAGGCTCACGCATCATTCTTGAATCAGCAAAGAAATCACTTTTCTCCTGAGGTACCCCTCTGAACTGGTGTTCCATCCAATTAAACGGCGTGATGTAGAGAAGTTTGTTGAGTGCAAAATAAGTTCCACCCGAGACAAGAATCGCCGTCGTCACCAGAATGCCGATAAATTTAGGGTTAAAAGCATCCTGCCAGGTTTTCTCAATTTCCATTATTTCAGAAATTTGTTTGCCACCAAGCGATTCAAAAAGTGCTTTTACTTCTTTAACATCAAATTTTGGATCAGATGCTCCAATAAAAACACCATATTTGTCTCTCGACACTTGTTGCATATACGGGGTATCGTGAAGAGGATGTTTGTTATCAGGAAACCTGAAGAAAAAGGTAATCATACCTATTACTGTTGCAAGTGTTGCAAACAACACCGTCAATTCAAATGTTACAGGAATAAATGCCGGCAGAGAGAAAAATGGTTTTCCACCGATGTTCATTGGATAGTCAACTACCATCGTCCACCACATAAGCAGAAGAGCAAATGCTGCACCTGAAAGTCCAAAAACCAGAGTGACATACCCAAGTTTTGATGGTTTCAGTTTCATTGCATCATCCATCCCGTGAACGGGATATGGAGTGTGAATATCAAAATCCTTATAACCCGAATGTGACACCTTTTCTGCAGCATTAATTATCTGATCGGGGGTGTCGAACAAAGCGACCAGGCCATGTAATTTAGTATTTCGTTCCATTAGTGGTCACCCCCATGATGAGTTGGTTGTGCACCGTCGGCAACGGCTTTGATTTCTGAAATTGCTACAACAGGCATTGCTTTTACAAAAAGCAGAACCAGCGTAAAGAATAATCCAAAACTGCCGATGAGAATACCAAAATCGAAGATTGTTGGTACATAATATCCCCAGCTTGATGGGAGAAAATCTCTGTGAAGTGAAGTAACTGTGATTACAAATCTTTCGAACCACATTCCAACATTTACAAAAATTACGATTACCATCATTACAGGAATAGATCTTCTCAACTTCTTAAACCAGAAGAACTGCGGGAAAATAACATTACAGCTAACCATGATCCAGTATGCCCAGGCATAAGGTCCAAATGCTCTGTTGATAAATACAAAGGTTTCAAACTGCACCCCGCTATACCAGGCGATAAAGAACTCCATCGCGTAAGCATAACCCACCATCATTCCTGTTGCAAGGATAACCTTGTTCATTTTTTCGAGATGATCGATGGTTATGATATTCTCCAGATCAAAAACCTTTCTGACAAAAACAAGCACTGTAACCACCATCGCAAATCCGGAGAAAATAGCACCGGCAACGAAATATGGCGGGAAAATTGTTGTATGCCATCCTGGAATAATTGAAACTGCAAAATCGAATGATACAATTGTATGTACTGAAAGTACAAGAGGAGTTGCAAATCCTGCAAGAATAACATAGGATTTTTCGTAATGTTGCCAGTTTCGGTGTGAATGTCTCCATCCAAGACTAAAAAGTGAGTAGATAAATTTCTTCACTTTTCCTGTTGTTCTGTCGCGCATCACTGCAAAATCAGGAATAAGCCCGATATACCAAAACACTGCGGAAACAGTAAAATATGTCGAAACTGCAAACACATCCCACAACAAAGGTGATGTAAAGTTTACCCAAAGTCCGTGCTGATTTGGATATGGAAGCAACCACCCATCCAACCATGGACGACCGGTGTGAATCGCAGGGAAAATACCGGCGCACATGACTGCAAAGATCGTCATTGCCTCGGCAAATCTGGCAATTGCTGTTCTCCACTTCTGCCTCAATAAAAAGAGAATAGCAGATATAAGAGTTCCTGCGTGACCGATACCTACCCAGAAAACGAAGTTTACGATGTCAAACGCCCAACCAACCGGTT
>CAZHCW010000030.1:0-39522 GCA_964531325.1 uncultured Ignavibacteriaceae bacterium | reverse complement strand
AGTTAATATTTACATTTAATATTTTAATATTCCATCCCTAAGTTTTGCCGGGCTCTTTACCAATACAACTTTTTCACCGGTAAAACGATAATTTCATTTATTTCTGTTAGCCAAAAAACCGCTATTAATTGGGCTTCGCTTCATAGCTATGGCTCATTTATGAGACAATTTTATTTAATAAATCGATGTGGAGACCAGAACCCACTCTAAAAAACGGGGCGTACCGAAAAGCCTTACGATTAGGAATAATAAAAAGGAAGCACTATGGCAGAGCAAAAACCTGTTCAACAAAAAACAATGATGATCCTGATATGTATCTTTGCGGGTGGGCTTGGAATACATCGTTTGATGATGGGGCATTCCAATTGGTGGCTGATGTTAATCACACTCGGTGGTTGCGGAATCTGGACAATAATTGATTTAATTTCAATTATCACCGGAAGTCTTAAAATGGCTGACGGCAGAGACCTGGCTTAATATTTGGGGGCTGAAAAACTTTTTTCAGCCCCTTAATAACCATAATAAAAGATTGGAAAAGAACATTATTCACAGGCAATCCAATTCTCTATTGAAATCTGAGGTTCAAAAACAATATATAGCAGATACGCCTGTAATGATTCTGGTATTATATTTTGCAATTGGTACAGCAGTACAAATGATTTTTGGATTGGATATTTTCCCGCCATGTCTTTATTCAACTTTATTTGATACAACATGTCCGGGGTGTGGAATAACAAGAGCTTCTGTTCATTTGGTAAAATTTGAATTTTCCAGTGCCTGGAATATGAATCCTTTCATCTACCTCATCGCCCCATTTTTTTTATTTGAAGTCTTCAGATTCTTTAAGTCATTAATTGCAAGATTTTATTGATTTAATTGTATCATTTTAAATTTAATACACTCAGATTCCCCCCTGATTCATTTCCCTCAAATCAAATCTTATTAAATAATATATCCACTTTTCAACCATTGGTAAACACAAAATTGGCAGAGTTTAGTAAATTATTAACTGAAATTTGCAAGTTTTTTCATATCTAACCAGGAACCGGTGATAAAATGTCGAAGTATATCAATCTTACGGGTATGCTGATTGGGAGTGTGGGGATATTTTTTGGGTTCTATTTCCTTTCAGAAGGAAATCTGCCAATGGCGTTGCATATAGTTACAGCCACAACCACCGGAGTTGTGGGGATTTTAGCATTCATAAGGCATGTTGTTTTTCACAGATCGGACGCAATGCGACTGGGATGGGAAACAGACCGTCCTGACTGGATGTATGAAGTAGGATTCGCCAATCTTGCTTTTGGAATTATCGGGCTGCTCACCTCATTTGCCACTTGGGGAATGGTACCGCAAGCGGTTGTTCTGCTTGGTTATGCAATTTATCTTTTCCAGGCGGCAATGTTACATACCTGGAGATATATTACCGACGAGAAAAAGTCTCCGGCACGACTATGGAGATCATCCATTGCAACCTTCCTCTATGCTGCGATGATGACATTTTTTGCATTAAAAGGTCTTAAAATTATTTAATCAAAACATCGTATGAAGACGACTTTGATCATCGTGTAATATATGTTTAGAGTTGAATGATTAACGGTCCGTTTTATTGTGCCTGAAAAAACAGTTTGGTTTGTTGCCTGATGTCGGCTGATGATGAGCCAATCATGATATCAAACTCACCGGGTTCAGTAACCCATTCCAATTTTTCATTGTAAAAAGCAAGTTTTTGTTCATCAATTTTGAAAGTAACTTTTTTTGATTCACCCGATTTAAGGGCTATTTTCTTAAAGTCTTTTAATTCTTTCATCGGTCTTACCAACGACGCCACACAGTCACGAATATAAAGTTGAACCACTTCCTCACCATCAAAATCACCCGTGTTTTTTACCATCAACGAGACCTCAACCACACCGGCCCTGGATAATTTATCAGATGAAATCAGGATATCTGAATATTCAAATGTTGTATAACTGAGGCCATGACCAAAGGGGTATTTGGCACTTTGTTTCAGATCGATATAGCCTGTGCGATAATCCTTTGAAGGGATATCTTGTAATGATGGTCTGCCCGTGTTAAAATGGTTGTAATAAATGGGGATTTGCCCCTCATTTCGTGGGAAACTTGCAGTTAATTTCCCTGATGGATTATAATCGCCACTCACTACATCTGCAATTGCGTTACCGGCTTCGCTACCCAACCACCAGGTATATAAAATGGTGGGGACATTATCTGCCACCCAATTAAAGATTAATGGTCTTCCGGCATTAATCATAACTACAACAGGCTTCCCGGTTGCCATTATCGCTTTAACAAGGTCTTCCTGCACCCCGGGAAGCCCAAGATTTGACCTGCTTGCCGCTTCACCCGTCATCGATCGGCTTTCACCGATTGACAAAATTACAACATCAGCCTCGTTTGCAGTTTTTATTGCCTCTTCAAATCCATCTTTTGAGGGATCAGATACATCACAACCCTTTGAATAAAGTAGATTTTCCTTGCCAAATCTGCTCTCAAAACCTTCAAATTGTGAAACCACATCACTATTGTCATCCCATCCAACCGCCCAGCCACCAAGCATATCATCTTCTGATTTTGCAAGAGGACCAATTAGAGCAATCTTTTGCCCTTTCTTCAAAGGCAACAAATTTGTCTCATTTTTAAGCAATACAATACTTTTCCGAGCCATATCTCTTGCGGCTTTTCTGTGTTCAGGATTATTTAAGGCTTTCTCTTCTCTGATTGGATCGGTAAAACGGAAAGGGTTCTCAAAAAGCCCCATTTCAAACTTTTTCCTCAATACCCGTCTCACTGCATCATCAAGATTGGTGATAGATACTTCACCTTTTTCGACGAGCTCTTTTAAATTGTTTCGGTAACAGTAACCTTCCATATCCATGTCACTTCCTGCATTAAGGGCAAGTTTTGCAGCATCCCGATCATTTTCTGCAAAGCCATGTGGAATCATCTCACGAATTGAAGCCCAGTCACTCACGATAAAACCATTAAAATTCCACTCTCCCTTTAAAATTTTCCGCATAAGGAATGAACTTCCTGAAGCAGGCACACCATTAAGATCGTTGAAGCTGTTCATAAAAGTTGCTGCTCCCGCCATAGCTGCAGCCTTGAATGGAGGCAAGTAAATTTCACGGAGCATCCTTTCACTCATGTCAACGGAATTATAGTCTCTACCACCCGTTGCAGCTCCATAAGCAGCATAGTGTTTGGCACATGCCATAACTGCATCAACGCTTCCCAAGCCTTCGCCCTGGAATCCTCTCACACGGGCAGTTGCGATCAAAGATCCAAGGTAAGTGTCTTCTCCTGCTCCCTCCATTATTCTGCCCCATCTTGGGTCTCTTGCAATATCAACCATTGGAGCAAATGTCCAGTTAAGCCCTGAAGCAGAGGCTTCAATTGCTGCAACACGGGCAGCGAGTTCAATGGCTTCGAGGTCCCAGCTTGCCGACTCAGCCAAAGGAATCGGAAAAGTAGTCTTAAAACCATGAACTACATCGAGACCAAAAAGCAGGGGGATCCCCAATCGGGATTGAAGAGCGAGTTGCTGAAGAGCTCTCACTTTTTCACTCCCCTTTATATTAAAAACCGACCCGATTTTACCTTCCTTTATATCCTTGAGTTTATCACCTTCAGGAGATGCAGGTCCGGTTGCCCAGGAGAGAGATACCTGATGGAGTTGTCCCGCTTTTTCATCCAGGGTCATCAATGAAAGAACGGAATCGATCTGTTTTTCATAAGATTTTGGTTGTGATTGGATTGTAACAGTGAAAAATGCGGAGAGAAAGATAAAAAGTTGAAAAAAGGTTTTTGTTTTCATGGTATGAATATGTTTTGGTTTAAATTAAATTTTTCCTGTTGTATATTTGATAACGACGGCTTTTTCGATAGTGATCAATCCTCCGCAGTTGGCTTCAGTAAATATCTGATCAACAAATGGAAGGAATTTCTCAATTTTTTCGATTTCATCAACTATCTCAACAATAAGCGGCAAGTCTTCTGAAAGACGGAGTATTTTTGTAGTATGAATTCTGCTTCTACCCCCAAAACCCATAATTCCCTTAAATACAGTTGCCCCGGCAAGGCCTTGTTCTCGTGCGGCAAGAACAATTTTTTCGTAAACCGGTATTAAATGATGTTTGTCAGACTCTCCAACAAATATTCTTAAAAGTTTGGCTTCTCTTTGAATGTTCATTTTATCCTCTTTGAGCTGTTAAAATCCAGGCGGCAAACGATGCTGCCAGACATAACACCACACTAAGACCAATGTTGATTAATGCCATTGTATATTCTGAATTTTTTAAGAGATTAATGGTTTCAAGGGAGAATGTTGAAAAGGTGGTGAATCCACCACAAATCCCAACGGTCAGGAACAGTCGCATCTCGTGGCTGATTAAATCCCGGTCATCAATACCAAACATGATTAAGCCTATCAAAAAACTTCCTAATACATTAACAGAGAGGGTACCATAAGGGAAAGTTGGGGGGAGGAATTCATATACGAAGTTTGACAGCCAAAAACGGAGAGTCCCTCCGATAGCGGATCCGATGGCTACTGCAAAATAACTTAACATGTTTGCATTTAATTAGTGGATATTCAGAATGTTTTTAATTGATTAAAAATAATCAGACTTACAAAGATAAGAATCTCCTGCTTTATCCAATAATTGGAACCATTTGTCACTTTTATTAACCGAAGTTAATGATTCAGGGACTTTAGAATTTGTCATCGATTATTTTTGAAATCATAATTTTTGGAGTTTTTAATTTGTTGTTTAGACTTTTTCTAATATCATTACTTGCGATCGGCTTAAATTTCCCCACATCAGCCCAATGGATCAAATTGGATCTGGCTTCAGGCACATCAATTTGGTCATTATGGTCATCGGGTGATACTTTGATAGCCGGTGGTGACAGTGTAATGTACTACAGTTTTGATGGAGGAAATAATTGGGATCAGAGTTCTTCAGTGCCCGGGGTTGAATACGGAATTAATGCAATACAACCGGTAGAGGGCGGAATTTATATTGGTACCGCCATAAAAGGAGTTTTTTTTACCTCTAATATGGGGAGTGAATGGCAATCTCGATCATTGGGTTTAACCAACCTTGGGGCAATGGAGATAAGGGCTTTTACCGTCAGAGGTGCCGAAATATTTGTTGCAACAGTTGGTGGTGGAATCTATAAAAACTCCATAACAACTCCGGCAGTATGGACTCATTTTTCCGAGGGGATTCCGTGGAATACCTCCTGGTCGATTTACAGTTTAAAAAATATTGATGGTGATCTTTATGCAGGTGGCGGAGTTAATGCATATTATTACAGGAATCGAAAAAATACTACTGTTTGGGAAGAAATACCATTTGACTGGTTTGCAGGGGAAGCCAATGGAATCCTCGCATTCGAAAAATATTCAGGCGGAATTCTGGCAGTTTCACACCTTGGTATATACAGGAGCAGTGACGGTGGCGACAACTGGCTAAAATACTCACCCGGAGTAGGATTAATAGAAAAAAGTGACATCGTTGTAAAAGGAAACAAAATTGTTGTTACTTTATCAAAGTCAGCAAGATATTACATTCTTCACTCGTCAAATTCCGGAGTTTCATGGTGGCGGGACGATATGCAATCAGGGTCGATAGCCCTCTCGATGACTATTTGTGGCGGGAAAATCTGGGTGGGCAGATTGGACGGATTATACTACAAACCGGATATTTTAACCGATATTAAAGAACCGGAAGTTATCCCCGTAGAGTTCTCCTTACACCAGAATTATCCAAATCCGTTTAATGGTTCAACATCAATTGAATATGCTTTGCCGGAAGAAGGGTATGTAACTATTCAGTTGTATGACATAACCGGCAGAATGGTGAAACAGTTGGTAAAGGAACACAAAACAGCAGGAATACATAAAACAACTGTTAAATCGGATGACCTCGCCAGTGGAATTTATGTTTACACTCTTTGCGTTAACGACATAAAAATCAGCAAAAAATTAGTTGTTCTAAAATAATAGCATTGTATCGAAGAAGCGAATCAGCACCTTGGAGACACACAACCAATAGTCCCGATTCTTCGGGATGGGTTTATTCACAGCTCAAATAATTCTAAAAAGCTTTTAGATTGTATGTGAAAGTCAACATGAAGTATTGTTTAAGCACCTGGGTCGTCTTGTTTTCAATGTAAATATCAGTAGCCGTTCTTACAAAACTATTGTTTTGATCAAGAATATCGAATACATCCAATCTTAATTCTGCGGCGTTGTTTTCAAGGAACTTAACGCCAATTCCTGCATTCCAAAGGCTGTATGTAACATCTCCATTATTAACAATGCCTGCTGTTTTATATAGAGCATAATCACTTCTAATAAAAAAGAGATCAAACACATTAAGAAACAATCCACCGGTTAAGGAATGCACCCAGTATTCATCATCAGTATCTGGCAGCGATTCATTCTTTGAGATGTAATATGAAGGGGTATAAGTGATCTTAAAATCGATATCTTCACTAATATTGCTTGCAACCGTAATACCCTGATTGAAAGCATAAACCTGTGATTCAGAAGTTATCGATTGATACTCAGAAGGTATGGTTTGGTAAGAAAATCCTGCATTAAGTGAAATATTACTTTTAAGGAATGGCACCGGGAGACCGCCACTGAACATTGTTCTAAGAATTTTACTTTGGTTGAAGTTCTTCGAGTAAGAGAACTGTGAACCTCTTCTAAGCAGTACGCCTGTGGCTATTGTTGTATCATTCACTGCAGTGAAAGAGGAGCTGCCCACATAATCGTTTGTAATCTGATAAAAAAGCATCAAAAAGAGGTTGGCACCTGAAGTTTTATCGGTCGTTACATATTGAGTTGACATTCTGTGCGAAAATTCCTGTTTCAGATCAGGATTTCCCGCTCTAATGAAGAGGGGATTTGTTACATCATAATAGTTCTGTAATTGTGTTATAGAGGGTGAATTCACATTGGTGTTATAAAATACCCTGAAATTTTGTGATTCAGAAATTTTGTAGTTAAACCGAAGTGAGGGTAAAAAATTGTAAAAACTTTTTTCGGTGAGTAGATTCGCCGGAAAAGTTTGACTGCCATTCAACTGAGATATCTGATAGTTGATGCTGAGATTAAGCGATATATCGTCCTCGCGCAATCGATATCCAATACCGGCTCTGTATGTATAGTAGTCATTGTCATACTTGTTGGTTGAGATTGAATCAAGCAGATCGTAATAACTTGAAAAGCTGTTATAATTCCAGGTTTCCCTGTCGCTGAAGTTGTTCGAAAGTCCGGCATTCAGGTTTAGTTGTAACTGTCCGGATCCTATCGGTTCGGTATAAACCAATTGTGCGGAGTAATTGTAACCTTTTGCTAAATTGTCTCCTTTTTGATCAATTGTGTCCGTGGTTGAAGAGCCATTCCCTGAAACATATCGATTTATCGAGTATTGATTTCTATCGATATTATTTCGGCTTAACCCATTATTCAGAGATAGTGAGATACTTCTGCCTTGAGTCTCAAATCGTCGGCGGTAGATCAATTCATTGTTAAAATTGTATCCGTTTCCATCAGAACCTGACAGGTTATCGGTGGAATTTACTCTGTTTAATGATTTACCAAATGAACTGATACCAAGATAAGAATTGCCGGTTTCGTTGGTTTGATAGCTAAGACGGGGTCTCACCATGAGCATATTCATCGAATCGATATTGTATTCAAATCTCATATTCAAACGATGATTAAAGTTTTTTGAATTTGAAAGAGAGGATTCGGTATATTTTTGTAAATCACCCGGCGATGAGTAGTAGTCGCGGTCTATTGACTGAACATTATTGTTATTCAGGTGGTTAAAAAAATAGCTACCTGTTAAACTGGCAACTTTTCCCCAATTTTCCTGGTAGTTCAGGCCAAATGACCATGTTTTGGTGTTTCCTTCCATTGCACCAATGAGGAAATTGTTTGCAACATTACCTCCACGCCCGCCACCATGACCTCCGCCTCTGCCCTGGAATCCACCTCTTTGGCCGCCACTTCCACCTCCCTGACTGATACCGAGAAGGTCCTGCTGCGAAAAGTTCTGTTGGTTTACATTATTTGCCATTCCAAGAAGACTCACTCGTCTTCCTTCGCCGAAGAAATTGATTACACCTCCACTTTGAAATTTTTCAGTGGAACCATAACCACCGTAAAGTTTTCCAAACTGACCGTTCCTTCTGTCCCGTTTGGTTACAATATTGATGGTTTTTGAAGTTTGTCCATCATCAAATCCGGTAAATCGTGCCTGATCGCTAAGTTTATCAAATATTTCAATTTTTTCGATCAAATCGGCGGGAAGGTTTTTAAGAGTTACTGTTGGGTCCTCACCAAAAAATGGTTGACCATCCACCAGAACTTCTTTAATTTCTTCACCCTGTGCTTTTAGCGTTCCCTGTTCCTGTTGAACCCCGGGAAGTTTTGTTATAAGATCTTCAGCAGTTGCATCGGGATTTGTTTTATATCCTTTAGCCGTAAAACTTAAAGTATCTTCACTCTGTGAAGTTGGAATTGCAGTCCCTGTAATATCAACTTCCTTCATCTGAACGGAGGATCTTTTTAATTTAATTTTGCCAAGATCAACAGATGGTTGTTTTCCGGTAACTCTGACACTGTCAACATAATCGAGATAACCGAGGAAAGTAATACTGAGGAGATATCTGCCGGGAGCCGATAATTTAAACTCGAACTCACCATTCATACCCGAAAGCATGTTGAGAGTTTTAAGATCACTTCTTACCGGAACAAGGGATATGCTTGCACCGGGAAGACCTGATCCATCGGTGGAATCAATAATCGAACCTTTAAGACTAAAATTTTGTGCAAATGCTGATCCCATCATAAATAACAGGAGGAATAATATTTTGGAGAGACTTTTAAGTGTCATAAATTACCGGAATTTTTAAAGTACTACTTTTCTTTGACAAATATAAATAGAAACAAGTTTAATTGTTTTATCATTTTATATGACCACTTAACAAAGAAAAAATCAATTATCCTTAGGGCATTATTATTTTGATGAGGCATAATTTCACTATTAAATTCAACAAAAGAAAGTAAAAAAATGACAGTTCAAGAAATTGCACACAAATTAGTTGAACTCTGCAAAGCAGGGGACTATGCAGCATGTTACAATGAATTATATTCTCCTGATTGTGTTAGCATCGAAGGTGAAGGAGCCCCTGTTAGAGAAGTTAAAGGGATGGAAGCCATTCTTGCAAAGGGAAAAGAATGGAACGAAATGATCCAGGAATTTCATGGTTCATATGTTGGTGATCCTATAATTGCCGGAACCCATTTTGCTGTAACCATGGGTGTTGATTGCACTTTAAAAGATGGTTCCAGAATGAATATGGAAGAGATTTGCGTTTATCAAGTTAAAGATGGAAAGATTGTTTTAGAGCAGTTTTTCTTTTAGTCTTTAAAACATTTAAGTGCCGCGGGAAGAGGATTTCCCCCGGCACTTGGGATTTTTGAAATTTTTTGTTTATTGTGATTTAATAATTAGTGTCGATTGTTCTCCTCAGTTCTGCTAACAATCTATATTTGGTAATATCTTCCGGTGAATTTTGCTTCCCATTCCGATATTCTTGATCAACAGCGTCGTATTGGCGACCGTAAATCTCCATAGATATCCGTCAGATTGGATAACAAAAACTTAAAATCTTCAAAATCTCGTTTTCTGTCAGCAGGTTTCTCTGAATACGAAATCAGTTTTAATATACACAAACCAGGTAGGGATACTATGCAATTATTTTCAATTACTTCCGTTCCTTTCTCACTAACCTCTTTCAAGCCAACTACTGATAGCTTCATTGAATTTTCTCCCAAAACAACCTCTCTTTTTTGGGCAAATTCACCAAAGGGGATAATATCAAATATTTGATCGTCTAATTTGAAACGATATGGCTGTTCGGGTTCCTGTTCAGCACCAAACTCACTGATAAGGTACTCACTCAGTTTTTGCCACTCAGAATAATCTCTTAGCTGAACAGAATAGTCGATGTCTCTTGTCTCTCTTTTATTCATTTTGAGATGGGATGACCAAACATTTCTTGACTGAGCACCGATAAGAATAAATTTTATACCGAGTACTTCACTTGTGATTTGTAGAGCGTTAATGATTCTCCCATACTGTCCTTTAATTTTCTGATAGTTTTGTGGAAATATATTTTTCATATATTATACCTGCTGTATCTATACATCTTTCGTCGTTTGAGGTCATTAAATCGGTGTAAACTAATAATAACGGTGCGATCTGTTTTTCTGAATTTTCCGAACTTTTCCAAAACTTTTGATAAATAAATATATTCCCATCTCGGCTGGGAACAATTTTCATCTTTTTAATCAGTGATTGGATTGGTTCTTCTGTGTAGATTGTTAACATTTCGGGTTTCAGATAATTTGTAAGCTGGTCTCCGGCCGGTTCACCACTCCAAACTGTAAGATTACTGTCAAACTTCATCCCGGTCCATTCATTAAACTTTTCTGCTTCAAAGAATTTATATTTCCCTAATAAAAGATGTGGTTTCAGCTTCTTAGCATAAGCATACATCCAGTTGTTAAATAATTCCTTCTTATTTTTTAAGGAACGAAATCCTCTTTTGTTGTAAGGAATAAACCCTTCTTTTGTCAAATCCTGGAATATATAAGAAACATTTGTATAACTAATATTTAAAATTTGTGCAATTTCACGGTACGGGAGATTAATCAATGTTGGGTCCAACAATAAATTGAAGACGAGTCTTAATCCGGTACTGGCAAAAGCTCTATTGGTGAATTGATTACCCGGTTCACTGTGTTTATTACCCTCGATCAGAATATACAATGTACCGGTTTCTATATAGATATTCCCAATACTTTCAATAAAGCTAATCTTCTTTGTTTTTAACAACTGTTTTACACTTTGGCTAATCTTCTTAGCGATTATTAGAGATGGTGAATTACTCAGCAAGAGCTTATCTACAACAGTTAAGTGGTGAGGGAGTAACTCTTTCTTAATTTGGCATCTGAACTGCCATGTTGCCGGTATGTCGTCTGCACTCAGAGTAAGAATTCCCTCATCATTCACCTTGTTGAAATAACTCCTGACATCTTCTTCATATTCACCGGTCAGTCTTGTCTTTTCTTTTAGAGCTTTAAGTGCTTCTTCTAAAATCAGAGTTTTATTATTGATCATATTTTTCCTTTGATCACAAATTTGTGATCATTCAAATTTTGTGAACAAAATTACGAATAATTTTTCGAATAATGAAAAAAAATCATATCTATCAGAAAAAGAAAAAAAGATGCTGCTTAAAAAATAACAAGCACCGAGGGAGTTACTCCCCCGGTGCTTGGGATGAATAGTGATTGGGAGGGATATTAGCTGCTGCGGTTACTGCAACTGAAACTTTACGGGAAGAGCCACTTTCACTTTCACTAATTTCCCTTTGTTTTCACCGGGAGTGAATTTTGTTTCTTTTAGAGCTTTCATTGCAGCTTCATCACAGCCATAGCCAAGGCTTTTCTCAACCTTAACCGAGGTTACTATTCCTTTTTCGTTGATCACACCTGAAACAACAACCATACCTTGTATCTTAGCCTCCATAGCCTCTTTTGGATAGACTACTTTCCCCATGATGGCTGCAAATCCACCAATGGGCTCGGGCATTTTGTCACATTCCAAATAAATTGAATCAGCCGGCGATTCGAGATCAAGTTTTACCGGTGCTTTTTTGTCGGGAGTGATATTACTTTTCACTGCCAGATCTTGTGCGATTGTTATTCCTGCCAGTAGCAGAAGAAGCATCATTATCTTTTTCATTTTGAACTCCATTATTTGTTAATTATTGAATTGTTGCGTTGTTTGTTGGTCTAACGACAATTGTCGGGTAGGCATTAAACATCAATTTTATTGTTTGCTCCTGTTCTTTCACCTTAACTGAGAGGTCATTTAATCCAACTCTGTTAGTCCTGAGTTCACTCACCAGAAAGACACTGATTATGATCATGACAAGTGAGAGAGCATAACCAAAAAGTGCGAGATAATTTGATTGATCAAATATTTTTCGTTTTTTGGTGGTGGTTTCATGGATCGATCCCAAAATTCGTTCATCCAATTTGTCAGGAAATTCCTCAGTGATAAGTGAAAAGTTGTTTTTTAGGTCACTTTGTTGTCTGAATGACTCCCGGGCGTCTTCATTTACGGAAAGAATCGCAAAAAGATTTGCTTCTTCGCTTTTATTTAACTCGCCATCAAACCAGGCGTTTATAGTATCTGTAATCGTTTTATTGTTCATATTTTCACTCACGAATTAATTTTATTTGACAGTTGGGCAATCAGTTTTTGTCTTGCCGAATATAATCTGCTTTTTACGAGACCTGTATCTATCCCACAAACTTCCGAAATTTCATCATAAGAAAGTCCACTGAATTCCTTCAGGAGGATTACTTCCTTTTGTTCAGAAGGGAGGGAATTAACAGCTTTTAATACAATTTCTTTTAATTCACCCTCAAGAAGTTGAGAGTCAGTTGTTCCTTCAGCTTCAATACTGATTTCTGAAATGTCCTCTGACAAATAATTTTCTGAAAGTCTTTTTTTGGATCTCAACCATGTGTAGATTTCATTTCTAACCACTTTAAAGAGCCAAAACTCGATTGCAACACCATGTTTAATGTTCCCCATATTCTGGTAGAACCGCATAAAGGTTGTCTGGAGAATATCCTCAGTTGCCATCCGGTTGCCGGTCATCCGGAGTGTATAGTTGAAGAGTTTCTTCTTATATCTGTTGTAGTAAAGCGTGAAATCGAGAATATCGTGCATAAAAAAATTTATTTTCTTAATATAAAAGATGTTCAAAAAAAAGAAAAGTTGGTGGTGAAGTGAAAAATATTTTTTAAAACAAAAAAGGCTGTCTCAATCGAGACAGCCTCTTTTTTGATTTCAGTAAAAGAATGGATATCAGTTAATACCTGATACTTAATATTTAATACCTGAAATTTATTTCATCAGCATCATTTTCTTTGTAGCAGTGTAGTCACCGGCTTTGATTGTATAGATATACATACCTGAAGCGAAAGTTTTTGCATCAAAGTTGATGGTGTATGAACCGGCATCCTGTTTTTCGTTTACTAGTGTCATCACTTCGGTTCCTGTTACATCATATATCTTGAGGGATACTGTTGCGTTTTCAGGAATTTTGTAGGAAATGGTGGTACTTGGGTTAAACGGATTGGGATAGTTCTGTGAAAGATCAAATGTCATTGGTGTACCAACTTCAACATCAACAACATGTGAGTAGCTGAATGAACCGTCGAAATCGATTTGTTTTAGTCTGTACTGATATTTACCGGATTTTACACCTTTATCAGTAAAGAGATATTCTTTTGGTGAAGTGGATGTTCCATTACCTGAGAGGTAGGAAACTTTACTCCAGGCACCATCACCCGATTTTCTTTCGATCTCAAAGCCCTTGTTATTGAGTTCTGTAGCAGTTTTCCAGTTAAGGGTTACATTATTATCAACCACAGTTGCAGAGAGGGAAACAAGTTCCACAGGAACAACTGTTAAGGCATTTTTAAGTATGTAGCCGTTGGATCCAACAGTAAACCAGGCATAACTGTTGTTGTTGTTATTCCATGAGAAATGAGAACCGTTTAGAGTTGATCCGGAAGTGTTTTTAACAGCCCAGGTTAGTCCGGAATCAGTGGTGAGGAGGAATGTTCCTGTTGCACCAAATACGGCAAAAGTGGTTGCTGAATAAACTTCAAGTGTTTGGAATGAATAAGAACTGCCGGTAGGTTTTGAAAGTGTATCCCACATAACCCCGCCATTGGTGGTTTTATATATTCTTCCACTGCTTCCAACCATGTAAGCAAGCGAATCATCCACCATTTTAACATCGTAGAGAAAACCGGAGAAATTGTCAATTGTAGTATCTCTTCTCCATGTAATACCGCCATCCACGGTGCTGTAAGGCATTGGGTCCCAAGTTACGAGCATACCTTTATTGGCATCGAGCATGTTAGCACCATAAACCTGTCCATTGCTGTTGGCAGAAATACCGTGTGACTGTGCTGTCCAGGTAGCACCACCATCGGTGGTTTTGTAGATAAAGTTTGCCAAAGTACTTGGAGCACTCGCAAAAACCCATCCAACATTTGCATCAACAAAATCGATTTTTCTCCAGGTTGCACCTGTGGGTAGTCCTGTTGCAGCAACAGAATCCCATGAGGCACCGGCATTGGTGGTTTTGTAAATGGCACTGTTTGTTCCGGAGATGAAGCCATTTGTTGCGCTTACCATATCGATGCTCCAGAATGTTGCAGTAGAATAGGAAGGCATTGGAACCAAAGCCCAAGTTGCACCGCCATTTGTTGATCTGGCAACCTGATCTTGAACGCCTGCTACCGTTGGAGCACCAACTGCGATAACCACACCATCGGGGGCTGATGACCAAACATCATACCATGTTCCGGGTTTTGTAAGTGTGGTATGAGCGGTTGGAGTGGCATTTGCACCCATTCTTGACTGAATAAGACCAAATCCACCAACAGAAACAACAGAGTCACCGGTTGGTGAAAATGCTGAAGCATAGTAGGATGAAGTCCATGGTTGACCGGGATTTAACAATGCAAGTGTATCCCAGGAAACGCCAAGGTTGGTTGATTTGTAAAGGTTAAAGCTTGGACCTGTGAGATAAAAAGCATTATTTAAATAATCGATATCCCAGTAAACATTGGTAGCCGACAAACCAGTGTTTGCTGCTGCCCATGTGGTTCCGCCATCGGTAGAAACTCTAACATTACCTGCTGTACCGGCAGCCATGAAGTTTGTTCCGTCGCCTTCAAATTTTTGTACGGTGTATGAAACGCCGGTATAAACAGTAGTCCAGGTAGTTCCACCATCAGTGGATTTTCTCAGGTTACCTGCTGTGGTAGCGATAAAAACGATTGTACCATCATCGGTCCATACATCATAAAAAGTTGTGGTAACGCCCGATGTAACCTGAGTCCAGGTGGCACCGCCGTCAGTGGTTTTTGCGATATTTCCACCGGTACCTACGGTATAACCAATTAGACCGTTGGAGGAAAAATCAACTGCATTCAAAGTGACGGCAGCTGAAGCAAGACCGGAGGGAACCGGTGTCCAGGTAGCCCCGCCATCAGTGGTTTTAAGAATCCCGCTGTTGCTTCCAACAACGAGCCCGTTGTTTAAATCAGTGAAATGAAGGTCACTCGCATTGGAAGACTGACCTGATGTACCAAACGGCAAGCCAGCCAAATGGTTAAATTCCCAGGAAGCACCTGCATTAGTAGTTTTCATAAATGTGCCGGCGAGACCAACAGCATACCAGGTTGAGCCGCTAAAAGCTTGAATACCTCTTAGCTGGTTACCTTGTGGTGATGGGTGAAGCCATTTCCAGTCGGAACCAGTTTGTGAGTAAACAAGATTCGACAATGAAACAGCCATAACAAAAAGAAGTAATAATTTCCGCATGGAAACCTCTTTAGTTTGGTGATTGAATAGATATTTTGAAAACTGTACGAAATTTTATAAAATAATATCAGACTGAAAATGATGAGAGGGCAGTCTGTTCAGAAGAATTGAAAGGTTAAAGCACAAATTAGTTAAACGAAAGTTATTTTGCAACAATTATTTTTTATTTTTTCCAAAAAAATAAATCTTTAGACTTATCAATAATTTATAACATTTGTGTTGACGCTGAATTCATAGATGAGAGCTTTATAGCTTAGATAAAATTAGAATTGAATAAAGATTAATAATACTGAATCAAGCCTCATCCGACTATTCAACACAATCGAATGAGTTGTCGATAACACCGAGATACCAGTTCCCATCTTTTTTGAAGAACCCAAGAACTGACTCATCCGTAGAAAGGATTATTACTGAGATTCTGTACTCCATTTTTTCGATCGCATTCAGGAGTAGTTTATCGATATATACAATTTCTTCAGCTTCTTTAAGAATTGAAGATAACCGGGAATATTTTTTCACTTTTGAAATGAAACTTCCTGTTTTGGTCCACATCCCCAGATTACAATCGAATTCAGGGAGGAAATCTTTTATTGGGTCACCTTTGCTTGAAGATATAAAAAGCCCCTGCATTACTGCCTGTTTAAGGTTTGATGAATAGATGGGGTAGGGGATGCCTTCAGGGTCGATAATTTCGATGATACCCAATTCGGGATCAATATATTTTTCTATTGCAGAAGTGCTGTTTTTCCCTAAAGAAACTATTATTTCTTTGTAGATACGAATTACCTCATCGAGCTCGTCCAAAGACAAATTATCAGTTGTTTTGCCGTCCGAGGGTAACTCCACAGGTTCTTTTTTTGTCTCTATATCTTTTGATTTTGGTTCTTTGGTTTTGTTATCATCTGCTTTTGACGAGGAGTCTTCATTCACTGAATCAGGAACCTGAAAAAGTGTGATAATGTCGGGAGTTACCTTCAATATCCACGCATCTCTGATTCCGGTTGATTGAATGAGATTTGTTTTGTGTTTAATGGCCTCCTGCTGTATTGCAAAAAATCCGGAACATGATCTGAATAATTTTGTTGTTGAGGTGGAAAACTCGATAGTTTTCCCATCGAATCCTGCCTTAATCACTTTTTCAGTAATGGACTCAACCGATTCCAGAGAATTACCGGAGCCGGCTACAATAGTGTAACCTTCCTTAAACTGGGCAGAAACACTTAAGCAGAAAAGAGTGAAAATAAAAAGTAGTGTATATCTGGTTAAAGTCAAATTTATAGACAAATTATTTTTTTCAAGAATTTTAGTAAAAATAAAGAATTTCCTGATTCATTTGACGCATTCTATTAGAATTTGCATATTTTAAAATCGAATTTCATAAATCTTTTTTCACAAAGTGCACAAACATACCCATATATGAAAGAGACCTTACAGTTACTCGAAGAAATAACGACATTGTTGTCAAAGGCGACGACTACCTCCGACCTTGCAGTTGCATTTGGAGTATTCGTTGAGAAAAGTAACGGGATATACAAATCAGCTCTTTATATGTTTGAACCCGGCGAAGAAAAACTCCGTTTGTTTCAGGCAAAAGGATTCAATTCAGCGGAAAGAGAAGAAGCAGAAAAGACTGCACCCGAGAGGCAGCCGGGGTGGGTTATCAATAATAAAACGATATTAGAGATTCCTTCAAATCTGGATGATTCAGTCGGTTCTGGAGGCGAAAGCAGTCCATATGCACCAACAAAATCCCGGATATACTTCCCGATACTCGAAGGGGAAATTTGTTATGGCTGCACAGGATATGCAGTTGAAAATCCCGCTTTTATCACCGATGATTTCAGGGCGATTGGATCGTTCGTTGCAAAATCACTCGCTTTTTCATACGAAAGAATTGTAAAGCTCCGGAAAGAAAAACAAGATGAAAAAAAATTAAAATTGATGCTTCGTGAAAGTGAAGTAAGATACCGGTTGATAGTTGACAGCGCAAATGATATTATATATACAACCTCGCCGAAGGGCGATTTCACCTATGTGAACCCGAGGGGTGAATACTTAAGTGGATATACCACTGAAGAATTGATTGGCAAGAACTATATTCAGTTGGTACACCCCGACGATAGAAAGAGGGTTATTGAACACTACAAAAATCAGATAATTGCAAGAATATTTACAACCTATTGTGAATTCAGGATGATCACAAAAAACGGTGAACTCCTTTGGGTAGGGCAGAATGTTCAGCTTGATCTGGATGGTGGCGAATTAGTTGGGCTTCACGCTGTTGCAAGGGACATTAAAGAACTTAAAGAAGCCAATGAGAAATTAGAGAGATCAAGATTACTTTTCCAAACTGTTCTTGAAACAGTAGCTGATGGAATATTGCTGATTGACAGCTCAAACCGGATCATGCTTATTAATGAAGAAATCAGACGCATCTGGGATTATTCGAAAGACGCTTTAATTCGGGAAGATTTTCAAATGTTATTTAAAGAAGGGATGTTTGATCCGGCTCATTGGAATGGTGATGTTGACGCAATGTACAGCGATATTCTGGGGAGAAGTATCGAGTTAACCGGGATAAAAAGAGATGGAACAACTTTTCCAGTGGAGATTAATGTCTCAAAAATGGAATTTAATCAAGAAGTCTTTTTTACCGTGGCAGTTCAGGATATCACTCAAAATAAAGAGCGGCTTTCAGATCTGGAAAAAGCGAGGAATCTTGCTGAGGAGTCAACCAAAGCCAAAGAACAGTTTCTTGCCCACATTAGCCATGAAATAAGAACACCATTGAATGCGGTGCACGGTTTCACCCATCTGCTTTTAGAGTTAAATCCTACTCTCGAGCAAACTCAATTCCTCAAAGCCATTAAATATTCAACGGACAATCTTCTGGTAATTATAAATGACATTCTCGATTTTTCGAAAATAGAAGCAAACAAACTTGAGCTTTTTATTGATGATTTTTCGATTCAGGAGTCGGTAAAACATGTTATAGAATCTGTACGCTATACAGCTGATGAAAAAGGGATACAATTAGTTACAGAGTTTACAGATGATGTTCCATATTGGGTTAGAGGTGATCAGGTGAGAATTGGTCAGATTCTCTTAAATCTTGTATCGAACGCATTAAAATTTACTGAGTCGGGTGAAGTAAAAGCCTCTGTAAAACTGCTTAAAGAGACCGAAGATTATTCCACACTCGAGATATCAATTTCCGATACCGGAATTGGTATCCCGGAAAAGCATCTTGGGAAGATTTTTGAATCTTTTGAACAAGTAAAAAACAGAGATACCAGATCGAAGGTTGGAACCGGGCTTGGTCTTGCGATAGTTAAGAGTCTTGTGGAAATCCAACAGGGGACAATATCGGTTAAAAGTAAAGAAGGGGAGGGTTCGGTTTTTACTGTAATCCTGCCTTTTGGTAAATCTGAGAGAGATGAGCTGATTCTTGGAAGTGATCTGTTTGAACAACAAATTGAATCTGTAAAAGATCTAAACGGACTTCGTGTAATGGTGGTAGAAGACAATGAGATGAATCAACTTGTTGCCACAAACATCTTAAGACTTTGGAAATGCGATTTTAAGGTAGCCGACAATGGTAAAAAAGCTCTTGAATTATTCGAAAAAGAGGATTTTGACATAATTTTGATGGATCTTTCTATGCCGGTAATGGATGGATTTGAGGCGGCAAAAGAGATCAGGCTCAATTTCCCTGAAAATAAAAAAGACATCCCTATTCTTGCATTCACTGCTTCAGCCATGGTTGAATCGAGAGAAAAGGTTTTTGCCGGGGGGATGAACGACTATATCACCAAACCCGTAAAACCGTTTGAACTCCAACAAAAGATTTCCAAGCTTACGAGTGTTGTTATTACGAATCCGGTGGCTCTACAGGAAGAAAAGAAAGAGGTTTCGGTGCCTGAAATGAAAGAGAGTAAATTCAGATATATTAAACTCGACTACCTCAACGAACTTACGGGGGGAGATGAAGAGCTGATGGATGAGATGATGAAACTCTTTCTTGAGAACACACCTGAAGCACTCGAAAACCTAAAAAACCTCCACTCTCAACAAAACTGGGAAGAGATTAAAAAGGCAGCTCACAAGTTTAAACCAACCCTTTCGTATATGGGCATAAAGGAACTTGACGGCGTTGTTCCTGAAATCGAAAAAATGGCACTTGCACACGATCCTGATAATAAAATTACATCGCTTCTCTACACTCTAAAACACTATTGTGGTGAAGCAATTAAAGAAATTACCGCCCATTTAAGGAGTGAATAACAATGGAAATACTCGTTGCAGATGATCTGCTTGAAACCAGACTGCTTCTTAAATCGATCTTGAAAAAACTTGGTCACGAAGTAATCACTACTGAAGATGGTGCCATGGCTTGGGAGGCACTGATAAAATCCAATATCTCTCTTGTAATTACCGACTGGGAAATGCCCAACCTCAGCGGTATCGAACTGTGTAAAAAAATACGAGAGACCGACCTCAATCGATATGTTTACATAATCTTATTGACGGCGAAAAATGAAAAACAGGAGCTCGTTGAAGGAATGGAAGCCGGTGCCGACGATTTTATTTCCAAACCTTTTAATAATCAGGAACTGAATGTGAGGATCAGAGCCGGTGAAAGAATCATCAGACTTCAAAACGACCTTGAAGAGAAAAATCACAAATTGAAGACCTATAACGACCGACTTGAAAAAGATTTAAACGCTGCCGCAGATTTGCAAAAAAGTCTTTTGCCACAACCATTCCAGAAAATACAAGATCTCTCTTTCGAATCTATCTTTATGCCTTCACTTTTTGTAGCCGGTGATATTTTTAATTATTTTGAACTTGATGAAGAGAATACCGGATTTTATCTGCTTGATGTTTCGGGGCATGGTGTATCCTCGGCGATGTTATCATTTACTCTCAGCAAGTTTTTAAGTGTTGATCAGGGTGATTCTCGAGGCGTGCTTAAGATTTTTTCGGAGGAGACCGGTGGATTCATTAACACATCTCCTGAAACAGTTCTCACTGAACTGAATAAACTTTTTGAAATGGGGCTTGAAGTGATGCAATATTTCACTATGGTTTATGGAAAGTATAACAGGGCCTCGAGAGAGATGGAATTCAGTTTGGGAGGTCACCCACCTGTGATTATTGTTCATAAAGATAAACCGCCTACAGTTGTTGATCTTAGCAGTATCCCGATTGGGATGTTTGACCATTCAGAATATGAAAAGGCGGTTGTTAAGGTTGACCCCGGGGATGTTGTTTATGTCTATTCTGATGGATTTTGTGAATGTTTTGATATTGGGGATGGAAAAGTTACAGAACTGATGGTGGAGTGGTTGGAGCAACATAAACACTTGGATAAGGCATCGTTGAATGGAACAATCACAACAAAAATGAGAGCTTATTCTGACAACAATCCCGAGGCTGACGATATTTCACTAATGATGATAACAGTTAACTGAGGGGGAGTCCCTCAGTTTAACTGTTGAATATTCATACTAAATAAGACTAATCGCCTTCATCATAATTTAGCACAGGACGGAGCCATCTTTCGATTTCATCGAGGCTCATCCCTTTTCTTCTGTGGTAGTCGAGCACTTGATCCTTGTTAAGTTTTCCTGTTGTGAAATACTTTGAACCGGGATGTGAGAAGTAAATACCGCATACTGCAGCGGTTGGATGCATTGCCAGATTTTCAGTAAGAATTATCCCTGTCTTTTCCGTCACTTTCATTAGATCAAAAAGAGTGATCTTCTCAGAATGATCGGGACATGCGGGATAGCCGGGGGCAGGACGGATTCCAATGTAACTTTCACTGATGAGATCATCATTAGTAAGCTCTTCATCAGCCGCATAACCCCAGAGTTTTGTTCTTACCTCTTTATGCAAATATTCTGCGAAAGCTTCAGCGAGCCTGTCGGCAAGTGCTTTAACCATGATAGCTGAATAATCATCATTATCAGATTCGTAATGTTTAACGAGTTCATCAACACCTATACCTGCTGTTACTGCAAAAAGTCCTATGTAATCTTTTTTGCCTGACTCTTTTGGCGCAATAAAATCTGCCAAACAATGATTAGGCAGTCCGGAAGCTTTAATCGCCTGCTGCCTGAGGAAGTGTAGCTCGGTAAGAATCCCTCGCCGTTCCTCATCAACATATAACTCAACATCATCGTAATTCACACAATTCGCAGGAAAGATGCCAACAATACCATTCGCTTTAATCAGCTTTTCAGCCACTAACTTTTTTAGAATAGCGTTTGCATCTTCAAAAAGTTTTTTCGCTTCAGAACCATATTTTACTGTCTCAAAAATTTCAGGATATTTGCCCTTTAACTCCCAGGCCTGAAAAAATGGAGTCCAGTCGATAAATTCAAGCAAATCCTCAAGAGGCACTGAATTATACTCAAAAACACCGGTTTTCTTTGGAACAGGGGGAGTATAGTTCTCCCAACCGGGATTAAATCTATTCTTGCGAGCTTGTTGAATGCTTACAAAATCTTTGACACTCTGTTTTTTTCTGTGGTCTTCACGGAGTTTATCGTATTCAGCTTTGATTTCAGCAGCAAATACAGGAGCTGTTTCACGGTTGATTAATTTTGCCGCCACCGGAACGCTCCTCGATGCATCCAACACATGAACCACGGGAGCTGAATAATTTTGAGCAATCTTAACTGCTGTATGAACTCTTGAGGTTGTGGCACCACCAATCAGGAGGGGAATTGTCATTTTTCGTCGTTCCATCTCTTTGGCAACACTTACCATCTCATCTAATGAGGGGGTGATTAGTCCGCTCAATCCAACAATATCCACATTTTCTTTAATTGCCGTATCCAGAATTTTATCAGCAGGGCACATAACTCCGAGGTCAATTACCTCAAAATTATTACAACCGAGAACCACACCAACAATGTTTTTACCGATATCGTGAACATCGCCCTTCACAGTTGCCATCAAAATTTTCCCTGCACTTTGTTGAGAACCGGGGTTTTTCAATTTTTCAGCTTCGATATATGGAATCAAGATCGCAACCGATTTTTTCATTACCCTTGCTGATTTTACAACCTGGGGCAGGAACATCTTACCGGCGCCAAAAAGATCGCCAACGAGATTCATTCCATCCATAAGTGGACCTTCAATCACACTGATTGGGGCTTCATATTTTAATCGAGCTTCTTCTGTATCTTCGTCAATATAATCAACTATCCCTTTTAAGAGGGCATATTTGAGTCTTTCTTCAACTGATGTCTCTCTCCAGCTTTCAGTTTTTACCTCAGCTTTGTCTTTGCTTTTTACATGCTCAGCAAAAGTGATCAATCTTTCAGTTGCATCCTGTCTTCTGTTTAAGAGAACATCTTCAACAAGCACCAGCAACTCTTTGTCAATATCTTCATACACTTCAAGCTGCCCTGCATTCACAATGCCCATATCCATACCTGCCTTTATTGCATGGTATAAAAATGCGGAGTGCATCGCCTCTCTAACAATATCGTTTCCACGGAAGGAGAAAGAAACATTTGAAACCCCGCCGCTTACTTTTGCGTAAGGGAGATTTTCTTTAATCCATCGGGTTGCCTCAAGATAGTCAACACTATAGTTGTTGTGTTCATCCATACCCGTTGCAACAGTAAGAATATTTGGATCAAATATTATGTCTTCAGCCGGGAACCCTAACTCCTCTGTCAAAATTTTATAAGCTCTTGAGCAGATTTCGATTCTTCGTTCAAGTGTATCGGCCTGGCCATTTTCGTCGAAAGCCATTACAATTACGGCTGCACCATATTGCATTACTTTTCTGGCATGTTCCCTGAAAACATCTTCACCTTCTTTTAGGCTTATTGAGTTAACAATCGATTTACCCTGAAGACATCTTAGACCGGCTTCAAGAACACTCCACTTGGAGGAATCGATCATAACGGGAAGTTTGGCAATATCGGGTTCGGAACCCATAAGATTCAGGAATTTTGTCATTGCTGCTTCTGAATCGAGCATTCCCTCATCCATGTTAACATCAAGTACCTGAGCACCACCCTCCACCTGGTCACGGGCTATCGAGAGAGCTTCGTCGTAATTGCCTGAAATAATAAGCCTTGCAAACTTTTTTGAGCCGGCAACATTTGTACGCTCACCAATATTTACAAAATTTGTTTGTGGATGAATTACAAGTGGTTCAAAACCGCTTATTCTAAGATAGCGGGGAAGTTCAGGTCTTACTCTTGGTTGAAGCGTTGCAACCATTTCAGCAATTCTTTTTATATGATCAGGGGTTGTGCCACAGCAACCACCAACAATATTGAACATGTTTTCTGATGCAAATTCTTTTAAAACTTCTGCCATCGAATCGGGGGTTTCGTCGTATCCACCAAATTCGTTTGGAAGTCCGGCGTTTGGATAAACACTTACAAAGTAAGGACATTTATCTGCAATCTCTTTCAGAAACGGTCTCATCTGGCTCGCTCCGAGTGCGCAGTTCAGTCCTACACTGACAAGATTTTTGCAATGGCTGATTGAAATTAAAAATGCTTCTGCCGTCTGCCCGGAAAGGTTTCTTCCGCTGAGATCAACGATGGTACCCGAAATCATTACGGGTAGAGAGACATTTTTTTCAGTGAATACTTCCTCCACTGCATAAATTGCAGCTTTGGAATTCAGAGTGTCAAAAATTGTTTCGATAAGGATAATATCCACCCCGCCATCGATCAAACCTCTCAATTGCTCTGCATATGCATCGGCAACTTCCTGAAAAGTAACTGCACGGTAGCCCGGATCGTTCACATCGGGAGAAAGTGAGAGTGATTTGTTTGTTGGTCCGAGAGCACCCGCAACAAATCTTGGTTTTTTATTCCCCGGGATGTTAAATTCTGCGGTAACCTCTTTGGCAATTTTCGCCGACTGATAGTTGATATTATAAACTTCGCTTTCGAGGTGATAGTCAGCTTGTGCAAGATAAGTACCACTAAAAGTGTTTGTTTCGATGATATCAGCACCAGCGATTAGATATTGTCTATGAATTTCTTTTATCACTTCGGGTTTGGTAACTGAGAGCAGATCGTTGTTACCCTTAAGGTCAGAAGGGTAGTCTTTGAATTTTTCTCCCCGGAAGTCTTCTTCCGAAAGGTTAAAGCGTTGGACCATGGTGCCCATAGCTCCATCAAGGACGAGAATCCTATCGCGGAGGAGATTTTCAAGTATGGTTTTAGTGTTGTTCATTTTATCTGTGTTTATGGATTTGTGGCAAGTATTTGATTTTTTTTAATCAATTCGTTTAAATACATTTACAAATTTAAATCTTCTAATTACAAATAACAAAGATAATAGGAATCCGATGATTATTATTACAGGAGCAGCGGGATTCATTGGCAGTGCAATTGTCTGGCAATTGAATCAGGAAGGAATTAATGATATTCTCCTGGTTGACTCTCTTGGCAGTGATGAAAAGTGGAAAAACCTCGTAAATTTAAAGTATATCGATTTTATCGATAAAAAAGAATTTCTCTCATTAATCGAGATGGGCACTAATTTTGGTGAAGTCCCATTTATCATACACATGGGTGCAAATTCATCAACTACAGAAAAGGATGCCGATCATCTTATCGAAAATAACTATCGTTATTCAAAATTACTCGCAGATTATTCTCTCGTAAAAGGAATCAGGTTTGTTTATGCATCTTCTGCGGCTACTTATGGCGATGGTTTAATGGGATTTGAAGACAGTGATGATAACTGTCTGAATATAAAACCACTTAACATGTATGGTTATTCAAAAAACATGATGGATCAATGGGCTTATCTTACAGGAGCATTAAAATCGATAGCAGGAGTTAAGTTTTTTAATGTTTATGGTCCAAATGAAGCACATAAGGGAGATATGCGGAGTGTTGTCCATAAAGCTTATGGACAGATAAAATCGACCGGTAGGGTTACCCTCTTTAAATCTCTTCACCCTGATTATAAAGATGGTGAGCAAATGAGGGATTTTGTTTATGTAAAAGATGCAGTAAAAATGACTCTTTTTCTCGCTAGGAATAGAGACATCAATGGTTTATTCAATTTGGGGCAGGGGAAAGCCAGAACCTGGAACGATCTTGTTATTTCAATTTTTAACGCACTTGAAATGGATCCAAAGATTGAATATATTGATATGCCCGAGCATCTATCTCCCAAATATCAATATTTTACCGAAGCAAATCTTAAAAAGATAAGAAGTGCCGGCTATTCAGAAAATTTGTTTACTCTTGAAGAGGGGGTAAGGGATTATGTGAAAAACTACCTGCTCCCGGGAAAATATCTGGGAGAGTAGCAGGATCATACCCTGAAATTATAAAACGGGCTGTCTGTTTTCAGACAGTCCCCGTTTATAAATTTATTTAATATTTTGTTTTTGATTAAAGACTAAAATTCGTCGTCGTCATCATCAATCTTTGGGTCGATGGTTCCATCCCCAAAATCGTCGTCAAAATCGTCATCGTCAAAATCGTCATCATCATCGTCGAGATCGTAATCATCTTCATCAAACAGATCATTATCCTCAAAATCTTCGAGATACTCTTCAAGGTCTGTCTCGTCAAAATCTTTGGTCAGATCGTCATCTTCGCTGTCAATATCTTCATCTTCTAGGTCTTCGTCATCAAAATCCTCGTCATCAAAGTCCTCATCAGCAAGATCATCATCAGGGTTTCCTTTACCTGGTGAAGCCAAAATATCTCCGACTAAACCAAAAAAGGGATTTTCGTTTTCAGATATCTCTAATTTCGACAACTCTGAATCATCCATTAAGGGCATATAAGATTCTCCTTCTTCTTTCCTGTACTCTTTTTTGAAAAACATTACAATAAATTAAAAAAAATGACTCACAAATAAATAAGCAAAAATATTTAAATACACACTACAACTCCCATTTTCGTAAATATTTTTTGAGATTTTCTCTGATTCACAATCTGATCAAAAAAAAAATCATGCAAATTTCTTCATTACAACATCGCAAATATATTTACTGTTCGAAATTTAATCTTTGTACCATCCGAGTGATTTTTGTGTTCCCGTTTTACACGACAGATTGAGTTGATCGAATTTGTTACTCAGCTCAATTTTGGATTAAAATACAAAAGATAAACTCTCTATTTTAATAAAATAAATTTACTTGAACTCGACTATTTTTTTGCCATAATCATTTTATATTGTATGTTTCCGAATGTGAAAGAGACGGTTTTTGTTAAACTTCCATTCCTCCCGAAAAATAATTTTTTATGAAGCTATAATGCAAAAAAGATATTTTTATTATTCTTTCTTCATCCTTGGAGTGATACTTTCACAATCGTTGAACGCACCTGAACGAGATCAGATTCGCTTCGGCAACTATTTAACTTCTGACAATCTTCCTGATATTACTTTTCATCAGTTTAACGACCCCAATCTTTTAAAGTTTGGGTTCAACTCACTTCTACAAACAGTGATGGGTGATAATACTCATAAAGATTCAATCGTAACCAATCCAATAGTTCGGAACGGTAACCGTGCACCACTTTCCGGTTCAACTGTCGATAGTAAAGTTGTAAAGAATGGAGGGTGGGTGAGGGTTGATGCTGACCTTGATAAGGTTGACTGGCTCAAAATATTGAGTCATGGAGTTTATAACAAATGGGAGGTTGAGGGTAATTATACCGGTTTTTACCCTGAAAACACCGGGATGAATAAAAATTTAATTTATACCAATGCTTTCAATTTTGATGGAAGAAGTGGTCTGGTATCAGATTTTGGTCCACAATACGATACAGTAATTTTTCCTTTCAGCTACAATCTTCCAACAACCGAAACGGTGTTGGTATCGGGTCCCGGTTGTTTTCAGAACAGAACATACAAAATAGTGCATAAGTTTGATGATAATGTTATACGATACACAGCGAAATTTAGAATGCGTTTGGGTAGAAAACCAACAGTTTTGAATTCCACACCGGTTTGTCTATTACGAGTTAAAATTATTTATCCGAAGTTGTCAGGTGGAATCATCAGCAGTTGGGATACAACAATACTTGCTGAAAAAATTGTAAAATCATATTCATTGGATGAGATATATCAGGATATACCCGTCTCCTACTCAATCAAGAATCTTGGTAAATGTGTGGATATGAATCTCGATTTTCCTTATAAAGGGTCAACCCCGATAATTGCATATAACGCTTCCAGAGTCTATTTTGAAGTTGTAATTCCGGTGGGGGTAAATCCGGCTAATTATGGTGAATTATTTATCGACAATATTGCGGTGATGGATGATGAAATATGGGGTAAGTATGGCTCAGATCAAATGTACCGCGATCGTTTCCAGAACTACAATGAAAACCGGCCCAACCCTGATCTGTCGAACAGATCCGATTTTGAGATAACAAAACCACTCCCCAACAAATAATCCCGGGAAAATTCCCCGCAGGATTAACCTAAAATTTCGTAAATTTTCATTTAGAAAACACTTTTTTAAAAAGCTATTGAGGTACCCCTTGAGGACTTTTCTCTTCATATTATTTATGAGTACAATGCTTATGCCACAGCAAAAACGACTGATGACCATCGATGATTTATGGGCAATGGAAAGAATAAATAAAATTTCCATAACCCCTGATGGTAACAAAGTATTCTTCACTTCTTCTGTTTACAGCATGGAGCTAAACAAGGGAAATGGCAATATTTCGGTAATCAACTCCGACGGATCAAGCCTAAAAGGGATAAAAACGAGTGAAAAAGAAGAAGGTTCACCTGTTTATGTTCCTGCTTTGAACAAACTTGCATACCTGCTAAACGACCAGATCTGGATTTGCAACCCGGATGGAACGGGTGATGAAAAAATAACAGATTATGTCTCGGGTGTAAATTCATTCAAATTTTCACCGGATGGAAAGTATATTCTTTTTACTTCTTCGGTTTATCCTCAATGTGGACTCGGAAATGAGTGTAACGAAACCAAGGATAAAAAATTAGACGAAAGCAAAGTTAAAGCTTCTATTTTTACCGAACTCTACTACCGCGACTTTAACAGGTGGAGAGGCGAAAAAAGGAGTCTTTTATTCCTTCTTGATATTGCCGCCAAAAAAGATTATGAACTGACTCCGGGGGCTTATTACGATGTACCACCTGTCGCTCTTGGTTCTGAAAACGATTTTGGTTTTTCTCCTGATGGCAAAGAGGTGGTTTTTACTGCTAATAAAGATAAAATGCTTGCAACCAGTACAAATAACGATGTTTGGACTATTGACCTTGGCCCCGTACTTAAGGGTGGATCACCAACTCATGTGAAGATTTCAAAAGGTGAGGGGAACGATTGTGAGCCTGTTTATTCACCTGATGGTAAATATATCGCTTTTTCTTCGATGGAGAGAAAAGGATTTGAAGCCGATAAAAAGAGGATTATCCTTCACAACAGACAAACCGGGGCACAGAGTGATCTCACAAAATCGGTTGATCTTAGTGCCGACAATCTGCTTTGGTCAACCGACAGTAAAACGATATATTTCATCGCATCGTTTGAAGTGCATAATCAGGTATATGCTGTTGATGTAACTTCTGCAAAGGTGACAACTCTGATTAAAGGACACAATATTGCAGACCTGAATATCACCGCAGACGGTAAAAAATTCTTCTTCAGGAAACAGGCATCAACCATGCCTTATGAGATATACACTGCAAATGTTGATGGTTCAGATCTTACCCGAATCTCTTATGTAAATCAGCAAAGATTAAACCAATTGGCAATGAACGATATTGAAACTTTCACCACAAAAGGTGCCGGTGGAACTCAAGTACAATCGATATTGGTAAAACCTGCAAATTTTGATCCAAAAATTAAATATCCCGTTATTTTCCTCATTCACGGAGGACCGCAGGGTAACTGGAACGATGACTTCCATTATCGCTGGAATCTTCAGATGTTTGCTGCCGGTGGATATGTGGTTATCGCTCCAAATCCAAGAGGAAGCACGGGATACGGTCAAAAATTCACTGATGAAATATCAAAAGACTGGGGTGGCAAGGTTTATACCGACCTCATGAATGTTTATGATTACGCTGTAAAATCATTTAAGTATGTTGATAAAAACAATATTTTTGCTGCAGGAGCCTCCTACGGTGGATATATGATCAACTGGATTGCAGGACACACTAACAAGTTTAAAGCACTCGTTTCACATGCAGGTGTTTTTAATCTTGAGAGTATGTTTGGCACAACAGAACAATTGTGGTTCCCTGAATGGGAATTTGGTGGTACCCCTTGGGATAAGAGAAAAGAATATGAAAAATGGTCACCTCACCGTTTTATCCACAATTGTAAGACCCCAATGCTTGTAGTTCACGGTGCAAAAGACTTTAGAGTACCCGAAGAACAGGCATTTCAATTATTTACATCACTTCAACGCTTGGGAATTGATAGTAAATTTTTATATTACCCTGACGAAACTCATTTTGTTGCAAAACCACAGAACTCAAGACTCTGGTGGCTGACTGTTTACGATTGGTTCGAAAAACATTATACACCGGAAACTAAAAAATAGAGAGGTTGTCATGGAAGAGACAAAAGACAAAACCCTGAATTACACCGGTGAAGAGCACCTCGACTTTCATGATGTCCCCTTCGAAGGGGGGCAGAAAGATAACGGGAATGGTGAAGATGACTATAATTTCGATTTCCTCGAGAATGATGAGGATCTTGAAAAGCGTGCCGAGTTTGTGAACGCCAATATTTGGGAAAAACTTGAGCAATCAGGTACCAAAATCTCGTTTGTTCGGGATATTATTGCTCTTTACAACTATATGATCGATCCTTTTGTATCGTGGTATAGAAAAGCCATTGTTATTGCAGGGCTTATCTATTTCATTTCACCAATTGATGCCATCCCTGACATTGCTCCACTTTTTGGGTATATGGATGATATGGGTGTGATTGGGTCGATACTTAAGTTCCTCGGTCACGAATTGTCTTCGTATTACGACAGATAAACTGTCGATTCAGGAAAATATTAACACGAAGTAGAGAAGAGAAGAAGACAAAAAGAAAAATGCCCCGGGCATCAACTTCTTTCACCTTTTTTTCTTCTTGGCTTCGTGTGGATTTATCATTTTAATGGCATTAAGAATGGATTTTCAATAAACAGATGCTGTCCTCCCTTTTTATCAAAGATTATGCTCTCATTAAAGAAGTAACCATTAATTTTGGTTCCGGACTCAACATTATTACGGGTGAAACGGGTGCCGGGAAGTCAATTATGCTTGATGCCCTTGGGCTGATTCTTGGTGGTAGAGCTTATGTCGAATCGGTAAGAAGTGGTTCTTCAAAAGCTGTGGTTGAAGGTGTTTTCAAGAAGGAATTGTCCCCGGATTCACGACTCAGTGAAATTCTTGTTGAAAATGAGATAGAACCGGGAGATGAACTGGTAATCCGCAGGGAAGTGTCAGTAAAGGGGAACAGCAGGGCATTTATTAACGATTCACCCGTCAGTATTAATCTCCTTAAAGAGATTGGAGACAGACTTGTTGACCTTCACGGACAACACGAACACCAGGCCATTCTCCATGTTGACAACCATATTGGTTACCTCGACAGCTTCGCAAAAACCCATTCGTTAAAACAAAAATATACAGAAGAACTTGATATACTCATTAAACTTCTTTCTGAACAAAAAGAGATTGAATCAAAACGGGATGAGTTGAAAGAAAAACGGGAATATTATGCATTCCGGTTAAAAGAGATAGATGCAGTTTCACCTCAACCGGGTGAGGATGTTGAACTTGAAAGAGAACTTAATATCCTTGAAAATGCTGAAAAATTGATGTCATTAACAACTTCTTCATTCTCAAAACTTTATGATGGCGAAACTTCAGCATACGATCTGGTTTATACCGCAAAAAAGGATATTGAATCACTCGCAAAAATTGACTCACAATTTCTCCCCCTTCTCGACGATCTCGAACAGGCATTAGCCGCAATCAGGGGAAGTGCCGACACGATCAGAGACTATACTAAAGGCATCGATCTTGATCCCTCAAAATTGGAATTAAACCGTGAACGACTTGTTGCTATAAATGGATTAAAAAGAAAATTTGGCGGGTCTCTTGAAGCTGTGATTGAAATGAGAGAAAAAATTCATTCGGAAATTGACCTTGCCGACAACTTTTCTGAACACCTCGCACGAATAAACTCTGCAATTGTTAAACAAAGAGAAATCTGTGGCAATACTGCAGGTGAACTTTCACAAAAAAGAGAAGCTGCAAGGGAGAAACTTTCAGAAGGCATACGGGAAAAACTGGCTGAACTTGGTATAAAAAGTGGCAAATTTGTTGTCGATATTACAAAAGACGAGGCCGGCGGAAAAGAGACCAACTTTGTTACCCTAAACGGAAATCGATTTAAATTTAACAAAGACGGAATTGATACAGTAGAATTTTATATCTCCACGAATGCCGGAGAACTCCCAAAACCATTGGTAAAAGTTGCATCCGGTGGTGAAGTCTCAAGAGTGATGCTATCTTTAAAATCGGTACTCGCAGGGATGGATCAAATTCCGGTTTTGGTTTTTGATGAGATTGATACCGGAATCAGTGGCAGGATTGCTCAAAAAGTTGGATCAGCTTTAAAAACCCTCTCCAATTTTCATCAGATTATTTCAATCACACATTTACCCCAGATTGCAGCGTTCTCAGATATTCATTTTTCAGTTGTTAAAATTGAAAATGAAGGGAGCACTTCAACACATGTGAACAGACTTGGTGAATCAGAGAAAGTGAATGAGATTGCAAAACTGATAAGTGGGGCAGAAATTACAGGTGCCTCACTAAAAAGTGCCAAAGAACTTATGTCGGGTGAAGGTCTCTTCAGTTAAAATGAAACAGGATGCCGGATTATATGTTCACATCCCGTTCTGTGACCACAAATGTATCTACTGCGATTTTTACTCAATCATCAAAGATGACAACAAATCGATATACCTCAACAATCTCTTTAAAGAGATAGATTATTTTTCTTCCATCTATTCAACTTCGTTTCAATTTAAAACCATCTATTTTGGAGGGGGTACCCCTTCACTCATGGAGCCTGAGTATCTCGGCAGTATAATTTCACACTCAAAAGAGAAATTTCAGATCTCTGAAGATGCCGAAATAACGATGGAAACCAACCCCGGAACGGTCTCTTTTGAAAAATTAAAAAGGTTTAGAGAACAGGGGATAAACAGGATAAGCATCGGGATCCAATCGTTTGATAAAAAGGACTTAAAATTTCTTACCAGGATTCACACGGGAGATGCTGCCATAAAAACAGTTCATGACGCGTATGAAGCGGGTTTTCGGGATATTTCAATTGATCTGATATTTAATCTCCCAGGGCAATCAAAAAGAAAATGGAAAAAGAACCTCGAAATAGCTGCAAGTCTGCCGGTTACCCATATCTCAGCTTACAGTCTTATTCTTGAGAGGGGAACCATTCTTAATAAAATGGTGCTAAAAGGGGAAGTGGAGATGCAGGATGTGGAGATTGATTCTCAACTTTATGAAATCACCATGGATTTTCTTGCTGAGAAGGGTTTTGAACATTACGAAGTTTCAAACTATTGTAAGCCCGGTTATGAGTGCAAACACAATCAGATATATTGGGATTGCCTGAATTATCTCTCTTTTGGTACCTCGGCACATTCATATATGGAGGGCAAAAGATGGTGGAATTTTTCAGCCCTTACAATCTATAATACTGCTGTTATGAATAAAAATCATGCCGTCGCAGGGAGTGAAGCACTGACTGAACACGATTTGTATGAAGAGTATATCATGCTTGGATTAAGGAGCAGGGGCTTAAAATTTAAAAGTGGGGAGAATGACCCTGAACTGTTGGGAATTGGCAGCGAAGCATGGTATATGGAGCGAAAATCAATCATAGATCATCTGGTTGTTGCCGGGAAAATGGTTATCGAAGGAGATATGTTAAAATTGACAAGAGACGGGTTTTTGGTTTGCGATGAGATTGTGGAGCGATTACTCTGATTTGTCCATTTTGTCGTAATTTTGAATCATTGTATATATTTTTTGCATCAAACTGATATAAAATTTAAATTTTGGAGATAAAAATGTCTGAAACTAACACAAAACATAAAAAAGTAATTATTATCGGATCAGGTCCTGCGGGATTCACTGCCGCAATTTATACAGGCAGAGCAAATCTTGCTCCATTGATCTTTGAGGGAATGCAACCAGGTGGACAATTAACCATTACCACCGAAGTTGAAAACTTCCCCGGTTTTGAACACGGAATTCAAGGTCCCGAACTGATGGATGTGATGAGAAAACAGGCTCACAGATTTGGAGCAGAATCAATCTATCAGGAAGTTACTGAAGTAGATCTCTCAAAAAGACCTTTTACTGTTAAAAGTTATGATGACACATATACCGCCGATGCACTGATAATATCAACAGGTGCGTCTGCAAAACTTCTGGGAATTCCATCCGAAACCAAATTTATGGGTTACGGCGTTTCTGCTTGTGCCACTTGCGATGGATTTTTCTACAGGAATCAGAGAGTTATTGTGGTAGGTGGTGGAGACACTGCACTTGAAGAGGCGACATACCTCACAAGATTTGCATCTGAAGTTTTGATCGTACACAGACGGGATGAATTCAGAGGCTCTAAAATCATGGTGGAAAGAGCTAAAAAGAACCCAAAAATTAAATTTGCACTTAACTCTGTCATAGATGAAGTTGTGGGTACGGAAGAGGGGAACAAAAAACTTGTCACCGGAGCAGTCTTAAAAAACGTATTGACGGGTGAAAAAACTCTTCTTGAATGTGAAGGCGTATTTATGGCGATTGGTCACCAGCCAAACACCAGTTTGTTTAAAGGTGTTCTTGATACAGACGAAAGTGGGTATCTGATTGTGAAACCGGGTTCTTCATACACAAATGTTGAAGGTGTATTTGCCGCAGGTGATGTTTCTGATAAAACCTACCGCCAGGCGGTTACAGCAGCAGGATCAGGCTGTATGGCTGCGATAGATGTTGAAAGATGGCTTGAATCTCAGGAGATGTAGGGTTATTTAGTAGCGGAGTATCGGAGTAGCGGAGTATTGTTTTACACCGCAGAGCACACAGAGGGTGAGAACCGCTTGACCGACCTCACCCCCGACCCCTCTCTTAAAATGAGAGGGGAGGATTAAGCTTGAAAATTTATCCGCGATAATCCGCCTAATCCGTTTTATCCGCGTTCTATAAAAAACTCCCTGTTTCGCAAAATTATTGGATTACTGCATTACCTAAGTTCTTTGTTAACAAGGTGATTGCGGTAGTAGTGCGCTGTTATCAGTCCAATTCCGGTAAAAAGAGAAACCGCTACCGCTACAAGAGGGTCTTCATTTGTTAATTTGTCGAGCCAGTAGCCTGCAGCAAGACCCACACTGAAGAAAATCATAATAGTGCCTGAGACGGCAAGCCAATATGATTTTTTGACTTCTCTACCCACACCCATCAGATTGTAAAGATCATCAGCCGGTAAATCTTTTTCAAGAAGTTTTTTCTTTTCAAGGAATCGAAAAATTACTGCTGCAATAATTGTAGCCCCAATCACCATAAAAAGGACGATAGGGATTAACACCTCTTCCATTTTATGCTCCTTCCTTTTTATTCAATTTTTCTCTTACATAAAAAGATGTTATAAGACCAATACCTACAAAAATGAACATTATGAATGGGATATAGTCATTTTCACCGGTTGCATTGTGTACCATTGTTCCTATTAACATCCCAAGTCCAAACGATGCCGTGAGTATGCCCAACACAACTAATACACCTTTTTTCTTGCTTCCGGGGTTGAGCAGGAGCATCAGTTCTTCTGCTGTATAATCCTTAGCGAGTATCATCTCTCTTTCTCTTGATCTGAAAAAGAGGAAAGTTATTACTATTGCACCCGTAACGATGAACATTACGATTGGTATCATAAATTCGAATGGCATTTTATTTCTCCAAAATTGTTAATTGCTTCTGTTACTTCAGACAATTGGCTACAGAAAAAGGTTACACCATACACGAAAAAAATTTCCAAATTTGTATTATTGCATCCATGAAAATTTATTTAATAGTAAGATGTAACCATTTTGAGACTTCACAGGTCTAAAGAATTGTATGGCAAAATTAGACGACCTGGAAATAATTGAGTCGGTAAGAAGAGGAAATGTATCTGACTATTCACTTCTGATCGATCGTTACAAACACAAAGCCTTCTCGATGATATTCAGAATGTTGAAGAACAGGATGGATGCCGAGGAAGTGTTGCAGGATTGTTTTATAAAAGCTTACAACAATCTCAAATCGTTTAAGGGGGACTCACAATTTTCGACCTGGTTTTACCGGATTGTATATAATACAACTCTTTCGAGACTTGGGATGAAAAAAAGACAGATCGAGGAGATGATGTTATCAATAGGTGAAGAACTCGATTTTGAAGACCCTGATTCAGATACAACCGGACGAAAAAAAGAGGAAAAGGAACTCCTCAACAAAGTTATTGAGAAGTTGCCTCCAAATTATGCTGCCGTGATCAACCTCTTTTATTTAGAGGAGATGAGTTGCGAAGAGATTTCGGTGATATTAAATACCGGTGTACCAAATGTTAAAGTGCTTTTGCACAGGTCGCGCACCGCATTAAAAAAATTGATTAAAGAAAACAATCTTGAAGATGAACTCAGATGAAACATTATAATGACGATTTTTTCAATAAAATGATCGATGGTGAAGTGGATGATTCCACTCGCCGGGAATTTTTACACCACATTTCTGAGTGTAAAACATGTGAAGTGGAATATTCACTCCTGCAAAAGGCGCACAAATCATTTCGACAAATTGAAATTGAAGAGGCACCCTTGTCACTCAACATGATGGTATTAAAAAGGATAAGCAGGGTTGTAAAACCTTCTGAAGGGGGTAAAAAGTTTTTTATCGGGATGTTGATTGGTTTAACTGCGATGTTGCTGGTTCTATTTGGATATGCATTTGAGGTTGGTAAAAACCTCGATCCAAAAGATCAAAAACCTTTTATCGACTTCTCGAAAATTGATCTTTCTTTATTTCAAGAGTTTTTAAATTCGTTCAAAAGCTTTTCAGCCGTACTCACCCCCGAATTCGGCGGAACTTTGATTTTGCTTATTCTATCAATTGGAACTTATTTCTTTATAGAGAGAGTGAAAACGAAGTAAATTTCAGGTATTAATTATCAGGTATTATTTTCAATTTCAACATTCACTACTTCGTTAAGTTCGGTGAAGACGGGGAGTACTTTTGAGAGTGCATGAAGTTTTACAGTGTATTTTTTGGTTTTTACATTTTTGCGGTAGTTTACATAGTCTTCTTCTGTATTGAAGGAGAGGAGATGGACAAATCTTGTGGGTTTGGCGGCTGTTGTGAACGATTTGTAGAAGACCAAACCGGGGTTAAGTTCCTTAATACTTTTCGCAAATTCGGTTACAAGTTCAAGGGTGTATTCAAGATTCTTTTGGTCAACTTCAAAAGTGACGAGTACATTCTTCATAATTTCTTCATTTAATCGTTTAAAAATAAACAAAATCGAAGTAATACCCTTCTTGTCTATTGATTGAAACGAAATTTTTGATTAATCTTGTCTATTACAATTAAAATTTTTCAACTCATTGTTATTTTAACAAAAATATTTATATTAAGACTATAAAATCTGATTTAAATATTTGGAAAAACCGGAGAAAAATTATGGCAATATTTATCACAACCGATTGTATCAATTGTGGAGCGTGTGAACCTGAATGTCCTAATACTGCGATCTATGAAGGTGGCAGAGAATGGGAACTGGCCGGCAAATCGTATGGTGAAGGTGCAGTAGCTCCATCAGGTGCAGAAGGATTTTTTTCAGCTGATTTTTACTACATTTCGCCCGACAAATGTACCGAATGCAAAGGGTTCCATGATGAACCTCAGTGCGCTGCAGTATGTCCTGTAGATTGCTGCCTGCCTGATCCAAATCATGTGGAAACTGAAGAAGAACTTCTGAAGAAAAAAGACTATCTCGACGAACTTGGCAGATAATTAAATAATTATGTGAAGTAGAGGAGTAATGATTCCCTGAAAGAGCCTTAATTCTTCTCTACTTTACACCTGAAATTAAAATCTTTTAACCTTTAACGGTTTGATTTTTATCTTCACTTTCTTATTTGCCTGTTGTTTCAGATAACGGAAGAACCGGAAAAATCGATAAGCTCCAAAAGCCACACCCAAAGTAGTAATGCCCGACATGATCGAAGCTGTTACACCAGGAATGAAGAGGTCTGCCCCGGTGACAAAAAGATTATTTAACCGATAGGGATTTTTGTGAAGTTGTGTCTTGATCTTACCTGTTGATGGCATTACTGTACCAAAAGGATTGATATAAAATGCTTTAGAAATTGCTCCAGGTTCAATCTGTTTTACTGAAGCGATACAACCGCCAAACTCTTTAATATATAAATTTATCATATCGAACAGATAATCCTTCAGGTCAGAAATATTCTTTTCATTGTGAAGGACAAACCCCGGATCATCACCATTCACAAAAACAACTGCTATATATTTTTCAGGAATTGTATCTGTGGATTCAACAGAAAAAACGGGATAAAGATTACAACCTTGAGGAATTTCGTCGGCATCCGCTTGATTAGACGGGAAGAGCCGGAATATTTCACCTTTGGAATTGAGCCTTTTTATTCGATCATTGAAGTTAATTTCGAAAAGCACAGGGTAGGGTACAAATTCCTTGACAGGACTTAGATTTGTAAGGTGTGCTCTTGTTTTTTCATTTTTCACAAGTGCGGGAAGATTTTCCATACCCAATCCCCAAAATACTTTTTTACATTTTATCCGGGAGTTTACACCATTTAATTCGATAACGGATACTTCTTTTATAGTGCTTCCAGAGATGGTTATTTCATCAATAGTTGATGATTCCTTTAGAGTTCCACCGTGGGAGATGTAACTCGATTTGAGCATGTTATACATCGCCACAGGGCCTCCTTTTGGAGCAAAGGCACCATTCAAAGTTCCCATCATATTCATGGCGTGAAAGATAAATCCCGTGCTTTCACGACAGGATGCAAAATTTTGGAGTTGGCCACTCAAGGCGGTTTTCAGATTTTTATCTGTTGATAGTGAATCAATAAATTCCTCAACAGAGAGGGTTGCAAACTTTTTTCCTGTGGCAAAAAATCTTTCGCTAACGGCATGAAGAACAGGTGGCAGAATAAAGCGAAGCAGAAAAAAACTTGTATAATCTGCCGCATGTTGGATATCCCGAAAATAAATATCTATATTGCCTTTATCTTTAGGGAAAAGTTTTTTTAGTTCACCTATGTATGTTGCAAGATCATCGGAAAGATTTAATCTCCATTTTGGATAAAAATGGCGTTCATAAACTGTGGGAAGTTTTTCCCAGGTTAATTTATTGTCAGTGAGGTAGTTGAAAATCTTTCTGATGAAACTGTCGGGTTCCATTTGGCCTGCAAAGAGTGAAGCGGATAAAAAATCGATTGGATGCGAATCAGCATCGTTATTTAATCCGGTTACAATGGCAGTTTTTTTGCCAAAGAATTTTTGTAATACAATACCGGCAGAGAATTCAGCAATACTGCTACCGGCGATTAGAACATCAAATTTTTCGGGTTTATTCAATTAAAAAAGCCTCTAAAAAACAGGGGGAAAACGATTTATGATTTTATTATTTTTGTGCTACATAAAATAAAGAAAAGTGATGAGAATAGGTAAATATTCGGTAAAAGTATTGGAGGCAGGTTATATTGCCCTTGATGGTGGAGCCATGTTTGGCATTATTCCAAAACCTTTATGGGAAAAAACCAATCCTGCTGATGAATCAAACAGAATTGCAATGGCAACAAGATTACTCCTTTTGGAATGGGACAATGAAAAAATGCTCATTGACACCGGTATGGGGGATCGATGGAAT
>CAZHCW010000029.1:0-44494 GCA_964531325.1 uncultured Ignavibacteriaceae bacterium | reverse complement strand
TTATTATAAACGAAGAGGCTGTGATAAATAACAGCCTCCACAAAATATCTCCTCAGGTGCCTTATGGCATCAAAAGAACTTCTTTTATTTTAACCAATGCTTCGTCAATCTGCTCTTTCTTGATTACAAGCGGTGGAGCAAATCTGATAACATGGGTATGTGTTTCTTTGCAGAGGATACCTCTTTCAGCGAGTGCTTCGCAGAATCTTCTGGCTCCACCGGCCTCTTCATGAAGTTCAACTCCGATGAATAATCCTTTTCCTCTGATCAATTTTACATGTTTTGAAGGAATTTCATTAAGCTGAGCCCTGAAATAGTTGCCAAGTTCAAATGAATTTTCAATCAGTTTTTCTTCGATCAAAACTTTAAGACTCTCACGGGCAACAGCAGCACCAAGAGGGTTTCCGCCAAATGTTGAACCATGGTCACCGGGGTTAAACACTCCCAACACTTCCCTGTCGGAAAGAACTGCGGAAACAGGATAACAACCACCCGAAAGTGCTTTTCCGATAATCACAACATCAGGTCTGATATTGTCATATTCAAAAGCAAAAAGTTTACCTGATCTTCCAAGTCCTGACTGAATTTCATCTGCTATAAATAGAACATTGTGTTTTTTACAAAGTTCAAAAGCCTCTTTCAGATATCCATCAGGAGGAATGATTATACCCGCTTCGCCCTGTATTGGCTCAATAAGGAACGCGATGGTGTCTTCATTTATTGCAGCTTTTAGCGATTCGATATCGCCATACTCAACATTCTGAAATCCGGGTGTAAATGGTCCAAAACCATCCTTGTATTGTTCTTCAGTTGAAAAACTTACAATCGAGATTGTTCTTCCTGAGAAGTTGTTGGTACATGTAAGAATGGTTCCCTTGTCTTCGGAAATACCTTTCACTTTATGCCCCCACTTACGGGCAGCTTTTAATGCAGTTTCAACAGCTTCGGCACCTGAATTCATCGGGAGCATCATTGCATAACCGGTCATTTCGCACAATTCTTTTGCAAGAAGTGGAAGTTGATCGTTTCTGAATGCTCTTGAAGTAAGAGTAACTTTGCTTGCCTGTTCCTTGAGAGCACCAATTATTCTTGGATGACAATGTCCCTGGTTAACGGCTGAGTAGGCTGCGAGACAATCGAGGTATTTTTTACCGTCAACATCCCACATATAAACACCCTCTGCTCTGTCAATTACCACATCAAGTGGATGATAATTGTGGGCACCATATTGTTCTTCTAAAGCGATATAATCTTGTGTATTCATAAATAACCTTTTTAAAATTTAGAAATCTCCATTTACAAATTTACCAAAAACAAACGAGATAGTTGCCAGAACGGGTTCGGTGGGATACATAAGTATATTTTTGGTATTTAAGAAAAATTGTTGAATGAGGTGAAGTTATCCACTTTGAATAGAAACCCAATTAAATCAAGAAATTCATATCAGTATGAATTGTGGTAAAAATAAAAAAAAGGCTGCCCCTTTCGAGACAGCCTTAATAAATTATTGATCTTGCGTTATACTCCTCCGAATGAATTTCCCGAAGCATCGGGACTATTGGTTTTGTACGCTACTCTGATACTTCGATACTTCGCTACTTGAGTAACAGGGCTTTCATCGTTTTGGTGTAATTTGTGTTTTCATGTTCAAGAGATTGCGCGTTCAAACGGAAAATGTAAACTCCTGAGGAGAGTTTTGTTCCGTTGAACTTTTTCTCATGAAAACCTTTCGCCATCTCTCCTGATACAAGTTCTGCAACTTTCTGTCCGGCAATGTTGTAAACGGTCAATGTTACATTACTTTTCTCTTTGAGGGAGAATTTAATTACAGTCTCAGGATTAAATGGGTTAGGATAGTTGTTGTAGAGATTATAATCATACTCGACAGTAACCACACCCTCACTATTTGCTTTACCCAAACCTTGATTTATTGTACTGTTCCTTGCAATCATCGTATCAGATAATAACAGGTTTAAATCAGCAAGGAGATGAGACTCGGGGAATTCAGTCTCTAATTTTAGTCTGCTTATTTTAGCAGCTTTTCTATCACCTTGTACCATCAACTGATACACGGCTTTTTTGTATAGTGCTTGCTCTGCAGGAATCTTCTTTGCATATTCACTTGCGACTGAATCGAGAGATACTATTGGATTATCTTCAAAGAGGGCATTTTGAACCTGAAGCAATCCTTTTGCAATGGTACCTTTCCTCGTGTGGTTCCCATGTTTAAGAAATGCCTTGTAGTCGACTATTTCTTCCCTACTGAATGTTCTTTTAAACAGTCTCAGTGCAAGAGGAACAAGTTCATCATCTGAATTATTTTCCAGAATATCTATACAGAGAACTCGAGCCAATTTGGGTTTCCCGGATTTAATCAAACCACGAATAATACCAATCTTCTCTTTTACAGTGCCACCTTCTCCATTGGCAAATTTTCCTGTGTTTGCTTTTTGGTCTGACTCATCTCCCTCTAACGGATTGTCAGAACCCTCTAAGAGAGCCGGATCAGTGTAGATAACACTTTTCAAATCCCAATCCAATTTTAGATCGTCAAGATCATCCCAATAATTATGCTGCGCTGATACTTCAGACATGGATGCGGCAATAATATTCCAATCAATATTGCCACTGAACAGATTATTAATCCCATGAAATTCTTGCTGATTCACATAATATCCAAAATCCACCATTGATGCATAACTATAAAGTCCAACATCATTATTCGATAATGTGTCCAAAGCATATGTCTGTGAACCCTCATAATCTCCCGCAAAAACAAGCCCTTCCGCTATTCGCAACCCTGTTCCACTACCACTGATTCTGGAATTTTTAATCTCAAGATTTGAATTATCGAGTGTAACACCCCTGGAATCACAATTGATTACTTTTACATTATCAAGGTAAACTGAACCGATTGGTCTAGATTGGACCGCAACACCAAACCAGCAGTTTTCAATTGTTGTGTTTGAAATACTCAACGAAGCCGGGTTCCATGCTGAAATCCCTGCACTTCCGTAACCTGCAGGATGCTAATCCAGGGTATATCGTCAGGGTCGTCGTCATACAATTTGGAAGCCCTGACTGCCGGACGAAGTCCCAGGAATTGATAAGGAAGTAGTTCGGGATCATCTCCAATAAATCTGTAATTTACAAGTTCATCAAGTGCTGCTTGTACATCTGTCTGAGATGTTGTAAGGTTTTGCCTGAATGGATAAACATTATAAAGAAGATATTTCCGCTTGTACTTTTCGTCGGAGGGTGATGTCCCATATTTCTGCTCAAATCTCATCCCCCATTCAGTGTGAGGTCCGATAGCACCATTTAGTTCCATAGCAGGATAATCACTTCCCATTTCTAAGTCAACAAGATAATTTATCTTTGCGAAAGCCTCGGCTGCAAGCAATGGTGGTTCATCAACATATGTACTGTGAAGATCAGGATAAGTGGTTTCATACTTTTTCGATATTTGTTCTCCAAAATTAGGGGGTGTTACAGGATCAGACTTTTGAGTCGGATTAAACATTATATCATAAAATTCGTTGAACATAATCATTCTGTCACAATAAATGGATGCTGCACCTGTCCAAACAGCATAGTATGTAATATTAACATCTCCGGGAATTTGAAAAGACGGAGTTGTAAACCATCCGTAACTTCCTGAAGTTGGTATTAAATCTTCCCCGGTTATCTCAAAGGGTTCTTCCAGAAAATAAGTGGGGTCCTCTTCAGTGGAGTTGGGCTCTTCAGTGCCGATATTTTTATTGTACGGCTTTTGATAGATACTCCCTCCCTCTATCACATAAATTTTCAGTACCACAGCATTGGGGTCAACTTCTTCCGCCAGCTCCTTTTGGTCACCCCTGATAAAGAATGATAAATAATAAGGAATTCCCTTGTGAGGAAAATGTCCGGCATCAATTGTGCCATAGAAAAGTGTACCTCCCGCCGAATGTCTTCCCCTTTTAGCATAACGAATTTGACTTGAACCAGGGGAAGGCGGAACAGCATCGGAAGTGTCAATCCCTGTTAAAGTGGGGCTCCCTGGTGGTTGCTTATCATCTGCCATTGCCCAGCGGGATGGTATATCAGCAGTACCAAAACCATAATTTTTATCATCAGGATTCCAGCTCATGTCCCAAGTACCGCCAATTTGGTGAGCAAATTTATTTGGGTTATTCCCTGTTGCTTTCAGGTATCTTCCGGGTTCAAAGGGTGTAAAATCATCACCTGCCCAGCTAAAATCCATGTCAAGAAACTTTATGTTGCCATAATGATTTGACATATTCAAGCTTTCTATTAATTCAAAATCCGAGACGATGTTCGTCAGCCCCAGACTACACAATAAGGGGTAATAGTATTTTGTATCATTATACTCCATTTGAAACTTATATTGCGAAGATGTGCATGTTGATTGTCTTGGGTGGTTTTGATAAACAGCAAAGTCCCAAAATGACATGTAGGGAAAGAAGTCCTTCCCGGGTACTCCGGTATTCTGCCCATAAGAGGCAGATACTATAATAATCAATAAAATTATTAATTTTTTCATTGAAATTCTCTTTTTAATTGTTTTTTTATCATTTTATTAATACAATTTTCACGCTCTTTTTCTTTCCGTTTAAGTTCATATTATCTCTTTCCTTTGTTTCTGATTCTGTTGACTTAAATAACATATCTACTATATAAACCCCTGATGATATGTTCAATTCTTTGAGATCAATCTTCTCGGTTGTTACACCGGTTGTAACTTCAACTCCTTTTTTTATCAATTCCTTCCCTGTTGTATCGAATAATCTTAATTCTACATACCCGCTGTAATTACCGTTTATTTCAACTGTTATTTCACCTGTCGTTGGATTTGGGTAAACTGTTAGAGTAATTTCTTCTTTTTTCTCAGTTGTGACTTCACCATCTTCAATCGCCATTGCTACTCTCTCACCACTCATGATATAAAAGGTACCTGGTTGAGCATATGTTGTACCATTTGTTCCGATTCCAATATCATCAAGTCCGTCACCGTTTACATCACCAACCCTGCCCAGAATGTTGAATGAATTCCCGTAATATCTGATTGGAGTGTCATCAGTTTTGTGTTTACCTCCCACAAACAGACGGCCTCCCGAACCATCAAGGGAAGATAAAAAATCTCCATATCCATCACCATTCACATCTCCAACAGATCGGGTATGAACAAATCCCTGATTTTGTGTGTTAAAGCCTTCTTCAGGGATATGATCTATATTTCGAGAGCCATAACTTACTGCCATTATGTACCAATATGGATACTTAAACTTTGTATCCCTTACAATCAGATCTGCTCTTCCATCTTTGTTAATATCTTGTATAATATTGTTAGTTCTTAGGATATTTACAGAATCCAGGAAACTGATAGTGTCTTGAAAAGAAAAGTCTGATCTGCCAAAAACGAATCTCCTCAAAGCAAAGTTTGTCGGAACTGAAGGGCTTGTGAGAGTAAAAGTCAGATCAGTTCTACCGTCTCCATCAAGATCACCACTTGTTATATAAGAACCTTGTATCGCCTCATTCGGATAAAATGTTGCAATCTTATCAGGGATCGAATCCATCTCCGGAGACGAATTGTATATCAGAAATGCCCCTTTACCACCATACATGTCGTATGCGTATGCTACCATTTCTTCATAACCGTCCCCGTTGAAATCAACCGGCCAGTCACCTCCTACAAATCTTAGATTGCCAATTATCTGTTCAGGTGCTTGAAAAGTTAAATCGGGAATTGTATCCATCGTGGGACCACCAAGATATATCTTTAAGGTCAATGGACGGGTATTGAATGTTGTCACTATCAAATCCCTGTATCCGTCTCGATTGTAATCACAAGCAGAGACATGATACGGTAGGAATCCGGTAAATGGAATTTCGAAAACAGGCACGGAATCTACAGGATTACCACCATGAAAAAGCAAAGCTTTTACATTCCAATTAGAAGTAGAAGCTGTAATAAGGACAAAATCATCACAGCCATCATCATTCTGATCTCCCATATAAATGACAGCATTGGGTTGGTAAATATCATTTCGTGCGAATATTATTGAATCAAATTGGGCTTTAACTTCACCAAATACAGCAATTGTAAAGAATAGGGTAAAGTACAGTCGAATGTTAAAATATTTGATATTCATTATTACTCCAATTCACATTATTTAAGAAAAACGGCGATCCACACATAACCATTCCATCGGGTAGCGAACTGTCCGCGGGGGCAATGTGTCAATCTCCGTTCTTAATACGGGACTACTAAACACACAAACTATTTAAAGATTAACAATTGTCTGCTACGGCTAATTCACCGTCTATTGTTTATCTTATCGATATGGGTCTTCCTTAAAATAAAAAATTAACTCTCCTGGAAAGAAATTACATTTAAAATTTGATAAAGTCAAGAGGTTGAAAAAATAAATTTTCAACGGAACCCTATTATTCAAGCCTTGGAGTCAACTTCTATTGACAACAAAAACAATCCCGATATCTGCCGCAGGTAAAAGAGAATTGAAACAGTTATGCCCGACACCATCAACCCTTGATTTTAACCTTTGAATCCATTTTTTAACTCTTTTATGAAATATGACTATAATTTTTTATCCCTGCCCGGTATTATTGCAACGACAAATTTTAATTTTCGTATTAACTATAAATCAATGGAACGACTCATCATGTTAAGAACCTTATCAATATTTGTGATCTTTGGATCGATACTTTTTGCTCAAATCCCAAATGGAAATTTTGAGCAATGGACTTCCGATGGTCCCATGGAATGGGCAACCCCCAATAACCCTGTCTTAACCCATCTTGTCACCCAATCAACTAATGCTTTCGAGGGAAGTTTTGCTGCAAAAGGTGAGGTTATACGGGTGTTGCCACAACTTTTAATGGCACCTTACCTTCAGACAGGTGAAGAAGCTACCGGATTTAGTTTTACGGAAAGACCTGTAAAAATGACCGGAAATTATATCTTTTCTCCTCTTCAAGGTGACAGACTTTCCATAATTGTTTCGTTTTATAAAAATGGAGAGGCAGTTGGGTTGGGTGCTGTTGCAATTTCAAGTGCATCTGCCTCATATTCGGCAGTTGAAATACCAATTCAGTATTTATCTGAGCTGACTCCTGATACATGCATAGTTAACATCGGAATAATTGGACCCGTAACCGGCGACGACTACCATGAAGGTTCATTTTTTATCGTAGATAACTTCCAGTTCTCAAATTTGCCAACAGATGTTGAAGAAGAGGTTTTGGCTCCTGAAAAGTTTGAATTAACCCAAAACTTCCCAAATCCTTTTAACCCTTCAACGGTTATTAACTTTTCTTTGCCTGCATCCGGTGATGTTAATCTTAGTGTTTTTAACAGTCTTGGAGAAAAAGTTGTCGAATTGGTAAATGGTACGATGGAAGCAGGAAATCACAAAGTTGAATTCAATGCTTCTGATCTTCCAAGTGGAATTTACTTCTACAAAATCAGTTCAGGCAATTTTAATTCGATTAAAAAAATGGTTCTGCTCAAGTAGGATTGTAAAACAACAAATATTTTGTAGTTTTACTCATCTTTAAATTTATTATGTTTATGTGGATGGAGTGGTTTCAACTCCATCCACAAACTAAAGATGAAAAAACATGAAAACGCTAAACTATACCGCTAAAACTTGTCTTCTGTTTCTTTTTTTACTCATCAATTTTTCCTGCACAAAAGAAAACTCCTCCAACCCCGTTGAACCCGTTGATAATACAAAACTTGAAGCGGCTTTTTCACAGGCAGGGGGGATGTCAAATCTTAAAAGTCTGGTTGTCTCCCGGAACGGAACAATAATAAAAGAAGCCTATTTTAACGGTGGTGGAGCAAACATTACCCACGATGTCCGCTCAGTTACTAAAAGTGTAATCGCCATTCTTACCGGTATTGCCATCGAAAAGGGATTAATCCTCTCAACAGAACAGCCAATCGACAGCTTTATCAGACCCCTGGTCCCCGATCTTACTACTGAGAAAGGGAACATTCGCATAGGTCACTTTCTTTCAATGAGCAGTGGATTCGAATGGGCTGAGTTAAACTCAGATTTTGGCTACACTAATTGGGCAACGGCTGAAAATCAGGTTCAGTATCTTTTTGCAAAACCTTTAACTTCAACACCGGGACTAACATTCACATACAATTCTGCTGCAATCCACATCCTGTCGGTTATTATTTCCCGAAAAGCAAATATGCAAACTCTCGACTATGCAAATATCCATTTTTTTGAAAGACTTGAAATGGGTGAGAGAAACTGGCTGGTTGATAAACAAGGTTACAACAATGGCGGTGCAGGACTGGAGCTAACCCCAAGAGAAATGATAAAAATTGGAAATCTGATTTTGGATAAAGGTGAATATATCGGACGCAGAATTGTCTCTCAGGAATGGATCGACCGGATGACAACTCAAAAAATAGCACTCTCTGCAAATACGATGAATTACGCAAGTGGATACGGCTATGCCTGGTGGACTGGTACGGGTCCCAAGGGAAACTATTTCTTCGCCAATGGATATGGAGGGCAATTTATTGTAGTTGTACCGAGTCTTAATCTGGTAGTGGTGGCGACCAATAAATGGAGCGGGGTTGCCTCATCTGTTGCAGATCAACAATGGTTGGCAACAATAAACCTGATAATGTCAGATATCTTATCTGCTTTTAATTAAAGTTCCGGTTCCTTCTCCACAGGTTGTTTTTTATCTAAACTCTTACCAAGATCATCTCTAACGGTTTTGTCCCACAAGGGAAGTTTGTTTAGATATGCTGCCCTGCCAAGCAGATGTGAAGCAACCGGTGCAGTGATCATAAGAAAAAGTACAATCAAAATCGTTCTGGATATGATCTCTGTAGTCCCAAAATGAAGACCTGTGGAGATCAGAATGATGGAAATTCCGAGTGTCGCTGCTTTTGCAGTTGCCGACATTCGAAGATAGATATCGGGCATTTTAACAACACCAAGCCCTGCCAATAGAATAACCAGACTTCCAAGTATCAATAAACTTCCGATAATTATTTCACTCATCTTTGTTATTCCTCAGTTGAAGATAATATGCATAACCCACAGTTCCGAGGAAACTGACAAATCCAAGTATCAAACCGGCATCAAGTATATATGTTTCGTTACTTTTTATGGCATAAAGAGCGATAAATGCTATTGCAATTGAGGTTGTAAGATCCACTGCAACAACCCTGTCGGCAGTGTGGGGTCCCATAACAAGTCTGATTAACACCAAAAACATCGAAAATCCTGTAATTGCCAATGAAAAATTGACTGCAAATTCAAAAAACATTATTCAAACACCTCCAGAATCTTTTTCTCGAAACCGGATTTAATATCAGCAATCGCCTTGTCAGGATCGGCTCCATACATAAGATGAACAAACAGGAATTTTTTATCTTCAGAGACATCGATGCTTAGTGTGCCCGGCGTTAATGTAATCAGATTCGCTAGCAAGGTAATTTGCAGATCGGTTGTAACACTTAACGGAACCGCCACAATGGCAGGTGATGAGAGAAACCTTGTAGTCAACAATTCTGCAGCCACCTTAAAATTGGAAACAAGTAATTCCCATAAAAAGAAGAGGACAAGTTTGAGTACCCGGTAGGCCTTTTTAGTATATTCTGATCTTCCAAGCACTCCTTCCATCAAAAAGATTATCCCAAATCCGATAACAACTCCCTCGATCAAGGTGAAAATTCCAAAATCACCTGTTAAAAACAGCCACATTAAAGCAAGAAGGATATTGAGTGTAAATTTTGCCATTATTTACCCCCCAGAACTGATTTTATATAATCAACATTATTCACCAATTCAGAGGCAGAACTTGCAGCAGCATCAAAAAATGGAGCCGTGAAAAACCCGATTATCAGAGTAAACACAGCAAGTGTGATAGCCGGGATAAATAAATACCGTTTTTTTGAGGGTGAGAAAGTATCAAATTTGTCGATATATTCTACACCCTTGGGCAGTTCTTTCCAGAAAACTTCGTTCCATATTTTGATCATTGAAAAAAGCGTTAAAATGGAAACAAAAAGTGATAATCCCGTGATAAACCATGCCTCAGATTCAAATCCTGCTTTTACCAGAGAAAATTTAGCCCAAAAGCCCGAAAGGGGCGGGATTCCCGCCAGGGAGAGTGCCGGTATAAGAAACAAGAGCCCAAGCAATGGATATTCTTTGTAAACGCCTCCAAGTTTGTTTAGGGCAAATGTCCCTTTTATCTCATTCACAATTCCCCCGATCAGGAAGAGGTTGGTTTTAACGATTATATGGTGAATTATGTAAAACACAGCTCCTGCTATGGCGAGGGGTGAAGCGAGAGCCAGTCCCATTATCATATAACCAATCTGACTCACGATGTGGAAAGAGAGAATTCGCCTGATGTCATTTTGTGCCGCTGCACCAAGAACACCCACGAGCATCGTTGCACCGGCTAAAACAATGAGAACACCGTTGGTTACATCAGGATTGTTTGTGAAAATCAAGGTAAACACTCTGATCATTGCATATACACCCACTTTGGTTAACATCCCGGCAAACACAGCCGAAATCACTGCAGGAGGTGTATGATATGATGCAGGCAGCCAGAAAAAGAGCGGAAACATAGCCGACTTAATTCCAAAGGCAATGATAAACATCAACGCCACGGTTGTTATCAACCACGGATCCTGATGAGTTTTAATCTTCACTGCCAAATCTGCCATGTTAAGCGTTCCGACTATTCCATACAATATGCCAACAGCAACAAGGAAAAAGAGGGATGAGATCAGGTTGAGCGTAACATATTTGACCGCTCCCTCAAGTTGGGCTTTGGTTCCCCCAAGAGCAATCAACACAAAGGATGACATCAACATCACTTCAAACCAGACATAAAGATTAAAGAGGTCACCAGTCAGGAAACTGCCATTTATTCCAACAAACAGCGTGGAAAGAAGGGTGTAAAATCCAAATTTCTCCCTCTCTGCATCTATCGATCCAAAAGCGTATAACGATGTTGAAAATGCCATGAGCCCAGAAATCGAGATCATGATTGCGCTTAGTTTATCAACCACAAATGTTATTCCAAACGGGGCTTTCCAACCACCAATTTGGACAGAGAAAACTCCGGAGGTGAAAACATGCTCAAGTAAAAATAACGATACAATAAACACCAATCCGGAGGAAACAGTAAAAATCCCTCTTTGTACAGCTATCTTTTCCCTGAAAAAGAGTGTGAGTATAGCGCCGAGAAACGGGATGACCAACGGAAGTAAAATCAAAATATTCATCATAACATATCCGTCGTGTTCATATCGTCGAGATCATCAGATTTTAGGCTTTTATAGTTTTGTTTAAATAAAACAATCAAAAACGCCTGAACCCCAAATCCGATTACAATCGCTGTCAGTATAAGTGCCTGAGGAAGAGGATCGGCAAACGGTTCAAAAGGTGAAAGTGAACCCTCGGGCACAAAAGCCGCCTTCCCTTTTGTAATTCGTCCAATTGTAAAAATTAATAGATTTGCTGCGTGACCCAAAAATGCCAGTCCAAGAATTACCTTTACGAGACTTCTTCTAAGAATTAAAAAGATACCCACAGTGGTGAGTATACCCGTTATCAGGGCGAGAAAAAGGATCATTGGCTCTCTTCCTCTCTTGTGTCGGCAAGCGTAAAAATTACTTTCACAACCATACCTGTTACGAGGAGATAAACGCCGATATCAAAAAGAACGGGAGTACCAAACTTCCCCATCACAGGGATAGGAACATCAAGCCAGATTCCGGTCATAAATTCTTTTCCGGCAACCCAACCCGTTATCCCTGCCATCAAAGCTACAAGAAGCCCTGTGGCGATCAGTTTTTGGGGTGATACATGCAACATCTTCTCCGCCATCTCAACTCCATTTGCAAGAGTATAAAGAATTACGGCTGCGGCTGCCACAAGTCCCCCCACAAATCCACCACCCGGTTCATTGTGCCCTCTGAATAGAAGGAAAAGGGAGAAAAGAAACATCCCGGGGATTATATATTTTACTGCTGTTCTGAGAATTAATGTGGACATCTACTCCCCCTTCTTTACAAGTTTTACGAGTCCAAAAATCCCAACGGCAGCAATCCCAAGAACCATTATCTCACCCATGGTATCAATCGCACGGAAGTCAACAAGGATAACATTCACAATGTTCCTTCCCTTCCCACCGGGGTAACTTTCTGCAGCAAAAAAGTCCTTAAGCTCCGTGGAGTGCTCGTGAACATAAACAGCCAAAATAACAAATGTGATAAAAACGCCCATCGAAGTGGCAATTATCAAATCCCTTATTTTTGAGCTTTTACCTGACAACTTCAGGAATTTTGGCAGTTTATAAATTGCAAGCACAAAAAGTATTACCGAAAGAGTTTCAATCGAAAATTGTGTTAAAGCCAAATCGGGGGCACCATAGAGTATAAAAACCAATGCCACACCCAATCCCGTAATTCCGAGTGCCATCACCGCATATAGTCTGGATTTTGCAACAGCAGCTATGATTGCTCCTGCAATAATTACAACCCCTGCAATCGCCTCATACATTTCCATCGATGGATCAATTAGCAACTCAGTCAAATCAAGATGATAGAAAAAATATCCACCAACAAGCAACATTGCAGTAGCAAAAATTGTAATTATATAGTTCCTGAGATATCCGTTTTGAAAAAATGAGGTTTGTGACTTTGCGGTAAACATCAGCAGATTAAGCGTTTTATCATATAATTTAGAAGGCATCAGATACTCAAGTGGACCATAAACCTGAGGAAGCAGAAATAATTTTTCACGAACGGTATAGAATCCGTAACCGAAAAGGATAGTGCCTAAACTGAGGAACAGTACCATGTTAAACCCGTGCCACAAGCCAAGAGATACATCAACCGTCTTACCAGCTACCGGCGACACTGCAAGCGAAACCATCCCGGTTAACAAAGTTGATGCAGAGACCCCAAGCATCAAACCAAGTGTTGCAGCAGTAACAGTACCTGCAGTCAGAGTAAAATCCCCCTCGTGTGGGGAACGGGGAGTTTCCTTCGCAGGAGCAAAATATGGATGAATACCTGATTGAATTGCAGAATATACCATAACCACACCGGCAAACAAGACTCCAAAAAAGAGTGCCGGTTCGCCCGCAAGTGCCGTCTCGTATAACAATTCTTTCCCTATGAATCCAACAAGAGGGATCATTCCTGCCATCGAAAAAGCAGCAAGTATCCCTGCATAAGCAGTAAACGGCATCTTCTTTAACAAGCCACCAAGTATTCTTACATCCCTTGTGCCTGTGGAATGGTCAATAGCTCCCGCCGTTAAAAAGAGAGTTCCTTTGTAAAGTGCATGTGCAGTCAGGTAAACGATCATCGTTGTCAGTGCCAAATCAGAACCATAACCTGTCAACATTATCAGAGTTCCAAGAACACTAAGGGTTGTATAAGCCAGAATTTTCTTCAAATCGGTCTGTTTCAATGCAAGGAAAGCCCCAACCACCATAGTGGAACCACCAAAAATCATCAATGAGTCGTTCCACAAGTCGATTCCGGTGAAGACGGGATTTAACCTCGCCACGAGGAAAACTCCGGCTTTAACCATAGTTGCAGAATGAAGATATGCACTTACGGGTGTGGGGGCCTCCATTGCATTTGGAAGCCAAAAATGAAATGGTACTTGAGCAGATTTAGTGAATGCTCCACCAAGAAGTAGAATAATTATTGGAACGAGAAGAGAACTTTCGCGAATCAGGGAAGGATCGGCAATTATTGAGCTGATCGAAAATGTACCGGTAACGGAATTTATGAGGATAACCCCGGCGAGAAGCGAAAGTCCACCGAGACCCGTTACCAACAAAGCTTGAAGTGCCGCATATCGTGATGGAAGATATTTATGTTTAAATCCAATCAGCAGGAAAGAAGAAAATGAAGTCAATTCCCAGAATATAAACAATAACAACAGGTTATCAGAAAATACGATCCCTAACATCGCCCCCATAAAAATGAGGATGTAAATATAAAACTTTACCGTCTCTATCCCTTTGCCAAGATAACCACCGGCAAATAGAAATACCGCAGAGCCAATTCCAGTAATAATAAGCCCAAATAACAGGCTTAATCCATCAGACCGGAATGCCAAATCGACACCAATCGATGGAATCCACTGATATACTTCAGAAGTGATTACATTTGGATCAAGGTTTATAAATTCAAAAAGAAAGGAGATAAAAAGGAGAAAAGGCACAAATGACAAAACGATACCCAATCCACGACCTTCCCTCTTCTTACCAAGGAGGGGGACAAACGGGGCGATCAAAAATGGTATTAAAATTTGGAAAAGTGTCATGGATTCCGTTATTAGTGGCAAATGTTTTTTTGTTAGCGGCGTCGTGGCACTGTTAATTTAACGCAGTTTTTTAATTTTGAGTTCCTGTATCTAATTTTTAGGTGCATTTATCCTCTTAATTAATCTATTTTTGTCAAGATACTTTTTAAATATTCCCGGAAACAAGATTAATGGCGAAAGAAAACAAAGAGAGAAAAATTGGTAAAAAAGAGGTTGAAAAACCACAACCCGAATGGCTTGTATATTACAAAAAAAATAAAAGTTGGATACAAGGCATCGTTTTCACAATTGTTGTGATAATTTTTCTGATCATCAACAACACCAGAAGTGAACCTGAACAAGGCAATTATCCACCGGGAATTACAGCTGACAGTGTAAAAACACTTATGAATGCCGAACCCGCGAAACCTGATACTTCAGAAAAAGATACAGTTATTCTCAAATAATACGAATCTTTTTCCTAAAAACAGCATCATACATAATATATTTTTAATTGGAGACTAAATGAAACGAAATTTGATTTTAACTGTTTTTGTGGTCATTTCACTTTTGACCCTTTCAGCATGCAATAAAAAGACAGAAGAACAGCCTGCAAATAACCAGCCACAGAAATTTGAAACCGAACCCGTTGAACAAGCATCGGGTAAAGCTGCTGACTTTGTGTTAAAAAGTGCAAAAGGCGGGCAGGATATTAAGCTTGCAGATTATAAAGGTAAGGTTGTAATAATTGATTTTTGGGCAACCTGGTGTGGTCCCTGCAGAAGAGGAGTTCCTGATCTCGTAAGCCTTCAGGAAAAATACGGAAATGATGTTGTCATAATTGGAATTTCAGTTGATACTGACACCAAAGCCGATGTCCCCGGATTTATAAGTGAATATAAAATCAATTACCCGATTGCCTATGCCGATCAGGCTGTTGTAGCAAGTTATGGTGGCGTTGAAGCGATTCCAACCTCTTTCATTATCGACAAAGAGGGTAACATAGTTGATAAACATGTTGGACTTGTTGACAAGAGTGTTTACGAAACCGCAATTGCAAAATTGAAATAAAAAATATTGTATAAAAAAAGAGCCATCTCAATAACGGGATGGCTTTTTTTTTGTTTACTTTAATTTTAATATCAAAAATGAATTCCCTCCAAGTTCCACCAATCCTTCGGGTGTCACATTTATCTCTTTACCTGTCATTAGATCAACGCCGGTAGAAACTCCCGCAGTTTTTGAACCAAATCTTCCAAATGCCACTGATCTGTTATTGTTTCCACCATTTAATGCAACCATAAATCGTTCACCATTATATTCTCTGAAATAGACATAAATATCGTTCTCAGGTGGGAAATGAGTTAATTTACCGTGCGTAAATGCAGGATTTGACTTTCTAATTTCAATCAATTTTTTCAGATGGTCATAAAGATCATTTTCTGCCGGAGTTCTTCCTTTCGAGGTGAAAGCATCACGATCGTCCTCTTTCCATCCACCCGGGAAATCAGCTCTGAGGTAACCGTGGTGGTCAGTCCCTTTTATCCCGATTTCTGTGCCGTAAAAAATTTGTGGGATACCTCTCGTTGTCATAAGCAAAACAAAAGCATTTTTAAATTTACGAATGTCATCATTTGCACCAAACATTGCACGATTGATATCGTGATTATCCACAAAAGTTACAAGTTGATGGGCATCTTTATAAAGATTATCCATTGCCAAAACGCTGTATATTTTATAAAACGATTCTTTCCCCATCAGGTAACCATAAAGTGCATCGCGCAACCCAAAATCTGTAAGAGAAGTGATATGATTATCGAAGTTTGTCCTTGTTTTACTCCCACTTTGGAAATATGAAAGAAAGGCAGGTTCACCCGTCCAAACTTCAGCAACAATGTTTATAGTCGGGTATTCGTCTCTTATCTGTTTTGCCCAATCCGCCATATATCCTTCTGAGTTGTAAGGAAATGTGTCTTCTCTTATAGCATCAAGTCCGGCGTATTCTATCCACCAGATTGTATTTTGGGTGATGTAATTTTGGACAAAACTGTTCGACTGGTTAAAATCGGGCATATAATCGGTAAACCACCCTTCAACCACTCTTTTTATTGTGAGGCTATCGCCATTTATGTCAGCAAAACCCTGTTTATGATGCATTGGAGGGGGTGGATTCTCGAGGGATCCTGAAATCCAATCGGGATGTGGAAGCTCTTTTGCCCAAATGTGATCTTTGCTAAAGTGATTTGCAACATGGTCGAGGATTATCTTGATTCCTCTTTTTTGTGCTTCAGAAACCATCTTTTTATAGAGTGAATTGTCTCCAAGACGGGCATCAACATTATAAAAGTCAGTAGAAGAATAACCGTGATAACTTCTGAATGTGTTGTTTTCCACAACCGGTGTTAGCCAAAGAGAAGTAAACCCCAAATCTTTTAGATAGTCAAGTTTATTTATTATCCCCTGAATATCACCACCATGTCTGCCATCATAAAACCCTCGATCTATCGATTCAGATAGTCCTTTAACCTTGTCGTTTTCGGTGTCTCCATTCACAAACCGATCCGGCATAACGAGATAGATAACATCGTCCACTGAAAATCCACCCGGTTTTTTACCTGATCTTTCAAAAATCGGGTAGTTGAATAAAGTTTCTTTTCCATTATTGGTGATGACAATTTTGTGATCACCCGTCTTTATCGCTTCAGGAATTTCGATGTCAATAAAGAGGTAGTTTTTGTTAAAACTGTTAACTTGTTTAATCTTTAATCCCGAGGCTGATTTGGCAGTGGCGCCAAGAAGCTCGTCTCCGTAAACCATCAACTGAACCACATTGTTCTTCATCCCCGCCCACCAATTGGGTGGTTCCACTTTGTTTACAACAGGCACTTGTGCATTGATATAAACTGATAGAAAAAATAAGAGTAAAACTGTTCTAATCATAATAAAATCTCCGGGTAAACTCTTCATTAAATGGAATCCAAAAATACAAAAAAAAGGCTGTCTCATAAGAGACAGCCTCAAAATTTATTCCAACTATTTATTAATGAATTATTAGTTCAATTCAATAAAGAGATTAGAAACTCTTATTGTTTTTTGTCTTGTTGAAATACCATGTCAGTTCAACATAGGATGGATCGGATACACCAGTACCACCACCAAAGCCGGTTATTTTCATCTTGGCATAGTGCTGATCAGTAGTGTACAAGAAGAAATATTTGGTTTCTCTGTCACCAACACTAAGTGTCCAGGTTGCATCTTTTGTTGGTGAATCTTCACCATCGTTAAGTGTAGTGCCACCACCTACTTTGAAGAATGTTTCTCTTGGGAGGTTAAAGATATTGTCTTTTGCTGATGCTACGAGGAAACCATTGGTTTTGTAGTAGATATCAACTGAATCTTTTGAAGTACCTGAGCCGATGAGTGATGCTCTTCCTGATGAAAGAATAAGTCCACTTGGAACTGCTGCTGTTGAATTTGATTCATAGATTTTGATCGATGTGAAGAGTTGTAATGGTATCTGTGTTAGAGTTATCGATCTGCTAACATTGGCTGAATCTGCAGGAATTGTGAATGTTGTGTCATTGTATCCTGCTAACGAAAGAGTAATTGTGTTTGTTCCCAGTGCAAGTGTGATGCCTGCAGGGGTTACGGAACCTGTATTAACACCATTCAAATAAATTTTTGCTCCGGCAGGAGTTGAAGATATTGTGAATGTGGCAGCCAACAATGTGATGTTTCTGCTTACAGTCTGATTGGCAACAACAGTAACACTGAATGTTGTGTCTTTGTAAAGAGTTTTCTTTAAGGTAATGCTGTATGTGCCTGCGTTAAGTGTTAAAGAATCGCCGGTTTTTCCTCTGTTTGTTCCATTAACATAAACATCCGCATTAGTTGGGGTTGATGAGACTACCAACTTTCCTGTATCAGGATTGAGCGGATTTGTTTCCTTGTTGTCACAACCTGTAAAGATTGCGAGGAGTGCTATTGTGAGTGTGGCAAAAATGAGTCTTTTTGTCATGTGATTTTTCTCCGTTTTTTTGTTATTTGCTAAAACTAAATGTTACAGTTATGCCACCGGTGCGTTTTTCGGTGAATGAACCCGAAATCGAACGGCCATTTGGCGCTACTCGACCATTATAATTACCTGCGGATCTGGTAACATCATTGTCGCTCATTGAAAAAGCGCCTGTTTCAGGATTTACGCTCCCAATTACACTGTGTGTAGCTACATTTCTGTAGTTAACTACAATGGTACCACTGAAATTGTTCCCGTTCTGATTTGTGATCCTCAGAGTGGAGGTATAATTGGCTACTTTACCTTGCCATGTGCCAACAACTGAAATTTCTTTTTTTGCTTCAGTGGAGTCAACTTTTGAAGTATCCTTCAAAGTTGTGGTGTCAACGACCTGTTTTGTCGTGTCTGTTACCACTTTAGTGGTGTCAGGGGTCTCAACCGGTTTCTCTTTTTTTGTACATCCGACAAAAAAGAGTGTTGAGGCTACTAAAAGAATGGCTAAAAGTCTTATTTTACTGTTCATTTTGCAATATTATTTGTGAAAAAACTTTTTTTATGAATTTAACTTACAAAGATATAAATATCAATTAATAAAAACTGTGACAAAGTTATCAAAATAAATTGACCCCGAAACTAAAAACGAACAATCTTTCAGTTATTTTTCTTGGTACACAAGTGTTTGGTGTATATTTACTCTCCGGAATGGGGAAGAAGAACACCAAAAGTTTTACTGTTTATCCCTTGGAAGAGCAGGTTTCTCATTCCATATTCCCTAAACAGCTGCCACCGGATATCCTGAAAAGAATCCAAAAGAGCAATATCGTGGTTATTCCCGATATTTCACTTCTCTGTATTGGAAAAAATAAAGAAAAGAGTATCTCTTTTTCAAATGATACGATAGACGATCTTTATGAGTATTTAATTTCGTTAGGGGTGAAAAATCCTGTCATTATTTCATCGCTTGCGTCAATCGAAATACTTTTTCACTATTATTCAAAGACCTTGAAATTTTTCCCTGATGATAAAACTTTTATCCTTTCAGGAAACGACGATCTTGTCTTCGAAGCACGACTCAGGGGAAGAGGACTTGCTGCCGCAAGATTAATCGATTATGACAACTTTGCTGAATCCACTCATAACTACGACGATTGTGACCACCTGATCACTTTCTCCTCTGATCCTTATGCGTTCAGATTTGATGAAGTACTATCAGGGATAGACAACCCAATGATTTCATGCGGGCATGAAGAAAATTTTTCACTCTCTGCGAATACTGAAGACGGGAAATCATATAAAGGTATTTTTAATATCTGCGAGATGGCCAGTGATCTGTATTACACGCAAACTTTGCCAATTCCGGGTTTATTAACAACTCTGGAAAGGGAACAAGCTGCCAGGCACATCCAAGCCAGAAGAGTTAAAACAATAAACAGAACCATATTTGTTTTGCTGATTATTCTCATTCTCTATTTTTTTTATGCCCTGTTTGATCTTTTAATCCTGAACGGAGCCAATTCAGACCTCGACTCTTACAAAATGAGAAACAAGGAACAATTTGAATTAGTTAATGAATATGGCGGGAAAATTAAACTGATTCCCGAAAGCAGGGTATTAGTCGATTCTACACGCGCTAAATTTGTAGAGTTGTCGGGTTTTATTAAAATAATTGAGAATTACACACTCGATAAAAACATTCAGATTACAAAAATCTCACTCCAGCCTAATAGATACATCTACATCAGGGGATACAGCGACTCACCCGGAGTGATCTCAAAATTTCTTGAAAAATTTAAAGGCTCCCAACTCCTCAGTTCAGAATCTTTGCAAACAGGAACTGAATATTTCACTGCCTTTAAAGCGATAATCCCATGGGGTGTAAAGTGAACTTCAGATCATACCTGAATGATGTTAAACCTGCAATCATTTGCCTTGCTGTGGGATTGATCCTTTTAGTTATTCTTATTACAGTAATTAACCCTGCCAGAAGGGAGATAAAAAACGAATTTGCCACTCTTGGGATATCACCCGGAGATGATATTGGTAAATCTATAAAACAGTCTGAAGAAAAAATTATCAAAGCCCTTGATAATCCTGACGGAATAACTTCCACTCTTTTTGAATCGATTGAACTCCGTCAATTGCGAATGATGATAGACAGTATCAAACTTTCTCTTACAGCGGGCTTTCAGTTTTCTATCACTGAATTGGATGATTCATCACTGAGGGGATTAAAAGTTAAAAATTTTAATCTAAAAGGTCGATCTTCGTTCCTGGGTCTATCAGGGTTTATTTCAAGTATTGAAAATTCGCCAAAACTGATGCGATTTTCTTCCGGGATCATCAAATATTACGGCGTATTGGAACAGAGTGTCGCTTTTGTTGAATATGACCTGAATTTAGCTGTTTTTCTCCCTGTCGGAAGTTTTTATCTACCTCCGATTGCTGCGATTGAAGATACATTTTTTGAACAAGTGGATTTTTTCCTCCCATTTATCAAAGATATTGGCTATGATTCAGACCCCTCTGCAATTGACCTTTCTGATTACGAATTAAAATCGATAAAAGGTGCAGATGCTTATTTCCAGCATATCAGATTTAACGAACAGAAGATTTTGCGTACGGGAGACGAAGTAAAAAACGGTATCATCACAGAAATCAGTGAAAATATTGTGAAAATTATGATGATTAAAGGGAGTGGAGCCGATTTTATTGAATTAAAACAACCTGAATGATTATATTATAAACGACAAAATTGTGAAATTCCAATGAGCTTGATTTTAGCGGTCGACGACCACGAACAAAATATTAAATACCTCGAAACCATTCTCAAAAGAGAAAAACACGACTTCATTTTTGCGTATGATGGCGAGGCAGGAATGAAGATGGCTTACGAGTATCTGCCCGATCTTATCCTCCTCGATATTATGCTCCCCGGCATGAACGGATTGGAAGTCTGTCAGCATCTAAGCTCTGATGAGAAAACTGCGGATATCCCGATTATTCTTGTAACTGCCAGAGTATCAGCCGAAGATACTTCTATCGGACTAAAAGCCGGTGCACACGATTATGTAAAAAAACCATTCGACAGAATTGAAATAATCGCCAGAATCCACGCTGCACTGAAGTTCAGAGAGATCAGAAAACAAATGATCGAATCCGAACGACTTAATATGTTCGCAGCTACTGTAGTTACTGCCAACCACAAGATAAAACAACCTCTTACTGTTATCAAATTAGCTGTCTCTGCTCTTAAAAGAGAGTTAAACAAGGAAGAGCTTTCGAAGGATGCCATTTCAAAGAGAATCGATTATATCGATACCGCTGTTAATGATGTCGCTTTTATACTCGACCAACTTAAAGAGATACAGGAACCTAAAATGTCAGACTATATCAAAGATGTTAAAATGGTGGATATCGATAATTCACCCAAACTTACGGAGCCTGAAGAATAAAACCATTTTCCCGCTTTCGCACTGAGATAAGGGTCAGACCTGATGATGTTGACATGAACAACCATGTCCATTTCACCAAATATCTCGATTATGTTCTCGCTGCCAGATACGATCAAATGGAAAACAACTACAAGTATCCGATGGATGAATTTGTTAAAACCGGCTTGACATGGGTTGTTTCCAAAACCACAATTGAGTATAAAAGATCACTTGTGATGGGTGATGTGGCACTCGTGGAAACAGGCATCCATTCTTACAGCGGATCAAACTGCATAGTTGACTTTATAATCTATAATCAAAAAACAATGAAAATTGTGGCAAAAGGCGATTTTTTCTATACCCTTATCTCCAACTCTAACGGCAGACCCGTAAAACTTACCGACGACATAATTTCCCGCTATTCCATTTAAACAAAAAAAAGGCTGCCCCTTTTGAGACAGCCTCTTCACAATTAAACTCTATAACTGTTAATCTTTTTTTGCATCATCTTTTTTGGATCCTGATGGGTGCATTACCTTCTCAGGGATCGGATGAGTTTTGCTTTCTGTATTGTGGCAGCTCATGCAGTCGATATCTTTAGGATCAAATTTTTCAACTTTTGACATCTTATCCTGATGGCATGACAAACAATTCTCAGATTCTTTTGGATTTGCAACTTTATTTGTTGCAGCAATCTCTTTTGCCTCAGGTTTGTCTAAAGCATTTGCAGCTTTTGCATGGTTGGTCTGAAGCCATGCTTTATAATCGTCAAATTTGTTTTTGCCTTCTTTGTGGCAACTTCCGCACATTTTTATTTTGGCGTCTTTTGGTGCTTTCTGTGCCAAGATGGTCCCTGCCGAAAAAAGAACTAATACAGCAGCTAATAATGTTAACTTTTTCATTTGGCTTTCCTTACCTAATTATTTTTGTTCGCAACATCAAAATAATTCACAATTGATTTATATGCAAGTCAAATAGTAAACTACTTTCTAATTTATTGTACATTTGCAAGTAAAATAAAGTTCCAGGTACATTATTCATGTTAAAATCTTAAATTGCAGATCAAAATCTCAGCGAATATGCCAAAGAAAAAAAATACAACTTTATCTCAAAAAAACTTTCCAATTGATCTCCTTCCGGTTGGAATACTGATTTTTGACAACAACTTGTTGGTCAAATATGTCAATCCTGTTCTTCTGCGAATGGGGGTAATAAACCCAGATATGCCTGATGAGATTACGGGCACAAATCTGTCAGACATTTCTCTTTTCCCTAATATCGATTTGAAACGCGAGTTGGAAGCAATTCCGCAAGGTCAATCCTTCGAAAAAGAGATAAAAAGAGTATTTTCTAAAAATGGCGATATGAGTATTGTTGCAAAAGCTGTCCCTGTTTTTGATGGTGACAGATTCACCGGCGGTATCATCGTTGTAGAAGATCTTCGAGCGATTCCCGAAGTTAAGATGCGCTCCTTAATACCATCCGATCGTTCCGGTGATATTCTGGCAACCACTTTTGACACTGTATTTGTAACGAGTGAAAAAGGGGAAATTATATTTTACGGTGGAAGGCATACGAACACCCTGTTCCCAAGTGAGAAAGATATCCTGAAAAGTGACATTTTTTCACTGATGAAAAATCTCGACGAAACCAGACTCGATAAGATAGAATATGGCACATCCCACATAATTTTACATAAAGTTGGTGAGGAGTCTTTTGATCTTCTTGTTCGAATTATACCTTTTAACGACGATACAAATAAACAATATTTCCTCTTTATCATCGAGGATATCACACCGCAGAGTAATGAAAACAAAGCCCTTAAAAATCAGATAGCTGAACTTGAAGAATTTGCCGCAGTTGCAGATGAAGGAGGTCTTGCCCTTTTTTCAATTGATCACTCAGGAATCATCACGAGCTGGAGCAAAGAATCTGAATCCTTTTTTGGAGTAAAAAAAATTGATGTTTTTGGCAAATCAGTAAACCAGCTTATCCCTTCATTTGACCTGAATGCCGGTGAAAAAATCTTCAAATCACAGTATGTTATTAAAGAAGAAACAGGGTATGGCGAATTTAGAATCGTGAGACGAAGCTTTGACTCTACAGATAAATCAATTATTATTTGCAGGGATATAAAAGAAGTAGAAAAAAAGTTGTCAGAGCTGGAACTCTCTTACCAACAGATTTCTGAAATGTTGAATTCCACGGATGATCTTGTTTGCACTTTTGATCATGAAGGAAAAATCACAAAAGGAAATCTAAAATTTTACTCGACTTTGGGGTACGACCCGGGTAGAACTGACATTACTCTTTACGACATCTTTGATGAAAAAGAATTTGATCTTGATGAACTTATAAAAAAAGGAAAGATTAAAAAAATTCTGCCTGTTAAAGCCGGCCTGGGGAAATCGTTTACCGGTGATGTTATGTTCGTTTATAATTCAGTTCAAGGAGGGGTATTCGACTCTTTTGGATGTCTGATCAGGGATATTTCTGCTGAAGAAAAAGCAGCACAGGATATTCTGCTTATGCAGTCGATCTTTGAAACTTCCAATGACGGCATCGCAGTGGAAACTGAAGGTGAAGTAATCTTTGTTAATAACAGTTTTGTAAGAATATTCGGTTATAATTCAGAACTTGAGATCGTAGGCAAAACCATTTCAAACTTCTTCTCCGCCGGTGAAGAAGTATTAACCGACAACGATTTTTCATCCGGAGATTTGGGAAAAGAATTTACCGGTGTAAAAAGTGATTCAACAAAATTCCTTGCCGAAGTATCCACTGCCTCTTTCGAATTTAACAACAAAATTTTTAAGGTGCTTATTGTAAGGGATATCACCCAAATTAGAATGACCCAAAAATTAATCGAGGATTCTGAAGCGAAATACAGAAGTATTGCTGAAAATATTGACGATTTTTTGTGGGTGTCAGAACAAGTTGGTGGCATCTTGCAGCCTGTATTTGTAACAGCATCATTTGTAGCGATGACCGGATACAAAATTAAAGATTTTATTGGTAACAATCAGTTCTGGTTTAAGATCATACACCCAGAAGATATTCAACAATATTTTGAAGACCTTAAAAACCTTTTTAGAAACAAGTATAAAAACAGCGGTTCCATAGAGGTAAGGATACTTACACGAAACGGGCTTGCCATTTGGATTAGAAACAAAATTACTGTTGTAAGAGATGGTGATAAAATTATTAAAATGTTTGGGCTGGTTTCTGACATCACTAAACAGAAACAGGCTGAACAGGAGATCAGACTCTCTACTGAAAATCTCAAAAGCCTGAACGAAGCAAAAGACCGCTTTATCTCCATTATCTCTCACGATATGAGAACACCATTCAGTTCTATCCTGGGTTTTACCGATTTTCTCCTTTCGGAGGATATGACTCCCGATGAAATGAAAAAATATGTTTCCTATATCCAGGATTCAACAAAAATTATGCTGGGGCTTGTGAATTCATTGCTCGATTGGACCAGACTACAAACAGGAAGAATGAAATTTGAACCTGTAAAACAAAATCTAAAATTGATCGTAAGTAAATCGTTCTCAGCCGTCTCTGGAACTGCCCTGCAAAAATCGATCAATCTGATTAATGATATTCCGGAGGATATTACTGTCTTTGTCGATCAGAATCTAATTTTACAAGTGTTCAACAATCTTTTCTCAAATGCCATCAAATTTACCCCTGCCGGAGGCAGAATATCTGCAGGAATTACAGGCCGGATACACGGACGATTTCTTGAAGTGTTTGTGAAAGATTCGGGAGTCGGTATCAGAGCAGAGGATATTCAAAAAGTTTTTAAGGTGGACACCAAATTTACAACTGTGGGTACAGCCGGTGAGAAAGGTACCGGGCTTGGATTAAGCCTCGTAAAAGAAATTATAGAGAAACATGGTGGCACCATTGACCTTGAAAGTACACCGGGTGTTGGAACCAGCTTTATTTTTACCATCCCGGCTGCCTCATCAAAAATTATACTTGTGGAAAGCAGCCCTACAGACAGGGTGTTATACACAAAAATTATTGGCAACCTTGCCCCCGGTTACGAGATTGAACAATTTAAGGATATCGAAAGTGCCGTTGCTGAGATTCAAGTGAGTGTACCGGCTGTTATTATCAGTGGGCATGCATTCCCGGATGGAACCGGTCTCGACCTGATTAAAAAAGTTCAAACCATACCTGACAGAGCCAAAATACCGGTAATTATTCTGGGAAATAATCTTGGTAAAAGTGAACAGCTTGCTTATAAAGAAGCCGGTGTGGAGCAACTTTTTAATAAACCGGTAATCTTACAAAAATTCAAAGATGCAATTCAAAATTCAGTTAAAACCATTTTTAATATCAGAAGTTTGAATACTTAACTGTGGATTTTTAGAATCGTCCCGGGCATTCCTCCCATTCGGGAGGAATACCGGGAGTTTTTTTATAATTTGAGTCTGAGACCTGCGTTGATCCCAAGATAGGTTCCTGTTGAAGAGGAATAAGTTACAGAACCTGAAGACGCTGTCATCTGGCTGAATTCCTGTCCGAGAAGAGCATATCTGATGTTTACATCGATATCTGCAACAAGCCCCACACCAATCAGAACACCCGCACCAACTGAAATATACTGTTTTGTTTCTGATTTATCCTCTGTCTTTATAGCCATCGAGTTTCCTGAAGTTGACTCAAGGAAAACATTTTTTGAAGATGCGATACCAACACCAAGGGTTACTTCACCATAAGGGCGTATTGCAACCGGTACAAAGTAGTATCTTGCATTAACGGTCAATGGGATCAGATTTAAGGGTGCGTCAACATCCACAGTTACTGTCTTACCGGTTCCTGTTTTCAACTGAGTTGCAAAATAGTCGTTATTGAATTTAAATGAGTAATAGCCAACTGAAGCTGATAATTCGATGGGTATAGGCAAAGGTAATACCAATGTAAGGCTTCCGCCCACACCGGTTTTGTAGATATCACCCATATCACCGGAGGGTATTGCTACTCCACCACTGATACCCAATCCAAATTTAGGAACAATCTGACCAAAAGTCAGGGGAACAAATGTTAGTATGAAAAGAATTGTATATATCTTTTTCATGAATACTCCTTGAGTTTGTGAAATGATTTTATTAAAAATATAACGGCGCAATATAGTGTATTTAAAACAAAAAAGGCGTATTTGACAATACGCCTCAAAATTTGAATAATGTTTATCGGTTATTCTAATTACTCCTGGCTCTCTTTATCAAAATGTTGTAAAGTGCTTTCGAAAGGTATTTTATATCGGTAACAAAACCATATTTTTCATACGCTTTTAAGTAATTTTTTTCGGAATTGATAATTTCTTCAAGTGTTTTTGGCATATCTGCATAAAACGGGGGTAATAAACCGGGTTTGTGTTTTAACCTCAATTCCCGTAATTCGTCATCATAAAGACTCAGATAATGAGTACTAAGTGGACGAACGCCAACGAGCTTCAAATCACCTTTAAAGAAGTTGATAAACATCGGTAGCTCATCTATCCATAACTTACGCATGATTCTTCCCCAGTAAGTCACCCGGAAATCATCCTTAATTTTTCCGCCCTCTTGCAGGTTGTTTCTTTCAAAAACATATTTCTGAAGATACTCCGAATAAGGGTGCATCGTCCTGAACTTATAAACATGAATCACTTTGCCGTGTTTACCGATCCTCCGCATACGAAACAATGGACCGTACGATGGCTCTTCGTTATATTCAGGATCGGAAATTTTTTTAACTGCAAAATATGTCTGTTCTTCAAACGCTTTATAATCAACTATATCAAATCCACAAGAAACAAGTCTTCCCAAAACTTCCGTAAGAGAATAGACCCGATTTGAGCCTCCGGTCAGGAAGAAATATATTTTTCGGGTAATCTTTACTTTTGGAAACACTCGATGAAACATGAAATCGACAAAATAGATTGGAGCTGCAAGCCATTTTTGATACTTGCTGAATATCCTTCGTCTCCTCTGACCAAATGTCTCGAAAGTACCGATAAAGATGCCATTCTCTGGAATCTTACGATTAACAGCTTCGAAAAATTTATTGAGATAACGAATATGATTAAGTGTCCGGATGTTTACGAAATCACTTACCTCTTCTTCAGAAAGCGATTCAACATTAAACTTTGAGGATGTGTGTAAAACTTTGGTGCCGGGATTTGCGAGACTGACATGTTGCCTGATGAAATTTAATGCCATAGAACCAACAGTATTGGCAATCCTGTAGTCGAGCATTATATTCTCAACCGGGATTCCTTCGCTCACGGGCGAGTCGTAACTCTCGTAAGGATAAGCCGTTTTGTTCTTCGTAGAATTTGATTTCATAGTTTTAAATTAGATTTTTATTAAATTCACGCTGTAAAAATACCTTTGTAAAGTGTATAATATTATGACCCATATCAAGTTTTCTCCATATTTTAGGTTTTAGTGACAATTATCACAATTTCACTGATTTAATTGCCGGGATATTTTAAGTAGGATTCTTTGATTGAATACGACCATTTCTCTTCACCTGCTACATTGTAAACAGTGCATTTCAGAATTCGTTCCTTTTTTTTACCGGATACTGATATTTTGGCAAAATTCCTCTCAGTTACAAGAGTTCCCTCCTGCCTGTAAATATTGTTTTCCTTCAATGCATAGTTGCTCGGACCTGCCGTAAAAGAAGATATTGTGAACTCGTGCAAAGGATATGATTTCTCCCTCGGCATAATGTCCAACTCGCTGCTGTGCCGATCCCCGGAAAGGAAAATGACACCACTAATCTTTTCAAGTTCAAGTTGATCGAGTATCCACTGTCTCTCCAACTCATAATTTGCATAATTTTCGAGCACAGTTGCAGAATTAAGGAACTGCCCACCCATACAAACAATCTTAAATGTAGCTTTGCTGCTTGAAAGCACATCAATCAGCCACTCTCTTTGATCTTTCCCGAGAATGGTCCGGTCACCGTTTTTTCGATCATTCGGTGTCCGGTTATATCTGTTGTCAAGCAGGAAAAAATCGACATCAGAATAGTTAAATGAAGTGGTTACACCGGGTTTTCCGTCAATTCCGTATCCCGGATTTCCCCAAAACATCTTAAATACATCAAGAGCATCCTGCTTGTTTCGCCACCCCCTGTCACTGTCGTTGTTACCATAATCATGGTCATCCCAGATTGCATAATGATGCATCGAAGAGAGCATTTCCTGCATTTCCTTATTTGCTCGTGAGTGGGTATATCGATAAATCATCCCGTCACGAGTTGACCACTCAGCCTCTCGAAAGTAAACATTATCACCAAGCCAAAGCATAAAATCCCCCTTATTTGCAGTTATGGAGTTAAATATCTCATACTGCCCGCCATAAGGATTGCCAGGCCGGTCATAAGGTTCATCGTTTATATATGCACAGCTACCCGTTATAAAAGAAAAATCGGGGGCATCTTCGCGCCACTCCCATAACTTCTGAGTTTTGAAGGAAAACTTATATGGTTTTTCAACTCTTTTCCCATCAACAAAAACATCGTAATTGTATGTTTCCCCGGGTTCAAGTCTGGTGATTTGAAATTGAGCTGTAAATCCGCTTGATTCTACTGTATTAATAGGCGAAGTTTCAAAAGTTTCGGAAGGATTTTTGGAATTTTTGTATATTAAATAAACTTTAGAGGCAGATGTGGTTTGTAGCCAAATCAAAACCTCTCTCTTTTCAGAATAGCACGGCATAGGGCCCGACGACAGAAGTTCTGCCTGCCCAAGAACATTAAGCTGTAGGGAGATTAAAGACAAGAACACAATGAAAAATGGTAATTTTGTGTTACTAAGTCTGCCCTCAAGTTCAAAAAGTGACATTATTTTCACTAATTCTCTTTTTTATTTGAGCAAATAAAATATAATTTAATATTAAAACCAAACAATTAAATGTTATTAAACCATTTTTTTGTAGAAAATTTACTACAAACTATTGAGACCGGTTTCATTTACCGGTCTCAATATTTATCATTATCAGACTGCTTCTATTATTTGACTGATGACATTATCCTGATTTTTACCGCCAAAGAGAGTAAATACTGCTCTTGAGTTCCCAACAAGAGCTGCCCTGTCACCCATGGCCTGCGCGACTACAAGTGTTCCAAACGACATGCTGCCTGCCGGTTTTCCTGTTTCATCCGGAATAAAACAATCGTCATCCAATCCGGCTATTATTTGAATGAACATTCCATGACCCGAGTCTCCTTTGTGTAGTTGACCCGTTGAATGAAGGAATCTTGGTCCGTAACCGGTTGTAACAGCAATTTTGTATTTACTCTGGAAACGACATCTAAGTTCCTGCAAAAGTTTATCGGTCTCCGGGGATGCTTTTACATAAGCCTGAATAGAAAGATAGCTTCGATGATCGTCTCCCGGGTTGCCTTCGTGCATCTTTTTCATAAACTCGACTAATGCCGGTTTAATTTCTCTTGCAGAAACATCAGCTACTACTTTTAAGCCATTTTCTTCAAAAACTACTTCAGGATCAGGAAGTTTTCCCTCTTCCTTGAATTTTTTAAGTACGGCTCTTGCTGATATTTTGGCAGATTCCACATCAGGCTGATCGAATGGTTGAATTTTCATTCCCCACCCGGCAATGGCAGTTGCCACTTCCCATCTCAAAAATTCGTAGCCGATATAACTGTTATCAGGGATGATTATTTCAACTCCGGGATGCCCGGCAGCAACAAGCGCATCAAATTTATTTTTCGCCTCGCCCGCTTTTTTGTCAGAAAGGTAAACAAATATCCTGTCACCTGCATAATCGGAAGGCTCAAGAATTTTTTCACCTTCAACCGGAAGAATACCCCTACCGGTTTTTCCGGTACTTTCTGCTATCAATTGTTCAACCCAGGGTCCAAAACAGGAATAAACACCCGGGGTGATAAAAGTAACTTTGTCATAAGCCAGATTTCCGCCTGCCGCCATTAGTACACCTAATTTTGCCGGTGTTCCACCATTCATCCTGGCTTCCGATACCATTAACAATGTTTTCTCAAGAATATCTTTAATGTCAATTCCCATTAGGGCTGCGGGCACCATACCAAAAAGAGAGAGTGCTGAATATCTTCCACCAATGTTTGGATCATTCAGGAATATTTTCCGGAATCCAAGTTCTTTTGCCATCTCTTCGAGTCCACTCCCCGGGTCGGTTATCGCAACAAATCGTTTAGAGGCTTCATCTCTCCCTAATTTTGCTGCAACTGAAGTATAAAAATATTTCATAAACGAGAGTGTTTCTACAGTACCACCCGATTTAGTGGAAACAATATAGAGAGTCTTTTTGTCGGCAAGTTTTGCCTCTTTTTCGAGTACCGCCGCCGGGTGAGTGCTGTCGAGAATCTCCAAAGAAAGAGAACCATCAACTTTTCCAAACGCCTGACTAAAAACCTCCGGCGCAAGTGATGATCCACCCATACCGAGCAGGAGCCCGTTGGTGAATTCCTCCTTTTTAACTCCGGCAACAAAATCATTAATCTCGTCAAGAGAATTAATTGTGTTAATCGGACTTTTTAACCATCCTAAACGATTAGTTATTTCAACAGGAGAGTCGCTCCACACAGTAAAATCACCCTTGTGAATTCGCCCGGGAATCTCCATTTTGTGAAGATCATTCAACATGGAATCGAACGACTCTGATAAAACTGTAGGAAAAATGTTGAATACATTATTCTTTCGTAAAATAATGAGTGCTTTCTTCTCTATTGAACCGAGAAGCGAATCAAATGAATCCTCAAACGATTTTACTCCATCAATCTGAAGTTTTGTGGTGATTTCATCAATATTGATACCGGCAGCTTTTAACGCCTCAATTTGTGCTTCAGCTTCATCAACTCTCTTATCAAGGGTGACGGCGAGTTTACCATGATCGAGAAATGCTTCAATTGTAGCAGGTGGCATCGTGTTTACAGTTGGTGCTCCTATTAATTCATCAACATATAAAACATCAGAATATGCGGGATTTTTTGTCCCGGTACTCGCCCAAAGAACTCTCTGTGGCATTGCCCCTGAAGAAAGCAGATTGTTCCATCTTTCTCCGGAGAACAGATCATTAAATTCTTTAAAGGCAATTTTGGCATTGGCAACTGCTATTTTCCCTTGAAGTTCTTTATTTCCAACTTTTTCAAGTGCTGAATCACAAGCCGAATCAACTCTACTTACAAAAAATGATGCAACTGAGGCAACTTTTGAAACATCTCCACCATTCTTTTTCAGGATTTCAAGACCTTCAATAAATGCCTTCGCTGTTTCGATGTAACTTTCAATTGAAAAAATCAGGGTTACATTCACGGAAATTCCATGTGAGATCAATTCTTTCACAGCCGGAATCCCCTCTTTGGTTGCAGGAACCTTAATCATAAGGTTTGGAGCTGCCACAGTTTGATAGAGTCTTATTGCCTCAGCAATGGTTCCTTCTGTCTCATACGCAAGTTTTGGATTAACCTCAAGACTTACATAGCCATCGAGGCCTTTGGTCCGTTCATAGACAGGAAGCATCATTTTGCATGCTGTTTGGATATCTCTGATAACAAGCTGTTCATATATTTCAAGAGTTGAAGAACCTTTTGAAAGCAGTTCTGCTATTTCAGAATCGTATGAATTACTTCCTGCAATCGCCTTGTCAAAAATAGTTGGATTTGAGGTGATACCTCTTAACCCATCATCGATCATCTCCTTAAGTTTCCCGCCTGAGATATAATCGCGGCTGATAAAATCGAGCCAGAGTGACTGACCAAGTTCTGCTAATTTTTCAATTTTGCTCATTACTAATTCCTTTTAAAGTTTTCAGACAAGTCCGGCTGCAATAAAAGCAGCTCCATTTAGCCCTGCATTGCTGTCTTTGATCAAATAGACCGGTGTATCTTCTACAATGTAGCTCAATCTTCCTTTGTTTATATACGATTCCACAAAAGACCCTTCTATAAATTTGGATGCTATTTTTGGTGGTATTCCCCCGCCAAGATAAACTCCACCAGTTGCCATAAGAGTAAGGACAAGGTTACCCGCCTGTGAGCCGAGAACCCTCGTAAAAATTTCAAGTGCGAGGACAGCAAATTCATCTGTCCCTTCGAGTGCAAATTTTGAAATCATTGCTGCCATATCCTCTGTTTTTATGGCATCAAGTAATTCATCTCCGGGAACTGCGAGTTTTGTGTCACTGAGAAATTTGAATATCGCTTTAAGCCCCAAGCCTGACGCCACTCTTTCGATACTTACTCTGCCATATTCAGCCCGCATGAATTTCATCATTTCCACCTGTAGATCATCTGTCGGTGCAAAATCGGCATGGCTTCCCTCGGAAGGAATCACTTTGAATTTTCCGTTTTCAAGTGGGACAAGAAATCCCTGCCCCAAGCCTGTTCCCGGCGCAAGTATTGCCTTCACGCCATCAGATTTGGGCCCTGCTCCCTCATAAACTGTCATTATATCATCTTCATCCAAAAAAGGGACTGCCGATGCAAGTGCATAAAGATCATTCACCAACTTAAAGTTTGGTATCCCTGTTGTTTCAGCGATTTTCTTCTCATCCATTGCCCAGGTAAGATTAGTGGAATTGCTTATTCCATCAACCACAGGACCGGGAACACCGGCACAGCCCGCCTGGATATCATATCCGGTATCTTTTAAAAAGTCGCATATCATCTCTTCAAGACTGTTAAAGTCGTTACTTACATATCGTTCACTTTTGTGAGGCTTTAATTTTTTACCTTCAATCGAAAAAACAGAAAGAGCCGTTTTTGTTCCTCCTGCGTCACAAGCCAAAATCATTTTTTCTCCATAACTAATATTCATTAAATTCTTAGGGCAACCGGTAGGCAGCCGAATCGAGATACCAGTAAACACCAAACCTGGCATTAAACACCAACCCTGCCGGAAAGTGTTCTCTTTTTTTATGGTTTAATATCCCGTCGAGTACATCCTTTTTTTCTTTGCCGTATGCCAAAAATATCACTGTTTTACAATTGTTAATAAGTCGGCCCGATATGGTAATCCTGTTTTGTCCCGTGTTTGGATTAACAGTATTCACAACAAACTTATTGCTTTCCATTAGTTTGATATCAGGGGGAAAGATAGATGCTGTGTGTCCATCTGTGCCAATTCCAAGCAGGCAGATATCAAATCTGATTTCAACACCAAGTTCTTTATTAAGCAATTCCGAGTATCTTTCCACTTCCGCTACAGGTTCATTCTCCCCAAATATTCTGAATATATTTGAAGGAGGAATTTTTAGAGGATCGAGCAACAGTTTTTTTGCCGTCCCAAAGTTGCTTTCCGGATCATCAGGAGCCACACATCTTTCATCAACCCAAAAGAACTTTATTTTGTTCCAGGCAACTTGATCACCGTACTCCTCAACAAGTACCGAAAAAAGCAAGTTTGGAGAGCTCCCTCCTGATAAACCGATTGAGACAAATTCATCTGTTTCGAGCATCTCTTCAATTTTTCTTACTATAAAGGCAGCACATGCGCTTACGGTCATCTCCGGGTCGGGATAAATCCTTATTACATCCTGCATCTAAAGCTCACAATAGTTCTCGTCATCAGTTAAATTTTTGCACGGATATCGCCAGGTCTGTCCGTTAGAATGAAGCAGTAAATCGGCTTCTTCAGGTCCCCAGGTTCCCGATGGATACCCATAAACTTTGATTGTTTCGTCTTTTTTCCAAGCTTCAAGCAGGGGATCGATGAACTTCCAGCATGCCTCCAGAGCATCCCCGCGGGTGTAAAGAGTGGAATCACCCATCATACAATCGTAGATCAATCTTTCGTAGGCTTCGGGAAGTTTTCCATCAGAGAGACTCGAATAATGAAAATCGAGAGAAGCATTTTTAACCTGATAACCTGAACCCGGTTGTTTGAGGGAAAACCTCAACAAAATCCCTTCATCGGGCTGGATTCTGATTATAAGTTGATTTGTGCCTGCCTCCTCGTCAAAAATACTTCTGAACAAACGGTGGGGTGTATTCTTAAAACGGACAACAATCTCGGTAACCCGGGTTGGAAGCCGTTTCCCTGTTCTGATGTAAAATGGAATTCCGCCCCATCTCCAATTATCGATGTAAAATTTAAGAGCAACAAAAGTTTCGGTGCGTGAATCTGGTGGTACAGCTTTTTCTTGTCGATAGGCTTTAATTGTCTCACCTTTAATTTTCGAACCGATATACTGCCCCCGAATAACATTTTTCCTGATATCCGAAGGTGAGAGTGGTTTTATCGATTGAAAAACTTTTACTGTTTCGTTTCTGATTGAATCAGCATCAAACCCTGCAGGCGGTTCCATTGCTGCAAGTGCTACAAGCTGAAGCAGATGGTTTTGAACCATATCGCGCAATGCACCAGCCGTATCATAATAACCACCACGATTTTCAACACCGATACTTTCTGAAGAAGTCACCTGAATATGATCTATATAATTACGGTTCCAAAGAGGTTCAAATATCCCGTTTGCGAATCGAAACACAAGAATATTCTGAGCAGTCTCTTTGCCAAGATAATGATCTATCCGGTAAAGTTGATTCTCATTAAAGTATTGTCGAAGTTTCCGGTTCAACGCCTGTGCCGAAGCCAGGTCGTAACCAAACGGTTTTTCGATTATTAATTTTTTTAACCCGACATCCCCTTCAACATGATTCAACCCGGCCGCCGCCAAACCCTCTGCAACGGTATCATATAACAATGGTGGCGTTGCAAGGTAAAATATATAATTGCCTTTTACCTGAAACCCCTGGTCAAGTTGCCGCAACCGCTCTCTGAGTTGGTAATAATTTTCCGGATTTTGAGGGTCCATTGAGATATAGTGGAGCATATTGATAAATTCTCGATCATACCCCTCCCCTTTTTTCGCCATCTTTTTTCTGAATTGGTCATCCGTCATCTCAGTTCTGCCCGTTCCAAGAACTGCAAAATTCTTCGGTAACAAATCCCGTTGTTTCAGGGCAAAAAGTGCCGGGATAAGTTTCCTCTCAGTGAGATCACCGGAAGCACCAAAAATCACCAATATTTGGTCGGAAGGCACCGAAGTTTACTCCTTCGTTTTCATTTCGTGACCACCAAACTTATTCCTTAACGCAGAAAGGGTTTTCATTGCAAAACTTTCATCCTGCCTGCTCTGAAATCTGTTAAAAAGAGATGTGGTGATAACATGCGCAGGTACATCAAAGTCGATCGCGGTTTGAACTGTCCATCTCCCTTCTCCACTGTCTGCAACATAATCTTTAACATTTTCAAGTTTTGGGTCTTCTTTGAATGCAAGATTTGCAAGATCGAGAAGCCATGAACGGACAACACTTCCATGCTGCCAAATACCCGTTACTTTTTCAAGGTCGATGTTAAATGGCGATTTTTCCATTATCTCAAAACCTTCGGCATAAGCCTGCATCATACCATATTCGATTCCATTGTGCACCATTTTAACAAAGTGCCCGGCACCACTTTCACCGCAGTATGCATGACCACCCACCGGTGCAAGTGTTTCAAGAACCGGTAATATAAAATCAATCGCTTCTTTTTTACCGCCATACATCAGACAATATCCGTTTTGAAGTCCCCAGACTCCCCCACTTGTTCCACAATCGAGATATTCAAATCCCAACTCGGCAACTTTTTTACTTCTAGCCTGAGTGTCTCTCCAATATGAATTTCCACCATCCACGATGATATCACCGGGATTGAGATATTTAACTGTTTCTGCAATATTGTCATCCACTGCCTGCCCCGATGGAACCATCAACCAGACAACTTTTCGTCCTTCAAGTTTGCCGCACAGGTCTGCAATTGAAGTTGATCCAATTGCTCCTTTTGCTACAGCTTCTAAAACTTTTCCTTCCGATCTGTTGTAAGCAACCACTTCATGACCACCGAGCAAAAGCCTCTCGACCATGTTGGCTCCCATTTTCCCAAGTCCTACAAATCCTATCTTCACATCAAACTCCTGCTAAATTACATTGTAATTAAATTAATTCCCGTAAATGGTTAGTTTTGGTGCTCTCGGTCCATCAATTTTTTTTAGATTTTCCATTGCATTTTCGTTTAATCGATAGAAGCGGAAACCAAGAAACTGCCAGCCATTTTTCTTTTTTGGCTTTGCTTTAAAGTCATCCCAATATGATTGAAGAGTCTGTGTTTTAACCACCGGATCTGCAGAATGCATAAAATTTACAGTGCCATTCTCCTCCACCGAGATTAGCCCCACATGCCCAACCCATGGTTCACTTCCGGGATATGCCCGAACTATATTAACAAAATCCCCCGTTTTAAGATATGGGAGCACCTTATAAACCGAGTCGCCGGGAATATATGTCCAGTTAATCTTTTCTTTGGGGATGTTCTGGCCAATACCATGTTTTTTAAAGAATTTAGCTCTGTCTATCTCGGAAGAAGTTTTTGCAACCGCATCTCCACCAATTTCATCCGTAATTTCTGTTATAAGCCATGTGTTGTTTTTTACCCAGTCAGCTTCAGTGTAGTGATTCCTTGTGAGCATGCCAATTTCACCATCTTTATAACGAATTCGCTGAAGCATCGCAAAAAACTCTTTCCAGTTGCTGCTTAAAGACATTGCATAAATATGTTCTGCGAAAACTACACAATCACTCTGTTTAAGATTGTAAAGTGGTTGTTTATCTTTGATTTCGAACGGGAATTCACCCAAAAGATAGATATTGTAACTCTGCCCCATATTTTGTTTTGCGAGAAATTGAATTCTTTCTCTAAGATTTGGGATATTTGTCTTTAAAAATCCCAGATAAAGATCAATGTCCTCTTCGCTGAAAGTGTACAAAGGTTTTTTAAGGAGTTTTTTAATCTCTTTGGGAACATTTGCATCATCAAACTTTGCCGGAAAATTTAACTCTATAGTAGTTTCAGTATTCTTTTTATCAGTTCCATTTTTGTTTTTTTTATTCTGCGGAACCACGGTTAAAAGCAGCGAGAATAAAATAAGAATCAGATATTTTGGCATATTATTTTCCTTGATTTTGAGGTGGAAACAGTGTTAGTATTCGTTCAACAGTGTTACGCATAACTTTTTTAGGGTCTTCTTCCCGCCCGACAAGCTGGTTGTCCCAACCTCGCCAAACCACATCACCGGTGTTGCCATCAATAACATCGATAACAATCAACCCTTTTGCAGCAAAAAGCGGTTCTTCTTTTGTTGACCAGAAACCTTTCCACCGATCAAAGTTTACACTACCATAAGATGTCTCAATCTCGGTCTCCGTATAAAAAGTTACAACAAAATCGTGCACTTCTGCACCCCGGATGTAGCCTTTTTTTATAAGAGAGGAATCGATCAAATATCCAAGCGCAGAGGCAATAAGAGGAGATTTACTCTTAAGGGCAGTGCTTGGGTAGATAGTAAAAACTTTCAGCGTTGAAAAGTTGAAGTCTTTTTTGTAATCACTGTCGAATGTTGTTGTGCTGCACGCTGATAAAATCAACGAAAGAAGCATCACAGTTGGTAATAAAAATCTTTTTTTCATATTTTTGTCTTAATAATCGAATATGAACATACCGGCAAGTTTATCTGAGACGGTATATATTTTTCTTTTAACGGGATCAACCGAAACACCTTCCAGTTTTTCAACTTTCAGTTTATGCTTTTTGATGATCTCACCTTCCCTGTTACATCTGGCAACAAATTCACCCTGGTCGCTGAGAATCCAGAGTTGATTTGATTTTGAATCGTAATAAATATCGCTTATATCAGGGAATTCTTTCCCTAATTTTATCTCCTTTTTTACCTCAAAAGTTTCAGCATCTATTTCAATTAGTCTGCGTGGTTTTTTCTCCTGAGCGAGGATAAAGATATTCTCTTTGGCAACATAAGCCAAACCTTCAATACCGGAATTGCTTTTTTGATTGAGATCAAATTCTTCATCCCGTAAAACTTCACCATTTATCGTAACAAACATAATTGAGTGTTTCCCCTCACGGGTAAGCACAAGTACCGTGTCGTTAAAGTGGGTTATCGCTTCAAAATCGACTTCCTTCAGGGTGAATTTCCTGATAAGTTGCCCTGTAAACGAGATTTTTGCAACTTCACCTGTGCGATCGCTTACGGTCCAAAATCCCTTTCCATCGGAAGAAAAGATTAATCCGGATGGTTCGGGGATCATGATATCATAGTACTCTATCGGCTTTTCTTTTTTTGCAAAAACAAAAAATATAAGAAAAATCGCCACGGCAAATACCGTCAATGATAAAGCAATTAGTAAAGTTGGTCGTTTCATATAATTTTAAATATGGAACTTGTAAATTAACGATTTTTAAGGAGATAAGTGGTGGACAAACCTTAGGGTCTTTAGGGCGTCGAACCAGACATCCTTTTGGCGGGATATCTGTTTTGTGGAACGGGATGAGGCGTAGATACCATTCATTGCAGAAGAAAACTTGTATGATTCAAGGAAATTAAACACTTCTTCATCAACCTGTTTAACTGCCAAAATCAGTTCTTCCGCTGATGGAAAATCGTGATGGAAGAGATCAAGAAATTTTTTTAATCGATCAAATATAAAATCGGGATAAGGTTTTATACTTTCCCTCGAGTCGAGTCGTGTGTTTACTGCTTTCCCCGTTCCAAAAATTACTCTGTCACTCCGGCGGTTGGAAGGAAATACTAATTTTTCATGTATAGTCTCAATTCCGGCAACTTTGGCAAGACTCTCTAAAAAATAAAAATCTTCTGCTGCTCTTTTTGTATTCATACCCCCTGCCTTTACATAAGTTTCCACATTACAGACCATGGTTGAACCGATAAAGTGATATGCATAAGGGGAACCCGCTTTTTTTAGCCCCGCTGTGTAAGACCGCAACCAGGTTTCATACTCCGATATCGCATCCCTGTTCCCGGGATGATCGTTCCTGTGTTCATACTCGAGCACCGCCGCTTTACATCCTCTGTGGGCAAGTTTTTTTAAGGACGAAAAGTATGAAGGAGCAACCTCACAATCGGCATCGAGACAAACAAGAAGAGATTTTTGGGAATTTGCGGGGTCAAACAGGTGAAGAGCGGAGTCGAGCCCAACTTTTCGGGGAAAACCCGCTCCGGCAAACTTTGCAGGCACCTCATACCCCTCGCTGAATCTGTCGATTAGTGCAACAGGGATGGAATTTTCAGTGCATACCGTTTTTAGATATTCAACTGTCTTCAAACTTTCTTGTTTACGCTCAAATGAGGCATTATCGGGATGGTTAACAATAAAAAGAAAACCAAAACTATCGTCGAACGGGGGATCACATCTTAGAATGGAATTGATGACAACAGGAAGATTTTCCATTTCATCGAAACATGGGATTACAACCACTATCTCTCGAAATGAACTGAAATTTTTAAAGAAGGGAACACGATCAAGACCCCGCTTCTCAAGATATGAGGCGACGGGGTCTTTAAATTTATTCAACGATTGGGAATCCTGATTCTTCGAGCAGGTCTTTCACAGTATTAATCTCCTCTGGTGGGATCCAGTTTACTTCGATCCCGTTCCTCTCGAGTTTGCTAATACCTGTAATTTGCTTCTTTGCATACTCGTTAATAGCATTAACAAGCCTCTGGATCATATCGTTTTTTGACAATTCGGAACGGAGATACCTGCCGGCAAATTTGTATTCAAGACCAAAATAGTCGAGTCTTTCATTAGTAATACCGGCATTCATTAGTGCCCTCACCTCGTCCACAAGTCCTTCTCGCAGCCTTTCGCTAAGCCTGAGTCTGATCCGTTTGTAAAATTCCTCGCGGGAAACCTGAGTGGCAATAACGAGTGGTTTTAACTCAATTGGTCTGTATGTAATCCCGTGCTCGGTTTCATATCTCTGACTTTCACGGGCAATAACCAGGGCTTTAGCGGTTTTGAAGTGCTCGGTGAGATCAGTTCTGTTGTGCAGTAATGGATTTAATTCCTTAAGTTCAGCAATTAACTTCTCATGATCAATTTCAAGGAGTTCTGTCGCCTTTTCTTCAAGATTGTCAACTTTCACCAACCCATACCGTAAAAAAAGAGCTGTGAAATACATATAGGTACCCCCACAAAGTACCGGCACTTTCCCACGGGATTTTATCTCGAAAAAACATCTGTGAAAATCTTCGAGAAACTGGAAAACACTGTAATCTTGTGTGGGCTCCAGAATATCGATTAGATGATAAGGAATTTTCCCTTTTGGTGTGTTATAGGCATCCAGGTCCTTCCCCGACCCGATATTCATTCCTTTGTACACTTGTCTCGAGTCGCATGAGATTATCTCTCCATCGACCATTGAGGCAATCTTAACAGCAAGATTTGTCTTACCGGTAGCGGTTGCTCCAATTACAGCAATATAGTCATAGTTCATACAGGCAAAGCTATTATTATTTCAGTTCCTTGGGTTCTTGATGATTCCAGGTAGATATATCCACCATGTTCCTTAATTATTTTGTTGGCTATTGGTAAACCGAGGCCAACCCCGGTTTTGCCGATTGAGAAGAACGGCTCAAAAATCTTATCACGAAGGTCAGGATGAATTCCCGTTCCGGTATCCCTGATGGAGATCAAAATGTTTGATTCATTAGCCGAAGTGGAAAAGTATATCTTCCCGCCATTTGGCATTGCGTCAAATGAATTTTGGGTGATCAGCGAAAGTGCATGTATAAACAGTTCTCTGTTAAAAAACATCACAATATCGGAATCATATTTCCTGAGGAGTGTAACTTCCCGTTGTTTTGCTGATTCTGAAACTTTAACGAGAAAATCGTCCAAAAGTTCACTTACAAGGTAAGGTTGTTTTGAGAAACCGGATAATTTACCGAGGAAATATTGAATTGAATCGAGGAATCCTTTAAGTCCGGTTGCTCTTTCTCTAATAATGTCGAAGCCATACCTTACTTTTTCGGCAAGTTTTCCCCTGTCAAGAGTCTCGCTCACTGAAAGAATTGTCTCGACCGCCATTTTTATTTCAGCCCCAAAAAACGCAGTATATTTCTCCAAATCCTCATATTTAAATGATAGAGGAGTTTGTCCTACAGTTATTTTTTCTAAAATTCCTGAAGCACTTTTTGCAAAGTCTTCTATCGCTATTACATCAGTATGGCTGAATCTTCCACTACCCGAGGTGAAAAAGAGGAAACAACCGATCACTCTTTTTTCACTTTCAATCAGTGGATAATAAAGCAACGACGACGGTATCAGTGTTTCATCTACTCGATCCAATCCCTCCATAATACCGGAACTGTCGAGATCAAAAAGGGTAACAGGCTCCTGCATTGTTATCAGCTCGTAGGCAATCTTTTCACGGATCGCAAAATTAGTCCCCTCACCGCTACGATCTTCAACTGAAGCCAGAAATCCGCCATCAAAAACGAACATCATAAATTCTTGAGCATCAATTATGCCCGGCAAATCATCCTTCAGCGTTTCATATATCACCAAAGGAGAGTTTGCTTTACATAACCCTGAGATGAGTTTGATATTTCTCCGAAGTGTTTCAATTTCAACAAGATTCCGTTCCAATTGTACCTCGGTTACTGCGGAAACGGTCACTTTTTCTTCAACCTCACCCTCAACCTCTTCAATATCAGGAAGGATAGCTGATTCGAGGTTTTCCGGGTACTGATCTTCTTCAGTTTCTATCTCAAAGTCTTCCCCGGAGATCAATTCTTCATCGTCTTCAAACTCAGCACGATCAAAATCTTCTTCTCTGTTTGATTCAAACACATCCAGTTCTTCTTCAGAATCCAGGTTACAGCTCTCATCTTCATCATCCCAGGGTGCATCAAAACCGGTTTCCTCAGCTTCAAATTCAGGATCGGGGTCTTCAAATCTGGCATCAAATTTAAATTCCGGGAGTTTGTCAGAGTCTGAATCCTCATTCTCCTCAACCTCCTCTTTAGGTAGTTTCTGCTCTATCCCCTCTTCATCTTCATCTATCTCTTTATCAGGGAATTCTTCTTCTAGACCCTCAGAGTCCTCTTCCATCTCTTCATCGGGGAATTCTTCTTCTAAATCCTCAGAGTCCTCTTCAATCTCTTCATCGGGGAATTCTTCTTCTATGTCCTCAGAGTCCTCTTCAATCTCTTCATCGGGGAATTCTTCTTCTATATCTTCAAAGTTCTCTTCTATCTCTTCATGAGGAGTTTCTGCTTCAGATTCATCCTCAGCTTTGTTAATGATTACAAATCCATCATCAAATTTTTCTTTAACTTCTTCACTGAAAGAGGGTACTTTGGCTTCAGGTTCTTCCTTTTTTACTTCGGGAACAGGTGCCACACCCTGGCTTAACATCGATCCACCTCTGTGGGACGGATCATTTTTTGTAAGAATAGCTTCAGCACCTTCCTTCGACAAATCGTAAGTTTTCGCTAAATTTATCTTTACATTAATTTTAATTTCTTTATCGTTATAGGCGAGGTCCAAAAATCGGGATTTTTCGATGAGGTAGAGTCGGGTATCCATCTCGGCGATGGCAGTAGAATTTCGCTCATGGTTTTCCATTACTTCGCGTTCACCAAAAAAATCGCCGACAGCTTTGGTCGTTATTTTGGCACCGGTTTTGGTTTTGATTTTAATCTTTACCATACCGTACAGAATAAGATATATACTATCAGATGGATCACCATTCTGATAGATTATATCACCTTCCGGAATCTCCTTCACTCTGCCTTTTAAATTGCCTTCTGCCAAAGCAGCGGCCGGGGCTTTCTTGAAGAAAAAGTTGGATTTTAATTTTTCTGTTAACTTTGAAGTTTTAAGCATCTATTTTTGAAATTAAAAATTTTTCATTTTGAAAGAAGCAAGTTAATACAATGAATCGAAAAGATATAGAAAAAGGTATTAAACACCTCCGAAAAAACGATAAAGTGTTGGCAAATTTAATAGAAATACTCCCGGAGTATAATTATGAACCACGAACAGAGTATGCTTCAGACCTTATGACTGCAATAATCAGCCAACAACTGTCGATAAAAGCAGCAGCTACAATAGAGAAAAGGTTTGTCTCAAGATTTGGTGAAGTGCCCGATCTCGCCGCCATCATTGAAGCAGATCATCAGGAAATCAGACAACTTGGACTCTCAAATGCAAAAGTCACTTATGTAAAAGCTATTGCCAAAGCATTTTTGGAGGAGGAAATCCACTTTCATAAATTTGACTCAATGTCTGATGAAGAAATTATTAAAGAACTTGTTAAAATTAAAGGAGTTGGTGAGTGGACCGCACACATGTTCCTCATGTTCACCCTCACCCGTCCAAATGTTCTCCCAATAGGTGATCTGGGAATTAAAAGAGCCATAATGATTAACTATCAACTCCCTGAAATGCCCGATGCAAAAATGGTAACCCAAATTTCTAATGACAGAGGTTGGGCACCTTTTAATACAATTGCCTGTTCTTACCTTTGGAAAAGCATCGACACTCCGGGTGTTGGTTCACCCAAATATTGAATCTTTTTTTGATTGGAAACATCTAACCTTATGTCAGAAGAAAAATTGATACAGCTTGCCAGAGACGGGGACAAAGATGCTCTCAGAGAACTGGTAAAACAACACGAAAAAACTCTGTATAGCTTCGCCTTTAAAATATGCCGAAACAAAGACAAAGCTGAGGATATCATGCAGGAAACCTTCTTAAGCATGATAAAATCTCTAAAAAACTTCGACGGTAATTCCAAACTTTCAACCTGGCTCTATAGAATTACT
>CAZHCW010000028.1:0-44876 GCA_964531325.1 uncultured Ignavibacteriaceae bacterium | reverse complement strand
AAACATGGGTACAAAATCCGGCTAATCCTCAGAGCCCCAATAGAAGATATTTTGCAGTTCAAGACTTCATAAGTTCCACGAACATAATCGATTCAACTCTTTTGGGTTTGAACTGGTTAGAGACAAAAAGTTGGAATAAAAACACATACTCTACTTTGAATTGGATAGCTAATCTCAATACTAAATACCCCCACTTTCAGGGTAATGATGGAAGCTCAGAAAGATTTGTCGAAACCGGATATTTCACCGAATTAAATCCACCACCCGGAAAAGTTGAGAACGCAAAATTTGTTTATCTGGTAAACAGGAGATGCAATATTCAAAGTCCATATTCGCCCAGTAATCCATATGCAATAAATGATACATCATATCGCAACATTACTCTAACTTTGAATTTCCCCAATTCAACTTGGGATTATTACACAGTTACAGATTTAAAAACTGACTCTGTGTATTTTGCCACCAAAACAGGACTGGTAACGATTTTTCTTGGTGCAGGAGAAGGAACGCTGTTAAAGATTGAACCACAGATAACTAATATAACACAAAATGATACTCTGGGTCACAACACAACATTTTACAGTGACCTTACAGTATCTAATAATGCGACTCTTACAATATTGGAAGGTACAACCCTGACTTTCGAAAACAATTCACGGCTTATACTCTCCAATGGGAACCTGAATGTTATCGGAACTGAACAGAATCCGGTTGTTTTTGATTTTGTTGCTCCCTTTTGGCAATCCACCACAAACGGGATTGTTAATAACTATGGTAGCGTTGTCTTAAACCATGCAAAGATCAAAAATGCAGCCATTGGTTACTACTCTTATTCCACTGACAATGATGATATTCAAAATAGTGAAATATTTAATAATCAGTGGGGAATTATGATGCATTGGACTCACAGTTATGGTACCGAAAAAGCAAAGATCATTAACTGTAACATCCATGACAATTCAACCTGGGACAATCAGGGAAGAGGAATTTCACTTGCCAATTCGTCTCCTAAAATATATGAAACCACAATCAGAAAAAATGATTACGGCTTATACTGTGTAACAAATTCAAATCCCACCTAACTACCGACTATTATCTGGATGATCCTCCATCAGGTTCAATTCAATCGGGATTAGCAAGTAAAACAACAATGAAGATAGATGCCGAATGGATGCCTCCAAGTCAGGGGAAATTCACTTCGGGAGGTCAATCTAATTTGTTAAGAGCGGCAATAAAACAGATAAGAAAAGGACACATGACCGCAGCAAGGGCTATATTACTTCCATTACTCAACAACCCGGAGAACATGCGAATGTCTTGTGGAGCATTGGAGCTGTATGGAAAGACTTATAACCCTGAAGATATTGAAAGTTTCTTCTCAGTTCTTCTTACAGTAGGAAACCGACCTGTTAAAAACGATCTTACAGCAAAGGCTTTGTTTTTGCTTTCAGAATATCAAACCGACAGAAAAGAGACTCATCTGACAAACCTGATATCAGTTTATCAAGGAACTGACCATGCAGCAAGAGCATCTTATCTGAAAATTGTTCACCTGATTGGAGAAGGAAACCGGGTCGAAGAGATTGATGCTCTTAAAAATGATATGAACAGCTTATATCCATTGAGTTCATATACAAAAGAAGTCAATTATCTGTTAGTTTCAGGCACCAATATGATGAAACCTTCAACAGCGACATCAACAACTGAGACTGTACCATTAGAGTACAACCTTCTAAATAATTATCCCAATCCATTTAACCCTGAAACGATGATAAAATTCTCGTTAAAAGAGAGAAGTAATGTAACCCTGGTTGTTTATAACATTGCAGGACAAAAAGTTGCTGAGTTGGTCACAGGCGAGATGGAAAAGGGAATGTATGAGAAGAGATTCAACGGAACAAAACTCTCATCAGGAGTTTACATTTTGTGTTTGAATGCTCAGTCATTAGAGAGCACAACCTTTTATACAAAAACGATGAAGGCCTTGCTACTTAAGTAGCGGAGTATCGCAATAACAGAGTAGCGGACAATACCAATAACCTCCGAATTCATTCGGAGGAAAAGGAATCTGAAATCAATAATTAATTTATTCTGGCTGTCTCGAAAGGGGCAGCTTTTTTCTGTTATACTGTGGTTTGGTATTTTGGAGGATAATATCTGTCAGAATGATGAGATTTCCGAACCTTATGAGTTGTTTTTCAGTTTTTTCCACTGTTTTTCACTTTAAGTAAATCAAAGGATTAAAACTAGAAAAGTCGAATTGTCAGGCGTGATTTAAAATGATATTTGTATATTGAGGTGGAATAAAAAATGATATTTAACCATTAAAATTGTTAAGATTATGACAAAAGATGAAGTACTAAAGGAGCTGGAATCACTTGGAAGAGAAGATGTAAGGGAAGGAAGAGCCCGATACGGAATAAGAGCGGAAAATTCCTTTGGAGTTCCCATTCCTGGCATTAAAGCACTTGCAAAAAAGATCGGGAAATACCATGAATTGTCGCTACAGTTATGGAAAAGTGGAAACCATGATGCCAGAATTTTATCGTTTATGGTTGCTGATCCACAAAAGTTTACAACTGAGTTGGCTGAGGAGTGGATGAAGGAGATGACTTCATGGGACCTCACAGATGGTGCTGCAGTTTACCTGTTCAGGCATTGTGATTGGGTTTTTGATAAGATGAAAGAGTGGATTTCAAGTGATCAGGAATTCAGAAGGAGACAGGGATTTGTTTTGATGGCAGTGATGGCGGTGCACGGGAAAAAACTGCCAAACGCAAAATTTATTGAGTGGCTGGATGACCTTTATGAAGGTGCATCGGATAAAAGAAATTTTGTGAAGAAGGCTGTAAATTGGGCGATCAGGCAAATCGGGAAAAAGAATACCACCCTTAGGCATCAGGCTCTTTTTACATGTGAGAGAATTCTTGATGACAAACAGAAAGTCAATTGGATTGCATTGGATGCCAAGAGGGAATTAAATGATCCAAAGATTGTAGCGAGAATTAAAAAGGGATAACTGCTACGAACATATCACCAGCCGACCTCACCCCCGACCCCTCTCCTAAAGTGAGAGGGGAGGATTGGCTCAGATTGGTTTTTTTTCAAAAAAAAATGTCACCTCGATTTCTCGGGGTGACATTTGAAAAACAATCCGCGGAAATCCGTTAAATCCGTCTCATCCATGTTACTATTACAAAACCCTATCCGCTGTAATCCGCTTTATCCGCATCATCTGCGTTCTATCAAGACTCTATTTCAGGAAAAGCATCTTGAGTTTCTTTGTGAAATTGGGAGTAACAAGTTCATAAAAATAGATGCCTGAGGGTAATTCACCCGGTTTAAATGATACCTGGTGGCTTCCGGCTTTTTGAGACTCATTTACAAGAGTTGTTATCTTTGTTCCGAGGATGTCATAGATGTTTAAGGTTACCATTCCATCTGAAGCCAGACTGTATTTAATTACAGTTTCGGGATTAAAAGGATTTGGGTAATTTTGATACAGATCATAGACCATCTCATTATTTCCCTTCACCTCAACGGCACCATAAAATTTAAACGATCCGTCAAAATCAGTTTGTTTTAATCTGTAATAAACTGATTCATTGGATGGAAATCTATCTGTAAATGTATATTCAGTTGTTCCTGTTTTTGTACCTGCTCCAACAACGGAACCTGACAGACTCCAGTTGGAGCCATCAACAGAACGCTGAACTTCAAAACCTTTATTATTCAATTCAGAGGCTGTAACCCATTTAAGAGTCACCAGCTCATTATTTCTTTCGGCTGTAAAGGAAGTAAGTTCAACAGGCAATGCTGTATAAACATAGATACCGATATCATCGATATACCACCCGTCGGCCTGAAGCGATTGATCAGACCTTAACTCAAATTTCAGTTTTATTGTCTGATTTGCATAAGCAGAGAGGTTGATCTCTTCTTTTCTCCAGTTGGAAGATGTTCCTTCGTAAACCGGCATCCCTGTTGGTACCTGTTTTCCAAGTCCTGAGGCAGGTTTGGTAAGTGAGCCTGCAAGGGCAGTCCAGGAAGTACCATTATTGGTGGAGATCATAAGCACACCACAATCGTAGTCGGACTCGGTTGCCCATTTAGTCCAAAATGACAATTTAGGATTGTTGTATCCAACGAGACTGATTTGGTCGGTAGTAGCAATTGTTACAGTGGCGTTCGCCAGGTAATTACCTGCTTTTGAGTCGGTGTAAGAAGTTGGTGCCGAATGAAAATCGGTGGTTGAGGCTTCCCATTTTGGAGTAGCAGGTGTAGCGGTAATGGTCCAGAGATTTATGGGATTATTGGTAGTATCCGCAAACACAAATTGTGGCACACCTGTTGTGAAACTTATAGTATCAACCGCCATCAATACACCATTCTTTGATGTAGTGAGTTTCAATTTGCACACAGTATCTATTGGTGCAGTGGGTGAAACAGAAAAGAACATCGGGGTAGTAGTAGTGAAAGTACCACGCGAGGGGACACTTGCAATATTAACAGTTCCTGAAGTGACATTTACAAAACCCGAAAGCGATTCGAGGGTAACCGTCAGGTTTGATGCATCGGAGAGACCTTTGTTTTTCATAGTAAGGTTCATCTGAACATTATCACCCGCTGAGATATACTGTTGATTAAACTGATAGTTTAAAAGGCTTACATAGTCACCTGCAACCCATGTATAGTAGAGGTTTGGGTTCAGGTTTTCTTGGGCAATCGGGAAAATTCGAGACTGTGGGGGCCAAAAACCATCTGAGGAGCCGCCACATTCGGGCGTCATCGCAAAAATTTTGCCGTTTGCCTCGGGTTCACCATCGTAGAAATAATCATCAAAACCGCCCCTGACCGGGTAGAGAAGTTGTGAGGCAGTTCCGGGGGAGTAACCGTTCATTGCGGTGATATCTCCGGCGAACTCAGAGAATATTGTTGAATCGGGGGTAAGATATGAAAAACAGCCATAAGGATATATCAACAGATTACTGTATGTGTGATAGTTCAAGGCAGTTTTAAAGTTTTTACCTGCGAGGAAGTTTTTGATAACAACACCTTCAGGCTCTGAAAATGGGGCAGTACCTCTGTAATCGTCAGCAGAAGGAGTGGTGCTTGAACCACCACCGGGTGCATTCCAATATGCCATCGGTCCAAAATTCCTGTTAAGATCAACACCATAGGATGAGCCGTTATTTCTTCTGTTTTTTCTCCACTGACCACCCCCGTTAGGGGCTTGAATTCTGTTATATTCGTAACCATCGGGATTAACACACGGGATAAAATAAATTTCACGGTTATCAACCAGATATTTAACCGCCGGGTTAGTGTTGTAGTTTTCGAGGAGGTAAAACATATAATACATTACAGTCATCATACCACCCGGTTCGCGAGCGTGAGTGATGGAAGTGTATAAAGCACGAGCTTCATTCTCGACAACATCGGGGTTATCAGAGATTTTAACAGCGTAAATAACTCTGCCTTCTATGCTTGTTCCGATATTTATTTTTGCAGTGATGAGGTTTGGGAACCGGGCTTTCATGCTGTCGAGTTGGGCATTGATCTCGGCATAAGTGTAATAACCACCCATAGAGCCATAGGTAAGTCCCTCAACGCCAAAATTTGTTTTGCTGTCGGTAATGGTGGCCTGTTTCTCCGATTCAGAGAGAACAGGGAGGTTTTTATAGTAGTTATCCCAGTCATCAATCACAATTTCATATCTAACACCTGATTGTTGCAGGCGGGAGAAATCTGAAGCAGAGAGGAAAACGGAGATCGATTTTCCTTTTTCGATAAATCCTTCATCCACTACAACACCGTGAGTTCTAAGCAGTTCGATGTCACTTTTGAGGTTATCGGAGAGAATTTTGATTTTTTTGTAATTTTCCTGTGAATAGGTTGATGAGGTAATCAGGAAGAAAAGACAAAATAGAGAAAGAAGTTTTTTCATATAGAGTTTAACCAAAAAAAATTATAAATCAGATAAAATTAAAATAAGTAGTAACCGGGAGATAAATCAGACAATAAACTAATCAGAGATTTTTTTTAAGAGCAATTATGCTGACATCATCGTCATATTTCATTGTTGTGAATTCATTCATTCGGTTTTTAATAAAATCGATCGGATTTAGATGTGAGGGAGTAAGTTCGATCATTTTCATGAGGTAATCCTTGCCAAGTTGATTACCCATGGGGTCGCGAGCCTCAATAATACCATCTGTGTAGAGGTAGATAGAATCACCCGGGTCCATTTTAACAGTTGACTCTTCGTAATCGCCATTTTCGGCAAAACCGAGCAAGAGTCCGTTTGACATTATAAATTCAGCTTTTCTTTCCGATGCATCATAAAATACCATTGGAAGATCACCCGCACCTGCATATTTGGCGATGCCTGTTTTGTTATTAACCATGACGATTGAGAGAGTGGCAAAAACCTCAGCAATTCTGTTATCGTGGAAGATAGAAAGATTTACCTCACTCATAATGGTTTTGGCAGAGAGTTCTTTTGCATTTTGAAGGATAACCCTTACTGCGCTCCTTATATAGCCGGCATAAGCTACTGCGAAGTACCACGCACCCCATTTTTTACCCATCACATCGCCGAGAATAATGACGGTAGTATCGGGATCGATATTAAAATAATCTATAAAATCTCCACCGGGAACACCCCCAAACGGGAGATGCCAGTGTGAGAGGAGAAAACCCTCTACATCAGGTGGGAGATCGGGCACTACTTTCATGCTAATGTTGTCAGCTGCCTTATGGATTTCAGAGACAGCTTTTTCTCTCTCTTTTTCAAGATTTTTTAGAAGAGCTGAAACTTTTGCGACCAAAACTTTTGGTCCCGCCGTTTTAACGACATAATCAGAGATGCCCAGATCGTACCCTTCGAGGATATCGTCCTCCGCCGACTTGGCTGTGAGAAAGATAAATGGTATTTTTTGGATATCGCTATCTTCGAGAACAATTTTCCGGAACTCGAACCCGTTCATGTTGGGCATCATTATATCGGAAATGATGAGGTCGGGTAGAAATTGTTTGGCTTTTTCAAACCCCTCCCTTCCGCTTGCTGCAGTTATACAATCAAACCCCTCCTTGGTCAGACTGTATTGAAACAGGCGTGCCAAGGAAGCATCATCATCAACCAGAAGTACTTTGGCTTTAAAAGTTTTTTCTTGATTGGGCATCAGTTTACTTAAAGCTGTTTATTGCTTCATTTTTATTTGAGAAGGCTTCAAAGATTCTGTACATCCTTGTCAGTTCGAACATCGATTGAACAGCAGGTTGGAATCCAACAAGTTTAAGATCACCACTTTGTTGTGTAATCTTTTTTAGAGTGACAACAAGAGCACCGAGAAAAGTTGAATCGATAAACTCACATTGAGATAGATCAACGATCAGTTTTTTTATTCCGGCTTCAATCTGGGTCAGGAGGATTTTTTTAAATTCTTCTGACTCGTTCAGGGTAGCTCTTTGGAGGGAGACTCCCACGACGGCAATGTCTCCATGTTTTTCAACTTTAAAATTCATATATACTCCGAGTGTAATGGTTAATAACTATGGTTGTTCAGGATTAATTTTATATTTACTCATCAGGCGATAGATAGTCGCTCTCCCGAGTTTTAATTTTTTTGCAGCTTCAAAAATATTCCCTTTTGTGATTCTAAGAGAATTTCTGATGGCTTCTTCTTTAATTTTTTCGAAGGGAAGAATAACCGTATTATCGAAATATTGTTCAACCGTTGGTGATTCCACAGAAGGCGATGCCGATCTGATGTGTAACGGGAGATCTTCAGCATCTATTTTATCATTTTCGGAAAGGATCAGGCATCTCTCAATCGTGTTTTCCATTTCACGGACATTCCCGGGCCAATCGTAATCAAAAAGGAGTTTAAGAGCTTTTGGAGTGAATCCGAGGCACTTTTTATCGAGTTTTTTCGAAAAAAGTTCGAGAAAATGCTCAGCCAGAACAATTATGTCACCCTTTCTGAATCGAAGTGGTGGCAGGTTGATAGGGAACGAGTTTAACCTGTAGAACAGGTCTTCTCTGAACTCTTTTTCTTCAACTGCAGTTTTAAGATCGCGGTTTGTGGCGGAGATAATTCTTACATCACATTTAATGGTTTCAGTTCCGCCAACTCTTTCAAATTCTCTCTGCTGGATAACGCGGAGCAACTTTGCTTGTAGTGAGATATCCATTTCGCCAACTTCGTCGAGGAAAATAGTACCTCTGTTGGCGAGTTCAAATTTCCCCATTTTTCTTTGATAGGCACCGGTGAACGAGCCTTTTTCGTGGCCAAAAAGCTCGCTTTCCATCAAATCTCTGGGAATGGAAGCGCAGTTTACAACGATAAAAGGGAAGTTTTTTCTTATACCATTAAAATGTATTGCTTTGGCGATCAGTTCTTTTCCGGTGCCGCTTTCGCCGTGGATAAGTACTGTAATATCGTTGTTTAGCACCTTGGATACATATTTAAATACATCCTGCATTTTCCCGTCTGCGGAGATAATATTGCTGAAGCTATAAGTTTGGGTAACATTATCCCTCACCTTTTCGAGTTCTTTTTCGAGGTCGTAGTTCTTCATTGCGTTTCTAATCGCAGGTTCCAGCCTCTGGGTATCGATCGGTTTAGGGAAATAGTCATAAGCACCAAGTTTAAGAGCCTCGAGGGCAACATCCACTCTTCCCTGTGCTGAGAGTATGATAACCGGAAGAAAGGGATCAGTTTTTTTTATCTCTTTAAGGGCATCGATTCCACTGATACCCGGAAGCATTATATCGAGCAGGACAAGATCAGGCTTCAGAGAAAGAGAGGAGAGCATTTCTTCGGCATTATCGAAAGTTTTGACTTTATAATTCCATTTCTCACTAACCCAATAAGTGAGAAGCCTGAGGATTGGTGCCTGGTCATCAACCACAAATATCAATTTATCCATTGTTGGTGTACCTCTTTGGAATTAGCTGAAGTTTCATGATCACAGTAGTTCCATTGTTTTCTTCACTTTTTAGTGTAATAAACCCTTTATGAAGGTCGATAATTTGTTTTACGAGTGAAAGCCCAAGTCCGGAGCCGGGGATGGAATTGTCTGACCTTGAAACTCTATAGAATTTCTGGAAAATGTGTGGTAAATCTTTTTTCGGAATACCGATGCCGGTATCACTGATAATAACCTCGAGTTCGTTTTTCCTTAGACGGGCAAAGATGGTAATTCTGCCTCCGGGGGCTGTAAATTTTACCGCATTACTCAAAATATTCTCAAAAACCTGAAGGATTCTCTCCTTGTCGGCGTTAATTATCACATTATTATCGGGATATTCTTCTTTAATCGCAATCGATTTTTCTTCGGCATATTTTCTGGTGTTGCCAACAGCCTCGTTAAGCACATCGATGGGATCGAAGTCAGATCTGTTCAGAATCACTTTGCCACCCTCGAGTTTTGAGATATCGAGCACATCATTAATCAACTCTGCGAGTCGTTTTGCCTCGGTGAGGATAATTTTGTTAAAATCATTTCTCACACTGTCGGGCATATCATGATCGGATTCGATGGTTTCGGAGAAGCCGATTATCGAAGCAAGGGGAGTTCTAAGTTCGTGAGAGATATTTGCAACAAATTCGCTTTTAAGGTGGTTAAGCTCTTCGAGCACCGAAATTCTCTGTTTTACCCTGTCTCTTTCGATGGAGATAATACGATTGGCTTCAATAAGTTTGTTATTGAGGTCGCTCATCATTTCCTGATCATGGATTCTTGAAGTAACATTTCTACCGATACCCACAATCCCGTCAAACCGGTTTTTTTGTGTATAGACCGGACGGGCATTGATCTCAAAGGTGAGCTTTTTGCCAAATTTAGTTACAAAAGCGGCTTCGAAAGTGACGAGTTTTGAGATTTTTAATAATTCTTTAAAGGAGACGGCAATTATACTTCTTTGATCATCTTCGATAAAGGAGATAAAATGTTTGCCTGTCATTTCCTCGGGGAGATATTCCAAAGAGAGGGCACCAAGAGCGTTAACAGAAGAGAAATTTCCTCTCTGGTCGAGAACGAAAATCAGGTCATCGGCAGTCTCAAAAAGTATTCTGAGTTTTTCTTCCGATCGTCTCAGGCGTAAAACGAGTTCCTTGTCATAAGTAACATCAACAATTAGATTTTGCATTGCCACAGGCTTATTTGCGTTGAAAACGGGATGAACAAAGTGGCGGATATATTTTAATTGTTGGTCATCGGTGTAAATTCTGTAGTTGAACTCAACCTGAGAACCGGCAAGTGCTTCTCTGAATTTTGATTTAAATAATCTGATATCAGCAGGGTGAATCCTTTTTAAAAGAGGAATAACTCTCATATCAGGTTCAATACCCAAGCCTGAAAACAGATTTATGAGGTCACCCGATTTGGCGGTTATTTTACCCGTTAACAAATCGAGCACAAAATAGGCAGTGTTTGAGAAATTGATCGGTGGGGCGTCCGGTTGACCTGAGGACAGAATTGCCGGTTCAATTTTTGGTTGTGGTTTCTCTTTTTTTACTCTCTCAGTATTGGCCAGAGTGAACTCAACCTCGTAAAACGCAGCCCCCGGCGTTTGCAAATCAACAACAGGATGTATTGAAACGCTGGAATATTTGAGTTCGAATCTTATCTTCTCAGTAAGAGTTTCAAGTGCCTGATAGTTTTTTACTTTATCTGTCATAGCCAGAATAATTGCTTCAGCATCCCCGGCAGTCTTTCCTTCAGAATAGACTATTTTTGTTCCCTTTTGCTCGTTTACTTCAAGCATCACGAGGAGCGCCGGTTTTGGGTTCATGGGATTCAGGGATTTCTCCGGTTCAGCTGGCATAGTGGACAGAATATTTCAAAATGGTAATTAATCAACTGTCTTAATATAAGACATTATTTAGTTAAAATGAAGAATGCAAATAAAAAAAATTGAAAAATTTTATCAAAACGGTACAACGGTGTCCATTAGGATATATTTTATATATCAAGATTTTTTTTTTTATTGGAGGTCAGATGGAATACAGAATAGAAACAGATACAATGGGTGAGGTTAAGGTGCCCGTTGATAAATATTATGGGGCACAGACAGGTCGCTCTTTAATGAATTTTAAGATTGGCGGTGAGAAAATGCCCCCTGAATTGATAAAGGCATTTGGGATATTAAAAAAAGCCGCTGCCTTAACCAACATGGAGCTTGGTCTGTTGGATACTGAAAAGGCATCATTGATAACCGAGGCTGCTCAGGAAGTGATTGATGGTAAACTCGAAGGCAATTTTCCTTTGGTGGTTTGGCAGACAGGAAGCGGAACGCAGTCGAACATGAATTTGAATGAAGTGATTGCAAACCGTGCAATTGAGATTTCGGGAGGAGTAATTGGAAGTAAAAAACCGATTCATCCAAACGATGATGTTAACAAAGCTCAATCGTCGAACGACACATTCCCGACTGCGATGCATATTGCGGCTGCGATGGCAGTAAACGAACGACTGATACCCATGGTTACAAAGCTTCGGGATGCCCTCGCAGAAAAATCGAAAGAATTTGCTGATGTAATAAAGATTGGCAGAACCCATCTTATGGATGCCACTCCACTAACGCTGGGGCAGGAGTTCAGCGGTTATGTTCAACAGTTGACAAATGGATTAAAAAGGATTGAGAACGCGCTTCCGTTTGTATATGAACTTGCACTCGGAGGAACAGCTGTTGGAACAGGATTAAATACCCATCCTGAATTTGCGGTAAAAGCTGCGGCAAAAATTGCTTTGATTACAGGTTTACCATTTGTTACTGCGCCAAACAAATTTGAAGCCCTCGCGGGGCACGACGCAATGGTTGATCTTCACGGAGTATTAAAGACGCTTGCTGCTTCACTGATGAAGATAGCAAATGATATCAGGTGGCTTGGGTCGGGTCCCCGTTCAGGAATTGGTGAGCTAAATCTTCCTGAAAATGAGCCGGGCAGTTCGATAATGCCGGGAAAAGTGAATCCTACACAGTCGGAGGCGATGACGATGGTTTGTGCACAGGTGTTTGGTAATGATGTTGCTGTCAATTTTGGCGGTGCGATGGGTAACTTTGAACTCAATGTTTTTAAACCCGTAATTATTTATAATGTGTTGCAGTCAACAAGATTGATTGCGGATGCCTGTGAGAGTTTTACCGATCACTGTGTTGTGGGCATTGAAGCAAACAGAAAAAATATCAAAAACCATGTTGACAATTCACTTATGCTCGTAACTTCACTTAATCCACACATTGGCTATGATAATGCGGCGAAGATAGCGAAAAAAGCGCATAAAGAGCACAAAACTCTTAAAGAAACTACACTTGAGTTGGGACTTTTAACTGAAGAGCAGTTCGATCAGATTGTTCGTCCTGAAGATATGATTTCAGCGAAGATGTAGCATTATTGTTATAAAGATTAAGGCTGTCTCTCCTGAAGGATTGGCAGCCTTTATTAATCTCGCAAAAAAGTTGTAACTTACCAAATTAAATATTTTAGATTTATAAAGTCCCATCGATGAAGACAAAATATGACATTGCCCGCAACTGGTTGCCGCGATATACCGGCACACCGTTGGAGAAGTTTGGCAATTATATTCTCCTCACAAATTTTTATAACTATGTTGAGTCGTTCGCAGAGAGATTTAATTGCGATATTGAAGGGTTGGGCAGACCCATGCAAACAGCTACCAACTCCGATGGCCTTACGATCATAAATTTTGGGATTGGTTCGGCAAATGCCGCAACAATTATGGATCTTCTTACTGCTGTTGAACCAAGTGGTGTTTTGTTTTTGGGAAAGTGTGGGGGATTAAAAAAATCGACAGAACTTGGGCATTTTATCCTGCCGATAGCAGCCATCAGAGGGGATGGAACCAGCAACGATTATATCCCGCCTGAAGTGCCGGCACTTCCATCCTTTAAACTTCATAAATTTGTTTCACAGAAGATTGTTGAACGGGATCTGGACTACAGAACCGGAGTTATTTACACAACCAACAGGCGACTTTGGGAGTGGGATGAAAATTTTAAAAAATATCTGCAAAAAATTAATGCCATTGGAATTGATATGGAGACTGCTACTCTCTTCACAGTAGGTTTTGTAAATCATATTCCAAGAGGGGCACTTCTTCTTGTATCGGATATTCCGATGATCCCCGAGGGGATAAAAACTGAAATATCAGACAAACATGTAACGCAGAAATATGCCTCGTTACATCTCGAACTTGGGATAGAGGCGATGACTGAACTGGGCCAAAAAGGGGAACAGATAAAACATTTTACTTATGAATAGACCGGATTCTGAATGATACAACTCCTTCAGGATAATAGACAAAAATTTTATTGGCTTGCTCAACTTGGAGGATGGGGTGCATACGCTCTGCTGAATCAGTTGATAATGCTTTCTGTGAGAGGGGAGAAGGTACCTGAGGGGTTATCTGAATCGATGTTTTATATTGTTTCCCCAACCCTCTTGATCACAGGAATTTTATTAACTCATCTATACAGGGGAGTGATAAGGAAATATCAGTGGCAAAATTTGGGTTTAAAGGAAGTGGTACCAAGGATTCTGTTGGCTTCTGCCACAGTTGGTATTTTGATTTATTTGATCATTTCACTTTTCTTCGTTGTAATGGGAACACGGGGCGAACTGCTGTTTACGACTCCTCAAATTTTGATAAACTGGACAAACCTTACAATTATTGTCAGTTCGTGGTCGATCATCTATTTCGCACTCCATTATTTTGAGAATTATCAAAAAGTGGAAATTGAGCGGTTTATTTGGGAAGCGGCAGTAAAAGATTTTGAATTAAAAACGCTTAAATCGCAGTTAAACCCACACTTTATGTTTAATGCCATGAACGGGATAAGATCGCTGATTGAGGAAGACCCCGAGAAGGCGAAAACTTCGATTACCCGACTTTCAAATATTTTTAGATATTCACTAAATATCGAACGAAGTGAAACTGTTCCTTTGGAGGATGAGATCAGGACAGTAAACGATTACCTCGCTCTTGAACAGATTAGATATGAAGAACGGCTTAACTATAAAGTTGAAGTGGAGAGTGGCCTTAACTTTATTGAGATTCCCCCGATGATGATCCAAACTCTTGTGGAGAACGGGATCAAACATGGTGTTTCAAAATTGCCAAAGGGGGGTGAAGTTGCACTAAGAGCTTACAGAGAAAATGATAACCTATATATAATAATAACCAATTCCGGAGTTCTCGACGATAAATTGATGCATGACTCAAAAGGGTATGGGCTGGCGAATACAAGACAACGCCTTTCGATACTTTATGGGGGGAAAGCATCTTTTGATATAACGAACAGTGATGGAATGGTTAAAGCAGTAATAAAAATCCCAACCGGAGGTATAGAAAATGAAAGCTATTATCGTTGATGACGAGCGTTTAGCCAGAAATGAACTGAGACGACTTCTTGCTGCACATCCAGAAGTCGAAATTCTTGATGAAGCCGCCAATGTAGATGAAGCATTGGAGAAAATAAGACATCACGACCCTGATGTGGTTTTTTTAGACATTCAAATGCCGGGAAAAACCGGGTTTGATCTTCTGGAGGAGCTCGACAGATCGCCAAGAATTATTTTTACCACTGCCTACGATGAATATGCAATAAAAGCATTTGAGTTCAACGCGCTCGATTATCTTCTAAAACCGATTGATCCTGCCCGCCTTTCTGAAGCAATCAAAAAGATAATAATAGAGAAAAAAGAAGATGAAGAGATTGAAGTAAATCTCAAAGGTAGAGCACTTAAAGCTGATGACCAGGTGTTTGTAAAGGATGGTGATCGCTGCTGGTTTGTGAAACTGGAGGAGGTGAGACTTTTTGAATCGGAAGGGAACTATGTAAGATTGTTTTTCCGCGATCAAAAGCCGTTAATTCTTAAGACATTAAACTACCTTGATGAACGACTTGACCCCAGAACATTTTTCCGCGCCAACAGAAAACATATCATAAATCTTAAATATATCGATAACATTGAACCCTGGTTGAATGGTGGTCTGTTGGTTAAGATGAAAGATGGCAAAAAAGTTGAAGTTTCCAGAAGGCAGTCAATCAAATTTAAAGAGATGCTTTCTCTTTAGTAATAGTGTGAGAAGAAAATAACCTGCGGGGCGAGTCCCCGCAGGTTAATGAAGATTTTATTTGTTATTTTAATATTAGTATTATTGGGGTGCATTTGTGATGGTGAGGCTTTGAGATCAGGGTAGCGTAAGGAAAGCAAAAGTTCAATAATGTGATTTATACTTGAGAAAACAATGAAAACCAAGATCATCAAATTTGTCACTTTTTCGGTTTTTATATTACCGATAATTATTAATTGCACACTTTATGCCCAGAAAGATTCAATAAAAGGAATCGACTATTTTTATATGGGCGTTACCGCCTATGGGAATTCAAATTATTCAGAAGCTATTGAATGTTTTGAAGAGGCAATTCTGTTAGCAGGTGAATCTGAATCCACAGAAGATTCCATTAATTGTTTTTTATATTCCAACCTCTATCTGGGAGGTATTTACTCTTTTGCAGGAGAGATCGAGAAAGCTGAGAACTGTTATAATGAAGCTCTGAAATATTATGTTGAAAAAGGTGATCTTTCAGGACAAGGTGATATCTATCTAAATCTTGGGGATAACTCTTATTATAAAGGTGAAATTACAAAAGCAGAAGCTCTATACAAAAAAGGTTTGGAGTGTTTTCAACAGATTAATAATTCTTTAGGACTTGGGCGCGGTTACTTCAGTTTGGGAGACATTTCCAGAACAAGAGGGAAAAACGAGGAAGCTGCTGAATTATATCAAAAATCATTAAAATATTATGAAGAGGCGGGTACTTTCTTAGGTCAGGGTAATGTATATTTCCGGCTTGGGGAGTATTCGTTTATTACTGGAGATAATCCTGGGGCAGATTCATTATTCAACAAGGCATTGAGTTTTTATGAAATGGATGGTGAACCCGTTGGCCGGGGGAATGTGAATAAAAGTCTCGGTGATCTCGCTTTGCAGACGGGGAATACCCAAACCGCAGAAATTTATTACCAAAAAGCGTTAAAATTCTTTGAACAAGCGGGACAGGCAATTGGTCAGGGCATTGTCTATTTTCGACTTGGGGAATTAGCGAAAATTATTGGTGATAATGTAAAGGCTGAAGATTTTTATAAAACTGCACTCACATTTTTTGAAAAAGCGGGTGACCCGATTGGATTAGGGAATGTATATGCAAGTTTGGGGGATATTACACCTGAGATAACTGAAAGTGAAAAAGCGGAAGATTTCTACTACAAAGCATTAACTTATTACGAACTCTCAGGCAATAACATCGGCATGGGTAATGCTAATTTTAAATTGGGAAATATCGCCGAATATAAAGGTGATATGTTGGACGCAAAAGAGAAATATGAAAAGGCTCTTTTAAGTTTTGAGAAAGCGGGACAAACCGTTGGGCAGGGAAACATCTGCCAGAGCCTTGCGCAAATTGCCCTTTTAAATGGTGAGACTGAAGAAGCCGAAAAACTGTATATCAAAGCACTCAATTTTTTTGAGAAGGCAGCCTCCAAAAATAATATTGCCTTGCTCAGCTTCTATCTTTCAAGTTTTTATTCGAGTCAGGATGGAAAAGGGGAGGTAGCACTGGATTATCTGAAGAAAGGGATGAACCTTTTGGATCAATTTCGTTCTACCATGGTAAGGGAAGATGACAGAATGAAATTCATTGAAAAGTACTCGAACTTAATCTCCGTCGCTGTTAATATTGCTTTACAATTGAACGAACCCATACTTGCCTATAAATATTTTGAAACCGGAAAAAGCAGAACTCTTACCGACATTCTTTCTGAGAAAAAGTTAAATTTAGACAGTGAACTCGAGCCTGAAATACTGAAAAAAAAGAAGTCGCTTGAATATCAAATATCTAAAGTAGAAACTGAACTAAATACATCTCTTCCTGAAAACTCCGACAGTTTAAAGGCAATCCTAAAAACACTGCAAGAAGAATTTGACAAATTCATTTTTGAAATTAGAAGCACAAATCCTGCCTTTGCATCTATTGAGTATCCCCAGGCTTCCGGGCTAAAGGAAATTCAGTCAATTTTAAAGGGAAATGAAGTAATACTTGAATATTTTTTATCCGGTACCAATCCATATCTTTTTTTTGTGACTGCCAACGACTTTGAGATAATCCCAATCGAAACGACTTCAGATAAAATAAATGAAGAAACGGCAGTTTTGATCGAAAGATTGGCTGCCAACGATTTTGATCCTTATCTTCCTCCTCTTGAAAGAGATTCTCTGAACACCGAAGCGTTGAATACTTCGATTGAACTGTATAATTTGCTGATAAAACCGGTGGAAGCAAAAATTATCGGCAAAAATGAGCTGATCATAGTGCCTGACGGTGGATTAAATATTCTCCCTTTGGAAATCCTGTATTCGGGGAAAAACTTCCTTTTAGAAAATTACAGCATCAAGTACTATCAATCCGCAACACTTCTAAATTTAATGCGAACAACTTTAAAGAAAGAGCACAAGAGTAAAGGTTTTGGCGGTTTTGGTGATCCTGTTTATGACCTCGAAAATTATGAGAAGGGTGAAGAAGAACGCGGGATTAAAATAGCGCAAAGAGGAGAGAGTATTTATTCTGACTACCTCGAGGGAAATTTTAGCAGGGCAGGTCTTTCCCTGACAAGACTACCCGGAACTGCAGAAGAGATCGGCACAATTGATGATTTATTTAAACGAAACGGGATGCCTTCAAAGATATTTCTTAGAAAAGACGCAACAGAGGTGAATGCTAAAATGCCTGAACTTAAGGATTACAGATATATCTCATTTGCGTGTCACGGACTTATTCAGCCGGGTTTTCAAAGTTTGGTATTAACACAATCGAAAGAACAAACAGAATCGGGTCAAGATGGATTTTTCACATTTGAGGAAATAATTAATCTAAATTGGGACGCCGAATTGGTCGTATTATCAGCTTGCCAAACGGGTAAGGGGGAGATGAAAAAAACGGAGGGTGTTGTGGGGCTAACCCGAGCAGTTATGTATGCCGGAAGTGATGCAGTAGTTGTCAGTCTCTGGAATGTAAGTGATGAAGGTACCAAAGATTTGATGATCCAATTTTTTGATAACATCCTGAATAAAAAAATGACAAAATCTGATGCTCTTCGAGATGCAAAACTCAAGTTTATAAAAGATAAAAGAACACCATTTATCTGGTCACCCTTTGTTATGTACGGGGAGTAGTTTCAGAAAGGAGATTGGTTCAGTAAATAAACTAACCTGCGGGGTGAATCCCCGCAGGTAGCTAATACTTATTAATCGTTGGTTATTCTAAAGAGGGTTCTGTTACCATAACCCCTTATTTCGGGGTAATACATCAGTCCTGCATACACCGGGGCTGAAGAATAGAGCCCGGGTGCCTGTGCCCTGATAATGTAACTGAATTCCATTTCCTGCGGAGCATAGGTAACAAAGAATGTGATTTTTGAGTCACGAATCTCTTTATCCGCATAAAAATAGTTCCAGTAGCCGGGCCAGTAACCTGTGTGGGAAGATTCACCCTCGATATTATAGAGGTGATCGTCTTTTACGAGTTCAAATCCTGCCGGAAGCATATCTTCCACCATCATATATTGATCATCAGTTCTGTTAGTTTTAACTTTTAGTTTGATGAGCAACATTTCACCCGATTTGGCTTTATCGAATTGAGTTTTCTTATAGACAATACTGTTACCTGAAACCACTTCTTTAAGTTTATACACTTCCTTGGTGATATTAAAACTGTTTTCCTTCACAAATGTGAGATCAGGATAATAAAGCTCAACATCAGATCCGGCGTATAGAGTGCCTTTCCCCTTTTTGATCAATTTAATCGTATTCTTTCCATGAACAAAGTTGAAATTGGAAGAATTTAACGAAATCAGTGCATCAGGGCTTGTAAGTTTATCTTTCTCGAAGCTGATTTTTTTAAATGATTTACCATTAATTATCACCTCGGCTGTAAATTCAGGGTCAAGTTCTTTTGTCAATTCAAGGTAATCTGTAAGAGCAAATATTGCTGTTGCAGTTTGTTGAGTTGAGTGCCAACCCTTTCCTTTTTGCTCTCTGATGAGAGTTTTTACTGCTTTTACGAGAACCGGTGAATTTGGATCGGCAGCGATCAAAAACTTAAGAGCAAATGCGGTTGATTGCACTTTATCCTGCTGCCATGTGTAATATTTATCCCTGCCCCACGAGATAAAGTTTGCGTCCTCTGTTGCCATTGCCATAAGCCTGTTCAGGATCACACTTTTGGTTTTTTTATCACCGAGTTTATGATTTACAAGTCCAAGGAGTGAAGTTGCATAGGCATTTAAAGAATCAGCCATTAGTTCATCTGTAAGCTTAACAAAAGCAGGATTTTTTACTGCGTTTGAATCAGCGAGAGAGTAAACGAAGGCTATGTATGCAGCAGTTACACGATCAACATCCTTTTCATTGAGAAGGTTTGAGAGTGCTTTGAAACCCAAATTATATACATTTTTATCAACATTATATCCAAGGTCATCAGCCATTTTTAGCCCGTACATAACATAAGCCGTCATATAAGGATTAAGTGGATCGTTTTTCCACCAGCCCCAGCCACCATTTTTATTTTGGAAGTCATAGAGTCGTTCGAGTCCTTTTGCGATAACATCAGGTAGTTTTTCGAGCGTGGCAGTATTAACTTTCGCATCTAATTTTTTCATGGTGTTGGCAGCAATTAAAGCCGGTAGAAACCTGCTCATGGTTTGTTCAACGCAACCGTAAGGGTAGTCAACGAGTCCATCCAATGAATTAAGAAGGGTTGTTGCTATCGTTGGGCTTAGTGCCAAAGAGAGATTAACAGTTTTTAGATTTACCCCTTGAGGGATGTTAAAATCGATGGTTTTTTCAGTTTCATTGCCTTGAATAACAGCGTTAAGATAGTTGATTGATTTAACTCCAATTGGAATAACGGGCAGGCTGATTCTCACTGCATCGGATTCCTTATCAGAAATTGCTTCAAAATAGAGTTCCGAGGAATAAGAATTGAAAGGAACCGAGGTTTTAATTTCGATAGTGGCAACACCCTTTGGTGGAATAACTGTTTCAAACGAGTTGGCAGTTTTTTTCGAAATTTGCACACCTTTAACCTCAAAAGAAGAGATATTCAGGTTTGTAAAATTGAATTTAACTTTTGTTTTTGCATCGGAGTTGAGATAATTATGGATATTTGCGATAACCATAGTTGAATCGCCCTCTTTAAAGAAACGGGAGGTTTCGGTGCGAATAAGCAGGTCTTTGGTTGCAAAAACATTATTAATGGATTCGCCGGCACGGGTGTCTTTGGTTATCACCTTAACAGTTGATCTCCATGAGGTCAGGTTATCGGGCAGAAGGAAAGAAATTTCGGCTTCGCCACTACCGTCTGTAAGGATGGCGGGGTTCCAGAAGGGAGCATCCACAAAATTTTCTCTAACATCCACCATCTGATCTTTTTTATCGCCGTTTCTTGTGTTTGGAGCAACTGCGGCATCTTCTTGAATCGACAGATTATCTCCTGCACTTTTGGTCATTCCATCCATTGTGCCTGCAAGGTTTCCGCTAAAATAGAACTCGAGCTCGTCGATAAATGGTTCAAGTTCAATCTCTTCGGCAACAGTTTTGCCTTTCCCTACATATATTCTTTTTAGAGGATAGACAGCGTTGTAAAGTGCCAGGCAGATATCATATTCACCTTCGGGAAGGTTTGAAAATGTGGTGAAAGTTTTTGAAGACGCCTTGTCTCTTTTAAGAACAGACCCGTTAGTGATCATAATTTCAAGTTCTTCAACTTTTTCATCGGTATCTTTTAACTTGAATTTGATTTCAATTTTTGAACTGCCGGTTGTGGCAGATGTCTGGTCTGATGGATCATATTTTTGATCAAAAAGTGTAACGGGACGGCTGATTGCCTGACCATACTTGCCATCAAGCGATGTATTGTTTTGTGTGTAATAATATTCGTCTCTGTAGAAACTCTCATAAACAGGAGTTGAGTTATCTGCTTTGATGGCGTAGATGCTTTCATCAACAGACCCAAAAGAGAGTTGAGCATTTTTTACAGCCCTACCGTTTTTATCGGTTACTTTTACAACATATTCTGCCTCTTCACCCGGTTTATATTTCTCTTTTGAAGGAGTAATTTTAACATTCAGGCGTGCTTCCTCGTTAATTACGCCAACCTTTTTTGAGGCATAAACAAATGTTGAGTTTAATGATCCGGAAAAAGTAATGTTAAAACCCGGATAGAAGTTTTTACCCGTTACAAATGTATATTCCGCAAATCCATCTTTGAGATCAATTTTAGCAGCGGAAATTATAGAATTTTGTTCTATTGTAACCACACCCTGATTGAGTTTGTTTGGGAGATAAATTAATGCTTTTACTGTATCACCGGCAATGTAGGCTTCCTTGTCAGTGATGATTTGGGCTTCTTTACTGTCACCGTAACCATACCACGAGCCTCCGGTAAAACAATAAAAAGAGGTTTGGTCAACAGCCAGTCTGCCATTTGAGCCTTTTCCCATAATGGTAACATTATACCATCCTTCGATTGAAGGTTTAAAATTATAGAAACCAATCCCTTTTTCATTTGTTTTTAATTCGTCTTTAAGGATAGTTTCAGTAATTTGAATTCCGTTGAGATAAGTTGTTTTGTTGATCAGTATCGACACATCTTTTTCAATCGGCACAAGAGCGTTATTATAAGTTTTGGCGGTAATAGTGATCTCTGATCCGGGATTCACATAATATTTATCACAACTTGCAGTGATGATAAAATCGGTAACCGAAGAGTTTACAGATGTTGAACCTTTAATTTCACGCAATGCTGCATCTGTAACATTGGCTTCAAAAGAGTAGGTGTATCCCGAGGTGGAATCATCAGGAGTATCGAACGAGAAAGACCATGATCCTTCAGCATTAAGGGTTCCTTTTAATTCTTTTATATATTCATAGTTGCCATAATCAAACGAATACCATGATCTGTAATACCAGGAATACTCACTTCCAAACCACCATGGAATGTGGTACGGTTTTCGAAGCACTCTTACTTTAACGGCAGCACCGGCGACAGGTTGTCCAAAATAGTAATCTGATTGTACAGTTCCTTTTATTTCTTCGCCGTTAAAATAAGCGTCTTTTGAAGTTGTAACTACTACTTTATATTCAGGTTTTTTGTATTCTTCCAGAGTAAAGGTTGAATAAAAATAGTTTCCTTCACAGGTTGCACTAATGTAATAGTTGCCCGGTTTAAATCCTTGGGAGGTGTTAAATGATGAATAAAAAGAGCCAAACTCATCAATTTTTAAATTTTCTTTTAATACTTCAGTTCCTGATGGATCAGTGATTTTCACTTCAACCAAGGAACCTGAGGGAATGCCCATTTCGCCGTCTTCTCTGAATCTGATTATTCCCTTGTAACTGACAGTTGCTCCGGGACGATATACCGGCTGATTTGTATAGATAGTGGAGAAATATCTTTTCCCTTCATTACCTCCGAAGAAAATATAGGGGTCGCTATAGACGAGTTCACCACCGACGAGAGAAGTGATAAGACTTGACTTGTTTTCAAGATTACCAACCCCTGTCAGATCCATCAAAGTTAAACCATCAGAAGTGGGGGCTTTAGTTGAAATGGTTTTGCCGTCCGCATAGAGAGTGGTTTGGTCAGGCATCAATATTTCACCCGTTTTTGCATTTGTGACAAAACTGAGAAAGTTTTTATCGCCTTTTTTCATGATCAGCATCTTTTCGGAGATGTAGATTGGGAGGTAGGCCACTTTACCTGCACTAATCGCTTTAATAATATAAATACCTGGTCTGTCAAATGTACCGGCGGAAAGGATAGTTGGTTCATAATAGTAACTGCCACTTGGGGTTACTATTCTGCTGAACTCTTTTACCTTTTCGCAGAATTGGAGGTAGGTGCCATCTTTTTTCCAGATATCAAACCTTCCATAGGTGCGGGCTGCGAGGTATTCAGTTATGAATTCCTGTTCTTTTGCAACACGATATACTGTAAATTGGAAATTTTCATCTTCCGTGTTATTAACAATGGAGAAATTAACAGTGTCGCCGGGTTTAACCTGACCATTTGCCGCCATACGAAAAATGGCAGGATTGGCATTGTTAAGGCTGACTGTGAAGCCGGCAAAAGCTGAGATAGCGATGGCTCCGGCGATAAGAAACGAAAAAAATCTTTTATTTAACATTTGAACATTCCAGTATTTTAGAATTTATACTCTGATAGTTACAAATTTGTGCCCAAATAATAAAAAAAATATGGAAAAATTTTTTGTCATGTTGGGATAGAGGGAGGCATCCAACATTTAACTGCCTCTGGCTAACACATTACAAACAAAGAAGATAGAGGTTATTGACGGATTAGGTAGAAAATACCCGACTTAAAAACCAAAAAAGTCGATTATTCGGGAATGGTGAATTTGGATAGAAAAAAGCATTTTTTTCTTTCAGAGGGAAGAATGAAAAGATACATTTGGAACACAAAAAATAATTGTTCATTAAAATAATGAGGTTAATATTGGACAAAGCACTAAGAATGTTCTTGTTTATGCTGCTCCTTTTATTAACCGGTTTCAGTGTTGAAAATCCGAAAGCAAAAGTCGATGAATCTTCCCTCGCCGCGAAAACTGCAAAAAATGCAGAGGTGGTAAGGAAATATTCATCAATTCTTGAGTTCTCAAACCCTAGAAAAGGTAAAGTAACCTGGTATGGTCCGGGCTTTCATGGAAGAAAAACCGCGAGTGGAGCGATATTTGATCAAGAGAAGTTTACAGCTGCTCACAGAACGCTACCATTTGGTACAATTTTAAGAGTTACCAACATATCAAACGGAAAATCTGTAATAGTAACAGTTACAGACAGAGGTCCGGGCCACAAAAGCCTCGAACTTGACCTCTCAAAGGCAGCTGCCAGATCAATAGATATGATCAACGCAGGCACAGCCAATGTTTCGATAGAAACAGTTACAGTAAATGGATTCAACACGCCGGTATTATCTGCTTATTAATAAGTGAAAAGCAGAAACAGCCCGTCCCGAAATGGACGGGCTTTTTTTTTATCTTTAGGTTATTAATTCAAAAAATTTGGTGACTTTATGAAACGGATTCTCTTTTTAACAGTTTGTGTTGCACTTTTGGTTTTTACGGGATGTAATAAAAAATCAGAACCGGCTACCGAAAAAGAAACGGAATCAACTAAAACCGATTCACTGTCTGAAAAAGATACTTTATCCCTCAACGATTTTGTGGATACCGCAAAGTTTAATAAATCTGCGAATGATGTGAAGAAAAAAATAGATGAGAAGCAAAAAGAACTTAATAAAGAGATGGATGAAGTTAAGAAGAAACTTGATGAACTTGAGAAATGATTTTAGGATGACAGGATTTTAATCACAGGAAGAATATACCACAGAGGCATATTCTTCCTAAAAAAATATTTAGTTCCCCGCCATCAATAGTGCAATAGCGGAGGTATTAACGATATCTTCAACACTGCAGCCACGACTGAGATCAAAGAAGGGGAGTTTAAGTCCCTGAACAACAGGTCCCACAGCTTCGGCACCACCCAATCTCTGAGCAATTTTATATCCGATGTTACCTGCTTGAAGATCGGGGAAGATCAAAACATTTGCTCTGCCGGCCACTTCACTGCCGGGTGATTTTTTCTTCCCAATACTTTCAACAATTGCAGCATCAAACTGAAGTTCACCATCAACTTTAAGGTCAGGTCTTTTCTGTTTTACTATCGCAGTTGCTTCAAGCACCTTGTCGATCAGTTTATGTTTTGCACTTCCTTTGGTTGAGAAGGAGAGCATCGCAATATAAGGTTCTTCACCGGTGAGAATTTTATGGTTATCGGCAGTAGAGATCGCGATATCAGCAAGTTGGATTGCATCGGGATCGGGAACTACAGCGCAATCACCAAATGAATAGGTTACATCAGGATAAACCATCAGGAAAAAGCTTGATACGATGGAGATGCCTTCTTTTGTGCCGATGCAAAGAATTCCTGCACGCATAACATCTCCCGTTGAGGCAGTTGAGCCAGCAACGGAAGCGTGAGCCATCCCTTCTTTAAGCATCATTGCTCCAAAGAAAATATCTCTTTTAATTGTTTCGCGGGCTTCTTCAATTGTAACACCTTTGTGTTTCCGTTGATTGTAGAAGATGTTTGAGAAATCGCTCAGTTTTTCAGACTTTTCCGGATCGATTATTCTAACACCTTTGAGATCCACACCAATTGCCTTTGCCGCAGCTCTAACAGTTTCTTCATTTCCAAGAGTAATAACACTTCCAATTCCTTCACGGGTAATAATTTCAGCAGCCCTTAAAACTCTTTCGTCGTGAGACTCGGGCAGAAGAAGTGTACGCTTTTTACGGGCAGCGTTTTCCCTTATTTTTACTAATAATTCCAGTTCACTCATTTTCAATCCAAATAATAAAAAATTGTTTATCAAAATTAGCGAATTGGGGGAAATGAACAATAATGCATTGATGCATTAATGCAATAATGTAGTAATGATTAAGATATGTTTTGGCAATGTCGATTATTTTTCGGACATTTAAAACTGTGTTTGATAGTATTTTGGATGGTAAAATAAAGGGGATGAGTGGCTGAATTGTCGCTTTAAGTCAGGGAATTGTAAAAAGATGTCACAGCTATTGCGCAATGAATTTAGATGACTTAACTTTCCCTTGTTCTTTTTTGGAATTATGGAAAAAGACAGAAATTAAAATAAAAACCAACAAATCACCCTTTAACAAACTCGTTAGGAGTAAATAAATGAAACTCGTGAAATTAGGATTCGTTCTTTTGTTACCTGCAATCTTCGTATTAAGTGGCTGTGGAAAAAAAGTTGAAGCTCCAGCAGCTGACACAACTAAAGTTGAAGCTCCTGTAGTTGACACAACTGCAACTCCAGCTGTTGATACAACCGCTACTGCAGACACAACTGCAAAACCAGCAACAGAAGAAAAGAAGTAATCCAACTTCATTTTGGAACAAAAGCGGGCATGCCCGCTTTTGTCATTTTAAACCATTCCAAAGCAAAATAATCACTTCAGTACCCCCCATCAAAAAAAATTGATTAATTCCTAAGAAAACTCTAATTTAGCGTTCCTGTTTATTACGATTTGAAAAAAAATTGATCAGAAAAAATTTAAACCACTTAAAAGAACTAATCGCTTCCAAATGTCTTTCAGCGGGCAGGGCGGCGGATTCAGTTACTCTAATTGCTGTTAGCAAACTCTTTGGAGTTGAGCAGATTCGTGAAGCGATTTCCGCCGGTCAGTTACACTTTGGTGAAAATTATGCCCAGGAGTTCAGGGATAAATACGCAATTTTCAGTGATCAAGAACTTGTTTGGCACTATATCGGAACGCTCCAGACCAACAAAGTTAAATATGTGGCAGGAAATGCGGATTACATACATTCAGTGGACTCGGTGAAAATTCTCACTGAGATCCAAAAACAAGCTGAGAAAAAAGGGATTGTTCAAAAAGTGTTCCTCGAGTTTAAATCCTCTTTTGAAACAACAAAATCAGGTGCCGAAGTTGAAGATGTATTCACTCTTGCAGGTGAATCAGAGGATATGAAAAATATTGAGGTGGTTGGTATTATGACCATGGCTCCGTTTGTTGATGATATAACGATTATAAGAGATGCTTTCAGAAGGACAAGACTTTTGGTTGAAGAGTTGCAAAGGGCGGGTTATAGCGGAATAAAAGAACTCTCGATGGGTATGACAGGGGACTACCTCACAGCCATTGAGGAGGGTGCAACATTTTTAAGGATTGGCACAGCAATTTTTGGCGAAAGGAACTAAGGACAACGAATGAAATTATCACCTGTAAATATTAAACGACAGGAATTTAGCAAAGCGGTGAGAGGTTACAGCATTGGTGAAGTTAATGATTTCCTTGAAAAGGTTGCCGAGGAGGTTGAATCGGCACTGAAAGAAAATGAAACACTTCGCCGCACTGTTGATCACCTGAATCTTGATATCGAAAGATACAAAACAATTGAAGACAGTTTACAAAAAGCGTTGATAGCTGCACAGGAATCATCAGGACTGGCTCTTCAGAAAGCCAATGACGAAGCAACCAGAATTGTGGAAGAGGCGGGAATTGAGGCAGCTGCTATTCTCGGAGATTCCCAGGAGAAGGCAATAAAGCTGCAAACTCATATAGCTGAACTTGAAGAAAGAATGGCATGGTTGATTGCCCGGTTATCTGCAATGGTTGAGACACAGGAAGATTTGTTGGGGTTAAGAAATAAGGTTATTGAAAAGATACCGGAACCACAATTGGTGAATGAGATACCGGAAGATAAAGTCGAACCGGTGGATTCCGGTGTTGTTGTGAATGATATTTCTGAAACGCCAAATGTTAGTGAACCGGAAGAAGAGACGGTGATTGCAAAGATTGAGACCCGGGAGCCACTCGAAGTTGCGGATGTTAAAGGCGAATCTGAAAAAACTGAAGAGATTAATAAGAAAGGTCCAATGAGTGACGAAGAGCAGAAGCGTAAAAAGCTTGCTGAAATGTTTTTCGCCGGTGGATCGGAAAAAATTGATTTAAACAATATTGTGGATGATTAGAATGAATAACATGCTTGATAAAATTAAAGAAACAGTTGATTTTTTAAGGACAAAAACTGTAAAGGATTACAAATACGGAATAATTCTGGGAACAGGATTGGGTGCATTGGTTAAGGAAATAGATATTGAATTGACCATTGAATATGAGGATATTCCAAATTTTCCCGTTTCAACCGTTGAATCCCACAAAGGGCGATTAATATTTGGTACGATCCATGGTGAGAAAGTTGTTGCTATGCAGGGTCGGTTCCACTATTATGAGGGATATACGATGCAACAGATCACTTTCCCTGTGAGAGTAATGAAATATCTTGGTGTTAAAACTCTTTTTGTTTCAAACGCCTGTGGCGGGATGAATCCTTTTTATAGAAGAGGGGACATCATGATAATGGTCGATCACATCAACCTTTTGGGGGATAATCCGCTCATTGGTAAAAACTATGATGAACTTGGACCAAGATTCCCCGATATGAGTGAACCTTATTCGTTTGACCTGATTGCTTTGGCAGAAGAAGCTGCGTTGGATAACAGAATTAAACTCCACAAGGGAGTGTATGTTGCAGTTTCAGGCTCCAGTCTCGAAACAAGAGCTGAATATCGTTTCCTTAGAGCAATAGGTGCAGATGTGGTGGGTATGTCAACAATTCCTGAGAATATAGTTGCAAACCATATGGGAATGAAGGTATTGGGGATGAGTATCGTGACTGATGAATGTTTCCCTGAGTCGCTTAAACCAGTTACGCTTCAAGAGATGTTGGATGCAGCCGGAATAGCAGAACCCAGAATGACAAAAGTATTTACAGAAGTAATCAGAAGATTAAAATGACATTTAAGAAGTTTATCGGAATAATCGGGTTTCTTCTCTCGATTGCAGTTGCCGGAAGTTCTTCCTGGTTTCTTGACGGGGTAACTTCTGTTGACTCCGTGTTTTACTCCAGGCTTTTTGTGCTTATGATTGTGTCGTTTGTTTCCGGTTGGTTGATTGGTGAAGGATTTAACAGAGGTACATCGTTTAAATTTGCGCTTTGGGCAATGATTCTCGGAACCGCCGGTGCTCTTACTCATGAGCTCTTTTTTGTTGTGAGGCAGACTACTGATACTTCAACATTCAAATTTCTCGTGACTGCCGCGATAAACGGGACTCTTGTTTCTTCTTTTGTTCTATTTGGACGGAACAGTTGTGCGCTTAGATTTGAGGTGACCGGGGAAAGTGAAGAGGATAGTGATTACGCAACAGAGCAAACTAGCAGGAACAGTGAAGAATTATCAGGTGATGTGAGTGATGAAGAGGTGGTAAGTTCCGAGTATGATGAGGAGAGTGATGATAAAGAGCAGAACAGAGAGTATGAATCGGAGAGTAAAGAGAATATTCTGAAAAGCGAAGTTGTTGATTTTTCAGAAGTTAAAGAGAGTGTAAAGGAATTATCACATACAGATTCAGAAAAAGAACCTATATTTGAAGCTACATTTTTTGAAAAAAATGGTGAATTGATCGTCGAAAAAGCAAAGCTTGATGCTCAAAAAATTATGTTTGAGGCACAACAGGAGCTTCAAAAGATGAAAAATGAAAAAGAAAAACTTGAAAACGAATTAAAAATACTGGTAAATACTGAAAAACAATTACTTGAACAGTATAAAAAACAGATGCAATAATCAGAGAGATTTAAGTAAAAATGTACAAGCCATATCCTGAAAACTTCAGATACCCTGAAATTGAAAATGAAGTTTTAAAATTCTGGAAAGAGAAAAATATTTTTGAAAAGTCGGTTGAATCAAGACCGGCTGATAAAAGTTTTACCTTCTATGAGGGTCCCCCTACTGCAAACGGCAAACCGGGTATCCATCATGTAATGGCAAGAACTTTAAAAGATTTGATCTGCAGATATAAAACACTTCAGGGATATCAGGTGCAACGCAGAGCGGGTTGGGATACACACGGGCTGCCTGTTGAGATTGAAGTTGAAAAACAACTTGGGATAAAAAGCAAAGCTGATATTCCAATATTCGGTGTTGAGAAATATAATGATGCCTGCCGGCATTCGGTGTTTACCTATAAAGATTTATGGGAAAAGATGACCGACAGGATGGGATATTGGATTGATCTTGAGTCAGCTTATATTACTTGTACAAATAATTATATCGAATCTGTCTGGTGGTCACTTAAAACCTTGTTTGACAAGGGATTAATTTTTAAAGATTATAAAATTGTACCCCAGGATCCTAAAGCCGAGACGGTGCTCTCAAGTCACGAACTTGCTTTGGGTTACAGAATGACAAAAGATCCTTCTGTATATGTCCTTTTTAAAGCGAAGGATGCCGATTACCATTTTCTGGTTTGGACTACCACGCCCTGGACTCTGATCTCAAATGTGGCATTGGCTCTGGGACCGGATATTGAGTATGTAAAGGTTCTGCATAAAGAGATAAAAATGGTACTCGCCAAAGAACGCCTTTCTGTTTTGGGTGAGGATTATGAGATACTCGAATCTTTTAAGGGAAGTGAGCTTGAGTATGTTGAGTACGAACAGCTTATAGACTATGTTCAACCAGACAAAAAAGCTTTTTACACTCTGAATGCTGATTTTGTTAGCACCGGAGATGGTTCAGGAATTGTTCATATAGCACCTGCATTTGGTCAGGATGATTATGATATTTCCAAAAAATATGGACTCCCAATGCTTCAGCCTGTAACAAGAGGCGGAAGATTTACAGCGGAAATTACCGATTTTGCAGATCAGTTTGTGAAAGATGCCGATGCGGGCATTATTCAGAAATTGAGAACTGAAGGAAAACTTTACAAAAAAGAGACCATCGAACACTCATACCCCTTCAGTTGGAGATTTGATGATGTTCCTATTATATATTATGCCCGTGAGTCTTGGTTTATAAAAACCACTTCAGTGGCTGACAGAATGGTTGAACTTAACAAGACAATCAACTGGGCTCCCCCTGAAATTGGAACGGGAAGATTTGGGAACTGGCTTGAGGATAACAAAGACTGGGCACTTTCTCGTGACCGTTTCTGGGCAACACCACTTCCAATCTGGGTATCGGAAGACGGCAAAGATATGTTTGCTGTAGGAAGTATTGAGGATCTAAAACAGGGAATCTATGAAAAGGATGGAAAACGGACACCCGTTTCTGAACTTGAGGAGATTGATCTTCACAAACCGTTTGTTGACAGAATAATTTTTGAAAAAGACGGCAAGGTTTACAGAAGAACCCCTGAACTCATTGATGTATGGTATGATTCGGGAGCCATGCCATTCGCTCAGTACCACTATCCATTTGAGAACAAAGAATTGTTTGAAGCGAATTTCCCCGCAGATTTTATCTCTGAGGGAATTGATCAGACCAGAGGGTGGTTTTATACATTACATGCCATATCCACTATGCTTTTCGATTCACCTGCATATAAAAATATTTTGGTGAACGATCTTATTCTCGACAAAGAGGGGAAAAAGATGTCGAAAAGCCGGGGTAACTCGGTAGATCCTTTTATGTTGTTTGATAAATATGGTGCCGATGCCACAAGATGGTATCTTATTTCGAATAATCCACCATGGAAACCGACTCTATTTAATGAGGAAGACCTTGGTGATGTTCAAAGGAAGTTTTTTGGTACATTAACCAACACTTATTCCTTTTTTTCACTCTATGCCAATATCGACCGTTTTGTGAATGACAAAGATTTGGTGGAATATGACAGGAGACCTGAGATAGACAGATGGATAATCTCGAAACTTAATGGTCTTGTTGAGGAATATGAAACCTCGATGGATGCCTATGATGTTACCAGAGCAGCAAGGGCTGTGATGAGTTTTACGATAGATGAACTTTCAAACTGGTATGTTAGAAGGAGCAGAAGAAGGTTTTGGAAATCGGATTTGACTGAGGCAAAACTTTCAGCTTATCAAACACTCCATGAATGTTTATTAACTGTTTCAAAACTTATATCACCATTTGCACCGTTTATCGCAGAAGATATTTACAGAAGATTGACGCTCTACACAACGGGAGCAGAAGAATCTGTACATCTTTGTAAATTCCCTGTAGTTACTTACAGAGAAAAAGAGCTGGAAGAAAAGATGGACGCTGTTCAGAGAGTTGTTTATATTACAAGATCGATGCGAGCGAAACATAATCTAAAAGTGAGGCAGCCCCTCAAAAAGATAATGGTTGCTGTTGCCGGGAGGTTAAAAGAACCACTCGAGACGATGAAGGAAGTGATTCTTGAAGAAGTTAACATTAAAGAACTGATTATTCTCACTGATGATTCCGGAATTGTAAAAAAGAGCACCAAGCCCAACTTCAAAACCTTGGGGCCCAAACACGGAAAATCAGTTCAACCGGTTGCCTCGGCTATCAGAGAATTTGGTACAAAGGAAATAGGCATACTTTTAAGAGGCGAGAGTGTTATTTTGGACATTAACGGTAGCCGTGTTGAAGTTGAGCCTGCTGATGTTGAAATAATCAGTTCTGAAATAGAAGGCTGGTTGGTTGAATCTGAAGGGGCCTTTACCGTTGCTCTCGACACTGAAATTACACCTGAATTGAGAGATGAAGGATTTGCAAGAGAATTTGTAAATCGCATTCAGAACATGAGAAAAGACGCCGGGTTTGAAGTAATTGATAAAATAAATATCGTTTTCAATGGAGATAATGAGATAACAAGTGCCGTAAACATTTTTCAGCAGTATATAAAAGGTGAAACCCTTGCTGAAAATTTACGAGAACAAGAATTTGGATCAGGATATACGCAGGAGTGGAAGATTGGCGACCATAACTGTAAAATAGAGATCAATAAAATTTAGAAGTACAATAGGAGATACCGATGGAAGAAAACAAAATAATGGGTGAGGAAAACAGTTCGCCCAGAAAAACGAGATACACCGCCGATGAGTTGGAATACTTTCGTGCAGTGATTCTTGAAAAAAGAGAGGAAATCATTCAGCAGTTGCAAAATTTGCGCGACAGAATGATGGACCCTACCACAGGTGAGTATATTAACGAAAATTCTCCATACTCATTACACATGGCTGAACAGGGAACTGATGCCATGGAACGCGAAAAAACATTTCTTTATGCTCAGCGAGAAGGAAAATTCCTTGGATATCTTGATGAAGCACTAAAGAGAATTGATGCCGGTACCTACGGGTTATGCATCGAATGTATCGATGAACCACAAAATCTTTGCGACACCTGTCCGCTGATTCCGAGGGAGCGACTTCTTGCCGTGCCTCACAGCCAACATTGTTTGCCGGTAAAATTGAAACAAGAAAAGAAGAAAAAGACTTATTAACACAGTTGCATCAGACAGACTTTATGTAAGGCTGCTCTACTTCTCAGGAATACTTATTTTGCTCGACCAGATAACCAAACTTGCCGTGAAGGGGTTTTCCATCCCCTTTTTGGGAATTGAGTATGATGGTATGTATCTTGGCGAGTCGATACCTGTATTTGGAAATTTTTTCAGGCTTACATTTGTTGAGAACAAGGGAATAGCATTTGGGATCGAGTTAAATCCGATAATAAAAGTGGGTGTTTCGCTCATCTCTGTGGTTGCCAGTGTTTTCATTGTATATTATATGAAACAAATTGCGGAGAAGAACAAAGGTGCTGCTTTTGGTTTGGCTCTTATCCTTGCCGGAGCAGTTGGAAACATGATCGATCGAGTCTTTTACGGGGCTCTTTTTGGATATGCACCTCTGTTCTACGGTCATGTAGTCGATTTTTTTCATGTAGTGTTTGATGTTAACATTTTAGGATATTACATCGACAGTTTTCCGATCTTCAACATAGCAGATATTGCTGTTTCACTTGGAGTTGCTGTTTTGTTTATTTTTTATGGCAAAGATGAACATGAAGTTGTGAAAGAGGAAATATCAGACGGGGGATTGCCTGAAACAGCCAATTCGGAAATTGAGAGAAGATCAGAAGTTGAAACTGCTGTTGAAGGGAAAACTGAACGCCCTGTAAGGCAGATATCTTTTCCGACAGAGACGGAGAGTGAAATTTCGGAGGAGCCGTCAGATGGCAAAGATAATAACCGAAAAGATATTTAGGTATGAGATTTCCGATGGAAAGAGGAAAGAGCGGGTTGATACTTTTCTTGCCAATTCGGTAGAAAACGCCACCCGTACACGAATTCAAAAACATATTGAAGCCGGACTTGTAACAGCAAACGGTAAGGTAATCAAATCGAATTATAAGGTTTCCCCCGGGGATGAAATTGTATTTACACTCCCCTGTGCTCCGAGACCCGAAACAGCAGAGGCTGAAGACATCCCTATTGATGTGGTTTTTGAAGATGAATTTTTAATGATAATTAACAAACCGCCCGGTCTTGTGGTCCACCCTTCGATTGGTCATTACACCGGCACCCTCGTAAATGCTCTCTTGTTCCACAAACAAAAATTAAGCGATATCAACGACCCAACCACCCGCCCGGGGATAGTTCACAGAATTGACAAGGATACCAGCGGACTTCTGTTGATTGCAAAGGATAACATTACTCATTCGCGGCTCGCCTCCCAGTTTTCTGCTCATACTATCGAAAGAGAATATCAGGCAGTTGCATGGGGGTTGTTTAAGGAGAAAAAAGGGGAAGTTCAGTCATATATCACTCGCAGTAAAAGGGACAGAAAACTTTTTACGATGAGTAAGGATGAGGGGAAGTTTGCTCACACATTTTATGAAGTGATTGAAGAATTTGAGTTTGCATCGCTCGTAAGTCTTAAACTGAAAACCGGCAGGACACATCAAATCAGGGTGCACCTTTCGGGAACAGGTCATCCGATTTTTGGGGATGAGGTTTACGGAGGTAATGTTATAAGATATGGTGACCAGCTTCCAAAAATAAGATCGAGGGTTGATAATTTATTGGAGATTATGCCAAGACAGGCCCTTCATGCCAAAACACTGGGCTTTATTCATCCCCACACCAAAGAGTTTTTAAGATTCGATTCAGATTTACCTGATGATATCAAACTTTTGATTGAAAAACTGAGAATTTAGGTATTAGGTATTAGGTATTAAGTATTAAGTATTAAGTATTAAGTATTAGGTATTAGCTATTTTTTCTTTTTAATAAAATTACAGATTGTTATGTTAAAGATTTACAACACACTTACACGCAAAAAAGAAGATTTTATTCCATTAAATCCGCCGGCAGTTACGATATATTCGTGTGGACCGACCGTGTATGATTATTTCCATATCGGAAACGCAAGATCTTTTGTGATGTCAGATATCGTTCGCCGTTACCTCATCTATTCCGGTTACAAAGTTAAGTTTGCCATGAATCTAACAGATATCGATGATAAGATTATTAATAAAGCAAATGCGTTGGGAATTGATTCGAAGGAAGTGGCAAAGAAATTTTCAGATGCTTTTTTTGAGGATATAGATAAACTGGGATTGCTCCGCGCTGATATTAATCCCCGGGCAACCGAACATATTCCTGAAATCATCGCAATGATTGAGGCATTAATCAAAAACGGTAAAGCTTACGAGGTAAATGGGGATGTGTTTTACGAGATTCGGAAGTTTGAAGGATACGGAAAACTTTCCGGGAAGAATATCGACAGTCTGGAGTCGGGTTCAAGAGTTGAAGTAAATGAGATTAAAAGAGACCCGCTTGATTTTGCTTTGTGGAAATCGGCAAAACCGGGTGAACCATTTTGGGAGAGTCCATGGGGGAAAGGCAGACCCGGCTGGCATATCGAGTGCTCGGCAATGTCTTGCAAACATCTTGGAGATACTTTTGATATTCATTGTGGTGGAAGTGATCTTATTTTTCCACATCATGAAAATGAAATTGCCCAGAGTGAGGGAGCAACAGGAAAACCTTTTGCCAGAACCTGGATGCATTTTGGATTTTTGAATATCGATAATGAAAAAATGTCGAAATCGTTGGGGAATGTTTTTAATCTCAGAGATATGGTGAAAAAATATAAACCAGAGACGCTCCGCTTTTTCTACGAACAGACACATTACGCATCTTCGTTAAATTTTACTGCCGAAGCTCTTGAAAGTGCAGATCGTGGACTTGAAAAATTGAATAACCTTTTTGATACCGTTAAATCGACTCTTGCAGGAAAACCGGCATCAGGAGCCCATTCATTTGATTTCGAAAAAAGTTATTCTGCATTTAAAGAAGCGATGGACGACGATTTTAACTCACCAAAGGCTATAGCCGTGGTGTTTGATTTTATCAAGGAAGTAAATACTTATATCGCATCCGGTGAAAATCTCACCCGTGAGTTTTATGAGGGGGCACTTGAGTTTCTGAAAAAAACCGCAGATGGTGTTCTGGGAATTCTTCGAACCGAAAAGGTTGCAACTTCTGATTCAGGGCTTGAGGATGAACTTATTCAACTGCTTCTCAAATTGAGAATTGATGCCAAATTGGAGAAAAATTATCCTCTCTCCGACAAGATTCGAAATGAACTTCTTACTTTGGGTATAACAATTCAGGATACAAAAGAGGGTTCAACCTATAAAAAGAGTCGATGAAACCGGCTGCTGATCAACTTGAAGTTATAATTGCCGGGCATAAACTCCTCTGTTCTGTTAGAAGGAGCCGAAGGGCAAAGATTGTGGCGATAAGAATCAACCAGACAGGACTTTTTGAATTGGTGATTCCCGAAAGGGGATCATTTGAGGAAGCGAGAAATTTTCTTGAAAGTAAAAGGAAATTTCTTGAGAGACACATCCATCTTTTAGTTCATAAAAAAGAAGAATCTCCTTACAAGTTGTTTGGGGAGGATATCAAGGTTGAACATCATTACAACCTGTTTTTGCGCAAACATGTCATCAATTTTAATAAAGAAACTTCAGAGTTAACAATAGAGAGCCCGCAGGGAGCCAAAGAAACCACACTGGAACTCTACCGCGGTTTTCTTAATGGAACTGCTGCCAAATATCTGATACCCCGCACACAACACCTCGCAGCCCGACATGGATTTAACCCTTTATTAGTTAGAGTCAAAAAAATGAGAGGTAAATGGGGTTTCTGCACAATCAAAAAAGAGATTTTCCTTTCGCCTCTGCTCATGTCACTTGAGCCCGAACTGATAGATTATGTAATCATACATGAACTCTGCCACCTCAAACAAATGAATCACTCAGAACAATTTTATGCCGAACTAAGGAAAATCCTGCCAAATTATGCGGAATTAAGGAAACGGATACAAGGGAAGAAGGTTTGTTAGTTACGCGGATTCCGCGGATTATCACGGATTACACGGAGAGGGTTTAGGGGACGCAGATACACGCAGATTAGACAGATTTTCGCGGAGGGAGATTTTTAATAGTTCCACGGATATCACGGATAAGGCGGGTAAAACCTGCCTTGGCAGGTGGTATGTTCGTAGAAATCAAGATCATCGAAAACCCCTAAAAACCTGCTTTGGCAGGTGGCATGTTCGTAGAAGAATTTTCGTAGTCAATGATTCTCCGCCCTCAAATGCGAATTACCTCGAAGAGGAATTGATATTCGAAGCGTCTCGATTGCCATCTGCAAAATGAAATTCTTTAGAGTAAATAAAAGTTGAGTCATCTATCATGTAGATAACGCTTTCAGTTGGAAGTGGAATTCTTCACTGTTGGTGTCGAGTCTACTCAGGAATTCAATAAGCTCAGAGCGAGAACCTCTTCTTCCAGCATACCGAAGCATGCTACTCATATTGATATTGTAAGTATCGAAGGCATTTTTAAAAATTGTAGATAATTCAGATCCCTGGAAAACGCTAAAAATTGTTTCATCCACAAAAATATCTACTAATATTTTTTCCAACGCAGGCGAACCAATACTATCCTTGATGAGAGTTGGGGACTGAGATATCATTGGATTGATAATAATTGGATCAGTTTTATCACTAATATATAGATCAAAAGTCAGATTGTCAGGTTTTAAAAATACATTTTGAAAACTGTCTCTCAGGTAATTGTAAAGCGATGATTCTTCACCCTTTTCTGTTTCTAATATAATATAAAACCTTGCCGGTTGATGGATAGTCAATCTGCTTAAGATGCGAGTATCCCAAATTATATAATTCAATTCGGGGAGTACTTTATTTAGAAACAGGGCTACCTTCGGGATAACATCAAACGGTTCCGGGTAAAATTGATGTTTTTTAATCGTTGTATAAAACCCTCTCCCAATTTTTTGGATATAGCCACTTTTGTGTAGTGAATGAATCTTCCAATTCACCAGCGGATCACTAATATGAGAATCGACAGACCTCATAAAAGCTACAATTTCTTTAGTAGTCAGAACCGGTTTTGAGTGTAAAAAATCTTTAATTGTCACTTCGTTTTTCATATTCCAGGAATTATTTTTACCAAAAATACTATATTTTGTCAATACTGCCAAAAAATTGACAAAATATAGCAAAAATGTAAACCAACCCATAAAAATCCCAACACCTCGGAATGACATGTTCGTAGTGAATAAATTTTCGTAGCCAACAATGGTCCACTATATATCGTCAATATTAGCAAGTTATTGACAAATTTGGTTGTTTCATTGGCGAATTTAACAAATCCATCTGAATATACGAGACAGGGAGGATTTTCAGATAAGTGTAAAAGATATTGAAAAAATCATGGTTTTCAGGGATGCACTTTAATTTAATCAAGATGTAACTTGACGATAGTTAATCGAAATATTCTTTGCTTTAATACTCCAATAGTATAAATATAATCTTCGTCAATCCATTTAGATGTTTAACAATTTAATAAAGGCAATTTTATGAAAAATCTTCTCCTTCTTTTCTCCCTCTCTATATTATTCAATTCCGTGCTTGTTCCGCAGAATGGAACAGGTTTAAAATCAATCAACCCTGCATTGGAAAATTCAACAAATGCCTTAACAGACCAATTTACTGAGCAGACATCCATTACTTTAACTTATGTTGGAAATAGTTCCGTGGCATGGGGAGATTATGATAATGATGGAGACCTCGATATTTTGTTAACCGGTTATACTGGTAGTGTTCCTGTCTCCAAAATCTATAAAAACAACGGAGATGGCTCCTTTACAGAGCAGACATCTATTACTTTAACGGGTGTGGCAAATAGTTATGTTGCATGGGGGGATTATGATAATGATGGAGATCTTGATATTTTGTTAAGCGGTCATATTGGAAATAATGTTTATGACTCAAAAATATACAAAAATAAAGGAGATGGAATATTTACGGAGCAAACAACTATTTCTTTAACGAGTGTTTATGGAGGTTCCGTTGCTTGGGGAGATTATGATAATGATGGATATCTGGATATTTTGTTAACGGGAGGAGTCTGTAAGATTTATAAAAACAATAGAGATGGCTCATTTACCGAGCAGACAATTATTTCTTTGACGGATGTTTATGATGGTTCTGTAGCTTGGGGAGATTATGATAATGACGGAGACCTTGATATTTTAGCGACGGGTTTTGGTAGTGCTGGATTTAGATCCAAAATCTATAAAAACAACGGAGATGGCTCCTTTACAGAGCAGACTACTATTTCTTTAACTGGAGTTTCAGGTAGTTCAGCTGCTTGGGGAGATTATGATAATGATGGATATCTGGATATTTTGTTAACGGGTACTCCTACTGGTAGTGCAGGAGTCTCCAAAATATATAAAAACAATGGAGATGGCTCATTTACGGAGCAGACAGCTATTTCTTTAGAGGGCGTTCACGCAGGTTCAGTTGCTTGGGGAGATTATGATAATGACGGAGACCTTGATATTTTGTTAACGGGTATAACAGGTGGTGTTGGAGTCTCCAAAATCTATAAAAACAATGGAGATGGCTCGTTTACAGAGCAAACATTAATTTCTTTAACTGATGTTTTCGCTAGTTCCGTTGCTTGGGGAGATTATGATAATGATGGAGACCTTGATATTTTGTTAACAGGTTATTCAGGCAGTGGTGGTGCAGTCTCCAAAATCTACAAAAATAATAATGTTATTCTTAATACAGTTCCAAATGCACCAACCAACCTGACTTCAACGGTCACTGGAAACAATGTAACATTTAACTGGAATAAAAGTACAGATAATGAAACACCTCAGAATGGGCTGCATTATAATCTTGTTATAGGTACTACCGAAAGTAGTGTTAATACACTCTCACCAATGGCAGATAGAACGACAGGTTTTAGAAGAGTAGTAAGACTTGGGAATTCCCAAACAAACAGTTGGACCATAAAGGACTTGCCGAATGGAACATATTATTGGAGTGTTCAGGCGATAGATGGTGCTTATGCCGGTTCTCAGTTTGCACCTGTACAAACAACTACAGTCGCACACCAATTTACGCGGCAGTTATCTATTGCTTTACCGGGTGTTGATGATGGTTCGATAACCTGGGGAGATTATGATAATGACGGACACCTAGATATTTTGTTAACGGGTCGTATCGATAATAATGGGAATGTGTTTTCCAAAATCTATAAAAACAACGGCGATGCCTCATTTACCGAGCAAACATCTATTTCTTTAACCGATTTTCGTTCGAGTTCTGTAGCTTGGGGAGATTATGATAATGACGGAGACATTGATGTTTTGTTAACGGGACAAACCTTAAACAGTGTTTTTGTCTCCATAATCCACAAAAACAACGGAGATGGAACATTTACGGAGCAGACATCTATTTCTTTAACGGGTGTTCAAAATAGTTCTGTTGTTTGGGGAGATTATGATAATGATGGAGATCTTGATATTTTATTAACAGGTTATTCAGGTAGTGCTGTAGTTTCCAAGATCTATAAGAACAACGGAGATGGAACATTTACCGAGCAGACATCCATTTCTTTAGCCGGCGTTCAATATAGTTGTGTCGCTTGGGGAGATTATGATAATGACAGAGACCTTGATATTTTGTTAACGGGTAGTCTTGGTAATGGTAATCCAGTCTCCAAAATCTATAAAAACAACGGAAATGGAACATTTACGGAGCAGACATCCATTTCTTTAACGGGTGTTCAAAATAGTTCCGTAGCCTGGGGAGATTATGATAATGACGGAGACCTTGATATTTTGTTAACTGGTCATACAGGCAATGTTGGAGTCTCCAAAATCTATAAAAATAACGGAGATGGAACATTCACCGAGCAGACATCTATTTCTTTAACAAATGTTTATTCAGGTTCTTCTGCTTGGGGAGATTATGATAATGACGGAGACCTTGATATCTTGTTAACTGGTTTTAAAAGTGGTGATGGAGTCTCCAAAATCTACAAAAATAACGGAGATGGCTCATTTACGGAGCAGACATCTATTTATTTAGAGGGTGTTTGGAACAGTTCGGTAGCATGGGCAGATTATGATAATGATGGAGACCTTGATATTTTGTTAGCAGGTATCACCAGTAATGGCCGAATCTCCAAAATCTACAAAAATAATAATTCAATTTTGAATACAGTCCCTTATGCACCAACCAATCTCACTTCAACAATAAATAGAGATACCGTAACATTTAACTGGAATAAAAGCACAGATGGTGAAACACCTCAGAATGGGTTGCATTATAATCTTGTTATTGGCACAACGGTAAAGAGTGTAAATACACTTTCACCTATGGCAAATAACTCAACAGGATTTAGAAGAGTAGTAAGACTTGGGAACTCCCAAACAAACAGTTGGACCCTAAAGGACCATTTACCTGTAGGGACATATTATTGGAGTGTTCAAACTTTAGATGGTGCTTATGCCGGTTCCCAGTTTGCTCCAACTGATTCATTTACTATTACTCTAACAGGTATTGAAGAACTCTCAGGGGAGATCCCGACACAGTTCTCCCTCGGGCAAAACTATCCAAACCCTTTTAATCCGAGTACGATGATACGGTATGCATTACCCAAAGATGCCCATGTAGAGATCGAGCTTTATTCGATACACGGAGAACTGATAAAAAAACTTGTTAGTGAAGATAAACAGGCAGGAAACTACGAGATAAGTCTTGAAATACCTTCTTTTGCAAGTGGTGTTTATTTCTACAGGATTGTTGCATCACCCGGAGATAAGAGTGAGCCATTTGTTCAGACAAGGAAATTTATCTTGATGAAATAGCGATATAAATGCAGCTATTTAATCGTACTTCATTTAGTACCTCAGTCGTTCATTTTGAGGATGGGCGGCTGATTATTTTTTTTAGAAATAGTCAAATTTTGCATTGTGGGTTGGAAAAAATTATTAAATTAACAAACCAAACTATATTTAATATGCAATACATAAGTTTTAAGCCGGTTTTACTTTTAGCTGTGCAAGGAGGGCTGTGTCTGGTAAGGTAATTTATTTTTACTTTGTTGTTCTATTCACCTCTTCGACAATGTTCTCGCAGATTTACTCCTATAATTTTAAACTCACCACCCTCGAAAATAATATTTCGAATCATTCTTTTTCTAAGATCACTGCGTCTGATACGGATACTATATCTGAGAGCGTTGCTCTTCCAAATGTAATTTTAACCGCGTTTAAGAAGTTCAACAAAGAGGTTAAGCTTTCTCCTGATATACAAGATGCCGAAGAAATAGAGATAGATCATCATGATGTTTTTATTTCTTTCGAGTTTGTAGCACTGAATAATAAAAATCCTGAAAACATCAAATATGCTTACATCCTTGAGGGCTTCGATGACAAGTGGATTTATAATGGGAAAAAGAAGGAAGCAGTTTTTACACATCTTGATCCGGGAGAATATGTTTTCAGGGTTAAAGCAGCAAACAACGATGGAGTCTGGAACGAAAAAGGGGCATCCATAAAGTTGGTCATAAACCCTCCATTTTACCTGACCTGGTGGTTTAAACTTCTTGTTATTCTGGCATTTGGGATGTTGTTATATACTTTTTACCTGATGAGGATGAACAAAATAAGAGCAGTTGATGCTGTTAAAATTGCAGAACAGGAAAATGCGCTCGTCCAGGAGAAAAAGATAAAAACTGAAATATCGCGTAACTTGCATGATGAAGTTAATACTGAACTGACTTTAATTGCAAACACATGCAGGGAATTGAGCAAAGAAACTACATTGCCCGATTCGCTTCGGATTGACCTCTCTCAATTACACACGATTTCTCTGAATGTAAGGGGACTGATCGATGATGTGATTTGGTTCATCAGTCCTGAGAATGATTCTGATAGGAGAATGGTGACTAAACTGGTCTCAACCGTAACAGGAATGCTTAAATATATTGACTTTGATACAGAGATCGATGAGGATATTTTTGATTTCCCTGCCGGAGCAGGTATTCACTTTAAAAAGCAGATTTATTTGATTCTGAAAGAATCTCTTCAGAATATTATAAAACACTCGGGAGCAACTGCAGTAAAAGTGGCGATAAAACGCTCAGGGAACAGGCTGAGTTTGATTGTGGAGGATAATGGCTGTGGATTTAACACAATGGTAGAATCAGAGCGTAGCGGTTTGGCAAATATGAAGAAGAGGGCATTTGATATTGGAGGCGAACTTGAAGTTGTATCTGCCGCGGGTGTAGGTACAAAAGTGTCTTTGGTAGTAGAAGTAACTTGATGAATTTAAGAAACAGGGCATTGTATGATAAAGATTGTATTAGTGGAAGATGATACTAATTTTAGAAGAAATCTAATTAACTCCCTTAAAAAGGTATCGCATTTTAGGTGCGAACATACTTTTAGTGATGCGCACGACTTCATTAAATTTTTAGAGGGCGGGGGAGAATTAGATATTCTGTTGCTGGACTTGGGATTGCCGGGTATGTCAGGGCTGGAAGCTCTTGAACCGATTTTCCGACTCCGCGAAGATATAAAGATACTGATTTTGACTGTGTTCGCTGACAGCCCAAGTATCAATTGGGCAATGCGTGCAGGCGCAAGAGGTTTTCTTCTTAAGGGTGCGCCAGAGGAAGAAATAATAGACCATATCGATAGAGTGAACCGTGGACACATTATATATAGTGTCGAGGTTTCAAGAAAGATATTGAAGGAATCTCTTGCTGATCCAAACAAGCACCGGCTCAGTTCCCGCGAGATTGAAGTTCTTCAATTAATTGCGAAAGGAATGGCTAATGAAAAAATTTCAGAGAAATTGTTCATCAGCAGATCTACTGTGGAAACTTAGATACACCATATTTTCGATAAGATGAAGGTAATGAACCGCGCAGAAGCTGTCGCAAAAGCTTTAAAAGAAGGATTAGTTGAATAAAATTCAGTTATCAACCATACCATAAGCTCCGTTTATTCATCGTAAATCAAAAAATTTTAGCTATCTATAGTAGCAATCTTTATCCGTATATATTAAACCATAACCTGTATAAATAACATACAATTATAGATTATATTGGAAATGAAACGCCGTGAAAAAACAGGGCTGAAATGAAATATTGATAAAATAGATGAAAAAAAAGTAAAAAATAATAAAGAAATAATTTGGAAATGTTGTTCAAAAGCCTTTAATTAGAGGCTCAAATTTTTTGAATTATTTAAGTTCATTACATACTGTAAGCGCAAGACAAATGGAAAAGCGAAATAAAGTTGAAAAAAACTTTAAATATTCTTCTTTTTCACTTGCACAGAATTAAAAATAGTCGTAATTTTGAAGACTGTTTGTTTTTAAGTTCTTAAACTTATTGAATGACGCCGGACGAGGTGTAACTGACGAGAAAATTTTTCTCAAAAAAAGTTAAAATTAATTAAAATTTAACTTGACTTGAATAGGAAGTTTTTCGTAAGTTAGAAGCCCGTTTCGGAAAAATTCTGCAAACGAAAAAATGTTCTTTTTTTTAGTGGATGCATCTGGTAGAGACCAGATGATAAGATGACAAAAACTGTTATAAAGGCTTACAATCAATTTACAACGGAGAGTTTGATCCTGGCTCAGGACGAACGCTGGCGGCGTGCCTAACACATGCAAGTCAACTTGACGGAAGGAGCAATCTGACCGTAGAGTGGCGCAAGGGTGCGTAACACGTAAGTAACTTGCCCCAAGGTAAGGAATAACGTCGGGAAATCGGCGCTAATACCTCATAATGCAGCGGATCCGCATGGATATGTTGTTAAAGGTTTACCGCCTTGGGATAGGCTTGCGTCTGATTAGCTAGTTGGTGTGGTAACGGCACACCAAGGCAACGATCAGTAACTGGTCTGAGAGGATGATCAGTCACACTGGAACTGAGACACGGTCCAGACTCCTACGGGAGGCAGCAGTGAGGAATA
>CAZHCW010000027.1:0-48690 GCA_964531325.1 uncultured Ignavibacteriaceae bacterium | reverse complement strand
TTGACACACTAAGTGAGTTGAAATCTATCTCCTCACTATGCTCTCCTTTCTCTTCTTGTGTTGAATTGTTATATATCTTCTGTCCAAGAATATCAAATATCTCTGATGTTAGCTGACCTGAATCAGGGAGGGTATAATGAATATTAACCTTTCCATTTGTTGGATTGGGTGATATTGCGACCTCAATGTTATTTTCCCCTGTTTGTTCAACAACTTCTTCCTCTACTGAAGCAGGGGTTCTGGTGCCTTTGTATATATATATGTCACCGGCAGGTATCGATTGATGATCTACTGAACCATTCTCTCCAACACAAATATCATCTATCCCATCACCATTCACATCTCCAACTCTTCCGGCAAAATTTATATCCCTTAAAAATACATTGGAGACATAAAGTTTTGCTATAAGTCCTGAAATTGTGCTCCCTCCAAGATATAATGCATAACTCTCATAAGGTATAAATTTTAACAAGTCGCCATAACCATCTCCGTTTATATCCCCGGGTGAGATCCCATCCCCTGAAAGTCCTCCGGCACTGATCTTAACCTCTGGTGTGATATTAGGGGGGCGAGTTCCAAATGACAACGCATATGGCATATCTCCACCTGCTGTTCCCCTAAAAACTATTAACTCTCCATTGCCATTCCCATTCATATCATTTACTATAAAGATGTTGTGAGGTTGGAATGTGGTATCTGACGAAAATTGGTAGTAATCAGTAAATAGAAAATCACTGTTCCCAAAGTAGAAGCGGCGGAGGTCATTTGACGGACTGGTTCTTTGAAGGAATGGTGAAAAGTCTGTTTTGCCGTCACCATCAATATCAGCAAACGATAAATAATTGTACCGGAACGTATAATCAGAAGATGCCGAATCAGGTTTGATAACATGATATTCAACGGGTTGGATATCCGGTGTGGTTATAAGAAAAAAGAATTTACCTGTGTTTGAGAATGTTACCCACTCCTCCCAGCCATCACCATCAAAATCAACAGGCCAATCCCTTCCATAAAGATAGGGTTTAGAATTCTCAGGATGAAATATCTCAAAGTCAGGAACTGTATCGAAGTTTGGCCCTCCGAGATATACAAAGAAACTAATTGGATAGGTTAAATTAGTTCCAGTCCGACTAATCACATCCCTGTATCCATCCCTGTTAATGTCACAAGCTGTGATTGTGAGGGGGTTGAAAGTTCTAATGTAGAAAGCAGGTGTATCAGGGACAGGGTTACCACCGTAATAAAAATATGCTTTCCCTTCTGAACCGGCTGCGGTTGTGTCCATCTTCGTAATCATGAAATCGTCACAACCATCACCATTTTGGTCCCCTATGTAAATAACTGATTCTGCCCAATATAGACCGTTTGTTCTGAAAATTAGGGTGTCGAAGTACTGGGCGTTCACTTCGGTTGTAACTGCGGCGACCAAAAGAAGAAAAAATTCAAAACGTAATTGAAAATGTTTCAGAATAAACATAGAATTTCCTCACACAATGTTTGTGTAGGTGGATCAAAAAATGAATGGTTAGGAAGAAAAGTTATTGAAAGGCACAAAAAAGTTGGAGATCCCAAATCATAGCAATTGCCTATGACAAGTGATAACAGGAAGTTTACGGTGGCACAATCGATGTAATTTTCATTACTACGAAAAGATGAAACTGTCTCTGACGATAAACGATTATCGAGTTTTCGATTTTCCCACATCATGTTCCTCATGATGAACCGTAATTATAAAAGTTAAACAACAAAGGAATAAAAAATATTCCCCGTTGATATTTTACGAAATAAAAATCAGATGTGCAAGAGAAATAGAATTTTTTTTATTTAATCGAAAAATTTTTTACACACCTCTAAAAATTACGCTAAAAAAGAGAGAGAAACTCCTTATTAGATTAAGAACTGTTGTTTCCTGGTTTACCATTGTGAAAAATATTTTTCGGTTTTATGAATTGGTCGAAAGTTCTCCGAATAGTTACATGGCTTCAGGGTTGTAGGGGTGGACTTGTATAAATATTTATTTATCCCTCATTTCGAAAGAGCCATCCCAGTCGCTCTCAGGCGGGTTTTCATCGAAGTATTTTATTCTTTTTATAAATTCAATTGAAGCGGGATCACCCGGTTTTAACTCAGTGCAAATGGTAAAAAGTTCGTTTGCTTTTGTGAAGTTTCTGTTATAATACTCATCCAAAGCCTCCTGAAACCTGAGAAAATATTCTCTGTATTTTTCATAATATTCATCTTCCATCACCTCAAAAACCTTAACCGGTTTTGTTTTCCCTTTTACTTTTATGTAATCAAGAAGTCTGGTTTGTATTCCCGAACCGGCTATCCCGTTATATACAGATTCAGAAATGAGAATATTACAGCCGTATTTTTTACCGGCACTTTCAAGACGCGAAGCAAGATTTACAGAGTCACCTATCACCGTATAATCAAACACCTGATGTGAACCCATATTCCCAAGAATCACATTCCCCGAGTTTAGTCCCACTCTCGCCCTGATCTCGGGATCACCCCTTTGTTTCCATATTTTATTTAAATCATCACACTTCTTTTGCATCTGGAGTGCCGCCCTTGTGGCTGCAAGTGAATGACCTTCAAAATAGAGTGGAGCACCAAATTCTGCCATAATAGCATCACCGATGTATTTGTCTATCATCCCACCATTATTGGTGATAATTGTAGTCATCTCGGTAAAATATTCATTAAGCAATTTTACAAGTTGTTGAGGGTTTGTTTTTTCAGAAATGGTGGTAAACCCGGCAATATCTGAAAAAAATATCGTTAATTCCCGTTCTTCACCACCGAGTGTAAGACCGTCACGATTTTCGATTAATCTGTCCACCACCGTTGGTGAAAGGTACCTCGAAAACGCCGACTTAATGAACGATTGTTCTTTACTCGAAGTATATTGAATGACAACCAACAGCGTCAGATAACACACAAATATATTCACTTGCATCGTAACCACAGGAAAGATGGAACCATCCATTAGCTGTATATATGCAAAAAGAATAACTAAAAAGAGAACCACCCATGAAAAAACATTAAATACCATTCCATTCTTTAAAGTTGCCAGAAAAGTGAGCAGAATGGAAATACCAATAACTATCAAAAACAGAATATTGGTTGGGAAAAAACTGTAAAAGGAGTCGGTGAAAAATGCGTTCATAATGGCAGCATGAATAAGAACCAGAGGTGCATTATCATCAATTGGTGTTGAGCCAACATCAGAAATTCCGGTGGATACATCACCAACAAATACTACATTTCCTTCAAAAAATTCCGTAAGTTCATCAGTGAGTTCCGGGTTCTCTGCTCTCTCAATAAAATTTCTGATCTCCATTTTCCTTTTATCCTCTTGCCATTTCACAGCAAAAGGAATAAATGTCCTTCCATGTTCATCGATCGGGATTATGATATCCTTTTCAAGTTTGCTTTCCTTCCCTGCCGGAATGGTTATACTCTCTCCCCATTTAACTTCAATATCGTTTGTATTAATCTCATAAATTTTACAAAACATCGATAGTGTTGCAGTTGGTATATATCCTGAATCAATTTTTATTAACATCGGGTAAAGCCGGTAAACCCCGTCGGCTTCCGAAACGGTGGTTATATGGCCAAACGAGCCAGCGGCTTCCGCAAAAGGATCAGCCTGATATAACCCTCTCCCTGCTATGTATGGTTTTCCAATCCCGGACTCCTTCGGGTGAATTAAAAACTCCTTTTTCATCCGTTCAAAATAAACTCCCTCACGGTCCAACCCTCCCCGGTTCTCAAAACTCACAGAAAATCCGGCAGGAAGACAGATATTACCCGCATTCCTCACCGATTCCGCAAAAATGGAGTCAGCTTTTGGTGACGAGGGTCTTGCAAAAAGAATATCAAACATCACAGCTTCAGGTGAAAATGATGCCAGGTCGTCGATACCACGGGCAAGGAATTTACGGTCAAGAAGGTTTGATTTGAGATAATCGTAGGTGTTATCGTTTATCGTGAGAAAAACCACTCTGTTGCTTACCGGAGGAGTATGTCCGTTTTTGTTTGCAAACGAGTAGAGCATGTCGGTGGCTTTGTAGTCATATCCGTTACCCGACAGGTCAAATGCAAAATGAACTACCGCCTGAACAAGTATCAAACAAAGTCCGGCGATGATGATTGTTTTAACTGAATACCTGCTTCTGAAACGCAATTGTTGTTCTTTCTGAAAATGGTATAGCGTGAACCTAAATTTGCGCAATTATTTGGAATTTATCAAGTTTTATTAGCAGATATTTTGAGAATTGCCACTTTGTGTGCCATTTTGTCAAGGTCTGTCAAAATTTCATATTTAGCATGCCATAATGTCTGCCATTTTGTCATTGTCAAACCATACAATTTTACATTTTCCTTCGATTTTGATCAAATTTGGGTTTGGCACACTCTTTGTAATATATAAGCCAAAGAGTTCAACAATCATCTAAAAATTAATATAGGAGAATCACAATGAGAACTTTAGTTTATAACCCCGTAAAAGAAATGATTAGAATGAGCAACGCAATTGCTGATTCACTCGAGAGGGAACTTGATTCCACATTCTCGAAACCTGCCTGCTTTAATCCAAGAGCAGACATCGTTGAAAAAGATGGCAAAGTTAACATTCATCTTGAGTTACCGGGATTAAAAAAAGAAGATATTAAGTTAACCGTGGTTGACAACGCCATCACTGTTGAAGGTGAAAAGAAGATGGATACCGAGGAAAACACCCGTTATTACATCAACGAAAGAATCACCGGCACTTTCAAAAGAAGTTTTAAGATGCCTTTTGAAGTTGACAGAGACAGTGTGGAAGCAAAATTTACAGATGGAATTCTCTCAATTACCATCGCAAGAGCTGAAAGAGCTCCGGAACCAAACAAAAGCATTGAAATAAAATAAGAAAGGAGACAAACCATGTCAAAAGAGATAAATAAAACTGAAAATACCGAATCGGTTGTCAAAGTAACCGAGGACACATGGAAAGAGGCATTTGACAAGGAGAATTGGGTGCTTCCTGAAGTTAATCTCCTTGAAGATGAAGATGCATTTTATGTAGTTGCGTCGATGTCAGGCGTGAAAAGGGACGATGTGAGAATTAAATTGGAAAATGGAGATCTGGTCATAATGGGCAGGATCGACAGAGGCAAACTTGACGGTAAAAAAATCCTCCTGAAGGAAATTACCACAGGTAACTACTACCGCAAATTTAAGGTTGCAGACTCAATAGATACCGAAAATGTTGACGCCTCCTTCGAAAACGGACAATTAATTCTCCGCCTCGCAAAACACGAGAGAATAAAACCGAAAACGATCGAGATTAAGTAAGAACCTGAGAACTTGAGAACTTTAGAACTTTAGAACTTTAGAACTCTAGAACTTTAGAACTTTAGAACTTTAGAACTCTAGAACTTTAGAACTTTAGAACTCTAGAACTTTAGAACCTCAGAGGAGCAATCCTCTGAGGTTTCTGATTTTTATCAAACTTGTATACCTTAGATTCGCTCAAGTTCTCTGGTTCTCAAGTTCTTACTTCAAAAGTATCATCTTCCTGCTGATAACCCCGAGACCTGTTGAGAGTCTGTAAATATAAACTCCTCCGGGGAGGTTGGTAGCATCAAATGAATAGTTGTAACTTCCACGGTCCATCTCTGAATCCACAAGCGAAGCCACTTTCTCACCAAGAACTGAATAAACCTCAAGTTTTACGGCTGATCTCGATGGTAAACTAAAGTTGATTACCGTACTCGGATTAAATGGATTTGGATAGTTTTGAGCCATATTGTAAACATCGGGATTTCCTGAAACATCCTCTTTAATCCCCACATCACTCCAAGTCAAAACCTTCGCATCATCAAAATAAAGAGTGCCGATGTTTTGGTTTCCGGGTTCATAAGACAATTGGTAACTGTCAAAGCTGAGAGGATAATCGATTACTCCGTTGCCAATCCAGTTCCCGGTTCCTGACTGGAATTCCCAATAGACAGGCTTCCAGCCAAACCAGTTTACATTATACCATGGGCTGACTTCATGCCCGCCCGGGCCTGCATCATTTATACAAAAGCGGAATTTATTATTTTTCCCGTCTCCAAATACATAAGTCTGAATCCATTTCCCAACATCAAAACTTGCCGGAGTGGCTCCATAATATTCCCTGATTAACCATTCACTTGCATTCAGATCCCAACCGTAGTCGAGCCTCATCGATTTGCTGCTGCCTGAACCATGATTTATAATGGTGCCATCAGAAAAGATATTTGTTGTATCTGTAAGAATTCCAACTGTGGTACCACTCTGCTGCGGAACCCACCAGTTTGTTATTCCGGACTCAAAATTGTCAATGGTAACTACATCAAAAAATCCGGGATCAAGAACAAAATTAACTTCATAAGGTTCAGTGGTTGCATTCCCCGACATATCTTCAACACCTGCCTCAACCCTTAATCTGTACATTATTGGATAAACAATATCCTCTCTCACAAAGATGTTGATAGCAGAAACATTGTTACCACCATAATATCTTGTGTAAACCTGAAGATCTGCATTATTCTGAGTATTTTGAATCTTAAGTTTACCACTTAGTGAAGAGGTTTTTAATGGTTCGTTGAATGTTATATTGAGTACGGGCCTCTTATCATAAACTATCTCTATACCCATTGGGTAACTGGTAACAACAGCAGGAGGTATATGATCAGGGATTTTTGTCCGGAAATTTAACACGAATGCATCTCCCCCAACACCATTTCCATCACCATCAAGTGGATGGTCAAATTTGTCTTTGGCAGATGGCTGAATTGTCAGCGTATATTGAGTCGATGGTGTCATGTTCGCCGTGGTGATCGTGAGCACTCTGTCAGTTCCTCCCCAGGTATTTGTTGTACCGGCAACGGGAGGATTAAAAGAGATTGCAGCGTTAACAGAAGCTACATCCATAGGACGACTAAAAGTAATCTGAATATTTTTTAATCCCGGAGAGAGTGAATCACCCGCAGCAGGAATGCTCTCAGCAATATATGGCGGAGTAATGTTTCCAAGCTGCACATCCTTAAATGTGAAGAAAGTATCAGACATCGCTACTGCTCCAACATAGGTTTCATATCCCGGAGCTGATACTGTAATTTGCTGAGTTCCACCAGGGACTCTCTCAAAATAGTAAAAACCATTCCTGAGGAGTGTTGAATCGGTGCTGTATTTATAAAAAAGTGACTGATATGTGTCAGTTTTATATGTTCTGCCATCAACTGTTATGGTTGCGCCATTAATCTGCTGACCACTTTCAGAATCGGTAATGATTCCTGTCATAATCCCCGGATACGGTCTTGCTGCACCTTTAAATTTGATGATCGACCAAAAGAAGGTTTTTGCGTCAAGTCGCTTCCATTCATAATTCATGTTCAGCATGTTTTGTCTTGGATTTGTATGAAATCCTGCTTCACTCAGCTCTGAAGGCATGTTTGTCAGTCTGTTAACGGAGAGGTAAGGTCCAGATCCGGTACATCCGCCGTAGAATGTACAATCACCAACAGATCCCCTTGTCGGGATTCTATAACCTTTTGTCAGATTTCCAACGATGATGTCGCTCATTGCTTTACCACCATTAGGTACTTTTTCAAGTCCATTTGAATATTGACCCCAGAGAAGTAAAGTTGAATTGGAGCTTGCTCCCCCTGCATCACTATGGATCGAATGAAACCAGGCTGCACCAATAGAGTTGGCATAATCAGACCGCTGACTTAATCCAACAATCTGAAGGCTGTCGGTCCTGGTTAAATATACGGTATCAATATCGGTTGAGTCCAAAAGGAATGATTGCAGATGTTTTGCAACATAGAGCACTTTCATAGCCTCAGGATAATTGTAGATACCCATGTTTTCCTGCTGACTGTGCCCTGGATCAAGTACTATATTCCAGCCCGAAAGGCCTGTTATCTGTGAAAACACAGGAACTGAGAATAAAAATAGAGCCAATAAGAAGAACTTTTTCATTTTAACACCTCCGTTTTTATTCTGTAGATCGCCCCTTCATTTGCATTATCAAAGTAGATATATTCACCATTTGCACTGAATGACGGATTCATTTCAATAATATCTATTGTGGAGGTTATTGCTGATTTGTTGGTTCCATTAGAGGAGATTGTGAAAATATCGGAAGAAGTGATAACATGTCCGTCATCTTCTGTAACCATATATGTGATTGTTTTTGAATCGGGTGACCATGATGCGCGGAAACCTTTTCCAAGATCAATAAGTGAATTGCCGTTTGAATTGACTACAAAAAGATTTCCACCCATAATTTCAAATACTACTTTGTTCCCGTCAGGCGACAATACCGCATTTATGCACCTTTGTCCCGGAACGGGGTCAATCACTAATTTTTGACTGCTTGCAGATACAACCGAAATTTTGTCGTTTTCAATAAATGCGGCAGTTCCTGATGGAGCTTTTACCTCTGTCATCTTTGAAACAGTATTGTGACTTTTTAATTCACCGGATTCAACAAAGCAGACATCTCCCCCGGTTGACACGGTGGGAAGCACTGTAAGTTTAGATGAAAGTCCCGATAGCTGAAGTGTGTTTTCACCTTTCAGGCTATAAACAACAATACTGTTTTCTCTTTTATATTCCGTATATTTTGCACTTCTTGCAACAATTCCGGAACCATCTTTCAACCACTTAAATCCATAACCAGATGCCGGATCCAGGGTTACTGAACTAATCTCTTTGTTTTCATTTAACAATAAAATTCCGTTGTATCCTTCTTGTGTGAAGGCAAGGAGTTTTCCATCGGGCGACTCCTGTGGAGCAATAAATATTTTTCCCGATTCTGATGCAACTTTTTCTGCTTTCTGCGCTTCCACAATTGTGAACGAAGCAAGGAGAAGAAGTGCTGTTAAGGCAATTCTCACGATTTGTATCCTGTTTAATTGAACAATTTTACAATGCTAAAATAGTTAAAAATGTTGGTTGCATTCGGGCAGGAATTTGTGTATAAATAAAAAAACCCCGGCAATGGGGATAGCCGGGGATCGTCATTAAGGTTGACCTGTCAGGGGAAGAACAAGTCAACAAAATCTGTAAAATCTATATGTAAATATATAAAAGTTTTCTAAAAAATCATAATTTTTATTCTATTTTGCTTATCTTTTTAAGTGTTTACAATTTTTTTTTGATTAAAATTTAAGATAAAATATGAAAAATGTAGTTGTACTCGGTGCAGGTATGGTTGGAAGAGCAATAGCCAGAGATATCAATCAAACTTGCAATGTAACTTCAGTTGACCTTGATGAGGGAAATCTCTCTTCTCTCTCTGAATTTGGCATTAATACAGTTTCTGCCGACTTGTCCGATCCCCAAAAGGTGAAAGAAATAGTTAAGGATTACGACCTCGTGGTTGGTGCGGTTCCCGGATTTATGGGTTATAAAACAGTGGAAACTGTAATTTCAGCAGGCAAAAATATTGTTGATATCTCATTCTTTCCTGAGGATTATAATGATTTAAACCTCCTCGCAATTAAGAATGGAGTCACTGCAATAGTGGATTTTGGAGTTGCTCCGGGGCTTAGCAATATGTGGTTTGGAAATCAATATGCCAAGGGGGGCGTAAGTTTTCTTGAATGTATGGTGGGTGGCCTGCCCGCAGAGAGGAAATATCCGTTCCAGTACAAAGCACCTTTCTCCCCGGTAGATGTGCTTGAAGAATACACCCGAACCGCCAGAGTGAAAGAAAATGGAAGAATCGTAACTCGGGAAGCCCTCTCAGGCAGTGAATTTGTCGATTTTGAAGGCATTGGAACACTTGAGGCATTTTACACCGATGGGTTAAGATCAATCCTTAATACTATTGATGTCCCCGATATGCGAGAATTAACCCTTAGATACCCGGGACATATCGATCTTATTAAAGCACTCCGCCATGTTGGATTTCTGTCTGAAGATGAGATAGAAGTAAAAGGTGTGAAACTAAAACCAAGAGATTTTTCGGCTAAACTTTTATTTAAAGACTGGAAACTTGGAACTTCAGAACCTGAATTTACGGTGATGAGACTTAAATCCATCAGAAAAATTAAAGGAGCCGAAGTTGAATTCACACAGACACTTCTCGATCGATATGATGCGAAATCAGGCGTTTCCTCCATGTCAAGAACCACAGGATACACCTGCACCGCCGGAGTGGGTCTCTTGTTAAATGGTATTTTTACTGAAAAAGGTTGTTTTCCCCCTGAAATAATCGGTATGAAAGATGATTGTTTTGCTTTTGTGCTGAATCATCTAAAAGAGAGAAATATTATTCTTTCTTAGTTTTAAGCTTTACGGCTGCAACTATCTCGGGGCGGTATTCAAAGTGCATTGTATCATAATGGTACCACCTGCCGCCCCAAATCCATCCGTGTTTCTCGAATATGTGAACTATCTCCACCGGAATACTGTTGCGAAACTTGATTGATCCATCTTTTCCCTTTTTGTAACTTCGCCAGTAGTCACTTTGAGATAAATTAATATCAATGGCTATGGCAAAACTGTGTGCACTAAGGCTTTTGGTACCGGCAATGTTCCTCCACAAGAATGTGCCTGCCGGATTACGAAGATATTTTAAAAATTTGGGGGGAAGTTTATCTAACTCATCAGAAATCTTTTGTAACGATTCCGCAGCACCGTTCACCTTGTTTACCAGCAAAACTGTGTTTAGATTTTTTTTCAGCCATTTTACTTTTACCAAATTTTTTGATACTTCGCCACTGTTTTTCCCATATACTTTTTTCAGGAAATCACTGTTTCTGAATCTCCCCGGGTCTTCATGTTTCGCCGGGATTCCAATTTCTTTCAACAATGGATAATCCGGAGATAACATCGACCATGGATCTGCAGACGACAACAAAGCTTCATATTCTTCAGCATTTTTCTCCGCCAGATATTGTTGAGAAACTGATGAGGTTTTGAACGCCATCTTCGTTCCATCTTTCCAATAAATAATGTTACCTGATACAGAATCAATAAAATCGGGATAGCCAACAACAAGAGGATGCGCAGTGGAATCCGTTGCCTTCAACTGTGAACCGAGGGTAGCTCCATTTACAACTGAATTTGACCCTGCAGTTTTAAACTCCGGATTTTTCACCTGTTTATTCTCCGATTGGCAACTTACCGAAACAAAAAGCTGAAAGAAAAGGAAGATATATAAAAGAAAAATGTTAGTATTTCTATTAAAGAAGTGCAAAAACAAGTTGTTCACCTATGGCTTTTGAATCTGTTTCTGTGTTGTTAAAGAGTGAAATGACAATTTCCTCTCCGGGCAAGTATGCACAAAAGGAGTTCATCCCGGGATTTTTACCGTAACAGTATATGTAGTCTTTCCCCTCTTTTTTGGCAACATACCACCCTAATATATAATTGGAAGAGCCAACCTTTGCCCGGGTTTTCTTATCAATTAATGTACCTCTATAAAAGTCAAGTTTAAAAAACATTGTAGTTAACCACTCATTAAAATTAAATGGAGTGATCCACAATCCACCCGAACCTTTCCTTTTTTCAAATGGCACGACCAATCCGGCAGGTACCTTTGAGTACTTTTTACCAGTTGTGAGATATGCAATTGCGGCTTTGCCACTGTTCCCGTTAATCTCACTGTTTCCAAACACCCTGGCTCCCGCAAAACCTTCACCTTTAAGTTCTCTTACATACTTTTCAAAACTGATACCTGAAATATTTTCAACCATAGAACTCAGAATTATGTAATTGATGTTGCAGTACGCAAAATATTTACCGGGTGAAGATTTTGCAGCAACCTTGTTATCACGATATAATTGGAATATCTGTTCGTTATCGGGACCTGATTTCCCTTTCCAATATTTGCCAACGATGTCAATGTAATCAGGCAACCCCGCCGTATGATCTAAAAGATTGCGAATGGTAATATTGTTATATGGAAGTTTTGATTTGAGGTGTTTTGTAAAAGGATCAGAAAACTTCAATTTACCCGTTTGCTCAAGATTGCTCGTCGCAAGTGCGGTGAAAATTTTTGTAAGGGAAGCGATTTGGAAAAGTACAGAATCTGAATTTAATATTTTCTTTTCAAAATCGGCGTAACCATTTGAAAAGCTGTACTGTCTCCCGTCTTTTGCCGTAATAATAACCGTTCCGGAAAAATCTCCTGAACCGACTATCTTTTTCAGCTTCGATTGTAATAATGAATCAAAGGGAGTAACCATATCGGCAGTTGTTACCTGATTGGTATCATCATTGGATTCTACCTCTGAACGTAAAGCCGGATCTTCATGACCACATCCACAATACAAAAAAAAGAGTAGAATCGATATTATCATTATTTTTAGTTTCGACAAAATATCTTTAAACTGCCACCGGCTACCTGACATAGGTATTACTGCCTCTGATATTATTCATATCAAATTGCGGTGTGTGTTCCAGAAGGAATCTCACATTTCTCTTTTCTAAAGCAGTAAGTTGATTTTCAACACTTGTTGAGAGGGGATGATACCACGATTGTGCATTAAAATAATCACGCAATTCCCAACTTTTTGTGAAAATGTGACCATATCTTGCATAAATCTCATTCCTCATCACAATTATATCCCATACATGCATCCCCTTAATATCAGCATAGGTTATCTCTCTAAAGCTTGCCTGAGGGTATTTACCGGGAATGGTTTCGGTTGAAGGTGGGGGGTAATTATTTGCTCCGGGTTTGTCGTAGTTTGTGCTCTGTCCGGAATGTGTGTCCAACGATACTGTCCCATCGGAATTGGTGACAACACCCGCGGAATCTCTTAATCTGGCATCGACCGCAGGATCGGTTTCTTTATCCTTTTTTAGATAGAGAAATAGAATCACGGCATTAAGAACTACTATAACAAAAATAAGAACCGCAATTAAAGTCAGTTTCTTGTTGTTTGAACCACTATTGGTTTTGAAACTTCCCATTAAATCGCCTCGATGTTAATGTTTGAATTTGAAAAATATCAGATATTACTCAAGTAGAAAAGAAATCTACATATATTTCAAAAATACGATATTTATTAATACAATTTTATGATTGATGTTTTTTTATTGTTCCTGAAACAAAAATCACTTTTGGTAAACAAAAGAGAATCATTAAACCGAAGTTATTTATCAATTTTTAACTTGATTAAATAAGGAATCTCAACTTAAAATTATATTCCTAAACTCTTCATATTCTGTTCCGATTATTGTGCTTACTTTTTCTTTTTTCATACAAGCAGACAACCTTTCCGGGATATCAAAATCAACCCCAGTAGCAGAACTTACATCATCATAAAATTTTGCTGGGTGGGCAGTAGACATCACAATAAAATGTTCTCTGGGTGTCATCATCTCCAATTCAGAAGCATATAACAATCCCACAGAAGTATGTGGATCTGCAAGATAACCACATTCATTCCAGGTATCAGCTATCATTTTATAAGTCTCTTCATCACTGTAACTTCTTGCTGATACATCTTTACGAATGGCATTTACATCACCGTGATAAAGTGTTATTATTCTCTCAATGTTGCTTGGCGACCCTACATCCATTGCGTTTGAGATGGTATGAACTGTTGGTTGAGGAGTAAAGTTGCCTGTGGCCAGATAGTTTGCAAAAACATCATTTTTGTTTAAAGCACAATAAAACCTGTTAACGGGTAATCCTGCAAATTTTGTCATCAACCCGGCGGTAATATTTCCCAGATTACCACTTGGAACCACAAAATTGATGGTTTCGTGCTTCTCATAATGGTTCATGTATGCATATATATAATAGACAGCCTGTGGAAGAAGTCGCGCAATACTTATAGAGTTTGCTGATGAAAGATTAACTTTTAATCTCAACTCTTCATCAGCAAAAGCCATTTTCACAAGTCTCTGGCAATCGTCAAAATTTCCTTTAACCTCAAGTGCGGTAACATTTTTACCAAGAGTTGTTAATTGTTGCTCCTGAATTTTACTCACCTTCCCTGAAGGATATAACAACACAACATCAACACAATCCATCCCCAAAAAGGCATTTGCCACGGCACTTCCTGTGTCACCCGATGTAGCTACTAATATTTTACACTTTTTCCCCTCTTCGTGTAAATAAAACGACATAATATTCGCCAAAAACCTTGCTCCAAAATCCTTAAATGCAAGGGTTGGCCCATGATACAACTCGACAACTGAAATATTCCCCGTCAACGGGTGAATATGAAGATCAAAATTGAATGACCGCTCAACAATTCTTTCAAAATCAACTTCATCTATACCGGTAACAAACGGTGAAAGAAAATGGAGAGCAAGTTCTGTTAACGATAAATCTGCCAATTCGACAGGTTCGTCCAAAAGATGTGGAATCGACCGAGGAAGAAACAATCCACCATCTGAAGCCATCCCATTATAAACTGCATCTCTAAAATTAAAATCAGATTTGTTGCTGCGGGTGCTTATGTATCTCATCTAACCTCCAGAAGTTGAGTGCCTGAGTTGTTGATTTTTGAAATATTTATATCGACACCAAGTCCCTTTTTATCATAAACTTCTTGAACTTTATGCAGGAATTCCTCCGCCGCCTCCATAGTCTTGAAAAACAGAAAGGAAGTAGGGCCTGAACCCGATATATTCATTGCTATGGCTTCTGATGATGAAGCCATAAACTTTATCTCGTGGTAACCGGGAATAAGTTTTGACCGGAATGGTTCAGCTATATAATCAGAAGATGCTGCGTTAAGGAGCGAATAGTCACCCTTAATTAATCCTGTTATCAGGGTAACTGCTGCTCCTGTCTGTTTTATGGAATCACTTAACGATATCATTTTCGGGAGCATCGCCCTGGCTTCACTTGTTTTTATTTCCACATGAGGATGAAACGAGAGGACAATTAAATCCTCGGGAGCATCTATTTTAAAATAATCAAAATTAACGGGATCACTGATTACTACAATTCCACCAACCAGTGATGGAATTACATTATCTCCATGCCGTGTACCCGATGCAACCACTTCTCCATCAAGGGCATGATTTACCAGTTCTTTAATTTCCAAAGGTTTTGATAAAAGTGCATTAACGGCAACAACTGCTGCCACAGCACTTGCGGCACTTGAACCAAGTCCACTTCCAATCGGGAGCAGCTTGTGCAAAACAATATCCACAAATTCACCGGGAGCATATTTATCGAGGAAACTCTTAATCGCTGCTCCCGCTGTGTTTTTCTCAAGTTCTTTGCTTAAAGTTGTATTCCCAACAATATCCGTGATTCGGGAGCATGACAAATTATTTACCGTTACTTCAACAATATCGCCAAGCTCAAATAAAGGGAACCCCATAAGATCAAAACCGGGCCCAATATTGGAAACCGTTGCCGGAGCAAATGCCCTGGCATAACTCTTCACAAGTTTTCGTTCAGAGTTTAAGTTCATACAACACTTCCAATTATTTTAAGCACATCATCGAGAACTCCCGAGGCGGTTAAATCTACACCCGCCCCCGGTCCTGAAATAACAAGAGGGTATGTTGAATATCTTTTGGTATAAAAAATAAACACATTTTTTACATCATCAACAACAAACAAGGGATCATCGGGTGATGTCTCTTTGGGATATACCTTCAATTTTCCATCATCAAACGAAGCTATAAACTTCAACTTGTTTCCGCGGGATTTGGCATCTCCCACTAAGTTGTCAATATCAAGATAATGGACATTTCCTTCCTCATCCCTCCGGGCAAGAGGCGACATTTCGATATCTTCCATCCCAAAATCCAAACCGGCATCACGAACCAGAATCAGGAGCTTACGGGCAATATCCATCCCTGAAAGATCGATAACAGGATCAGGTTCAGTAATCCCCATCTCCCCTGCTTTTAGTAATGCATCTTGAAATTTAGTACCATTCCAGACAGCAGTCAAAATGTAATTACACGATCCTGACATGATTCCTTCAATTTTTTGAAGTTTATCACCTGTTGTGAGCAGGTCTTTTAGAGTCCGAATTACCGGAAGTGCAGCACCCACATTAGTTTCATAATTAAACTTTGTCTTTCCTTTGGAAGCTGATTGTCTAAGTTCTTTGTAAAATTCAATTGACGATGAATTGGCAATTTTATTTGCAGCCACAATATTTACTCCCGAACTCAACAAAGGAGCATACATCTCCACTACTTTGTCACTTGCCGAAGTATCCACAAAAATCTTGAATGAGTTGTTATCTTCGGCAATTGCCTTAAGAAATTGTTTATTATCACTCTTTATCCCTGAATCAGAAAGTTCTTTAACCGGGTTATCCAAAGAAAAGAGATCATTACCAAATAACATCTGTTTTGAGTTAATTATCCCTCTTAATTCAATCCTGTCGTTAATGTTCAATTTGTTTTTCATTAATGCAAGAGTCCGTGCTCCCACATTTCCGGGACCTGCAAGATAGATGCTCCATACTTTCCTCCCCTCAAAGAAAAATTCATTATGCAAAGCATTCATCGCCCGTTTCAGATGACCGGATGAGATCACAAAAGAGATGTTAAGCTCTGATGACCCCTGCGCGATTGCATGAATATTAATTTTATGATCTCCAAGAGTTCTAAAAACTCTGCCACTTACACCCCCCTGCCGGCGCATATTGGCACCCACAACAGCCACAACCGAGAGTGAATCCTCTTTTTCGATTGTTGAAATTTTCCTTTGTTTAAGCTCTGCATCAAATTCTTCTATAAGATTTTTTACTGCATTTTCCGCATATTTTGGCTCAACTGCCACACTTATTGAATGCTCCGATGAGGCTTGTGTAATCAGGATAACATTGGTTTTGCTTTGAGCAAGTGTTTTAAACAATCTACTCGCTATACCTGACACACCCACCATACCACCCCCCTCAATTCTGATAAGTGAGATATTGTCGATACTTGCCAAACCTGTGATGTCATTGTTGTTTTTGGGTGGATTTTCTCCTATCAACGAGCCCGGATGTGTGGGGTTAAAAGTGTTTTTTATTCTTACCGGAATCCCTTTGTCCATCGCCGGTTGAATCGTGGGAGCATAGATAACCTTGGCACCAAAATATGAAAGTTCCATCGCCTCTTCATAGGAGAGGTCTTCCACAATAAACGAATCGTTTACTTTCCTGGGATCGGCAGTGAGAACACCATCAACATCTGTCCATATCTCTATTTCATCAGCATTAATTGCTGCTCCAAAAATAGCAGCTGAATAATCAGAACCACCCCTGCCCAGGGTAGTTGTTTCGCCATCATGAGTTGACGCAATAAAACCCGTGATTATTCTTAAAGTGGGGTTGCGGAGAAATTCCTGCGAAATGAAATAATTTGATTCAGTTTCAAGCAGATGCGCATTACCAAAACTGTTGTCGGTCTTTAAAACTTTTCTTGCATCAAGATATTCGGCCTCAATTCCTGCATTGTTAAAAGCAACACTAATGGTATAAGCCGAGAGCTGTTCCCCAAAACTTTGAACATAATCAAGAGTTTTTGGAGTAAGTTCTTTTATAAGGTAGATTCCATCAAGAATTTCTTTTAACTCCGATAATCGAAGATCAATTCCCTCTTTTAAAATCCCTGTTTCCTTAAAGTCAGGTACCAATTGTTCAGCAAAGTCATGGTGTTTCTTCTGAATTTCCTCAAAAAGAGTTACATAGCTTTTATCTCTTGCGAGTGCGAGGTTTGCAACTTTGATCAGATTATCAGTAACTCCTGAATAAGCTGAAAAAACAATTCCACCAATCCCCTCTGAGGATTTAGACCTGACGATTTCAATTACATTTTTTATTCTATCAGGACTCCCGACTGAAGAGCCTCCAAATTTGATTATTTTCAATTATTACTTTCTATTGTTGGAACTGATATATTGTCGCAGGTGATTTAAGGACCTGTCACTCCTAAGTGTCTATTCTGTCAGGTATCGATTTTTTTAATTTTTCCACTTCATCACGAAGAAATGCTGCCCTCTCAAAATCGAGATCTTTTGCAGCTTTCCTCATTTCTTCTGTTAATTCTTCTATCATAACCTTCCGTTCATCGATGCTCATAAACTTAAGGACGGGTTCAGCCACTCTTGAAAACTGTGACTGAGTTGAAATATGATCATATTCCTTTCGCCTCACATCTGCAATTGCCGTTGAATTCATGATCTCTTCAACACTTTTAAAAAGTGTTTTGGGGGTGATTCCATGTTCAAGATTGTATGCTATCTGAATATTTCGGCGGCGTTCTGTTTCATCAATCACCATTTTCATCGAATCAGTAATTTTGTCAGCATACATAATTACCAAACCACTGGCGTTTCTGGCGGTTCTTCCCGCTGTTTGCATCAACGATCTTCCACTTCTTAGAAATCCCTCCTTGTCGGCATCAATAATTGCAACAAGAGATACCTCCGGAAGATCAAGCCCCTCACGGAGCAGATTCACTCCAACAAGGACATCAAAATCGCCAAGCCTCAAATCACGAAGAATTTCAACCCTTTCGAGTGCGTCAATATCACTGTGGATGTAACGAACTGCGATGCCAATCTTGGCAAAATAGTCGGATAAATCTTCAGCCATTCTCTTTGTGAGGGTGGTAACAAGTGTTCTCTCCCCCTTTTGAACCCTCACTCTGATCTCTCCAATAAGATCATCAATCTGGGTTTTTACAGGTCTTATTTGAATTTCAGGATCGAGCAACCCTGTGGGTCTGATGATTTGTTCAACAAACTTACCGTGGGTTTTTTCCATCTCAAAATCACCGGGTGTTGCAGAAACAAAAACCACTTTTTTCATTTTCTGCTCAAATTCTTCAAATTTCATCGGACGATTATCCAAGGCTGAAGGTAATCTGAATCCGTGGTGAACCAGTGTCTCTTTTCTTGATCGATCGCCATTATACATCCCTCTTATCTGCGAAACAGTAACATGAGATTCATCAATTATCATAAGAAAATCATCGGGGAAATAGTCGAGGAGACAATAAGGTCTCGTTCCCGGTTCCCGAAGGTCCATATAACGCGAATAATTCTCAATACCGGAACAATATCCCACTTCTTTGATCATCTCCATGTCGAATCTGGTTCTTTGCTCTATTCTTTGAGCTTCCAGATATCGTTCCTGCTCCCTGAAATCTGCAAGTCTTTGCTCAAGTTCAGCTTCAATCAACGCAAGAGACAGTTTCTGCCTCTCGGGATTTGTCACAAAATACTTGGCTGGATAAATCGCAGTTTCCTCGATTTCCCGGAGCACATCACCAGTTATCGGTTCGATAACAGAAATTCTTTCAATCTCATCGTCAAAAAACTCAAAACGAAGTGCTTCTTCAATTTCATAAGCAGGAATAATCTCAACCACATCCCCTCTCATTCGGAATGAGCCTCTCACAAAATCAAGATCATTTCTCGAATAATAGATTTTCACAAGATTTCGCATAAACTCTCTTTTAGGGAGAATATCCCCTTTATGCAAAAATATTGTCTGCTCCGCATATTCGTGTGGTGCTCCGATACCATAAATGCAACTTACAGATGCCACAATTATTACATCGTTCCTTCCCTCAATCAAAGCAGTAGTCGCTTTCAGACGAAGTCTGTCGATCTCTTCATTTATTGAAAAATCCTTTTCGATAAATGTGTCACTGCTTACCACATAGGCTTCAGGCTGGTAATAATCATAGTAGCTTATAAAAAATTCAACAGGATTGTTTGGGAAAAAGGACTTCAATTCAGCATACAACTGGGCTGCAAGAGTTTTGTTGTGGGAAATTACCAGAGTTGGTTTATTGTGTTTTGCAATCACATTAGCCATCGTAAAAGTTTTACCACTACCTGTTACACCAAGAAGGGTCTGAAACTGTTCATTTCGATCCAGTCCCTCGAGGAGTTCTTTTATGGCTTTTGGCTGATCACCTGCAGGTTCATAATTAGCCTGCAGATCAAATGGTCTGAATGGAGCTTGTCGCATTGTTTTATTTATTTGAGAATTATTAGTAAATAATAGCCGTGAGATTGGATATCAGACTATTGGAGATTTATTTAATCGCGATTATTGGTTGTTTTATTTCACAATTCTTAATCTGAAATAAACTTCTTCAGGTGAAAAGAAACCGGCAAAAAATCTTTCGTAAATCACAGGTTCAATATTAACAAAAAAGTCCATCCATTTTAATACTGCAAAATGAGATGTGATAAATTTTTTCTCCAACACTTCAAATTGGGCTTTACCCTCGTAATTGGTACGGTGATTCAACTTCCATTTTTCGTAGAATTTAAGTTTTCTATTACCGAGATATTCATAATTGTCGAAAGTTCTTATCGAGAAAGGAATTTTATGATCCGGCTCACCAAAATATTTAGTATTTAAAAAGAAAGGAGCATAAACGATCATCGTAGAATCAGGTTTTGCGATTCTGTAAAGTTCGTTTATCACTTTATTAAAATTATCAATGTGTTCCAATATATGGGAACAATAAATTTCGTCGAAATGGTTATCCGGAAACGGATAAGGGAATGTATTTATGTCGTGGATGTCGTTACCACCATAATCAACCACATCCAGATTAACATAACCGGGACGGATATCCTTACCGCAGCCAAGATTGAGTTTGTTCATTAAAAATCCTTAAAATTATCACGGCAATTTAAGGATTTAAGGGTAGTTATTAAAGGATATTATTAATAAACCACAGGTACCTCACCCCCGGCCCCTCTCCTATAAGGCGAGAGGTGTCCATGGGTGATAAATTACTGCATTATTGGATTATTGCATTACTGCATTATTTCAGCAGGCTCATCTTCCGGCTAAGTTTAACACCGTCGGTTTGAAGTTGATAAACATATACTCCTGATGGGAGCCGGGACCCATCAAATGAAACTGAGTGAGTTCCTTGTGCCAGTTCTTCTGATACTAATACGGCTACTTCTTTTCCAAGTAAATCATAAACTTTTAATGATACAAATCCTGATTTTGGTAAAGAAAAGTCGATTTTGGTTTCAGGATTAAACGGATTTGGAAAATTCTGCTGAAGTTCAAACTCAACGGGATTGCCTGCCTGGAAATTATCTTTCACATCTACCGGATAATCGGACAGTTTCCATTTCCTTGCCTGATGAATTTCACTTGTATTCAGAGGTGATTTTTTGGAATAAACAAAAGCATTCAAGTCGATTTGGCTCGTTGATTGAACATTTGATGAGACATAATAAAATGTGTCAATAACAGCAGAATCACCAACTGCCCAACCTGATTTGGACAGATCATTCCCGAGAGCACCATTTAACATTGCACGAACCACATGATCGTGAACATATTCATTAGCCCCTGCACACCCGGTTCCACTGCTACCTGTTTGAGGTGAAATTAATTTATTTTCAGTGAGTACAAAATTGATAACAGGGATGTCGGCAATCTCAGCAAGTGCTTTCACAGTAATCTTTACATGAATCTTGTTGCTGTCTTTCTCAAATCCAACCACTCCTTCAATGCTTACTTTTGGAGGTGTAAATGATCGATTATTCACCTGACCTGCCCAGGCTGACCTGCTCTGTGGAGCTGTCAATCTGTCAATTATTCCGGTTGGATAGCTGGAAAATCCTAATAAGGAAATGATATTATTTCCGGTAAAGGACCTGTAAGGGTCACTCGAATTTGAAGGTCCGTGATATGCCAAAAGTACTGTGTTTGGATTGTATAACATGATCACATCCCTGATGATTGTGTGTCCACAAGGACAATACTGGCACCAGGTGCCTGTGCAGTATTCCAAAACAGGGTTTCTAACAGCCTGTGCTTCAACTGAACTATTAAATAATCCAATTGAGATAAAAAGAATTGACAGTAAGTAGAAAAGCTTTTTCATATAATAATCTTATTAATAAATGATCATTAAAATACTTCTTATTCTAATAATATCCAATAGGATGGGTGAAAATTCGATAAAATCATTTGGCTTTTTTTCATAAATTAATTTTTGTTTTTAATAACTTATGAGGTGTTCCATGAAAACACATATTACACGATTAATCGAACACATGATCTGGGCTGACAATATCCACTGGAACATGTTTAATTCCGATGAAAAATATTTGCAGGACAAACAACTGTTCGAAAAGTTGTTTCATATCCATTTTGTGCAGTTTGCATTTTATAATATTGTGACCAAAACGCCAATGGAAAGAAAAAGGCCAACCGATTTTACTCCTGAATCTCTACAGGAGCTGGCAACTTCAACAGGGAAAAAACTTCTTGATTTTGTTCAAAATCTTGAGGAATCAGCTTTGGAAGAAAGATTTAATATTCCGTGGTTCAGAGATGCGGTGGATGGATTTCCCCTTTCAGACTGTTTAAATCAAGTGGCTATGCACTCCCACTACCACCGGGCACAAAATGCAACCCGATTCAGAGAACTTGGCGGAACACCACAAATGACCGATTTTATCTGGTGGGCATTTCAGAGTAAAAAAGAACAATAACCGGCTAAATACCGGCTTTTAGTTAGTTTGGAATAATATATAATTAAAAAAGGTTGCACCATCTAAAATAGTGCAACCTTTAAAACCTTAAACTGAGGAATGGAAATTGTCAGTACAATAAAAACTTCCTACTTAAGCAGATTCATTTTCTTTACTTCAACCTTGCCTGCGGCTTCAAGTTTGTAGAAATAAACTCCACTTGCTGCTGACACGGCTGTAAAATCCACTTCATAACTTCCCGCTTCCTGATATTGATCAACAAGAGCAAATACCTTTTCACCCTGAACATTGTAAACAGTGAGATTCACTGAGCCGGCTGTTGGAACAGAGTATCTGATTTTTGTTGATGGATTAAACGGGTTCGGGTAATTATGAGATAAAGAAAACTCCTGCGGATTACCATTAATATCTTTTATTGCGTTTGGTGCGGGTTTGCTGTTTGGATCACCGGGATTGGTAACAACAGATAAATCACCGGGATTTGGTTGACCAATTCTCCATGCGCCTGTGGGATCCTGAAGTTCGGTTCCATTGCTGAATCCATCAGCATCACTGTCGAGATTTGCAAGTGAAGAATTCCATGTAACATCATCATTTACGAGGTAGTTAGCCTGTACTTCAAGCCCAAAAGGGTTTCGGGCATCTCCACCTGCTGCCGACATATGACAAGTTGCGCACTGGAATTTAGAACCATTTGGAACCTGTGTTACACGCCAACTGCGGGAACCAAGCTGGAATAATATGCCACCGGCAATTACAAAAACAACAATGAGGGTTAAAATATTTTTCATTAGAAACTCTTATTAAATGATGCGTCAATATAATACTCAAATATTATTAAAAGCAACTCATAAAAACAAAAAACGCTTCAATTTTAAGGTAAATTAAAATTGAAGCGTTTCAGGTCACAAAAAAGTAAAAATTTTAGGGGTTATGCTCCATTATTTTTGGGAAGTGGTGTCACTTAATTTGTTTTTTAGACTGTCAACTTTCTTTTTAATCGAAGAAGCTGTATGAAGAGTTGCTGTAGCCGCGCTTTTAGGATACATTTTTGTTTCAGGCTTCAGACTCTTGGAAACAACATCCCCTATCTCAGAAACAGTTGGTGAAACAGCGGTTGCAGATGGTTGTTCCTTAAATGAATCTCCACCCGATTTGTAAACAGGGGGCGGTGCATCATTCTGTTTAAATCCTCTATATTCCGGTTGTGCAGACGGGGTATTGTTCTGTGCCAGTTGCTGCTGCTCTTTATGTTCAAATTCCGGGCTGTTATCGCTTTTGTCATCCGCTTTTTTCCCGGCATCTTTGGCAACTGTCTGCTCCTGAACCGGCGTATTTATGTCACCTCCTGGGATTTCACCCGGTTGATTAACAAGCATTACCACAGCGACGATGGCTACTACCCCAACTGCAATTGCTGAAGGTATGGGTTTAAAAAATGCTACAATTTTTGCAAACAAACCCGGTGAGGCAGTCGCATATTTTTCGGAGTTAATTCTTCTCATCACATCGGCTTCAAAGCCCGGAGGGGCATCAACCTTTGGCATTTCCTTGAGGAGAGTTCTTAGCTCCTTAAATTGTTCTTCTTCGTTGAATAAATTGTTGGTCTCCATGACAAACTTAATCCTTAAAAATATCTCTTAATAACTCTTGTAACTGAGAACGACCGCGGTTAATTCGTGACTTCACTGTGCCAATTGAGATGTCCATCATTTCTGCTATTTCTTCATAGGAGAACTCTTGTATATCTCTCAGAACAACCATTTCACGGTAAACCTCGGGCAGTTTAAGCAGAGCATCCTGGATCATTTTATTTTTGATCCCGGAGTCAACCAATCTGTCGGGTAAAGGTCCACCATCAGGCAGTTCCATTGTTTCTTCATCATCACCATAGGAGTTGATAGAAACCTGGTTTTTCCTTTTCCGTCTTTGTAATTCCGTTTTTGCCAGATTACCGGCAATGGTGTATATCCAAGTGGAAAATTTTGCAAAGGTTTTGTAAGAATCCTTGTTCTTGTAAACCTTTATAAAAGTTTCCTGAACTACATCCGCCGTTGAATCCCGGTCGCCGAGGAAACGAAAAACAAAGTTGAACAACGGGTTTTTATACCGTTGCATCAGTACTTCGAATGATTCTGTTTCGTCAGTTTTTTGGAATTCGAGAATTAACTCTTCATCAGTTAAGTCTCTTAACCTTTTGTCGCTCAATGTTTATTATACTCAACTTGTTAGGTAAATGTTTCAGAGGAGAAATTTAGAATATTTGAGTGTTAAGATAAAGATTTTATATTAAAATCTCATTAAGACAGGTGAACATAACCGTTTTTTCGTCGGTATCACTACTCTTTAATGCAATATCTGCCCCAAGTAGTGCTGCATAAACAAGACTTAGCTCTTTAAAGCTGTATTTGTGTAGTGCGGGTTTTAGTTTATCGATCTGCCATTTTTGAATTCCGGCGGCAGTGGCAGCTTCAAAATCATTTTTCCCTGCGGAAACAGATTCTCTCATGCTAAGAAGAATAGCAAATTGCCTGTTCAAATGGAAGAGAATCAAGAGAGCCGGCTCACCTTGATTCATTACTTTTGCAAGAAGTCTTAATGCCCCGGGTTTGTCTTTTGCCAATACCTTGTCAATCAGATCAAAGATGGTAAATTGTTTTGTCGGGGCTACAGATTTCCTGATCATGTCGGAGGTGATTTCATTATTCTCGCCAGCAAACTCAATCAGCTTTTCAACCTGCATTTCAATCATCAACTTATCATCACCGGTTAAACCAACAACAAGCTCTGCGTCTCTCTTGTCGAGTCTCTTCCCTGCATTTTTAGCAACCAGCTCAACCCAGTCAACAAGATCATCGAAGGTTGGGGTGCGTGCTACAAACGCATAGTTAAGTTCGGCTATCGTTTTGTAAGGCTCCTTGTCAGGGAAATTTACATCGTCATAGAGGATTACGAGTGTTGTGTGAGGGGAAGGATTTTTGAAATATCCGATTAAATGCTGATTATATTTTCTTCCGTCAAATTTTAGATTGTTAAAATTTTTAACAATGCAAAGTCTTCTTTCACCTGCAAGAGGAAAAGACTGGCAAAAATCGAGGATATCATCGATAGTTGTGGATGAACCCTGAAACAACTGGAAATCGTAGTCGAAAGGGATCTCAGGCTCCAGATATTTCTGGATCGCCTGAGTCCTTTTCTCAATTTCATAGCTGTCTTTGCCGTAAAAAAAATAAACGGGCTTTAGTTTCTTCCCTCTAATATCCTGTGATATAAGGGAAATTAACGGTGCCTGAAATTTTTTACTCAACTACCGTAACCGAGTTGATAACAACATCAACCACAGGGCGGTCGAATGGTTTTAATGTCTGAGTTTTTCCGATCGCTTCAACGACATCCATCCCTGAAGTAACTTCACCAAAAACGGTGTGTTTACCATCAAGCCATGGAGTTGGAATCAATGTGATGAAAAACTGGCTGCCATTGGTTCCCGGTCCGGCATTTGCCATCGAAAGGATACCTTTGCTGCTGTGTTTAAGGTCTTTAACGATTTCGTCAGCAAATGGTTTTCCCCAGATGCTCTCGCCGCCTCTTCCTGTTCCGGTAGGGTCGCCCCCCTGAATCATGAAGTCTGCAATCACTCTGTGGAAAATTATACCATTATAATAACCTTTTTTTGCAAGACCTGTAAAATTTTCAACTGTTTTTGGTGTTTTGTCCGCAAAAAGCTCAATTTCAAAAGAGCCCATCGTGGTATCAACTTTTGCTGTTACTTTACTCATTTTTTCTTCCTTTTTTCAATTTTGATATTCTCAATTATTACAGGATCAACCGGTTTGTCCTGAGCTCCTTTTTTGACAACACTGATTTTGTTGACAACATCCATACCCTTTATAACCTCACCAAAGATGGTGTGTTTATAATTTAACCATTCGGTTTTTGCAGTGGTTATAAAAAATTGTGAAGTGTTTGTACTTGGTCCTCTGTTTGCCATTGCGAGAAGTCCCACCCTGTCAAATGTTAAACCCATTACGAGTTCATCTTCAAAATCACGACCATAAATTGATCTTCCACCCATCCCGGTTCCGGTTGAGTCACCTCCCTGGATCATAAAATTTTCGATGACACGGTGGAAAATAATTCCGTTGTAATATCCCTGTTCACTTAGTGTAACAAAATTTTCAACAGTTTTTGGTGTCTCTTTAGGATAAAGTTGAATCTCAATGACTCCCATGTTGGTTTTCATAACTGCAACCGTAAAGGTATCATAGTTAAAAACCGGTCTGTCAGTGGCACTATTATCCTTTTTCTGAGCGCAACCTGTGAAACTCAAAATTGCAAAAAGTGTTATTACAAAAAATTTATTCATTCATTTCTCCGTTATGGTGTTATTTGATTTGAAAACAAAAGTGCCAGGATAATGATTCCCGCTGCAATTCTATAAACAATAAAAAGTGTTGTAGAGTTTTTTCTCAGGAATTTTAAAAGAAAATCGATGGCAAGATATCCACTTATTCCGGAAACAATGGTTGCCACCAATATTGCAACAAGATGTTCATTTGAAAGGAACTCAAGACCTTCTTTAAGTTGCAAAATTCCACTTGCAAAAATTGCGGGAATACTTAAAAGAAATGAAAACCTGGCTGCTGCTTCCCTGTTTAAGCCCATGAATAAACCGCCTGTTATGGTTGTCCCTGAACGGGATGAACCGGGGATAAGAGCAAATGCCTGGGCGATCCCCACAACTATCGCTTCTTTTATCCCGACATCTTCAATTTTTTTGTTAAATTTTGCCGTTTTTTCAGCTATGAAAAGAATCATTGCAAGAACAATAAGTGAAGTGGCAATTACAAAAAGATTTTTGGTGAGCGCACCCTCAATTAAATCCTTAAACCCCAATCCTATAATTACAACAGGGATTGTACCAATAATTATCAGCCACCCCAGACGGGAATTAAGTGATTGTTGTTTAAAACTCTTCCGTTGGGTAAGATTATCCCTGAAGAATTCGAGAACTATATTATAAATATCTTTTGCAAAATATATAAGGATTGATGCAAGTGTCCCAAGCTGAATAATGGCAATTATTGCTGTCCACTCCTCAGGTCTGTCTGCATTAATCAGCCCCATCATTTTTCCGGCAATTGTAAGGTGGGCTGTGCTGCTGATGGGTAAAAATTCCGTTATACCCTGGACCAGGCCAAGGATTATAGCTTCAATTATCGACATTTAATTCCTTAAAAATTTACAGAAATTCCTAATTTAATTCCAACTGAAAGAGAGGTTACCGAAAGGTCACTACCACGATGTCTCAACCCAACCCCGTCTTTATTGGTGGGTTTACCACCTGCATCATATCTGGCATCTGCACTGATATAAGCAAAAACTGATTTGGAAAGAGCGGTTGAACCTGAAGCTTTTGCAACAATTCCAAATCCCGTTGAACTGTAATCAGTACCCGTATTCACAAATGGTTTTATCTCATTTATCATAACAAACCGGGGTCCCACCCCACCACCAAACTTAAAGCTGTATCCGTTCCCTTCGATCATCTGATAAAGCATCACTGAAGGAGAAATAAATTTGTAACTCATTTCATATTTGCCATTTAGAGTTACATTGGTGTAGGAATTAAAAGTGTAAGCCCCTTCCACTGCGAGTTGAAGATTTTGCCCAACCTTGTGCCCAACTTCACCGGCAAATTCGATCATCGAATTAAAATCAGGCATCTGACCTCCACCAAAAGCAAAGTTTTCGTTGATATAATCGCGAAGATCGGCTGTGCTCGAGACATTTATTCCCATACTCACCCTGGCTTCCCATTGTGAATACCCCGTACCGGTAAATAACAGTAAAATAAAAACTAGATAAAGGGGCGAATTGTTAATCTTCTTCAATATCAATTATATCCTCTGTGTGAACTCCGGGGAGTTTTATTTTGAAATATACCAGAAATGCAAATGCTGCAAAAAGATGGAGCAAATAAGTTACTCCGTGGAGAAAGGTTGCAAATGCCAGCCCAAATTCTGCGGGACATCTATACAACATCAACATTGCAGATTTGGTAATAGTGTGATAACTGCCAATCCCGCCCGGAGTTGGAATCATCACCCCGATGGAACTGATGCTCATAATGATCCACGCTGCCGATACTCCAAGATTATAAGTTTCGGTAAGCCCCAGCGCATGGAATCCTGCCCAACTTGTAGCTGCGTATCCCAACATAATAAATACACTGTAAACAATAGTCAGAATGTAATTTTTTGTCGTTTTAAGTGTGGAAAAACCGTCGATCATTTTGTGGAAAAGTTCTTCAAGTCTTTTAGCTGTTTTGGGTGAAAACCGGGTTACAAGAGAAGTTGCAAGATTGGAAAATTTTTCTTTGTACTTTATGAGAAGTACAACAAAAACTATCAACGCAATAAAAAGGATAGTACCAAGTTGTATTGTAAGTTTTAACCAACTCAACTCACCCGAATAAATATCTCCATCATATATCCAGCCACTAAGAATGACTGCAAAAGCGAACACCAAAAGATCGATTATTCGCTCAACTACCACCGTTCCGAGAATCGATGTTTTTGACAAATTCTCCGATTTACCAACTGCCACCGCACGGGCTACTTCGCCAAGTCGTGGAATTAGATTGTTAAATCCATAACCTATTAAAACTGCGCCAAAAAGATTTATCGTCTTAACATCAGGTTTCATTGATTCCATAATTGCTTTCCAACGAAGAGCGCGGAACCAATGAGCCAACATCTGGAATACAATAAGTGTGACTATCCAAAAAGGAGATGCGTTCTTTATATGATCCCATAACTGCTTTGTGTCAACACCGGCAAAAGCATAATATAGAAAAAGAGCTGCAAGCCCTAATGATAAAATGTAAACAAAAATATCCCGGGGGGAGAAAAATTTTTTCTTAACGGAGGTCAACTACTTTATAGTCCCCCGATGGTTTATAAGAGAATTCTGTATCAGGAAGATTTTTGTTTAAAGTATAACCTGAAAAATCAATCTTCATTATATTTTTTGCATTGTCTTCAATCTTAATCGATGAAATAAGATCCTGGGCATCTTTGGTTATCTCAACTGATTTAAAGCCCAACATCTTCCCTTTTTTTGGGGTCATCACAACTTTATCTTTTCCTGACTCAACTATATCACAATCACCGGGAACCACATTAATCAAATTGTTAACACTTAAAATCGAGACCGACTTTTTGTCAAATTTTGAAATGATTACTTTTTTTTGCTTTTTATCGATATTCCAGTTTGTAACTCCATCGCTGATAATCATGTTGTTTCCAAATGAAAGTCTCACTTTTTCCACCTTTTTATAGGAAAAAGTACCTGTCACAACAAGTTTACTTCCGTTATACTGAGAGTATGTTGCAGAGATGTCAGACAGACTGTTAAATTTCTTCTGAATAGATTTAATTACCTGGCCCTGGGTAGTTACTGCACCCGGGAAAACCAGAATAAATGTAAGGACAAAAGTTAATAGCGTTTTCATAAATTCCTCTTTTATCTGATACTACAGATTTCGGATAATAGTTTCAAGTTCATCTTCACTCTCAACCAATATTTCTCTCGCCTTGCTCCCCTCGCCTGCTCCAACGATACCGGCTGCTTCAAGTTGATCCACAATTCGGGCTGCTCTGGCATATCCAACTTTTAATTTTCTCTGTATAAATGAAACAGAACCCTGCTGACTTCTTACAACTGCCTCGGCAGCATCCTGAAACATCGGATCAAGATCGTTTAATAACCCCGAATCCTGCCCTTTTTTATCGATGAGTGACGGAAGTTGATATACTTCATCGGGATATGGCTGCTCCGACACAACTTCGATCAGTTTTTCAATCTCATCAGTTGTTATGTAAGCATTTTGGATACGAATTGGTTTTGGCGTTCCGGGAGGAAGATAAAGCATATCACCTCTTCCAAGAAGCTGCTCCGCACCATTCATATCAAGAATAGTTCGCGAGTCGGTTCTCTGAGCCGTTTGATAAGCGATCCTCGCAGGGAAATTGGCTTTGATAACACCTGTGATAACATCCACTGATGGGCGTTGTGTTGCAACTACAAGGTGAATACCAACCGCTCGCGCCATCTGAGCAAGCCTTGCAATAGGCTCCTCCACATCTTTGCCGGCAGTTATCATAAGGTCTGCAAGCTCATCAATAACCACAACTATATAAGGCATAAACTTGTGAACTACATTTTCATCATCCCGCGGTTTTATCGTACCGGTTTTGATCTTATTGTTGTAATCAATGATATTTCTTACACCCACATGCGAAAGTTTGTCATACCTGAGTTCCATTTCCAGAACCACAGACTTTAACAAAATAACCGCACTTTGAGGGGATGATATAATGTATTCGTTAAGATCAGGAGATTTTACCAGGAAATGGTATTTCAAAGTTTCGTAAACTGAAAGTTCAACCTTTTTGGGATCGATAATGGCAAACTTCACTTCGTTTGGATATTTGGAAAAAAGAAGGGAGGCTATAATCATGTTCACCCCAACTGATTTACCCGAACCTGTGGCTCCCGCTATAAGAAGATGTGGAACACGAGCCAGATCATCAACATAAGTTTGACCTGATATCGATTTTCCGAGAGCAATAGGAAGTGATAATTTACTGTTTTTGAGGTCAGGAAGAACCGAACCTGCCAACACTATGGAAGGATTATCATTGGGTATCTCAACCCCGATGGTTCCTCTTCCCGGCATTGGAGCAATAATCCTTATTCCCTTTGCAGCGAGTGCAAGGGCAATATCGTTTTCAAGTGACAAAATTTTTGAGATTCTTACACTTTGTGAAGGAACAATTTCAAACAAAGTTACAACCGGTCCTGCTGTAGTTTCGATCTTTTCAATTTCGATATCAAAGAGAGCAAGTTTTTCTTTTAACCTTATTTTTTTACTCTCTAATTCAGCTTCCTCGGCATAGTGACCCGATTCATCTGCTTTGATAAGGAAATCGCCTGCCGGGATTTCATAATCGGCTGTAGAATTTCTCTCCTCGGGAACTGCCCGCTCAACCCTTGGAGGCTGAGGTACAATATCAGGATTTGTTTTTACAGAAGTTGAGAAAACCAGCTTTGGTTTTGGTGGCTCGGGGGTGAGATCATCACCAAGTTCAGGAACAATAATCGGAGGTTGTGTCGATTTTTCTCCTTTTATCACTTTGCTGATTCTGTCCTGACTTTTCTCGAGCGGATCAACAGCCGATTTTCGTTTTTCTGCAATGGTTGCGCTTTTGTCTTTCACTTTATCAACACCCGATTTTACAACATCTTTCCCTTTATCGGCAATAAAGAGGAAAAACTTATCGATCTTCAGGTCAAAAGTTATAACCAGAACAGTAATCATCAAAACCACATAAATTGATACGGCACCAATTCCGCCAATGAGGCGATGTGAAGCTTTTCCAATGGTTTTTCCCATCTCACCGGCAAAATAGATTGCAGTATCACCACTGATAACTTCTATAGAAAACAGAGTTCCAAAAAAAGCTGCCAGGATAAAAGCCGAGCTTAAAAGAAAATTGGTGATGTAGATGAGGCGTTTGATCTCGAGAGGTTTAAAAAGTACAAATCCCCACATACCCATAAGGAGGGGAATCACTATAGAAAAGTATCCAAAAGCCGACTTAACAAAAAAAGCTGCTATAAATGCTCCGGCTATTCCCAACCAGTTGCTCGTGGGAAGTGCCTTAACGGAGGCATTCCTTAACTGAGGATCATCATTTGGCGAAAAGGAGATGATGCTTAGGAAGAGAAGAATCGAGAATGTAATAATGAAAAGTCCCAGAAGTTTTTTCTTCTTTTCCTGGGATAATTCAAAATAGGTTCTGCCGGATTCTTTTTTTGTTCTTCCGCTCATCCTCTACCGGATCAGTTTGATTGTAAATGTATAGAAGGGTTAAACATCTTTATCGCCGAACTTTCGTAAACAGGAATAACATCAGTGATATTCTTCTGAGCACAATAATCGAGATCGTCGATAAAACCACCGGCTTCCAGAATTCTTCCATGCTCACTTAGAGAATATAATCCTCTAATATCTTCTCCATACTTTTCATACAGATTAATCGCAACGGTTGACGCATCCGAAAGTTGAAAATTACCGTTAATCTTTAGAATCTCGGTTAAAAGCAGTCCGGCACAAACAGTATCCTCGAGGCTAAAATCGCCGTTAAGCCCGGAACATAAAATATCAAATTCTCTTCCCATTCCTGCAAGTTGTTTTGCAACAGCCCCGGCATTAAGAAAAGAACAGATAAATGTACCACTTCCGTATTTTGTTTTTACAATAGCTTTTGAGCCATTTGTTGTAAAAAAAACAATCGACTTTCCTTCAACAACACTCTGTTGATATTCAAGTGGCGAATTTCCGAGATCAAAACCCTCGATCTTTTTGGAATTCTTTTCACCACCTCGCATTGTTCTTCCACCAAATGAACTCGCAGAGGCTATTTTGCTGAAGTCGAGTGAACCAACGGGAACAACTTCTTTTGCCCCGTTCATTATCGCAGTTGTAATGGTTGATGTCGCTCTAAGTACATCAATCGCCACAGCCATCCTGTTGGCAAAATAAAGTTCCTCTACCATTAATGGCGTCAGTATTGTATTGATCCGCATGTAAAAGCCGTTTTATTTTTTTATAAATGGCAACTTAACCACTTGCATGGGTATTCTGTTGCCTCTGATGATCATGTCAAGTTTGCAATTGTCTTTTAAACAGTCTGAGTCGATGTATGCCAGACAGATACCTTTTTCAAGTACAGGGCTCACCGTGCCACTTGTTAGTTTACCGACAGGTTTGTCGCCACAAAAAACTTCGTACCCGGGTCTTGGAAATGATTTTTCGAGTGCCAACAAAGGAGTCAGTTTTCTCGTAACTCCCGCCTCTTTTATTTTTAGAATTGCTTCTTTACCAACAAAGGAGTCTTTTTTAAGTTTTGTGATCCAACCCAAACCGGCTTCAAGAGGATTTGTAGTCTGATCGATATCATTACCATAAAGACAAAATCCCATCTCGAGGCGGAGCGAATCTCTTGCTCCCAGGCCACATGGTTTAACCAAATATTCGCTTCCCTCTTTCATTAAAGCATCCCAGAGTTTACAAACGAACGCCTCATCTCCGGTAATATAAAGTTCATAACCAAGTTCACCTGTGTAACCCGTTCTTGAGACAAGAACTTTCACACCGGCAAACTCCAGATAAGCAAAATGATAATACTCAATATCAATTTTTGTTTTGAAAACTGCTTCTACAACCGTTTTTGATGATGGTCCCTGAACTGCGATCAGTGAATAGTCGTCACTCACATCCGTTATCGTTACATCATGTTTGTTGTTGGCTCTCATCCATGCCAGGTCTTTTTCAACATTTGAAGCATTAATTACGAGCATATATTTTTTTTGATCAAGTTTGTAAACGAGTAAGTCGTCAACAATTCCACCGTCTTCATAACACATGGCAGAATATTGAACTCTTCCGGGGAAAAGTACCGAAATATCGTTGGTTGTGAGGTTTTGAACATATTCAAATGCTCTTTCACCTTCAATGATTACTTCACCCATATGACTTACATCAAATAATCCAACATCATTTCTCACTGCCTTGTGTTCAGCAATAATTGATTCATATTGGATTGGCATAACATAACCGGCAAAATCGACTAATTTTGCTCCGTATTTTTCGTGAATTGAAAAAAGTTTTGTCTTTTTCACTTTTTTTACCTGTACTTAAAATTTCTTTTTTGAGTTATATAAATATAAAATTAATTATCCTCAATAAATAACTAATTGAAGAGTAGGGATTACCCTCATTCAGTAATTATGCCGGTAAGATCCTGTTTGCTTTTAGTAGCTATTACTTTAAACTGATCAGAATTGAATGCATTATCTTCATCTAATCTTATCCGTAACATATATTTAAACTGCATTTTTGTAAGTGCACTCGGAACACCTTCTCTCAATTTCTGACCAACAAATGGATGGCATTTGATGGTAATTGAACGGTGCGGAGCACCAACTTTATATTTCCCGAGCCACTCGTCTATCTCATGAATGAGATGCGATTTTTTTGTGAGAAGTCCGGTTCCCATACAAACAGGACATGTCTCGTTAAGAGCCTGCATAATGTTTTGTCTCACTCTCTGTCTTGTAATCTGTGCAAGACCAAAATCAGACATAGGTAAGATAGACACTTTTGCACGGTCTTTTCTAAATTCTTTTTTTAACTCATCGTAAACTTTTTTACGGTTTTTTTCATCTTCCAAATCGATGAAATCGATAACGATAAGTCCGCCAATATCCCTCAAACGAAGTTGTCTTGCAATTTCACGCGCAGCTTCAAGATCGGTTCTTAGTGAATTCATCTCCTGGTCTTTACTTGCAGCATACTTCCCGCTGTTTACATCGATAACCACCATGGCTTCAGTATGTTCGATAACAATATGCCCGCCACTCTTCATCGGGACGCGTTTTGCAAACAGTTCCTTTATTTGATCTTCCACCTTAAAGGCTTCAAAGATTGGTTCCTCTGTTCTAACTTGCTCCACTTTATCGGAAAGCTCCGGTTGAGCCAGAACAATATAGTCCTTGATCTCTCTGTAAACTTTTTTATTGTCGATATAAACTTTGGAGATATCAGAGGTGAACAAATCTCTTATTACACTTGAGGTAGTGGAAACATCCTGGTAAATTATTGCAGGGGGTGTTCCTGTTCGGGCTTTGTCCTGAATCTTTTTCCACATTTTCAGGAGACTTCTTAGATCATCTTTAATCTGCTCTTCAGCCTGTCCTCTTGCAACAGTTCTGATAATAAGACCATAATTTTGTGGAAGAAGACTTTTTGCGATCACACGCAAGCGTTTTCTTTCTTTATAATCAGTGATCTTTTTGGAGACGCCAATTTTATTGTCGTATGGGAGGAGAACACAAAATCTGCCGGGTATCGAAATGGCAGAGCTAACTCTGACACCTTTGTTTACCACAGGTTCCTTTGTGATCTGCACAAGAATGGGTTCGCCCTTTTGCAGGACGGGAACACCATTTATAAATTTTGTTTGGGTAACTGCATATTCTTCATCGGCTGCCACTCTGTCAACATTATCGTCAGCTTCGTCTTCATCAATCATCGCTTGAAGCTCTTTTGTCTTTTCTCCAATATCTGAAAAATGGAGAAAGGCATCGTGCTTCATGCCAATATCAATAAATGCAGCTTTAATGCCGGGGAGTACACGGGCAACTTTGCCCAGATATACATCGCCCACCATTCGTCTGTTTTCGGAGTAATCGACGAAGAAATCTACTAATTTCCCGTCTTCTGTTATCGCTACACGGGTCTGTGTAGTCGATGAATTTATTATAATCTCTTTTAACATAGTTAGTTAAACTCTTTGTAGTTGTCAGGTTTTGAACTACTGATAATATTTTAATGCCATTTAAATGTACTTCACCCCGGGACCCAAAGGGACCGGGTTTGAAGTAAAAAAATAATAAGAAGAAGTTTCTTAGAAACTCTGTCATCTTTTCAAAACTTGGTGATAAAATCGGCTGCCTCCCGATTGAAGGAAACAGCCGTTTTAATTTAGTCTTCTATCGGTTTTTGATCAGCCTGGGGCGCAGCATCTTTATTAAGAAGAGCTTTGCGGCTTAAGCTGTATTTTCCACCTTCGATACGAAGAAGTTTCACTTTAACCTTATCACCTTCTTTGAAGTAATCAGTCACTTTGTGAACTTTTTTCAGATCGATTTCGGAGATGTGTACAAGTCCCGATTTACCCGGAAGTATCTCGACAAGAGCACCAAACTCCATCAATTTAGTAACAACACCGTCATAAATTTCGCCAACCACAGGCTGGGTAGTCATTAAACGGATTCTGGTTAAAGCTTTATTAGCTGATTCAGCATCAGGCCCTGCAATCTGAATGGTACCATCATCTTCAATAGAGATATCAACACCAAATTCTTTTTGCATTCCCTGAATTGTTTTTCCACCCGGTCCGATAATTGAGCCAATAAGTTCAGTCGGAATCTGAAGGGTAGCAAGTGTGGGTGCAAATGAACAAAGTTCAGCTCTTGGAGCTGAGATAGCCTGATTCATTATGCCGAGGATGTGCAGTCTGCCTTCTTTTGCCTGACGAAGTGCAATTTCCATAATTTCAAATGAAACACCTTTAATTTTGATGTCCATCTGGAATCCGGTGATTCCAGCATCAGTACCGGCAACTTTAAAGTCCATATCACCAAAGTGATCTTCATTTCCAAGGATATCGGAAAGAACTGCAAAACTGTCGCCTTCTTTTATCAATCCCATTGCTATACCAGCAACAGCTTTTTTGATGGGAACACCACCATCCATAAGTGCGAGCGAACCTGCACATACAGAAGCCATAGAAGATGAACCATTGGATTCAAGAATATCACTTACCAAACGCAAAGCGTATGGGAAGTCTTTTTCGGCAGGTAACATCGATTTCAACGATCTTTCAGCAAGGTTTCCATGCCCAACTTCTCTTCTGCCTACTCCCGAATATCTTCCGGTTTCACCTACAGAGAATGCAGGGAAATTGTAGTGAAGATTAAATCTTTTTACAGATTCCTCACCCAATCCGTCAATAATCTGCTGATCATTTTTTGAACCAAGTGTGAGAGAGGTTAAACTTTGTGTCTCACCCCTTGTAAAAAGAGCTGAAGCATGAGTTCTTGCGAGCAGACCAAGTTCAATTGTGATCGGTCTGATCTGGTGTGTTTGTCTTCCGTCGAGACGGAGGTTATTTTCAAGGATACATCTTCTGATCAATTCATATTGAAAATCATGGATGATTCCATTAATAACTTTTTCCTGTTCAGGATATTTTTCTGCAAGTGCTTCGTTAGTTTCTTTTGAAACAGCATCAAAGGCATCGCTTCTGTCCTGTTTTGCCATTACTGTAAAAATGATCTCTTCAAGCCTTTTGAAAGCAAGATCTTTTACTTCCTGAAGAAGTGTCTGATCCAGCTCTTTGGGAGTTAAAACCATTTTAGGTTTGCCACACTCGGCAGCAAGTTCTTTAATCACAGTTACAATTTTCTTCAATTGTTCCTGAGCAAAACGAAGAGCATCAAGCATTACTTCTTCGGAAACTTCATTTGCTTCACCTTCAACCATCATGATTGAATCGTCGGTTCCGGCAACTACAAGCTCCAAATCGCTCGCTTCAACCTGCGCAAAGGTAGGGTTTACAACCAGCTCACCATCAACTCTGCATACTCTAACTCCTGCAATCGGTCCAAGAAATGGAATATTGGATACTGCGAGTGCCGCAGAAGCTCCAACGATTGCCAAAACATCGGGGTCGTTTTCTTTATCAAAAGAGTATGTTGTTGCGATAATCTGGGTTTCATTACGATAATTATCATCGAACAAAGGTCTGATAGGACGGTCGATCAGCCTTGAGGTGAGCACTTCTTTATCGGTTGGTTTGCCTTCTCTTTTAAAGAATCCACCAGGAAATTTACCTGCGGATGCCTGTTTTTCGCGGTATTCAACCTGAAGCGGGAAAAAATCTATTCCTTCCATCGCTTTGGGAGAAGCCACCGCTGCAACCAAGACCATCGTATCACCATATCTGACCATTACTGAACCCGCAGCCTGACGAGCATATCGTCCGGTTTCGATGCTCAGTATTTTCCCGCCTATTTCAACTTCTTTTGTATATATCATCTAAAACCTTACTTTCTAATATTCAATTCTTTTATGATCGCTCTGTATCTGCTGATATCATTTTTTATCAGGTAATCGAGTAATCTTCTTCTTTTACCAACCATCATAAGCAGGCCTCTTCTCGAGTGGTGGTCTTTTGCATGTGCCTGAAAATGGGCGGTTAAATCATTAATCCTTTTTGTAAGGATTGCTATCTGAACTTCTGCTTTGCCCGAATCTTTATCGTTGGCACCAAATTTTTGAATGATCTCAAGTTTTTCTTGATTTGTCATTGCTTCTTTTCCTGTATTTGTTTTGTACGATCTGACCCCAGAAACAACCGGAGCCAATTATTTAATTACTTATAATTCTTTTAACAATTCCAAAGCAGATATTTTATCTTTTTCGAGCTGAACTATCAGATCCGATTTGGCAATGAACCTCATCTCTCCTCTAATTCTCTCAATGAATTTCACACGGAGATTTTTACCATACAAGTCTTCTCCACTAAATTCGAAAAGGTGTACTTCTACAGCAAGATCTTTAAGATTAAATGTAGGCCTTCTGCCAACATTCAGCATACCTTTATATACTTTATCTTCAAGTTCTACCATAACTGCATAAACACCATTCGCCGGAAGCAGCTTATTCTCCGAATCACATTCAAGATTGGCAGTTGGGTAACCCAATTCTCTGCCCCTTTTGTCGCCATGGACAACTTCACCAAAAATCTCATATTCTCGTCCAAGCATCTCAGCCGCTCCCCTCACATTTCCTTCGGAGAGTAGTTTTCTTACCTGGGTACTGCTAATATTGATCTGATTGCGCATTACAGCCTCAACATATGTTACTTTAAAACCGTGTTTATCTGCTAATTGTCTAATAAAATTTTCATCGCCTGTGCGACCTCTTCCAAAACGGTGGTCGTACCCTACGATTATCTCTTCTATTCCCGTTCCCTCAATTATGTACTTCGAGAAAAAGGTTTCTGCATCAAATTCTGAAAATTCGAGCGTAAAATTAATTACAAAAACTTCATCAATCCCCAACTCTTCAAAAATTCTAAGTTTCTCGTTGGTTGTTGTAAGAAGTTTTATGTCTCCACCTTTAACCACCACCTCCCTTGGGTGAGGATCAAAAGTTATTATCAACGACCTGCTTCCCGACTTTTTCGCTTTTTCGATCAAAATATCGAGCAGAAGGTGATGACCATTATGAACACCATCAAATGTACCAACAGTTAAAACTGTTTTATTTGACTTCGTTACTTCACGGAGATCACGACTAACTTTCATTCTCGATCATCGTTTCTGACTTGTCGCGGTTAAAAATTTCGCTAAACGACTCAATCGTTACTGCATCATCCACTCTGAAATCACCTATTGCGGTTCGTCTCAAACTTGAAAGCCAGGCACCACATCCCAAAATCTGACCCATGTCGTGCGCCAGAACTCTGATGTAAGTACCTTTTGAACAAAGCACCCTGAACTTTACCAAGGGTGGTGAAAAGTCGATTATCTCAAACTCTTCAACAACAACCTTCCTCGGTTCCCGCTCAATTGTCTCTCCATTGCGTGCAAGAGAATATAACCTCTTACCTTTTATGCTCACTGCTGAATACATGGGAGGAATCTGACTTATCTCACCGGTTAGAGATTTTGCCGCAGCTTTAATCTCTTCTAATGTAACCGATGAAGCATCCTGTTTCATGAAAACTTCAGTTTCACTATCCATAGACGGGGTCTGCTCGCCAAGAACCATGGTTCCCGTGTATTCTTTTGGTAAACCCATGTAAGAATCGATTTTTTTAGTCGATTTTCCGGTACAAACTATCAGAAGCCCGGTAGCTTTGGGATCAAGTGTTCCCGCGTGACCTATTTTCTGAATGTGTAAAATTCTTCTCAGTCTATATATAACATCAAAAGATGTCAGATCAAGTGGTTTATCAAAAATAATTGTCTGACCGGCGGAAAAATCCAGATCTTTATAAGTCGTTACCGATCTTTTTATCATTCTTGTGTATTTCTTTGAGAAGACTTTCTATTTTTTCTACATAATCTGATGTGTCGTCAATGTAAAATCGTAATTCGGGCATGTAGCGGACTCTAATCTTCGACGCAAGCTCGTGCCTGAGCGAAGGTGTGTCTGCATTTACCCTTTCAAGAGCATTTTTGCGTTGTTCTTTATCATAAACAGAAAAATAGACTTTCGCCAGCCTGAGGTCGGGTGTCAGTTTCACTGAAGTAATCGTCACCAATCCAAAACCACTGGCATTGTATTTCATGAGCATAATTACACTCAAGTCGTCCTTTATCTGATTTTCTAATCGTTCAACTCTATGTCCCATTACGGCTCAACACTCAACTTTCAGACTATTCAAGTTTTTTCTTTGTTTCAACAACCTTAAAGCCTTCGATAATATCGCCAACTTTTAGATCATTAAAATTATTGACACTGATACCGCATTCGTAGTTTGTATCAACTTCCTTAACATCATCTTTGAATCTCTTCAATGATGAGATTTCACCGGTGAAGATAACCAACCCATCTCTTATAACACGAATTCTGTCGTTTCGGTTTATCTTACCTTCAATTACATAACAACCTGCAACTGTTCCAATTTTTGGAACCTTGAAAGTGTCGCGAACCTCGGTTGAAGAAGTAACCTCTTCTGAAAGAATTGGTGCAAGCATTCCTTCAAGTGCGAGTTTAACTTCGCTGATTGCATCATAAATGATGTTGTAGATACGAATATCCACTTTTTGTGTCTCAGCGAGTTTCCTTGCATTCATGTGAGGACGAACATGGAAGCCGATTATGATTGCATTCGATGCGTTTGCAAGGAGTACATCACTTTCGGAGATGGCACCCACACCTTTGTGAATTACTTTTACTTTAACTTCCTCGGTTGAAAGTTTCATGAGAGAATCTGACACAGCCTCAACTGAACCGTCAACATCACCTTTTACAATAATCGGAAGTTCACTTACTCCACCTATCTGAATTTGTCTCGATATTTCATCAAGTGTGATATGGTGAATCTGTTTGCTGTCTAATTCGCGTTTTAGTTGTTGTCTCTTTAAAGCGATTTCACGGGCGGTTCTCTCGGAATCCACCACGATAAATTGATCACCGGCCTGAGGTGCACCCTCAAAACCGAGAACAAGTACGGGTGATGAAGGCGGAGCTTCATCCATTTTTTTGTTCCGCTCATCAAACATGGCTCTTACTCTGCCGTGTTGATTTCCACATACAAAAATATCACCCTGTTTTAAGGTTCCTTTTTGAATCAGTACAGTTGCAGTAACGCCTCTTCCCTTATCGAGCTGAGATTCAATTACCACACCTCTGGCTTCACGGTGAGGATTCGCTTTAAGATCGAGAACTTCAGCTTCGAGAAGTACTTTTTCCAGAAGATCATCGATATGAAGTCCCTTTTTAGCAGAAATCTCAACACACTGATATCTTCCACCCCACTCTTCAACCAAAACATTTCGGTCGGCAAGCTGCTGCTTTATCTTTTCGATGTTAGCACCGGGTTTGTCAATCTTGTTTATCGCAACAATAATAGGCACATTTGCAGCCTGAGCGTGCGAAATTGCTTCAACTGTCTGCGGCATTACCGCATCATCTGCTGCAACAATCAAAATTACAATATCCGTTACCTGGGCACCACGGGCACGCATCGCTGTAAATGCCTCATGACCCGGTGTATCTAAAAAGGTAATGTAGTTGTCTTCGTTTACAAGAACTTTGTAGGCACCGATATGCTGGGTAATTCCACCCGATTCACCGGCAACAACATTTGAGCTTCTCACATAATCAAGAAGTGAGGTTTTTCCATGATCAACATGACCCATGATTGTAACCACAGGTGATCTCGGCTCCAGTTCTTCATCAAGATCTTCTATATCCTCAAGAACATCGTTTGTATATTCATCTTCAACTTCCACCTCATAGTCAAATTCATCTGCTACAAGTGTGATTGTGTCAAGTTCAATTCTCTGATTTATCGAAACCATCAATCCGAGTGCGATACATTTGGAGATTACTTCCCCAACACCAACACCCATTACATTGGCAAGTTCAGAAACAGACATAAACTGATTAACCCGAATTTTTCTCTCATCAATTCTTCTCTGTTCATCGAGTAGTTCCTGAGCTTCAAGTCGTTCTCTTCTTTTCCGTTTACGCATGGAAGCGCGGTTCGAGATTGACGAATCATCAGTATTTAACATCGTTTTTCTGATCGATTCCAAAACTTCTTTTTGGTCGATCTCCAATTTTTTTACTTTTGCCTTTTTCTTTACCGCTTCGGTTTCTTCTATTACCGACTCCCTTTTCTTTGATTTTGGCTTCTTTTTCTTCTTTTTCGATTTCTTTTTATCTTCTTCTTCAGAATCCGTGGTTGTTACCGGTTTAACTTCGGTTGGAGTTACAAGTGTAACACCTGATCTAAGTTCTTCTCTCGGCGGTTTGGGATCATCACCCCTGAAACGACCGAGTATTTTAAGTCCAATCGGTTTTCCGGTTCGGGGATCAAGTCTCCTTGGTGTGTGTTGAGGTTGATCTTTGTCAACTGCTTCAACAGTGGCGGTTTCTGATACAACCGGCTCATCCGGTTTAATCAAGGCTTCAATTTCCGCTGAAACTTTTTCTTCTACAGGTTCAGAATCAACAGGAGCCGGGGGAGTCTCTTTTTTCTTAATCTCGGTAAATTCCTGCCTGATTTCTTTTTGAACAGGCGGAACAACCACGGGCGGAGGTGGTGACGGTTTTTCCACAACGGGTTCAGGAGTAACTTCTACTGTTACCGTCTCAACTTGTGCAGTAACCTCAGGTTCAATAACTTTTGGTTCTTCAATAACAACAACAGGTTGTGGGGGAGGTGGTAACGGAATTTCAGCTACTTCCTCTTTCTGTTCTGTCTTTTCAGGAGTACCCGCAAGTTTTTTATTAAATTCATCGAGCTTCTGATAATGTTTCTCAGCGCGTTCTATATCTTTCTTGAACTGAACACGAACTTCCTCAAGCATCTCGGGCGTGAGAAGCGAGTTCATCGTCTTTACATCATATCCTTTTTTCTTAAGAAATTCGAATATTGCCTGTGCAGAGACATTGAACTGTGCCGCAAAATTATAAATTCGTATTTTTTGTTCTTTAGGTTCAGACATCTATCGGTAGTCCTATCTTTCTAATCCTGCATCCTGTTTTTCAGGATATCATAAATTCTATCAACCAGTTCTTCATCATCCTCAAATATCTCGAGCAGTTTCTCTTTACCGGCTTTAAATACATCTGTTACATAGTCAAAACGATTGTTGATGAGCGTATCATAAACTTCAGCACCAAGTTCGGGCTTGCATTCAAGAAGCTCTACACCCTCTTCGTAATCTTCTATGTTCTTTTCAATTCTGTGGAAATCAATATTATACCCTGTAACCTGCATTGCAAGTCTGATATTAACACCATTTCTACCGACAATCATCGCCGCTTGCGACGAATCAGCATAAATAACTGCATTTCTATTTACTTCATCAAGCTCAATCGATTTCAGTTTACCCGGCATCAATGCTCTGGTAATCATTATTCTCGGATCATCGGAAAACGCAAACACATCAATATTCTCGTTGGCAAGTTCTTTTATGATCGAGTGAATTCTTACACCTTTCATACCAACGCATGCACCAACGGGGTCAACTCTTTTGTCCAACGATTCAACAGCTACTTTTGCTCTTTCACCTGCCTGACGGGCTATTCTTCTTATCTCTATGATACCATCGTAAACTTCAGGTACCTCAATTTCAAGGAGTCTTCTCAGAAGTTCGGGATCCGCTCTCGAGATAATAATCTCAGGTCCGCTTTTCCCCCGTCTAACTTCTTTAACTATCGCACGGGTAGTGTTACCTTTATAATATCTTTCATGAGGAATCTGTTCTTCTCTCGGAAGAATCAGTTCATTTTTGTTGTGATTTACAAGAATATCGTTTTTACGGATCTGATAGATATCTCCGATAACTATCTCTCCAATAAGTCTCTTGTAGTCATTCAAAATCAGTTCTTTTTCGATCTCGCGGATTCTTTGATTTAAACTCTGTTTGGCAAGATTGATAAGTCGCCTTCCGAATGTTGCCAGTTTTAATTGCTCAACATATTCATCACCAACATCAAGTTCATCTTCGTTGCCTTTAAGATTCACTTCTTCAAGGCTTATCTGTTTGTCAGGGTCTTCAACCACATCAACTATTTCCCTTACAAGAAATATTTCGATGTCGCCACGATCCATATTAACAACCACGGAGTAATTCGCTTCCTCGCCAAATTTCTTTCTGACAAGTAAACCAAAGATATCTTCAATTATTCCGTGAAGTACATCTTTGTCAACTCCTTTTTCTCTTACCATCGCCGCAAACGATTCAACTATGTCTGCGTTCATCTATCTTCCTCCGCTAAAAGCTTACTTTAACTCTGGCTGTCACGATTTCCGCGAAACCAAGCGTTTTTGTTTCTTTGGTTAATTCAAATGTCAATTTATCGTCTTCGATCTGAAGCAGTTTACCTTTAAACTTCTCCGGTTCATCTCCATTTTTAAACTCTATTTCGAACAGTCTTCCGATGTGTTTGTTATACTGCTTAAGGTAAATTAGAGGCCGGTTGACACCGGGAGATGAAACATCAAACCTGAAAGGTCCGTCAAAAAGGTCTTCTTCTTCAATTATTTTGTTGATTGCTCTGCTAACTACAGCACAATCATCTGCGGTAACTCCGGTCTCACTGTCGATAAACAGTTCGATTATTTTAACTTTCCCTTCACCCCTGATAACAAAGTCAATAAACAGCAATTGATGCTGTTCTGCCACTTCTAAACTGATCTCTTTTATTCTGCTAAGTGTATCACTCATAAATGCCTTCTAAAAAAAAACGCCCTTTGTCTGTAGGGCGAATAATTAGATTACAAATATACCATTTTTTAAACATTTTAACAAATATTCATCAAAAAAACAAGTTGTGGTTAGCGGTTTCGATCTTAATTTGGAATATAAAACCGTCCATCACTAAAATAAAAGATATTTGATCACTTACTCAATAATCTTCTTAACCAATGTGTCAATTTCCGTTAGTTCATTGGTCAGCTTATTTTTTATAGCAGTACGCAATCTACCAAGATGTATAGGTGATAATTCCTGCCCGGGTGGGTTATTCGAAAGATATGATGATGTCTTTGCATGGGCTTCTTTACTCAAGAGTGCCAGTTTCAGATGTAATTTGTTTTTCAGGTCAAAAATTGGAAAGTAAATGCCCAATATTTTTTTGTGTACATGCCTTGGTCCAAACAAGCCTTTAGCCTGGAAATCTTTTATGAGGGAGTTAGCTAAATTGGAATTTAAGATGGCAGCCAGATAATACGCTTCATCCAAGTTAGTCGGATAACAAACATAAGTTGTGCTCTCAACAAGAAACCGAAAATCGATCTCTTCTCTCTTCACAATTGTTGCATTGGCATCTTTGGCGGAAGAGTTATATAATACAAGATATGGTGCATTCATTTTTTGAGACTGAAGTTTATGATTCCAGTTCAGGTAATCTTCTAAAGTAATTACTTTGTTTTTTTCAGTTCTGTATATCCCCCAGACATTTTCAGCTTGTTTAAACCATTTGGCTGCATACAGATATCCTTCATTTCGCAACTCATTTGAATTTAAAAGTGATATTTTTTCAACCCCTTTTTCATCATTTTCCACTATTATTGGAAGTACTATTAGATCAGGTTTATAGAGAGCAAAGGGTAAGATACTTTTGGAAATTGCCGTCCGGAATAAAAATCTACTCTCAATGCGATCGGAAAAGGTAATTAAATTCCATGGTTTTTTTGCATAGGGTTTGATGGAGTCCGATGTTTTTATGTTTATAACTCTCTCATCAAAATCAGGAGGTAATTCCTGGGTAAGTTCAACAAAGTAAAAAGTTCGCGGAACAATCGTGGCTCCCTGCTTAAATTCGTTTATGTAAGGATTTACCCTCGTTTGCTCTTTCTTCTGCTGCTGAGATGAAAAAGCAGAAGATCTACCTTGCTTGGAATAAAACCATAAAGTTTCACTTTCAGTTAAAGAATGCGAAGCAGTTATGAAATTGCAGTTATGGGTGGAAAGTTTCCCGCCAAATTTTAGACCCTGTATTCCGGTTTTTGGTAAAGATCGCTTCACACCGTTGTTAGCACGCTTTACAAATAATACTGCGCTTGGGATTCGAAATAAAGGAGTTACATCTTCAAGGTCCCATATTCTCTCAGTTATAAAACCTTCTGCTTTGCCACTCCTGGTATTGTCGTGATGGTCAGCATTGAAAAAACTGCGGGGAACAACAAATGAAAGTTTGCCACTGTTTTTAAGGAAATAACTGCTACAATGAGACAAAAAAATCGCCGCTATCTCTAGATGTGGAAAATTGGCTGCCCTGTCCGGTTTCAGAAAGTATTTTTCAGCCAGGTGATTCAACTCATTTTGATATTCTTCGTTTTTTATCGAACTGTAAGTGAACCAGGGTGGATTTCCTACAACATAGTCAAAGGAACCGGAAAGGAAATAAGGTTTGTATAAGTTTTGAATGATAAACTTCCAAATACCATTTCTGCCTCGTTCTCTAACAGAAATAAAACTCAGGTAAATTTTGTAAAACTGTTCGGCAATAAATTTGTTTACTGACTCTTTATTATACCTCTTTTGAAGAATATTTAAAAACACTTCACTTTTCACAACCTGAGCATTCATTGTCTGTTCAGCAAGTTCATCGCATACTTCAAGCGCTTCATCGAAGAGTTTAAAATCTTCTAATACCCTGGAATTCAGAATAAGTTTATCTTTATCTATTACCATTTCGAATTCGGTACCGAAAAGACTTTCAACACCGTCCGGTGCAAGCAGGGTGTTTGCAAGAATTATATTTAAATGAACGGGTTTCTTTGACTTTATAATATCCTTGCCAAGTGCAAGAAGCATGGTGGTTTTGGCTATCTGAACTGACAGGGGATGGATATCTATTCCATAAATATTATTGTTTATTTCTTCAACCGTTATAGTTGGGTTCAATGCTCTCATTCGGTGTACAGCAGCTCGAAGAAATGAACCACTCCCACAAGCAGGATCAAGCAATCTTTCATGTGATTTAAATTCAAACTCATTAACGATCCGTTCACACAGCCAGTCAGGGGTATAGTATTCACCTAAAGCATGACGAGTGTCGAGGTCTATTAATTCCTGATATACACCCTTCAAAATATCTTCATCGACTTCTGAAAAATCATATGCAGCTATCTCCTGTGCTATCAGTCGAAATACTTTCTTCAGTTTCTTGAAATTTCGGTCACTTTTTACCCAATGAAAAAAATCGTTATCAACAAAATTTCTGAGATTATATCCATTAAATGTACTACCGTCAATGATTCCTTTCATCTTGTCATCATCAATAAAATCATTATTTGAAACGACTGAATAAGCAAGCATTTTTGCGAATATACTTAAATAAGTGTGTATCAGGAAATGACTCTCATCCCCGTCAAATGTACCATAAGCAAAACTTAAAAATTTACGCCACTGCTCAAAAGCAACCTGCACCTCACCATATTTTTTTAATTCTGTAAAATGTTTTCCAAGTTCACGATAGCTTTCAAGAAAGGTAACCGATTGATAGCCAAATGATTCTTCCATCCTGTTGAGTGTGGCTTTTTGTTTCTCTTCTTTAAAAAGGAATCGGTCTATCCAATAGTAGAACTCCTCACAATTATTTTCATTAAGGATGAAAGTTGCACTCTGAACTTCGTTTAGAATAAGTTCATCCTCTGTAAGAGTACCTAACAATTCAATACAAGCCAAATCAGGGGAGAAAACTTTCCACTCAATAAAATCAGAAGCGATCAAAGTGAAATTATACCCCTCGCCTGAATTAAACTGACCCAAGAGATAGCCCGCCAATTGCTCCCTGGCGTGTTTTAGCGTGACCTTTAAATCGTTTTCAAACTCAATTATAATTTTATTATAAAGAGTATCTGCCATCCCACGATGCACACGATCTTTTCGCGGGATATTAATTACAGTCTTTTCTGCACCACGAGTAATCGTGTTTATAACTTCCCGCATGGTATCATCGTCAGAATAAAGACGGTTTAAGAGGTCTTTAAACGCTTCTTTCTTCGTAAGTTCTTTATTTGCTGAATTTACAATCTTGATGTAGTCTTTTATATGGAGGATTTTGCTTTCCTGCATGGGATTCCGTCAGTTCTGATAATTAGGGAAAAATGAAACGAAATTTAATAAAATCCGATTAGAAAATGTTTGTTTAATCATTAAACACCTATTGATGTTCTAAAAGGTGGACTGCACTCACCATCGCTACCTCTTAACATGATCTGGCTCGTTTTTAAATTTAGTGGCATGAGCAAATTTTTACATACCTGGATGAAAACCGCTTGACTTTAATTTGAAGATTTAGTAAGTTCCAATAGCAAAAGGGAGCTTTTCTTTTTCCCCCTGCTCCGATT
>CAZHCW010000026.1:0-49030 GCA_964531325.1 uncultured Ignavibacteriaceae bacterium | reverse complement strand
TTACCCTCGTATCTAAACAAAATGGGAAAGTAAATTTCAACTGGCGAGGAGGAACGGAAGCTGATTTTAATTCATTTTCACTACACAGAAGTAGAGACCCACTGTATATCCCGGATGACAACAACAAAATATATACAGGAATTGATACATTATTCACAGATTCACTTACAGACCCGACAGGTAGTTACAGTTATAAACTTACAGCAAAAGATAATCAAGGGAATTTCAGTAAACTTGACAGTGTAACGGTGGTATTAACAGGTATTTCTGATGAATCAGAAAGCCCAACACCTGATAGGATTTACTTATACCAAAATTACCCCAATCCATTTAATCCATCAACGAAGATAAAATTCTCATTAACTGAGGAATCGGAAGTTATTCTTCGAGTATATGATGTAAATGGTGAGTTGGTAACAATGCTTCAAAATGGGTGGCTTCCCGCAGGAGAGTATGAGAGGGAATTTTCACCTACAACAATCGGAACGATAAAAGATATCGCATCAGGCGTGTATTTTTATAATTTGTTGGTGAGAGACAAAAATTTGATCCCGTTATTCGTAAAAACCGAAAAAATGATGTTTTTAAAATAGTTTTGAAGTCGCAGAAAATCGTAGAATCGAATTATATGATTGAATGAAAGCCTTTTTCAAAATTAGCTATTAATATTGCGTATAGAAGTAAATTAAATATAATATCTTCAAATTGTTTAATCACCATCTCATCTTTTGCCCCAAATCCTTCAGATTAACTGGCTGTCAGGTTAAATCAGTCGAATGTTTGTCATGTACTGGCAGAAGTTTAAATTTAAACTTCTGATTTTTGAATTAATGGCAAGGTTCTCTTGTTGATACTGAAAAAGAAAGGTTGGTAATTGGAAGATAAATTAACTCTTCTTGAGGTGTTTGACAATATAAACTCTCATAGAAACTATAGAATTGTTCATACTGTACATGAATTTACTTCGGTTTGTCCTAAAACAGGACATCCTGATTTTGCAACGATGGAGATCGAATATATCCCCGAAAAATTTTGTGTTGAATTAAAGTCATTAAAACTTTATCTGCAATCATTTAGAAACGATGGTATTTTTTACGAAAATGTGACAAATCGAATTGCCGATGATCTTATTGGAATTTTGCAACCCCGATACTTCAGGTTAACTGCAAATTTCTCAGTCCGCGGAGGATTATCCTCTGTTGTTGAAGTTGAACACATCGCAGATGGATTTGAAGAGTAAATAAAATATGAACTCCGGAGACCCTGAAAAATATAATCTAAAAGGTTTCATACCTGAATTTTTTCCGTTGGAAGAAGTTATTAAAAATGGATTGGGGTGCTCCTACAGATATAGTCTCGAAATTGAAAGACTAATCTCAACCGTTAAGGGCTCCACAGAACTTGACTTTGCAGTGGTCTCCGGAGGTTCACTTGCCCGCAGGGAACTTGCTCCCTGGTCTGATATCGATATTACCATTATTTCAATCGACAGTCGTAACGACGCAGATCAAATCTCCTCCTTCATTACTGCATTATGGGATGTTGGACTGGAAGTTTCCCACACCGTTAAAGAATTATCGGATATCCAAAAATATTCTGACTCCGATCTTCATGTTTTCACATCACTCCTTGAGACTTCATTTATTTGTGGAAATTTTGAGGTTTATGAAAAATGGCTACAAACACTTAAATCGGTCTTTACTGTTGACCTCAAAATGAACCTCTTTGGAGAGTTTGTTGAGGATATGAAAAACCGATATGAGAAACATGGTTCATCCAGCAAAATGATTGAACCTAATGTTAAACTTTCCAATGGTGGACTCAGGGATTTCCAACTTTTACAGTGGATTTACATCCTCGCAAATGCTCAACCGTTTGTCCAGATCGACGGACTTTCACAATCCGAACATTTTATAAATTCAATATTTGAAGAAAAACCTTTTCCGGTAAATGAGATTGCCCGACTTTTAAAAAGTTACAAATTTCTTATGACCGTGAGAAATATTCTGCATCTTAATTCAGGCAGAAAAACTGACAGACTCGATTTTGAAGCGCAAATTGAGGTGGCGAGGCTTCTGAATTACGAAAATGGTTACAAAGGGTTGATGAAGGACTATTATAATGCAACGGGAATTGTAAACAGATTTCTGAAATCCTTCATAAAACGATACCGTAAAATTCTTTTCCCACTCCCCCCGTCCTCTCTCGAAATAAACCTTGACAATACATTTTATCTTCTTGGTGATCTGCTCTATACGAGGACCGAGGATGTTTTAACTTCTGATCAGATTGTGAAAGCATTTTATTTTAAGGCTGATCAGGCGGCATTTTTTGATGAAAAACTCAGGTCTCAGATTGTTAACAGTCTTGATAAAAATGAAATTGAACGAACTGCTGAAGTTACCACTTATTTTAAAAAGTTGTTACAACACAAAGATAATGTGGGCTCAACTCTCGCTTCGATGCATGAATTGGGTGTTCTTGGGGCATTGATTCCGGAATTTGAAGATTTTGCCGGCTATATCCAACATGGCGTTTACCACAGCTACACTGCTGATGAACATACAATTATCGCTATAATGAATGTTGAAAAAGTGCAAAATGAAAAATCGGTACTCGGAAGGCTTTTTAATACAATTGCCAAAAGAGACCTTTTGTATCTTGCAATTTTGTTTCATGACATTGCAAAACCGATAGACCTTGAGGGGCATCATATCCTCGGTGCCGAAATTGCCGACTCATTTATGCATGATTTTGGCTATTCAGATAAAGATATCGAAAAAGTAAAATTTCTTGTAAAAAACCACCTTCTTATGGCTCATACAGCTTTTAGAAGGGATCTAAACTCGCCCGAAACTCTGAATCATTTTGTTTCGGCACTTGGTACTCTCGAAGAACTCGATCTGCTTTACCTGCTGACTTATGCCGATCTTTCCGCCGTTAACAGTGCACTTTGGACATCATGGAAAAATGAACTTTTAAATGAACTTTACAGAAAAACCAGAGAGATGATCAGTGAGGAGATTCCGGCGGAAGTGTTATTGTATCAGTCTGCTTTCCCTCTCCCCCACAAAATAATGGAGCACTCAAACAACATCTCGCATGAACATGTGAAATCGCATATCGATTCATTTGAAGATCTCTCTTATGCCAACTATTTTTCAGAAGAGGAGATGGCACAACACATTGAAGAGATTGTTTCGGGATCACAAATCTCTGTTATTTTTAAACAACTTGACAATTTTACCAATGTTACGATAATCACTTTTGATGCAGAATCGCTGCTGGCAAAGTTGTGTGGTGTCTTTTTGATCAACGATGTAAATATCCATGATGCAAAAATTTTCACAAGAAAAGACAGCATCATCATCGATAACTTTAATGTTTCCGATTTCAGAACCAACTCAACAGTTGATGAAGCAAAATTTGATAAAATTCGGGCAGATTTTGTGAGCATGGAACAGGGAATGTTACAACTCTCAAATGAACTTAAAAAACATAAATCAAAATGGTGGCGACTCGAAACCAAATTCTTCAAAAAACAGGGGAAAATATCGATAAAGTTTGAGGAATCTGAAAAATATACAATCATCGACATCCACTCCCCCGATCGTCTCGGTTTTTTATATAAAGTAACCACAAAATTACACGACCTGGGACTTGTAATCTACTTTGCCAAAATCCTCACCATGGGAAGTGATATTGTGGATTCATTTTATGTACTTGACGCAAAAAAGAAAAAGATTTCCAAAAACTTTTATCGTGTTATCAGTGATGAACTTAATTCATGTATCGAAGAGATTTTGTAACCTGCGATAAATTATGTTACTCAACCAATTGAAAATTAAACTTTTATAATTTTATGAAAAATAACCCGGCTCCAATCGGAGTTTTTGATTCAGGTATCGGTGGACTCACGGTGGTTAAACATCTTATTGATGCGTTACCAAACGAAAATATTGTCTATTTTGGCGATACAGCCCGTGTCCCTTATGGTTCAAAATCGAACGATACTGTAATTGAGTACTCAATTCAAAATGCTGCTTTTTTAATGGAGTTTGGAGTGAAGGCAATAGTTGTTGCGTGCAACACCGCTTCCTCCGTTGCGATGGAAAGTCTGCGGGAAAAATTTGACATCCCTGTGATTGGAATGATTGAACCCGGGGCAAAATATGGACTTGGTTACACCTCAACAAATAAAATTGGCGTTATCGGTACCCGCTCAACAATTGGAAACAATGCCTATTCTAAAATGATTAAAGAGATTAATTCGGAAGTGGAAGTTTTCGAAAAAGCCTGTCCCCTGTTTGTTCCGTTTGCAGAAGAAGGCTGGATCGACCACCCTGCAACCATCGCCGTGGCTGAAGAATATCTTGCACCACTTAAGAATGCAGGAATTGACACACTAATTCTCGGCTGTACTCACTACCCTATCCTTAGAGGTGTGATCCAAAATGTTGTTGGTTCAAAAATTAAGTTGGTGGATTCCGGAATTGCCGCGTCCTATTCAGTTGTTAAAGACCTTACTGAAAAAGACCTTTTAAACTCATCAAATTCGCCCGGTACACAACTCTATTTTGTAAGTGATGTTCCAACTACTTTTCAATTTGTAGCTTCTCTATTTCTCGGGAAAGAGATCAACAATGTGAAAAAAGTGGAGACTGACTACATTTCCTCCCTCTTTAGTATCAATAAATAACATTTTATTTTACTAAAGTAAATAAATTTCCCCTTTTCATCGATTTACTATTGTGTAATATCTTTTGCTTCTTTATATTTGCTATTGCTATTTAGACTTAATCTAAATATAAATCAACAATCTAATAATTTCACAAAAGAGTTATCATGAATCTTATACACAAAATAAATTTAGCAGCAATAATTTTCATTTTTGGTTTCCTCACCATAAATGCACAGGATGATTTTTTCACACCAACCACTACAGTTGGCGGTTATGGTGAACTACACTATAACAACAACACTTTCACTTCAAAAAAAGCAGAAAAGAAGATGGATTTTCACCGTTTTGTTCTCTTCTTTTCACACTCATTCACAGAAAAATGGTCATTTAAAGCAGAACTCGAGATTGAACATAATTTTGTAAGTGGTGGAAATGGTGAAGTTGAACTTGAACAGGCATATATCAGCTACCTCCCCTATGACTACCTCGGATTCAAAGCCGGTGTGGTTTTGGCTCCCGTTGGAATCATAAATGAATTTCATGAACCTCCAACCTTTTTTGGAGTTGAAAGACCAGATTACCACAATGCCATCATTCCTACCACATGGTTTGGAAATGGTGCTGCTATTTTCGGTAACTACAAAGGTTTTGAATATACATTTAATGTAATGGAGGGACTAAACAACGAAAAATTTACACCCGCCTCTGCCCTAAGAAGTGGTAGAAGAAAAGGTTACCTGCCCGATGCCACCGATTTTATGTACACCCTCAGAGCAGATTACAATGTGATTCCCGGACTAAAAGCGGGTGCTTCGGTTACATATAACAAAGCAAGAGGTGATTCAACTACGATGGAATTTAATCTTGTTGAATTGCACGCACAATTTCGAAAAGATGGCTTCCATGCTGTTGCAGAGGGTGCCCAAATCAGCTATAACTCGGGAAGAGTTGAATCTTCCACAGGATTCTATGTTGATCTTGGATATGAAATAAACAGATTATTTAAGGTAGAATGGAAATTTATCCCGTTTGTCAGATATTCCTCATACAACACTGCCGCCACTGTAAGAACAAACACATTAAATCCCGATAGTTATGCCTACAACCAGATCATGTTTGGAATAAATATCCATCCGATTGACAATGTTGTAATAAAGGCAGATTTTAGCTCAAAAAAGAGAAAATCTGATGATGATGAAACCAAATCGTTTAACCTTGGTGTAGGATACATGTTCTGATTATGGCTCCAAAAATCATGAAATTAACCCTCATGATGTATGCCGTTTCCTGCCTGTTTTTTATTACAAACGGGCAGGAGATCCGGCAAACCACTGAGGGAATACTAAAACAAGAACTCGGAAAATCGGTAACTATAACCGAGGAAAAATTTACCATCCCGGCAAAAGCCAGGAAAAATGCCGAATCCTCTGCTAAACAGAAGTTTTTGAACGATTTTATTTACATCTACAAGGTCACTGAAAAAGGGAAAATCAAAGCCTATGGATTTCTCGATAATGTGAAAGGTAAAGCGATGCCAATCACTTTCCTTGTGGTGTTTAACCCAAAGGGAACCATTCTCTCCTCTCATATTGTAAAATATCGTGAACAATATGGGGGTGAGGTTGCTTCAAAGGACTGGAATAAAGATTTTAAGGGGAAGGATGCCAATTCGGATTATACCGTGGGAAAATCGATCGATGCAATCTCGGGTGCCACCATATCTGCAAATTCAGTCTCCAAAGGGATCAAAAAACTTGCAGTACTCTTTAAAGAAATAATCAAATAATAATTTTGAGAAGTGTGTGAACATTAAATTACATCAACTGCCGAAGGATTATAAAATATTCCTGGCGGCATTTATTATTCTCCTGACTTTCGCTGTGTTAACAGGACTCGCTTTTTTATACCATACAACTAACTATGAACCCAATTCAGCAGTTGAACATTTTAATGGCTCTGAACCAACCAAGGATTCCGATTTTGAAATCCCCGAGAAATATGCAAAACCAGTGAGTGAATTATTGATCACAACTCACAATCACTTTTTTGGATTTGCATTTATATTTCTTGCCCTCGGAACAATATTCTATTTCAACTCTACAATCACCGGCTTCTGGAAAGGGCTGCTGATCACAGAACCGCTTTTCTCTACCCTTTTCACCTTCGGCGGCATCTGGCTCGTCCGCTACATCCACCCGGGATTTATCTACCTGACCGTAATCTCCTCAACCCTGATCTACCTCTCCTTTGCCCTGATGACAGGGGTGGTTCTATACGAACTTCTGATTAAGAAAGAGAGAACTTTAGAACCTTAGAACTTGAGAACTTGATGACTGCAGTGCTAGATCACTTCAACTTTGGGTGAGGAGGGGTAATCGTCCCGATTGCCTTCAGTTAAATCTAAGGGGGACTATTGTTTTACAAATTTGAAATCTTCAACTTCGGGTGAGGAGTAATATTCACCAATTGAGTAAAGCAAAAATTAAAAATTACAATTCTCTTTTTCGCTCAATATAGGGCAATCGGGACGATTACCACTCCTCACACTTACGGTTTAAATTCTCTAAAACCGAACACTCAAGTCTCCAAAGTACTCGAGTTTCTCAAATCTCTGAAGCTCTGAAGTTCCGAGGTTCCGAAACTCCGAAGTTCTACTTAAGAAACCTGTCGAACCAATCTTTAACTTCCTTATACCAAAAGATTGAATTTTGTGCTTGCATTACCCAATGATTTTCGTCGGGGAAATAAACAAGACGGGCAGGAATTCCCTTCCCTTTTAAGACACCATATAATTCAAGTCCCTGGGTAACCACTACGCGATAGTCTTTTTCACCGTGAATGACCAACATTGGTGTTAAAAATTTATCTGCATACGATGATGGACTTTCTTTAAGTACCTGCTCTTTGTTATACCAGGGAGCACCACCATAAGCAAGTTCACGGAAATGAGTCATGTCCGATGCAAACTGTCCAAAGTAGTTGTAAACACCGGCATGAGAAACCAAAGCTGAGAACTTATTAGTATGTCCTGCAATATAGTTTACAAGATAACCACCGTAACTTCCACCAGCAGCACCAATTTTATTTTCATTGATAAAATCAAATTCATCGGTAAGGAATTCGGTTGCATTCATCATATCGATGTAAGGTTTTTCACCGTGTGCACCTACAATTGACTCGGCAAATTTTTCGCCAAAACCTGTACTTCCATGGAAATTAACCATCGCAACCACATATCCCATACCGGCAAAGACCTGTGAATTCCATCTGTAATGAAAATCATCGCTGAAAGCTCCGTGAGGACCACCATGTATAAGGTGAATCAAAGGATATTTTTTGGTTTTGTCAAATTTTGGAGGGTAAAGTAGAAATACCTGAACAGAGTCTTTATCAGCTCCCTCAAACCAGTGTTCCTCAAATTTACCAAATTCAAAAGTTGAGGTAAACTCTTGATTGAGATCAACCAAAACCTTGAGATTGCGGGTTTTCCGGTCAAAAGAGACGATTCTTTGTGGGGTTATATTGTTCTGATTTAGAAAATAGACAATATTGCTGTCGGGAAGGATTCCACTGTTAGTGCCTTCGGTGAAGATATATTCCAGCCCGGCACCTGCGGCATCAATCTTAAAAATTCCGGTTCTGCCACGATAGTCGCCGGTAAAATAGATTGTTCCTTCTTTTGCATCAAATTCATATTGACCAACAGAAAGATCAATTTTTGCCGTAATGATGGTATCTTTACCAGATGTTAGATCATATCGTGATAACTTTGAATTCTCAGCCACCTTGTTCACATCAAGAGTTTTAAGATAAAAAATAAATTTACCGCATGGAGAAAATTGAGGAGAGCCGTCACCCGAAGGGTTGTTCGCAGTAATGTTTTCCATCTTCCCCGAGCCATCACTATTCAAAATGAAAAGATCAAAATTCAGATCTTTGAAATAGGGTTTTGGAGTAACATTCATCGATACAACAATTTTATCACCTGAGGGAGAAATATCATAATCTGCACCACCGGATACCGATAACATTCCTTCATTTTGAGGAGTAAGATCGGTAACCTTGCCTGTTGCCACTTCAACTGAGTAGATGTGTGTAACATAACCGTCTGTTAACCAACTGTCCCAGTAGCGATAAAATCTGTCCTCAGTAACTTTTGCAGTTACCTTGTTATCTTTTTTAAGTTTAATCAACTTCTTAAGAGTATCCAGATTGCCATTTGCTTCCGGATAAGTGTTTGAGGTAAAAGCCAGTTTGGAACCGTCAGGAAACCATTTGATGGAAGATGCACCAAGTGGCATTTCTGTAAGACGAGTCGCCTCACCACCGTCACGATTAATCAAATAAATTTGACCTCTCTCATCCAATTCTCTTTTCGAAACAAAAGCGAGCTTTTTGCCGTCCGGTGACCAAACGGGAGAGGACTCTCCCCCTTTGCCGGAAGTGAATTTTCTGTATTCGCCCGATTTTAGATCGAGCAGATAAAGATCACTCTCTGATTCGTTTTTTGAAGCATCAAATGTTATAACTGAAAAAACAGCCTCGGTCTTTTGTGGATTAACCACAAAACTCCCGATTCTTTTCATTTTCCAGATATCTTCAGCAGTTAATACTTTTTTCTCCTGAGCTGATAGATTTACAAATATCAGCAGTGTTATTATGGCGGTGGTGACGACTCTCATGAAACCTCTCTTATTGGGGAAGTCTGTTGCTTATATTCTGTACATATTCATTCCGGAAAACGCCCTGACCTGCATAATTGGAATATGAAAATACTGGGAAATTAGACTCTTTTAATTTCTGATCCGTTGTTGATATTCTGGCAATCGGATCAGGATGAGTTGAAAGGAATGTTTCAAGACCTCCACTTCCTGCCGGATTAACTTTACCATCATCACGAAGTTTTTCAAAAAAGAACTTAACCCCACCGGGATAAAACCTGGTCTCTTTAAGATACTCAATCGAAAATTTGTCACTCTCTTCTTCAGCTGATCTGCTGTTTGAAAGTAATGAAAGTCCTGCAAAAAGGTTGGCTGCTATTTCAACATATTGATTGGGGTTTTGCCCAAGAACAAGACTGATCAACATCGCAGTTCCATACTGGTTTGTCATCCTTTGTGTTGCGTGCCTGCGTTCTGCGTGTGCTATTTCGTGTCCAAGAACTCCGGCAAGGGCTGCCTCTGAATCGAGATATTTTAACAATCCTGTATAAACATAAACTTTTCCGCCCGGAAGAGCAAAAGCATTCAGGATATCAGGTCTGTCGATAATCTCGAGTTCATATTGATATACATTTCTCTTTTTGATGGAGTTTGCAACTAATATCTGGTCGAATATTTGTGATTTGATATATTGTTTTAAAGCAGGATCACCTCTGTAAATTGGATATTCCTGCTGATTGGCAGCGATCTCATTTGCTACATTCGCTCCTAAAGCAACTTCATCTGCATCAGAGAAAATATTCATTCCAAGACTCGAGCAGGCCGAGATGAAGAATGTGAACGCAACCGACAGTACAACTGCACTGTATTTTGTTAGTTTCATTTTTAGTACCTCAATTCTGATTATTTGATTGTTTCCTCTGCTCTTATTTCATCCCACAATCTTTTTACAAGTAATTGTATGTTGTGGCCATTTGCTGATGAAATAATTACAGGTTTCCCTCTATATCCTTTAACTTTAATTTTTGCTGCATCTTTAAGACCGTCTTCATCTATCAAATCAGCCTTCGTAAGGGCAAGAATTTTCTTTTTCTTTGCCAGTGCGGGACTGAATTTTTTTAATTCACTTATTAAAGTATGATAATCGCTGTCGTAGTCATCCGACGATATATCAATCATAAAAAGGAGAGTTCCGGTTCTTTCAATATGCTTCAGGAACTGAATACCCAAACCTTTTCCATCACTAGCACCTTCAATTATTCCTGGAATATCTGCGACAGTAAAAGAGTCATAATCTCCCACTCTCACAATACCAAGATTGGGTTCCAAAGTTGTGAATGGATAGTTTGCAATTTTTGGTTTTGCCTCTGAAATTACAGATATAAAAGTGGATTTTCCGGCATTTGGGAAACCAACAAGTCCAACATCAGCGAGCAATTTTAATTCGAGATCAACTCTGTAAGACTGTCCGTCTCTTCCCGGTTCGGCATATCTGGGGGTTCTGTTCACAGGTGTGGCAAAATTTGAGTTACCCCTTCCTCCTCTGCCACCTTTAGCAAACAAGTAGGTTTTTCCATCTTCATCAATATCCAGAATAACTTTTCCGGTGTCGGCATCCTTTATAATGGTGCCTACAGGTACTTTTATAATAAGGTCTTCACCTTTTCTTCCTGTTTTTAAGGAGCCACTTCCGGGAACGCCATTTTCTGCGAGATATTTTTTCTTATATCTAAAATCAAGAAGGGTGTGCAGGTTGTGATCGGCAAAAATATACACCGAACCACCATCTCCCCCGTCGCCACCGGAGGGACCACCTTTGGGAACAAATTTTTCCCGTCTGAAAGCGACTGCACCGTCGCCACCTTTACCTGCTGCTATTTCTATACTTACAAAATCTATAAACACTTCGTTATCCTGTAAAACATCTTTCTGTTTTGTCCACCAGTAATCTGGCGTATTTGTTGTTGTCGCTTAAACCGGCATTCGAAAAAATTATCGAAAGCAGTTTTTTCGCTTCACTTAATGTCCTGCACTTTTCGATCGTTTCGATACTGCTAAAAAAGTCGGAATGATCACCGTCAAATATATGCTGAATGATCTTCAAACTTTCATCCTGATCGAGTGATGCCAGGAGATTCCTTTTTTGAACTATTTTCCCCATCTGTTCATCAACTTTAGGAGGGAAACTAAACTCATACCGCTGGATCGGTTCATCTTCAAAAACTTTTACAACCTCCCGGTCATGAATTGATGGAAGAGTTGCAATTATCTGTTTTGCATCATCATCAATCTCAAACGGTTTTTTAACCTCTTCATTAACAGTCTCAAATTCGATTTTTTTCTTTGGCTGAGAAATCATTTCTTCCACCGAAATTGTTGCCATTTTTGGCTTGGAATTTGTGGACTCGGTTGAATGATTATCAGGTTCAGCAGATTCCGGATTATTAACAATTTCTACCTCCGGCGAAGTTACAATGACGGGTTTTTCATCATCCGCATCAACTTTTGCAACATCTGCTCTAAAATCTGATTTTTTCTCCTCCTGAACTTCCTGACTGAGCGAGGGAAGTGTTGGATTTTGTGGTTTAATTTCGCGGGTTATATCAAACCGGGTATCAAATACTGATTCTTCACTCCCGGTAAGAACATCTTTTATTTTCCAAATGCTCAACTGATCTCTGCCGTTATAATACGGTAATAGTTTATCGTACGAATCCTTCAGATCACGCGAAAGGAAGAAAAGTTTCATACATTCCAAATCAAGACCGGAATATGGCTCACCATAATTGAAAAAGTGATTTAATGCATCAACGCCATCGGTAATTAGAGAATTATAGTTTACGGTGAACAGTTTCTTTTGGATTTTCGACATTGTTTCATCATAACTTTCTAAGTTAAGTCTGTCCGATCTGTAAAGTTTTAACAGTATGTCGATATAATATCTAAAATAGTAAACCCTCTTTTTTAAATCCTCGAAAGATACTTCGTCAATTGGCTTATCTTGAACAAAAAGAATCTTTTTAAGAAGAAACAAAGGATTAAACAGAAAATTGAGGTTAAAAACAGCTGCTTTTTTTAATCCAATAATTATTTCATTCTTAGAAAGAAGAATTGTTTCATCACCTTCAATACCCAAATTCAGAATTTTTTCGGCCCACAAATATTTAATAAATGCAGGATGTACTCCTGCAATTTCCAGTTCTTCTATAGAAAATTCTGGTGACTCTGAGGAGGTAACCAACTCGCTATTGAACTTCAGTAATTTTGCTGCTTTTTCTTTAAACATTCTACTCTAACAAAAAAGGCTGCCTGATTAATTAATTTTTAATCAATCGACAGCCCGTTCACAAATATTTAGTAAATTAAGATAATCCTGCTTTCAGAAATTCTCTGTTCAGGTATGCTATATTTGCCACCGAAATGCCTTTAGGACACTCAGCTTCACAGGCATAAGTATTCGTGCAAGAGCCGAAACCTTCCTTGTCCATCTGAGCTATCATATTAAGCACTCGTTTTTTTGCTTCAACTCTGCCCTGAGGAAGTTTACCTAAATGGGCAACTTTTGCAGAGACAAACAACATTGCCGAAGCATTTTTGCAAGCGGCTACACATGCCCCACATCCGATACATGCGGCAGCATCCATTGCCCACTCTGCGTCGGCTTTTGGAATTGGAATCGCATTACCGTCAGGAGCTGATCCTGTGCTGGCAGAAATAAAACCACCTGCTTGAATAATTCTGTCAAATGCGCTGCGATCAGTTATCAGATCTTTTATCACCGGGAATGATTTTGCACGCCAGGGTTCAATTATGATTTGCTCACCATCCTTGAATGTTCGCATGAAAAGTTGACAAGCTGTCACTTTGGGTTTGGGACCGTGAGGTCTTCCATCAATATGAAGACTACAAGTTCCACAAATTCCTTCCCTGCAATCGTGATCGAAAGCAACGGGGTCTTCATTATTAGCAATAAGTTTTTCATTAAGAATATCCAGCATTTCCAGAAAAGAAGTGTCTTCAGCTACATTCTCTATCGTATAATCAACAAATCTGCCTTTATCTTTGGAGTTTTTCTGACGCCAGATTTTCAATTTAAAGTTCATTTAGCAGCTCCTCTCTATTTATAGCTTCTTTGGCTGGGTTTGCAATATTCGAATGTAAGTTCTTCTTTATGAAGTTCAGGTTCAACTCCTTCACCTTTATATTCCCATGCGGAAACATAACTGAAGTTTTCATCGTCCCTTTTGGCTTCATTATCCTCGGTTTGAGATTCTTCCCTGAAGTGACCTCCACACGATTCTCTTCTGTTAAGAGCATCGCTTGCGAGTAACTCACCAAGCTCAAGGAAATCTGCAACCCTTCCGGCTTTTTCGAGAGATTGATTTAATTCTTCACCCTCGCCGAGTACACGAACATCCTTCCAGAATTCTTCTCTTAGAGCTCTGATCTCTGTGATCGCTGATTTTAATCCGGCTTCATCTCTCGACATTCCAACATAATCCCACATTATTTTGCCAAGCTTTTTGTGGAAATGATCAACAGAATATTTTCCTTTAATTGCAAGAAGTTTTGTGATTCTGTCTTTAACAGCTTTTTCAGCTTCTTTAAATTCCGGAGCATCAGTCGTAACTTTTTTGAGTTCTGTGCTTCCGAGATAACCACTTACAGTTGAGGGAAGTACAAAATATCCATCGGCAAGACCCTGCATCAAAGCAGAGGCACCCAAGCGGTTTGCACCGTGATCGGAGAAATTTGCTTCACCGCCGGCAAACAACCCGGGTATCGTAGTCATTAGATTATAATCAACCCACAGACCGCCCATTGTATAATGGATGGCAGGATATATTCTCATTGGTAGTTCATAAGGATTTTCATCGGTGATCTCTTGATACATATCAAAAAGATTGCCATATTTTTCTTCAATTCTGGCTTTGCCTTGTCTCTTGATTGCATCTGCAAAATCGAGGTAAACTGCCATCTTCGAAGTTCCAACTCCTCTTCCTTCATCACAGACCTGCTTTGCAGCCCGAGATGCCACATCTCTGGGTACCAGATTACCAAACGAAGGATATCTCCTTTCGAGGTAATAATCTCTTTCAGCTTCGGGAATATCTTTTGGTTTCCGTGTATCTCCCTTTTTTAAAGGCACCCAAACTCTACCGTCATTTCTTAAACTTTCTGACATAAGAGTAAGTTTTGATTGATGTTCACCACTTACAGGAATACATGTAGGATGAATCTGAACAAAACATGGATTTCCAAAAAATGCACCTTTTTTGTGTGCTCTCCAGATTGCCGTAGCATTACAACCCTTGGCATTGGTGGAAAGATAATAAACATTTCCGTAACCACCCGTAGCAAGCACAACTGCATCTGCCGCATAACTTTTTATCTCACCGGTTACCATATCGCGTACTATAATACCACGGGATTTCCCATCGATGATTACCACATCAAGCATCTCGTGTCTGCCGTAAACTGTTACAGTTCCTTCAGCAACCTGACGGGAAAGAGCACTATATGCACCAAGAAGGAGTTGCTGACCGGTTTGCCCCCTGGCATAAAATGTTCTTGAAACCTGTGCACCGCCAAATGAACGATTGTCGAGGTATCCGCCATATTCTCTGGCAAAAGGAACACCTTGAGCCACACACTGGTCAATTATGTTGTTACTAAGTTCGGCGAGGCGGTAAACATTTGCCTCACGGGCTCTGTAATCTCCACCTTTTACCGTATCATAGAACAACCTGTAAACGGAGTCACCGTCATTTCTGTAGTTTTTTGCAGCATTAATGCCCCCTTGGGCAGCAATACTGTGAGCTCTTCTGGCACTGTCCTGATAACAAAATGCAGTTACATTGTAACCCATCTCACCAAGAGTTGCTGCAGCAGCCCCACCGGCAAGACCTGTTCCAACCACTATAATATGATATTTCCTTCTATTTGAAGGATTCACTAATTTTAAGTTAAATTTGTGGTTATACCACTTCTTTTCTATCGGTCCCGAAGGGATTTTTGAGTCTAAAGCCATGGTTATTTACCTCCAATTCCTAATAAAAAATAGAGCGGAATGATCGCATATAAAAGAGGGATGATCACCGCAACAGCAACACCTGCACCTTTAATAACAGGAGCAAATTTTTTGCCTAACAGCCCAAAAGTCTGAAATGCACTCTGAAAACCATGGTTCAAATGCAACCCCAGAAGAATCATTGCCACCACATAAAAAATTGAATAATAAGGCAACTTGAATGCTTCAACCACAAGTGTGTACATGTCTTCCTCACCTCCAAAGCGTGCTTTAACAAAGAAATTCAAAAGATGAAGGATGAGAAATGCAAGAACTATACTTCCCGTAAGGAACATCGATCTCGAAGTCCATTTGCTGTTTGCGTTTGCATCACGAGTTGCGTATTCAACCGGTCGGGCAACTTTATTTGCCAAATACAATTTGATTCCGTAAAATATATGAAGTGCAAAACCCAAAACCAGGCCAATCTCCAGGATTCTGATTACCGGGTTTGTTGACATAAAATGCGAGTATGCATTAAAACTTGTTTTTGCAGCTTCAACATTTGAATTAAGAAGCTGAAGATTACCCGCAAGATGTACCAGAAGAAATGATATCAAAAAAAGTCCCGTCAAACCTGAAATAAATTTCTGGCCGATTGAGGAGCTTAAAAACCGAAACAACCATCCCATTACATTGATCTCCGAAAAATTAAACTTGTCTTATTCTGAGTTAAAAACAGCAGGATCATTCATTATGAATGACCCTGATAATTTTTATTTGAACTCTAAAATTATTGAAATTGCAGTTATTTTCAAACTCGCAATTCCGTACATCTCATCAAAACGATGGAAAAATATCTATTTCCCAAATTCAAAAGGCATTACAAAACTGATTCTTGGTTCGATTCTCTTTTGAGTAATATAACCAATCACATTGTTTCCACTGTCTCGTGTGGGTAGAAAAGTCCAATGATAAACCAATGAAACTATGAGGAATTTGTATGGTTTATAACCGACTTCCACATATGCATGTGATCTCTCGTCAGCAGTAAAAATCTCTGATTCAGACTGAATTCCCGATTTATCATATCCGGCATAAAGCACATAAGAACCATCCTTTGGCGAAAGATCGGTCTTTAACTGCAAGATACCACTGTTTGGTGTTTTATCAAGTCTTTGATAACTTCCATAAATAACTGCATAGTTGGCAACATCTGCTCTTATTGCACCAAACCACCCATTATCGGTTTCAGTGATCGATTCAAGTTGCATGATCTTTCCGGCAGGAGCACCATTAACAACTCTGAATCTTTCCACTTCGTAAAGAGCATCAAAATAGTTTGGAAGATACTTGCCTTCGTTAAATCTTCTTTCAAGTTTGGAGGAAAGTTTTACTATTCCCAATCCATCCAATGAAACCATCAATCCGGTATTAACACCTGAACCGTAGTTGGTAAGCTTGGTGTAGTTTGTATAAACAGTTAAGTTGAACATGTCATTTGAAATAACAGGTAAACCAAGATCAACTGAATATCCTGAAACTGAATTTTCTTTTTTGGTTGCAACAAATTCATTGTTAGCATTGTAACCACCTTGAAGAACTGCAGCTTTATCGTTAAAATCACCGGCAAACGACACACCAACCTGGAGGTTGCTGAGTATTGGAATTTTGGCGGCACTCTCTGAGAACCTTAGAGGTCTTACAAATCCTCTTACCCCAACAATACCACCGGCAGCAAAATCACTAAGGATTGATTCAAAACCCCATTTACCAAGATCGATATCGAGGTTTAATCCGGTTTTTCTGTTGTCAAAACTGGTGCTGTTGTTGTAGTTGTAGAGCAGGTTGCCCTGTCCCAGAGTGTAATAATCCATTGCACCGATACGGGCATAGATATCATCATTTTTTTTGCCATATCTGACATAACGAATGATTGATAAAACCTGTGAAGCAGTTTTGTAATTCTCATCACGAAGTTTACCATCAGGTGTGAATTCGAGGTTCAAATCGAGCCCCACACCAAATTTTGCAAAACCGATGTCAGGAGTTATTCTAACCGCGTAGTGCGGTTGATCATTGATCCAGACCAAGCCGGCTCCACCGGAGATATTACCGGTTCCGGCACCCGGGTAATTGTTAAAATCCGGGAAACTTGTCATCTGGGCATTTACATTTGATAATGTAAATACTAAAAGGGAGAGAATAAGTATGGTTCTCTTCATTTGTGCCTCTCGTTAGTTGTTTTTGTATGTTACAAAATATTAAAAAATAACTATTTAATATATGTTTTTTATATTTGCCAAAGCATTTTCTGAATCTAATTTTCTTCAATTCATGAGGTTTAACCTGCTTACGATACTCAGACCGGTCAATTTTCTGATCACATTAATCTCCGGATTTCTTGCAGTTCTGCTTGCAGAGGGAGGTGAACTCACCCATTCCACACTTTATTTTGGTGTACTTATCGGAAGTTCAGCGGCTCTTATTGGTTCAGGTGGTAACATAATAAACGATATTCTCGATCAAAAAACCGATAAAATAAACCGACCCAACAGGCCCCTGCCATCCGGTAAATTGGCCTTAAAAACTGCCACAAGACTTTACATTTTTTGCAAAATTTCAGGTGTGTTTATTGCATCAATAGCGGGTATGGTTCCGGCACTAATAGCCGGCATTACATCCTTTATCCTCTTTTTCTACTCCTGGAATCTTAAAAGAATACCGCTTGTTGGAAATCTCACAGTCGCTTTATTAACAGGACTTGTGTTTATTTTTGGTGCATCAGCAGTGAATAATTATGAGAATGCCCTTTTCCCATTTATTTTTTCTTTTTTGATTAATTTAATTCGTGAGGTTGTAAAAGATATTGAAGATCTACCGGGAGACAGCAAAACAGGCATTACCACTTTTCCCGTTGTTTTTGGAGTTCCTCTTTCAAAAAAACTCATTACAGTGTTGATCCTTTTAATGATAGTTGCAACCTTTCTTCCCTTTATCCTTGAGATTTACAAAATTGAATATCTGATTATCATAACTTTGTCTGTGAATCCTGCATTAGTTCTCTCGATAAAATCACTGATCAAAGCAAAAAAACAATCAGATTATTCAGCCATCAGCACGAACTTAAAATTAATCATGTTTCTTGGAATTTTTGCAATATTGTTGGGTTTATGAAAAGTTTTGATGATCACTACAGGGCGGAATTTAAGACTTCACTTCTTGCCGGAACAGATGAAGCCGGAAGAGGCCCACTCGCAGGACCTGTGGTTGCGGCTGCTGTAATTCTGCCTCCCGATATCAACCTTCCGGGAGTAAATGATTCAAAACAGTTAACCGATAAAAAACGGAGAGAATTGATCGATATGATCTACTCCTGTGCCATCGCTGTTAATCATGTTATAATTGAACCGGCAGAAATCGACCGAATAAATATTTTACGCGCATCACTAAAGGCGATGAAGTTTTCAGTTGAGGCATTAAATTCAGTTCCGGGGGTAGTTCTCGTTGATGGGAATAAAAGGTTTGATACATCAATTCCCCTCCTTCCGATTGTAAAGGGAGATTCAAAATCGTTATCGATTGCAGCAGCCTCCATTGTTGCGAAAGTAGTCAGAGATGACATCATGCTTCAGTTGGCATCCGAATATCCCGGTTACGGTTGGGATCACAATAAAGGTTATCCTACAAAATCACACATCAAAGCATTAAAAGAACTGGGCCCAACCCCCTACCACCGACTAACTTTTATTGATCACTTGATTTCGCCGGGATTGTTTGATGACCTCAGTCATCAATAGTAGGAAATTCTACAAGCTTTTTATAATTTTCTTGATAGCTTGCGTCTTCGATTCCCTCCCCATCTGTGAAAATCCGTGTTAAATCCGTGTCATCCGTGGAACTATCCTCTACTTTCTTATTACAAATTATGTTTAGTTTTGAGATAGAGATTTTAGTTTTTAAAAGGCAGAAATATGGAAGAGAAATCAACAACCGGAATTCGTTCCTATGCACTCGACGCACTCAGGGGTTTTGCAATCCTGACCATGATACTCTCTGGCAGTATCTCTTTTGGGAATCTCCCGGCATGGATGTATCATGCACAGGTTCCACCACCACTTCATAAATTTATCCCTTCCATTCCGGGAATTACCTGGGTTGATCTGGTTTTCCCCTTTTTTCTCTTTGCAATGGGAGCTGCCTTTCCTCTTGCCCTGTCAAAAAAAATAAAAGATGACAAGGTTCCCTTTAATCTGATACTTCAGATTTTTAAGAGGGGTTTGTTGTTATGCTTTTTTGCAATTGTTATTCAACATATCAGACCCAATGTCCTTAGCGCCACCCCTGATGTCTTTACATGGCTGATTGCCCTTCTGGGATTTGCACTTCTTTTTCTCATTTTCTGGCGTTTTCCTGAGTCAATATCAAAAAATGTTGGACTCGGATTAAGAGCAACCGGCTGGATTGGAATAGTCCTGTTACTGGCACTGGTTACTTATCCCGATGGTTCGGGCTTCAAAATGTCACGATTTGACATCATTATCGCGGTTTTGGCGGAAGTGTCGGTTTTTGGATCACTAATCTGGTTGTTCACCCGCAAAAATTGGATGTTGCGACTTGGTATAATGGCGCTTGTGGTTGCCATCAGATTATCTCACAACTCCGGTGAAGGATTTGTTAAAGACCTCGCCATGCTGCAACCTTCGGGTTGGGTGGTGAATGTACATTTTTTAAAATATCTGCTTATTGTCCTCCCCGGAACAATTGCAGGTGATATTATCGTAAAAATGATGAAAACCGATAGTCAGGTAATCGTCGATACTTTTAATGAATATAAAGTTAATGCCTCATTTCTTGCCGTTTTTATGGTTGGATTTATCGTTTTATCACTCGTTACACTTTATAACCGTTGGGTTTGGCAGGGATTTATAGGTGGAATCGCACTGTGTGCTGCTTCATGGGTTCTGTTAAAAGATATGAAGGGTGGTTATTACGATATCCTTAAAGAGGTATTTAAGTGGGGAGTTTTTTGGTTCATTCTCGGATTTATGCTGGAACCTTTTGAGGGAGGGATAAAAAAAGACCATTCAACGATAAGTTATTACTTCCTTACTTCTGGACTTGCGTTATTTTTTATCATCTTTGCATCAATAGTAATCGACTTTTTCAGAAAAAAATCATATCTCGGTCTTCTGATCGACAGTGGGCAAAACCCCATGATCGCTTATGCCGGCGGTGGAAATATCATCACCCCAATTCTGGGTATCTTTGGAATTCAAACTTTGATGAATGCATGGTTTACAACTCCATTTTTGGGATTCCTGAGAGGATTTCTATTCACCCTCGCCCTTGCATACATCGTAAAACTCTTTACAAAGTATAAAATCTTTTGGAGATCATGAGGCAAACGGAATATTCGTAGCAAGCCTATTTAATTAATTGAACCTTGACACTTTTTGTTAAAGTTTTTTCACCCACCTCAAGTGATAGGTTCACTATGTATGTACCGCTTGAAACGGCATGATTACCGAGGTTTATCTGTTCCGTTTGGGTCCCTTTCTCTTTTTGGGATGATTCACTGTAAATTCTCTGACCAAGGATGTCATATATCTCAAGTCTGAGTACCCCGGAATCAGGAAGGGTATATTGAACAGAAATCTGTCCATTGGTCGGGTTTGGTGACACCGTAACCATGTATGTTTTCTCTTTGCCTAGTTCCTCCTTTTCTTCTTCTATTGATACAGGGGTTCTTGTCCCTGAATATATGTAAATATGAGACAGTACAGCGGTTCCTGCTGTCTCCCCAACACAAATATCTGCAAGTCCGTCTCCATTTATGTCTCCCACTCTTCCCCCAAAATGCATACTGTTGAGCCAGTAGTTGGAAAAATATTGTTGGGCAGCCTGACCGGTTATCGTACTGCCACCAAGGTATAATGCATATCTAATATATGGAACATACTTCAAAAAATCACCGTACCCATCTCCGTTTACATCACCTGGTGAAAATCCATACGCACCAGAAATACCCCCGGCATTCATCAATAGATCAGGGCTCAGGTCAGGTGGTTTGCTTCCAAATGATAAAGCATATTTGCCTGAACCTTCAATCGATAGGAGCATACATATTTCGCCTTTGCCATCTCCATTCATGTCATTGAGTAGATACATTTCTTCAGGATGGAAAACAGTGTCAGACGAGAATTCATAATATTCGCTCAAATCGAAACTGCTGTTTCCGTAATAAAATCTGAGTAATTTTTCAGTTTCATCATTAGAAAGAATTGTTAAATCGGATTTTCCATCTCCATTAAGATCAGTGGAAAATATTCGTGACTCAGAATAATACATACTTCCGATTCTGGGAATCGAATAATATTCAAGTGGTTGATTTTCTTCAAAATTCCGAACAAACCAAATTTTGTGTGAAATACTGCTCAAATAAACCAATTCCTCCCAACCATCTCCGTCAAAATCTATAGGCCACATTTTTCCAATAAAAAGTGCTGCATTTGTGGAATCAGGAAGAGTAAATCCTGCATCAGGAATTGTGTCCAAATCTGGGCCCCCATAATATATATTGTACCGATAAACAGCTTGTGGAAATCCTCCTATCCGCATGACAATATCACGGTAGCCATCTCTATTCATGTCGCATCCGGTAATTATCAGAGGATGGTATATCTTGATTCTGAAAGCAGAAGTATCTGGTATAGGGTTACCTCCATAAAAGAAATGTGCATATCCCCAGTTGTCAAATCTTGAATCCATCTTACAAATAATGAAGTCATCACAACCATCATCATTTTGGTCACCCATATAGATAATGGATTCGTTCCAATAATATCCGGAGTCTAATAACATAAGTGAATCAAACTGAGCGTATGTTTTTGGTCCAAAAAAAAGAATGACTATAAAAACCGGAACAAATATTCTATTTATACAATTTTTTAGCATGTTTTTTATTTCTTAATTACATCTATAAAAATGTTTAAAACAAAAATAATACCTAATACTTAATATTTAATACCTACCCAATCACCGTTTTTAGTTCATCCATAATCCTCGAGATGTCCTGTTTTTCGTCGAGGTAGGTTTTTAAGTCGAGAACAAGTTCACCTATCCGTATTGAGTCGCTGGTATTGGAAATTTCCTTGTGGATCTCTTTCAACATTTCATCAATTCGAAGCAGTCTGAATTTTTTTACCGCATCGATTGTATAAAGCGATAAGGTTGCTTCAGTACTGCTTGGGAGTAAATCATCAAGTTGTTCACTTATTTTATGTTTGTCCATCACCAAATCGAGTATATAATTCTGTTCCTCGACCGTATAATGATCTTTCAGGTTATTGACGGTTGGAATGGTACCTGAATCAAGTTCTTCAAATACCTTTTCAGCAATTCCATAATGGATAGGGAGTGTATATTCCTCCGGTCTTATAAACTGAAAAATAAACCTTACAACTTTTTCATCCCCCTCAAACATCAGTTTTATTATTTCAATCTCGTTGAGTTGAAATGCTGAAAGTGGGTTTCGTTCAATCGTTTGTTTGGCAACAACAGGAGTCCTGGTGGTTTGAACAGCCGTTTCCTGCGGAGTTGGTCTTTCCCTGAGTTCAAGAGCTCTTGTTTCAATTTCCTTTTCTCTGAACTTCTCAATGTCTTCTTCGAGTACCTTTTCTCTGAGTTTAAATTTCTCTGCAATCGCTTTTTGGAAAAGAGTCCTTTTGAGGGCATCAGGAATTAATGCCACGGGACGCAGCATTTCTTTTACAGCTTCGGTCATTTTATCGGGATTTTGGAAATATCCTCCCCGCTCAAATACCAGATATTGGTAATCGATAAATTCTCTGGCATTTTTTACATATTCAAGGAATTCTTTTGCCCCGTGTTTGTGGACAAATGAATCGGGATCCTCTCCCTCAGGAAGTGACATAATCTTTAGATTCAGATTATGTTTCATTACAATCTCGATACTCCGCATGGCAGCTTTATAACCGGCGGCATCTGAATCAAAAAGCAGATAAAAATTCTTTGTATAACTTGACAACAGTTTTACCTGATCATCTGTCAGGGCTGTACCCGAAACGGCGGCAATGTTTTTAATTCCATGTTGATACAAGGAAATTACATCAAGATACCCCTCAACAACTATAACGAAATCCTCTTTTCTTATTTCATCTTTGGAATGGGACAATCCATATAAAACTTTGGATTTGTTGTAAATTGGACTTTCAGGCGAATTGATATATTTACCCGTATCAGTCCGTTTTTCAAGAATCCTGCCACCGGCTCCAATTTCCCTGCCATGATGGGAATAGATCGGGAAAATTAGTCTGCCGACAAATCTTTCATAAATTTTTCCCTCACTTACCCCGAGAAAACCAAGCTCGATTGCTTTTTTTTCATCAAATCCACCCTTTTTGTAGAATTCGATCAGTTTTCCTCTTACTCCGCCGCCATAACCGATCCCAAAATTCTGTATTGAGGATTCGTTTATGTTACGATTCTTCAGATATTCGAGAATATGTTTATTTGAGCTGTTTTTTGTCAGGTTCTCTGCGAAATAATGGATTGTGGCTTTTGTAATGTCGAAATACTCTTCAAATTTTTTCTGTTCCTCCTTTCCCCTTTCATCCCTTGCCGGCAGATCTACTCCATATTCCCGTGCAAGTTCCTTCACCGAATCAAAAAAGGAGAGATTGTTATATTCCATCAAAAACTTGATCGCATTTCCCCCTTTGTGGCAACCAAAACAATAAAAAATCTGTTTTTTTGCATTTACGGAGAATGAGGGAGTCTTTTCATTGTGGAAGGGACATAATCCTTTGTAGTTTATCCCCGTTTTTCTCAAACGGACATACTTCGAGACCACATCCACGATGTCGGCTGCTTGAATAATTTCTTGTATTTTGTCTTCCGGAATATTCATCTTATTGGGAGATGAGAAACAGGTTTAAATAGAAGAATCAACATCGTTTTACGATGTGATCAATCTCGACCTGTGGCTCAACCTGAACTTTCTTCATTGATTTTAAGTTTAGTTACAAAAATAACCTCTTACAAAGATATATTTAAATTTAATTTTTGAATCTTTTAATTTCTTACATACAACTTCAATATGACAACAAATTTTGATCCCCAAGTACTCCTGACAAATAATGTTTTTGCCCAAAGAACATATAACTCTTCCCTCACAAAATGGTCGCGTTACAAAACCCGCGAAGTGATGGTGGGAGATGTTGGAATTGGTGGAAACAACCCTGTGCGAATTCAAAGCATGACAACCACTGATACAATGAACACCATTGCAACCGTTGAGCAGTCAATCAGAATGATTGAAGCAGGATGTGAACTTGTCAGAATTACTGCCCCAAGCCTCAAAGAAGCGCAAAATCTCGAAGTTATTAAAAAGGAATTGAAGGCTCGTGGATATAACACTCCCCTCATCGCCGATATTCATTTCACGCCAAATGCTGCGGAGCTTGCAGCCCGATTGATTGAAAAAGTCAGGGTGAACCCCGGCAACTATGTTGACAGAAAAAGATTTGAAGTTATTGAATATGATGACAACACTTACCAACAAGAAGTTGACAGAATAAGAAAAAGATTTACTCCATTGGTAAAGATTTGTAAGGAATATGGTACCGCAATGCGGATTGGTACAAATCACGGTTCCCTGTCAGACAGAATTATGAGCAGATTTGGTGACACACCCCTTGGGATGGTGGAATCAGCTCTTGAGTTTGTAAGAATCTGTATGGATGAAAATTACCACAATATTGTCCTTTCGATGAAAGCCAGTAACACACAAGTGATGGTAGAAGCTTACCGCCTTCTTGTCAGTAAAATGGTGGAGGAAGGGATGGACTATCCCCTTCACCTCGGCGTAACAGAGGCAGGTGGCGGCGAAGATGGACGAGTTAAATCTGCCTTGGGCATCGGGGCTCTTCTTGAAGATGGATTGGGAGACACTATTCGTGTCAGTCTTACCGAAGACCCTGAGTTTGAAGTACCCGTTGCAATCGAACTTGCCAACAGATATAAAAACCGTGAGCAGCATGCACCAATTCCTGAAATTTCCATTAATCCACTAAATCCGTTTGATTATAAAAGAAGAGAATCACTTCAATTACTTAATATCGGCGGCAGTTCAGTACCTGTTGTTATGATCGATATGTCGCAGAGCAATGTTTCTTCCCCCGAATCATTGATTCCTGTTGGTTATTTTTATGATGAACCAACTGACAAGTGGAACATGAACGACATGGCTTGTGATTATCTTTTCCTCGGAAATAACCTTCCCGGGTTTGATCTGCCACATGGGCTAAGAGCCGTGTATAATTATAATTTCTGGAAATCGATTGACTTTAAAGAAAGAGCCCTTCCCCTTCTGAATAAAGATGAATATCTTAGCGAAAATGACCCGACTCTTCTATTCAAGTTTTTGCAGATTAGACTCCACGAACTCGATGCAGAGGTAATAAACAAACTTAAAGTGGATGTTTACACTATTATCCTGCTTGGAACAGAAAATTCCCATGGAATGGCAGAACAAAGAAGATTCTTTTTTGACCTGATATCAAACGATATTAAAAATCCTGTGATCATTCAAAGGAACTATCCAAATATTACCGAAGAACAATTTCTGCTTTATCCCTCAACAGATTTTGGCGCGTTATTGATTGACGGTTTGGGTGATGGAGTGTTTATTGGGAACTCCGGAACTTTAGAACTTGAGAACTTGAGAACTTTAGAACTTGAGAACTTGAGAACTTTAGAACTTGAGAACTTTAGAATTTTAGAACTTGAGAACTTTAGGACTTTAGAACTTGAGAACTTTAGAACTTCAGTACCTCAGAATCTCAGTACTGAAGTTATAAATCGAGTTCTGTTTGGAATTTTACAAGCTGCGAGGGTAAGGACATCCAAAACCGAGTATATTGCATGTCCATCGTGTGGCAGGACGCTATTCGACCTTCAGGAAACAACAGAAATGATCCGCAAACGGACTTCACACCTTAAAGGTGTTAAAATTGCGATTATGGGCTGCATTGTTAACGGTCCCGGAGAAATGGCGGATGCTGATTACGGATATGTCGGCAGTGGCCCCGGCAAAATCACCCTCTACCGCGGAAAAGAAGTTGTTACAAAAGCAATCGCCTCCGAATTTGCCGTCGATAAACTTATTGACCTCATCAGAGAGGATGGGAACTGGGTTGAGCAGGTGGGGTGAGAAGTTCCGGGGTTCCGAATCTCTCCCAATTTTGTCATGTTAAAAAAATATTATATTTTTGTAAAGTTTATGTTTACACTTTGCAAAATGACGAAATACCAGACAGTACCAGAAATTTATTTTTCAAGCACAGATTTTTAGTTATAAATTTACTTATCGCACTTCAAGTTTTAGAAGTGCTTTTTTTTTCTTTATGAGAGTACAGCAAATAGCAAATTTTTTTGACGGCTGGGCACCAAAGTTCATTCAGTGGGAGCGGGACAATACCGGACTGCTCGTTGGCAAGAGCCAGCAGGAGGTCACAGGTGTCTTGCTCTGTCTTGATGTAACGAGTGACGCACTTGAAAGAGCACAAAAACTCAAGTGCAACCTGATAATTAGTCATCATCCATTGATCTTCTTCCCATTGAAAAAGATAACCCCGGAGACAGACAAAACCTCAGATTTGATTTATAAGCTAATAAAATACGACACTTCCCTACTTTCTTACCATACAAACCTTGATTTTACCTCCGACGGAGTTAATCACCAAACAGCAAAAAAACTTAAAATTTCCGATCTCTCTTTTCTCAAACCAATCAGCGATAAATCTCTAAAATTAGTAACATTTCTTCCCAAAAATGATTTGGAAAAGGTTTCTAATGCAATTTTTAGTGCCGGTGGTGGAGCAATAGGTGAGTATTCTAATTGCAGTTTTACTTCTGAAGGTACGGGATCATTCACCGGATCGGAGAATTCAAATCCCTCAATTGGTGAAAAACAAAAATTTGAAAAAGTTGAGGAAGTGCGGCTCGAAGTTTTAATAAATGAAGGTAATCTCAGGAAAGTGATAAAAGCAATGCTTGAGGCACATCCATACGAAGAACCGGCCTACGATATCTATCCGTTAAAAAGTGTTGAAACACTTTATGGGCAGGGCGTTACGGGTTACCTCGAAAATGAGATGGAAGAAAGCCTGTTTCTGAAACACATCTCAGAATGTCTCAACTGCGATGCATTAAGACATTCAAACTTTACAGGCAAAAAAATAAAAAAAGTAGCAGTTTTTGGCGGCTCGGCGTCCGAATATCTCGAAGATGCCATAAACGCCGGGTGTGATGCCTTCATCACCGCTGATGTAAGATACCACACATTTCAGGATGCCGAAAACAGGATTCTACTTGTTGACGCAGGCCATTTTGAAACTGAAGTACCCGTCCTTGAAGAAATGAAAAGACGGCTCGATAATCTATTTGCCATTAATGGCGACAATACAGAAGTTTATATATTTGATGGAGTTACAAACCCCGTCAATTATTATAGTTATTTAGAAAGGAGTCCACATTGAAAAACAATCTGATGCTCTTCTATCAAGTGCAACTGATAGACAGACATATCGATAAACTCGAAGAACAAAGAGGTGACCTTCCTCTTACAGTAGAAGCTCTCGAAGCAAAACTCGAGAACCTGAAAGTTGCTGTTGAAGAAAAAGCTGCTCTTAAACTTGAGTTGATCGAAAAACGGGAAGGTAATACCGAAAAAATTAAAGAACTTCTCGAAAATCAAAAAAGAGCAAAAGCTCAGTTGTATAAAGTGCGTAACAACAAAGAGTACGACACAATTACCAAATCGATCGACGCTGCAGATGCCGAGTGCACCCGCCTCGAAAAAGAGATCGAAGGGATTATCACCGATCTTCGCACCCTCGACGAAGAAGTGGAAGGTCTTAACCCTCTAATTGTTGATCTTGAGGGTGAACTTGATCTTAAAAAGCAAGAACTCTCGATGATTAAAGAGAATAATGCTCTCGAAGAGCAGAAACTCCTTAAACAAAGAGAAGGGCTTGTTGCTCAGATGAAAAAGAGTGACTATTCCCTCTACACCAGAGTTCGAACTGCAAAAAAAGGACTCGGAGTTGCCAGAATCAGAAGAAATGCCTGCTCCGGATGCCAAACCATTATCCCCCCACAAAGACAACTCGAAATAAGACGCAACAACCGCATGTTCACCTGTGAATATTGTGGTAGAATTATCGTCTCTGCTGAAGTCGCTAAAGACGCCGGCGATCTCGAAGATTAGTTGATTTAGCTATCAACCATTTTTAATGGTTGATAGCTTTTTTATTTCTCTTTTACCTCCCAATTTTGTATATTTGCTCATTGTAAATAATTTTCATAAAATTTTAAATCACGGAATATTTTTATAGACTTGACTTGGCAATCGCTGTCGCGATTATGAGGCAGAGGAAAGTCCGGACTCCATAGGACAGGACGCCGGGTAACGCCCGGGAGTTTATCTGTAATGGATAGATTACGGAAAGTGCCGCAGAAAAAATACCGCCCTTACGGTGTTCTCCGTAATGGGTAAGGGTGAAATGGCAGGTTAAGAGCCTACCGCACGAATGGTAACATTCGTGGCAAGGTAAACCCCGTTCGGAGCAAAGCCAAGCAGAAGACACTTCCCGTTTTCGGGATGGAGGACTGTCCGTCCAATGTCTTCGGGTAGGCCGCTTGAGGTGAAAAGTAATTTTCATCCCAGATAAATGATTGCCTTCGGTTTATTGTTACAATATGAGCTTACATCGTAATGATTTTCATTTTTAAAAGATCCATGTACCCACCCGGCATTTAGTGTCGGGCGCACCGCTGCGCCTTTTTGTGTAGTTCGTTTTGTAACTATTTTTAAACCGAAACAGAATCCGGCTTAGAAGTCAGGTCTATATATGATATTTCCACGGTGAGTTCATTATGCCAACAAAACGGTGGAAACTGCGACCAGTTCGGGACGATCTGGAAGTAAAATCACTTGCAGATTCCCTGAATATCTCAGAAATCCTTGCTCGACTTTTGATAAACAGAAATATCAAAAGTTTTCCTCAGGCACGATATTTTTTTAAACCCGATCTCGAAGGTTTGCACAATCCTTTTCTCATGAATGGTATGCGCGCCGCCGCTCGTCGGGTTATTCAGGCTATTACTTCAAACGAAAAAATTCTTGTGTTTGGCGACTACGATGTCGATGGAGCCTGTTCCACCGCTCTTATGTATATGTTCTTGAAAGAACTTGGCGCAAATGTCGAATTTTTTATACCCAACAGACTTCGAGATGGTTATGGAATAACTATCAACAGTATCGATTATGTAAATGCCACAGGTACAACGCTGATGATTTCTGTTGACTGTGGAATCACAGCAGTTGAAGAAGCTGCATACGCTGATTCTCTGGGCATAGATATGATCATCTGTGACCATCATCAACCACGAGAGGTTCTGCCTCCCGCATTTGCTGTTTTAGACCCGTTAAAGCCCGGATGTCAATATCCATTTAAATATCTCTCAGGTGCCGGTGTTGCATTTAAATTGGCGCAGGCTGTTGCAGCTCTCATCGGCAACCAGTCACTTCCGATGAAATATCTCGATCTTGTAGCAATGGCTGGTGCAGCGGATATAGTCCCTCTATCCGATGAAAACAGAATCCTTGTGATGTATGGACTTACTCTGATCAATCGCTCACCAAGACCCGGACTCGTTGCCCTTATGAAAGCCACACGAATTGAACCCGGGCAACTGAACGCCGGACAAATAGTTTTCTCTATTGCTCCAAGGATAAACGCAGCAGGCAGACTTAGTGACGCCAAAATCGCAGTGGAACTCCTCATGACCGATGACCTTGATCGAGCTATTGAACTCTCGTCACAGCTTGAAACTGAGAATTGGGAGAGGAGAAAACTTGACGAGGAGACTCTAAACTCTGCACTCGAAAAGGTTGTTAGAGTTCACGATCTTGACAAGGATATGGCTCTGGTTCTCCATGAAGAAGAATGGCATCCGGGTGTAATTGGAATTGTTGCTTCGAGATTAGTGGAACTTTATTATCGTCCAACCGTAATGCTCACAACTATTGATGGTGTTGCAAAAGGCTCTGCAAGAAGTATCCCAAATTTTAATATCTATGAAGCATTACAGCAGTGCAGTGATTTACTGAATCATTATGGTGGACACCAGGCGGCAGCAGGGTTATCTATTAATATCGCGAATATTCCTGAATTCCGTAGAAGGTTTAACCTGCTTGCAAGAGAACAGATCAAAAATGACGACCTCATCCCCCAGATTGAAATCGATTCAAAAATAAAACTATCTGAAATTACTCCCAAGTTTTTGAGGATTCTACATCAATTTGCCCCCTTTGGTCCCGAAAACCCCAGACCGGTTTTTCTTTCGGAGGATGTTAGTCATACTGGATTTGTAAGGAAAGTGGGCCACAATCACCTCTTAATGCAGTTGAAACAAAACGGGAACGAAAAGATTTTTGATGCCATCGGGTTCGATCTTGGTCATTTCGAAAGTCAGATTAAAGACAAATTGACAAGAATTGATATCGTTTATACGATTGACAACATAAACAAAGAGAGCAAACCTCACCCACAGTTGAGGATTAAAGATTTAAGAGTTCGTGAAGTCGTTTAAATTTTAGAAGAGAAATAGTTCCACGGATTTCACGGATATACACAGATTCTCACGGATAGGGATTTAAATCGTAAGTGTGAGGAGTGGTAATCGTCCCGATTGCCGTCTGAAAGATGATAAATCGTAAGGGTGGGACGCAGATACACGCAGATTAGACAGATTTTCGCAGAGAGCCAATTTTAATGGTCCCACAGATTCAACACTGATTTTCAAAGCTGGTTGATGTGTTTATACAAAATATTCGAACTCCTGACCTCCATTATCCCGTTTACGGGATTATATATTCGTAGCCCATATTCATACTTCGCCAATTTTTACCCGGCTTGCCGGGTTATATATTCGTAGCTAATATTCACTGCTTTTATTCGATTTCTCGTTTATGTGTTGTATAGTTGATAAATCTATTTCTCCGCTACAACGACTTGAACTATTCCAAAAGTAAAAAGATACCGATCAACTTTTGAAAATCCTGCATCCTTAAAAAGCTTCACCAAATCGACATTTTTATCAAAATCTTCCACGGAATCGGGTAGGTAATCATAAGCCATCGGATGCCCCGAAACCATTTTCCCAATCAAAGGGAGAATGTTTTTAAAATAAAATTTATAAAATCCTTTAATCACCGGATTTTTGGGCATTGCAAACTCAAGAATTGTTGCCCTGCCGCCTTTATTGATAACTCTGTTGAACTCTTTAAAAGCCAGAGGAATATCATAAAAATTTCTCACCCCAAACGAAACCGTAACATTTGTTACAACTGATTCTTTAAGGGGAATAAATTCTGCTGCCGTCTGAAAATCCTTCCCTGTTATCCAGTTCACCTTTTTGTTAAAAAGTGATAGCATATTGTATGAAAAATCGGCTCCGAAGATTTTTGTAACACCATATTTTCTCGCTTGAATAGCCACATCACCCGTTCCACACGCCATATCAAGCAGGATGGTATCCTTATTCAGTTTGCTTAGTTTTAGAGCCTTTTTCCGCCAATATTTATCGATTCCCACACTTAATACCCGATTCAACAGATCATAACGACCGGCAATTGAATCGAACATCTTTTTTACTTCAATTTTCTTTTCTTCTTTTGCAAATAACGAAGTTGACATCTTTTCTCAGTAATTTATTTATACTTGAAACACAGAATCGGGCTGATCTGTTTCAAATTTTCCCGATAACGAATTGGAAAGATTGATATAATCTTGTAAAGTGAGTCTTTCGGCTCGTAAAGTCAGATCGATTGGGGGTGTGTATTCACCGGAAACCTGCGTTAAGAGAGGTGAAAGAGAATTTTTCAGAGTTTTTCTCCTCTGGTTAAAAGCTGTTCTTACTACAGTTCTAAAAAGTTTATGATCATTAATAATCGATTCATCTTTATTAAAATGAAGGCTTATTATCGCCGAATCAACTTTAGGCTTTGGGAAAAATACCGAAGCGGGCACTTTAAAATGATACTCAAGCGTTGCATACGCACCCAAAACGACGCTCAGGATTCCATAATCTTTGTTCCCCGGTGGGGCGGTGATCCTTTTTGCAACTTCCAACTGAACCATAAGCATTATATCTCCAACTCTGTCCCGTTCTTCAAGAAGTTTAAAAATTATCGGTGTGGTGATATTATATGGGATATTTCCAATAACTCTCAATTGAGAATCGCCTGCCACAGCAGCGATATCTATCTTTAAAAAATCCCCCTCGAGAATTCGAAGTGTCGGGAATTTCTCCTTTAAAAGTTCGATTGCTCTGGTATCAATTTCAACAGTTGTAAGATCATCGCAGAGAGTAACAAGTTTTTCCGTAAGAGAACCCTTCCCCGGTCCAATCTCAAGAATCCGGTTGGTTTTCTGAGGAGCAAAAGCCTCGATGATCCGGTCAATATAATGAGGATCTGTTAAGAAATTTTGACCAAAGCGTTTTAAAGGTTTCAATTGTTTTCTGTCTGACTTGATTTTGATATTTTTTATTTGAAATTTTGTAAATTGAGTTCGAAACTTACAAATATTACCTGACTTCCATGTCAGTTTGTCAGAAACAGAGAAAAGGACTTATCGTGGATAATAAATTTGTTGTCAGTCTTGATGTTGGTGGTACAAAAAAACTTGCTGCTGTAGTAAATACAACAGATGGTATCATCTCGCGTTTGAAGAAACAAACCCCTGAATCCTCAACCAACGAATCTTTTTCCGGTTCGCTTGTGGATCTGACAAATGAGGTTATTCAATTATCAGGTATTCAGCCTGAACAGGTTGCTTCAATTGCAGTAGGGATACCGGGGTCAGTTAACCTTCAAACCGGCATAATCGGAATGGCTCCCAACCTTGGATTAAAAAATTATAATGTCCAAGAGCATCTCAACAATCGTCTCCCATACCCCGTTCTAATAGAAAATGATGTTAATCTTGCCGCTGCCGGTGAACTTGCTTTTGGCGCGGCAAAAGGAAAACAGAATGCTTTTGTAGTTTTTGTTGGTACCGGAATCGGGGGTGGTTTAATTCTCAACAACAAAATCTTTCGTGGATCAGGATGGGTTGCAGGTGAAATTGGGCATCTTAATATTCACGAAAAAGGTCCAAAATGTGGCTGCGGAAGAATCGGCTGTTTTGAGGCATTGGCGAGTAGAACTGCAGTAGTCCGCCAGATCACGGCTGAAATCAAAAAAGGGAAACAGAGTGTCTTAAAAGAAAGAACCGAAAAGAACAAAGATATCAAAAGTAAGGCAATTGCCCGGGCACTCGAAGCCGGTGACAAACTGACTGTGAAAGTTGTTAACCAGGCTTGTAAAACTATTGGAAGAACCCTCGCCGGAATTAACAATATCTTAAATCTTGAACTAATAATCCTCGGTGGCGGGTTAATGGAAGCCAGTGAAAGTTATATGCTCCCAAAAATAAACGAAACCTTCTATAAATATTCTATCGGCGATGCTGCCAAATGTGTCTCTTTAGTCGGCACAAACCTTCGCGATGATGCAGCAATATATGGAGGAATCACCTTAACAGAAGAGCTTTTGAATATTAAGGTTTAGGGTATCTGAATCATTCCAGAAGGTAGCTTTTTGGGAGATTTTCAGGATAGCGGCTAAACTTCGATAAACTCTGCTTCGAAGCGGTTATAAAAGATTATCAGAAAAGTTTTAAGATTTTTCATCATCTTAATTTGATCTGATTCCTTATATTTTTTAAGTTGTTCTGTCCCCTCTTTCGTGATTGACGCAAGATTTTTTAATCCGGTTTGTGGGATATATTTTAACTCGAAAGCGTACTGGTATTTTACTTTAAAAATTTTGGAATCGGTCAGCAGGATATCCGGAAAACCGGCTCTTGTTTCTCTCTCACTTTCTATCAAATAGGCATTCGTTTTTGAAAGAATCGTCAGCATCATAATTTTCAGCTGACTTTCACCAAAGCCTTTAAAATCCCTGACTGAGAGAATCTTCATGATATTTTGGGTGTAGGCAACCAATCGATCCACCCGTCCTTCATTAATCAACTCTGAAATGAGATCAATCACTTCATCAGCCTCATACCTGACTCCAAATTCCGCTTCAAACTTCTTCCTTAAAAATTCCCAATAAAGGTGTTTTATGACAAAATTTGGAATAACAAAACTGATAAAATCATATACATTTTTTTCGATTGTCAGCAGACCATTATAAAAAAGCAGCGAAATGGCATCTGATTTGGTATATGGTACCTCGTTGTTAAATTGAAGTGTAAGTTCGGACAATATCGAATCTTCAGTTGTCACCTTCTCAATAATACTTTCAGAATCTTCTACAGGGAGCACAGAAAGAATTTTTGAAATCTTTTTATAATCCGAAATTACATTAATATCAGCCATTTTGGTCGGGTATTCATAATTTCGCTTAAATTCCGAAAGAAACGAGATTACCAATTGTGGATTATACAATTTTTCCACCGGAGTTTTTGTAAATTTGCTGCCGTTATACCATGATCGCATTTCACCGATAACATCATCAACATTAAAGGCACCTTCGGTATAGATTGTTCCTAATATTAATGAACGGACCTCAGACTCGGTGAATCCTGCCATTTCATGGAAATCTTCTGAAAGTGTAATATTTTTTGCAACATTAAATCCACTTATCATGCTGTCGAGAGTTACTGGTGTCACCCCTGTAGCAAAAAACCGATCAACTATCCCCTCACCCATATAGATTTTTATTGTCTCATAAAATTTCCGCAACTATCCGTTTCGGGAAACAATATCCTTAAAATGTTCCTTGTTGAAAGCAAACAACTCATTAGTGAAATGGTCGTATTCATCAATGAGGATATATATTTTACCGTTTGGTATTTTTTGCAAAAATAGGGAGATGAACTTTTTGAACATCTCAACATTTCCCTGTACACTGAGAACCTTCTCAATGTCTTCTTTAGTGAAAAGTGGATATGAGGTGGTAAAATCTTGTAGTCCTCTCTCTATTTCAGAGTTAAATCCCTCATCGGTATCCTCTTCGGCAATCGTATATATTCCACTAAAGTTAAACTTAAGGATATAGTAACTATTCTTGAGAGGAGTGGTATTTTCAGATTGTCCTATATAATATTCACCAAACAATTCATCAAATTTCTCTTTGTATTGAATTCCGTAATAAAGTTCAAGCATGGAAAGAAGAAGAGATTTGCCAAACCGACGGGGACGAAGGAAAAATATATTTGGGAAATTCAGGCTCTCCAATTTCCGAATGAATTCAGTTTTATCAACATAATACCCATCCCCGGCAATTAATGTTGCGAAGTTGGATGTTAATATCGGTATTTGCTTCTTCATTTCTTGGCTCATAAATTTCTCTGAATCAGGAAGGAAATAGAGTAATTTTTGGTAATCAGTTTTGAGTTATGTTTCAATAGAGGAGAGCTGAATAATGTTGAATGTGGGTTGAGTTTAATTTCTCTGCCGATTAGTGTTAACGCCTAAATATCCGAGGGAGAGTAAATACTAAATCCCTCTAATCTATGAAACCCCCTGTCAGCAGTGACAATTTTTTTTATCCTCAATCTTTCCGCCAAACTGACAATTAACGAATCATTCGTTAACAATCCAAATTTTTGTTGCACCTGGAATGAAGATATATGATCCTCCAAGAGTAAAGGTTCAACCTTAACTCCGATATCCAATAAATTTCTTATTTCAGAAGGGTATTTTTTAAGTTTTCGAATTATTTCAGGTTTTTCTGCCAATTTTCGTGCAGGATTCGAACCGGAACCCAAACCACACTCCTTCGCCTCCGCCATCATTCTAATGTGCATGAATTCCGCCAATACATTTAAGGGAATTACCCCGTAAATCTCGGAAACTGCACACCTTCTCAACAATTCCTTACACTCGACTGAAACATTCTCAATCGCATAGAGTAATATATTGGTATCGATAACAACATGGCTGTGCTTTGGAATCTCGGAAATGTTCATTGGTCGTAGTAATCCTCATTCAACAATTCATCGATTTCCTCTTTAGAAAGATAGCTTTTATTTGAGGTGAACCTGTTAAAAGCCTCCAACCGAATTCCGGTGTCGTCATTCGATTCATTTACATATCTGAACAATGCTTCTTCAATTATTTCACTCATCGATCGCTTCTCTTTTATCGATTTTGATTTTAACTTGTCGATAATCTCTTTCGAAAGTACGGTACCAATCTTTTCTTTGTATTCACTTTTTCTGGGGCGTGGTTCCATATCACAAATTCCTTTTAAACTCAAACAAATATATGAATAATAGTTTTCAAGAAAAATACAATATTTCAAGAAAAATGCAAACTGTAATCAACCCATCACTTTGTTCTCACCAACCGAAGTCCGATGGGCCAATAATACATTCGGTTTGGACTGTCGGCACTTCTGTTCGTAACTGTACAGACTTCCTTTGTATCCATCCAACTTCCACCACGAATCACACGAACATCACCGGAATCAGGTCCCCTCGGATTTGTTTGGTTTGCCGGAATATACTCTCCCAGAAAATCCCAACAGTGCTCGTTTTGTCTCCCACTCATATCATATATCCCCAGTTCATTTGGCTTTTTTGTCCCTACTCCAATTTGAGATGATCCTCCATTGAGGTACACAGCAACTTCATCAATATTATTGCTCCCACTATATTTGTAGCCTTTACTTTTCTTCCCACCTTTCGCTGCAAATTCCCACTCAGCCTCCGTTGGTAACCTGTATCCATTTGAATTGAAATCACAGGTTATTACCCACTCTATGAAGACAACATCGCTGGAAGAGTCTCTGTCCACTCGTTTTTTAATAATCTTATAAGCAGGATTTAACCCCTCCATTTTGCTCATTTTGTTGCAGAAATCGAATGTCTCCGCAATATCATTGCTTACCTTATAAACACCCAATGGTACACTGTCGTTAAAAACAGGTACAGGATCATATTTTCCCACAATCTCACTAAGTTCATCAGTTACTTCATACTTCCCAATCAAGAAACTGCTTACTGTCACCTGATGTACCGGCCTTTCATTTTGTCCCCCTTCATTACTCCCCATAAAAAAAGTTCCCCCTTCTACGAATACCATTTCTTTCTGTTGCTCAATGGTTAGTGGTGGATTTATATTATATATTATTTCAATCTCTGTCATTTCCACTTCCGGTGTGGGCACTGGTGGTTGCTTCATCGGGCTATATATCCCCAAACTTATTCCGACCATAAAAAATACTACGATTGCAATTATCCGAGTAGTATGGCTCTGTTTTAGCTTTAATTCATTGCTATTTCTATGGCTTCGTCCCATTTTCTGCCTCCAAACTGAAAATTTGTGATATGCACAAATTAGGTATAATTTTTGAGATTTTACGGTGTCATCGAAAATTTAAGAATGATTTTGTACTCATTTTGATGAAAGGGAGGTTTGAGGGGTAATATTCTTTGCCTCGAACATATCACCCGCCACAGCGGTGTGGTTGCTCTATCTTGAACATCTTTTTTCATCGTGAATATCGTGTTCAAAACAATTTTTTCTCTACGAATATCAATTCCCGCTCCGGGGAAAAGGGGGATGTGGGGTGTGCAATTTAGCTACGAATATTAAATCCTCCTCGAGGATATTCTTGATCTCCCTTCTCTGCGTAACTCCGTTTAATCCGCGTGTACCTGATAGCCGAGGCGAATCTGCGTCCCATAAAAATCCGCGTAACTATTAAAAAATCTCCCTCTGCGTAACTCCGTCTAATCTGCGTGCATCTGCGTCCCCTAAAATCCGTGGAATCCGCGTAACTATTCCTCTCTCCAATCACTCAAACTGCTTCAAAATATTTTCAAGTTTTTCGGCGAGTTTTTCCCATTTCGAAAGAACTGAGTCAAGTTCTGATTTTGCTGAGTTGTATTCGGCGGTTTTCTTTTTGGTTAGCTGGACATCTTTGTAAACTTCCTCAAGAGCGAGTTCCGATTCGAGAGTTGCTACCTTTTCCTCAAGAGATTCAATTCTCTTCTCTAATTTGGCAATTTCTGCATTAATCTGTTTGGTTGCTGCATACTTCTGATTTCGGAGTTCAGCTTCAGCTCGTTTTTGATCCTTTCTGTTGATGTTGGAAGAATCTTCAGATTTGACCGTCGCGGAAGTTCCCACAGGATTATCTCTTTCCATCATCTCCTCACCCCTTTTCATCAGATAATAATCAATGGTTCCGGGGAAGAGTCTGAAAGACCCTCTACGAATCTCTGCAATTTTATTAACTATAGGATGAAGAAAATCAACATCATGGGAAACAATAACAAGTGAGCCTTTAAATTTTATAAGAGCCTGCTGAAGAATCTGTTTACTGGCATAATCCAAATGGTTAGTCGGCTCATCCATAATTAACAAATTCGCCTTTTTGAGCAACAGTAGGGCAAGAGCCACCCGGCTTTTTTCTCCACCTGAGAGCACACCCACCTTTTTAAACACATCATCAGCTGAAAAGAGAAACGACCCTGCCAAAGCCCTTATTTGTGGAAGTGACATATCCGTGGCTTCCATGGCGATTGTTTCGAGTACATCAAGTTCGGGATCAAGCACTTCACTCTGTTCCTGAGAAAAATATGCTATTGAAGTGTTGTAGCCGGGTACCTTTTCTCCCTGAGTGGGCTTCAAAACGGAGGCAATAATCTTGGAAAGAGTTGATTTACCCGCGCCGTTAGGACCAACAAAAGCAATTTTGTCACCTCGTTCAATTCGTAAATCAATTTTGTCCAATACAAGATTATCACCAAATCTCATGGAGAGATTTTTGACTTCGTAAACTATTTCCCCACTTTTGGGAGGTTCCGGGAATTTAAAAGAAATCGACTTCTCAAAATCGGGCAGATCAACCTTGTCAAATTTCTCCAACATTTTCACACGGCTTTGTACCTGCTTCGCTTTTGAAGATTTATAACGGAACCGATCAACAAACTGCTGAATATCTTTCATTTTCCGTTGTTGTTGGTCATATTCATGTTCAAGTCTCTCATCCCGCTCAGCCTTGGCTTTCAGGTAATGATCAAAGTTGCCATTAAAAACAGTGAAATCGGTATTAAAAATCTCAAGAGTTTTAGTGGTAACAGCATTAACAAATCTTCTGTCATGGGAAACGAGAAGTAAAGCCCCCTTATAGGTTTTAAGAAACCCAGTCAGCCACTCAAGTGAGTCGATGTCAAGGTGGTTTGTAGGCTCATCCATCATCATAAGATCATTTTCAGCGATAAGCATTTTTGCAAGTGCGATACGCATCTGCCAGCCTCCCGAAAAATGATCAGTCAGTTTTTCAAAATCTTTCACCATAAATCCAAGACCCAATAAAACCTTCTCAACTCTGGCTTCTGCACTGTATGAATCGATCTCTTCGAGTCTATGGTGAATCTCACCCAATTGTTCAACGAGTCCCATTTTCTCTTCATCATCAATTTCAGGGTCATTCAAAAGAACCGTTATTTCCGTCTCTTTTTCCTGAAGTTCCTTTAAGTCGGGAACCCCTGCAAGTGCTTCATCGAGCAGAGTTCTCCCTTTGTGGGTTACATTTTCCTGGGGAAGATACCCAATTGCTATATTCTTCCTTTTGAATATGTCCCCTTTTTCAGGTTCTATCATTCCATTTAACATCTTAAGAAGAGAAGATTTTCCCGTTCCGTTGGACCCCACAAGGGAAATTTTGTCACCGGAATTAATCTTAAAATTAACATCCCTGTAGAGATATTTACCCCCAAATTGGAGGGAGAGATTTACTATATCAATCATTTATTCATTTATTCTATAAGGTCTTGGGCAATATTGTTATTTTGTTTTATGATTATTTCTTTAATCTGTCTTTTAAGAGATGAATATAGTCGATCTCAACAGGATCTTTTCCCCAGACAATGGCACGGTAATAAGTTATCCAGTCAATATAATAGATCATGTCCCACAATCTTTCCTGATAAGTTTCAAGACTGCTTTGAATTTTAACCACCGGAACATTAAGTTTTGCAAGAATTTCGTTTACTACCTCAAACCGTTTTTTTATCTGAGGGTGTATTGTTTCATCGAGCACTTCAAACACAAAAAAGGACTCTTTTAGGGCACCGTAAGTTTCCCATCCGATTATTTCGTTGTGATTCATTTCGGGCAGAACATTATGGAATGCATGTGTTTTGCCATTTTCATTAAACTGACCCTTAAATCTTGTCCCAATAGAATCAGTAACTCCGGTTGCGGAATAGATTATGGGTAATTTACCGTTCACTTGAGATGCGATTTCAAAAGCTATATTCCCGGGCTCTGAAAGTTGTTCCCCCTTAAGTTTTATTCTCTCAACTATTCTGTCTAAAAGTTGTCCATCCCTTTCAGCAAGTCCAAGTTTTGAAAAGAGGTTAAGGAGGGTAAAAAAGGAAGTATAAAGAGCGTATCTTGGTTGAAATCCGGGCATCATATTAATTGCAGGAACCCCATCAGCATCTGCCATGGCTTTTAATGTACCACCAGTGGTGAGGCATACTCTCATAGCACCAATTTCTCCGGCGGCAGCATAAGCAGATAGTGTTTCTTCTGTTTCACCCGAGTAGGAGGAGAGGATAACAAGTGTATCCTTCGAAGTGAAGCCGGGAACTCCATAATTTCTGTTTACAAAAAGTGGAACTTTCAACTCATCTTTTGCCCAAAGTGAAAATACATCACCGGCGATTGCTGATCCACCGAGACCCGAGATAACTATATTTTTGATTTCAGATACATCCAGATCAATTGTATAGTCATTTTTCAGAGCATCTTCGATCTGCAAATATGAGTTTTTTAATACATCAAACTGACCTGTAGGATCAAGTTTTTTAATCAATTCAATCATCATTTTCTTTCTATTTAATCTTTTCGAGTAGTTCCTGTGGAACGGTGGTACCGGGGAAATCCTTCATAACTTTGTTTATGTACAATTTTGCTCTCTCAAGTTTATTATACGAGAGCTCATACTGTGCCCGTCTGAGTAACATCGCACCCGTAAGAGCATTTATCTGCTCAATATATATATTATTCACCCCTCCCGACTGATAAACAAAATCAGGGTCTGATGCCGGAATATATTCGTCACTATCTGTTAATCGATAGAAAAAGAGATCGGGAATCAGTTTTAAATTTGCCGGTAACTCTAACTCTTTGTTTGCCAATTCTTTATCCACCAGTTCAGGAGCGATAAAAACGGGTCTGTCCTTGTAATTTTTTACAAGGATTGCCAGCATAACATTTTTATATGCCCCTTCAATCACCTGGGCAGCATAGGGTAAGTCCTTTTCAAAAGGAACAACTTCCTTTTTGAAGACTTCAGCTTCCTTTTTATACGACTCTGTCAACCATGGATAACAGTTGTCAAGTTGTTTATAATACCAGGAACGACGCAGGAGTTCTTTATCAATAATTGCGATATCCCTCCTGTTATTTTCAACGAATTGAAAATAGTAGGATGCAGAGAGAAAATAATCCCACTGATAACTTAAAATAACCGAATTTTTTGGCGCAGTTTTTAGAATCGCCTTTGTGTATTGCTCAAAAATAAGGTTCCCGCTTTGGTTAACACTGCCATAAGTGAAACCAATCTGTAAAAGCACAAGAACCGCCCCAACAGCAGCAGTAATTTTTAGATTGTTAACTCGTTCATACACAAACATCAATCCAAACACAACAAGAATTGACATTCCGATGTAGGCAAGCAGAAAATAGGATTCAAGATCAACGATATCGTAATTTATAGCGTATAGAACTGTTCCAAAAATCAACAGCAAAGAGGTTATCAGCAGTTTTGTTGATCTTTGAATCAGGTAAAAAATGCCCAACAGGACAACTACAAGAGACAGATAAAACTCCGATGGTAACCCTGAAAAGAACCTGCCGAAATTTTTTGCCGCTGCCGCTGAAGAACTAAACAGCCATACTTGATATTGTTTACCGCTGACATGCCTCAAAATTCTTTCGAGGTCAACCGGATTTCCCCAGATTATCTCAGGATTCATCCCCGCCCTTATCGGCAGGTAGAGATAAACTAAAATCAAAATCGGGAAAAACAACAACAACATTTTTGCCAGTGTGATAAAACCTTCCTTCTGAAATTTAAATTTCACAAAGAAAAGATATGCCGTTGCCGGAATTATTAATAGTGTGGTCATGTGATTTGAGAATGCCAGTGCAAGAACTCCGGCAAAAACCAACCATTCAAAAATCTGTGATTTTGGGGTTATTTTATTGGTTGCCACATCAGCTGAATTCACTTCGTGACTATGTGACTTGGTGACTCCCCCTCCAAACGCCCTCAACAAGGTATATAATACAGCCGAAATCAAAGCGAGATGAAGTGAATAAACTTCTACAGATGTACTTTGAAACCAGACCGTTTTTCCAAATCCAAGAACCATTCCCCCAATGATTGAAAAAACCATCGGGAGAAGTTGAGAATTTGAATTTACCGTTATGATGTCATTCCCGGTGTTATGGCTTTTGGACTTCCCTGAATCTGCTTGTTTTTTACCCGATTTCGTTTTTTTGCTTTTACTTCCGCGCACAATATTTTCAAAAATTGAAAAATTATTAAGAATATAGTCCAAACTTTTGATAAAGAAATAGACACCCAGAGTGGTCGTAATTGCTGCAAAAAGATTCAACTGAAAAATCGTTGATACAGGCAGTGGTAAAAGCGAAAAAAGCCATCCCAGCATGGTAAACAACGGGTATCCCGTTGGATGCGCAATTCCGGGAAGTGCCTGAGCTGCGGCAAGTTCACCGGTATCAATCTGCAATACTGAGGGTGCCATAGTCGAAAAATAGATGACAAATACAAATAGTGAAGTAAATGCGGCGTAGTATCTTTTTAGTATGTCCATTAGCCTTTTATGATTTGATTGAAAATCTCATTATTTTGTTTTAATACTGATTGAACGGTTTTCGCCAATTCATCATACGATGGATAATTCAAAAATTTATAGAGAATCTCCCCCTTTTGTTTTGAAGGGAGTTGGTTGGTTCCGGTTTGATAAACACACTGAAGCGACAGTCTGATTTTTCGTAAAAAATTGAAACCTGACAATAATATTTCTTCTTGAAATTGAGATAAATCCCCACTTTCATTAAATGAGGAAATAATTTCCCTGTTCCCTTTACCAATCAGAACTTTTAAATTTCCGGAATGTAAAAGTAAGAGGTATTGGTTAATAAATTCAATATCAGTTACTCCCCCTCTCCCTTTAATGATGTCAACCGGAGCTGTGAGTCCACTCAAAGATGTTGGATAAAGCCGTTTTCGCATCGATGTAACAGCTTCGCTTACCTTTGTCCCATTTAGATTAGAAACTTTCTCGATATATCTGCCGGTAAACTTGTTGTAGAGTTTTTCGTCCCCATATAAAAATGACAATTTTGTAAGTGACTGCAATTCCCAGATTTCAATTCGTTTTTCGAAATAGGAAGCATAGGCATCCATATCCCACACCAATTGTCCCGATTTTCCTTCAGGTCTCAGTCGGCAATCAACAGTTAAAGGGACAAGTTTTTTACGAATCTCAGAAAGAAGTTCAATAAACCTGATTTCCAATTCCGGGTGGAGTTCCATTTTGTCGCAAACAATTATAAGATCTACATCAGAATATAAATTCATCTCTCCTGTTGAGAAGCTGCCGGCAGAAGCAATAAAAATTCCGTCTTTGTTCGCTCCTGAATTTTCTATAATTTCAACAACCTGACATCTAATGGTTTTACTTATTAATTCTGCCGCCTTTGCCTCGTCAATAAATCCAAGCATATACTGTGATGCGGCCAAAAAGAGAAATGATTTAGTACCAAGAGCGAAATCAATCTCAGGTTCAATTGCCTCAAACAGTTTCCCGGAAAAAACAAGGTCTTTTAACGAATGATCTTCAAGCAACAGATTTACTGAATAAACCGAAAATTCACACAGTTTAAGCACTGAATCAAGAATAAATTCATCCCGCAAAGCTTCATACCAATATGATGGAAAAGCTGTTCTCTGTATAATTTTTGCAAGATTCTCAAGTGTCTGGTCGGGCAACTGTCTTTTCTTTAATGAATCGAGCAGTTTGGGTTCAATCTCTACAAAAAGTGAGGTGACTCTTGAATCGAACTCCTTGATTTCAATTAACCCCTTCCCCTCTTTGAGGAATTTCAGGCTTCTTTTTGCTCTGTTTTGATCCTTAAAAATTGAGAAATCAGTCTCTTCACTTAATTCACTCTTTTCAACACCGATTATTGAATCATAAATTCTTCTTACTTTTTTCCTGTAACCACTAAGTTTATCGTTAAAATCAGAGTTTGATTCAAATCCAAGATAACTTGTCATACTTTTTAACAAATCGCCATCAGAAGGAATCTCGTGTGTTTGACGATCATTCATCAATTGCAGATAATGTTCAATTTTTCTGTAAAAGATATACGCATCAGTAAAAATTTCTGATTCTTCGAGGCTTAGTATTTCCTTCTTCTGCAGTTCACTAATTGCATAGAGGGTGTTCCCACTCCTCAACTCACGGGTTTTCCCTCCATTCAGAAGTTGAAGTGCCTGTACCCCAAATTCGATATCTCTTATTCCTCCCTTAAAAAGTTTAATATTCCTCTCATCGCCAATAGTCCTCAACATATTGTTTCGCAGCTTTTTTATCTGTTCAGCAGGTGAGATAAAAAACGCGGAGGGATAAATAAAAGGCGTAACTGAATCGATGAATGTCTTATAAAGTTTTTTGTTGCCGCACAGAAAACCGGCTTTTATCAACATCTGTCTTTCCCAGTTTTCACCTCTGCTTTCATAATACAAGATGGTGTCTTGTAGTGTCCTTGCAAGTGGGGCTGCATGTCCATCGGGGCGTAGTCTGAAGTCAATCCGGAAAAGGAATCCGGCTTCAGTCATCGTCATTGCAGATTCTGTAAACAGAATTATTGTGTCGTGAAGGAGTTCAAAATACTCTTTTCCGTTTGGCAGTTTAAAGTTTTTATTAAACACAACGATCAGGTCGATATCGGAACTGTAGTTCAGTTCACCCCCACCCAATTTTCCGAGAGAAATGGCCACAAAATCAGTGATTTGGTCAAATAACAGTTGAAATTCAGCATCAACAGGTTTTTCTCCTGACAGTTCGGAAAACCCGATATCATCAATCCCGTAATTAACCAAAGTTTTTTCGAGACATATTAAAAAAAGTGCCTCACAAACCACTGTCGCCATAACTGAAAGTTCTTCTGTTGCCCGTCTAAGATCAACAAAAGATAGAAGGTCTTTTACCCCGGTTGAGAGTATTTCCCGCCTCTTGGCTGTCTTCAACTGATGCAGTTTGGATTCAAAAGTTTTTTGTCTGTGGATCGAGTTGAATATCAATTCCCTGTAAAATTTGATCTCCAACTCTGATTCAAGATGAGAGGGGTCAAATATTCTGTAAATAAACTCAGGATTTCTCACAAGAACATCAGTAAGATAGTTACTGTTTGCAGAAACCGCAACCACCACTTCAATCTGAAGAGGATAACGCAGAAAATCCCTTAATAATGCTGTTTTATTATAACTGCTTTCGATGATTCTGAAGAAATTGTTTTCACATCCGCGATGGAAATGGTAACGATTTGTTTGGATTTCCAGGACGGAAAATAATCCATCCATCTCTTCAGGTGTAAGATAGCCGTGAATCAGCTCAAAAAGTCGGTTTGTAAATTCCGGTGACAGTGGCAAAAGGTTTCTTTTAAAGTTAATAAAAACAATTTTTAAATTTACAGTTTATTTATATTTTCCTTATATTTAAGTTTGCTACTTATTTAATTTTATTAATCTCACCCTGGTTTTGAATCTTCAGCAAAATATCATAATTTTTGTGTGGAATTGTCCCATTCCCGGTATTTTAATCATAAAAGGAATCGTATGAAGACCAATCTTTTGTCTCTGTTAACAATTTTATTCATCTCCACACTTACCGTGGCTGTTTTCAACAAGGCTTCTCATCAAGAACAGTATTTTTCATTTTCGGAATTTAAAAAATACAAAATTGAAAAGAAGAAAAATGGCAAGCCCAATTACGGTTCTCCTGATAAAGCAGTTTTATGGTTAATCGACCAACGCCTCTCTGCCACCGGTTCAATTCCGGCCGATTGGCGACAGACAGCCCTCGAACATATTATCAGATTTAACCTGAAATCGGGTGCCACTGAGGATTTTAACTGGACCGCTTTGGGACCGGGCAACATCGGTGGCAGAATCCGTGCAATGGTTGTTCATCCAACAGATACGAACACTATTTATATAGGTGCTGCCGGTGGTGGTGTGTGGAAAACAACCGACGGTGGTGTCTCCTGGTTGCCTCTAAAAGACCTTATGGAGAATCTTGCTGTAAATGCACTCTGTATGGATCCTGCAAATCCCGATATTCTTTATGCCGGAACAGGTGAAGGTTTTTATAATGTTGATGCGCTTCAAGGCGAAGGTATATTCAAAACAACCAATGGAGGAGCAACCTGGAAACAGCTCACACCTACAATCGGAGAAAATTTTTTCTTCGTTAATAAACTTGTTATTGACGGCTCTACCAACACTCTCTGGGTGGCTACAAGAATGGGCCTTTTTTATTCAACGGATGGGGGTGGTTCTTTCTTCGCCCGGAATCTTGGTGACAACTCAAATGTTACCGATATAGCTATTGCAAACTCCACTCCATCTACTATCTTTGTTGCGCAGGGATTGTCACAGGACGGAAGAGTATTGGTAAGCCCGGATGCCGGAACCTCTTTTACACCAAGATTCTCCCGATCCGGAATTGGGAGGATTGTTGTAGCTGCTTCCCCCTCGAATCCTGCTATTGCATACCTTTCCGGGCAGAATCTCCAAACCAACCAGTGTGCCGGATTATTAAAGACCACAGATGGCGGAACAACATGGTTTGAAGTCACTATTCCGGGGCCCACAGCTGCAGGTGATCCAACTTATACAGGTCAACAAGCCTGGTATAATAATATCCTCGCAGTTCACCCTACAGACCCAAACAAAGTATATGCAGCAGGTATCGATGCTTTTGGCTCAGAAGATGGTGGAGGTTCATGGACACAAATTTCACAATGGGATGCAGAGAGAACCAATCCAATTTTTGCACATGCCGATCATCATATTATCGCTTTTAATCCCCTTAACAGTAATACGGTTTATCTTGGCAACGACGGTGGAGTTTATAAAAGTCTCAACGGTGGCACAGAGTGGGTAGCCCTCAACAATGGTTTGGCAATCACTCAATTTTATTATGGTGCTGTTCATCCAACTTTAAACAGATTTTACGGTGGTTGCCAGGATAACGGTACCATTGCCACAGATAACTCTCAGAACTGGGTGGAAATAATTGGTGGTGATGGCGGAGCAACCGAGGTTGACTACAATAACCCCAACTTTGTTTATGGAGAATATACCAACTTCTGTTTTTATAAATCGACCGATGGCGGAGCTAATTTTGTTAAATCGATGAACGGTATTCCCGTTGGACCGGGTACCTTCGATGGAACAACCGACAGAACACTCTTTATCACTCCTTTTATCATTGATCCAAATGACCCGACAATTCTTGTTGGTGGAAGTTACAGAGTTTGGCGGACTACAAATCAGGCAGAAAACTGGACTGCCATCTCCGGTGATCTAACAGGCGATGGAACCGGCACCGAGGGAGCTTCAATTTCAACTCTTGCCATTGCTAAAGGCAACTCAGAAATAATATATGTTGGTTGTACCAACGGAAGAGTACAAGTTACAACCGATGCCGGTGGCTCGTGGAATATCAGAGAAACAGGTCTTCCTTCTGCTTATGCAACAAGGATTGTTATTGATCCAACAAATGCTGCAAATGCCTTTATTTCATTCTCCGGTTTTGCAAACGGCCAAAAGGTTTATAAAACCACCGATTTTGGTGCATCATGGTTCAATGTGTCCGGAAATCTCCCTAACATACCTGTTAATTCGCTCCTGCTCGTTCCTTCAAGACCCGATGCCATTTTTGCAGGTACAGATCTTGGAGTTTTCACCACAACCGATGGTGGTGCAAACTGGTTTAGAGATGGGCTTAGTCTGCCAAATGTTGCTGTTTTTGACATGGACTACCGTGCATCTGACGACAAAATATTTGTTTATACACACGGTAGAGGTGTATTTTCAACTCCTGCAGGACCAACTTCCATAAAGGAAATTACAGGTTCTCCATCAGAGTTTTCGTTAATGCAAAATTTTCCAAATCCTTTTAATCCCTCAACAACCATTAGATTTAACACCCCAACCAACCGGGAAGTGACTCTTAAAATTTATGACGCTCAAGGGAAAGAAGTAGCTATGCTTCTCAACAGATCACTTTCTGCCGGAAGTTATGAAGTTGAATGGAACGGACAAGACAAATTTGGAATGCCAATGGCATCAGGAATCTATTTCTGCAGAGTATCCACAGGTAACTCGCAGAAAACGATAAAGATGATTCTTAACAAATAAGAACTTGAGAACTTTAGTGACTTGACTTCTTAAGTTCTAAGGTTCTAAAG
>CAZHCW010000025.1:0-50841 GCA_964531325.1 uncultured Ignavibacteriaceae bacterium | reverse complement strand
AGAAATATGACAAAAAAATCTGGATAACCGAGATGGCTAACTGGAATCCTCAAATCAACAGCTATGCAAAACAGGCAGAACAGATGACTCAGATGGTGGCTATTTGTGAAAGCAGGAGTGATGTTTTCCGTTATGCATGGTTTATCGGAAGAGGAGGACTGCCCGATAATAAATATACATATCTTTTTGAACCAACACCAGGTCAGTTAAATGATTTGGGAAAGCTCTATCTTAGTCTGCCATGGACAAAATAAGAAACAATTAAAAATCTAAACGGTTAGATACACAAAAAAAAAAGGCTGCCAATTTTGGCAGCCTTTTTTTTTTGAAATATATTTCGTTTCGCTCTTGACTCGGTACTATACTACGGTGCGTATATTTGTGAAGTACGAAAAAAGGAATTAAAAAATGGTTGAATATTTTGTAGGTCAATTGGCAAAAGATGCCGGAATTAATGTGGAGAGTATCCGCTATTATGAAAAGCAAGGACTTCTTCCCAAACCAAAGCGTAGAGATTCGCATTACAGAATCTATGATGAAGTGGATTTACACCGATTACTTTTCATTAAACGAGCTAAAGAACTTGGTTTTACGCTTAAAGAAATTAAGGAGTTGTTAAGGTTGAGAATCGATGACGATGCAAAATGCGGAGATATCAAACATCTGACTGAACAAAAACTGAGAGATGTGGAGAATAGAATTAGAGACTTAAAAAAGATCAAAACCGTTCTTGTTAAACTCATAGACCAATGCATTAATGAAGAAGTATCATCAGAAGAATGCCCGATTCTTGAATCAATCAAATTTTAATATTGGAGAAAAAATGAAAAGTAAATTATTGTCAGGTAGCGGAATTGTAACTGCACTTCTCGCATCGCTTTGCTGTATTACGCCTGTGCTTGCCGTGCTTGGTGGTTTGGGAGGAATAGCTACTACTTTTTCTTTCCTTGAACCGTTGAGACCTTATCTTATTGGACTAACGGTTATCGTTTTGGGATATGCATTTTATAAAACATACGCGCAAAAAGAAAATGATGCAATTGAATGCGCTTGTTCAACCGATGAATTGTCTGACAACAAAGCAGTAAAGATCAAATTCATTAACTCAAAGAAATTCCTTTGGATTATTACTGCTGTTAGTGTAATGCTAATTACATTTCCGTATTACTCGGCAGCTTTTTTCCCAACTGAAATAGAAGATATTGTAATAATACAATCTAATAATATCGTTAAATCCAAGGTGAACATAGAGGGAATGAGTTGCATCGCCTGTGAAAAGTCAGTTGATCATGCGCTTAAATCAAAAAAAGGTGTTGTTAGTGCAACATCATCTTACAAAACCGGTACTGCCTATGTTGAGTATGACACGACAAAAGTTAAACCAGAACAACTTAAAAAGGTTGTTGAGGATAAAGTTGGCTATAAAGTGACGAGCATTGAAAATATAGCAAAATAAGAAGATGTTTTCAGAAATTAGTGCCACGAAATTCCTAAATAAATTTAATAACGGAAAACAAATTGAAAGATTAAAATGACTATTCAGACAATAGACCTGGAAATAAGTGGAATGACTTGCGATCATTGCTCAAAAACAATTGAGAATAAAGTCTCAGCAATCGATGGTTTAGTCGATGTGTCTGTTAGCTACCCGGATAAGAGAGGTAAATTCCAATATGATTCTGATAAAACTTCAGCAACTGAAATTATTACTGTTATCAATTCTATTGGTAGCTATAAAGTGGTTGATGATATTAAAGGATTGAGCGACGAAAACTCTAAATATGATTTAATAATTATCGGTGGTGGTTCAGCAGCTTTTTCAGCAGCAATTAAAGCCAGTGAGTTTAAGAAAAAAGTATTGATGATTAATGAAGGACTTCCTGTGGGGGGTACCTGCGTTAATGTTGGATGTATCCCATCCAAAACATTAATTCGTGCAGCAGAACAATTCCATATTTCAAATTATCCCGGATTTACGGGAATTAAATGCGGAAAAAGTCAGATTGACTTTAATGACATAATTCGGCAAAAAACAGAATTAATAAACGGATTACGAAACGCAAAGTATGTTGATATTATTCAAGATGATCCAAATGTAACTTTCAAAAAGGCATTTGCTAAATTTTTCGATAAAAATACGGTTGAAGCTGATGGTAAAAAATTTACTGCTGAAAATATTCTTATTGCCACCGGGTCCACTACTTTCATCCCGACAATTCCCGGTCTGGAAGAAGCCGGCTATTTAACAAACGAAAATCTTTATGAATTAAAAGAACTTCCTGAGCACTTAATCGTAATTGGCGGACGATATATCGCATTGGAAAATGCCCAAATGTTTGCAAGATTTGGTTCAAGGCTCACTATTCTTCAAAGGTCGAGCCGAATTCTTTACGATGAAATGCCGGATGTTACTGAGACGCTGAGAGAATTATTAGAGGCAGAAGGAATATCAATTTTAACTGATACGAAAATAAAATCGGTTGTAAAAAGAGAGGGAAAGACCTTGATCAATGTTACAGTTAATGGAAATGATCAAGTTATTGAAGGGACTCACATTTTTGTCGCCACGGGAAGAATGGGTAATACTAAAGGTTGTGGTCTGGAAAAATCAGGGATCAAAATTCATAGCGGCAGTTTTATAGCCACGAATGAATTTATGCAAACATCAATTCCGAATATCTACGCTGCCGGTGATGTCACAGGGGAGTATTTATTTGTTTACTCAGCTGCTTATGAAGGTTCGCTCGCAGTTCAAAATATGTATGATGAGATAAAAACCAAAAAAGACTATGCTATTTTTCCCTGGGTTGTCTTTACCGATCCGCAGATTGCAGGAGTAGGGATGGATGAAAGTATGGCTAAAAATAACAAAATTGAATATGAAGTTTCCATAATTCAACTTAAAGATGTCCCTCGTTCACTTGCGGCACGAAATACAAAAGGATTTATTAAGCTTATCCGTAATAAAGAGAATGACAAATTAATTGGAGCGCGGATTTTAGCTTCCGAAGGTTCGGAATTGTTAATGGAAATTTCTCTTGCCATTAAATATGGAATTACCGTGAAGGAATTAAGAAAAATGTTTCATCCTTATCTTACTTTATCAGAAGGAGTAAAATTAGCAGCCATTAGTTTTGACAAAGATGTGAAGAAACTTAGCTGCTGTGCAATGTAAATTCTTAAGTAGCATTGTAATTAATAGATCATCATTAAAGAATTTTCTTGATTTAAACGGTTAGAATACACAAACAAAAAAGGCTGCCAATTTTTGGCAGCCTTTTTAATTTTAATCCCGACGGTTGATTAGCTTTTTACCAACTGCACTTCACACAGGAGTTTTACATCCTCTCCAACAAGGACTCCACCTGTTTCAAGAGCAGTGTTCCAGGTAAGACCAAAATCTTTTCTGTTGATTTTTCCGGCGAGTGAAAATCCGGCTTTGGTATTTCCCCATGGATCCTTCATCAAACCGCTGTATTCAGCATCAAGAGTGATCTTTTTTGTTACATCTTTAATTGTAAAGTCGCCTGAAATCTTAAAGTTGTTATCATCAACTTTTTCGATTTCTGTTGAGACAAAAGAGAGTTTGGCGAAATTTTCGACATCAAAAAAGTCGGCACTTCTGAGGTGATTATCTCTGTCATTGTTGTTTGTGTCGATTGAGTTGACATCCGCGATAAAGCTGATGTTTGAAGATTCAAATTTGTCATCCTCGTTTACAACTGTTGCTTCAAAAGATTTAAATTTTCCGGAAACATTTGTAAACATCATGTGTTTTACTTTGAATCCAATTTCTGAGTGAGTTGGGTCGATTGACCAGTTTGTCGTTGCCATTTTATTGTTCTCCATTATTTGATTTTATAAAAATTATATATTCATTGGTACTTCCATCAACAAGAGGGAAGTTTTTGATTCTGCTGTAAAAGAAACTTTATTTGTGTCCCATATTCCAAGACCATCTCGTGTTGAGAGAGCGTGTCCATCAACGATTACATCACCATCAAGTACATATACATATAAACCATTTTCGGGTGATTTTAATTCATAATCGAGAGATTTCCCTTTTTCCAGATCAGATATATGGAACCATGCATTTTGATGTATCCAAACACCTTCATCCTCCGAAGAGGGTGAAAGTATCTGTTGAAAACGATTTTTTCTGTCTTCAATGTTAAGGGTTATCTGATCATACCGGGGTGTAACACCTCTTTTATTTGGGAAGATCCAGATTTGAAGAAATTTTACGGGTCTGTCATCATTTTTATTGTATTCGCTGTGTTTAATACCTGTACCGGCACTCATCACCTGAATATCACCGTTCCTAATAACTGTTGTATTTCCCATGCTGTCTTTATGTTCAAGATCACCTTTGAGAGGAATTGAGATAATTTCCATATTGTCGTGCGGGTGAGTGCCAAATCCCATACCGGGGGCAACTATATCATCGTTAATAACCCGAATGGCTCCAAAGTGCATTCTCTCGGGATCGTAATAATTTGCAAAACTAAAAGTGTGTCTGCTTTTTAACCAGCCGTGGTTTGCATCACCTCTGGTGGAAGCTCTGTGCAATACTGTCTGTGTCATGATTTTGTGTCCGTTTTTTTCTAAATTTACTGTACAAATTTACCATGCAGACAACCCCCCTTCCAATGAACCAGTTTATGAAAAAAGGTTAAGGTAGATTAAGGAACTTCGGAACCTCGGAACTTCGGAACCTCAGAACTTTAGAACCTCGGAACTTCGGAACCTCAGAACTTTAGAACCTCAGAACTTTAGAACCTCAGAACTTTTGTGATCTGAATACTGTACTACTCAAGTTCTCAAATTCTCAAGTTCTCAAGTTCTCTTCCTGATGGATTCGCTTCTTACTTTGCTGAGGAATTCGGGGGTGATGCCGAGGAACTGTGCTATTTGTTTTTGGGGGAGGGTATTAATCAATGTGGGATAGACCTGACAAAATTTTCCATATCGTTCTTTGGCTGTCAGGCTCATATTGTCCAAAAGTCGGCGGTGGCTGTTTACGAGGGAGTTTTCTGTAATTATTCTGAAATATCTTTCAAGGGTTGGAACCTCATCAAAAAGATCAAGTTGATCCACTCTTGAAAGTAGTAAAACCTCGGTGTCTTCCACGGCGTTGATGTTTAGATAACTCTCTTTTTGAGAAATGAAACTGTACATATCGGTTATCCACCAGTTGGCAGGAGCAAACTGAAGTATATGTTCAAAACCATTTTCATCGATGGAATATGAACGGAGGCAGCCCGATACCACAAATGCGGCCGATTTCGCAATCTGACCTTCATGCAGGTAATATTGTTTCCGTTTTATCACCTTTCGGGTTAACCTCGAAAAAATCTTTTCCTCATCTTCAGGTGTGAGTTCAGTATGCCTCTTTATTCCTTCAAAAAGTCTATGCGCTTTTTCTTTCAGCTCTTCCATACAAACTCTTTATTTACTTAAAAGGCAAAGATGCAGAAAATTATAAAATAAACAATGAAGAACAAAGGCGATTTCTGTTTATTTTTGATTGACATTTAAATAATTATTCAGAGATCATCATGTTTGAAAAAATAGACCGCCTGCATTTTGCAAATCTTCCCACACCTCTTGAACCTGCTGAAAAACTTGCCGCTCATCTTGGACTTAAATCATTCCTGTTTAAGCGAGATGACCTGACGGGTCTTGCTATGGGGGGTAACAAAGCCCGAAAACTTGAATTTGAACTGGCAAGTGTTGTTGCCGCTGGGTATGATACAATAATTACTGTTGGAGGTCAACAGTCGAACCATGCAAGAATGACCGCTGCGGCGTGTCGAAAACTTGGGATTGATATTAAACTTGTGCTTGGTGGAAAAGATTTTTCAGAATTTAAGGGGAATTTGCTGCTTGATACTCTTTTTGGAGCTGATATCAGATATATTTCCGGAAGTGATGAGGATGACGACCTCGAAGCACTACAGATGAAATGGTATGATGAATTAAAAGCAGAGGGGAAAAGGCCGTATGCACTTCCTTTGGGAGGATCAACACCACATGGAACACTTGGTTATGTGAAAGCTATGGAAGAGTTGAGGGGGCAACTTGAGGATGACAAGGTGCAGATTTTTTGTCCCGTTGGTTCTTGTGGCACTCTTGCAGGAGTGGTTCTGGGAGCAGCCCTGTTTTTACCAAATGCAAAAGTATATGGGATCAGTGTTTCGCGGAACAAAGAGAATATTTATGAAAGGACGAGGGAACTGATCAAGGGAAGTGCCAAATTGATTGGAGCCGATCCTGCTTTGTGTGAAACAGAGTTTTTCGTTTATGACTGTTACCACGAAGAGTATGCAAAACATATCAAAATTGCCATGGATGCAGGAGAAGTATGTGCAAGACTTGAAGGGATGATTGTTGATCAGGTTTATACGGGGAAAGCAATGGCGGGGCTTTTTGATCTCGCACTAACAGGTGTATTAAACATGGAGGAACCGGTAATATTTCTTCACACAGGTGGAATGCCGGAGGTGTTTTCTGATACTCTACGGTTTGGTGAGTATGATAAATGCAGGAAATACAGTGTTGAAGAGGTTCAGGAGATGAAAAAATGATGAAGTTGTTTTATCCTGATTTCCGCAGATTTTTGTTTATTGTTACATTTCTGTGTGTTGGTGATTTTGTTGTGAAGGCGCAGGATTACAAATCCACGGATGAGATAATAGCTAAAGTTGACAGTATGATCCCCGCACTTCAGGCAAAGTTTAATGTACCCGGTGTCTCCTATGTAATTATCAGGGATTATGAGATGGTGTATTCCCGGGGATTTGGGGTAAAGGATGTGCGCACAAATGAGCCTGTAACTGATGAGACGATGTTTGAAGCTTGCTCAATGACAAAACCGGTGTTTGCATATCTGGCGATGAAACAGGTAGAATCGGGGAATCTTAAACTTGATTCTCCCGTCTGGACCATTTATGACGATCCCGCATTTCAGGGGCAGGAACTGAGAAAAAAAATTACCGCAAGAATGTTGCTTTCCCACACCGCAGGATTACCAAACTGGCGTCCGGGAGATGACGAAGAGAATGGTTATCTTCCAATTGAGTTTGAACCGGGATCGGAGTATAGTTACTCGGGCGAGGGGATGTATTATCTGCAAAAGGTTGTGGAAAAACTAACCGGCAAATCGCTGGAAGTGTTGGCAAAAGAGACACTTTTTGATCGAAACCTGATGAAAAACTCAAGTTTTGTCTATTCACCTGAGTTTGATGGGAACCTTGCTTCAGGTCATGACACTCTTGGGAACTTCAATAAAAAAACTGCCTATTCAAGAGCAAATGCAGGCTATTCACTTTATTGTTCGGCAATCGACTATGCCTTGTTTTTACTCGATGTTATGGCTTTAGACCGTCCCGGAGGAGATGCTCTTTCTGCAGAGTTTATCGATCAGATGTTAACACCACAAATAAAAGTTACTACCCGTGAACCCCAAATTCGACCCGGAAAAGCAAACGGAATTGACATTTTTCGGGGACTCGGCTGGGTGATCGATTCAACTCTTGAGGGAGATATCTGTTACCATAGTGGATCCAATGGTTCAGGATTTAAATGTTACAACCAGTTTAACAGAAAAAAAGGGTCAGGAATTGTGATAATGACCAATGGTTCGGGTGGCCTCGGGGTATGGGACGCGATCGTGCGTGCGGTGGGCGATTTATAGGGGACGCAGATACACGCAGATTAATCGGATAAACGCGGATGAGATTTTTTATTTAACTTGTTCAGAACTATCAGGACTAAATAAAATATGTGGGTTTATATTAAAATAGTCACTGAATACAAATACTACAAGGAAGATGTATGCGATGAATCCCAACACAATAACCAGTTGAACAGAGGATGTTTTCTGAATTTCTTGTCTTGATTTTAAATCACAAACCTCGCCGGGGCAGTACTGAGCTTTTCTTTTATAAAACATTGAATAAAATTTGCAGCCCAGACAAATACCAAACGCTGTTTCGAAGAATAAGAATATAAGGCAAATCAAACATATAATACCAGTAAGAGGACTGTGTATATTCAATACCGCTATACTTGTAAAAACTATTGCTGACAAAACTAAACCAATTATCCATGCAAATCTTTTTTGCTGAGCACCAACATATTCTGGCACCTGGTTCCTGACTATTAAACGCCCAATTATTAAAAAAGGAGAAAATTTGGGATTGATAACTACACGAATCAGAATATCTGTAAAGAATAGTGTAATAGCGTACTTTAGAAGTGAAAAATCCCCTTTAAGAATAACTACCATAATTGAGATAAACATTATTAAAAATAATATTCCTGCTGCAGCTCTTATTTCACGTTCATTTAAGACAGGAATGTCATATCCATCAACATTTTCTCCAAAGTAAATTATTTTATTCATTAGATTTTAATCCTTCTTTCTTTAAGTTTCGCGATATCCATGTTACTATTTTTGATCCGGGTTTATTCTGAAATTTATGGTCAAATGCAAAAATAAGAAATCAGTCAAGCTATTTAAATAAAAGATCAATAGACGGCAATTTATGGTAAACCAACGGTAATTATAGTATTTTGTAAAAATTCTACTGAAAAATTTTCTGACTATTGTCCTAAAAATTTCCTCGAAGAAGAATATATATTCGTAGCATAATTGTCCTCATCAACTTTGACAAATTCAAATTGGGCATCATTAACTTTCAAAAAGAATTTGGTCTCGGTATCAGCAAACATTTGAAGTAACTCTTGTACCGGAACTTGTAATAATAGTTTGTCTTCTTTTTTGATGATCAAAAAAGTGAAATCAGGCGTAACTTCATATAAACCCACATAAGATTCCAATATTTTCACATCAACTTTTATTCCGTTTGCATCCGGAATTGATTTATTAGTTTTATACCAAACTTCGTTGCCACTTCGTTTTCATAAACACCTGTGTATCCTTCTAAAACCACATCTTCTGAAGAAATTTATTTGTATTTATAAGGTCTTCCGGCTGTAACGGTTGCCAGTTTTAAGGCAATATCTTTAGGATAATAACAATCGCAATTAGAAAAAATGGCTGCAAAAATATCTTCTTTGGGTAAATAGATTTCCATCGTTCTAAAACCGGTGATAGGACCACCACGCCAGATAGAAGTACTGTCATAAACATTGCCAAGGCGCCAGCCATATCCGTAATCCGCTTCCATCTGCCAATTTATACCATGTAAAAGCTTTATCTATTGTTTCTTTTTTCACCAATTTACAAGGCTGAACAGCCTGGTGCCATTGAAAAAGATCTTCTACACTGGATTGTATTGCACCGGCGGAGAATAAATGTGTGATGTTCCGAGACTTGGAGTTTTCACGGATGAATCGGATTAGGCGGATAAACGCGGATGAGTTTGAATTAACAACTAAAATACTGAAGTTCTGAAGCTCTGAGGTTCTAAAGTTCTCAAGTTCTAAAGTTCTTAGGTTGCGTATCTGAAACAATAATTGTAAATTTAAGTAATTAATCTCAGGTATTTTTGTGAAACGGTTTACCCGGACGCTTGTACTTTATGTCTATATGTTCACCACCCTCTTGTCGATGGCTGGTGGAACCGGGATAGGTACATCCTCAATCGTTTCCTTTAAACCGAGAGGGCTTGACCCCAAAGCCCACTACTTCACTTCTGCAAAAATCCCCAAACATATAACACCTGTTTCCCAGACTACAATAGATATTCATGATGTATGGGAAATTGTTGATATTAATAATGTCCCCGGATTTGTGGAAATTGTTATCTCAGAACCGACCGGAATTTACTCCGCACCGTCAGTTCTACTTCCCACAAACAAGGCTCCACCTACCGTATAATTCATCACATTTATTCAATTATTCATTCATCAAATAACAGATGCCGCCTCATGTGTTCATCACACATGTGGTGTTGTATTTGTATTTATTCAATTGATATTTAAAGAGAGAATTATATGGAAAGCAAAGAAAAAAAAGAGAGTTCATCCCTTTTTGCAATGATTATGTTTGGGACTCTGATAGTGGGTACAATTGCCCTGCTGTTGAAATTCATCATCGGTTTCTAATTTTACAGGGCTGAAACTTTATGGAAACTCCTGCAATTATAACCATGGTAATAGCCTGGACGACAATAATTTCGTTTCTTGTCTATTTCCTTCGGAAAGCGGTTAAAACCCAGAAAAAGGGTGATGATGCCATTTCAGAGGAATAATTCATTTATGTAAATGACGACTAAATCGATAAGATTAAAAAAAGTGCGAATTCTGAAAAGGTTCGCATTTTTTTTTATACTTGTTTAATTTTGGTTTCCCCACACGCAGATAATACACTTTCGGTTAAAGACTTAAAGTCTTCATAACATCTTATAACAGCCGTCATATGTGCGCCGATGGCACCATCTCCCGGTTTTAACAGGAACATTGGTTTACGCGCTTCCACAGCCATGGATGCCAGGCTTTGATAGTGCTTAAGGAGCCCCAAACAGCTTTCATCAACTTCAATTGAAGCGGGGTGTTTACTGTCCTTCAATACTCTGGAATGATAAATTTCGGGGATTCTTTGGGCCCAATTTTGATAAGCTTTTACAGGACGGTTCTCTCGTGCTGAATGTTGAAGAATTACATACCCGGCCGCCTTCATCTCCTTGGCGGGAACCTTAATTTGAAGTGGTTTGGGATTTTTCCCTTGTCTTTCTGCCAATTCTATTCGCCATTTAGTAAGCGTCTCACCGATGTTTTTTAGACCCTGGAGTGAAAACAAGTCAGGGGCAACCGGAATTATAATAAAGTCGGTAGAAATAAGGACACTCCGGTTCAAAGCTCCAAGATTTGGACCAATATCTACCAATACCAAATCAGGATTAATCTTTGAAACAGAATCTTCAATTATCGAATTAAAAATGGAAGTAACTTTAAAGGCATACGCATCGCCGTTTAGACACTTTGTCCAAGCATCACTGAGGTTATCTTCAACTGCTGAAAGTGCCAGGTCGCCTGCTATCAATGAAATATTTTCACTTATCTTCTCCACATGGCAGGGTAAAAAAGGTTCACCTTCGATCATCGGCTTTAACGATTTCAGAATTGTCAATTCACTTGTTTCACCGGTATAGATTTCTTCCATTCTTTCGACAGATAAAAAAGCTGAGGTAAGATTGGATTGAGGGTCTAAATCGACCACAAGGACTTTGTAACCCAACTCTGACATCATCCAGGCAGTATTATATACCAGGGTGGTATTGCCAACGCCTCCTTTATTATTGAAGAAAGTTACGATTCGAGCCATATCTTACTTTTATTGATTGTTACCGAAAACCTTCTGGGATCATTTATCATAAATTCGGCATGCCCGTTTCCATTTTTTTCAAGGAGTTGATTTGCAAAGCGAATTCCAAAATTGTATTTGTTTACATATCCTAATACACGCATTACTTCTGAAATGACGGGATTTCTATAAGAACTTGCATCAGGGAAGTTTTCGGGAGATACTTCACCAAACAACCCACCTGGGTTTGAAATTTCTATTCGGTCATCAAATTCGTTTATATAAACAGGGGAATTTGATTCGTAATTCCTGTGCATTATCGCATTAAGTACCAGCTCCCGCAACGCCCGATATGGGTAGTTTTCGTAATATTCATCCCTCATCGTCCCGTTATCCACAGGTCTTTTAAGGACTATATTTGTTCTAATAAAGTCATCAAGATTTTTCAGCAAAGAAATTAACGGACCGGAAAATTTTTGATCTTTCGGCGATGGTGATATCTCTACACCGTCATACTTAAGAAATTGTATGTAAGCTCCGGGAAAGAAAAATGTTGTATTATAACCGAGTGTTAAGATACCTGCATTTGTCGGTGAGTTTAACTTTTGGTCATAGAATCTTAATGATGCAAGTTGCTGTTCTATACTTCTGTTATTTGCTTCAATTGTTTCTTGATCCACAGCATTTGGCTGGTAGAGTAATCTAAATGAATTTAGATCGAGATCATCTATTTTACTCTCCAAATTTGGTTGTATATCAAAATTTTTGGCATCTGATATTCGTTTTTCAATGAGCAACTTTTCTTCGGTTTCGTTGGCGATTGCTTTGCGAGGCCCAACTCTTATCCAACATTGCCCTTTATATCTGACCGGGGGAAAATCTGAGGGCTGAACTTCAATATAGACAACATCTCCCTCAGGAAATTTATATACATCACTTACTATTATTACCGGCTGTGGAAGGATGTTTCCATCCGATCGGATGGCACCAAGTCTTTGCAAGATTCGATCGTCCATCGTCAGATTTGCTATTTTTTCAAGATCATTTACTCCTATCAGAATATAACCGGGCAATCTGCGGGAAGAAAAATCGTTGGCGAAAGCGCAAATTGCTTGTCCAAGCTTCTTTTCCTCCGTTGAAGTTGTCCATTCAATCCTGTCGGATTCCATAACTTCAGTTAAATTCTTGACTTCTTCGATTGTTAGCATAATCTCACTTAAGATCGTTGTAGGTCGTTTGATTTCCTGATTAATTCAAGAAACGAAAAATTCTATAAAGGAATTTATCAAATTCTTAAATGATTTGTGTCTCGAGGATAAATTTCCTTTGATGGCTTTAAGATAAAAGATTATAAATGGAGGATTTAGATGTGTAGTAGATTTGATTGCTCCCCTCAATCCTTTCCTTCAAGTTAAAGGGGCTTGACCTCAAAACCCGACCCTCATTCCAAGCCCAACACCGGGATCGGTAAGGGTTCCCAACAACGGATACAAAGTAACATTTGCATTATTTTGGTGAATGAAATACATCACTGCGTCAAAAACGAGCAGAAATGCACCTTGCACAAGCAGACTGTTGCCATATCCGGTGAGGATATCCTTCTTCTCCGAATTTTTTGCTTTTTCTTTGAGGAATAAGCCGGTGGCGATATATGCAAGATCCAGTCCTGCATTTAGTACAAAGATATTTTGAAGGGTTTGATGTCCCGTCACTGAATTAAGGAGTGAGAGGGAATCTGTGCCGGTGTTGAACAGTCCGTTTAGTGCAAGACCGAGGTTCACCGTGTTCCAAAGGGCATTAAACTGATTAAAATATTTGGCTTCACCCTGGGTGGTGAATGAGAGTGTAGTTCCCGAAACGATATTGGCTAAAGCCCATCCTCCAAGTACAAGCATTCCCGTACGGTTGATTTCGTTTTTTGTATTCTCAAATTCTTTAAGAGATGAAAGCGCATCCTGTGCGAGAACAAACAACGGCAGAAATATCAAAAGTAAAAGTGTTTTTTTTATGAAAGTGTAACCTCAATTTTTAGTGGATGGTTCACCGAGCGTTTTTGGATGGCAATCGGGACGATTACCACTCCTCACCCTCACGCCTAAAATCCGTGGACTCGGCGTAACCATCCCCATCTGCGAAACTCTGTTTAATCTGCGTGTATCTGCGTCCCCTAAATGCCATGGAACTATTCGCTCTGAATATTGTTCTAATTTAACCGTTATTTCAAATTATTCAGTAAATAAAAACGATCAAAATGATTATCACAAATAAGAAAATCTTAGAGTTCAATAAACTTTACAGAACCAATTTTGTCAACTCCTTGAGTGGATTTAAGAGCGCAAACCTGATTGGTACAGTTTCATCAGAGGGTAAAACAAATCTGGCGATATTTAGTTCTGTGATTCATGTTGGTGCTAATCCACCGGCAATTGGATTTTTGATGCGCCCTGTTAATGTCGAAAGAGATACATATAAGAACATAAAAGAGACGGGTTACTTTACAGTAAATCATATTCATACGGCAATTCACAAACAAGCTCATCAAACGGCTGCAAGATTTAGCAGCGATGTTTCGGAATTTGATGAATGTGGATTAACTCCTGAGTATTCCGAGCACATAAAGGCACCTTATGTTAGAGAATCAAAGATAAAAATTGGTTGCCGATTTGTTGAAGAGCAGGAAATCAAATTTAATGGGACAGTTTTTATGGTTGGAGAAATTATTGAAGTAATCCTCCCCGATAATGTGGTTTTCGAAGACGGTTTCATTGAAATTGAAAAGGCAGGGACAATCACAATCAGCGGATTGGATAGTTATCATGAAACGAATCAAATTGGACGCCTTTCATATGCCAAACCCGGAACAGAAGCGAAGGAATTATGATAAGAAGGATATTTCCATTTTAGACACCTCACGCTTACGGCTTCCGTTGGCAGACGGCAATCGAGACGATTACCACCCCTGACACTAACGACCAAAATCCGTAAAAATCAATGGGACTTGCACCACTTGGTTGTTTAAAACAAAAAACCCGCCACAAGGACGGGTAATTTTGTTTGCTCCGCGAGCAGGACTCGAACCTGCAACCCTTCGGTTAACAGCCGAATGCTCCACCATTGAGCTATCGCGGAATGTTTATGTTTCTTTAACAGCCGTCCCGATTCATCGGGAGAGCTATCGCGGAATGTTTTTCAGTCCGAAAAAGTTTTTTACAAAACAATTTCAAAATGAGCTACAAATATAAGCAAAATTCATATAGCTGTCAATATCTATTTCAAAAAATAAATTATTTTTCATTTTTCTTGTAAATCTCCTTAAAATTGAAGAAATTCAGTTGTGGTTTTGGGTTATTTTATCCACCTATCACGACTGATTGATTTTATTTTCAATGAAGGAAGAATGCGTATGATAAATGATTTTTTACTAAAGGACATAATGTCAAAATTATCATCTGACTCAAAATTTGTTGGGGTTATGATGATGGTGGCAGGTGTTTTAACATGTCTTACGATAGTGGGAATTCCGTTTGGCATCCCCATCATCTTTTCGGGTATGAGGGCAAAAGAAGGTGGTTCTCAGATGGAAAGATACATGTTCTCTTCTGAAGAGAACGATAAACTGATGGCTTATGAGAGTTTTCAAAAACACTTTTTTATAATAAAAGTGTTGATGATAATCGGAATCGTTGTTGCGGTTCTCTCTTTGATATTCCTTTTTGGAGTGATAATGAGTCTTATTGGTGCATTGGTAAAAATGGGAGGGCACTAAGATGGAGAATGATTATCGCGCAAAAAGTATCATCAGTAAATTAGGAGCTGATTCCAAACTGGTTGGAATTCTCAATATTGTGTTGGGAGTTATCAATTGCCTTACAATATCAGGAATCATTAGCGGAGTTCTTATGATAATAACCGGGATGAAAGCAAAGGATGCCGGCGACCATTTCCAGAATTTTTCAGCATTTAATGACGAGGCGGAGGAATATCGTGCACTCGAAAATCTCGGAAAATATTTTCGCTGGATGAAAATATCGATAATTGTTTCGCTCGTGGTTATTGCTGTTTTTATCATTATCTCCTTGATGACAGGTTCTATGATGAAGCCAAGGAGTAATCCTTACGATTATTCGCTTTAAAATAAAAGAGGCTGATCCACACAGGGTCAGCCTCTTTATCATTTCACTTCACATCGGAGTTCAAAAAATGACACTCCGGCTTGCTGTCCTCACTTAATCATTCATTCATCAGATATTCACAATTGACATCACCGCCGGAGCATCGGGAGAGATTTTAAACCCATCATGTAATTAAAACATATTCGACAGTGAATTAAGTTCCTGATACAAAAAATATCGACAAAAGTTAAACACAATTTGATTATTCCATGGAAGTGTATTAATTTTGGTGTATGAAAGATTCAATTCAATATCCAATTAATGTAGTTTCAAAGCTTACCGGGCTCTCCTCCCATCTCATTAGAGCTTGGGAAAAACGCTATAATGCGGTTGAGCCTTCAAGAACGGAAACAAACCGGCGGGTTTATTCTGATGATGCAGTTGAAAAATTAAAACTTCTAAAACTGCTTACCTCCAAAGGGTATTCCATAGGGAATATCGCTCCTCTTACTGCGTCAAAACTAAAAGAGATGTTGGGCCAACCCGAACTTATGACTCATCTTCCTGATGTTCAACCCCGTCATGAAGGTGATATTATAACCCGATGTGTAAAGATAATTGAAGAGTATGACTCACAAAGACTTGAGAGTGAATTTATTAAGGCTTCACTTCAATTTACTCCGATTGAGCTATTCGATAAGGTAATTACTCCTTTAATGCACAAAGCGGGAGACCTTTGGCGTTTGGGGAAGTTGAGGCCGGCCCACGAACATTTGGCTCTTGAGACAGTTAAAAGATATCTGAGAGGGATACAATCGGGCTTTTCGATACATGCGGCTGCGCCGATTATGGTAATTTGTTCTCCGGTAAATCAGTTGCATGATCTTGGAGCATACATGACCTCCTTTGCCGCAGCTTCCGAGGGGTGGAGAACTGTATTTCTTGGTTCCAATCTTCCTGCTGAAGACATTGCTGCAGCTTCCCTTAGAGTAAATGCAAAAGCAATTGCTTTGAGCATTGTTTATCCGGATGATGATCCAATTCTCTCGTCCGACATACAAAAAATGGGGATACTCGTCCCAAAGAATATCAGATTAATTTTTGGCGGGCAATCAGTTTATGGTTACAAAAAAGAGATTGACGGAATTAATGGAATAATTGCCGGGAATATGACGGCACTTCGGAATGTAATGCACTCGATAAGAAAGAAAAAGTAGGAATTTCGATAGTATATTTCGATTAAAATTATTAATTTGTTTAAGAGTTTACACATTTTTAAGGGGTTAAATTCGGCTGTAAAAATCAATACTATTTCATTGGCAGGAAAATTATGAGCAGCTAAGATGACAGGAAGAAGAAACGATTAAAGTTTCGTGGAATCGAAGAAGATCATCCCAAATTTGAGAAACTGAGGAAGAATATTAAACCTCAGGGTGATTATCCTTTTGGAGTAAATGAAGAAGACATTAAAAAAATAGACTCTCAACAGTTTGGTACGGGACATCTTGTACCCGACAGTATCGTCCTTTTTGACGGTGACAGGGCTGAGTCAACATATAAAGAATTCAGACCCGGAGTCGTCGGATCCCCTCCCACCAAAAACAACAGATTTCAGACCGGTTGGTTTCCCTGTAGTACTGGAAATTTCCAGCGTTTCCCACATGAAACTGTACACCTTGGTGTAAATGATACAGGAATTGACCGTGAATGTTACATTCTCTTAAAATATCGGCAAACTTTTAAGTACACTTCTCTTGTCTCCAAAAAATTTGAATTAACAGGACAAAAGAAGACTGAACTCCGAAGTAAAATTGAAAATATGGATCGGGGAGAATAAAATGGGAAAGAAAATGAATCAGGAAGAGATATCCCGGTTAATCTGCGTTTGGTTGGATGGGAAACAAGAACTGACTTCGGCTGACCAGGAATTGGCGTATCAAGATTTCTGTTCAATATTTGAGAATGCTGCAAAGAGAACTCTTTACAATGTGCATTTAGATAATATTTATGATCGGATGGCAGATGTTCTCGAATCACTTTTAAATTCGATAAGGCGGAATGGAATTCCGGATGATCCAAAAGCTTACATAGATACAACAATTCGCAACGGATTGAAGAAACTTTTTGGGAGCAAATCTGATGCATATAAGGTTTTCCAGAAAAAAACTTATGCTGAGATGTTAGAAAGTTTAGAAAACTCGGGGAAAATCTACTCTAACAATATTAGAGTCTCGGTAAATCCGGGTCTCGAAGGGGATTCAATTGATGAGTATTCCATTTATGGATATATTTATGACCTGGCACCGAACTATGAGAAGTCAAATGAAGAATTTGTTTTGGATCTATTAAAGAAGATTGATGGACCGGTTGAGAAAACACTGTTGTTAAATCAAATAGTGAATTATCTGTATGGAGAAAAAGATATTACCTTGAGCCTTGATGGAGGTAATGGTGGTGATGTAGAAGAAGAATACCCATCTACCCCGCTACCAATACCTGATGAACAATTGATGCAAGATGAATTGGTGGATATCTCATTGTTTACAGATAGAATAATGAGGAGAATCGAAGAATATGCAGAGAATGAAAAATTAGGGAAAGAATTATTTATCAAACTTCTTTACTATACAATGACGACCAAAACTTCAAAAGAAATTGCTGAAATTACCGGAATGGCGTCTAAAAATGTGGAATATTACACAAGTGCAAGAGCCGGGAAATCAACAAGAAGTGTGATAAAACAATGGGTTGATGAATTGGCGGCTTTGCTGATAAACCGTAGTCGTGATGAAGTTATCTTGATTTTTCAGAACGAAATCATGGGTAAAATGGAGATAAAATATGAATCTTATTTAGTGAGGGGGAAATAAGTATGTTTAATCTATATCCCGAAATCGTGTCTAAAGGTGCGTAAGCTATGGACAAAAATGAAAAGAAAATTATGAATAAACAAAAAATGATGCCAGATTTCGAAAAATTTAAAGAATTAGTTAAAAAAGCGCAAAAAGCTGTTGATCTTCACCCAAAAGAGATAAAACCCGGCCAAATTTGGGGGATCTCCGGTAAGGATTATCGTTTTGTGGTTTTGTCATCACCTGAAAAATCGATCACAGGCAGAGATATTAGAGTGATGCCCGTTACCAATAAAACTTATGTTGCAACTGACATGGATGTTATTCTCCCGGAGGATGCGGTTTATTACTCTGAATCTGTAGTTCTGCCGTTTCAGGCAACAAATATAATGCGTGATAAGTTAGACCTTTATCTCGGAGAAATAAAAGATGAATTCACAAAATTCTTGATTAAAACCGACCTAAAAGGGGAATTACAACCCCTGCCTGATTATACTCGCCAAGGCAATAATGACCCAAACGACCCCATCATCTTTGAGTACAATGAAAACCTGAAAGAAGAGTTGTTTGGATATGCGAAAGAAGTGTTTAAAATAGCAGATCAGGTCGCTGACGAAGCAAATATTACCATCTTTGATATTGTGGTCCATAAAATTTTAGCTTATGCCAAACTTTTTAAGGAAACAGTAGCTGAACCTCAAGTCTCTTATCTGAACGCCATGGTTACGGGTGTGACAAATTTTAAGTCATTCAAACAGAACAAGAAACTCTTACTTAAATCACACGATGATATTTCGATTGCACTAACAGTAAGAAGCCAGATATCTGAACTTGTTTTTACCTCTTTCAGAATTGATGACGAAAGAGAGATTTCAAATGTGAGAATAACGCTCACCGGAGAGGAGTGTAATAATATCTATCAAGATTTCGAGGTTGCAAAACTAAGTTTAAAACAAATAAATTATATGATTCCGGAAAATATAGCTGAAAATCTAACAAGTGGTTTTCTACTAAAGTATAAACTCGGAGATAGAGAGTTTGAATTACCTGTTAAATTTGATTGATAAAGTATGTTGAGTAATTTAAATAAGTTAATAAATAAATTCAGGCAATATAACAGTGGCTTTAACTTCGCAATTTTAGCGTATCAAAATCGAGATAATGATGAAAGAGTTGACTTCTATCTGCGAATACGGGAAGAATACTTGCTCGGAAACAGCGGGACCAGATTAAAAGAAGAGACGAAGCGGAACTTCCTGCAGATGGTTTATCCCGGGCAAAATGTTAATCCGGAGTTGGGGAAATATCGTGAATTTACGCCGGTTAAATCACTTCAACCGGGGGAGACCTGGCTTACCACATATTTATCTGATTCAAAGAGTGGTGCAGCATATCGGATGAAGTTAACGGAGGTAAAATACTCTGCAACTTCACAGTTGGAGGGAAAATCCACCACCGCCGTTTTGAGGGTAATCTCCAACTTTATCAACGACAACATCACCGATCGAAAATTTTTTGTTGCACAAAATCAATTACACAGCTATGAACCTGTACTTTTTGATGCATTTGATACATATGTAGATGAGATAAAAGTGAAGGGAAGGTCTCATGAACTCCCCATGGCCATATCATTACTTTCATTGATTTTTAACAAAGCACTCCCTGTAAATATTGCTTTCACTGGAGCGCTAAATGAATTTGGCAAAATAGAGAGGGTATCAGGATTATCAGAAAAGATCAAGGCGATAATTGATGAATATCCGGAAGTGGATACGCTCTTTATCCCAAAGCAGAATGAATTTGATAGCTATTTCCGTCCAAATAATATTAGAATTATTGCTGTTGATCGTTTCTCCGATGTTGTGGGCATTATTTACCCTGACTATCAAAATATAATAGCCGGTGATCTGAAGGAGAATATCTATTTTGAGGTTTTAAGAAATGTGGAATTAACCTTGCCAAAGAAACTGCCAAAGATAATGGACACCCCAAAGGCAGTATTATTCAGGCTAAAATATTCTTATGTGGGTGAACTTGGTACAGAAGTGATGAATAAACTTGATCTCGTTGATGAGATAAGTTCAGTTGGCAGGGACGATTCTGCCTGGCTTATACTTGATAATGTAAGACCAAACTGGTATGTCTCGTTTCTTTCAGGTAAATTTTACAATAAATGCTCTGTTTTTGCAGTCACGAGCAAAAGTGACGGGTTTCAACATGCTGTTGTTATATTCAAAAGGGGAGATGTTGGTGTAAAACCCGGCGACAAAATTCCTTATAAAATAATTGAACAAAAATCTTCTTAAACCACCGAATAGGGGTTCATATCAAAAATAATCCTTACATCTTTATGTTTCCCTTTTTGGCGGAAAATTTTGTAAGCATGGGCGATGGTGTCTCTCAGGATTGAGGCTGAAGGATCAACTGCTCGAGAGGTTTTTATCAACATCTGAAAACGAAACTCGTTTTTTATTTTAGCGAGAAGTGCTGCCGATGGGGGAAGAATTGAAACAGCACGATTGTAGTTAAACATCTCTTTATAAAGATCGATCAGAGCTTCACTTGCTTTTCGGGGGTCTTTGTCCTTTGTTTCAGCGAGGCACAGATTGGCAAAGGGGGGATAATTTCTAAATTCTCTGCTTTGAACATCCCGTGCAAAAAATCCATGATAGTCGTTATTCATGATGAATTTCATCAAAGGATGGCTGCTGTCGCATGTCTGTATCATTACCTCACCCGGTAAAATGCTTCTACCTGCTCTTCCACTCACTTGAGTTAACATCTGAAAAGTTTTTTCTTCTGCTCTGAAGTCGGGCATCCACAGGCTGGATTCAGCGGAAATTACACCCACAAGAGTTACGCGAGGGAAATCGAGTCCCTTTGAGACCATTTGCGTACCTACCAGAATATCAATTTCACCATCTCTGAACTTGTTAAGCGTTTCACCGAGTTTTCCTTTTTCGGAAATGGTATCTGAGTCTATTCTTTCGATAATTGCAGAAGGGAAATAAGCCTGGAGTTCATCCTCAACCCTTTCGGTACCCGTTCCAAACAGTTTTATGTTTTTTGATCCACACATGCTGCAAGCTTTTGGCATCGGCTTAATTGCATTACAATAGTGGCACTTCAGATTGTTACTTTTAATATGGTAAACCATTCCCACGGAACAATTGTCACATTTTTCGAGGTGGGCACATTCAACACAATAAACCTGTGTAGCAAATCCCCTTCGGTTCTGAAGGAGGATTACACCTTCGTTTTTTTTGATTCTTTCATCGATTGCAGAAAGGAGCATTTTTGAAAAAACATTTTCCATTTCCCCCTTCTTCTTCATCTCGGTTGTATTTACGAGAACAAGTTTTGGAAGTTTTGCACCATCCACTCTTTCGGGCAGTTCGAGCAGAGTATATTTCCCGATTTTTGTGTTATGCATCGATTCAATTGAAGGGGTAGCTGAACCCAGGACAACGGGACAGTTACACTCCTTCGCCAAAACAATCGCTGCATCCCTTGCATGATATTTGGGAGGATATTCAGCTTGTTTGTAGCTTGAATCATGTTCCTCATCCACAATTATCAATCCGATATTTTTCATGGGTGAAAAAAGTGCTGATCTGGCTCCTGTTACAACTTTGCAAGTGCCGGAGGCGATCCGCATCCATGCATCATGTCTTTCTCCGGGTGAAACCCTGCTGTGGATAACAGCCACCTTGTCACCAAAATTCATGGTTAAACGGGCGGTCATCTGAGGAGTGAGGGATATCTCAGGCACCAACAAGAGGCAATTTTCCCCTTTTGTCAACGCCTTTTTTATAAGCTCTATATAAACCTGAGTTTTGCCACTTCCCGTTACGCCATGCAGTAAAAAAGTCTTAAAACTTTTGGTGGTTATGTGTTCGGAAACTGTTTCAATTACAGTCTCCTGATCTTTGGTAAGTTTGATATCCTTAAGGGTTTCTGTATAAGTCTCCTGATAAACCCGTTCAACAACCTTCTCATAAAATTCCACCAGCCCTTTTTCCGCCAGTGAATTAAGTGCCGAAGATGAGATGTTAGCCAGTTTTAGAAGTTTTGCTGTTGGAGCTTCTTTTGTGCGAAATGATGCAAGTTTCAAGAGAAGTGCCACCTGTTTTGGAGAGCGTTTTTCTATCTCGGGGATGATGGAATAAATCTCTTCAAGTGGCAGGGCAAGTTTTACAAATCGTTCAGTTTTTGTTCTTACTCTTGGTTTTGCAAGTCCATCCTCAATAGTTAAAATCCCCTCCTGTTCCATTTTTTTAAGGGGTACAAGTATCGATTTTATACCTGTCAGGTTTTGAAGTTGCTTAAGAGTGTATCTGTCCTTTTTGAGAAACAGTTCCATCACTTTATAACGGCTTGTATTCCTATTTTTTTCATTTTCGATGAATTTGGAAATGGTTTCCTTGTCGGAGGATACCTGTTTTTCGGATTGTATTGATGTTCCGTAGGGGTCGGTCAGTTTAAGAGCCTCGCCAAGAGAACTGAGATAATAAGAGGAGAGCCAGGAAAAAAACTTCAGTTTCTTTTTATCAAAAACGGGGTGTTTGTCGAGGATTCTTACTATTTTTTTGATTTTATCAAGTTCGGTATCGGGAGGGGTGTTACTAATGGAGACGATAAATCCGGTAAGGGTTCTTTGCCCGAAGGGTGCCACTACCCGTTTTCCGATTTCCACCTCATCATACAGGTCCATCGGAACCGCGTAGGAAAAGAGGGAATCAACGGGAAGCGGGAAGGCTACTTCAATAAATTTCATTGGATAATAAAAGAGTGAGGTACACTCATTGTTTCATTTTTTTCTCAAAGAAAGGGATAAGGTCCTTTTTTGTCTGTGGTTTTTTGCTGACCATTTCGAAAATGAGATTTTTTTCATCTTTGGGCCAGATGATTCTGGTATATTCAGGTTTTTTGATGAGGGTACCGTTTGTAAAACCGACTGAATCTTTATTCATGCTGGTGTAATAGTAGTATTCACCGTCGAATTGGATCGATTCAACATTTGTAATGGAGGTAAAAGAAAAATTAACTGAACCGGAAAGTTTTTTGTTTACCACATCCAATTCGGTACCAATAACTTTTTTACCAAATTCCGCCATATAACCGAGGAATTCATCTCTTTGGAAGTAGATATCCCAAAGGATGGTGGTATCCTGCTCAAGTTCTTTTTTGCCGGGGGCATCAGAATAAATCCCTTCAGCATAAAGAGTGGCAACTCCGGAAGTGTCAGAGTTTTTATTAATAGTTATCTCATATCTCATTTTTTCAACAAGCAGGCAACCTTGAGCGGTTACTAAAAGGAGGATAATTGCAGGGATCAAAAGAAGTTTTTTCATTTTTTACCGGTTTTATTGTCAATTTTCTTAAATATCATAGTTACAAGTTAAACAAAATCAAGGTATAGCAGTCAAGTCATCAATTACCCTCTCATCATAGAGCAGATAATCGTAAGTTTCGCGGCTCCGGGTTACATGCCATGTATCTCCATCCACAATTATTTCGGGTGGTTTCCTTCTAACATTATAGTTTGAAGACATCACTGAAGCGTAGGCACCGGCGGACATTAAAGCCAAAAGATCATCGGGCTTTGCTTTTTGAAGTTCCCTTCCTTTTGCCAGATAATCGCTCGACTCACAGACGGGTCCTACTACATCATAAGATATTCTTTCGCGTGAATCATCCTTTTCAACGGGAAGAATGTCGTGGTAACTCTGATAGAGGATAGGTCTTAAAATTTCTGTCATCGATGAATCGAGGATCACAATGTTTTTGCTCCCGCTCTCTTTTGTATAGAGAACCTTGCTTACGATCGCTCCGCAGTTTGCAGTTAAAAATCTTCCGGGCTCAAAAAAGATATCACAGCCAAAATCGTTCATAAGGGGGGCTGCCTGTTTCCCAAATTCCTGAATGTGGAATCTGTCGCCTCCGTGGTAGGGGGAGCCAAAGCCACCACCAAGATCGATATGTTTCAGTTTGAGCCCTTGTTCCTCCAATCTTTTTACAAAAGTGTGAAGCTTTTTTAGCGTTACAAAATAGGGATCAAAAGAAAGAATTTGTGAGCCGAGATGTACATCAATCCCTGTAAATTCAACATTCGGGTACTTCTCCCTGTTAAGGTATAAGTCCATTGCCGGTGCAGGGTCCATGCCAAATTTAACACCACTCTTTGCGGTGGAGATATTGGGATGAGTTTGGACAACAATGTCGGGATTAACCCGGAGGGCAACAGGAGCAATTTTCCCCAATTCTCCCGCAATTCGATTTATCTGTTCAACTTCCTCTTTCGATTCAGCTTTAATCATCAACATGTCGTTTTCGACTGCCATTCTGATCTCATCGAGAGTTTTACCAACCCCGGTCATAATCATCCGGCTTGGATGAGCTCCTGCCTTAATTGCACGGGTAAACTCACCACCCGAATTTACATCGAGACCAAACCCCATATTGTAAATTATTCTGATAACATTAAGGTTTGAATTCGATTTTACTGCAAAAAAAACTTTATGATTCACTTCACTGAAGGCGTCGGTGAATTCTTTGCATCTTTTTATGATTGAGGCTTTGCTGTAAATGTAGGCAGGGGAGCCTTCTGCTAAAATAATTTCTTCTACTGGTATGTTTTCACAAAATAGTTTGTTATTTTGGTAGTGCCAAAAGTTATCTTCAAAGTGCTGCATTATGGGGAAATTTAAGTAAGTAAAAACGAAATTTACTCAAAAAAGTTAAGACGACGGAATTAGACTATTCCGGGAGACACAGATGTATAAACAGATTGTTGTTGACGAGAGAAGAATCAGACTGCTTCAGGATGGGGCAAACAAAAAGGGTGTAGTGGTTTATTGGATGAGCCGCGACCAACGAGCCGAGGATAATTGGGCATTGCTGTATGCGCTTCAAATCGCAGATAAAAGGCAACTCCCTCTAATGGTGGTTTTTACTTTGCTGCCCGAATTTATGGAGGCGACAGAAAGGCAATACAATTTTATGTTAACGGGACTCGCAGAAACCGAGAGAAGACTCCGGGGTTATCATATCCCTCTTAAAGTTCTATTGGGTGAACCAAAAGATGTATTGCCAACTTTCCTTAAGGAGTGTGGTGCGTCAACAATTGTAGCAGATTTTGATCCTTTGAAGATTAAACGAATTTGGAAAAGAGATGTTGCAAAAAATATTACGATTCCTTTTTATGAAGTGGATGCCCATAATGTTGTTCCCGCTCTTTATGTTTCAGACAAAGAAGAGTTTGGAGCTTACACAATCAGACCAAAAATCCAGAGACTTCTCCCTGAATTCCTTACTTCATTTCCAAATCTCACAGAGCCGATTGTTAAAGAAAGTATCAGGGAAACAGTTGACTGGGCAGAGGTGGCTGAAAGTATAAGAATAGACACCTCGGTGAAAGAATCGGTATATTTTACAGCGGGGTCGAAGGCAGCAGATCAAAAACTTCAGGAGTTTCTGATCAGGAAAATCGACAGATATAACGAAAAGAGAAATAATCCCACCGAAGAGTATCAATCGGACATTTCACCTTATCTTCATTTTGGACAAATTGCACCACAGAGAGTAGCCTTTGAAGCTCTCACACGAATTAAAAACAGTGAAACCAAGGAGGCGTTTCTTGAAGAGTTAGTTGTAAGAAGGGAATTAGCTGATAATTTCTGCTATTTTAATACTAAATATGATTCATTCGAGGGCTTTAAAGATTGGGGAAAAACAACTCTTGACGAACACAGAAATGATGAGAGAGAATTTGTTTATTCCCTCGAAGAGTTTGAGTTAGCAAAAACACACGAAGATTTATGGAATGCTGCTCAGATGCAATTGGTGAAATCGGGTAAGATGCATGGTTATATGAGAATGTATTGGGCAAAAAAGATTCTTGAGTGGAGTGGAAGTCCCGAAGAAGCGATGAATATTGCAATATTTCTTAACGACAAATATTCTTTGGATGGCAGAGACCCAAACGGTTACACCGGAGTTGCCTGGTCGATAGGTGGAATTCACGACCGAGCCTGGACTGAACGACCTGTTTATGGTAAAATAAGATATATGAACTATAACGGATGCAAAAGAAAATTTGATACTGAAAAATATATAGGGAAATGGGGTTAAAGCTGAAATTAAAAATATCCCGTCAGGTTGTCATTCTTGGATTGGTGAGCCTTTTCACAGACATCGCGAGTGAGATGCTCTATCCTGTGGCTCCAATTTTCCTGACCGTTACATTGGGGGCATCCATGGCGGTTGTAGGAATTATTGAAGGTCTTGCTGAGGTGACAGCGGGATTTTTGAAAGGTTATTTTGGAATGCTTTCCGACAGGATTCAGAAAAGATCAATTTTTGTAACTATCGGTTATTCTTTGTCGGCATTGGTAAAACCACTCCCCGGAATATTCCCCGGGGCAGCGGCGGTTGCAGGCTCAAGGGTTCTTGACAGAGTGGGTAAGGGAATAAGAACCGCCCCGAGGGATGCACTGCTTGCAAGCAATTCGGATGGCAATACAGGTGCTGTTTTTGGATTCCACCGTGCCATGGATACACTTGGTGCAGCTTTAGGGCCGCTACTTGCGTTAATATTACTCTATTTTTATCCGGGAGATTACATTCTTGTTTATTTGGTAGCCTTTGTTCCATCGGTTTTGGCTGTTGGTGCAACACTTTTTGTAAAAGACAAATTTCTCGAGGGGAAACAGGAGCCGAAAGGAAATTATGTTGACTTTTGGAGGAAAGCTCCAAAGCCATATCGTACACTTTTAATTATTTTCACAATTTTTTCTTTTGTTAACAGCAGTGATGTGTTTTTGATTTTGAAGACTCAAAAGGCATCGCACTCTGAAACACTTGCCATGATCGGTTACATTTTTTATAATCTGGTATATGCGGGGGCATCATATCCTGCCGGGAAAATTGCCGATAAAATTGGAAAGAAAAATGTGTTTACGGGTGGGCTGGCTCTATTTTCATTAGTCTATTTTGGATTTGCATTTTTATCTTCGATACCTCTGATTTTTCTCCTTTTTACACTTTATGGGTTATATGCGGCATCAACAGAGGGGGTGGTGAAAGCCTGGGTTTCCGATCTTGTTCCCGATAATCAGAGGGGGAGTGCCATCGGCTTGTTTACTATGATGTCAAGTTTTGCAGTGATGGCAGGTTCGGCAGCCACCGGTTTTTTGTGGGACTCTTTTGGCAGTCAAGTACCTTTTCTTATGTCCGGTATTGTGGCAATGTTGATTGCCGGGTATTTGGTGTTATCAAGGCGGGAAATGAAAACTGAAATCAGGGAATAGTTACGCTGATTTCACATGCCGAAGGCATCCCTTTGGGAGATTTAACGCGGATTCCACGGATGAGGGGGACGCAGATACACGCAGATTAAACAGATTTTCGCGGAGGGGGAGATAGTTACGCGGATTTCATGGATGAGATCTTTTAATAACAAGCTGATTTTCGCTGAGAGGGATTTTATAATATTTTAAATTCTTTCGCCTTTGCTATAATGAATTCTCTGTTCTTACATGATTCGAGAATTTCAAAGTTGTTTTTCAGGGCTTTTATCTTATTTAGGCTAATACTCTTTGTGCTTAATAATTCTATTATAATTGTTGGAACAAAGTACATATCAAAAGTATCATCCGGATTTGGGCAAAATCCAATAATGACATCCGAAGTTTTTGTCGATTGGGTGTATGTTTTAATATCAGATTTGTAAGTACGATCAACACCACCTCTGGTGCCTCCAGTGAAGGAAATGCCTTTTCTCGCAGTCTCCACTTGGACTCTGATAATATCCTCATCTCCGTTCTCTAATTTATTGGCTATAATGATATCATAAGTGGACAAAGGTAAATCCACGAGTGATACATTTTGATATCTTTTCATGAGCAGCCCCGCGACAATGTGTTCGTGGGCAAAACCGTCTATTGACGCTTGTCTTCCTAAAGATTCCGCATCTATTTTCATTTCTTCCTTAGAATTATTATCCAGTCAGTGTTAATTCTTTCCCCCCGTGGAACTTTAATAAAATGTTTGATTATTTCTGAGCCAAAATAAGAATCGATTTCAAATCCCAGATCATCAGCCATAGTCATTAAATACTTCCAACTTTCGAATAAAATACCTCTGATCCGGTTATTTCCAATTACCACAGCATAATATGCACCTTTTTTGAGGACACGATGTACCTCTGTCAGGTTAGCTCTCATATCCATAATGAATTTATAAGCTATGTATGATCGTCTGTCATCCAAATAATAAATTTGACTTAGTACTTCATCAATATCAGGGTAGCCTGTTTTGTGGAATATTTTATAATCAGATGAACGAACCACTTCAGTTCCAACATGTGATTCCTTAAGATCGCGTAGAGAACCTGTAGCGATATCAAGCCAATATATCTCTAATTGGTGAGTTCGTGGATAGTCAACAGCATTAGCATAGGGTGGAGAAGTTAAAGCAAAATCAAAATATTCATTTTGGTATTCAATATATCTTGCCTCGGAGTTCTTTGGGAAAATAGTTCGAATATTTGAAGGCACCTCTTCACAAAATTCTTCCATACGATAAATATTTAGCAGAAGATTTTCAACGAATTTTGTCAACGCCATTGCCGGGTAAATTTCTTTATTTAAGCTTTTTCGCACAACAGTACGAGTGCAGTTGTCATCTGCATTTGATACGCTTCTGATAATTGAAGAAAAAACAATCAAAAAGAAGTTTCTTATCTGCATATCTGAGATATCTTTTATGATTAGTTTTTTTATAAAGCTTAATTCTCTTAAAATGTATTCATTGAACCAATTATCACGGTATGGAAAATTAGGTAGGTCCTGCATCGATATAAATTCAGGTCTATAATTAATTAACTCTTTAATTAAAGGGTCTGCAAATAATCTTATTCGTTCAGCAGAAATTGGTGTGGTTTTAACAACAGCCAATAGCTGAGCAAATGGGTCAACATCTACACCAACTGAGTGCCGACCGAGTAGCATGGCTTCAACATTGGTAGTGCCACTGCCTGAAAAAGGGTCAAGGATTATTTGATTAGGTTGTGAATACTTGTTAATTAACCACCTGGGAAGTTCAGGAAAAAATTTCGCAGGGTATTTATGTAGGCCATGTGTGAACTTCGATTGATCTTTACTAATAAAGAGAAATCTATCCCCATTTTCTATTTTTAATGAAAGAGGAATGTTTCCCTCAACCCGTACTAATTGTTCACCAAAGTTATTCTCTACTTTCTCAACAGACGCTTCTCCATTATACTTAGGGAAGAGTGAAGTTCTAAGAGATTTTTTCGAATACTTCTTTGCTATTCGATTTTTAACATCAACAATAGATACTTGGAATTAACTCATAATTTCTTTAATTAGTGGTCAGGCACTTGTAAAATTTATCTTTTAAATATAAGTTTTTTTTGTTTTTATGAGTAGCTTTATTTTTTATCACAACCCCGCAATAGTCTCCCGCACAGGTAGTCTGTTCTTTAACCCGGTTTCATAGCATATACTGTAAAACGATGACCGTTCCAAATTTTTGTAAATTATGTGGATTGTATCCGGGTTTCATGATATGATCTTAATTTGGATTTTTCTAAATAATGAAATTAAACTTATTCTTCATCGAGCAGTAAAAAATTGTTGCTTATTGCTTTAAATGAAAATCGTTTATCATCGGTAGTGCGAAACACTAATCCCTCACGATTGGCGTCGGGGTTTAGTTGTGACTTTCCATTTGCCAATTGAAGAATTTCGTCGATACTTTCAGGCAGAATAAAATCATCAAAAACCACCGGGACAGTATCCAGACCAAACTTGTTCATAATCTCAAAAAAGGAAGACCGATCGAAATATCGATAAGAGTCAATATCAAAAACATCGAAGAATTTGATCGTCTGACCTTTAAATTTGTAGATATTTTTCTGGATACCTTCGCCGAGCAGTTCCCCTTGCAGAGCTATGTTTCGTCCCAGATTTCGCAGTTTATTCTCAATATCAAGTTCTCTTACAACTTTCCAGTAAGTGTTTTCCGGGTTTTCCACTAATTCCAGATTTCGTGAGCAGATTCCAAATTGTCCATCCTTCAGATAGATCGTAATTGATGTGCCGTCAACCTTTTCTGTTACATAAAAACGGGAATTTTGGTATTGAGAAAGCTCTTCAAGAAGATTTTGCACCCTCTCTTCGTCAGTTTTACTAAGGAATCCGGGGAATGGTCCTTTAACTTCACCTGCAAGTTTGGCAGGAATTGGGGGTTCATATTTCACAATTTCGAGTAGATCGGTAACATCGGTTCCGGGGATAAGATCGATGACATGTGCTCCGAGGGCTGTTACAGGGAGAAGCAGTCCCTGGCTGATTTGACCTCTTAATTTGATAGTTTTAAGGCGAAAGCCTTCTTTTCCATCAGACATTCTCTTAAAAGAGGACTTCCTCAGGAATTCAAATTCGGGTCTCACCGGTAGCAATGAATCAACTTCGCAGTAGATTGCCGGATCACCCGGTTCAAACTCACCCTTTTTGATTACTACCTTCCAACCAAGAATTGAAGCGAGTTCAATTTTGTCAGCTCCCTCAATCGGTTGTACATCAGAAACAATTTGGATCGTAGCTAATTTTCTCATGGTTGCATTAAAATTTGTGAAAAGTTGATAATAATATAATAAACGGAGCGGGATTTTTACTTTTTGAGAGTTACACCCTTAATTCCAACTGATTCTCAAGCGGAGTTTATTCTCTGAAAATGATAGCAGGTGAGTATTCAAAAATCCAAAAACTTGTACTTTTGAAATGATAATTTAGTACCGGATTCAGAAGGATGAAAAGAGTTCACTTTTTTCATCCTTCTTTATAGTATTACACATAATCTCTATTTACTCCCAAAATAATTCCTATATTTAGGTACTCGAACGGTTAATTTTTCCAGCTTAAAAAGTTGAATAATAACTGCCGGGGGTGCTCCGGTAAAGAGAAACAAGTAATCAGTTGCCCTAAATAAGAGGAAAAACGAATGAAAACTTTACTGATAATTATGCTGTTAATGGGAATCTCAGGTTATAGTCAAATTAATGATTTTCCTGAAGGAACAAATTTAACCACGGTAGCTTCTATCTCCTCACAAAAAGTTTTAGTAGCGGGGCCCGGTGGGTTCATAAAAATTTCAGATAACAGAGGTGACACATGGCGAGATTTAACATGGGTTCAGACATTTAATTTTTTAGATGCAGATTTCTCGAGTGCTACCACAGGAATTCTTTTATCCTCAGGTGGGAAGATATACAAAACAATAAACGGTGGTGAAAACTGGGAAACTGTTTTGGATTCTCCAACCGATCCATTCATCAAAGTTACTGCCTTAAGCGATACAGAGTATGTGGCACTTACTGCCTCAAATTACTACCGTTATACCACAAACGGCGGATTGACATGGCTCTTCTCCGGCAGCGTAACCACAGGCAATTTCCATGCAGGATGTGTGAAGAGTGTTAGTGAGGTATATGCTCTCACAGGTAATAAACTTGTTTCTACAACCGATGCATTCCAAACTTACACAGTTAGAGAAACTGTTGAGGAACCGCTCGGCCCACAGGTATTTAATGTGGTTTATTTTAGTGATCCACTTAACGGCGTTATCTCGAGAAATGCCGGTGCGGGGGTAAGAACCACCAATGGCGGGGTTACCTGGGCGGTTACATCGTATCCCCCCTTCTATTTTCCAAATATAAAGGCAATTGCAGGCAGAGGAAACAGGGTAATGGTTGTTGGTGAATTCAGTCTGGTTTTGAAAACTTCAAATATCGGAGCTTCGTGGGATATATATTCACCCGATCCCTTTGCACCGGTATTATCTGATGTTGACTTTTATGATGATGCTGTTTGGTATGCGGTTGGTGTGAACAATCACTTCCAAAGGACAACCGATTTTGGTGCAAACTGGACGGTAAAAAGTGCAGTCGTTGGAGTTGAAGATAAAAACCCAAACATTCCTCAGGACTTGATGCTTTACAACAATTTTCCCAATCCGTTCGCCATAGATTCTCCTTCAAGCAAGTATTCTACAGCAATTCGCTTTGAAATTCCCAAAACAACCCGATTGCTTGGGAAAGTGTTTGATCTGCTCGGGAATGAAATTGCAACTCTTGTGGATGGAGAATTCACCGCAGGCTCTCATCAAGTAAATTTTAATGCCAAAGGTATCTCCGCCGGTGTTTATATTTTCCGGCTTGAGGGCGGAGGGAGTTCAAGAGCAATAAAGTTGGTTGTGGAGAAATAGGAGCAGGATAACTTCCCCGATTTTTGTTTGAAGTTGATCCCGGAACCGTCCCACTGAACTTTCGGTTTTCAAATCAGTTCATTATTAAGTAAATTTAAAGTCGGATTTTTTTGAAATAAACGAAGAGCAAACAACAACTGATGGAATTTAAGTTAAGAACACATAATTGTGGTGAGTTGCGGGAGAGCAATATTGGCGAAAAGGTTGTGCTAAACGGCTGGACAGCGGTGAGAAGAGACCTCGGTGGGGTTATCTTTATCGATCTACGCGACAGGTTTGGTATTACTCAGGTGGTTTTTGAGCATACTTTTAATGCAGATTCTCACGAACAAGCTAAAGAGTTAAGATCAGAATTTGTAATTTCCATCGAAGGAACTGTCAGGAAAAGACCTGAGGGTACTGAGAATGATACCCTACCCACAGGTATGGTTGATGTGATGGTTGACAAATTGTCGATTCTTAATCGTGCAAAAACTCCTCCTTTCCCAATTGAAGATGAAATTGATGTCCATGAAGAGCTCAGATTAAAATATCGCTATCTTGATCTTCGTCGTCCTGCTATGCAGAAAAACATGATTCTTCGCCATAGAATGTATCAGGTTGTGAGAAGTTTCTTCGACACAAATAATTTTGTTGAGATTGAAACACCAATTTTGATGAAATCCACCCCCGAGGGGGCGAGGGATTTTCTTGTGCCGAGCAGAATGCACAAAGGAAAGTTTTATGCACTGCCACAGTCACCTCAGCAGTATAAACAGATATTAATGGTTGCCGGTTACGACCGCTATTTCCAGATAGTCAAATGTTTTAGAGATGAAGATCTTCGTGCTGACAGACAGTTGGAATTTACCCAGATAGATGTTGAGATGTCGTTCATCAACCAGGATTTTGTTTTTTCAACTTTCGAAAATCTCATGAAGATTCTCTACAAAGAGATTTGGGGAAAAGAGCTGGAAACACCAATTCCACGCCTCACATTTGAGGAGGCAATGACATGGTATGGTTCTGATAAGCCCGATCTAAGATTTAATCTCAAAATGAAGACTTTAAATGGGGTTTTTGCAAATACCGAATTTAGGGTATTCAAAGATACGATTGAGACTAAAGGAATCATTACAGGTTTTGTTGCCCCGGGCTGTGGCGACTACACCAGGAACCAGCTTGATGTATTAACCGACTTTATCAAAAAACAGGGTGCGGCGGGACTAATCTGGATTCGTTTGAAAGAAGACGGTCTTGAGTCTCCAACCATGAAGTTTTTCACAGAAGAAGAAAAAGTTGCCTTAGTAGAAGAACTTGGTGCCAAACCGGGTGATTTAATTCTGATTCTTAGTGGTAAAAAATATAAAACCCTCGGATTGATGGGTAACCTTCGTCTTGAGATGTCGAGAAGATTAAATCTTGTTACTGATGAAACTGAACCAAAACTTCTTTGGGTTAAAGACTTCCCACTTTTTGAATGGGATGAAGAGACCAACAGATATTACGCAATGCATCATCCCTTCACTTCCCCCAACATGGAGGATTTGTCATTGATGGATACCAATCCGGCAGAAGTCAGGGCTCAGGCGTATGATTTGGTGCTTAATGGTAACGAAATTGCCGGTGGAAGTATAAGAATTCATGATTCAGAGTTACAAGCCAAAATGTTTAAAACACTTGGTTTCACTGAAGAAGATGCAAAAGAGAAGTTTGGTTTCCTCATGGGAGCTTTTCAATATGGAGCGCCTCCTCATGGTGGAATTGCTTTTGGTTTTGACAGACTCTGTATGATCTTCTGCGGAGAAAAATCGATCCGTGAAGTAATTGCTTTCCCGAAAACTGCAAACGCCATCTCACTTATGGATGACAATCCCTCTCTCGTCTCCGAAGAGCAGTTGAAGGAACTGCATCTCAGAATCAGATAGTAATTTAAACCCGGTGACAAGCCGGGTTTTTTTTTATTATATTTCCTTCTTGATTCAGAGAAATTTATGAGCCGAAAAATGAAGAAGCGATTACCATCAAAATCATCGAATTATGCCAGCCTTATAGAAGAGAATGCTTATTATGTTGATAAAACTGCCTATATAAAAACGCTTGAGTCGATCAGCGATAAATACATCTTCTTTCTCCGTCCCCGCCGATTTGGTAAATCGCTTCATCTTTCAATGCTTGAACATTATTACGGTATCCACCACAAAAACAGATTCGATGAGCTATTTGGACAATATTTTATCGGCAAACCTGGTAACACTACTCCGCTCAAGAACAGCTATTACATTCTGAATTTTAGTTTTAGTGGTATAAAGACTCAAGAAGCAGACAATATTGAGAAGGAGTTTAATTCCGAGGTATCATCTCAAATTTTAGATTTTTTAAATACTTATTCCATAGGAACGGATGAGGATGGTCGAGTTTTTGAGGGTGATTTGTCAAGCCCCGATCTCATGCGGAAGTTTTTCACGCTTTTCAAAAAGTTTGTTCCCTCCGGGAAGATATATATTCTCATCGACGAATATGACCATTTTACAAACGAATTATTTTCATTCAATAGAGAACATTTTAAGGATGTAGTTTCGCGCAATGGATGGGTGCGCAAGTTTTATGAAGTGATTAAGCAGTACATGGGAGAAGGAATAGTTGATCGTTTTTTTGCCACCGGTGTTACCCCTGTAACTCTCGACAGCATGACAAGTGGATTTAATGTTGCTCAAAATATTACGCTAGATTACAGATTTCATGCGATGGCAGGTTTTACTGAATCTGAACTAAAGGGAATGATCGAAAATACTGTCTATGAAAAAGGCAAATTCGATATTAATGATATCGTCTCCGATATGCGTTCGTGGTATAATGGGAGTAGATTCTCATCTGATGTATCCGAAAGATTGTATAATCCTCAGATGGTTATATCGTTTCTCTCTAATTTTAGTAGTAATTTTACCTATCCGCGTGAAATGGCTGATATAAATGTTACTTCCGATTACAAAAAGATATCCAATATCCTGAACCCCCTGTCACCGGAAGAATCAAATGAAATTATCTCTACAGTTTTGGAGAAAGACAGATTCACAGAAAGACTGACAATTCAATACAATTTCGAACTTCCATATACAAAAACTGAAGCAGTATCACTGCTTTTTTATAATGGTTTGCTTACTATTGAAAGTGCGATTGTAAACATGTACAATTATGTAATTCCAAATTATGTAATCAAACAGATGTACTGGGAGTTTTTCAGGTATAAGTTTACGATGGAGAAAGAACTTCGGTACGATAATACAAAAATTGATCGATCAATAATGCAGATGTTCACTGAGGGGAAAATAGATATGCTGGTTGAGTATGTCCATTCTATCTTAAAAAATCTGTCGAACCGTGATCTTCAGAAGTTCAGTGAAAAGAACATAAAGATGATATTCATGACACTCTTAATGGGAAACAACGCCTATTTTGTAAAAAGTGAACGAGAGAATAGTGAAGGATATGCCGATCTTTTGTTAATTCCCACACAGCTTAACCCCGGTAAAGAAAATTTTCTGCTGGAACTCAAATACCTGAAGCGAAGCAGCAAAGCAAACCTCGAAACTGAAAAAACTGAAGCTGTTGAACAGGTGAAAAAATACAAAACAGAACTTGCTGCCGAAGGGATTATCTGCAGGACATTTGCAATAGTATTTGTTGGCAAGAGTGAGTATGCGGTTCAAGAGTTGTAATGTGTGGGGGTCGCAGATTCGCCTCGGCGAACAGGTACACGCAGATTAAACGGATTTTCGCAGAGGGAGATTTTTAATGGTTCCACGGATATCATGGATGTAACACAGATTTCACGGAGGGGATTTTAGTCAATCTCACTAAAGTTCTCAAGTTCTCGAGTTCTGAGGTTCTTTGGTTCTGAAGTCCCGAGGTTCCCTTTTCGTCGGAATATTAGAATAAATTAAAACGGGAGTGTAGAATGGAAACGATTGGTTTTTTAGTTGTTGGATTGATTGTTGGGATTATTGTTGGATATTTGATTGCAAATGTAAAAAAATCCGGTGTTCAGAGTGAAATGGCTGTCCTTAGTGAGAAAAGTAAAAGATCGGAAAATGAGGCTGTTACTCTTAAAGGGCAATTGGACAAGGAGCGAACAAATTACAATAACCAGCTTCGTCAATTGGAATCGGAGAAGGGTAGATTCGAAGAGAGTGCCCGCAGGATACCTTATCTTGAGGAAGAGTTAAAATCTCTTCATGAATCGTTTAAGAACTTAAAAGCCCAAAATGCTGCTTTAAATGAACGCTACATTGCAGAAAAAGAGAGTCTTGAGCTCCGCCTGAATGAATTAAAAGAAGCAAAAGAAGCCCTCACCAAAGAATTTGAGAATATTGCCAACAAGATATTTGAATCCAAAAGTCAGTCGTTTAACGAACAAAGCAAATCAAATCTTGAGTCCCTCCTCAAGCCATTTAAAGAGAATATTTCTGAATTTAAAACAAGAGTTGAGAACATCTACACCGAGGAAACCAGGGAGCGATCATCTCTTAGAACCGAATTGAATGCACTTCGGGATCTGAATTTGCAGTTGAATGAAGGTGCTAAAAATCTTACAAATGCACTGAAGGGAGATAAGAAAAAACAGGGGACATGGGGTGAACTGATTCTTGAGCGGATTTTTGAAATCTCAGGATTAACAAAAGGGAGCGAGTACAGAATTCAGGTATCTGGGATTGGAATAGAGGGAGCACGATATCAACCCGATGCGATTGTTTATCTGCCGGATAACAAACAAATAATTGTGGATGCAAAAACTTCTCTCGTGGCTTATGAACGCTACTTTACCGCAGAGGAAGAATCTATAAAAAAGACGGCACTTGTCGAACATGTTAATGCTATCGAAAAGCATATTAATGACCTTAGCGCAAAAGAGTATTATCGAATTGAAGGAGTTACTTCTCTCGACTATGTATTGATGTTTATACCGATAGAACCCGCTTTTGACCTTTTAATGCAGGAGTCACCTGAAACTTACAACAGAGCTCTCGAAAAAAATATTATCCTTGTTACACGAACCACTCTCCTTGTAACATTAAAAACAATCGGAAGTATCTGGAAAACGGAAAAACGGAATCAAAATGCAATATTAATTGCTAACAAGGTTCAGGACTTTTTAAAGAAACTGGAAAGATTTGTTGAGAATTTTGAGGAAGTTGGGAAAGCACTTGACAAAGCACAGCGGGTATATGGTGAAGCAAACAATCAATTGAAAGATGGAAGAGGGAATCTGACTTCACGGGGATATGAAATAGCTCAACTTGGAGGCTTCCAGATTAAAAAACTGACTCCCGGAAATGAAATAAATCCCGAAGAAGACGAAAGAATAAACTAAACTAAAAAGAGATCAATAAGGAGCAAAACCATGTTAAAAATTGAAGGCGGCGATGGCCGGTCAGTAGAGACAGCCTTTAAAATAGTTGGGGCACAAGACGGGTTTGAGGGAATTGCCGCTGAGTATGATTATATCAGACTGTGTGCAGAATATTTGGAAGAAGAGATAAAAATCGTTTCCCAATCTCTCCACCACATTGATGATAAAAGTTACGACATTTTTCTCATACAGTTTGAGGACGGCGAAGAAAGAGAGATGTGGTTCGACATAACTGATTATTATGGAAACTATCCAATTTCAAAACTTCATAATCCTGACGACACACCCGAAAAGGGATAGATGATTTTACCCGGTTACAAAATTCCTTTTATGTAGTTGAATATATTAGTAGCATGATATCGTGAATTTTCTATAAACCATTTTCTGGTTTCCTGACCACAACAGACCACTCCGGCGAGAAATATGCCCGGTACATTGGTTTGGAATGTTGTGTTATCGTAGTGAGGCTCCATCGTAACGGGGTCAATTGTTGCGATACCAATACGGGCGAGAAAATCGTAATCGGGCCGATAACCGGTCATTGCCAACACAAAATCATTTTTGACTGATATTGTGCCTTCAGGGGATGAAATCAGGACACTGTCAGCTTTAATCTCAGACACAGTAGAATTAAAGTAAACTTTGATGCTTCCGTCTGTAATTCGATTTTCGATATCGGGCCTTACCCAGTATTTTACACCTTTATCGATGGTGTCATGTTTGATGACCATCGTTACCCTCGCCCCTTTTCTAAAAGTTTCCAATGCCACATCCACAGCGGAATTTCCTCCTCCAATAACTACTATATCCATATTTGCATAAAGGTGTGGATCATCGTAATAATGTTTAACTTTAGGCAGTTCTTCCCCGGGGATATTCATCAGGTTTGGGAAATCGTAGAAGCCTGTCGAAACTATGACAATTTTTGAGTTGTAAACATTTTTATCGGTGATGGTTGTGAACTCACCTTTTGTGCCGGAGACATTTTCAACTTTTTCATACAAATTGATATCAAGTTGCCATGAATCTGCAACTCTGCGGTAGTATTCAAGAGCTTCACTTCTTGTTGGTTTATTCCCGTGAGATATGAAAGGGACTTCACCAATTTCGAGTCTTTCCGAAGTTGAGAAAAAAGTCATATTAACCGGATAATTAAAAATTGAATTAACCAGACATCCTTTTTCGATGACTTTATACGAGATTTTGTTCCGTTTTGCTTCGATGGCACAGGCGAGTCCGATGGGACCTGCACCGATAATAATTATATCATATTTCATGGATTGAATAGTTTTTCGATTTCTGTTGTTATAGTAATATATAGAATTCAAGAATTAAAATTAAGGTAAACTAAATGGAAACGGAAATTAAATATTTCACCCCAAGGGAAGCAGCAAAAACTCTCCCTCTCGTAAGAAAAATCGTAAGTGATATTCTTGTCGAAGGACAGGACTTAAAATCGCTTACACAAATCCTGCCTCGAACCGCTGAAATTGAAGCACAGGTTGAAGCCCATAAAACCAATATTCTGAATTACATAGAAGAACTTGTAGAAATTGGTTGCTATTTTAAGGATTGGAATTTTGAATTTGGGTTGGTTGATTTTCCTTCGGTAATCGAGGGGGAGGAAGTGCTGCTTTGCTGGAAAAGTGATGAGGATGAAATCAAGTTTTATCACGGTTATAACGACGGATTTAAAGGCAGAAAAGAGATCCCGGAAGATTATCTGGAGATTTAATAACCCCTTTCAAGAACTTTTACAACACAGGTGATACTGTATTTCCGGGGCAAGGAACTGTGGCTGTTACAATCGGTGCCTCAAATATAGTTGCACGAATCTTAGACAAAAAATAGACAGGCGCACTTATTTACAAAAAATTGAACTTAACTTAAACAAGCTTGGTTATTCTGTTATCAAACACAAAGCAGATAGAATGGATAAGAAAAAAGTAGTAATTATTGGTTCCGGATTAGGCGGGCTGTCAGTAGCTCTGAGACTCTCTTCGAAGGGTCACAAGGTCACGATATTGGAGAAATTCAATAAAGCTGGAGGCAGATTAAACCAGCTAAAGATGGATGGTTTCACATTTGATGTTGGTCCCTCATTTATGAGTATGACATACGAGCTTGACGAATTGTTTTCTTCCTGCGGTATCAAAAACCCCGTAACTATGCAGGAACTCGATCCACTCTACACAGTTTATTTTGAAGGAAACCCAAAGCCATACAGAATATTTAAGGATCTGCAAAAACTTGAAAAAGAATTTGAGGGACTTGAGCCAAATCTTGCTGAAAAAGCTGATAAATATCTCAAACGGGCAGGTGAATTTTTCCATGATACCGAGGGGAAGGTAGTTAAATCAAATTTTAACAACAAGTTTGAGTATTTGTTAAAACTAACCGGGGTTCCGATGAAACATCTTCCATATCTTTTTAAGACGATGTGGAGTGAAGTTGAAAAAACATTTGAATCTGAAGAAGTTCGTGTAATCTTTTCTTTAGTGGCTTTTTTTCTTGGATCAACACCATTTCAAACTCCTTCTGTTTATTCGCTGTTAAATTACACAGAGATGAGACACAATGGTTACTGGAAAGTTAAGGGAGGCATGTATCGTTTGGTTGATGAACTTCTGAAACTTCTTGAAGAAAGAGGAGTTGAGATAGTTTACGACACTGAGATAACTGGTTTTGAAGAGAATAATGGCAAACTCGAAAGTTTAGTGGATCAAAACGGCAAAAAGTGGAACGCAGATATTTTTATTTCCAACGCCGATGCAGCCTCCTTCAGAGGAAGAGTGTTAAACCGAAATAAATTCAGAGATGAAAAACTCGATAAAATGCATTGGACACTTGCACCTTTCACTATCTATCTTGGGGTAAAGGGGCAGATTCCAAATCTTGAACATCATAACTATTTTCTGGGAAGCAATTTTAGAGGATATGCAGATACGATTTTTACATCCTCAATATCGCCTCAGAAACCATATTATTATGTAAATGTTTCGTCGAAATCATTCCCTGAATGTGCACCTGAGGGATGTGAAAATATCTTTATACTTTGTCCCGTTCCCGATCTTAGATATAAGGCTAACTGGGATGACCGGGAAGAACTGGCACAAAATATTATTGATGATCTCTCCGAGAGGGTGGGTTATGACATTTCGGGAAACATCATGACCAAAAAAATAATGGATCCAATTGAGTGGGAGAGTGCTTTTAACCTTTACAAAGGTTCGGGGTTGGGGCTTGCACACGATATGGATCAGGTCGGTGCATTCCGACCAAAAAACAAAGACGAAAAATATGGCAACCTGTATTATGTAGGTGCCTCGACCACTCCCGGTACAGGATTACCGATGGTAGTGATCAGTTCAAAACTTGTAATGGAAAGACTGGAGGAAGATTATGGAATTTTATGATAACATCTGTTCCCGAACTTCAAGCCTTTTCACAAAAGCTTATTCCACTTCTTTTAGTCTTGGAATAAAAGCTTTTGAGAAACGCTTCCAAGGCCCGATCTATTCCATTTATGGATATGTGCGGCTTGCTGATGAAATTGTTGATACATTTCACGGACATGATAAAGCAACTCTTTTAAAAGAATTTCGGGAAGAGACAGAAAAAGCGATCCAGAGGGGCATCTCCACAAACCCGATTATTCATGCTTTTCAGGAGGTGGTGAATGAATACAAAGTTGACAAGGAATTTATCGACGCATTTCTCGACAGCATGGAGATGGACCTGCACAACAGTTATTACGAAGAGAAAAAATATGATGAATATATCTATGGTTCTGCTGAAGTAGTGGGGTTAATGTGTCTCAGGGTTTTTTGTGAGAAGGATGAAGAATTGTTCAATTCCCTTAGAGAACCTGCAAGGGCACTTGGGTCTGCTTTTCAGAAAGTAAACTTTTTACGCGACATCAAATCTGATATTGACGAAAGGGGAAGAATTTATCTTCCAAATGTTGACAATGAAACCGGTATAGATGATCACAGTAAAAAACTTCTCGAAGATACAATTCGTGAAGAGTTTATTTCAGCCCTTAAAGGGATAAAGAAATTGCCTCCGGGAGTAAGACTTGGTGTATATTCGGCTTATCTTTATTATATTAAACTCTTCGAAAAAATCTGTTCAAACAAGGTGCATGCTTTGTTAAAAAAGAGAATCAGGGTACCAAATCCTGTAAAGATTATGCTGTTAACCAAATCGATAATTGAAGTAAAGGTATTAAAAACTTGTTGATTAAACTCTCACTATTTACAGTTATCCTCCTTTTTGTTGGGAGTGCAGCCGGGATAAACCGTGGGCAATCAGATATTGATGAAAAAACCAAAGAATACATAAGAACCACTTTTTATGCCGGTGTGGAAGACGAATCCAAAGCTGAAGAGTTGAAAAATTACATCGATAAAAAGTTTGGGAAAAAACTCAAATCGATGTCTCCTTTTGTTTTGGCATATCTTGGTGGAGCAGAAACTCTCCTCGCCAAACATGCAATAAATCCTTTTACGAAGCTTGATCTTCTAAATTCGGGACTCGATAAAATCGCTTTTGCGATTAAAAAGCAACCAAATTCACTCGAGATTCGATTTATGCGTTTCTCCATTTTGCACTTCATACCATCAATTCTGGGGCATGCAAAAGAGAGGGATGAGGACCTTGGAGTAGTTTATACACTTCTTCTAAAGAAAGATTATTCGGAGTTGGATAAAAAGACTCAGACAGGCCTGGTAAAGTTTTTACTGGAATCTGAAAGGCTTGATAAAAACCAAAGTGCCAAACTCCGCACTCTGCTTAACTGACCGGTAATTTTATGAGCAGATATCTGCTGATCAACCTTTTAACAATACTCTTCCCTGTAATACTCTCATTTGAAAAGAAAATCTCTTTTTACAAAAAGTTTAAGTATTTACTCTTTTCGATCTTAACTGTAAGCCCCTTTTATTTAGTGTGGGATGCAGTGGCAACATCGCGTGGTGACTGGGGTTTCTCATCTGAATATCTTGTCGGAATTTATATCATTGGTTTACCTCTTGAAGAGGTTCTCTTTTTTGTGACGGTTCCATTCTCCTGTATTTTTATTTATGAAACAGTAAAACTATACATCCCCGAGAAAAAACTTCCCTTCGACAAAAATTATTATTACCTGGCAGGTGCAATTTTAATAGCAGTGGCAGGATTTTTCGGCTCACAGTATTACACTTCGACAGTTATGGTATTCTCGGCGATTTTTCTTTTTATAGCAGCCACATTTAAGCCGGTAATTTTGGCTTCTCGAGTTTACTGGGTATCAATTGGTGTAACTTTCCTGCCATTTCTTGTTGTGAATTATTTTTTAACAGCACCTCCAATAGTCTGGTATTCACCGGAAGCCATCTGGGGGGCGAGATTCATTACTATACCTCTCGAAGATTTTTTCTATTCTTTTTCAATGATTTCCTTCTGGTTCTTCTTTTATCTGCTCTATAAACGGGATATTTGATGAAAAAAGTAGTGGTGATTGGTGCCGGTCTCGGAGGACTTTCTGCTGCTGTCAGGCTTGCCAAAAAAGGATTTTCTGTTACCATAGTTGAGCAAAATGACAAAACTGGTGGCAAAGCAAATGAGATAAACGAAGAGGGTTTCAGGTTCGATACTGGGCCATCATTACTCACGATGCCTTTTGTAATTGAAGAACTTTTCACTGAGGCTGGATTTGAGATCGGGGAATACCTCGATTTTGTCCAACCAGAGGTACTTTGCAGATATTTTTATCCTTCGGGCAAGGAGGTGGATGCCTGGTCAAATCTCGATAAATTTGTGAATGAACTTTCTGAAAAGTTTGACGAGCCCCGTGATAGGATAAAAAGCTATTTTGATTATTCAAAAAAAATATACGACCTGACGGCAGAACTTTTTCTTTTCAAAAGTTTCAGAGAATATTCCACTTTTTTAAACAAAAAAGCACTTAAAACTCTGCTTAATCTTCCCAAAATTGACAGTTTCAGAACGATGCACCAGGCAAATGCCTCATTCTTTAAACACCCTGAGTTAATTCAACTCTTTGACAGATACGCCACCTACAACGGTTCCGATCCCTATAAAGCACCTGCAACCCTGAATATCATCCAACATGTTGAATATGGAATTGGCGGGTTTACATTAAAAGGAGGGATATACTCACTTAGCAGAGCCATTACTGATTTGGCATTAAAACTCGGTGTTGAAATTTTGACTAATCACTCTGTTGACGAGATAATTCTTGCATGTAACAAGGAGTTCGGGGTATGTTGCAGGGGAAAAGTGATCGACGATCCGAACAGAGTTATCGGAGTCAGGTGCGGTGAAAAGGTGATCGAAGCTGATATAGTTATATCAAATTCTGATGTTACAAATACTTACAAGAAGTTATTAAATGACTCGCAGGTATCATCCGCCCGAAAATATTATAAAACTGAACCGTCTTCCTCTGCTCTCGTTTTTTATTGGGGTGTTCAGGGTGAGTATGCTCAATTAAAAATGCACAATGTTATCTTTTCCGACGACTACAAAAAAGAGTTTACTGAAATTTTTGATAAAGGGGAAGTACCACAAGACCCAACTATTTATATCTATATCTCCTCCAAATATAATCCCGACGATGCAGTTGAAAATTGTGAAAACTGGTTTGTGATGATTAATATGCCTCCGGGAAAAGAGAAAACTGCTCTTGATATCCAATCTATTAAAGAGAGGATCATCAAAAAAGTAAAAAAAACTCTTGATATTGACCTCAATAAAAAGATTATTTTTGAAAGAATCTTAACCCCTGAAATGATCGAAGAAAAAACGGCATCAGTTTTTGGCAGTTTATATGGAATATCCTCAAATAATCGTTTTGCGGCATTTTTGAGACAGGATAACAAATCAAAAGAGTATAATGGACTCTATTTTTGCGGTGGCAGTGCACACCCCGGAGGTGGAATTCCCCTCGTTATTCTCTCGGGCAAAATAGTCTCCGACCTGATATCAAAATATGAGGTGTAGCAGTTTTATGGAGTATTTCGAGTGATAAAAGCCAATCCCAATCCATGGTTTAACAGGTTGTTCACGACCTATCTTGAAAGGTTGATGCGAAAACACTTTTCGGGATTCCATATTGTAAATAAATTCCCCGTTTTGCCTGATGATAGAGCAGTATTGTTTACTCCCAACCACTTTTCATGGTGGGATGGTTTTTTGATTCAAAAGATTCAGAGGGAGTTTCTTCCCCAAAAGAGATTTTTTATTTTGATGCTCGTAAAACAGTTGAAAGTTTATCGTTTTTTTAACTGGATGGGGGCATACGGTGTTGAACAGGAAAGTATTTCAAGTGTTATGCAAACTGTTAAATACACCCGCCAACTACTATCATCCCCTGAAAACCTGGTGATTATTTATCCTCAGGGTGAAATTCGACCTTATGGCATCGATAAACTGGTTTTACAAAAGGGGATTACCAAATTTGCAGGAGGTGAAGCCTCAAATTCGGTTGTCATTCCCGTAGCATTCAAAATTCAATTTGATGAAGACAAAAAGCCGGCTGTCTATTGTTCAATTGGTGAAGTTCTTGAAGCAAAAGATGTTTCAGATGATTTTAGGCGGTTTGAATCGGCGTTTTTGACTAATCTGGAGGAGTTGGAGCAGCGGTCGCTCAAGAGAGAATCAGTAAGGGATTTATTTAAATGAATTATGATTTGATTCCGGTTGTCATCATAACTTTTGCGGCACTTGTAACTTTTTTAGTAAGTCTCTACAATTTTTTTACTGCCCCAATTGTTGGCAGGGGTGCCTTCATTCAAAAAACTGAACCTCAGTCAAAAATTTCAATTTTGATTCCTGCCCGGAACGAAGAAAACAACATCGGAAATTGTCTCGAAAGTTGTATCACGCAGGATTATACAAATCTTGAGATAATAGTGCTGGATGATCATTCAGAGGACCGGACTGCTGAAGTGGTAATGTCAAAAACTTTGGCTGATCCCCGGGTCAGACTTCTCAGTGGTAAAGAGTTGCCATCCGGGTGGCTTGGCAAAAACTGGGCATGCCATCAGATGGCGGGTATCTCCAGAGGTGAATATTTGCTTTTTATTGATGCTGATGTCACTTTGGGGAAAGAGACAGTATCAAGAGTAATTTCCACGGTAAAATCAAATAACATTGGCATGTTTTCGGTTTTCCCAACACAGATATTGACCGGCTTTGGGGCATCGACAGTTATTCCGATAATGAACTGGTTGCTGTTAAATTTTCTTCCATTAAAACAGGTGTTTCAATCGGACTCGGTAAAGTTTGTGGCAGCAAACGGGCAGTTTATCCTCTTTTCGAAAGAGACATATCAAAAGACAGGGGGTCATGCCGCAGTTAAGGGTATGGTGGTTGAAGATATGGAACTGGCAAGAACTGTTAAACGATCCGGAATAAAGTTGATGACTGCGCTTGGGGGTGATCTTATCAAGTGTAAAATGTATTCCGGTTTTGGGGAATCGATAAACGGTTTTACGAAAAATTTTTATCCCGGGTTTGGCATCTCAGGTTTAACATTCATCATAATGATCAGTTCGTTTTTGGTGATTTATCTCCTTCCTTTTGTTTCCGTATTTTTTAGTTTATTGTGGCTTCCTTCGTTGATTTTAGTTCTTTTGTCAAAGGTTTTGATCTCCTGGATTAGCAGGTCCAATTTAATGGTGGAAATTATAACTCATCCTTTTCAGATGGTAATTCTGTATATTACAGGGTTAAAATCCGTTTATTTAGCGAAAACAGGCAGATTGGAATGGAAAGGCAGAATTTTATAGAGAGATATGGAGCAGTACTTCTGCTTGCCATTATTTATTCTGTAGGAATACTCGGACATTCATTGGAAAACTTCCTTCCACTAATGAAGGATTTGACCCCATTTGTATTGTTACTTTCTATTGTTTTGGTTATATGGTTCACCCGTAGTGACTGGAACAAGAGTGTAATAATTTGGGCTGTCTCTACCTTTTTAGTTACCTTTATCCTTGAAGCGGTTGGTGTTGCAACGGGTGCAATATTTGGAAGATACACCTATGGATCAACATTAGGACCCGGACTTTTTGATGTCCCGGTTGTTATCGGACTTAACTGGGTAATCATTATTTATGCCATTGTTTCAATTTTAACAAAAGTAACTGACAACCTTTTTGCATTTGTTTTTCTTACCGGGAGTGCAACGGTTGCTTTTGATTTTGTAATGGAGCCTTTGGCAATGCATCTGAATTATTGGGATTGGGCTAACGGTATCATTCCACTTCAAAACTATATTGCCTGGTTTGTAATCTCATCACTTGCTGCACTTGTTTACTTCTTTTTAAAACAGAAACCACAAAAAGACCTGCCAATCTATCTTGTAGTTATACAATTAGTGTTTTTCCTTCTTCTGGATATAATACTGGTACGATAAATGGAAATTAAAGGTATCCTGGTTGCATCAACAGTGATTTTTCTCTGGGCGGTGCATCTATTTTACATTCTTTCTTTTGTGACTCCCGACCCTCTGTCTCCTCTCTTTTATCTTCATATCCTGATTCAGGCATACTTATATACCGGATTGTTTATAACAGGTCACGATGCAATGCATGGCACTGTGAGCAAAAATAAATTGACTAACATGATATTTGGATATGCCTCCACTTTCCTTTTTGCCGGTATGTCATATAACAGATTGATAAAACACCATTTTGACCATCACCGGTATCCGGGAACTGACAAAGACCCCGATTTTAATGTAAAAACGCAAAATTTTTGGTTGTGGTGGTTAACTTTTATGAAAAGATATACCACTATAGGACAGATTGTGGTGATGGCGGTTGGTTATAATGTTTTAAAGATTTGGTTCAGTGAGACGAGCATAATACTTTTTTGGGTGGTTCCGGCTTTTCTGGGGACACTTCAATTATTCTTTTTTGGAACATATCTACCGCATAAATATCCTCATACTGAAGAGATGAAGCCACACAATGCGCGCTCACAAGTGAAAAATCATCTAAGGGCAATGCTTAGTTGTTACTTTTTTGGCTATCATTATGAACATCACAGTTATCCGGCTATTCCCTGGTGGAATCTCTACAAGATCAGAGAAAAAGGATTAACAAAAGAAGAGATTATGCAACACAGGCACTAACCTGTAATTTTATATACCGCTTTGCTCACCTCTCCATAAACCAGAATGCTTCCTGTTCGGAAGTTAACAGATATTTAGAGGCTTCAATCACATCCTCAACATATTTTTGAGTCCGCATCCCAACCAGTACTGATGAGACACATGGAAGAGATGCTGTCATTATCAAAGATTTTCTTGCGAGTGTCTGTCCTTTTAATTCCTGAGGGATGTAGTTGTTCAAAATTCCATGCAACTTCATGTTGTTCATGTTATATTTTGCGATCACGATGGTTTGAAGAATCATAGTAAAATTCTTAACCTCCATCAAAAAGTTTTGGGCAACTTCAACAACAATACCCGGAGTGGACTCATTTTCGATAACAATCGACTTTATCATTCTGATTCTGGGATTGACATAAAATTCCAGAAGATCGGTGAGAGAGACGGGATTATCAAGGTCATCAAAATTTTTCATTAAAAATCTGGCAATCCCAAATGAGTCTTTCATATCCTGAATTTTTTCATAACCCAGTCTCATTTGACGCTTCATTTCATGAATTACAGTCTCGGCAAGCACCTCCACTTTACGGTATGCAGCCTGTAAGTCTTTCAGGTTAAAACTTCCCTGCATTTCAAAGTCACCGAGTCGTTCAATCCTGTTATTCACAATTGCATTAAGAGGGCGGTTAATGATTACTCCCAGGCCAGCTTTATGAGCAAGTTTTATAGCACTTTTCCCATTTTCAGCCTGATTTACGAGGGTTAAACTGTCTTTCTCTTTAAGATTTAAAGGCAGTTGAATAACCGAGATACCTTTATCAAACTTTCCGTTTGGAGAGATTTTCAGGATTTCTTCAAGTGAAGTAAAATGTCTGTGAAAACTTTGTTGTCCAAAGGTGTTGGACGAAATTCCGTAATATCGAATTCTTCCGGCTTTGCTTTCCTCTTCCAAGTGTTCAAATGCAGCTCTTAGTCGGGAATAATATTCTTTTCTGAGTTTTGAGAGGTCGCGTTCATGGGAATACATCAGGAAGTATTCGGGATTATGAATGAGGAAGAGATCGAGGTAACCACAATCCATACGTTTAATCGACTCAGTAATCTGGTCTTTCAGAAATGAGGGGTGGATACAGTGCCGGAGATCGGGGGAACAATCGATTACCTCAGGGTACACCAAACCATGGACTTCTCTTCGTTTTACCGATTCGAGGTTTTTGCCTTGGATGTATCCAGCTTTAGAGGCGATAATAAAATTACTTCTTCGAAGACTGGTGGAAACTTCAATTTCTTTTATCACTTCACCGATTAATATTTCGCTGTTACCATCGGAGTAGTTGGTGGAAGTATCGATAAAATTTATCCCTGAAAGAAGCGCTTTTCTTAAGGCTTCTGCCTGTGCGCGTACTCTCGAATCAACCCGGTAGCTGCCAAATCCAAAAATTGACACTTCTATACCGGTTTTACCTAACATTCTTTTTTCCATAATACTTCCTTCTCAATACAATAATTGAAATATAAATATAATAAAAAGATTGCTAATAATGAGTGAGAAGTTTTTATTTGGTGGAGGGGAGGAGGTTTTATTGGTTATTTTTGGTACTTAAAATATTTTAGTGACCAAATAGTAGAAATATAATTATTCGATGATAAAACTTATTTTGTTTTTTGCGCAATATTATTCTGAATCTTATGTCAACATCCGAAATATGAGGCTAATAATCCCAAGTTTCTCGGGTCACTCATGTTTCTCAAGTTCTACTTCAAAAACATCATTTTTTCGGTTTTGACAAATAACGGGATCAAATTTTTGTCCCTGACCAACAAATTGTAAAAATACACGCCTGATGCGATATCTTTTATGGTTCCAATTGTTGTTGGTGAAAAGTCCCTTTCATATTCCCCCGCAGGAAGCCAACCGTTTTGAAGTATCGTTACCAATTCACCGTTGACATCATAAACCCGAAGGATTACTTCTGATTCTTCTGTAAGTGAGAATTTTATTTTTGTTGAAGGATTAAACGGATTAGGGTAGTTTTGATATAGATATATTCTTTCCGGGGTTTGACTTTCTTCCTCAGAAGAAATACCAGTTATCACTACAGTTACACTGTCTAATTTACTGACATTCCCTTGATTGTCTTTTGCTGTCAGTTTATAACTGTAACTGCCTGTTGGGTCAAGGAGTGAATCTGTGAATAGTGTATCAATGCCTGAATATATTTTGTTGTTATCATTTGGACTGAATAATGGGTCTCTGCTTCTGTAAAGTGAAAAAGAATTAAAGTCAGCTTCTGTACCACCCCGCCAGTTGAAATTTACTTTTCCAACTTGTTTAGATACAAGAGTAAACTTTGGTTTCTTTGGTGCAAGGTCTTTATAGGTGTAACTTTGTCCAAAAGGTCCACCATACAATCCAATATCACTCCTTGAACCATCCACATCAAGGATATTTGGATCACCTGCATTTATCAAAGGAGAGAACATTTGGAGAAGATAGTTATTGCTGTCCTGATTCTCAAACATCGGGTCTGATGAGTAATATATTGTTGTGTCGGGGTCAAATGAGGTGGAATTTCCTGTGATCATTTTATTGTTGTAGAATAAGTTAAAGTTTATGTCCCCATTTAATGTAGGCCATTCAGAAATACCAATTGCTGCCGACTGACAATTCATAATCACATTATTTTTAATTATGCAATTACTCTTGGGTTCCAATCCATAATTGAATCCGGTAATAACATTATTGATAACTTCACCATATTGATTTTGGTACACGCCTATGTGACCCGGTTCTAATGCAG
>CAZHCW010000024.1:0-52860 GCA_964531325.1 uncultured Ignavibacteriaceae bacterium | reverse complement strand
CCATGTGACGATGGTATGAATCTGTATATCTTCTTCCTATCACAGGTGTGGGACCCCCAAGCAAAACAAGAGAGCCACCATTCATATCATTTGCAACAAAAGCGAGATCATTATACCCATCATAATTCACATCTCCAAGAAGTTTGGGGGTTTTGAGTGCGGTACCCGTCAAGTCAAACGAAACATCTCTTGTAAGGAGATGACCCGGTCCTCTTTTTCCGAAACTTATTTGCACATAAGAGTCGGGTAGCGACTTCGTCCACATTAACTCAGCCATTCCATCCCCGTTTATGTCCGGTATGATTCGCATATTGCTGGCACGCATTGTATCCTCAGAAAAGAAAACAAAATTATCCATCGAATACTGAGGGTTTCCGAAGATTAATTTGGTTCCTAAAGTCTTTGTATAACCGATATTGTTGCTTGAGTTAATAGTATCGGTTTTTACTAAGATGTCTGTATAAACATCACCGTTAATATCTCCACTTGTTAATATTTGTGTAGAGAAACCTTCTCTTCTGGTTAGTGTATCAGGAAGTCCCAGATAATATTGTGTTGTAGAAAAAGGGTTTGTTAGTGGCAAGAACAATAAAAAACCATACTTTCCACCCCCAGAAAAAGGGTTCAAATAACTTGTTAATATCATTTCTTTGGTCCCATCTCCGTTAAAGTCACCTAAATTTGTCATACTACCGTAGAAAAATTTATCAAATAATTTATTGACATATTCTCCGGGAACAGGTACACTCAAATCCGGAATTGTATCAAAATCGGGACCTCCAAAATAGATATCTATAGTGTCTTTGATATAGCTGGATAATCGGTACTTATAAATATCAAGGTAACCATCATAATTAAAGTCGTGGATTTTGGGGTCTATCTCGGCCCCATGGAGGATTCCGATTATATCTACAAACCAATGATATTTTGGCATGGGAGAGGGGGGATTCCCCCCCTCAAATATCATGTATCTGTAACCTTCTATTTTTGAACCATTTGGGGTATAAACCTCGCTGCATGAAATCAACAGGAACTCATCCATGCCATCATCATTCCAGTCACCAAGTGTTTCGATTTTTGTCCAAATGTCAACTCCACCTCCTTGATTATAGGCAATGGAGTCAATGGTATTACATTTAAACCGGAACAGAAGATTATCAAAGACATCCGTTTGGGCAAATGTATTAAATGTTAATACAATTATGAAAAGATACATTATTTTTTTCACGGTCATACCTCCCATGCAGTGGTTCTTACAAAATATACATCATTTTTATTGATTGCACATTTCAAGAAGTGCATTTTATTTTTCCAATTTTCATTCTTGAATGTTAATAAAAATTTCGATAAAATAAAAGAATCTTAGACAAAAAAGAAAATTTCTGGCTTACCCAATGAAAGGAATGAGCGATATGGAAAATTTGAGATTAGTTGGGGTTTAAGGGAATAGGGAACTATGAACTGGCACGAATATTTAACCCTGCACGCAGGGTATTTGGATATTGAGGGTGAACATTTTGGCTACGAATATTGATTCCCCGCTGGGGAAAAGGGGTGTAGGATGATTGATCATATATCTACGAACATGACACCCTGCATGCCAAGGCTGGTTTTTCGTCCATTGAGCGAAAACCAATTCCCCGTTTCATGTTGCAGAGGGCAATCGGGACGATTACCACTCCTGATTCTAACGACCTACATCCTGCAAATCCTTAAATCCTGTAAATCCTGATTCAGACAACCTATCCGCGATAATCCGCCTCATCCGCGTTCTATAAAACCCTCCGCGAAAATCTGTCTAATCTGCGTGTATCTGCGTCTCCTAAAAAACCTAATCTCATCTCAGCTTTAAGGTATTTAAAGGTTTACCAATTCGATCAACAACATCGATAAAAAAGCCGTTGATGAGGGCAGATTCTACCTTGTCACTCCGGTAAAAAAGAAGATTGGCAACATTTCCCGATGCGATGGCAGCTTCTGAAGACCGCCGTCCTTTTGGGGTGATTATATTAAGTGGAAGTTTTGTCCAGGGGTCTGACTTTAACTCCCCGCCGGGGATAATATTTGTAAATCCTTCCGCAACAAGACCATAGTAATTCTCAACATTAATAAGATTTTCAAGGGCTTCTTCAGTGAGTTTTTCCCCTTTTCCTGGATGATGTGGCATTCCCGGTTTTAAGGTTTTTCCTCTAACCACTTTTAAGCCCGTCAGATCATATTCCTTATAACCCGACTGCCTCTCAAGTTTTCCAATTTGTTTGATCTCTCCCTCAAAATAGACGGGTACCTTGTCACGAATTACAACCTCAGAATAGTTTATTCCGATATTTGTAACCACTCCATTTAACTCAACATTTCTGAGAAGTAAATCATACAACAGTTTTTTGTTTTCAGGGAGTGACTCGTATTGAGTAGTCCCAAACGAGGCAAATTCATTAAATGTAATCGATTTAAGAGCACCAAGAAATAGCAGGAAATTTATACTCCTCTGGAAACTCCTCTCAAAATCATATTGCCAACCACCACTTTCGATCAAAATAGTGGCCGCACCCAAACCCTGAAAAGTATCTCCAAAAGCTTTTGGTTCAAATTCATCATCATATCTTCCGATGTGACCGGGGATTGTATCTCCCGAAAGCTCCACCAACTGTGAAATTAATTTCATTGCATCAAGCCGGTTCTTTGGGATGCTTCTTCGTCCATCCGAGGGAGGAGCAAGAAATGAAATGGTTGCGGGTCTGCCGGTTGTTCCGACTGCATGTACTCTCCCCTGGTCGTGCAGATTAAATGCAAAGTGGGGTTTTATCTTTTTGAAGGTGGACATCAGAAGTTTTGCTTCGGGGGTAGCCAGGTTTTTTGCATCACGATTAAGGTCGATCCCCTGTGAGTTGGTGCGTGTAAACCGTTCTGCACCATCGGGATTAACAAGTGGCATAAACCAGATTGTGGTATTGGCCAAAATCGAATCTCTGAATTCCTGATAATAACCCGGATTTTTCAAAAAGTTAAAGAGGTCAAAAAGTGCCGCATTTGCCGTGGGTTCATCCCCATGCATCTGCGCCCACATAAATATCTTCTTTTTACCTGTACCCGTTTTTACCAGGAAGATATCCCTTCCCTGAGCAGATTTTCCTGCGGTTGTTACTTCAAAAAGTGGATTGGTTCGGAGCGAATCAACAAGTTTTACAATGTCTTTATGTGAGTAATAACGGTCGATTAACGACTTTTCTTTGAAACTCTGATAATTTTTGTAAATATTTTTTAGCATTATATTCTTCTGATTTACATCATTCCCAACGGGGGTTATGGATGCCACTGTGAGGAGAACTGAATATAGAATTGTCGTAAGACCGGAGGTCAATAACAACGGCATTAGAATTTACCCGCCATTTAAATGACACCTCTCAATACATCGTTCCGAGTGTGATTGTAAGGTAAACTCCCGAGAGATTTTCCCTGAAGACTCCCTTCATCCCCTCAACACCACCATTAAAAAGATGAGAATAGTAATAACGGACATTCAGCCCCAACAGATTCCTTTTGTTTATACCAAAGTTTGCACCAATTCCGGCATATCCGCCAAAAGCCACCTGAGCCTTTGCCGAACCAAATGAACTAAAAAATTCTTTTTCAAATGGGGTGGTCACAACAAGATTTGGTCCCACACCTAAAGCGATATATGGACGCAAATTCTCTGTAAGACTCTCTTTAAACAATCTGTAATGTAATCCAATAGAAAATGGAATCTGAAATATCCTGTTTTGTTTCCCAACTACAATTATTCGACCCCAATAATCGATATATTCAAACTCTCGTTCATCTTTAACTTCGCTGATTGAGAAATCAACAAACCCTGTAAGATCATCGGAGAGTTCTCTTCTATAAAATCCACCCAATCCAAACCCGCCCTCTCCAATCATGATGTCCAATCCAAGTGTATTGGCAGGAAATGTCATCGGCTCTACCGGTGGTGCCACATCTCCAAGTTTTTGTGCAAATAAAAACATCGGAGAAAACAAAAGTATCAATGCTAATTTTCTCATTTTTTATTATCTTTTATTACAAAGTGTGAAAAATTAAAATTTTAGTTTTCCCGGCATAAGTTAATGATAAATTCAGATAATAATCAAGGTTATCCGCCGTTACCTGAAATAATTTTACCCATGAATTTGGAATATGGTTCGATATGATACTTACACCTCTCAATAATTTTAAGGGATTTGATCTCGATAGCCACCTTTTGGATATTCTTGCCCAAAAATCTTCACCCAATCTGCTTGTTATTCTTCCGACAAACAGAAAACAAAGAGAATTCAAAAAGTACCTCGCCACCAATTTTCAAGGCAAACTTACACTCCCTACTGAAACCATAAGAAGCCTTGCTCTAAAAATTGCAAAAAAAATCGAACCTGATTTTCAAATAATCCCCGAAGAGATTCTGGATATCTATCTTGCTGAAATAGTCGCCGGGATGAAAGATAATGACCTTGTTAAGAACTTCACCCGCGGTTCCGTACAGTTAATCAAAAATACCATCTCTGAATTTAAAGAAAACGGTACCAACCTCAATTCTCTTATGCTCGATTTAAAAGAGCTAAACCCCGTAAATGTTGAAAAAGCTTTACTACTTGCCAGAATTTGGACTGAACTCGACATCAAACTAAAAGAGAGCAAAATGAAAGAGATGGGGGATGTTTATCTCCTCCTTCAGGCTAATAAATGGAGAATCCCGGAAGCCTTTAAGGATTTATTCCCCGTCGTTCAACAGGTTTATATGCAAAACTTCATCGAACTTGTTTCTCCCGAAATTGATCTTGTTGAAGGTATAACCACAGCAGTAACAAATAAAATTTATATCGAGTTCGATTATTCAAAATATAACAGTAATCTGTTTGAAAAAATTGAAAACTGTTTTTCAAGACTCGAAACAGCAGGATTCAGAGAATACACCGACCCGCGGGAAGACCTTTCCCCAAAATTTTTCTATCTCGTTAGAGAGAACCTCTTTAAGTCGGGGGGAAAACAAAAAAATGACATCAAAAACATTTTTGAATTTGAAGGTGCTACCCTGCACGATGAAGTTACATTGGTTGCAAAGACTATTAAGAAACTTCTCCTTGAAGAGAAACAGACCGTCGCCTCAGATGTTTGTGTGCTTTTCCACAGAATTGGTAATTATACCCCGTGGGTAAGGTCTATCTTTAATTCTTACGGCATTCCCGTTAATATCACCGACCGTTACAAAGCAGGCGATTTTAGTTCTGTAAGCGGCATCATCGATCTGCTGAATATTTTCAATGCCAATTTTAGTCTAAAATCGGTTTTTAGAGCCCTGTCTTATCCTGTTTTACAAAAAAGATATGGAAGTCCGGGTAATTTTAAAAAAGCATGTGCACTTACAGGTATCACCTCCCGATACGACCGGATGTATAAGTATATGACAGAACAACTCCATTTTTACAATCCTGCTGAACCCATAATTGATGATGAAAATGATATTGATGAAACAAACCCCGCTACAATATTAACCTCGGCTCTTAAAACCCTGGAAACAGTAAAAAACGATTTAGACGACTTAACAAAAACTCAGGAACCCGCTGAATTTTACCGCTCGTTTGAAAAATTGATGAGAAATGTTAACTACCTCGCTGAGTTTATAGCGCAAGGTGACAATTCGGGTCTTTTTAACATCAGAGCCCTTACTCAATATTTGAATTCAGCCGGCTACCTCTTTAATGTTCTGCAAATGTACGATAATAAACCCCGTTCTTTTGAAGAGTACTTTGAAATAATGACCAATCTTTCACAAGAAACCAGATTTAACCTTATCGAACAACCTGAAACAGGAGTTATGATTACCTCACCAAATGAGGTTCGTGGTCTGAAATTTAAACATGTTTTTATCTGTGCATTAAATGATGGCGATTTCCCCACCCGCTATCGCCCCGGTATTTTCAAATATGATGGCGCATCAGAACAGATCAGGAAACATTCGGCTGAAGAGAGGATTTTATTTTATCAGGCTCTCTCCTCTTGGAAAGGGAAAGAAGATGGAAAACTCTTTTTAACAGGAAGCAAAAGAACCTCAGGAAAAGAAAATGTGGAATCATTCTTTAAAAGAGAGATGAAAGACATCTTTACCGTTTCAAAGGTTGATGTTTCCAGAATGCAAGATTATCTCTACTCCCGGAGTGACCTGAATGCCGCATTTGAATCGATTCCCCGTGAAAAAAAACTTGAGGTTTTTACCCCAACACAAAATTCAAATCTGCCCGGTTTTGATGAAATTGAAAAGAGCCGTCAAATCTACCGCAGCCAAAACAATATCGATGGAGATGGATCCAAAAACGCCTGGGCGGGTTATTTTACATTTGATGAGACCGATGAAACTCCCGTTTCGACCCCCATTCTTCACAGAGTAAATGAAGAATTTTCAGCTACTTCTCTCGAAAGTTATGCAGCTTGTCCCTATCAGTTTTTTGTCCGTCACATTTTAAAGGTATCTCCTGCGGAAGATATATCCGAAGAACTTGAAGCAAGAGAATTTGGAACACTTCTCCATGAAATCTTAAAGACCTTCCACTTGAACCTTAAAAGTGAGGGTAAATCTTTGGCAAATTGCTCTGATGAGGACCTAAAAGAATTTCTCAATAAAATAATTTCCATTGCATTGGAGAACTCAATTGTGGATCTCCCCGGATTAATGGATACCGAATCATTCCTCGCAGCAGAAAAAATACTCGGTATCGCCGGAAACAATGTTTATTCCATCCTGTACAAATATCTCGATGTGGCACGACGCGAACCTGAGAATCTTCTGCCTTCTCTCTTTGAAAACAAATTCAACGGTCTGAAGATCAAAGGTCTAAACTCTGAAACCCGTAAGATACCCTATGAAATAAAAATCCGGGGTATCATCGACAGGATAGATATCAATGAAGAAGATGAGTCTTACAAAGTGATTGATTATAAATCAGGAAGCCCGGATTATTCCGAAAAAGAAATAAGGAATGGCTATAAACTTCAGATTCCCATATATCTGATGGCAACCGTTAAAAATAAAGTGACTGAACTTCCCAAACATCACCTTTATCTGCATCCTGCAATATTTTCGTTAAAATATCAGGAAGGCAAATTTGGCAAAAAGGACTTGACCTACCCAAAAGGTGGAGTCGATAACCACGAAAATGCCAAATCCAAATGGGACGAACTTTTAACAGTTTCAGAAGAATTTATTCAACAGTATGTTTTATCCATGCTGCATGGTGAGTTTCCGCTCTCCAAAGATATTTCAACAACAAAATCACCATGCACCTGGTGTAACCTCGACGCCCTCTGCCGCGTTAAGGATTATAACGGTTAATCACGATACATCGGGCAATCGGGACGATTACCACTCCTCAGCCTGACGGTTAAAAATCAGCCGGAAATCATGAAGTCAGGTTTAATGCAAAAGATCTCTCGTCGGGAGTGTATTTTTTCAGACTCGAATCAGGCAATTACTCCTCGGCTATCAAGATGGTGGTAGGAAAGTAAGCACCTGAGTACTTTAGAATCGCCAAGCACAAGGAAAACGAATTTCAGGATTTCTGAAAATTATCTTGTTCTGAATAAATATTTTACCAATTTATAAAGCTGCCCTCTGGCAGCTTTTATTTTATTGTTTATTCCACTTAAGGAAAAACCACGAAATTTTTGATAGGGTCTGTGAATACATCGCTACGAACATAGCACTCCGACAAGTCGGAGTTTTATTGGAGGGGGAAGACAATTATTTGCTACGAACATGCCATTCGCCCAGGCGAATTGATCACTCAACTACGATTATTCATCTTGCAGACGGCAATCGAGACGATTACCACTCCTCACACTAAAGGTCAAAATCCGCGATACTTCGCTACTCTGCTACTTCGATACTTCGCTACTCAAGTTTCTCCTTAAGGATTATAATATTTCACAAGCGTCTCAAGCCCTTTTAGAATCATAAGTTCTGCCTGACCGTAAGGAGTAGTGTGGACTTTTAAGAGTGTTTGAACCTCAGTTAGAGTTGTGGCATCCGGTTTGTTTGCCGAAAAAATCGCCTCCAATAGTCCAGGTGTAAGTTTACTAATTGCTTCCAACACCTCTGCGTGAGGTCTGATCTCTTTTAAAATGGGTTTTCTGTCGATCAACGAAAGTAATTCTTTTGAACCTGTCTGCCAGGTTTTAAGCTGTTGGAGAAGGGCATCATAAGTCGATTTATCCCTCGATTTAATCAACAGTTCAATCATTTCATTAAACTTTCGAGCAGTCTGTGCATCGGGACGGGCAGCATCAACAACCCTGGTGTAGGGTGAATATTGTGTATATTTAACCCCAAGACGGTGCCGTTTATATTCTTTTACAGGCTCAAGAACATCAACCAACATCTTTAACGGGTTAACATCTTCCCCGCCTGTAAGCCTTCTTAACATCATTAAATAATTTTTTTCGTGGAGTAAGCCAACTTCTTCAAGTTGCAGACTGATCTTTCCAATCCTTCTGTACATATCCTGAACATCATTCACTGAATTATGCGACCAGAACCTCTCGGCAATTGCAGCCGTTCTGGGCCAAATCCTCGAATCCACATTTTCATTGGTAACAAGTTCCGCCCACATTGTAGCTTCACCACCAAGGATATTCTCAGCTTGTGATTGGGGCAAAGTTGTGTCAGGTGATATTGGATGATTAAGATAGTGGAACGCGGTTGACTGAATCAAATCGATATAATAACCGTTTGAAAGAATCACCTGGTAACCATCTTTGGATGCCTGCAGTAGTGCTTTTTTTCCACGCCATGAGTGGATCACGATGTTTTTAGGCATTTCTGGTTGAAGAATTTCATCCCAGCCAACCATTTTTTTGTTGTTTTTTTGAAGTATTTTAAGAATTTTGGTGTTAAAATATGCTTGAAGCTGGTGTTCATCCTTTATGTTGTTAGCTTTCATAAACTCCTGAATTTCAACACTCTCTTTCCAGTGATCAGACTTTACCTCATCACCACCTATGTGAAAGTATTCATCCGGAAAAAGCCCTGCCATTTCGGTAAACAACTTGTCCAAAAATTCGTATGTCGATTCTTTTGTAGGATCAATAACAGGCCCAAACACACCCCAGTTTCTTTCAATTTTATATTGACCGGGTTTACTGCTAAGCTCGGGATGTCCAACAAACCATGCTGTGGTGTGACCAGGCACATCAAATTCGGGATAAACTCTAATCCCTCTATCACCTGCATAGGCAATAATCTGTTTGATTTGTTCCTGCGTAAAATAGTTGCCATCAGAGCCCATTTCATGCAATTTTGGAAATACTTTACTTTCGATCCTGAAACCCTGATCTTCAGAAAGATGCAGGTGCAAAACATTCATTTTTACGGCAGCCATTCCATCGATGTTGCGGAGTACCATTTCAAGCGGCATCCAATGACGACAAGGATCGATCATTAATCCTCGCCATTTATAAAACGGTAAATCATTTATGGTTACAAATGGTAAATAAAAGCCTTCGTTGTCATTTGTTACAAGTTGGAGAAGTGTCTCAAGCCCTCTCATTGCGCCGATATCGGTTACTGAAGTAAGTTTTACCCCTGTGCCTGTAACTGTCAGTTTGTAACTTTCATCCTCACCAACTTTAAGTTGGCCTTCCCTCTCAAAACTGATTCTCACAGCAGGATTTACGAGTGAATCGGCTCCTGAAACATTATCCTGCAGGAAAAAGAGACCTGTTCTTCCGGAGAGTCTTCTTAAAACACCCGTTGCATACCTGGCGAGTCGAGGAGTGATTTTCCCCTCAATTTTCATTTTCAGCGATGGATCAAGTTTAAATTTTCCATCCTGTAGTTTAACCTCCCTTGGCACGGGCATTAAATTTAGATCGGAGGGGCTCTGAGCCATAACAACTCCAGAAATTAATATTGTCACAAATAAAATTAATTTAAAATAATTTATCAGATGGTTCTTCATCTTTTTTCTCCGTTTGTATCAAGATTTTTATACCATACTGTATAAAGCAAATAGCTTAAAACTGTTAGTATAAAAAACAAAATAATGAAAGTGGTCCAGTCACGCAAAACAACAACCATCGCAGTTGCAAAAAGTGTCAACTGCCAGGGTACCGATATAAAACCTGAAATAATATCCCTTTTATTCTCCTTTTTTATAGAAGCTCTCGACTCAGGATCGATTTGTTCGACGATTTTCCCCCAAAATCCAAAAGGTCTCGTCTTTAAATAAAATTTTGATAATACTTCCTCTTCGGTTGGTTCTGTTAACAGGGTGACAATAACAGTACCAATGAAAGAGAGAACACTCACCGCAAGAAACGAAATGTATTCAGGAGACTCAGGGAATAGAAGTCCTTGAACAATCGCAGTCGTCATTCCCGCAAAAACTCCCGCAGTGAACCCGTAGCCGTTTAACCTCCACCAATACCACCTTATGATAAGAGGAACAATCAGCCCCGCTCCCATACTCATGGTAAGCCATCCCCATATCTCATTTATGCTTCCGATAAAAAGTGTGAGGATCAATCCACCAGCAACCACCAAAACCGAAGCCAATCGACTTTGATTCACAAGACTCTTCTGTGATGCATCGGGTTTAATAAAACTTCTGTAAATATCATTCACCCAATATGAAGCACCTGCATTAACAATGGAAACAAAGGTTGACATTGCAGCCGACATTAACCCTGCAATCAACAAACCCTTAAAACCGACAGGGATTAGTTTGTCAACAACCACGGGAAGTGCCAGTTCGGGGTCTTGAACAATATTTCCCGTACTGTTTCCGTAAACAATCGCCATGATTGCTATCGCTGCGGTGAAGGGCCAGCGAAATGTAAGTAAAACTGTCCAGAAAAGTGATAGAAGCCCGGCATCACGATCACTACGGGCAGCATTATATCTTTGCATCATATAGCCACCGGTTCCACCACTCCCCTCAATTACGGTTTTTGCCAGATAGAAAAAAATGGAAATGCCAAAAAGGTTATAGATGGAATATCTCGATTCTGCAGGAAAATTTAACTCCCACTTCGGAAAAATATTAATCCAGTCTTCCCTTGCCACTGTCTGGCTGATAAATCCCCCGTCAAATGTGGGTGTTGAAATCGTAAAAGTCTCAGGCAAAAAATATTGTGTCATCGAAATATAGATGACAACAAAAATCGATAACAGAATTATCGCACCCTGGATAACATCAGTCCAAACCACCCCATATAATCCACTGGCGGCTGTATAAACAAGTGCAATAGATACCATTATTACAGATGCAATAAAATCCGGCTTTACACCCCATATCTCGGGAAGCTGTAAAAATTCTCCAATAAACTTTCCCGATCCGATGGCAAAATAACCGGTAATTGCAATTGTACTCATTAAAACAGCGACTGCACACACCAATCGCGCTATCTTCCCCTGTCTGCTGTTACCAAACCTGAATATCATCCACTCTGCCAGAGTCATTACCTGCGCCCTGCGGTTCCATTTCCCCATAAAAACCATCATAAACGCCATTATTAGAACAATTCCACCCCTGATCTCAACAAAATATCCCTGTGCCCCAAGAGCATAAATGAGTGCAACATTTATCATTGTTCCACTTACATCAATATTTGACGCCATTCCTGAAGCTCCAAGTGCCCACCACTTTAAACTGCGATCTCCAAGGAAAAAAGCTTCGATACTCGTTGAAGCTTTCTTCTCAAACCACATTCCAATAATGAGAATTCCGACTAAATAAACCACTACAATTGAGTAATCAATTATTTCCATGTTAAGGTACCTGATCGTATTTAATCAGAAATTCGTCAACTTTAACAGGACCTCTCAGGCCGTTAGTGAGTATTATCTCGTCTGCTTCTGTCAAATCTTCGGGATAAAGTACCATTTCAAAACAATTGTGGGATTCCATAAAAAGTTTTCGACCAACTCCCTCTAACAAACCACTCTCTACCGGTGGAGTGAAATATTCATTCCTGTTTCTGATAAAAATGTTGGCTATTCCCCCCTCACAAATTTCACCCCGCTCATTCATGTAGAGAAAATCAAACAATCCTCCCTTGGTGGTCAGTGCCCGTTCTGAATCATAAAGTTGCCTGTGGGTGGATTTAAAGTAAAGATATCTGTCTTCCGAGTTTATCTTTGAATTTGAAATTGCTACTCTTATTTTATCCGGTAATGGGGTTAATTTCCCGATTCTGACCTCAACTTTGCCATATTTCCACAACAACAGTTTTACACGATATTCACCTGAACTAAAATCACCGGTAATGGCCTTTTCTAATTCTTTCAGTATCTCTTTTTCATCGTAGCGGAATAAATTCAGTTTTGCAGATTTTTTTAGCCGCAAGAGATGATGTTTTAAATTTGGAATCTCCGAGTTTTGTAGAAGCATGGTTTCAAATAATTGGAACTCCATTACCTGCTTGCCAAAAAACTTCGCTTTTAATGTACATTCATCAAATTCTTTTTTACCAATTGAATCCCATACAATTCCACTCCCCCATGAGGCACTTCCCCCACCGACATTTTTGTAAAATACAACGGTTCTAATTGCAACATTGAATGTCATCTCATCCCCGTGAAGATAACCAATACTTCCGGTATAGATTCGCCTGTTCCGGTTTTCCAGCGATCTGATTATCTTCATTGAGCTCATTTTGGGCGCTCCGGTTATTGATCCACAGGGGTAGAGTGCTTCAAACATTTGAAATAGAGTTGTTCCACCTTGCAGATCCCCTTCTATCTCCGAGATCATCTGCCAAACAGTCTCATACCTCTCGGCTTTACATTTGGAAATCATTCTAAGAGGACCTCTAACCCCCAGTTTATGAAGATCGTTCCGAAGAAGATCAACAATCATCAGGTTTTCGGCTCTCTCTTTTGGGTCTTTAATAAATTTTCTTCTCTCAAGCTCATACGCTGCAGGATTAGAGGGTAATTTTGCGGTACCTTTCATTGGTGCCACACTTATGGTATCACCCTTAACCTTAAAAAACAGCTCGGGTGATAGAGATAATAAATATTTGGTGGGCAGATTTATGAAAGCTGAATATTGTGTGGATTGGTTAAAAAGAAGTGAAGAAAAAATTGAGGCAGCACTACCGGTAAAACAAAATGTTGAGTTCATCGTCAGATTTATCTGGTATGTGTCTCCTGATCTTATTTTTTCCTTAATTAGTTCAACATTTTGCAGATACTCCGACTCAGAAACTTTGAATTTGAATTTTGATATTCTGCCATTCTCCTGTGATATCCCCTTGCTTATTCCTGTCAGATCATAATATTCCACTTCACTCTCAGGGTAAGCGATGGCAATACCAAATTCTTCCAATTCCGTTTGTTCCAGAATATCATCAAATTTATTTGAAAAGAGGTAACCTGCTTCATAATCGATTAGTGTAAGGAGATGATAACCCTCATTTTTTAATCTCTCAATCTTATCAAAAAATTCTTTTACATTTTCTCGTTTAAGATAAAATATATCTGCCGGTTCTCTAAGAACCACGGTAGGTCTTTTTGATATGTTTGGAGGGTTAATGAGAATAGCGGTATATGCCTCTTCTTCAACCGACTCAAGCAACGAAATTAATGAATCAGGCTTTTTATAACTTCCGGGGGATGATCTCACTCGATTTCCGTAATACAATTTACAATAGTATATTCAACACTACCCAGAAACTGCCTGCTGAACTCATTAAGATGTTTTGGCCTCACGACAAAAAGAAATTTTTTCGTTTGAGCAATGGCTGCGGTACAAAGAGCCTGTTGAATAGCCTCAATCATACCACTCCCTTTTAGCTCAATCGAGGAAATATCATCTATAACAAACAAATTATATTCAGATGCTAATGCCTCCGCAGCTCTTTTGGTAGCCCATTCATAAGACTCTTCATAAAGCAAATATTTACCCGATTTAATGATACTAAGGGAATTCACGATCTCAAAATCAAATATGTCTGCTTCAAGTTGAAGAATCTCTCCTGAAACAATGTCGTGAACACATCTTTTACCATCAATTACCGGCTGAAGAATACCTGCAACATTAGGTGAATTTTTACAAATTGTATGCATCTTTATAGCTGAATCACTTCCCGGATCAGCCAGATATAAAAATATATTTCCCAATTTCAGATTTCTTAATTTGTTTTTGTGAAGTTGTTTAGAGCCTCACCGGATAAACGGAAGATAGTCCATTCATCCATTGAAACTGCACCGACTGACTTGTAGAAATCGATTGCGGGTTTGTTCCAGTCCAAAACTGTCCATTCAAATCTCCCGCAACCCTCTTCTACCGCCCGGTTTGCCAAAAAGGCAAGCATCTTCTTGCCTAATCCTTTTCCTCTTAATTCAGGAAGAACAAACAAATCTTCAAGATACATCCCTCTTTTTCCAAGGAACGATGAAAAATTGTAGAAATAAATTGCATAGGCAACAGGTTTTCCATCAAGATAACCAATCAACGCTTCTACATTAGACTTCTTTCCAAACAAAGAATCTCTTAATGTCTCCACTGTTGCGGTCACTTCATGAGGCAATCTTTCATAGTCTGCTATTCTTTTTATAAACCAAAGCAGAAGAGGTAGATCTCCCTCTTCCACTTTTTTAAGTTCAAAATTATTCATTATATCCCCCTTTATTCACTCAATGTCCGCCTCCACCACCACCGGAAACCACCCCACCTGCGGGTTTGGTCTCTTTAACAAAGAGCCATAAAAATGCTGAGATCGCCATGGCTCCACCACTTATGATGAAGATCAAATTTTTATTTGAACTTCCTTCAACAATACCGCCAATTAAAACTGATACGAGCAATTGTGGAATAACCACCGACAGGTTGAATATTCCCATGTGGAGGCCCATTTTGTCTTTTTTAACATTCTCTGACATGATCGCAAACGGAAGGCTTACGAGTGAACCCCAGCCAATTCCGGCTACTGCCATCGATATATATAACATTGTGGGATCCTTAACAAAGAATGCTATGAAAAAGTAGGAGGCACTCATCAATGCAAGAGCCAACACATGTGTTTTAACCCTTCCCAAAACCTTCGCTACATTTGCCAAAAGAAGAACAGGCACTAAAAACCCAACTGTATTCAATATGGCAAACGAAATCGAAATATTGTCACCGATCAATTTATTGGTCTCATCCGATATCTTTGCTGTTATCTCCGAATTATAGAAAACAGATTTTAAGAAACCAAAAATATAAACGAACATCGTTTGAACAGCGAGCCATGTAAATGCATGGGCTGCATATATCTTAATTAGCTCAACAAGGTTTGTATCGTGTGTAATTTCAGGGGCATCATCTGATACTTCATTTAGTTTCTTTGGCTCTTCAATAAAAAACATTGGAATTACTGAGAAGAGGAAAACAAAGAACACACCAAAATAGATCAAAACATAATTATCGAATACAACACTAATTACATAAGCAACCACTCCAAAAAAACCTGAAATGGTTTGCATCCAGGTGTAACCCTTGGTACGCGGCTCGCCCTCTGGCGTTACATCTGCAATTATCGAGCGGGTTGGATTAAAACTGATGTTTATTGCCAGATCCAGCGTAAGAGCTATTCCTGTGGCTACAATTATTATTTCTCCTATTCCGAGGAAATTGCTCACCACATCAATGTTGGGTAGTGCAACAAGCATTATTGCTGCCGTTATTCCACCGATTAAAACAAAGGGGCGTCTTCTTCCTCCCCAAAACCATACATTGTCACTTATCATCCCCACTACCACCTGACCGATGATACCTGCTGCCGGACCTGCTGCCCAAACAAACCCGATTTCTTCGAGATTGAGGTGATATTTTGTATTCATTATCCAACTGAGCGCAGCTATTTGTATCGATAACGCAAATCCCATCGCAGTTGCCGGGAGTGGCAAAATCGTATAAAACAAATTGTTCAGTTTCTTTTGCATTTGAAGCATTATTTTCTCCGGATTAAGAACTTTATTTTTTTAATAACTTATTTACAACAAACTCTTAAATTAATACTTTTAAATAAAAAAAATAACGAAAAATTGTGTAAAAAACCTCTTTTTTTTGAAAGTTAATCAAATGAGACAAAAGTTAAACTTCTGGCAGATATGGAACATGAGTTTCGGCTTCCTCGGAATCCAATTCGGCTTTGCTCTACAGAACGCAAACACCAGCAGAATCTTCCAAACCCTGGGTGCTGAAATTGATCAAATACCCATTCTTTGGATCGCTGCCCCGGTTACAGGCTTAATAGTTCAGCCTATTGTCGGGTACCTGAGCGACAGAACCTGGGGGAAATTAGGCAGGAGAAAGCCTTATTTCCTTATTGGAGCAATTCTTGCCTCCCTTGCCCTCGTGGTGATGCCAAATTCACCGGCTCTTTGGGTAGCTGCCGGAATGTTATGGATTATGGATGCATCAATAAACATCAGTATGGAACCATTTAGAGCACTTGTAGCCGATCTGCTCCCTTCGGAACAAAGAACAACAGGCTTCGCAGTGCAAAGTTTTTTCATTGGAACCGGTGCCGTGGTAGCTTCACTTCTACCCTATATCCTTACCAAATGGCTCGGTGTCAGCAATACCGCACCGGAAGGTGAAATACCCGATTCAGTGATCTATTCCTTTTATCTGGGTGCAGTTGCCTTTTTTGGTGCTGTTTTGTGGACTGTCTTTAGAACCAGGGAGTATCCGCCGGAGAATATGCAAGAATTTATTTTACACAAGCAGGAAAAATCCGGATTTCTAAACGGTATCGTGGAGATTGGTAAATCTTTCGTTACAATGCCAAAAACCATGATTCAACTCGCATTTGTTCAGTTTTTTAGCTGGTTTGCCCTCTTTTGTATGTGGATTTATACCACTCCGGCTGTTACGAAACACATTTACCATACAGAAGATACAAAGTCTCTGGCGTTTAATGAAGGGGCTGACTGGGTTGGTGTGCTTTTTGCCGTTTATAACGGAGTTGCAGCGGTTACTGCATTCCTTCTTCCCGTCCTGGCGAAAAAGTTCTCGCGAAAATTTGCACATTCCTTCTCGCTTACACTTACCGGGCTTGCATTTATTTCTTTCCTGTTCATTCCAACACCTGAATTATTAATCATTCCTATGATTTTTATAGGTCTGGGGTGGGCTTCTATTCTCTCAATGCCGTATGCTATTCTATCGGGTGCCTTGCCACAGGAAAAAATGGGTGTTTATATGGGAATTTTTAATTTCTTTATCGTAATTCCGCAGATTGTTGCAGCTACTTTAATCGGTTTTGCTGTTAAAAACTTTTTTGGTGGTGACCCCATCTACGCTCTCGTACTCGGAGGTGTATCTCTTATTGTGGCGGCTGTACTTACTCAGTTTGTTGCCGACGAGAACTGAACCATTTAAAAAAGTAACAGGAGGAGCTGCTGCATAGCTCCTCCTGTTGGAGGTTTTTTCGATTTGAATTTTGAGAGCTATTCGAAATCTTTTTTGTAAGAAATTTTGTTTTTCTTGTTTGTAAACTAATACAACCAGACTCCTGAAATTAACTGAGTTACACAGTCGCAAATTAAATCCTTTGAACGATACTTTTATGTGACAGGCGGCAACCCCTGTCTGTTTTTTTTATTTGATTTTAGATATATTGCACTTCCGTATTAATTAATAATGGATTCAAAATGAAAAAAATCATATTACTTTTTATCTGCTCAATTTCAATCCCATTGCTTGCACAGGATGAGAGTATGAAGGCCTCGATGGAATACATGACTCCCGGTGAAATGCATCAATGGCTTGCTAAAAATGAAGGTGACTGGAAATATGTTCAGCAAAGCTGGATGGCACCCGGAACTGAAGCAATGGTTGATTCGGGTATCTCAAGGAATTCAATGATTCTCGGTGGCAGATATCTCCAAATGATCCATGAAGGTTCAGCTTTTGGACAAGCGTTTACGGGTGTAAATCTGGTCGGATATGACAATAAAATAAAAAAATTCTTCTCCATCTGGATAGATGATCTTGGTACGGGATACACTATTGCGACGGGCGATTACGACAAAACTTCAAATTCACTCATTTTATTCGGAAATATGCTTGACCCCGCTTCCGGCACTGAGTGGAAATATAAAATGGTGATTATGGAGCCCAAAAATGGTGAAGTTGGCAATGAAATGTATGGTTTTGATCCTCAAGGGAAAGAATTCCTCATGATGAGATCTGTTTACTTCAAGTAAAACTAATTTAGATATTATAAGCTCACAGATAATTTATGCAAACAGACGATTTTAACAATTTAACCAGCGACTGCGATACGCCTGAAGGTAAATCTGTTATGAGAACCCTGCGGATTTTTGAAGCCGTGTGGGAATCTTCCATCGATGCTATGCGTTTGTGTAATTCTGAGGGAACCATGATTTATGTGAATCACTCATTTTGTGAACTTTTTGAAAAAACTGAATCTGAACTCATCGGTGAAAGTTTTGCCTCGTTACAGCAATTCGACGAAGAAAGTCACAAAATCATTGTAAACAATTTTCTACTTACTATGGCAAAAAGAGAGCCACGATACCGTTTTGAAGGTGAATTTACTCTTTGGAATGGAAAAAAGAAATGGATGGAAGTTTCCAATTCTTTTATAGAAGTCGAAAATGAATTACTACTCTTAAGCATATTTAGAGAAGTGACTGACAGGAAAAAAGCGGAAGCTGACCTTATCGATGCAAAAGAAAAGGCGGAGGAAGCAAACCGAATTAAATCTGCTTTCCTTACAAATATGAGCCATGAGCTCAGAACTCCTCTCATTGGAATTATGGGGTTTACAGAGATTCTTCAGGAAAAATTATCAGAACTTGAAGATCAAGAGATGCTCTCCAAAATTATGAAAAGTTCTTTACGACTGCTTGATACTTTTGAATCAATTTTTGACCTCTCAATGTTGGAATCCAATAAACTTGAACATCAATTTAAATTGCTCTCACTAAATAAATCTATCAAACGGGTATTTGATGAGTTTAAGTTAAAAGCTTCCGAAAAAGGACTAAGTTACCGTCTATACCTGCCTGCAACTGATGTCCACGGTTTGTTTGATGAAACAATTCTCTACAAAACCATCCGTAACCTCGTTGATAATGCAATTAAATACACTTCAAAGGGTACAGTCTCTGTAAAACTTGATGTTCAAAGAAGCGCCAATGAAAATTTTGCACTTATTTCCATAAACGATACCGGTATCGGTATTCCCGAAGCAAGTGTCTCTTTTGTTTTTGATTCTTTCCGACAAGTAAGTGAAGGTTTTTCGAGAGGTTTCGAAGGCTCGGGGCTGGGGCTTACACTTACCAAAAAATTTGTCCAATTTCTCGGCGGTTCAATCTCCGTTGAGAGTCAGGAATCTGTGGGTTCAACTTTTTATGTTACACTTCCACTTATAACTGAAGTTAAATCTCTCGGGTCAAATCACCTGCCACATGGGCAAAAATATAATAAGCCCAGACTACTCATCGTTGACGATGACAGTATTGCCAGAGATGTAATGAAACTTATCCTTTCGAAGGATTATGAACTTGAAGAAGCTTTTAGTTACGATTCGGCAATGGAAACATTAGAAAAAAAGAAATATGATGCCGTGCTTTTAGATATTATGCTGGGGAGGGATAAGATTGGAATTAATATAGCCCGGATGCTGCGTGAAAGGGAGGACTATAAAAACACCCCGCTTATTGCCGTAACGGCACTTGCAATGACAGGTGACAAGGAGCGAATTCTGGCATCGGGTTGCTCACACTACATCTCAAAACCATTTAAAAAGAATGATCTTTTAATTCTTGTTAAAGAGGCTTTAGCTCATGCCGGTTGATTTCCTTTGATCAACCTCTATCACCACCTCAAGAATTATAGGATAAATTGCCGGTTTACTCAAATATTTTGATACTTCCGGATGTTTAGCCGCTTGTTCCATCTCCATCTCCCTCGTTGACGAAGATAACATCACTATCTGACACTCTGTTTTCCCGGGGCATGTCCTGCTGAATTCTTCTAAAAAATCCCAACCACTCATTACCGGCATATTAATATCAAGGAATATCAGGTCGGGCACCCATTCCCCCCCCAATAAAATATCAATTGCCTCTTTTCCATTAGTAGCAACTCTCACCTCTGATACCCTCTCTGTTTTTTGTAACAGACGCTTCATCAAAAAAATCAGTGTGGCATCATCATCAACTACAAGAACTTCTATCATTAAATTCCCCTGTTCAACAATTTCACTGTAAATATTGAACCAACCCCCGGTTTACTTTCTACTGAAATCGTGCCACCCAGCGACTTTACAGCAGTACTAAGAAAATACAAACCAAGCCCCTTTCCTGAATCGCTTCGATGGAATCTCTGGTATAGTCCAAATAACCTCTCTCCATACCTTTCAAGGTCTATTCCAATACCGTTATCTTCAAATGTTAAATGAAATTGATTCTCTACAATAGCCGATGTTACACTGACTACACATTCGCGCCCCTGAGATGCAAACTTAATCGAGTTATCAAGTAAAGTAGAAAAGATTCTGACAAGGTCATCCTTCGGATACATCACTTCAGGTGCACCTGAAAAATCTGTATTAACTGTAATTTTTTCATTATTCTCAGAAGCAAGGAGTTTTAACTTTACGGTATTAAACACATCTTCCAAATTTAATAATTCAAACTTTTTACCGGTTTCTTCCCTTAACTTTACTGCAAGAGTAAGGTCAGACAAAGTCTCATTCAACTGATGTATTGATGCTTCAAAATTTTCCATAATCTCAAGGTTTCCATCAGTAGATGGGTTGTCTTTATCGTAGATGCTCAACAAACTTATAAGGTTTGAGGTTGGAGCACGAAGATTGTGGGTGATGATAAATGAAAAATCCAACAAATCTTTATTCTTCTCTGCGAGTTGCCTGCTCATCTCAAGTTGTGCCTCCTGAGCCTTGAACCGTTCAGTTACATCACGCATAAACACTGCTACGCCTGTAACATCCTTGAACTCATTTATTATCGGACTCATCGAAACTTCATACTTCAAATTCTCATTTGGGGGGTCGGCATCAATCAGTTCATCAACTTCCTGTCCGCTTAAAGCGAGATCATACAACCGCTTCCACCTCATTGTTGTAGCGTTATTCACCTTGGGATCGATAACAGAAAATCCGGTTTTAGGCGTAAATCCATAACTCCCTTCTATTATTCTGACAAAGGGGGTATTAAACTTTAACAGTTTGTAATTACTGTCTATTGAAAAGATTACATCATGAGTGTTTTCTAATATTGCGCTTAACTTCGATTCACTTTCAGTAAGCTTTTGTTCTGTCACTTTTTTTTCTGTAAAGTCTCTTCCAACCAGAAAAACCAATCCGGGAAGCGTATCTGACCGTGCTGACCAACTTATAAATCTGGTTTCTCCTGTTTTTGAACAACATTCCATCTCATAGTCATACATCGACTCATTTGATTCCTTAAGCCAGTCATACATCCTTCCGGCTGCTATTCGCTCATCCGACTTGAATACTTTGGTTATCCCCGATTTAATTAACTCCTCTTTCGTATATCCAAATTTTTCATACCAAATCTCATTTATTTCTATTACTTTTCCTGTGAAATCAAGTATCGCAAAAAGATCTCGTGAAAGATTAAAAAAACTGTCTTTAAAAAGTTTGGAGTTAAGCTGGTCAGTAATATCCCGCAGAAAAACTGCAATTTTTGTGTCTTTTGTTTCTGTAGTCAAACTTTGTGCTGTTGCAGAAACAATTCTTAAACTACGATCGGGAAGTAGTAATCTGAATTCGATTTCTTTTTCATCAGTTGAAACCAATACCAGATCAAGCAATTTTGCGAGATGATCTCTGTCTTTTCCAAAACAGAACTTCTCAAGTTTTTTGCCAATTATGGAGGGGAGAGGATATCCAAAAACAGAGACCGTATTGTCGGAACACGACTCTATTGTGTGGTCAGTGCCTAACAAGAAATATACAATTCCATTTTTCTCCACAAGGGAAAAGAGGATTCGTTGAAGTTCAGTCATATGTTCTAAATATTGTCCGTATGTCACTGCTAAAATAATCAATTGTTTTAATTAATTTTTCGTAAAAATGGCAAACAGTGAATATCTGTCACATCTATTCTTGATTCCTTAATTAAATTAAATAATATATCTTTTTAAACAAATATTTTTTCTAAATTGCACTTCAATTTGTCTGCATTTCTACTAACCAGGAACTTTCCACTGTTCCATGAGTTAAACCTTTGGAATTTAAATCAATCAACACAAACCTATACAGGAAGGCACAAAATGAGGAAAGTATTTCTTCTGTTCTTTATAGTCGCATTGTTCGGAGCAGCAAATGCACAAAACAGTCTGCTCGGCAAATCAAAATCTTATATTTTGAGCAACTCTGCCGAGTATTCACTTCAAGAACTGACAACCGATGAAGGCGTGAAATTCCTCTTCTCGGAAGTACCAGATATCGGACAGTTATTCTTGTTTTTTGACGGGTACGATATTTGTAATACACTCGCTTTATACCCCGTAAATGAGGCGATGTTAGATGCTCTTCTTGAGGAAATAATTAAACAGGGCACCAAACTTACTGAAAAATCGTGGCAGATAGATACAGAAGATGGTTCGCAGCATGTGTCGCTTGAGATGGACGATAATTCAAAGTTCTACATCTTGTTTGTTCCTGCAAAGTAACAGCAACAGTCGAAAAAAGATTAAAGACCGCCTCTCAACCAGGCGGTCTTTTTTTATGTTCGTAGTTGAAAGTACTGTAGCATTTCTTCGGGATTTGGGCATGAAACCAAATCAGAGATTGAATTCTCTTCTTTAAAAACTGAAACAGTTTCTGCCAGCAAATTTAGATGTGATTCGGGCTTGTCAGCGGGTGATACCATAAGAATGGTAACATAAACAGGATCATCTTCATCAGTGTATTTATAACCTTTGCGATTTATTGCTACAGCCATATAAGCTCTTTTGATATTCAGTTTAGCATGTGGAAGTGCCAACCCGGGTAGTATAACTGCAGGGAAGGTGGCCTCTCTCAACATCAAATCTTCTTTAAGTTGTTTTCTATTAATCTGACCTTCCTCAGCCACTCTGTTAATCAACATCTCAATTATTTCATCTTTCCTCTCGAGTGAAGAAATGATAATATTTTTTGAGGTAAGAATCTGGCCTAATGTCTCAAATCTTTTTATCTTGGTTAAGAAATGTCCCATCATAGGTGCACTGATTAATGAAGTAACAAGTGCCATTACTACCAGCGCAACAAATACCGTCTCATTAATTACACCTGCTTCCAAAGCCAGAATCCCCAAAATTATCTCCATCGCACCGCGGGAATTCATGCCAAATCCAATTGCCATCGATTCGGCAAAACTCATTCCACCCATTCTTGCGCCAATTCCACACCCTATTACTTTTCCGGCAATTGCCAATCCCAAAACAATCAAAACCATAATAAGATCAAAATGTGCGAAGAAATCCACTTTTAATCCTATTGAAATGAAAAATAGTGGAGCAAATATATTGGTGACAAACTGATGGATTATCTCACGAGTTGATTCCTTTAAATGACTGCTGTCTCCTACTACAACACCTGCCATGAAAGCACCAAATATTGCATGAATTCCTGCAGCCTCAGTTATTGCGGCGGCAATAAGCCCAAATATAAATATAAAACTAAGAATGCTCCCCGGAAAAGAATATCGTGTCTGAATCCTTGGGATTGCTCTGTCACTTAATGGTTTTGCCACAAAAAACATAAATGTCAGAAAAAGTAAGATCCCCCCAATCTGAGTTAAAAAATTTGAACCACCACCACTGGAAATCATTCCGATAATAACCGAAAAAAATATCCAGCCAAAAAGATCATTCACAATTGCTGATGCAATTATTATCACACCCAATTCTGTCTTCAGCAAGTTCATATCCATCAGCGTTCTTGCGATTACAGGCAGAGCTGAAATTGACATCGCCGTCCCCATAAATAATGCGAAAATAAGCTTGTCACCGGGGGAGGCACCAAACATATCTGAAAAAAAATAGAATGGAATAAAACCGAGCGCAAATGGTAAAGCCATCCCGAGTGTACTCGTATATAACGCAGTTTTACCCTGCTTGGCTATTAATGCCAAATTAACTTCAAGCCCCGAAACGATTAACAACATGATAACAGCAAGTTGTGTTATCCCGTTAAGAACGAATGAAATATTCCCCGTTTGGGGAAAGAGTGTCCCCTGTAGTTCGGGTAATAGATTCCCGAATATGGTGGGTCCAAGTAGTATTCCGGCTATGATCTCACCTATAATCGCCGGTTGTTTAAATTTATTAAACACCTCGCCGAGAAAACGGGCAAAAAACAGCATGATGCTGATCGCAACCAGGAATATTACTACTTCTTCGTGTTTCATTTATACAAGAGGGTGTTTGTGGGGATTCTTTCAAACAGAAATTCGAGATCATGCATAAATATTCTGTCGATAAAACTTAACTTCTTCTCTCCCATAGTCACAACAAGCAGATCAGCTTTTTCTTCATCGGCATAATTCAGACATTCCCAGCCTTCTACTCCATAAAGCACTTCATTTGCAAATTCAGAGTCATTAAGTCCAAGCTCATGCGCAAAAAACTTGATTTTCTGCTTTTCAAGCTCAATAAGTTCCTTCCGCATACTGCCGGTCTCATCGGTTGAGCCTGAGTCAAAAACGACACTTGGCAGTCCCGGGATATTAATTTCTTTAACCAATGACAGTTTCTCGGGATGATCGTGCCGTGCTATCTGAACTGCTACTTTAGCAGCTTGTTCACCTTTGCCATCGTAACAAACTGATATTATTATATTCTTAAAACCAAACCTCTCTGCCACCGGTTTGGTAAAAACAAGAATTGGACAATGACAATTTCTCATTATATTTCTTGCAACGGAACCGATAAAGGTTTTTATACCTTGTTCCTTCTCCAAAGCTCCAATTATTAAAAGATCAAGCCCAAGTTCTTTACTTTTTTTAAGTATCGCTTTTGAAGGCTCACCTGTTAACCATACAATCTCAAAATTGTTTGATGAGAAATTTTCGAATATCAGAAGTTTTAACCGTTGTTCTGTCGATTCATCTCTTTCCCCCACATGAAGAAAAAATATTTTGAATCCAAACATCGATTGAAGGCGGGCTGCCTCACTAAGAAGCATTTTCCCGGTAGGTGAGAATGTTACCGCTAATCCGGCTCTCTCAAAAGGTGAAAACATTGTATTATCCATTTTTGACTATTGAAAGTTACTAAATTGAATGAATAAAAGAAAATAATAAATTTAAAAAATTGGGTGGGGTGTCATTCCTGTTGTGCTGTTACAAAGGAAATCAGACAGAGTCTCATTCCAATTATGCTATAAAAATACAGTCAGCCGGGGAACTTCTCTTCGTAGAGTTTTCGAAGTGCCTGAACATCCTCCCAGGTATCCCTTTTCCAGTTTGGGTTGCGAAGAAGTGCTGCAGGGTGGAATGTAGCCATCACTTTTGCACCATAAAGGTCATATACATTTTTTCTGAAACTGCCCAGAGTTCCTTTTCTTTCGAGTAATGCCTGAACAGCAGTAGAACCCAAACAGAGGATAAATGACGGTTTGATGAGTTCAATTTGCCTTATCAGATAGGGCCTGCACGATTCTATTTCATTTTCAAACGGGGTTCGGTTTGCCGGAGGCCGGCATTTTACAATATTTGCGATAAATACTTCATCTCTGGAGAATTTTATTGCTTTAAGTATATCGGTTAAAAGTTGTCCTGCCCTGCCAACAAATGGTTTACCATGAATATCTTCATCTGCTCCCGGTCCTTCCCCTATCACCATTAGTCTGGCTTCAGGATTTCCCTCTCCAAATACAAAATTTTTCCGAGTAGGACCCAAAGGACATTTTACACAATTACTGATTTTTTCACGAAGGTCGGGTATCGAAACGGCTGAATCGATAACTGCTTTTGTGGGAGATGATGAGAGTGAGGTGACAGTACGAGGTGGAACAGTGGGAGTTGCAGTTGGTAAACTTCCCAAACCAACCTGTTTTTTTACACTGTAATCTTCAAATTTTGGAATTTGAAGTTCAGCGTAGAGTTCGTCCCCAAACATCTCTTTTTGAAGTTCAAGAGCTTTAAGAACCTCATCCTTAACTTTCATATTTCTCCGGCGATCGAGTCGAGAATCAGGTGTGATATCTCTTTTTTTGATTGGAGAGGATATCGATTGGATGAACCATCCTGTTTCAGAATTGTTACTGAATTTGTATCATACTCAAACCCGCTCCCCTCGTCTTTTAACGAGTTTAGCACTATAATATTCAATCCTTTTCGTTCAAGTTTCGAAAAGGCATTAACCATTTCATTATCTGTTTCGAGAGCAAAACCCACTACGAAACCAAATTTCCCGCTTATCGAAGCAAGTATGTCTTCTGTCTCTTTTAACTCGATTGCACTAATTCCACCGGTCTCTTTTTTGATTTTTTTATCGGCAACAGTAGCGGGTGTAAAGTCAGCAACAGCAGCCGACATGATAAGAGTATTTTCTTTTGAAACCGATCCCTGAACAGCTTTTGCCATTTCAGAGGCACCTCTGATACTTATTTTTTTGATCTCGGGATAGACATATTCATGTGAGGGTCCGGAAATGAGTGTAACATCTGCACCCCTCTGAAAAGCTGCATTTGCTATCTGGTATCCCATCTTTCCTGATGAACGATTTCCCAAAAAACGCACAGGATCGATATCTTCATAAGTTGGACCTGCAGTTACTACAATTTTTTTACCGGTTAAATCTTTTGTCCTGCCACTGACAACGGTATAGATTGCATCAATAATTTTTTGATTCTCAGGGAATCTGCCAATACCTGTTAAACCACTCGCTAATTCGCCGTGCTCAGCTTCAACTATAAATACGCCTCTGGATTCGAGAGCCTTGATATTGGATTGTGTAATGTCATACTCATACATATCATGGTCGGCTGCCGGACAGAGGATCAACGGCGATCTACGGGCAGTAATCAGGGTGGTTAAAGCGTTATCTGCAAATCCTGCATTGATTTTTGCAAGTGTATTTACGGAGCAGGGCGCCACGATCATTAAATCAGCCCAGATTCCGTATTCGATATGCCATGGATCAACTTCCACATTTCCATTGAGATCATCAGGAAATATATTTCTGATAACACGATTTTTCGAAAGAGTGGAGAGGGTAAGCGGGGACACAAACGCAGAAGCCGAAGGTGTGATTACTACACGCACTTCGGCTCCAAGTTTAATAAGGTCGCGAACTAAATTACACGATTTATAAGCTGCTATACATCCGGTAACACCAAGAATTATTTTTTTACCTGAAAGGAAACCGGGTTGCGACATGGATTTTTAGTCCCTGTCTCTGTACTCAGATTTAATCTTTCCTTCAAGCAGTTGACCCAACGCCTGAAGATGTGGTTTGTCTCTTTTTTCGAATTCAAGAGATATTCTGCTCTGATCAGGGTTGTCCAGATCTTCACCATCATCCGAGGTATTCTCTGGGAGACTGTCGAGCATCCCTCTAAATTCAATTCTCTGTGCATCGTTTATTATGCGTGCGCGTCTTGCCGCTATTACAATCGCTTCATATACATTAGCAGCGTTTTTATCGATCTCTCTCAGATCTACAGGGGTTATTCCCATTATAGGTTGCCTCCAAAGGTTTTGGGTTTGCTTATTAACAATAACACTTCTTTAACACATGCGTCAAGATCATTGTTTATGACGCAGTGATCAAATTTGTCACGAAAAGAAAATTCGAGTTCTGCCCGAGCTATCCTTCTTTTTAATTCTTCCGGCTTTTCTGTATTCCGCCCCGTTAATCTCGAGATCAATTCCCCGATACCGGGCGGTTGTAAAAATATCAATACTGATTCAGGGAACTGCTTTTTGATACTAAGTGCACCCTTTACATCAATTTCCAAAATCACATCTTCCCCATTGTTTACGGTATCCACAAGTTCTGATTTTAGTGTCCCGTATAAATTACCGAACACCTCTTCCCACTCAACAAATTCGTCAGCTTCAACTTTTTTCATGAATTCACTTTTACTCATGAAATGATAATCTTTTCCGTTAACCTCTGCCCCTCTTGGGTTCCGGGTTGCCGCCGAAATTGAAAACCGGATATCAGGATGAATCTCCTTAATCCTTTTGATCACCGTGGTTTTGCCGGTTCCGCTGGGTGCAGAAATTACATAAATTTTCCCTTTAGGAACCACACTATTCAATATTCTGTACCTGTTCCCTTATTCGTTCAATCTCGTCACGGATCAAAACAGACCTGTGGATTGCCTCCGTCGAAAGTGACTTCGACGCAAGTGTGTTTGCTTCCCTGTGCATCTCCTGACAGATAAAGTTTAATTTTTTCCCTGCTTCGTTTTCTTTTTCAATTGTCTCAAGAAAAAATTTGAGATGGCTTCTTAATCTGACACATTCTTCCGTTATATCAGATTTATCAGCAAGCATGGCAATTTCATATTCAATTCTCTCGGGATTGATACTGCTGTTCCCCGTTATTTCGATTACCCTCTTTTTGAGCTCTTCATAATACTCCTTAACACGACCGCTGTAGTCTTCCTCTATCCCGGATAATGCTTCTTCAATTAAACGAACCCGCTGGCTTAAATCATTTGCAAGTTCACCACCTTCGGCTTCACGCATCTGATTAAGTTGTTTCACAGCTGCTACTACCACCTGTTTTAGGTGATCGAAGTGTTCGCTGTCCAACTCATCAAGTTCAGGAGTAAAAATATCTCTGAAATTTATGATATGCTCAAGCTTTGGTTCACCTGTAATCCCATAATTGCTTTTTATTTTTGCAAAAATCCCAAGTAACTCATTGAGTTTTGACTCATTGAGGAAAAATGTTTCGTTTTCGTTCTCTTCAGGTCTTACAGACAGACTGATAAAAATTTTACCGCGTCTTATCAGGTTCTTCAGGGCTTCCCTGATCTCGTATTCTTTATTCTGCAGTGAGGATGGGAGTTTGATGGTGATTTCTAAATAGCGGCTGTTTAAGCTCTTTACCTCGGATTCAAAGGCATAACCCCTAAATGTGGAAAGCGACTTGCCAAAGCCTGTCATGCTGAGTATCATAAAATCCGGATTTTAAATTTCTAAATATACGGAAATAGAGCGAGTTAATCAATCCATAAATGGATCAGAACGCCTCGCCAATTCCAAAGTGAAATTGCATCAGATCGAAAAACCGCCTCTGTGGGATGGGTGTTCTGTCGTATGGGTCGTAAACCTTAAAACCAAAATCAAGTCGGAACGCTGCAATTTGGGTGTAGAATCGGAAACCAAAACCCGCCGCCACCGCCACCTCACTGATTTTCATATTCGAAATCTCTTTCCAGGTGTTTCCCCAGTCAACAAAAACTGCAGCACCAAGCAGGTCTCCAAATCTTTTTCTGAGTTCAAAAGATCCTTCTACAACTACCCTGCCACCCGGCAGATTTGTTTCGTCAAGGTCTTCAACTGCTATCTTTTGGGGAGGAAATGCCCTTGATGCCCATCCTCTTACCGAGTTACTTCCTCCAACAAAAAACTCTTTAATGTAGGGTACGGTGGTTTTGTCGCCGGACAAAGTAGGAAGAAATCCCCCTGAAAATTTTGTTGCAAATACAAAATCATTTACAGAATTTAAGGAAAAGTAATAACTTGCAGTCGCCTGAGTTTTCAGGAAAAGCAGTGATAGATATTCCCCCGTGAATGCTTTCGAAAACAAAAATGGCAGTAGATTACCTTCCTCGAGATAAATGCTGTAGTTACTCCCCTCGGTGGGGAAAATTGCATTGTCAACATGTGATGAAACCAAAAGCCCGCCAAACCCTGCCGATATCAAACTCGTTGATGGTTTATCAGGTCTGTCGGCCAGAACAGTAAGTGTATTCAACTCGAGTGCATAAAAAAGGTTCATACTGTTAAAAAAAGTAAACTTGGGTAACTCAAATTCAAAGTTGATCTTACTTTTATAACTGTTTACCTGAAGATATTCTATCTTATTGATCAGTGTTGAGAGTTCGAGACTTGCAAAAATAGGTTGTCCCAGAAAATACGGCTGTTCCACTCTCGCCTTTAATTCCATTGTACCGGATGTAACCGTATCTGAATTTGTAACAAGACTTAACATTCTCTCAAAATTTAATGAAAATACATCCTGATAATATATCTGAGCCCTGGATGAGAACCGACGGGCACCTCCAAAGAAATTTTTCCTGTTATACTCAAGCCCCACACCAAAATTGAAAGCATTCTGAATGTTGTTCATTATTATCTCAGGACTGACATCGTTCATCATTGTGATGTTACCCTCAACATTCACAGGTACCAATGAATCTCTTAACTTCTCAATTCCCGGAAAGATTCTAACATAACTGAACAATCCTGTCCGGTATAACCTCACCTGTGCCTGGGTCAGTTTCGAAATATCAAAAATATCACCCTCTTTAATACCTGTAAGATCACGGATCATCACTTCACTCACATCTTCTTTACCGGGACCTCCCAGGGCAACCTCTACCGAATCGATATAATATTTTTTACCAAGTGAAAAATAGATGTCGACCAATGCCCTGTCTATTAATGTATCTTTCACCACCAAAGTACTGTCATAATTTGAAAGCAAATAGCCTTCTGATTTTAAATAAAAGAGAACATCGTTTATTGAACTGAGAACATTTGCTTGCGAATATGCCTGTCCCTCTCTTATCGTCACCCGTTCATTTATCTCCCAAAATTTATCGGCGGGAAAATGTTCAAGTCCGTTCAGTTTTATTTTTCCAAAAATTGCCTGCGGTCCTTCATTTATTAGATAAGTGAGATCGGCAACTTTGTCAAGTGAGTCGAGCGAATAGTAATATTCGACCGTAGCCTTAAAAAATCCATTTGCGTTATAAATCGCCTGAATACTTTCAAGATCGGTCTGAACAAGTAGAAAATCGATATATTCGGGTGGTGCACCCAAAGAGGTGTATTTATTAATAAACTGATAAAACCCGTTGGGAGTCTCTTTCGATCGTAATACCCCCAATATAACTTTGTCGGGGATGCTGTTGTTGCCGTCAAAATTTATACTCGACAGTTCAAACCTCATCTCCTCCTGTGCAATCAAGGGAGTAATTACGATGATCAGTAAGAATACTAATCTTATCAGTAACTTCAATAACTCTCCGGGGAAGAACTTGCCTTAGCTAAACTTCCATTATTTCTTTTTCTTTGTGAACCAATATCTGATCTATCTCAGCAATGTGTTCATTTGTTACCTTCTGCACTTTTGCCTCGGACTCTTTTAACAAATCTTCGGAAATTTTTTCATCTTTTTGTTTTTTCTTAAGATGTTCATTTGCATCCCGGCGAATGTTCCGAATGGCAATTTTTGCGTCCTCGCCAAATTTCTTTACTAATTTAACGAATTCTTTCCTTCTTTCTTCAGTGAGAGGAGGGATGGGCACTTTAATGTTAGTACCGTCATTCTGGGGATTTAACCCAAGATCGGCCTGCAATATCGCTTTATCTATCGCATTGATTGCGGTTCTGTCCCATGGAGAAACTGAAAGTGTGTGTGCATCCAAAACACTCACATTTGCCATCTGCTTCAGTGGTGTAGGTGTGCCATAATAATCAACCTTAATTCCATCCAGAATTGCCGTGGTTGCTTTTCCGGTACGAACCTTTGCAAGTTCTTGTCGAAATGCCTCAATGGATTTGTTCATTTTGGCAATAGCTTCTTTTATAATTGATTCCATTTCAAGCCCGTTAAAAATTTATTGATTTTGAATCACAAATTTACTTTTTACCTGTATGATTAACAAATGTTCCGATATTTTCTCCCATCACAACCCGTAAAAGATTACCCGGAACATTCATATTAAAGACATAAAGTGGTAGACTGTTCTCCTGACACAAACTAATCGCTGTCATATCCATTATACGAAGATTTTTATTCATAACATCCAGGTAACTTACTCCATCAAACTTTATGGCTTCAGGATTGGTTTCAGGGTCTGAATCAAAAACCCCATCAACTCTTGTACCCTTCATTATCACATCAGCTCCGATCTCAACTGCTCTTAATGCTGCGGCTGTGTCTGTGCTGAAATATGGATGGCCTGTTCCTGCCGAAAAAATAACTACCCGACCCTTTTCAAGATGTCGAATTGCGCGCCTTCTTATATACGGTTCTGCTATTTCATCCATTTTAATCGCAGACATAAGTCTGGAAAACACACCGGCCTTTTCAATAGCATTTTGAAGTGCAAGAGAGTTTATCGTGGTTGCAAGCATGCCCATCAAATCACCCGTAACACGGTCGATTCCCTGGCCTTCTGCTGCAAGACCCCGAAAAATATTGCCCCCACCTATTACTATACCTACTTGTACACCAATATTATGTATTTTTTTGATTTCTTCTGCAAAAAATTTAAGCATCTCAGGATCGATACCAAAACCTTTTTGCCCCATAAGCGATTCACCACTAAGTTTTAAAAGAACCTTGCGAAATTTTGCTGATGACATCTTTACTCTCTCCTAAATCGATATAAAAAAAGGTCTTAAGAAACTTAAGACCTTTTACAATTATACAACATTAACTACTTGGAGCCTTCACCCAGGTTGAATCTAACAAATGATTCAACAACAAATTTGGTTCCATTCGCTTTGTTGACTTCTTCAAGGTACGCACCCACTGTTTTTTTGTCTTCACGGAAGAAAGACTGCTCATAGAGTGCAACTTCTTCGAAATATTTACCAAGTTTATTTTTTGCAATAAACTCAATCTTGTCTTCCGGTTTGCCTTCTTTTCTGAACTGCTCTTTATAAATTTCGAGCTCTTTCTCTATCAGTTCTGCGGGTACATTATCTCTGCTTACAGAAATTGGACTCATTGCAGCCACCTGTTTGGCAATATCCTGAACAGCGTGAGCAATTGCGGGGATTTTCTCTCCGTCAATGTTGTCAATCCTTACAAGCGATCCAAGTCTGTCTCCGAAATGAATGTAGTAGTCGATAACGCCGTTTTCAGTTTCAAGTGATGAAATTCTTGATATCTCAAGTTTTTCACCAATTTTGGCTGTGAGATCGTTAAGCATGTTGCCGATCTCAGGTGTGGTATCAATCAATTCCTGTGATGATTTTACTTTCTTTTCGAAAGCAAGATCTGTAACTTTTTTCGAAAACTCTACAAAAGCTTCCGATTTAGCCACAAAATCTGTCTCACAGTTTACTTCAACCAAAACACCAAATTTTTTATTATCAGAAATTTTTGCTGAAACTCTTCCTTCATTAGCGGCTCTGTCAGCACGCTTGGCGGCCATTGCAGCACCTTTTTTTCTAAGGTAATCAATCGCCTGATCCATATCACCCTGTGATTCAACGAGGGCTTTTTTGCAATCAAGAATTCCGGCACCAGTTCTATTTCTTAATTCATTTACCTGTGCAGCGGTAATATTCATTATCTATCCAATCCTTATTTTTGTGCTTTTGTTTCCTGTTCGGTTCTGTCCATCTCTTTTCTTACTCTTTCAGTCTCTGCATTTGCCTCGGCTTTTTGTTCTTTTGCTCTGGCATTCCCTTCCTTCACTGATTCAACCATCGTCTTGATAACAAGCTCAATAGTCTTCACAGCATCATCGTTTGCAGGGATTACATAGTCGATAAGATCAGGATCACAGTTGGTGTCCACCATTGCAAAAACCGGAATATCCAGCCTTTTGGCTTCTTTAACTGCAATCGATTCTTTCTTGACATCAACAATGAAAACTGCTCCGGGGAGTTTATTCATTGTTTCAACGCCTTCAAGGATTTTTCTTAGTTTGTCTTTTTCACGAGTTAAAAAGAGTCTTTCTTTTTTGGTAATTTTTTCAAATGTACCATCAGTCTCTTGTCTCTCTATTTGTTGGAGTCTCTTTACACTTCTTCTTATTGTCGAGAAGTTTGTGAGCATACCGCCAAGCCACCTTTCGGTAACCCAGTTCATGCCGCAGCTTCTGGCTTCAGTTTCAATAATGTTCTTCGCCTGCTTCTTTGTGCCAATAAAAAGAACTCTATTCCCCTGATTAACGACTTCACCGAGAGCAACCGCTGCTTCGGTTATCATCTTTTTGGTTTTGTTTAAATCAATTATATGAATTCCGTTCTTCTCCATAAAGATGTAGGGTTTCATCTTCGGATTCCAACGGCGTGTTAAGTGACCGAAATGCGCTCCCGCCTCGATCAACTGTGTCAATTCTATATCGTACATCTACACTCCTGTTAAACTTTTTCTTTCATCCACTTTACCTTAAGCCGTTAGGCACAGGCGGTAAATCAGAAAGAATGTTAATTGATGAAAAAAATTATCTCTTTGAGAACTGGAATCTTTTACGGGCTTTTGGTCTTCCGTATTTCTTTCTTTCAACCATTCTCGGGTCTCTCTTCAGATATCCCTCTTGTTTTAGAGGTGATCTGTAGTCTTCGTTTTCTGATGTGAGTGCTCTGGATATGGCGAGACGAATTGCCTCCGCCTGTCCTGCAGAACCACCACCATTAACATTTGCAAAAACATCATAACGACCTTCAAGCTCCAGTTTCTCAAATGGGGCGATTACATCGTCCTGCTGTGTCTTCTGAGCAAAATATACCTTCAATTCCCTTCCATTGATGGTAACCTTGCCCTGACCGGGTCTTAGAGCGACACGGGCAACTGCGGTTTTTCTTCTTCCAACAAACAATGTGTCTGACATTAATTCTCCGTTATATACTTATTACTTCAGGTTTCTGTGCTGCGTGCGGGTGATCGGCACCACGATATACCTTTAGATGATGAAAGATCTTCTTGCCAAGTCTGGTTTTTGGTAACATCCCGCGAACGGCATGTTCGATCACAAACTCAGGCTTAACCTTGATCATATCGTTATACATTTTTGTCTTTAATCCACCCGGATAACCACTGTGATGTTTATAGACCTTCAACTCGGCTCTTTTACCGGTGACGACTATTTTATCGGCATTGATTACCACGACAAAATCTCCGGTGTCAGCATTTGGGCTGTAAACCGGTTTGTTCTTGCCCCTTATGATACTGGCTACTTCGGTGGCTAATCTGCCCAACACTTTACCCGAAGCATCCACGACATACCACTTCTTTTCTATATCAGCAGTACTGTACCATGGGGTCATTTTTTCTTGTTTCAACGCTAATCCTCCAACTACAAGTTTAGTTTTATCAAAGCTTACAAATATAATATATTTAAAGGATAAAAACAATTTTTATGTTTCTACCAAATTGGATATGAAAATTCTTAAAAACAGGGGATTTATTCTGAAGGGGTGAAGATTATTGCTCGATTCTTATTCGTGCCCTGATTGAGATGAAATTATATAGGAACCTCGTTTTGCCTACCTGACCTCGCCCGTACTTGAAATTGCAGCAAAAACGACTTTTGACGCAATTTCAGAAACTGTCAATTATAAACCATTTTCATCCATTCAATTGTTTTAGCTATTCCTTCTTCAAGATTCACGGTAACCTTGTGATCGAGGTCTTTAATAGCTTTCGATGAGTCAACTCTTTTATCTTTTGTTGTCAACATCTCACAATCTTTGTAGGTCACTCCGCTGTCGTCTTTCCCCAGATAACTTAATATCATGTTTGAAATCTGTTCAATATCATGATAATCTGTTCCACCAATATTGTAAACCTCGCCGGGTCTAAAATTGTTCGTGATATTTGCCAGTGTATTTACTACATCGTTGATGAAAATGCTGGTTCTGGAATGCTTTTTATAGACTATATACGGAATGTTTTTTAGTGCTCGATATGCGAAAAGACAAATTACTGAGCGGTAGGGACTATAATATTCACCGGGACCATAAGAATTAAATAACCGTACACGGGCACTTTCAGTGCCATACATCAAAGCTGAATTTAACACTTGTTGTTCATTTACCCACTTCGACAGTGCATAGTCGTTTAATTGTTTCACTTGCGTGTTATCCATGACATCTTCAACCATGACATCACGAAAATCTCCATACACTTCTGAAGTACTGAAATAAACTGCCTGAAAACCTTCTTTCTCCTGCATTTTGACTATATTTTTGGTACCAACTGCATTGGTTTTCCATAAAGTTTCATAATAATCCTCACCATTCCATCTGCCAAATTCAGCAGCAAGATGATAAACCATGTCAAACTTCCTGGGAGAATTTAAATATCCTCTTTCCCAACCTGTGCCGGTCCACAATTTTTCCAATTGTCTGATTTCACCCACATCCACCCGTGCATAATTTTCTGCATGGTGGTGAGTGGCAAGGTCAATTACAAAGACATTATGACCTCTTTTTTCCAATTCAGGGACGAGAACGCTTCCAACAGCACCAAGCCCTCCAGTAACCAATATATTCATCAAAAATCCGTAGTGAAAAAAACCATCCAAAATTGAAGTATTTATCCTTCAATCACATAAAACCACCCCACATACGAATATTTTTTACCAATAAAATTCCACAGAATTCACCTTCGTAAGATAACAAATTATTTCATAGAATTATTGTTAATTTTCGATAAACTTATTAATTAACTTTTTATATTGCTTTATTATCACGGCGGGATCGTGGCGAATAATTGCAGTTTTTTTTGCGTTCCCTCCCAAGCTGAGTGCATACTCTCTGTCATTAAAAAGTTTAATTATACCGGATGCCAATGCATTGTATTCCCCTGCCTTAAAAATCAACCCATCAACACCATCCTCAACTAAATATTTTGCTCCCCCCGCATCAGATGTTATCACCGGCATCCCAACCATCATCGCTTCGCAGAGGGAAAGAGGGCCGGTTTCAATAAATGACGGGTTTACATACAGTGAACCTTCATTAAAATGCTTCAAAATTCCGGGTACCGATTGAGCACCCGGAATAGAAATATGTTCCCAAAGGTTGGGATCGTTGAAAAGTTTTTTATAGAGTTTAACAAATCTCCCTGATGGAGATAGCCCTATCACTATCCACTTGATCATAATTCCTCTGTTAATTAACACCTCAGCTGCCCTAAGGATGAGATCAAATCCTTTGTAACTATATTCGTTTGAAATTGTAACCAGATTTAACGATTCGTTTGGTCTCCAACTCCAATCATAAAACTCTCTCCGCAAAATCAGGTTTAGATGGTAATATTCAGCTTTTTTATTCACTCTCCTGAATTCATCCTCATCAAATTTAGATGTCCCGATTACATGTTCGGCATTAATTAAAATCCCTTTTTCCCTTTTTGCTGCCTTTTTCATTCCCTTGTAATCAAAATATATTCCTCCGCGCAAAAAATCTCTGACCCCGGCTGCAATAAATAATCTTGAAACACCAATTCCACCAGAATAGACGGGGATGATTTGCCCTAACAATCCTTGAATCTGAAGTATTACCGGAATTTTGGTCCGTTCCTGTAAAAGTCCAAATCCTTTCTCAGAACCAAAAATATGGATTACATCAGGTTTGACTTCATCGATAACCAACTCAATTGATTTAAGTAAAGATTTATCTTCAATCCGCGAAAATATCCTCTGAAACCACCTTCCAATTCTGCCAGCTGTTTTTTTGACGGGATAATAACTGATTCCCTCGATCCTGACCTCCTTTCCCCAATCCCCCTCTGTCGGAAAACAGTGGGCAATTTCAATCTCAGGAACCCGGTAACCAAGTTCACTCAGAAAAGTAGCGATCCATGTTTCATCCTTTACTTCCTGCCCGGTAAATTCTTTGGTCGCCGGTCCGATTCGTTGGGCAATAAAAAGGATTTTCAGCTTTACGCCTCGCTTCTAACCACTTTTGACTTTATTGTTTGAAAAAACCAGGTAATCCCATATGACGAAAGCAACATCAGAAAAGGATGCACCGGTAACCTGTATCGAGCTACAGCTACAACTCCTGTAATTACCGTATAATAAAGTATGATTGATAGTATTGAATAAACGACAAAGTATTCTTTATCTCTAAATAATTTGACAACCCCAAAAGCTGCTGTGATGTACAATATTAACAGCCAAATAATCAGTACTATTGACAAAAAAAGAACTCCACTCCCATCTTTTTGCAGATAGAACTCAATTCTACTAAAGTTAGAGGGTCCCCAGAAGAATGATTTGTCGTTGTACTTCTCCAATTGAAGAGTTTTAGATAAGTTAACCGTTGAAAGTGCAGTGTAGAAATTGATACACCCATTTAGATGATTGATCAAATAATCAATCTTATTCTCACCAATTATCTCCAACCCTACTTTCAATTGTAGTTTTTCACGATCAAAAGGATTTTTGACCGTATCTGCTCCAACTTGACTTAATCTTTGCGCGATATATTCTTCTGAGTCTTTTACTGACATCTTTTTCTGTACTAAAAGCACAGACTTAGCATTGTAGTTTAATAAATTGTGTCCCCCCAATGTTCCAAGTCCCAGAGTCTCATATTCGCTGAAATTATAGCACAATACAGGTGCTAACACCAGAAAATAAAAAGTCGTAAATATCGTCGCTGTTTTAAGAAAACTAAATTTGTTATGAAAAAATTTTATCAGAAATATCGCTATTATAATAATTAATAAATATTGGCCAATAGGCCTTAACATGACGGCAATTCCGAGCGATAGTCCACCAACAATTAGATACATAAGTTTTTTTTGCGTCAGAGACTTGACCAGGGAATAGAATACCAAAATTAACAAAAATATTGCCGGGACATCAGAAAGCAGGGATAGTGAAAAACCAATTGTTTGGATGTCGAAAGCCATCCAGATTGCTGTTAGTTGAGCTACTCTAATTGGAGCAAATTGGAGTATCGCTTTGTAAAAAAAATAGATTGATAACACATTCAAAAAAATATTAAATATCATTACCACCCAAGGATTTACGCCGAAGATTGTATATATTGCTGCAAGATATATCGGAAATCCAGGTAATACTTTGGTATCATTATTAAAATCACCCGAAAGTAAATTCAGTGCATAATTGTGGTACCCGATCGCGTCCCCGGTCATCACTTTTGTGGAGATGACATCCTCATTCCAGGGGCCGAAATGAAAAAAAAAGATAAGTCGTAGCAAGATAGCCAGGGACAATATTTTTTTTATATCAATATACCGGGATATTGAATTCACAAAATTTAATAAATTATCAATCATCGAGCCTAATCTCCCATAAATGACTTTTATCTTTCTTCCCCGAAACCAAATAATCTACTACAGTCATTGCTGTGAGGATTGAGTGATCCTGACTGTTATAAAAGTGCATACCATTTCTTCCTATTAGATATAAATTATCTATTCGATCCGTAAAATCTACCAACTCCGGGAGGTTATTATAAGTTCCGGTATACGAAGGGTATGCTTTCTTTACCCTGATTAATTTGCTCCCCAAAATTTCTTCATTATCTATTAATCCAATTGTTTTCAATTCTGTTGTAGCCATTTCAATAATTTTTTCATCAGACATTAACCACAATTTCTCGGAGCTCGAACTGAAATATTCAAGACACAACCATATTGAATTTTCGGGATCCGCGACCATATAAGGACTCCAATTGTTCACCACTTGAATTCTTCCTAACTGAACTCTTGCGTCTTGAATGTATATCCAATTATCTTTCAATCCCCCCAATTTAGTTAAAGAACCATCCGTGTTCCGCTTGGGTAATAATATGCCAATTGAAATGAAATCTCTGTATTCCAGTCCAAGTGCAATTTCCATTACTCTCTGAGGTACTTGGCAATTCAGACATCTGAATAGCTGTTTTATCGGAATCGTTGAAATGAAAACCTCTCCTGAGAATGAAATTTCTTCTCCGGTACTGCTATTTCTAGCGGTAATGCTACTTATATTATTATCACTACAGTCTAATTTGACGACTTCATAGCCGAAGTGTATCTCACCTCCCATCCGAGAAACTTCGTCTGCAACGAGTTGCCAAAGTTGTCCAGGGCCAAATTTAGGATATAGAAAGGCTTCAATCAGACTGGAATCGACGGTGTGAGATTTATTAATGGATGTGATTCTTGCAAGATAATTACGAATTACTTTTAGCAAAGAGATATTTTTGATTCGGAGTCTCCCCCATTCAGGGCTTATTTCTGAGCACGACTTCCCACACACTTTTTCTGTGTAGCTCTTGAAAAATGTTAGATACAGTTCCTTCCCAAAACGATTAATATAAAAATCTTCGAGAGAGAGCTCTTTGCGTGGAAAAGTTTTTGAATATATATAAGTCAGTAGAATTTTGAATGCTTTTTTAGTACCAAGTTTTTTTAAGGTTTGGTAATCTACCCTTATGGGATAATTAAAAAAATTTCCATCGTGGTAAATTCGAGATACTCTTTCTCTGACCAACATTATTTCATTGTGAAAATCAGGGTCCAAACCTGACTCCTCTAACTCAAGATCAGACTCATTACCTTTGTACATGAATTTTGAGTGAGAAAGACCTGTACTTTTCCGACTCTGTTTTGGCAAAAACTTGAACCACCATTTAAGTACGCGTTCGTTTTTCGTAAAAAAACGATGACCACCGATATCGAGATAATTACCATCAAAATTGACTGTTTTAGAGAGGCCTCCAACATCGTGCGAAATTTCTATAATAACAGGTACAAAATCAGTCCGTATAAGCAATTCGTAAGCAGCAGTCAGCCCAGCCGGGCCGGCTCCTAAAATGACAACATATTTTTTATTCAAATGAATCAGCGCGATCTAACTATTTGATTCATCTGACAATAGCCAGTTTTTCAGTAATTCGCTCAACTTTATCGCCTCTTTTCATAACAAGACGATAAAGATAAACTCCACTTGCAACAAGGTCACCATCTTCATCTTTTCCATCCCAAAGAATTTTGTTAAAATCATACTTCATCTGACTTGAAGGGACAATCATTTCTCTTATCTTCCTGCCCGCTACCGTATATATTATGATCTTAAATTCATCCGGGATTTGAGTTAACTTAAAAGTAAAGTATGTCTCATTTTGGAATGGATTAGGGTAATTATAAACATTCAATACCTTTGCTTCATTCATAACCGAAAATTTCTTTTCAATTCTCGCAGTATCTGCAAATGAACTCGAATTGCCCCTTGCTACAACACTGAATTCGTAATCACCATCCTTGAATTCCGGTTTATAAAGTACAGTGACCTTGGGATTAGTATTACTGAATGAGTGGGAGACCCCCGCAGATTGAAAGAACAACGGAGAACCATTCAATTTCATCGATATCGTTGATGTGTCTTGAAGTGGAATTGATGAAAAATCGTATAATTCCAATTTTATTTCTGCTTTTGGATTAATATACTCCCCATCCGGAACCTCAGCACCATCGATGGAGAGAGTTAGAAATGGTTTACTCGTGTCAGCTTTGATGTAAAACGGAACCGAATATGAATTATTGTCACGATAGAATTCTTTTAACACATTATCAGGGTCTATTGTAATCACAAATTGACTTGCACCTGATCCAAGAGGTGTTTTATAATTCACTTTAAATGGTTTTGAAGAAAAGGTACCAAGTGAATCGATCACCTGCTCAAATATTTTGGTAGCCGGATTGGCTCCTGTTATAGCATCCACTTTTACCTTAAAGTTCTTCGCTGTCGTTTCGCTTCCATTAGTGACAGTAAAAGATAGATTTACATCAGCGTTTGGTAAAACGGTGTCTGCTGATATAGTCACACTCTGATAATTTGTTCCAACTTCTGTAAAATCTCTGTACCCAACAACAAGACTACCAATCAGAGGTGTAGATTTTTTATCAATTGATTCTAACTCGGCCAGAACTTTAATGGTATTATAACCCTTTCCGTTTATAATTGAAAGATCATAAATATTATTTAAACCGGTTAGTTGTAATGTGGTATCCGTAATTCCGGCAACTGTCGTTCCAACGATTCTGAATTTGAGTATTGTCGAATCCGGAGTTAGAGCCTGGACTTCCATTTTCTCCCATGCACTTACAGGCCCAATGCTGTTCGTCAATAAACTACCACTCGTCGAAGTGAAAATATATGTTGTGTCGAAAGTTACTTCTCCTTGATTGGCCTTTTTCCATCTTTCAGGAAGACTACCGGCTACGGCATTCTTTTGTCCAATCATAAACCAGGAATCTCTGGCACGAACCGAATCTATATAAATACTTCCAAAAGTCTTAAGTTTACTTCGCAATTCTGCATCTGTCCCTGAATACGGGTCATATGCAGCTGCGACAACAATTATTTTGGACTCATTGAGTGTATCTAATAGTGCTTTATATTGAATTCTTTCTGCAGCCGCATCACCAAATGTCAAGTTAAATGATTGTACATATAAAAACTCCAGTGTGGCAGCTTCAAATACTGCAACATTGTGACTTAATACTGTGTTTGAAACCAGTGTGTTATTTCCATTATGACTGATTATGGCGGAGTTCCCGTCGTAATAACCGGCAGCACTGATAGATAAAGTTACACTTTTATCTTGTAAAGTAAGTTTTCCGTTATTAAATCCGATATTCATAAATCGCGAGGCATTAAACGAAATACTGTCAGCTAAACCAAAGCCATTTCTGTTCGTTAGGAAAAACGATCTTATAGAACCAAATTGACCGTTTGTATTATCCTTTACTCTGAACCAGTACCTTTTATTCGATTGAAAAGATGAAAGAGATACCTTGGTGTAAAATGAATCAAATGGAGTTGTCAACAGAATGCTACTGGTCATTAATGGATTATTGGCGATTTCGACAGTAACAGTTTCGGTGTCAGGTTTCCTTTGTGGGTTAATAAAATAAAGAAAATCTTTAACGAGATTTTCATTGTTATATTTTAGATAATCTCTTGATATCGAACTTGACACTATAAAAGATGTTTCAACAATATTATCATTATCATAAATTTCCTGGATTCTTCCACCGTCATTTAGTGCCGCTTTAATTGCATGCACCCCGAGTTTGTTTTTAACAGGGATACTCACAGCTAAAGAATCCCTAAATGTTGGAACTGGTCGAGTGACAACAGTATCAAAAACTATCTCTCCATTTAGTCTATCAGTAATTCTGATATCAACATTATCGGACAATGCTGTTCCATAATTAAAATAGACCAGACTTATTTTTACTGAATCATGAGTATCATCAGGGTTCTTGGGTGACAAAGTGATGGGTTCATTTTCGTAAATAAAATTTGCCTTTGGGGGGATATTCAGCGTTAGGAATGGATCACCAAAATAGGTATTGGTCATCACAAATAGCTGGTTGGTCGTACTGCTTCCGTATTGTTGGAACATTTTTATTTTTGCAGTACGAAGAGCTTCAGATGGCTTCCACAAACTATCCAAGAGCATCGATGTGTAAAAAAGATTTGGTGCAATAGCAGCAGTACTTGTAAAACCTAAACTCGAATTACTGATATAAGCTATTGGTTGACCTGTAGGGTATAAAAGAAATTGCTCGGCAAAACAATCAACATCAGGTTCTCCAAACTTACCGGTTGAACATCCAAAATCGGTTAGCAAAGAACCTTTGTTCGAATTATTCAAAAGTTGGCTCGGAGTACGAATATCATTATCCCAGTGGAATGTTCCCGAATGCCCTACATAAGATAATATTACTCCACCTTTTTTGATATTGGCGTCAACTTCATCAAGTGGAAATGGTCCATAGTTTGAAACCGGAGAAAATGTCCTAAAATACTGATTATAATCAAAAGCATAGGGTAGCGACTTAAAGTACGAAGATAAAACTGTATTTTGACCTTTGAATTCAGTTGCTTGTGTCTCATCAACACCACCTGATAGTAATAACACTCTTTTATTAAATCTGTCAAATTTCTGAGTGTAATGATTGGATAATTTTGTAAAATATCTTTCAACTTCATCAATTGTTTTTGCGGGGACCCTTCCTATAAGAATCTGAGGAATTAAAGAAGAAACACTATCAAACACAGCCAATAAGTTGTCACTTACTGAAAATCCATAGGAAGGCACTAAATTATATTTAGGCTTGATGTTTAAGATATTCGATACTGATAGTTTAATATCCCAATTAGCACTCCCAACAAGGATGGCATAATCAGGATACGGTGTTTGCCATTGAGATTGAGTAGTTTGAAAGAACTCCTTTAGTGCCATTGTCGAAAAATAACCATAGGAGTATTCATCATATACATCATTCATATCAACAAACATTGTGTCGAGTTGATTAGAATTCTTGAGATATGCTAAATGCTGCCTAATTGGCGATGCGAACGATTCGATTGATACTGCTAGATAGTCGGCTTTGTTCGAAGGATTTCTTAGATTTTTCCAGTTTTTTTTGTAATAAAGTGTTGGTTTCAAAACAGAGGCATTTCTGACAAGAAAATAATTATCTGATTTGGAAACTGTGTCCTGGATGATAAGTGAACTTCCATTTCTATTCACAAATAATTTTTTATTCTCCAGTCCTTTTTTCCATAGGATAAGGCTGTCTGATGAAACACTTGTTATTTCAATATTTTTTACAGAAGCGGTTGCCGAATATGGGAATTTGAAGGTGAGTGAATCGTTTGTCGCTTTAAGCTTTCTAAAGTATTCAATTTCAACCCAGTCAATCCAAACTGTATTTATTGCTGTCCCGTTTGGATAAGAAACAATTTTTATTGTATTATTCCCGTTTGCAAACAGACTACCCGGTGCGGTTCCTGTAAGCACAATTCTATCATATCTGTCAAGTGAGGAAGAATCATAGGTTGGGAAATTATTGCCGATTTGCAAAACGAGATTATGTGATCCTGTTACACTACTCGAAGCACCACTTGCGATTCTGGAATAAAATCTTACGCTGTCAGTATTATCCAATTCACTTAAATTAAAGGTGTATGACCGGGAAGCCATCGCTGTGGGAGCATTTAGATTTTGCCAATAAAATGTTTTGTTTTCGAAATAGTATGGCATCTCCCTTCTTACAAGATTTGCATCAAAATACAGATATGAACGATCAACTTCTTGATGTATCAGTTCAGTATAAGTTTTTAATGTATCTGAAGCCACTCCAAGTGTTTGTGGAGCAGTTGTCACTCTCTTGCCCGTACTCCGATTCCAGGTTATCCAATACACCGTTGTATCTGTAAATCTGTCATAATACTCATTATAAGGTACCCCATAGGCGTTTGGTGTTCTGTAATCACTACTGCCCATATTTCTTTCGCCGAGGAATTCTATATAATCGGTGGCATCAAATCTACTGTCAGACCCATCAAAAACAAAGATATCCTGCTGAACACCCTTTTTCAATAATTGAAGAGTAGCCGGTTGAATCTCAGTTAAATTAACTCCCATACTCTGTAAATCAGACCCTAAAACCCTGTAAATTCCATCTTTTGCCACTCCAATCTTGACATAAGAAGCAGAGTAGTCTATCCAGTTTCCGGTAGTATCGTTTACTGCAACTACAGAGGCAAATTTATCAACCGATTCGGGATTCACCAGCATCCCTGAAAACAGTTTTCGTGATTCATCAGAAAATACCATCCCGCTGTTATAGTCAGTTACAGGTCTATTTGAGTTGAGTGTGAATTCTATTTTACTTATCACCTCGAGTTTTGCTGAACTAAAATTGTAATCATATTGATTAAATTTTAGATGAACTACCCTCACACCCTTAATCTCAAAATACCCAAGAATCTCAATCACTTCCGTTTTTTTACGCCCCATCACCAATTTTGGTTCAAAGTTGAGACTAATTGTTGTATCTCGTGTTAAACTTGCTTCAGGATTGATTGAAGGATTAAAATCTTCCGTTCTTTTTTCGATAATACGATATTCAACAGCAACTTCTGCGCCGGGAGGTATCGCAACAAAAAGTGACTTTGATGGAAGTGAAATCTCTCCGGGTCGTGATTCATCGTAATAACTAAGCTTTTTCTGCCTGACATCATCAGTCAGCCGGGCAAGATTTACTTCTGCCGGTTGGAAAGTAAATCTTAACTTTTGGCCACTCTCTTGATATCCTGAAATTTTATCTTGTGAATGGAGTGTGACGATGAGAAATGTTAATAATATAAAAAATCTGAACATGGAAACCTGAGGTAATTTTCGATTCAAAATGAAGCCTGATTTTTAGATAAAACTGAAGATACAATATAAAATAATTTGTCTAATCAAAACAGACCATAATCAATTAATCTATTAATCCTTTTCATAAAATAGTTTAATAATCTTTTAAAAAATTGTCGTCTGTTTGCTTTGATCCAGTGATTTGTAAAATGAAAAATATCATATTCAGTGTCCCGTTCTATTCTTATTGGATGGCTTAAAATCTTAAAATTTTCATCAACCGGTAGATTAAAGAATGGTCTTTCACCACCTGAAAAGTGGGTCCCATAGGTTCCAATGTTTGAAACAAGATTTTTACTGGGGACAACACATAATCCTTCGTTTTCCCAAATTGAAAGGGAAGCCTGGTAACCCCAGCCTGAATATTTAGGATTACGGAGATTATAATTAAAATCTTTGAAAAAGAAACTCTGTTCACGCGGATATTGGAATCTTTTATGAATGACTTTCTGCAATTTAGGAATGTAAAAATCGACTGAAAAAACAACTTTTTCCCAGGTTCTTTTCCATGTTGCCCAGCCACCAATATGAGCATAATTCGAAAAAATGTAACTGTATTTCATTCTATCGTAGTTCCAACTGAAATTATGTCCACTAATCATCTGAACTCTACTTTCATCAGAGTATCTATCCAGCAACTCCTCACAAAAAGCCGGGAATGCGGCAGATGGAACACAATCGTCTTCGAGAATGATTAACTTCGTTTCTTTCTCAAAAGCTGTTGTGATGGCATAAAAAGGGCCCCCACCACAACCAAGATTCACCTCCGGATATATGGTAATAACTTCATCACAAAAGTTAATCTTTTCAATGATCTTTTTACACATCTCAATTTTGTTATTATCATCAACATTCCCCACTCTTGCATTGTCAACAAAAGCATACAATTTTGAAAGTCTGTGCACGGACAAGGCATCGACAACTTTTTGAAGCAGCTCAGGTCGATTGAAGGCAATTAATAGAACTGGAGTCTTAACCATCCCTTTGCCTCATAAGTGAAACTAATATCAGAATTAACTGAATGAGAGCTGAAACAACAAACGCTATTGCTGCACCAGCATAAATCATGCTTGAAGTTAAAACAAAAACCAATCCCAACAACACCACACTACCAAACAAATTTATAAAAGCAATTAGTTTAACTTTTCGGTGTATATAAAACTTGACCTGAATTGCCTGAATCACCGGCAATATCATCGCCTGAATTACAAGGATATTTGAATATTCTAAAGAATCCTTAAATTTCCCAAGTGTCAACACCTGGATTATTAAATCAGCAAAAATGAAATATAGTGCAACTATCGTTAAAATGATAACAACAAACACCCGAAAATTTTTCGATTTTCTGATTGGTTTGTCACGGAAATCTTCATAAAATTTGGGTTCAAATGCTTGAAAAACAGAAGTACAAGCTGTAATTACAAATGTTGCCACCTGTTTACCAACATTATAGACCCCCAAACCGGATAGATTGTTCAGCCTTTCCAGAATAATTACATCAGCAGATGGAGCAGTACTATGAAGAAAGGAAGCCAAAGTGAGTGGTAACATCTCTCGTAATCCCCGTTTAACTTCATATAAACTGAACTGAGTGGTTCCGGTGCGATCCATACTAAACCAAAGTGTCATTGCAATGATTGAATTAGAAACGGCGATGCCAAGTAGTTTTCCTGTTGCACCCAAATTAAAAAACCAGACAATCATCAAGGCAAAAAAAACATTCCCCACCACTTGAGACACCTCGGTAAAAAAGAAATATTTCCCTTTTCCTTCTATCCTGAATTCAACCAGTTTAAACGATATTAAGCTATTGCTGATAAGAATTATAAACATAATTGGTACATTAGGGAAATACTCGATTGTAGTTGCAGATGTTAAAAAGTACAAATATACTACTCCCATCCCTACTGCCATTAACAAAAGATTCCAGAAAAAATTGAATATCACAAGATTTAGAAGAAGTTGCCTCTTCTCGGCTGCATCGAGTTCACGACTTCGGACAATATAATAATTCGTCAGCGAGAGTATCGAAAATTGTGCAATTATATTATTCAAAGCAGTGAAAAATGCAAGTATCCCAAAATCCTCTTTTGAGAGAAGCACGACAAAAAGTGGAAATGACACAAATGATATTAAGATTCCTACAACAGAGGTGGCAAAAAAATATCCGCTGTTCAGGATCATTGCGGTTAAATTTGGAGGAAGCAGGTCCAAAAAGAACTCTTTAATTTTGGCCATTTTGTCCAAAAATCTCATAAATTTGGTAATTTGAACCGGTTGAGACCAATCTGATTTTTACATACTTCTTCAATTCTTCAGGAGAATAGCTCAGTTCATTTTCATTTCCACCTATCCAAACCAGATAGTTCTTTCCGCTGCCAAAATATTTTGCGAGATTTTCTCTGTTTACTTCAACTTCATCAGAATTGTAGAAGAACCTTCTTGGTGATTTCTTCGACTGAACAAAAGTGGTATAAAAAAGTAACTCGGGATTGTTAGAATATGTATTATTCTCAGCCTTCAGTTTTTTGATCATTTCCCCCTTCAAATTCGGAAGTTTTGCCTGAAACTCATCGGTGGAAATACCCCCGGCTCCTTTCTGAATTCGGGTACCAAACGATCTTATATCTGTGCGAATATACACACCAACCGGAATCAACATTAGAATCAGACCGGCAATTACAAATAATTTTCGATTATCCCATTTTGAAAGATTCTTCTTCAATATATCCAACAATATTAAAAACACCGTCAATAAAGGTATAAATGCAGGGAATAACAGTCTGTTATTGAGTCGGTCAAATGCTGAAATTGAAGTTGAGATAAATGTGCCACTCAAAAATAATATGATTAAGATTAAGTGAATATCAATTTTATAAAAAATGTGGGTAAATGAAACGTTAATAATTTTCAAGTGTCGGGCAGCAAAAAGGACTGACAAAGGAACCAGTATCAATACAGGAAAGACCCAGTATAAAAAAGTCTCTGTTGAGATCATTTTTACTTCAAGGATATTGTAGATCGATTCTCCCCTCTCTCCAAACGGAGAACCCGCCAGAAAATAATTCCTTAGAATCCACAATAGAACTGGTATTAATGTAATTAGTGAAGCCAAAATACTTCTGATAAACCAACTCTTTTTGTCCCCCCGATAAATCAAATAAATGATTAATGGAAAAACCACAATCCCTATATACTTTACAAAAAACAGCAGAACAACCAAAACTGATAACCAGATTATCCTTTTTGTTGATAGATTATCTCTCCACTGGTCACAAAGAAATAAAAATAACAGCATAATTGGGATAAACACAATCTCAGAAAACGCAAAAACCCAAACCAAATAGAAGCCCGGAGCAATCACTAACAATCCCAATCCATAATATCGGAGGAGATGCGATTCAACTTTTTGTCTGAAGATGAAGTAAGAGAGAATAAAAGTAGAGGTGAGTGATAAAATATTTAACAATGAGAGGACAAAATAATAATCCATCCCGATTAATAATTTAACAAATATAATAATCAAGGAGTAGCCTGGAGGCCAAATAACAAATGGTGCACCCCCCAATCCAACAAATCCCTGCCCATCCAAAAGATTTGAGGAAAGTGCGATATAATTCATCGAATCCCCTGTTAATCCAATACCATATTTGGATGTTCCAATTAGAAATAGAATAACCCCGGCAATGACAGATAGAGCCAGTGCAGCTCCATTGATAAGCTTTAGGTGTCTTTTGGAATTGGCGTTGTTATCCACCACTCCCCACTTCTCTTTAAACCCTCCCCTTTACAGCATCTGCAAATTCAACAAGTTTACCCCAATTTGCCTTTTCTTCGAAATAGTTTCCTGTAACAATTATTTTTGCTCCGGAGTCAACCATCTTTCCAGCTGTTTCAGGGTTACGGATTCCCCCGCCAACGATAACAGGAATAGAAATATTTTCTGAAACTGCCTTTACCATTTCAAAAGGAACCGGATTATCTGCTCCAGATCCTCCTTCAAGATAAACAACTTTCATCCCGAGAAATTCGGCGGCAAGTGCAGTGGCAACTGCAATCTCCGGCTTGTGACTGGGAATTGGTGCGCTTCCGCTCATATATTCAGCGGTGGTCCGTCTGCCTGATTCAATCAACATGTAACCGGTTGAAATGGCTTCCAGGTTGTGTTTTTTGATCACAGGAGCTGCAATCACATGTTTACCTATAAGATGTTCAGGGTTCCTTCCACTTATAATCGACAAAAATAAAATAGCATCTGCAAATGGGGAAATTTGACTTAATCCTCCCGGAAAAATAATCACAGGCAAATGTGTCAAGTTTTTCAAAGTTTTTATTGCACTGTCAAAATCACCGGAAACCATTAAGCTCCCCCCAACTAAAAATCCGTCCACTCCTGCGGAGGAACATTTATTGGCAAACTCCTTCAAATCTGTGTCATGAAACCGGTCAGGATCAAGAAGTATAAAATAGAGAGCTCGTTGTTCTGATAATTTTGATAAGAGGGAAGGAAAAAGATTCATCAAAGGTTCATTTTATTTATGTTTTGCGTAATTTTCATATTATTCTATTAAAATTTAGCGAATTGGCATGGAAATTAAAAACAAAGATATCTCATTCCCTCAATTCTGTGATTATAGTTGCAAATATGCAGGATTTGCAGGCAAAGAAGTAATCGGCGATTGCAGGAAAGAACTTGCCGTCTGGTGTAAACACTTCGAAAAATATAACAATAAAAATTCGAAGTGTATTGCAGTTAAAAAGTCAACTACTGATGTAGATCGTCATTAATTCAAATTAATTAAAAAAGGTGTTAATCAAAAGTAACAAAGTAACAAGGATAGATTAGCAATCTAAAGGCAGCATTGATTCATCCAAGGTGTCTTTTCCAAGGAGCAATTGAAGTTTGCAAGTCGCTTGAAAAGAAAAAATCTCAGCAATATCCAAGTCTATTTCGTCACTTTTAGTAGTTCTTTTTCAAACTCTTTGTAACTCATCTTCTTTGGATAAAAACCCACCTGCTTCCCGTTACTGCTGTAGATGGCAGTAGCAGGGATGGCACCGTTCCAATCTTCATTTATCATCTCAATCAAAATCTGATCATCTTTAAATTTGGCAACATAGTTTTTAAATGGTGCTTTCATCTTTTTTAAGAAGGGCACTATTTTGCTTTTGATTTCATCAGGATGATCAAGACTCACAGCAACAAACTCAACCTTGGGAAAGTTTTTAGCAAGTTTTACAATAACCGGAAACTCCTCGCGGCATGGGACACACCAGGTTGCCCAAAAATTAATGAATAATACTTTGTTATTTCTGTTCTTAAGCAACCCGGTGAGTCCTTTTTCATCAACAGTCTTCACATCTTGAGCCTGCGCATTAAAAGCAACTACAAGTAAAAACAAACTAACGGTTGGCAACCATCTACTTATGCAAATCAAAAATAATACCTGATACTTGATACTTAATAATTAACACCCGATTTAGTCAACTCGTTTTATTGTACAACCAAAAGCTTTGGTACTTGATACTGAAACAGGTTTTCCAGCTAATATTTCATCGAGGGCCTTTTGTAAATCATTGGTTGTCACTTCTTCAACTCTTCTTTTATCATCGATTCTGCCATGATAGAGAAGTTTTAAGTCGCCATTAAGAACATAAATCTCGGGAGTGAAGGATGCTGAAAGTTGATCAGCAACAACATTTCCATTATCTTTTAAGATTGTGAAACCCAACCCGTTTTCAGTAGCATGTTTTTTAATTGCAGCAATATCTTCTGCTTTATTAGAATTGATCCCGAGGAAGGTTATCCCTTTCGACATGTAATCTTTTGCTATGGTAGCCATACGGGAGTTATAGGCGTTTGAAACAGGACACTCAGTTGAAATGAACATCAAAACTATCGCCTTCGACGATTTATATTCTGTCAATGAGTGTGTCTTACCATTTATGTCGGGAAGACTAAAATTGTTAATAACAGTATCAAGTGTTGCTGATTCATGTTTCTCTGTAGCTACAGCTTCATGTTTGGTGCAGGCTGTAAAAAGTAAAGCCAAAGTGATCAATGTTATGAATTTATACATGGGAAACCTTTTATAATGAATGAGAGAATACAAGTGTAACAAAAAAGAATAGATATAAAGTTCAGAAAGGGACAATTTATGGAAAGCTTTAAAATAAAAAAGCCCCAAAAAATGGGGCTTAAAAAATAAAACCGGCAGCTACCTACTCTCCCACACACCTGCGCATGTAGTACCATCGGCGTATGTAAGCTTAACTTCTCTGTTCGAAATGGGAAGAGGTGTTTCCTTACAGCTATAACCACCGGAAAAAAATTGGGGTTGTTCAATAATAATTGAAAGAGTTGGATACAAATAATTGCATAAAATTAAAATAAAATTAATGGCAAGTCTCACGGCTTATTAGTACTGCTCAGCTGAATGTATTACTACACTTACACCTGCAGCCTATCAACCTCGTCATCTCCGAGGAGCCTTCAGTCCCGAAGGAGGGATATCTCATCTTGAAGCGTGTTTCGTGCTTAGATGCTTTCAGCGCTTATCACGACCGTACGCAGCTACCCAACGATGCCACTGGCGTGACAATTGGCGTACTGGAGGTACGTTCACTCCGGTCCTCTCGTACTAAGAGCGACCCTTCTCAAATATCCTGCGCCCGCATAGGATAGGGACCGAACTGTCTCACGACGTTCTGAACCC
>CAZHCW010000023.1:0-54062 GCA_964531325.1 uncultured Ignavibacteriaceae bacterium | reverse complement strand
ACTTTAATCTCTCAACGATATTAATAATAACTGATTTCTTTTTACTCAGGAAGTCAACCATGGCACCTTTTTGTGAAGGTACTTTTCCACTAAACTGAATCTCTTCTGTTAATCTGGTGTTCGATTTCATAAGAAGGCGATCATTATTGTTGTAGAAAACTTTTCCACCACCATTAATTTCACTTTTATCAATTTTATATCCTTGTTTTTCAAGATCAGGATTATATGTGTAACTTGCTTCATATCCTGCATCAATCACAGAAACATCTTTACCGTCAAATTTACCTTTTTCTTTGAGGGTATAAAGCTGGGTTGCATTCAACTGATACATTCCGTTAGGATCGTTTACAGGAGCTTTTTTGTCTCTATATGTTTCATTTGCTTTTAAAGTACCCGGTGAAAAAGCTCTGAATACCTGCATAATCATACCTTTCAGGTTTTCAGAAATATCTTTTGTGGCTGCTTCAAGTTGCTGTGGGTTTAAGGAATCCTTCCCCATGTTTTCGGGAAGTGCTTTGGTAACAATTTTATCAACTTTATAAACTTCTTTGATAACCCCTTTTTTGTCAATTCTTGCCATAAACGGATTGTTTATAAGGGCTTCATAAAATCCAAAATCGAGCTTCTTAGCCGAGTCAAGTTTATCGCCTGTTTTATACTCTTTCTTTTCGCCATTTACATCGGAGAAGATGTAGATGCTTGTTGTTGTTACTTCAACTTCAGCAATAGTGTCTTTGTCAACATCTTTCACTTCAAAATTGATAACAATTACATTTTTCTGCTCAACTTTTTGGCTGATTGAAGTATCAGCTTTCATTGACTGATCAATATTATTGATAAAGGCGATCTTGTATGTGAACTTCGATCCTTTTTCCAATTTATAACCAAACTCTGTCTCCCCTTCGGCTGCAGTTACGCCTTCGAGTTTTGGAAGATTTGTGTCGATACTGGTTACAACTTCACCTTCAACCAATGGTTTTGTGCCATCAGAACCGCAACCGGAAACCAGCATCAGCAGTGTAATTGTAAAAAAGGAGAATATAATTTTCTTAAATAACATCTTGTTACCTTAAGTTAGTGTATAATAAATATTTACTTCTAAGCTCTTTAAATTGTCGCAGCTCTTCTTGATAGCTGGCTACCACGACTTTCCACCCCTTTGTGGTCAATAAATTTTGAATATCGTTCCTGCCGGATTTGATCCTGAAGCCCTTCTCTTTAATCTCAAATTTTCCTGGATACTCTTTTAGTAAATGATCCAACAGATAAAATCCAAATTTTACAGATTCAAAATCCTTCGAAATTTCTCTGATCCTCACTCCAAAACACTTTTCACCCATAAATTTAGGTTTAAGTGCAGCTTCACTTTCCACCGGAACATACTCAAGTTTTTCAACATTTTTAATCCCCGGGAACTGTTTTACAACTTCAAGCAGTTTTTCATTGTCGATAAATGGTGCACCAAATATCAAAAAAGGATCAACGCTCCCCCTTCCCTCTGAGACATTTGTATTTTCAAGTAAACAGGTGCCGGGATAAACTTTTGTTGCTGTAACAGACCTGAGATTTGGAGATGGATCAATCCACTTTATACCTGTCTCTTCAAATTCGCTTTCCCGGTAATATCCTGACATTTCCACAATATTTAGCTCGCACAAAACCCCTCTTCGCTCTTTAATGTCGTCTTGAAAATATTTGCCAATCTCACCAATCGTCATCCCGTGTGCAATTGGTAATCGTGTAATCCCTACAAAGGAAAAGAGAGAATCTTCAACCACGGGACCATCCACATAAAGCCCGCCAATGATATTGGGTTGATCAAGTACCCAAACAGGAATTCCTGCTTCTCCACATGCTTCCATCACATGATAAAGTGTTGAAATGTAGGTATAAAATCTTACCCCGGCGTCACGGATGGAAAAGATCATCAGATCGATCCCTTTAAGCATTTCCGGCGTGGGTTTTCTGGTTTTCCCATAAAGTGAAAAGACAGGAATACCTGTTTTTTCATCAGTTTGATGGTCAATTTTTAAGCCTGCAGCAGCCACGCCTCTGAATCCATGTTCAGGTCCAAATACAGCAGTAATTTTCCCTTTTTTATCAAATATTATCTCATCTACAAGGTGTTTTCCATCGGAGGTTACGGCAGTATGATTTGCAACAATTCCCAACTGTTTTTCGGAAACCCTGTTCCACTCTTTTTTCAGGAAATTATCTATTCCATTTACAAATTCAGTTTTCCCGGTTGGTAAAGTTTTTTCCTGAACAGTTTGACATCCTGCAGCTATGGGGACAATCAACAATAAAAATATCACAATTTTTATCATTTTTGGAGAATCCCAAGTTTTCTGAAAAGTTTTTTCTTACCGATTGTCCATGCAGAAAGAGTCATTCCGTCAAAAATCACTCCCTTATCCACCATCTGCTCAAAATCTTCGATGGTTACTTCATGAAGAGATATCTCTTCAGTGTCATCTCCCTTTTTTGGTGCCTTCACCAATTTTTGAGCCAGATAAACATGGCAATATTCATCGGTTACACCATTAAATGGACAAAATTTCCCAACATTCTCAAGCGATTCAGCGGAATAACCCGTTTCTTCTCTTAGCTCCAATAGTGCTGTATCTACAGGGGTTGAACCTTCTTTCACTCCACCACAGGGAAATTCGAGAGAAAATTTTTTATTCAGGTAGCGATACTGTTTAACGAGGAGAAGTGTGTTGTTTTCAGTCACCGGAATTATCATCGAAGAGCCGGTAGTATGCACATAGTAATAAACTCCTTTAAATCCGGTGGATGGGATTATAAAATCATCAATCTTATAAGTCCAAAATGGATTTTTGTGATACTCCCGGCTTTTAATTTTCTTCCAGCGTGAAATCGACATTAATTTGTGTAGTTGTTCAGTCGTTCATCGCGGGAAAAGAAATGTGATATCTCTATAAGAGCGTTTTCATCACTGTCAGAACCGTGAACAGCATTTTCAGCTTTACTTCCGGCATATCTTTTTCTGATAGTGCCTTCATCAGCTTGTGCGGGGTCAGTGGCTCCAATGAGTTTTCTGAAATCGGCTACTGCATTCTCTTTTTCAAGCATCAGCGGAACACAAGGTCCTGAACACATAAAATCAACCAATTCACCATAAAATGGTCTTTCTTTATGTACTTCATAAAAACCTTTAGCTGAATCCTGACTCATTCTTGTCATTTTCATAGCTTTTACTTTAAAACCGGCTTCGGTAATCATTGTGATTATCTGTCCGACATAATTATTTTTTACTGCATCCGGTTTAATTATTGCAAAAGTTAAATTGCCCAAATTATTCTCCTGAATTTATATTCTGTAATTAATGTTTTTTTGCTTTTGCATCAAGTGCTTTTTTCATCGTGATACCGATATCGGCCGGTGAATTTACCACTTTGATACCTGCTTTTTTTAATGCTTCCATTTTTTCTCCCGCAGTGCCTTTGCCTCCGGAAATTATAGCTCCTGCATGTCCCATTCTTCTACCCGGAGGTGCTGTCTGGCCGGCAATAAAGCCCACTACAGGTTTTTTCACATTCTTTTTGATGTATTCAGCAGCTTCTTCTTCTGCAGAGCCACCAATCTCACCAATCATAACTATACCCTCTGTTTCAGGGTCTTCGTTAAACAATTTTACAATATCAATAAACCTCGACCCGATGATAGGGTCTCCGCCAATTCCAACACAAGTGGATTGCCCGATTCCAAGATCAGATAATTGTTTTACTGCCTCATAAGTGAGCGTTCCGGAGCGGGAAACCACTCCAACATTGCCTGCTTTATGAATAAATCCGGGCATGATACCAATTTTGCCTTTTCCGGGTGAAATAACTCCCGGGCAATTTGGTCCAATTAACACAACACCTTTTTCTCTGATGTAGTGATATACCGGAGCCATATCCGCAACAGGAATTCCTTCTGTAATACAGATAACCACTTTAATACCGGCATCCGCTGCTTCAAGAATTGCATCTGCTGCAAATGAAGCAGGTACAAAAATTACCGAAGTATTGGCTTTTGTTGCATCAACAGCATCCTGAACTGTATTAAATACAGGGATTCCCTCAAATTCAGTTCCGCCTTTGCCGGGGGTTACCCCTGCAACAACCTTTGTTTTATATTCAACCATTTGTCTGGTATGAAATGATCCTTCACTGCCCGTTATGCCTTGAACAACAAGGCGAGTTTTCTTGTCAACAAGAATGCTCATAATTTGTATCCTTTATTCTGCCAAATTTTTTCAAAATAATCATGTAAGATAATTATTTATCAAGAATTAATTTATGATAAACTTAATGAATTAATGCCCTCATTATTATTGATCCTACCTTTAGTCTTCACTTTGTATGGATTTATTTACGGTCTTATCCTTACCCTCGACTCCGCCTGTGAAGATTATCGGAGTTATCATCATCAATTTACCACCACCACCGGTTATTTTTACATCGAAGTAGCAACTTGAATCAGGCATTCCATTTGATAGTGATGCAATTATTGGTTGACTAACTTCGTTCATATCGATTACTGAATAATTATTGTAGTTTAATTCAGGAATATTGAGATAAACTCTTACAAATCGTGTACTTGCCGTTGAATCGAGTGCCGAAACATCCACTAATTTATTTGTGATGTATAAAAACAGAGTATCAGGTTCTATTTTGTTGGGATTGTTAAACTTTGTCAACTGCAACATACCCGTTTCGGTATATGAAAAATTTTCAAAACTTTCATCCCTGGTATCCACTTTGGTTTTAACCGATTTAATCCAATTTTTTCTTGAATTCATTCTATAAGTTTGTGAATCACCTGAATAAGCCCCGACCCAGGTACTGCGCAGAATCCAGTTTTCTATCGGCTTCAGGGATTTAAGATACTCCTTTAAAGCCCAATATCGGGAATTAGGCACCTGTGGATTGTCAGCTCTGGATTTTGCAACATCCGGAGAGGATTCATTGTATGGATTGTAAAGGTCGTCAAATAATCCATAAGTTGCCATTCCCCACGGATCAATCCGTGTTGGAATCATGTAGAACATAAATCCCCTGGCACCAAATGAAAGCCCAAGATTTGCCTGTACGGTAATTTCCTGAGCCGATGGCACACGCAATCCAAATGGACTGGTTGAGTATGTGGAGATGCCGGGAGCAAAACCTCTTATTGCGGAGACCTGTACGGTTTGAATCAGTGGAATGTCTTCTTCCAATTCGGGACCAAAATTCTGTGCAGCATCAATCGCAGCGACAAGTCCCATAAATTGTTCAGGGTCTTCATTCCCGGAGGGCAGAATTCTCTCACCTTTATATTCAATCAGATTGTTTAATGCCGCTTGAATATCTTTCTGACCACCGGGCTCATATCCTCGTTTTAATGCCAAACTGAAAGGATAGTGGTTAATTATTAAAGAGTTTTTATAGAAACCCGTAGCATCATTTTTTGCATAATAGCGGTCAAACCTGAAATGCCACCTCCAATAATTTCCCGCCGCTCCTGACAAATCGAAGTTTTTTCCCGGAGGCATCTTCGTCCGAATAAGGTTTGTGTAAAACTTCCTCACATTTGCCGTGAGAGTAAAAGGTTCATCATAATAAAATGATTCAAATAGCGGGTTTCCACCAACAGCTGCTATTTTTGCATTGAGCTGCGATTTTATCGTGTTTCGAAGTTCCGGGTCATTAAAAAAAGCTTCATAGAGCGAATCGTGAAATGTAATTGCATCGATGTAAGTTGTTACTTTATTCTCATAGAGTATCCCCACTTCAATAATCTTGTCAACACTAACTGCACCATATTCTCTAAAATGAAAACCCGGGTCGGTTAAGGTTATCCACCCCATAGCGGTTGAGGAAATGTCCCCTTTCCTTACGACCATCTCAATTGTTTTAACAAGTGGATTTTTTGGATTGTTTTTGTTATTGAGGGTGGCAGTATCAACTTTGGTTGTCTCAAAAAAATCTTTTGATGCATTATATCCTGAAGCTGGTACAATTTTAAGCCGCACCCTGAATACTTCTGTTGTATCCGGGAGTGTGCTTGGTTCTATCATGGTTCGAATTGAGATGTAGTGTCTTTCACCAGTATTAGTGAAATGCATCCTGTTTAGTATCCCATAAACCATATATGATTTGATATCCTCATCGCTTAACGAAGGAGCGGCTTTTCTTACCAGAAGTTCACCATCGTGTGAAAATATTAATGTATCACTCCCCGTTATATTGGTACCAACCCAAGAAGGGATCAAGTCGGGGTGCAAATTCATAAACCAGACACTCGAACTATTCTGGTTTCCAAATCCAAAATTATAACCCGGTGACAGACTAAAGGTACTTACACCCCCAATCTGAAAAGGATAACGATTTTTATCCTGTCCCTGGGCTTTTATATATTTTCCTGTCTCAACACCGAGTATTTCAGGTGTATCCTTACACCACTCCAGATGCATATCAAGAATTTTCCGTCTGCGGTTAAAATCACTTGGAATGGTGTTAACTGAATCTGCCCAGGAAACTGAGTGGGTAATTCCGAGCGAATCCATCAAGGAGCTGAGTTCTTTTGCACGAAGAGCAAGAGAATCTGAATTGAGGGGTGTGCCCCAATTATGGGGTGGTATCCTGTAGTTTACATATCCATCAAAAAAGGAGATGTATGGAAAAACAGTTTTACCAATCTGCCCAAAATTATTGAGAGGGGCTACAAGGAGAAAAAACAAAAACAAGAATAACTTATTCAATTTAAACTCGAGATTAATTATTCGTATAGATACGCAACTGATATTCAATATACGATTTTTACCTGAATGATGGATGAATATCTCGATACCGGTAGATATCCAAGCAGAATCCTGGTAGTGAAACGAAAAACCCCGGCTTCAACCGGGGCGTTTCTATAATAAAGATAAAATTAATTAAAGAATTAAATCCTTTATTTAATTACCTGACTCTTCAACCATGATGTCGTTACAGATTTGGGACGCACGATTGGTGTTCCCATAGCTCTGTTCACCACAGCTTGTGATGCCAGACCAATTGATCTCGAAAGCGCGAATATTACTGTATAATACGAAAATTCACGCAAACCGTAGTGGTGAAGAAGTGAACCGGTAACTGCATCCACATTAGGCCATGGATTCTGAATTTTTGGTATTGATTTAAGTATTTCGGGAACTACCTCAAAAGTATGGATCACAGTTTTGAAAACCGGATCTTCAGGGCAATGAAGTTTACCAAATTCGTAAAAAGCTTCAAATCTTGGATCAACCACTCTTAACACAGCATGACCATAACCCGGAATAACCTGTCCTGCTGCCAGGGTCTCATTAACAAGTTCTTCAATTTGTGTTTTTGACGGAGTTCCGTTATATTTTTTCATTACATCAAGAATCCACTTTAAGGATTCCTGGTTTGCCAGACCGTGAAGCGGTCCCGCCAATCCATTAAATCCGGCAGAAATCGAATAATAAAGATCAGAAAGAGCCGAATTGACAATTGCTGAAGTAAAGGAGCTCACATTACCACCTTCATGGTCAGAATGGGCAACGAGGAACAATTTCATCAATTTTAGGAATTCATCTCCTGAACCATCAAGCCCCAGCATGTGGACAAAATCATCTGTCAGTCTCATATCAGGATCGGGTTGAATCAATTCACCTTTATCATATCTTAACCTGTAGATGGCAGCCGCAATTGCAGGTAGCTTTGCAATGATATTAAGTGCATCTTCAAGAGTATATCTCCAATATTCAATTTTGTTGAGTCCATCTTCATAATGGTGCGCAAAAGTAGATTCCTTCTGCATTGAAAGTACTGCAGTGGAGAGCATCGTCATAGGATGAGAATCTTTTGGCATCGCTTTCAGAATTTCCCAAACATAATAAGGTACAAACTTTCTTATTTTCAATGCAACCGAAAACTCGTGATATTCATCTTCATTTGGCAATTCACCTGTAAGAAGAAGATAAAAAACCTGAACAGCATTTAAATCTGTTAAATCTTTAACGGGTTTTCCTCTGATGATCAAACCCTGATCCTTGGGAACCACAGAAGTATCACACCATAATGATGTTACTCCTCTCATTCCGCCCATCACTTGTGAGATGCTGACATCAGAAACTTTAATGTCGCCATTCTCTTTAAGAAAGGTCGACATGTCTGAACGCCAGAACTCAATTTTGTGTGCCATTGTATCAAAAATATTTGCTGCCATATGTTTTCCGGGTTAGTTGTTATTGCTTTTAATGAATAAACATTTCCAATTATTTAACGGTTCAAAATTATAAAAAAATAAGGAGGAAATCCTCCTTATTTTTTTAATAAATATTTACTTAATAATTGTGTAGTTACCAGTAAAGGTTTCAAGAATGGAATTCATCTCCTTAACGAGTATAAATGGATCCTTCAGATCTCCTGAACCAAGTTCTGCAGAAAGATAGAGTACATTTACAACTCGTGGAACAATTGGTGAATCTTTATCTCCTTTGAAGATAGTCAGGAGGTTTCTTATCACCGCACTGTCCTTGTTGATTTCCATTACTTTGGAGGCACCAAAACTGTCGAACATCGGGTTGCTTCCCTTCATCATTCTTCTGAACGACGCAGAAAACATCTCGTTTTCGCCTGAAAGCCAGACAGCATGGTCACTTAACCTTTTAGAGATTGTAACATCTTTGATTCTTTCGCCAAGAACTTCTTTGATCTTTTTGGCAAGTTCATCAAGAATCTTTTCATCGGCACTCGATAGCTCAGGCAGTTTATTTGCATTCTCTTCAACATCGATAAAAGAATCGAGTTTACTGATATCAACTTTTTCAACCGAAATCAGATCAAGGTCGCCATACTTCCCAACCATGCTTAGTGCATATTCATCAACGGGATCATAAAGGAATATAACATCAATACCTTTTCTCTTAAAAATTTCAATTGCAGGGTCTGCTGTCAGAGATTCTCTCATGGTTCCCAATGCAAAATATATCTCTTTTTGCTCGGCTTTTAGATTGTTTTTATAATCTTCCAACGAAACAAGTTTTTCGGGATCGGTGTTATTCAGAGAATCAAATCTCAGGAGCTCAAGATATTTGGAACGATTGTCATGATCATTAAAACCAAGTTTAATCTGTTTTCCGTGTTCCTTGTAAATTCGTTTGTACTGTTCAGGGTCATCCTTTGCTCTTTGAATTAAGTCATCGAGTACTTTTTGAGTTACCTGTCTGGCAATTTTCCCAAAAACTGCATTTTCCTGAAGTGTTTCTCTGGAAACATTTAATGGTAAATCCTCAGAATCAACCACACCTTTAACAAAACTTAGAAACTCGGGCAGAAGGTCTTTACTCTGATGCTGAATCAGTACCTTTCTAACATAAAGATCGAGTCCATAGTTATCACGATTCATCCCAAAGAAATCAAAATTCTTTTTTGGAATGAATAAAAGTGCGTTAAACTGAACCATACCTTCAACAGAGATATGTATATGACACTCGGGATCTTCAAAATCGTGCGAAACAAATTTGTAAAATTCAGAATATTGTTCCGGAGTGATTGAACTTTTAGGCTCTTTCCAAAGTGCAGTGATGGTGTTTATTTTTTCTGCTGCAAGATAAATTGGATATGAGATGAAACCGGAATGTTTTTTAATTATCCCTTCGAGTGTTTCCTTTGTGGCATATTCAAGAGCATCATCTTTTAGATAAATTTCAATTGTGGTACCCCGGTTGATCGATTCTTCCGATTCGGTGATGGTAAAATCGCCACTTCCGGTTGATCTCCAGATATATCCTTGTTCATCTCTCAGGTAAGATCTGGTTTTAATTTTAACCTCGTTCGCCACCATAAAGACCGAATAAAACCCTACACCAAACCTGCCAATAATCTCTTTAGCGTCTGCATCTCCCTCTTTAAGTGCTTTGATAAATTCGGAACTTCCCGATTTTGCAATCGTTCCGATATTTTTCACCAATTCATCTTTTGTCATTCCGATACCGGTATCGGTAATCATCAACAACTTACTCTCTTTATCGAATGATATCTTAATCTCGAATGGAATATCTTTTTGGTGATATTCCTCTCCCCTGAGTGAGATAATTCTTAGTTTGTCGAGGGCATCAGATGCGTTCGAAATTAGCTCTCTTAAAAATATCTCCCTGCTGCTATAAAGAGAGTGAACTAATATATCGAGAAGTTGTGTTATCTCTGCCTGGAAGGTAAATTTTTCTTGTGATTTTGTCTCCATTAAAATTCATCCTTTCTGTGTTTAATTGCTCTTAAAATGATCGTAATATTTCATAAATTTACAATTACAAATATAACATTTTCCAAGCCCTGTTGCTGTACCAAATTTTTTGAATGACCCTGAAAAAACTACTACTGTTACCACTTTATGTCATCATGGCTGTCGTTTTGGCAGTTGTGACACTGGCTATTTTCCCCTATATCTTCACTAATATCTATAAATTCCCCGATATTAAACCTTTCACTGGAAATGAATGGTATAACCCCTATGCTGATACTTCGGGGAAATGGTTCAAAGCCAATTTCCACGCTCATTCAAAGGCCTGGGGAGGGCTTACAAATGGCAAACTCTCTCCCAACCAGCTCGATTCTGTCTATTTGTCGCTCGGATACGATTTTGTAGGCATATCGAATTACCACCTTATCTCAAAATCTGCGAGAACAAGTTCAGAATCCTTTATTCCGATTTACGAACATGGATTAAATATTTTAAAAAGACATCAACAACCTCTTGGTGCCAGAGAAGTTGTTAACTTCGATTATCCTCTTTTTCAGTCACTTCACCATAAACAGGACATTATCGAAAGACTTCGCCCGACTACCAAACTACTTGCGATAAACCATCCCGAGTTCCTTAATTCATACGATCCTGAAGATTTTAATTATCTTTCAAATTATACTCACATCGAGATATTAAACCACTATCGTACCTCTTTGAAACACTGGGATGCCGCACTCTCAGCGGGTTACCCTGCTTTTGGCTATGGGAACGATGACTCTCACGACCAGACCAAGGCAGATGAGACAGGTCGATTCTGGACAATGGTAAGGGCTACAGCAAATTTGAGTGACCTTTTTCTTGATGCTCTTCGTAAAGGTAATACCATTGCAGTTAAGGGTAATCGTGGGGTGGTCGATAATCAACTCAGATATTTAAAGATTGAGAACGATACTCTGAGGTTAAAACTTTCCGCAATTTCTGATTCCATTGTGGTAATTGGTAATCAGGGAGAACGACTATTGGGCCTCCCAAACAGCGACTCACTTCTTTTTTCATTAACGAAACTAAAAGCATATGTCAGGGTTGAGGTTTATAATCCCAAAACCTCGATGTTCCTGAATCCGGTCATCAGAACAGAGGGGATTCTTCCTGCGTATAAACCGGTAAAAAATGCTGCATTTTCATTCCTGGTGAGGATCGTGGGTATCATGCTCTACGCAGCATTCCTAATCTGGATATTTAGATATGTGAAGAAAATTTATCGCTACTACCGAAACAGAAATATTATAAGAATCGTTTAGACATTTCCGGCAACCGCTCAATTTTTAAAGAATGTAGCAACTTTATCTATATTTGATTTATCTGCAAGTAGTATTACCAGGTCATCTTCCTCAAGAATAGTTGCCCCGGAAGGAATCACATACTTCCCTTTCCTTTCTATCAACACAATCAAGACATCCTTTGGAAGTCCCAATTCCACTATCTTGGTGCCACAAGCCGGTGCACCATGAGCAAGGAAAAAATCGAACAGTGTTTTATCATCTCCCTTTCCTGTCTCTATATCCAATAACACCTTTTTATTCAAATGTTTTTCGGCTGTAACTTTCAGAAATTTTGAAACAAATTGAAGTGACCATCCCTGCCCGAGCGCTGAAAAACAAACCACAAAAAACACAAGGTTAAAAATCTCTTTCGCTCCAGCAATATCGGCTGTTAATGCAAATGTTCCCAATATAATTGGCACTGCTCCGCGCAATCCTCCCCAAATTATGAACAATTTCTCCTTTAAATTAAAGTTACTGTACAACAAACTGATAAAGACTGCCACAGGACGGGCAACAAACATCAAAAACAGAGCAAGGAGTATCCCCGTTATAGCAACACTTATCAATTCAGATGGATTTATCAACAACCCAAGCGTCAGGAACATACAGATTTGACTTAACCAGGCAAGTCCTTCAAAAAACCTGATTACACTCGTTTTATATTGAAATTCATGATTATTTGCAATAATTCCTGCAATATAAACAGCCAAAAATCCACTACCGGCAATTAAAACCGTACCACTATAAACCAACAATCCCCCAGCCAACGCAAAAACCGGATAAAAACCCGGAGTAATAAAATCCAACTTTTTCATTACAAAAGCAATCCCCCTGCCTCCCAAATATCCCGCAACTGCTCCGATCCCAAACTGTAGTATAAAAAATATTATGTAGTCATAAAATGGCTTCTCGGGAGTTGTGATGATGGATATCATCATTGTAGTAAGTAAAATTGCCATAGGATCGTTACTGCCACTCTCTACCTCCAAAACAGGTTGGAGATCACCCGACAGATTTAAATCTTTTGCTCTTAGCACAGAAAGAACTGCAGCTGCATCGGTGGATGAAATAATTGCCCCGATTAGAAAAGCATACTGTAGCGAAAAGCCGGCAAAATAATAGAGAAACCCACCACATAGTGCTGCAGTTAAGATTACACCACCCGTTGCAAGTGAGAGTGAAGCTTTTAGCCCTCTTTTAACTGATACGAAACTTGTGTCAAGCCCCCCGGAAAAAAGGATAACCACCAGAGTTAATGTACCAATCGATTGGGCGAGAAACGCGTTATTAAATTGCAATCCACCGGGACCATCCGATCCGGAAAGCATCCCAAGAGCAAGAAAAAGCAAAAGTGTCGGGATACCATAATTCTTTGTCAATTTTGTAATGAAGATGGAGATAATCACCATCATCGAAAGAATAAATATTTTGTCTTCAATTATTTCCATGTATCTCCTGTTAAAAAGTCCGGTTTGTTTATATTTAATCTCCAACTAATAAATTTTTGTGAAATTATTCTACTATGCCTGATCAAAGATTACCTTCTTATATATCTGATTCCTACAGAAAAAAATTACGCCACAAACTTTTTTCTGCCATCTCGTCAAACCTGAGGAGCAATATAACAATTGCACTCGGGAATTTGGATATTATATCTGAAGGCAACTCTATTAACTACATCAATGAATCGATTCATGATGTAAAAAAATCGTTAAACAATCTCCAACTCCTCGCTCAGCAAATGGATAATCTGGCAGAGATGAACACTCCCGATTTTATTAATAAAAATGTTGATGTTATTAAAATTCTCAACATAATCGTCGAAAATCTGAAATCACTTGCAGCACAAAAAAACATAGAACTTCTCTTCCTCTCTGAAATTATCAGATTCGTCTCTTTCTGTTCACCATTAATGTTAGACAGACTTTTTGGACACATCTTATCCATTCTTATCCGTTCCTCAAAACCATCAACTTCGGTGACGGTTCTCGTTAGTGAACTTACAAATGACAAACTTGATCTTAAAATTCTTTTTACACCAAATTTCGATTTGACTTCCGTTGATGAAAATATTGAGCAGTATAATCTTCTTGTCTCCCAACCGGGTAATATCATCGACTCAATAATTATCGATACGATATCTGAGACTTACGGTTATTCCTCCTCAGTTTCAGTAGATGGTGAACATTTTTCATATAAAGTAGAACTCCCGATTGAAAGTAATAATCAACAAGAAGATGAATTTCTTGATGATTTTAACCTTTGGAGCACTTTTGTAATCGCAGAAAGTTTTGGATTGCCAAAAGAATTTGATTCTGACCCCACCCAAAATTCTGCTGATGCCGAGATTATTTTGATAATTGAAGATAATCACGAAGTCGGGCGATTTCTCAAAAAAACTTTCGAAAAAGAATTTAATATTATCGAAGCCTCAAACGGTTTTGAGGGGTTGCGTAAGGCTGTATCATACATTCCCGACTTGATCCTCTCTGACATACACATGCCGGGTGTTAATGGAATCGAACTCACAAAAATAATTAAAAACGACGACAAAACTTCTCATATACCTGTTATTTTACTCACCGCTGATACATTTGAAGCAAACAAAATTAAGGCGATTGAATCGGGTGCCGACGAGATTCTAATCAAACCCGTTTCGATGAAAGAATTAAGGGTGAGAGTCAGTGCATTAATTGAAAACAGGGAAAAACTCAGAAAAAGTCTTGAATCGGGGTTAAACAATAAAATTCCGTTGAATGAGGTTACAGACCGCTTCCTGCAAAAATTAAATTCTCTGCTTACAGAAAATTTTCACAGGGAAGATTTTAGTGTAGAGAATCTTAGCGACATGATTGGCATGAGTCCAAGACAATTACAACGAAAAATAAGAGCTGTTGCAGGTAAATCACCCAACAATTTCATCCGTTCTTTCAGACTTATAAAAGCCAAACAAATGATTATCTCGCAAAAAATATCGGTTAGTGAGGCTGCTTATGCATCAGGATTCAATAATCTCTCTTATTTTGCGAAATGTTACAAGGAAGAATTTGGTGAATCTCCCTCAATGAGAAATGAAACGGAGAATGCAATTCCAGGCTTACTGCCTTAGACCCGGCGATGTTGTCCCGGTCACATTATATTCTACAAAACCGGCAACCCGCCCACAATGTCCGAAATCTGTTAAACTTTGACTGAAATTTGTTATTCTTTCATTGACGGCATCGCTATTTTTGTATCGAGTTTAATGTAAGTTTTAACGCAAAATTCTAACAGATTTTAGTTTTAAGTTTAACACCATATAATAGATTTTAATAGTGCAAAAGATCCCGACGGGCTCCAAAAAAGCCCGTTTTTTATTTTAAATAATTCAAATTCCTGCCTTAAAGTTCCCTCTTCATTTTTTTTTCTTACCTTTGTGAATGTTTCATTTTATTTTTGGAGATCGTTGATGTCTATTGAATTAAGAGATTTTGGTTTCACCGGACTTAAAGTTTCCGCCCTCGGGTTTGGTGCCGGAAAAATTGGTGGAAATGAACTAAGTGACAAAAAAGTTGATAAACTACTTAATTCCGTGTTGGATTTGGGAATAAACCTGATTGATACCGCCAGAAGTTACGGAGAATCCGAACACAGAATTGGTAAATTTCTTAAACACAGACGAAACGAATTTATCCTCTCTACAAAAGTTGGATATGATGTTGAAGGTGTCGAAGATTGGACTTTCAAATGCATCACAGAGGGAGTTGAAAAAGCCCTTCGTATTCTGCAGACAGACTATATCGATATTGTACATCTCCACTCATGCAATAAAGATATCCTTGAAAAAGGTGAAGTGATTGAAGCTCTGACCAAAATGGCGCAAGAAGGAAAAATTAAAGTACCGGCATACTCCGGTGACAATGAGGCTCTTGAGTTTGCAGTTCATAGTGGAGCATTTGCTTCCTTGCAGTCATCCATTAACATCTGCGATCAAAAAACTGTTAATACTATCCTCCATCAAGCAAAACAAAGATACATGGGTGTTATTGCCAAAAGACCTCTCGCAAACTTTGCATGGCATGAAAACGCAAATCTTGCCGATCCTGTGGTGGAAGAATATAAAAGACGAATTTATGAAATGAATATCGATTTTGGAATGCCATTGGAAGAGGCAATGATAAGATTTAGCACTTATACTTACGGGGTTGATTCCATTCTGATTGGTTCTACAAATATAGAGCATCTAAAAGCCAATTTAAAACTGGCTGCTAAAGGAAAATTACCGGCTGAACTTCTTGATAAAATAAAAAACCGGTTCAATGAGTCAGGAAACGATTGGACAACGCTCACATAATTTATTCTTTATTTTTGATTCAAATTAGTTAGTTTTGAATCAGACTTTTTACTCTTTTAATTAAAGGAAAAAATATGAAAAAACTGTTTACACTGTTTGTCGTCTTTACTTTGGCATCTTTATCAACTTTTGCACAATTGAATGTAAAGTTTGAAGGTGAATTAAGAACAAGACTTGAGATCGATGACCTCGATTTTAATTCGAATACAGGAATGCACAATTACATTAACAACCGTGCCCGCTTGAGTGCGATAATCTCGAATAACGACGATCTCGAGTTTGTTGTCAGAATTATCGATGCCCGGGTTTTTGGCTCCGAAGTTTCCTTTCAGTCAAATTCTGCAAACCTTGATCTGAACGAAGGATACCTCAAAATTAAAAAAAATTCCTGGGAATTTATCCTGGGAAGACAACAAGCCAAATATAACAACAGCAGATTAATAGGTTATTCTGACTGGGGCAACACTCCAATTACATTTGATGGTGCCACTGTTAAATATTCAGGTAAAGGTTACTGGCTAAGTGCCTTCGCTTTCAGATTGGCTGACAAACAAATGACAGGTGACAGTCTCGATCAGAATCTCTTTGGATTGTTCTCAGAATTTAAATTTATGGAAAACTTTAAATTCAATCCTTATTTAATGTTCGACAGAAAAGTGCCGGTTGAAAACCTTGCCCGCTTAACCCTCGGTTTTAATGCCAACGGTTATTTTGGACCAATTATTCACGATATTGATTTTGCTTATCAGACCGGAAACATCCATAGCGGCAAAAATCTTGATATTGCAGCCATCATGGCAGCAATAAATCTTGAATTTGATTTCAGGATCGCTTCAAAAGCTGCCCTTGGTGCAGGTTTTGCTTATTATTCCGGTGACAAGGATGCGGCTGACAACAAATATGAGGTTTTTGATAATTCCTATGCAACAAAACACGCTTATTTTGGCGACATGGACTATTTCAAAGCAATTCCTGCCTCAACATATAATCTTGGTCTTACAGATATGTATGCCTATTACAAAATGGCACTGGCTCCATGGCTGGCTGCTAAAGTAACAGGTCACCTGTTCAATTCAGTAACTGCTTACAAACTTATCTCAGGAACCGAAAGTAATGCTTTTGGAACAGAGATTGACCTCGGTTTCATGGCAAAGTATAATGAATACCTCAATTTCAATTTTGGAGCTGCCACCTTTTTACCGGGTGATATCTTCAAAGAGAAAAAAGGTAAAGATAATTCTTACTGGTTTTATGCAGGATTTCACCTGAATTTTAAATAATTTCCTGCTTTTATGGCTGCCCAATCAGGGCAGCCTTTTTTTATCTCTTCCCTCTTCTTATTTTTCCCTTCAACTATTTTAAGATTTATTTGACAGAATTTTATTCAGCCGTTTTCATTTCGTTTCTTTTTTCTTATCTCTTCTTCGTTCTTGGACTGATAAGAACTCCAAAGAAATTAAAAAAAGAGAGAAACAATGAAAATCCCGGTTATTTTTCGATTATTGTGGCAGCCAGAAACGAAGAGAAAAATATTTCTGCTCTACTTGAGTCATTGAAGGAGATCGTTTTCCCTGTTTCAAACTATGAGATTATCGTTTGCGATGATCATTCAACCGACAAAACAGCGTTGATAGTAAAGGAATTTCAAACTATAATTCCTAACCTTCAGTTAGTTTCACTTCCCCCTGGTTCACCCGGAGGTAAACGAATTGCCCTTCAAGCCGGAATTAATATAGCGAAACACGACAGAATTCTTATAACTGATGCTGACTGTATTACACAATCAGGATGGCTGAACGAATTAGACCTGGCTTTCACATCAGATACACAATTTCTGATTGCACAAGCTCCTCTGATTAAGAAAAGCGGTTTTGTAAACTCTATTTCATGTTTCGAAAATATGCGCTCCTTCATGTTGATAACCTCATCATTTGGGTGGGGTCATCCCGTCTCTGCCACTGCGAGAAACATGGGATTTAGAAAAGAGATTTTCCACGCTGAAGGTGGTTATGAGCCTACAGCAGGATCCTTGGGGGGTGATGATGACTTGCTGTTGAAAAACTTTTTGGACAAAGGTTATTCAATTAATCTCTCTACCTCTCCCAAATCTGCTGTCTTTTCTAATACCAGTTGTTCTTTTGGAGAGTATTTACGACAAAAGGCCCGGCACACCGCAGCTTCTAAATTTTATTCAAAACAATCAAAATGGATTCTGGTTCTGTGGCATCTTCCCAACCTCTATGCTCAATCGTCAATTTTACTAATCCCCTTTTTTCCGGAAGTCAGTTTTACTTTCTTTGTCAAAATACTTTTTGATCTGGTTCTTGTGTTATCGGTGCAAAAAAAGTTTTATTACCATTTTAATCCGTTTCAAATCGTTTTCTACCAAATTTTCTATGAGATTTTCTTAATTATTAATTATTTTACATCTCGTTTTACGAAATTTAATTGGAAATAATTTTATTATTTAGGTAGTACATATGGATATTGTCTCTATTCTTCGTGGAATCATTGGTATTGTCGTTTTATTGGGGATTGCATTTCTTCTCTCAAACAACAAACGGAATATAAATTGGAAATTGGTAGCCGGTGGGCTCTCAATTCAAGTGGTTTTAGCCTTTTTTCTGATAAAAGGTGAAGCCATGTCCCAGTTTTTTGGACCTCTTGGTTGGGTTAAAGATCTTTTTGCCTGGGTTGGCTCCTTCTTTGTTGTTCTCCTGCAGTACTCGGAGCAGGGTGCCTCATTTGTTTTTGGGAATCTTGCTATCAGCCCCGGAAAAGAAGGCAGTCTCGGCTTCTTTTTTGCATTTCAGGTCTTACCTACTATAATTTTCTTCGCCGCCATGATGTCAATTCTCTATTATCTCGGCATAATGCAGAAAGTTGTTCAAGCAATGGCATGGGTGATGGCAAAAATTATGGGAACCAGTGGTGCCGAATCACTCTCCTGCACCGCCAATATATTTGTCGGACAAACTGAAGCTCCACTAATAATAAAACCATACCTCGAGAAGATGACCAAAAGTGAGATGTTGACTGTCATGACGGGTGGAATGGCAACAATTGCCGGTGGTGTGATGGCAGCCTATATCCAAATGCTTGGGCAATCTTATGCCGCTGCAAAGGGGGTTTCCATCGAAGTTGGGCAACAACTGTTTGCCACCCAACTTTTGAGCGCCTCGGTTCTGGCAGCTCCTGCTGCTCTGCTCATATCAAAAATCATTTTCCCTGAAGATGGCGTTCCGGCAACCAGGGGCACAGTAAAAATGAGTGTGGAGAAAAACGGTTCGAATGTGATTGAGGCTGCTTCAAACGGAGCGATAGATGGTTTGCAACTGGCAATAAATGTTGCCGGTATGCTTATAGCATTCATCTGTTTAATTGCAGTTATGAATGGTATTTTTACATGGGCTGGTGAAATTACAGGGCTTAATGCAGTTTTAATGGAACAATATGGCAAGCCACTTAATTTCCAACTGTTGATTGGGTTTATTCTACAACCTGTTGCTTTTGCCATAGGAATTCCATTTGAGGATGCCTTAAACTTCGGCAGTTTGCTGGGTACAAAAACCGTACTCAATGAATTTGTGGCTTATCTTGATCTCGCGAAGATGATCGAACTAAAAGAAATTATTAACCCAAAAGTTATCTTCATGTCCTCTTATGCACTCTGTGGGTTTGCTAATTTTTCATCGATTGCAATCCAAGTAGGTGGTATCGGTGCTCTTGCTCCAAGCAGAAAAGGTGATCTTGCTCAACTTGGAATAAAAGCTGTGATTGGTGGAACTCTTTCAACTTTACTTTCAGCCACTTTTGCAGGAATATTCTTTTAAGATGTTTGACTTCGAATTTTATTATAAAGACCTGATTGATATTCTAAGAATGGATATCAAAGATGATATCAAACTTGCAATTGTTCTCGGTTCGGGACTCGGGAAATTCCCGGAAACAATTAATGTCATAAAAACTTATGACGGTGATACCCTCCCGAATTATCCCAAATCAACGGTTGAAGGTCATTCCGGAAAATTGATAATTGGTGAGATCAACGGGAAAAGATGTCTTGTGTTTCAAGGCAGATTTCACTTTTATGAGGGGTATAAACTCTATGAAACCATAATCCCCTCTATCATAACAAAAAGCCTGGGAATCCCCTATCTTCTCCTCACAAATGCAGCCGGAGGCGTAAATCTTTCATTTGAACCGGGCGACTTGATGCTTTGCACATCCTTCATCGGAATTAATATTAAAAATGAGATTGATGAAGTAATGAGGGTTGCAACTCCGGATGAAAGAAATATCTTTCTCAAAACTCCCGATCCTGATTTTAATGACATCATTATCTGGTCGGCATTAGAAGAAAAAGTTCATCTTAAAGAGGGCGTTTATTGGTATAACAAAGGACCAACATACGAAACACCCGCTGAAATCAGAATGGTTGACAAGTTTGGCGCAAGTGCGGTTGGGATGTCAACCGTTGCTGAAGCATATTGGGCAAGCGCAAATGGTATTAAGGTGAGTTGCATCTCCTGTATCACTAATTATGCTGCCGGGCTTTCGCCACATAAACTAAGCCATGAGGATGTTACTATTGCAGCAACTCTTGTAGAGAATAAATTTAACCGGCTTGTAAGAAGAATTGTTGATTATTTTTAGATTTGTGAACTTACAAGAATTGAAGAATACAAAACAGCCGTCTCACTCTTGAGACGGTTTTTTGTTAATCTGTAAAGACTCCCATCTTTGAAGAGACCAAGTTCCCTTTTGCTCAGGCCACCTTCGGGACCACATACGAGTATCTGCTCTTTGTTTTGATGAGGATTATATGATGCAAACGAAACTTCTGCTTCAAGATCAAAACCGATTACATCTGCTCCTCTATCAAAAATCTCTTTAAGGTTCTTTGTGGTTATTAATTCCGGTGAGAAGGGTGTAAACGATTGTTTTGATGCTGCTCTTATTACTTTCGCATATCTCTCAAGTTTAAATCCTTTACCTACACAATGATCGGATTCAAAAAAGATGAAGCGAGTAAAGCCAATTTCAGTTAATTTTTCAAGCAGGAATTCTATCTTATCATTCCCTTTTAGTCTGGGAATTGCAATAATAAAATTTTTCAATCGGTTGTGAAGAACAAACTCTTCAATGAGTTCAACCTGGATTTTATCCCGGCTGATATCAACAATAACAACTTTGTGAATTTTACCGTCACCATCAGTAACATAGATGATATCACCTTTTTGATGACGCATTACCCGAGTTATATGAATAATATCATGTTCCGATAAAAACCAGGTGCCGTCTTCATTATTCAGGCGGCACCAAAAAAGTTCTTCCCCGGCAAAATTTTTCATTTTACCTATTCAAAGTAATATCTGAACCCGATTGCGCCGTTAAAGCCAAATTCGGTGTCAGGTGCCAGGTCGAGCAGTGGTACTACTTCAATAAACACATCAAAGGGAGCATTCTGAAACTCATAAGCCATTCCAACCGGTATTCTTACACCAATCCTCGCGTTTTTCGAAAGCTTTGCTCTTCCACCAATTCCTATATAAACAGGAAGTTTACCCGTTCGAACATTAAAAAAATTGTAATCATGATATAAATAATCTGCATGTATGTGCAATGCTCCATCTTTATTAAATGACCATGCTATACCTGCATCAATCGCGTTACTCTGTCCCAGAAAATATTTTAATGAAATTCCTGTTGGTTCACCTACAATTATTCCGGCACCAAAACCCTTGCTCTGTGAAAAAAGCAAACTACTCGATAAAAGTAAACCTATAGTTATTAATCTGAATAATTTCATATTTTTGGTCTCTCTATTTTTTATTTAATGTACAAAATTACGAAATTTATGTTAAAAAACTGTGATTTGGCGGTGTAATGTTCACATCAAAAGAATATATATCATTCAGTGACTGCGATCCCGCAGGCATAATGTTTTTTTCGCGTGCCTTCGAAAAAGCTCATAATGCATACGAAAAATTTCTGTTCGAGAATGGTCTCGGAGACTATTTCGGGAAGAAGGAAATTGTAATTCCGATCCTTAATGCATGTTCAGATTTTAAAAAACCGATTTGGGCAGGTGAAGGTATCACTGTAAATTTAACTCTTGTGGAAAAGAAAGAGAATTCATTCTCATTGTTATTCACAATTTTAAAAAATACAGGCGAAATAGCAGCAGTGGTTAAAACTGTTCACTTGTGTGTCTTGAAGGAAAATTTTATGAAATGTAATGTACCGGACGACCTGAACGATGCTCTGTTAAGACTGAAAGACTAACGCTCGAACAAAAGTTTTCGAGAGCCTTCCAAGTCATGTTTTCCGATGGCAGTTAAGGGAATTTCATCCACAATTCTGTAGTATTTTGGGATTTTATAGATCATAAGATGTAACTTAAGATAAGAATGAAAATCCTGGAAATCGATTTCTCTATCAGTCTTTAGCAGAGCTGACACTGCTTCACCCCACTTTTCATTTACCACAGAAAATACAAAAACTTCAACTATTCCCGGAAAAGTAAGGATTACTTTTTCAACTTCCAGCGGATCAACATTTAATCCCCCCGAGATAATGAATCTGCTCTTTCTGCCTGTAATCTTAAATCTTCCTTCAGAATCTATCTCAGCAATATCTCCCGTCAGGAATCTCCCTCCCACTACCTTCTCATTTGTAAGGGCTTCATCATCCAGGTAACGATTGAATAACTGGTCAGTTTCTATTAAAAGTTCACCATCCAATAACGAAACAATTACGCCATCTAAAGGGCGTGCCCCTGCTTCCATATCCATCGTTAACGATTCATGATCGGTTATTGCAATAAATGCCGCTGTTTCAGATGAACCATAAACTTTTGAGACTTTTAGATTTGCTTCGATGCCCGCTTTTATCAGAGCCGGATCAACTGCGCTACCGCCAATGAGGATGTGTTTAAAATTTGAATTTGAAGTCTTACCGGAAGCCATAAAATCCCTCAATTGCGAAGGGACAAAGGACACTAATGAAGGATTAAAATTTAGCGAAGCTTCAAACGCCTTACCCGAAGGATTTAGAGACTCTGAGAGGATGAGAGGCACCGATGCAACAATTGACCTGAACAAAATAGAGAATCCGGAAATATGATGCACCGGCAGACTTAAAAGCCATTTATCTGAGTTATTTACTCCCAGTTCTTTATTCCCTCTTTCTGCTGCATTAATAAGAGATAAAAAAGTATGAACCACTGCTTTTGGTTTGCCTGAACTTCCTGAAGTGAGAATAACAACAGCATCGTTGTCATCTGTTTTTTGTGAGTCCTTTGAATCGCCAATCTGTTTGAATGATCCTCTGTCAAACACTCCACCGGGTTTGAATCTAATGATAAATTCATCTATTTCTGAATCTGTTGTCAGTGGTGAAATTAATACCGGTAAAAACCCACTCTTATAGATCTGATAAAGATTAAAGATAAATTCAAGATCGTTGGAATTTCGTAAAAAAACAATTTTGTTGTCAGTGGTTTTATTAAAGATGAGAGGTGAAAGGTTTTTGAAGACAGATTTATCCACGGACAGGTAGCCATCTAGTTTTTCTGAATTTTCCGAGACAATCTTTTTTATATCGGGATCACTTAAACTTTCTACCATTGACTCAGGAGCGTAAATAGTAAATTCCTGCATCAATTCAATAATTTTTAATCTGAGATCAGTAGATGTCATTATTCGCCGGTTTGAATAAAAGAAGGAATAGTTGAATTTCGGGTCGTTTAAGATTCAATTTAATTATAAACAGAGCCCCAGGGAGAATAAAAGCCCAAAAAGAGCAGACAATTTGGCAGACAATTCAAGTGCGGGATTAAGCTCCGTCCCCTTGAAATTTAATAACATAATTATCAGTTTGTAAGCAAAGGGAAGTGTAAGATATGGCAGAAAAATCCAGTAGCTAAGATCATAATAAATATACATAATAAGCGGAACCGCAAAAGATGATGCCAGTAGAGTGCAATATTCAACAAAAGCAAAGTTTTTACCGAGCAACACTGCGAGAGTCTGTTTACCTGCCTTTTTATCCTGCTCAATATCTCTGTAATTGTTTACAACTAATATGTTTGTAACAAGGGCTCCAACCGGGATAGCTGAAATTAATGCCTGACTGGAAATATAACCTGTATTTATAAAATAAGTACCTACAGTCCCCACCAAACCAAAAAAAAGAAAGACAAAAAGATCGCCCAAGCCGTTATACGCCAATGGAAATGGGCCAGCTGTGTACATAAAACCTGAAATTATGGAAAGAATCCCAATCATCAAAATTAACGGACCCGCATAATACACGAGAAACAACCCCATCAAAAAAGCCAAAGCAAAACTCAGATAAATTGCAAACTTCATCTGAGCCACAGTTACCCATCCTTCATTTAAGGCGCGTTTGGGACCAACTCTTTCTTTGGTATCTGCACCCTTTAAATGATCATAAAGATCATTTGTAAAATTTGTCCCGATTTGAATCAAAATTGAACAAATAAGTGCGACGGCGGAAACATAGAGGTTATATTTCCCTTCGGCTACTGCGAGTGAAGTACCCACAATAACAGGGACAAACGCAGCGAGTAAAGTTTTTGGTCTCGCAGCCAGAATCCAAATTAGAGGTTTATTCATAGAATCTACGGAAGTTTTGGAAATTTGTTAAAATCGGGCTTTCTCTTTTCAAGGTAAGCCTTTTTCCCTTCCTGGGCTTCCTCCGTCATGTAATAAAGAAGTGTTGCATTGCCTGCAAGCTCCTGAATACCCTGCTGCCCGTCGAGTTCAGCATTAAATGCAGACTTCAAAAGTCTTATGGAGAGAGAACTGTGTTGAAGAATCTCTCGAGCCCACTGAACCCCCTCCGCCTCAAGCTCTTCAACGGGAACTACTTTGTTTACCAATCCCATATCAAATGCCTCTTGAGCGTTGTATTGTCTGCAAAGGTACCAAATCTCTCTTGCTCTTTTTTGTCCGACGAGTCGGGCTAAATAAGACGCACCAAATCCACCATCAAAACTGCCAACTTTAGGACCTGTTTGTCCAAATACTGCGTTATCAGCAGCAATTGTGAGATCACAAACTACATGCAAAACATGACCTCCACCAATTGCATAACCTGCAACAAGTGCGATAACCGGTTTTGAAATACTTCTGATCATTTTCTGTAAATCGAGGACATTTAATCTTGGAACACCATCTCCGCCAACATATCCCTGATCTCCTCTGACTCTCTGGTCACCTCCCGAGCAAAAAGCGTATTTCCCGTCAGCGGCGGGTCCTTTGCCGGTAAGAAGTATCACACCTATTTCCTGATCTTCTCTCGCGTCAACAAATGCATTGAACATCTGTATCACGGTTTCAGGCCTGAACGCATTTCGAACTTCAGGACGGTTTATTGTGATTTTGGCAATTCCTTCAGCCTTTTCGTAAATTATATCAGAGAAATCTCCGATTTGTTTCCAGTCAATCATCTTTTTTCTACCGGTTAAGTCAATCAATTTTTGCTAAAAAATCTTTTATGGTTTTTGCTGTTTCATTTGGTTTTTCCAAGTAAACAGTGTGCCAGGCTTCAGGGATAACAATATGTTGAAACCTTTTGTTCAATTTACAAACTCTTTGGGCGATTCCTTCATATTTTTGATCATTCCCACCTGTAATTAATAATCCGGATTGTTTAATGGTTCTAAGTTTATCTTGTAAAAACGGCATAACCCCAAGACCCGAATTCAACAAATAATTTTTCAAAATCTTTGTTGAATTCTGCCTTTTTCGCAAATCATATTCTTTGTAAAAGGCATCGGGCAGTGTTTTTAGACCATCAAACAATTCCATCTTCAGCCAGTTATCAACCCATGCATCAATCCCAAATTCCATAATTTTTGTCGCATGTTCTATATCTTCTGCTGCTCTTTCAGCCCGCAATTCATCAGTTGGAAGCCCGGGAGTAGAACTTATTGAAATAAAAGCCTTACTTTGCAACAATTTGTTGGCAGCCATGTAAAAAACCAGCCTGCCACCTGCCGAATAACCACAAAGAACCGGATTGTTTATTTTAATCTCCTGGATAAGCTCAAGCAGAAGATCACTAAGACCCTCAAAAGAGAAGAACCATGGATCGTCAACAAAGCTGCTTTTACCACATCCGGGAAGGTCAGGAATTAAAAAACTTTGATCTTCTGAAAATGCTTCTGTCATCCTGGCCCAGTCACCCGAATAACCACCGAGCCCGTGAATCAATACAAGTGTATATTTGCTTCCTGTTCTATTATGTTCATAATAAACATCCAATCCTCGAAAATTATAATACACGGTAGCCTAATTTATTTTAAGTGAATAAAGGAACCCGGTGAGAACTCTGCCAAGGTCATAAAGTGTTGAAGCACTGATATTACTCATATCATCCTTAAGAGTGTGCCAGTAGTTTCTTCGGGGGTCTTTCGAATCTGCCCCTATCAATCCGGCATCTATAATATCGATCGTTCTTATCCCAACTTCATTTAATGGAATGTGATCATCATAAACAGGATGTGATACAAAATCCTTGAACCTGCTGTTTCCTTCACTTTGAGCAAATTTCCAAACAAGATCAACAACATCTCCGGCAAATTTTACTGAACCTTCCTCCCTCATATAAATCGCTTCTTTGTCGCCAACCAAATCGAGAAGTATCCCAAAGAGCGGTTTTTGAGGCAGTGGATTATTTGCTGCAAAATACTTTGATCCGATACAGTAGCCTTCGAGACTGCCCGATCTGCCAAAATCTTCAGCATCAAACAACACAATATCAACGCCATAGTCAAGTTTATTTTTCCCAATTACATCTGCCAGGGCAAGTAATACTGCTGTTCCACTTGCACCATCATTTGCACCGGGGATTGCAATTTTGTGTTTGCTTGTGTCGGCTTCCTGATCGGCATGTGGTCTGCTGTCCCAATGTGCGCAAAGTAAAATTCTTTTTTCTGCTTCGGGGTTAAAACTGGCGATTAGATTTGTGAATTTAAGGGTCTCCCCTGTTGGAACTTTTGCCTCAAAATCCTGATGTTTTACGATACCACCAGACTGAACAAGCCTGTTCGATAAAAAATCTTTGGTAGCAATCCATGATGGAGTTCCGGCAACCCGGGGACCAAAAGCAATCTGCTTTTTAACAAGCTCATAGGCTTCGAGACTGTCAAATTGTGGTATCTTATTCCCTTTTTTGATCTCAAATGCCGGAGCAGTTTCTTTTGCCACCGGGGGTTCCTCCTTTTTACCGCATCCTGTTAACAAAACAAGTGAGAATGTGGAAATTATTATGAGCAGCTGAAATTTCATTAACTGTTTCATTTAATTGTATAAAGTTATAAGTTCACAGATTTTATCCTGGAAAGCTCTTGCTTTTGAAGAACTGCCGGTAAAATTCTGCATTAAAATCGAAAAAGCAAGCATATCACCACTTTTTCCTTTTACATAACCGGTTAGTGTACTAACTCCTGAAAGTGATCCCGTTTTTGCTCTTAAATTGTTGTAACACACACTGTTTTTCATTCTGCTTGACAATGTTCCGTCAACGCCTGCAATCGGGAGTGAATTATAAAAAATATTAAACAATTCACCTTTGTCATAATAAAGTTTTGATATAAGTGCAGTAAGCAAATCGGCACTCACTGCGGAATAACGGGATACCCCCGACCCGTCGGCTATCCTGTAGTCACCGGGTTTTTTCCCCGCCCATGAGATAACACTGTCTATATATTTTTTTCCGTCCGCAAACGAGATGTTTTTTTCACGGGATTTTCCACCCAAAGCCAACAGCATCATTTCTGCGTAAAGATTATCACTCCTTTTATTCAATTGAGTTATAAGGTTTTTATAGACATGCCTGAATTCGTAAAGCTTTTGAAAGTCATAGTCTGAATACAGAACCTCAGTTGACCCTTCAATCTGGATGCCGGAATTAAGAATCCTCTCTTTAACCAATTCTGCCATATATAATTCAGGTCGCCAAACATTAAAATAATATAGTTGCGTCTGCGTTGTCCCGTTGATGTTCCCCTTAACATATATCGTGTTTGTCCTTCCAAGATAATCGCGCCACACTTTTAAATTTGTGTAACCGGCTCCCGTGGTTGCTTCATTTTGTATGGTAAAAAACTTTGTGTTCGGTGAGGTGGTTACAATCGGTTTCCCACCATTCGCACCTGGAGAAACTGTAACTGTAACATAATTTCCGTTAATGTTTAATGCTGACATAAATGGTGAAGTAACTGCCCCGTCGTCATCCCACATCCAGCCTTCGCCCCAAAAAAGTGAGTCCTTTCGCGAAACATCCACCAGAACTCCACCGGATATTTTGGTGATTCCGGCCTTTTTAATAACTTCAGCTATTTTACCAAGACTGTCAAGTTTAAAATCTGGATCACATCCCCCACGAATGATGATATCCCCATTTAACACCCCGTTTTCAATGTTACCACGGTAACCAATTCCGGTATTAAATGAATATTCAGGACCCAGAAATAACAGTCCAGCAATTGTGGTTATCACCTTCATATTTGATGCAGGATTCATCAGTTTAAATTTATCCCGGGAAAACGATTCCTGTTTTTTTGTGAGATTATATACTTTAATGCCTGAATTGCACGAAATAAAAAAGCTATCTTGCAGAAGTGATTCCATTTCCAAAGTGAAACGGTTATTCTGACCATTCGTGGAGACCAATAAGCTCAGGGTTATTATTAAGACTTTTGGAATGTTATTCTTAAAATACAATTTCTGTCCTCAGTGCTATTTCTTCGAGAATTGATGAAACTCTGATACATTTATGGTAGGGACCTTTAAAAACGACAGCTTTTCCTTCGCTGTGAGCTTTCAGGGCTAAATAATTTGCTTTCGAAAAGGAACAATTTAACGCCTTTATCAGTTGTTCTATTACTTCATCAAATGAATGAAAATCATCATTATATAAAATGACCCGGGCAGAGTACTTTACTGAAGAACCTGATTCATTATCTTCAAGAATCTCCGGTTCTGGCGCAGAGGGTAAATTTATCGGTTGATCTTCATTCATATTATCGTATATCGGATTCATGGTGATTGTTGCGGGGTCTCTGACTGCCAAATAAATTTAAATTCGGAATACAAATTTACGGAAAAAACCGTCATCTTTGTTATTTTTGTAAGCTATTCTTAAACAAATTCATACTTAACGGAGGTCAAATGAAAATAGCTGTTTGCGTCAGCAATGTACCCGATACAGCTACCAAAATAAAGATTTCAGCCGGAGGAAAAGAGATCGATAAAACCGGCGTATCTTTTATAGTCAATCCTTACGATGAATTCGCCATTGAAGAAGCAGTTGAAACCAAAGAGAAATTTGGTGGTGAAACTGTGGTTATCAGCGTGGGTGATGACTCGAATAAAGAGATTATGCGAAAAGCTTTAGCCATGGGTATCGATTCAGGGTTGTTGTTAAAATCTGATAGACACCTCGATTCCGATGGAGTGGCAACTCTTCTTGCTAATGAGATCAAAGATGGTGGATATGACATCGTATTCATGGGCAAACAGTCGGTGGATTTTGACACATCTATGGTTGGCCAGCTCACAGCCACAAAAGCAGGATTCAACTGTATTACTGTTTGTGTCGCTCTTTCAATTGAGAACAGTTCAGTTACTGCCGAAAGAGAAATTGAGGGTGGGAGAGAGATTGTAACTTCTTCCCTGCCAATAGTGATAACTGCTCAAAAAGGCTTAAATGACCCCAGATATCCAAACTTAAAAGGGATAATGGATGCGAAACGAAAAAAACTTGAAGAGAAAACAGTCACTGTTCCTTCCCCTCTCGTTGAAGTTCTGGAGATGACCATCCCCGCACCCAAAGCACCCGGACGAATTCTTGGCACCGACTCTACAGCGGTTCCCGAACTGGTCCGCCTTTTAAGAGAAGAAGCAAAAGTAATTTAAGGAGGTTAGGAATGTCAAAATTAATATTAGCAGTTATTGAACAAAGAGATGGCAAAATAAAAAAATCAAGTCTTGAAACCGTCTCAAAAGCAGCAGAATTGGGGCAGAAGTCTGGTTACGAAACTACCGCCATCATCCCGGCAGCTACCGTCGAAGAATCTGAAAAAATTGCACAATATGGTATAGGCAAAATTGTGATATTATCAAATTCTGCTTTTACAAATTATTCACCATCAGGCTATGCTAAAGTGGTGGCTGATTTTGCTAAAGAGAATAATGTAGAAGTTATACTTTTTTCAAATACTGCAATGGGAAAAGACCTTGCCCCCAGGGTGGCTCCCCTTCTTGGAGCCGGAGTTGCATCCGACTGCACCTCACTCGAATTAGAAAATGGTGATTTGGTTGCGATTAGACCCGTTTTTGCAGGTAAAGCTCTCCAAAAAGTGAAAGTGAATTCTGCAGTAAAAGTTTTTACACTAAGACCAAATGTATTTCCGCTTGTTGATAATCCGGCATCGGCGAACATTGAAACTGTAAATATCGATTCACCCGATTTAACCACCTCTGTATCAGAAATAAAAAGAACAGAAGGTAAACTTGATGTTGCTGAAGCAGATATTATTGTGTCAGGCGGCAGAGGGCTTAAAGAGTCAGGCAACTTCCATCTCGTCGAAGAGTTGGCATCAGTTCTTGGTGCCGCCGTTGGTGCCTCGAGAGCTGTTGTCGATGCAGGTTGGAGACCACATGGCGAGCAGGTAGGACAAACAGGAAAAACCGTTACTCCAAGTCTTTATGTGGCTTGTGGTATCTCGGGCGCAATTCAACATCTTGCAGGCATGGCCGCTTCAAAATATATAGTAGCAATAAACAAAGACAAAGACGCTCCTATTTTTACAATCGCTGATTATGGAATTGTAGGTGATGTTTTTGAAATTTTGCCTGTTCTGAAGGATGAAATAAAGAAAGTAACTTCAAATTGAGTAAAATAGAATGTGAAGTGTTGGGACTCTCAACCAGTCCTGCAGGTAGCGGAGCTTTTGTTCTTCTTCTTAAAGAAGTTGAAGGAGAGAGGAAATTACCGATTATCATCGGACATTTTGAGGCTCAATCGATGGCGTATGTTATTGAAAAACATACACTTGAACGCCCAAACACTTACGACCTTCTAAAATCTGTAATTGACAACCTCGGCGCAAATGTCGTCGAGGTTGTGATTCACGATTTGATTCAAAATACATATTATGCTAATATTGTTTTGGATGTTTCAGGCTTCACAAATGAAGTGGACGCACGACCTTCCGATGCCATAAACCTGGCCTTAAGATGTAATGTTCCTATCTATGTTTCCGAGAAAGTTTTGGAAGAGGCTGGTTTTTACCCTGCCAGGGAGAACCCGAAAGATGAGGAAATTGACGGTGCCTCAGAGAAATCAACTCTCAAAGAGACAAAGTTGGCAGCACTTCAGGATCGATTAAGAGAACTGCTTGAAAATGAGGACTACGAGCAAGCCGCTAAAATAAGAGATCAAATAAACAAATTGAGCGGCAGTAGCAACTAACAGCTATTTACTCCGAAAAAACTTTGTCACCAATCATACAATCGTTACACTTGTCCTTTGAACATTTGTTCCTGAATAGTTCCAGCATTCCCTGGTATATTAGTGGACCGTGCTTGTGTGTATCAAGATTTAATGCAGTAGATACATCTTTAACAAGAGAATTATCTAAATCCATATCCACTTCACTATACAACTTCAAAGTTTTGGACGCAAATTTTTTCTTGCCAAACATCTCGTAATAAAGATAGAGTATAGGCAAAATTATATTTAAGACGATCTCATCTGCTCTGTTTTTGCCTATAAAAAATTTAATGTGTGGTCTCGCTTCCACATCAAACATGTAGTGCCTGCTCCAATAACCTGCCCCTTTTGTGATAAACAGACTTCTCATACAAATTTTTAATGTGTCGATTTTGTGTATTTCAACAAATTTTCTGTGTAAATTCCCTATAAGATTATGATTCAGAATTTCATTTAATATTCTGACACCCCCTGCAAGCCTTACAGGAGGATAATTTTGTGGACGCATTCTGTAAAAAGACCAGTCATCCTCTTCAAACATTTTTCCGTCATATTTATCTACCAGAGTGTTCCATGTTTCATGTAATGACCTGATATAACTTGATGTGTCGTCTGACTTGCTGTTTGGATGATTGGGAAGAAGACCTGATACATGAAAAAAGAGTGATTCGGCATTATGAAAAAACTCATCATCAGTCCCAAGAGTTTTGAGCAATTTTGGTTCGACCGCACGGGCTATCCGCAACATAATATCTTTGTTCTGGGAGTAACCAAGAGCTTCAAAAATTCCTTCGTAAAAAAGTTGTTCCCAAACTCTTTTATTATTCAATTCACGATAAGTCAATTTTCGTTCAAGATACTCCAGAGGGATATCGTAAGCATGTTCAGGCTCACTAATCTTCATCTCTTCGATAAATAAAATCTCTTTTAACCGATAAGCAACTTTTTCACACTTCCTTTTGAATCTTTCGATTCCAAGTTTCTTGAGAAATTCAAGTTTTTCTTCTTCAGTTACGAGGAGGGTTAGTTGTTTGCAGGATATTTTATTAATTGAAGAGAGACGATAGTGGGCAATTTGCTTTCTGAGTGCCGTACTCAGTGATTCGTCTATAAATTCGATGACACTTAACGAGTGAACTTTTCTTCCATCTTTTGTGGTTACAAAATGTCTCGAATCACTGTCATCAAGTATAATGTGAAGAATTACTTTGTTGAACTTTGGATTTTTTGAATGCCCGTGATTTTTCCAGTCTGTGTGAAAATTGTCAATCTCTATATCCCCAACATAAGTTAAACTGCCAATCTGTACTCGGGCATTTTTAAAATCCGGTCCACCAAGTTCAGTTGATTCCACACCCCTGTCGAGGATAACTATCTTCTCCTCATCAAAGGTATAGATATCGGATTTAAATTCCTGATTCTTCCATATTTCATACAGAAGTTTTTCTGGTAACGCAGCAGTTTTCATTCACACTCCGGTTCTTATGATAATCTTTGGTAGTATTATCTTGTAATTTGTAAGAATAAATTCCCACAAAAGAGAATTTTGTGGTTCACGGTTATAAGTAATCAAAGAAAATCCAAGAGTCTAAAGCCGGGCTCTTATTTAAACTATTAAAGATGCCTGACTTATTTCAGTATTTAATTTTATCATTTCCTCAGCAGCTTTTTCAGCAAAATCAACACCATTCGATGCAAATATTATATTTCTGCTTGAATTAATAAGAAATTTATTATGCCCGTATGTATAGAAAAGTTTTGTTACCTCCTCGGCACTGCCTCCCTGTGCACCAACACCCGGAACGAGTACTGTTGTGCCTGATAGATCGGGCAAATCTCTTTTTAGATTTTCAATATTAGTAGCACCAAAAACTGTGCCAAGCGATGTGGAAGGATACCACTCCTTAATTTTTGTTAATACTTCCTTGTAGAGTGGCTTTCCTGATTCCAGGATTAACTTTTCAAAATCTTCACTCCCCTTGTTGGATGTTAACACGAGAACAAAATTAAGTTTATTCTCAAACGCAAAAAATGGATCGAGAGAGTCCTTCCCCATATAGGGAGCAAGTGTTGAACAGTCGAATCCAAATTCGTTAAAAATTGCTTCCGCATACATTTTTGAAGTATTTCCAATGTCGCCCCGTTTTGCATCACCAATTAAAATGACTTTTTCATTCTTGCTTTGGATATAGTTAACTGTCCGTTTAAGTATTGAAATTCCTTCGATTCCATAACTTTCGTAAAATGCAAAATTTAATTTATATGCGGCAGCTCCGTCTATGGTTGCATCAATAATCTCTTTGTTAAATGTGAATATCCGGTCATTCCCGTTCTGAAGTTTTAATGGAAGGCGGGTTGGGTCAGTGTCGAGCCCTACACATACATGTTTCTTTTTATCGGTTTGATGAATCACTTTTTCGAATGAGGTCATATTAATTAATCACCTGCTTACTTCGGGCTATGTTAAAGACTACCCCGAGCATTATAAAATTTGAAAGGAGTGATGATCCACCATAACTTACAAATGGAAGTGGAATTCCAATTACGGGAACTATGCCAATTACCATTCCGATGTTTATGGCAAAGTGGATGACAAAAATTGAGAGTATCCCAACTGTAATGAGACTAAGGAATTCGTTTTTGGTTTCACCTGCGATTTTAAGGATTCTTAAAAATATCACCAAAAATATACTGATTACGATGATAGACCCAAAGAATCCAAACTCCTCACCTATTACACAAAAAATGAAATCAGACCACAGTTCCGGGATGAATTGTAATTGAGTCTGACTCCCCGACATAAAACCTTTTCCCCACAATCCTCCTGAACCAATCGCAATTTGAGCTTGAATTGCGTTGTATCCTGCCCCCAATGGATCAGAGTTTGGGTCGATGAAGGAGAGTATCCTTTTTTTCTGATGAGGGCTGAGAATGTTAAAAAAGTACTTAACAAAAAAAGCAGATGCAAAATTGATAGCGAGAAGAGAACTTGTAATAAAGATATTTCTTTTGAATACAATCAGGAATCCTGCAACAACTACAAAAGCTCCCAGGATATACCAGATACCAAAAAGAGAACTTATCATCACAAGTGGCGGAGCAAGAACGACAAACAGACCAAAGGAGCTGATTCCTCTCCAAAAAAGAAGTGTTAACAGCATGCCAAAATAGACGAGTGAACTCCCTAAATCCGGCTCAAGCATTATTAGTGCCACAGGGAACAGACCAATCATCAGGTACTTCCCAATGACTTTGATATCATCAAGGTCCTGACCTTTTAGTTCAAGATAAGACGCCAGGGCAAGTAAGGTGGCAATTTTGGAGAATTCTGCAGGCTGCAAATTTAATGGACCAAGGTCTATCCAGGCTTTTGCACCACCTATTGTTTTACCAAAAATCAACACTGCAATTAAAAGTGTGATACTGAGCCCATAACCCCAGGGAACCACAGTCCTGATAAGTGTTGTCGGAAGTCCATAAATTATAAAAAACAGAACGAGTGACAATCCGAGTGCAAATAGCTGTTTCTCAAAATTGTTTCTAACTTGCGTAACATTTTGGGTTGAACTGTATATAGCAAGAAGCCCGTATGCAAGGAGCACCAAAACAGCCGCAAAAAGAATGAAGTCAAATTTACTTGATAGCTTACCGCCTAATTTCAAACTATCTGTTCTCCTCAATGGCGGTTAATATGTCTAAAGTATCGTTTGTCTTTTTATCCTTTTTTGGTTTATCTTCCTTTGGTTTCGCTTTTATATCCCCTGTAGAACGAAGATATGCAAGAATTACCTCCTCGGCAACAGGAGCTGCCACCTCAGACCCGTAACCGGCATTTTCAAACAACACAGCAATTGCAATTTTGGGATTATCATAAGGGGCAAATCCCACAAAAAGCGAGTGATTTCTGCCATGAACATTCTGTACTGTTCCTGTTTTGCCGGCAATAACCACCTCATTGCTTCTGATATTTTTAGCGGTTCCCCCTCCACCATTTACAACAAGCCACATCCCCTTTTTAATTATACGAATATTACGATCTGAAACTCCGGTATTCACTTCATCAAATTTATAAGGCACAAACTTCCGTTTTTCATCAAGATATCCCTTTACTAAATGAGGGGTAAATGATTTTCCGTTATTCGCAACCAGAGCAGTCATGAATGCAAGCTGAAGTGGCGACATACTCACCTCTCCCTGACCAATACCCACACTTACCAGGATTCCGCGTGGCCAGTTACTCCCGTACACTTTTTCATAATAGGCAGATGATGGAATCAACCCCTTCGATTCCTCAAGAAGATCGATACCTGTTTTTGTGCCGATCTTAAACTTTTTTGCAAACTCATTTAATCTGTCAACACCAATATCAAAGATTAATTTATAGAAAAAAACATTGCACGATCCTTCAAGTGCTCTATAAACTGTGGTGGCTCCATGAGCTCCGTGACACTTGAAGGTTCTGTTTCCGTATGTATATGAACCGGGACAATAAATAGTGCTGTTTTCATTAATTACTCCAAGCTCAAGCCCGCAAAGAGCTACAAGCACTTTAAAAGTTGATCCGGGCGAGTGGGTTGACTGAGTAGCACGATTAAATTGTGGTTTTAATGGATTTGAAATCAAATCCCTCATATACTCTTTTGGTGTAACATCGGAAAATTTTGACAAATCGTAATCCGGTGCACTGGTAAAAGCTAAAATCTCCCCCGAAGAAGGCTCTATTGCAATTATCGCACCACTCCTGCCATGCATTACTTGTTCGGCAGTAGCCTGAGCGCCCGAGTCGAGAGACAGAACCAGGTCTTTCCCTTTTATCGAAGCCACATCCACTGTTCCGTCTTTGTAGCGTCCTATTTTCCTTCGGGTGGCATTTACAAGGATGTAGTTATAACCCTTTTCACCGCGCAACTCTTTCTCGTAACTTTTTTCAATCCCGTTCATACCAAGATTGTCGCCAAGAGTATAAAAGCTGTCTTTTTTTAAGTCGTTTTCATTTGTTTCTTTTAAATACCCAAGAACATGGGCAGCAGAGAATGTATTTGTATATCCCCTTTTGATCTCAATAATATAATCCACTCCGGGGAATCGTTCCGAATTCTCTTCAAGCCATCCAATCTCTTGAAATGAAGCGCCTTTTTTTATCTTTACAGGCTGATATTTCCCATATTTTTTATGTTTTTGCATAATATGGGAGATAGTGTCTTTAGGAAGTTGTAGAAGTGCCTCAAGCATCGGATTTGTGAGAGTATCATACTCGGAAGGCGTTATTCTAACTGTGTATGATGGGACATTCTGAACCAGAAGCTTAAGATTGCGATCGTAAAATACTCCTCGAAGAGGCATCTGCTCGATAGCTTTAATACTGTTGTCGGTAGATTTATCTTCGAATTTCCGGTTGAAAACTATTTGCATCGAAAATAGTTTTAAACCATAAATTAGAAACAGACCCAGTATAATTCCTGCGAGCACACTCTTTCTAACGGAAGAAAGTTGTGTCATTTTAACCAGTCACCTTGTTTTTTGGGGATTGTAAATACCCAGATTGCACTTACGAATCCGGTGTATAAAGCGGGAGTAATTCCCTGTTCAAAAATAAGTTTCAGGAAATTATTATTCAGGTCGAAATTTGTTACCAAAGCGAATGTGGAGGAATTAATGAAGGCTGCCAAAACTATTATAAAAATGAATCTGTACGATCCAAGATTTATATCTATCCTGTTTGTGCTGAAGTAACCGGCTGTAAATCCGGAAAGTGTTTTTGCGAGTGCGGAGCTTGCCAGCATATTACCTGTTACCAGATCAAATATCAATCCTGCGCCAAAACCAAATAGTGTCCCGGGGATCTGACCATGTTTAACTGCTGTGTGAACAACAAGGATAAGTATTAAATCAGGGACAATTGTTTCAATTGAAATAAAAGGTACAAATACCACTTGAATAAAGAGCAAAGGGACAAGATATGCTACAGGCAGCAGATATTTGAGATATTTGTTATTACTCATTTGGTATTAAGATAATTAAGTTCGTAGTTGTCAACTTTTTTACTTTGAATCATTCTCATAACAAATATGTTATCAGTGCTGTTCAGGTCTGCCAAAGGTGTCAGAAGCAGATCGTTAAATAATCCACTTTCGGGATTTAGAATTCTTGATACTTCACCGACCGGAATATTTATTCCAATGAGCGAACTGACCTCAGAGGTAACTATTCTCTCCCCTTTTTGAATCTGAAGTGTTTTGGGAATCCCCTGCATAAGAAGTTCTGTTCCATTCCACTTAAGGATACCTGGGGTACCCGAATTGATCAATTTAACAATGAGTTTAAGATTTACATTTTTGTAGGTTCTAACGATGGAATATTTATCAGCAGTCGTGTAAACAATTCCTACCAGACCCGACTGTGAAATTACAGGCATTCCGGGTTTAACCGAATCTGCAGCACCACGATTGATTGTAAAGTTGATTTGATCAGCTAAAAACGATTTGGCAATAACTTCTGCAGCGATAAGATCGTAGGAAGAGGTATCTGCAAAGGCAAGCATATCACGCAGTTCGCGATTTTCAAGTCCAAATTCTCTTAACTGGTTATTTTCGAGCATTAACTCCGCATTTCTTCTGCGAAGCTTTTCATTTTCAGATCTTAAATCGGAAATAAAATTTACATAGCCAAAAACACCTGAAACCTGCGAAAATGTTGAAAGTGCAAGCGAACGCAACTTCTGTGTGGATTCGTGTTCACTAATCGACATTAACAGAAAAGAGACAATCACCAAAGCGATTAAAACCAGATATGCTTTGAATGACCGGAGAAGTGTAACGAAAAATTGATTCATCCTAATAGCGGCGATGCCTTATCAATACTGAAGAGTAGCCGTTAAGATTGTCGATTACCCTGCCGGCACCCCTTACAACGGCAGTTAAAGGTTCCTCAGCAATGTGCACAGGAAGATTAGTTTCCAATCTGATCCTTTTATCAAGACCTTTGAGCAGGGCACCTCCCCCTGAGAGCATGATCCCTGAACTGTGAATATCTGCAGAATGTTCAGCCCCCGTCCTCTCAAGCAACCTTCTTACTGCTTCAAGAATGGCAACCACCGGACCTTCAAGGGCATCTCTGATTTCAACAGATGAAACTTCCACTTTTTTTGGAACTCCACCAACCAAATCCCTCCCCTTTACTTCAATGGTAAGTTCTTCGGGAAGAGCCATGGCAGAGCCAACCTGGCATTTAATCGCTTCGGCTGTCCTCTCACCTATCAGGATATTATAGTTCCTTCTGAAAAAGCTAACGATTGCTTCATTCATCTCGTCGCCGGCAACTTTTATCGATTCCTCAACCACTATACCCGACAAAGCGATTACTGCAATTTCTGTAGTTCCGCCACCAATATCAATTACCATGTTACCCTCCGGGCGAGATACATCAATACCAATTCCAATTGCAGCAGACATCGGCTCGGAGATCAGATGAACTTCTTTTGCGCCGGCATGCTCTGCACTGTCTCGAACAGCCCTTTTTTCAACTTCGGTAACTCCACTCGGAACAGCTATCACTACTTTTCTTGCAGAAACTATTCCCGAATTCACTTTTTTTATAAATGCTCTTATCATCCCTTCAGCAATTTCAAAGTCAGCAATTACACCGTCTCTCATTGGTCGGGTCACCTTAATGTCACGGTGTTCTCTACCCATCATTTCTTTTGCTTTGTTCCCAAGAGCAATAATTTTTCTCGTATTTCTATCGAACGCAACAATCGACGGTTCATTTAAGATGATCCCCTTTCCTTTTACATGAATAAGGGTGTTTGCGGTCCCTAAATCGATCGCTATGTCATTTGCTAAAAAATCGAACAATCCCATTAACAATTCCTCAGTGTTTAAAGTGTCTGATCTTCGTAAAAATCATTGAAATATTGTGTCTGTTAGCGGCATCTATGGCCTCCTGGTCTCTCACAGAACCGCCAGGTTGCACTATCTCAGTTACTCCCGCCTCAGCCAATAAATTTATTCCGTCTTCGAACGGAAAAAAAGCATCAGATGCTGCTATGGCACCTGAAATATCAAAACCAAATTCCCTGGCTTTTGTAATAGCAATTTTCACAGAATCGACTCGGGATACCTGCCCGGCCCCAATTCCAATTGTCTGACCGTCTTTTACCAATACTATCGCATTCGATTTCACATTTTTACATACAGTCCAGGCAAACTTACAAAGTTCTAACCTTTCGGATCGAATATTTGCCCTGGTAACAGTATCTGAAGATTCTATCTCCCCTGTATATCTGTCATTCTCCTGAACAAGATAACCACCTGCTGCAGTCCGGATCACAAACGGAGTTGTAATTTTTTGTTTTTGTAATAAAACTCTGCGCTGTTTCTTTTTACTTAGTATCTCTATTGCCTCATCCGTAAATGAGGGGGCTACAACCAACTCCAGAAAAATTTCATTTAGTTTTTGTGCCGTTGTAGCATCAACCTGGCCATTAAAGACCACAATTCCACCAAAGGCAGAAACAGGATCAGACAACAGTGCTGCACTAAACGATTCAAATATACTCTTTTTTACCGCCACGCCACACGGATTGCTGTGTTTTATAATGGCACAACCAAATTCCTCAAGCTCCCATACGAGTTCAGTTGCCGCAGAAAGGTCAAGAATGTTGTTATAAGATAACTCTTTCCCAATCAACTGTTCAAAATATTCACTAAAATCTCCAAAGAAATACCCCTTTTGGTGAGGATTTTCTCCGTATCTGAGCACTCTCCTCTCCGGTTCAAAAATTGAGAGTATTGTGTTTTCCCCCGTGATTTTTCGTTCAAGCACGCTTGAGATCATTGAATCATAAGCTGCAGTAACTTTAAAAGCTTCTACTGCAAGGTATTGTCGGTATTCCTCATCAAGTTTATCTTCAATCAGTCGTTCAATAAATTCAGGGTACTGAATTGGTGATGTAAGAATTGATACAAATTTATGGTTTTTTGCTGCTCCCCTGATAAGCGAAACTCCCCCTATATCAATTTTTTCAATCAATTCCGATACTGTAACATCCTCCTTTTGTGAGGCGCCAAAAAAATCGTAGAGATTTACAGCTACCACATCTATAAGCTCGATGCCATGCTCCAAAAGCTGTGATATATCTTCCTTGTTATCTCTGCGAGCCAAAATACCGCCAAAAACTTTTGGATTAAGCGTTTTTACTCTCCCTCCAAGTATCTCCGGAAATCCTGTGAGATCACTGACTTCAATACATTTCAGCCCCGAGTCTTGAATCACCTTTGATGTGTTTCCGGTTGAAACAAGTGAATATCCACAATCTATGAGCGCACCGGCAAGTTCTTTCACTCCCGTTTTATCAGTGAGCGAAATTAATGCGTATTTTTTCAATTTATAATCCATTTTTATAATTGTCACTCTCTAAAATCGACAATCCTAACTTTCCCTTCTTCAATTATAATCCTGTTTTGGGCAAACAGCAGTATAACTTCGGGCAATAATTGATGTTCAGCTTTCAATACTAATGAGGCAATCTCTTCTGCTGATTCTACATTAGAAATATCGACTAACTTTTGAGCTATTATCGTACCACGGTCATATTCACTATCCACAAAATGGACAGTTGGCCCCGATATCTTATCACCGGAATTAAAAACTGCCTCATGTACATGATGACCATACATTCCTTTTCCCCCGTATGATGGAAGTAACGCCGGATGAATGTTTATAATTCTACTTTGAAAATGAGAAACAAACTCTGCTGGGATCAGTTTAAGAAACCCCGCAAGAACAATCAATCCGACCTTTTTTTCGTCAAGAATTTTTGTCAGTTCTGAAAAAGAAATCCCGCTTTTACCCACAATTGCGGTGTCGATGTTAAACTCTTCTGCAATTTTGAGTGCACCACAGTCAACTTTATCACTGATCACCAAAACAACATTAACCAAATCTTTCAGTTTTTCATATTCTATGATGGCTCTGAGATTTGAACCTCTTCCCGAAACAAAAACTGCTATGTCCAAAATGGTAGAACCATCTATTTGGTTAAAGAATAAATTTTCGACGCTTTAACAAACTCCCTGAAAAGTGGATGTGCGTTTGTAGCTCTGCTCTTTAATTCAGGGTGAAATTGACAAGCAACAAACCAGGGATGATCTTTTAATTCGATCATTTCAACAAGAAATCCGTCAGGAGATGTTCCACTTATTATAATGCCTTTGCTCTGAAGTTTATCGCGGAACTGATTATTAAGTTCATATCTGTGCCGGTGTCTCTCCTTAATTTCTTCAACACCATAAGCTTCGGCAGCTTTTGTTCCCGGTTCAATAATACAACTGTAAGAACCAAGCCTCATTGTTCCACCCATATTCTTAACTCCTTTTTGCATCGGCATCAGATCGATGACTGAAAAAGCTCCTTTTTTGATCTCAGAACTGTTCGCTCTTGGCATATTACATTCATTTCGGGCAAATTCAATAACAGCACATTGCATCCCCAAACAAATTCCGAAAAACGGGATATTGTTCACCCGGGCATAATTGATCGATTTGATTTTACCTTCAATTCCCCGGGTACCAAAACCTCCGGGTACTAAAATCCCACTCACTCCTGCAAATATTTCATTAAGATCGCCTGACTCGCAGTCTTCGGCATTCACCCACCTTATTTTTACTTTAACATCGTTTTCTGCTCCGGCATGTACAAACGATTCGATAATACTTTTATAAGCATCATGATATTCTATGTACTTTCCGCTGATTGCGATCTCAATTGCATGACTTGGATTTTTTATCTTGGATACAAATTTTTTCCATGTTCCCAATTCAATTTTTGCATCTTGAAGTCTTAGTTTTTTTAGAACGACGAGGTCCATTTTTTCTTGATGCAATACAAGAGGAATCTCGTAAATAGTATCACAATCGTGAGCCGAAAAAACTGATTTACTATCCACATTACAAAATGAAGCTATTTTTGAGCGGATTTCAAGAGATAAAATCCTTTCGGATCTGCAAACGAGAATATCTGGTTGAACCCCCAATTCCAAGAGTGCTTTTACGGAGTGTTGTGTTGGTTTTGTTTTAACTTCGTCTGCTGCCTTAATATACGGTACATAAGTTACATGGATAGTTAATGCATTCTTCTTGCCAAACTCATGGAGTAATTGTCTTACCGCCTCAATAAAAGGCAAACTTTCGATATCACCAATTGTTCCGCCAATTTCAGTAATAACTATATCATATTCACCCGATTCGCCGAGTTTGCACATCCTTCTCTTGATTTCATCAGTGATGTGTGGAATAACTTGAACGGTAGCACCAAGATATTCACCCTGCCGTTCACGCGTTATTACATCGTAGTAAATCTGTCCCGTGGTTGTATTATTGGCTCTCTTCATATTCAATCCAAGGAACCTCTCATAGTGACCCAGATCGAGATCAGTTTCGGCACCATCTTCTGTTACATACACCTCACCATGTTGAAAAGGATTCATGGTCCCGGGATCAATATTTATGTACGGATCAAATTTTTGAATAGTCACCCGATAGCCTCGCTGTTGTAGCAGCAAGCCCAAAGATGCAGCAGTAATTCCTTTCCCGATTGACGAAACAACGCCACCGGTTATAAATATGTACTTAACCAACTTAATTCCATAAAAATAAATAATTTAAACTTCTAATATACTTATACCACTCCCCTTTTTCAAAGCAAAACGGATATATCTAATCATTTACTTTTATCCGGATGTTTTCAATCCAAAGCCGGTATGCATCTCCATTTAAATGAAGTCCATCGCTGCTTAGATTTTCTTTAAGATTGCCGGTATTGTCTTTCATAAAACTGCTGTTATCAAGAAATTCAATCTTATTCTCCTCAGCAAATTTCTTTAATTCATCGTTTACTTGATTAATTGTATTGTTTTTTATTCCGGTTTGTAATTTTGTTTCAATCACCGGTAAAATGGATTGTAAGTAGATATCCCCGTCTGTTTCTGCCCGTAAAGTATTGACTATTGTTTTGATATTATTAATTACTGTCTCCGTCGGATAGTGCCTTTGAAGATCATTAACGCCAATTGTTATAAATATCTTTCGCGGTTGCAGTTGTATAATTCCCGGGAGTCTGTCGATTACCCCAAAACTGCTGTCTCCCGAAATTCCTCTGTTTAGAACCTTTTTCTCAAGAAAAAACTCCTGCCACTCACACATTTCTGTAATGCTGTCTCCAAGAAATATTATTCCGCCGGAATTTTCTGGACAGGTTGCAAAAAGAGAGGTTCTATGTTTATAGTGAGGGTCTGTCAGATGTTCAATAGTGTTCATTTTTTGTTATCATTTGTATATTTTTAAGTAATTTTGTTTCAAATTTAATTAAATGTTTCTTACATAAGAAAAACTGTTGGCTATGAATAGAATAATTACAATTTGTCTGTTGGTTGTTGTTTTTGGAATGGAAATTTCAGCGCAAAGTGGTAGAAGAAATTCCGATCAAATTACTTCAGGATTTAGAAGATTTCCACTGTTTGAAGAGGTAACTAATGCATCATGTGGCCCTTGTGCATCAAGCAACCCGATTTTAAATGCATTTATTGAGCAGATGTCCGACTCACTCATCGCCATAACATATCATGCCTGGTGGCCCGGTGTTTCTGATCCGATGTACCAACACAACATCCAGCAAAACCGCGATAGAATTCAGTTTATGAAAGGTAATGTAAATGCAACACCTTGGTTAAATGTAGATGGGGTTGTAGTTGATGTCTGGCCATACAATTCAACAAATCTGAATGGTGCCTATAATACCAGAATGGCGATTCCATCCCCGCTTGGATTGGAAGTGACACATACAAGAATTTCAACCGACACTGTTGAAGTCAGGGTTAAAGCTTCGCTCCTTTCCGATTTACCCGCCGGGACCTGGAAGTTAAGAGTTTATGCGGTTGAACACCCGATAAATTATGCCACTGCACCGGGATCAAATGGTGAAAAATTTTTCCCCCATGTCTTTAGAAAATCAGTCCCCGATTCTCAGGGCGAACTATTCTCTTCCACGGCAGGGAATTATGAATTCGTTTATCGTTATAAATTTGAATCAGCATGGAACGATACAAATATTTATTCAATTGCCGTTGTTCAGGATGATATTACTAAAGAAGTTGTTAACACCGGAAGCAGTAAATTCACAAATATCCTTCCCGTTGAACTTGCATCATTCGAAACAGTTCAAGAGAAGAATGGAATTTTGGTCTCATGGTCAACCGCAAGTGAACTAAACAATTTTGGATTTGAAATTGAAAAAAGTTATGATGGAGTAACCTTCACAGCCGATGCATTTGTGAATGGAAAAGGTACTTCAACCGAACTGACTAAATATTCACACTTTATGGAATTAGCCAAAAATGGGTCTGTATCCATTCGACTTAAACAAATTGATTTCGATGGATCAGTTTCATATTCAAGAGTGGAAACAGTTGAATTTGATCTGCTGCCATCTAAGGTGATTCTTTACGACAATTATCCAAATCCTTTTAATCCCTCCACCACAATATCATACGCCCTTCCTGAAGCAACAGAAGTTACTCTCTCTGTTTACAGTGCTTTGGGTGAATTGGTGAAGGTTTTGGATAGTGGCATCAAATCAGCAGGTAATCATAAATTAGAATTTGACGCCTCCGATCTCCCTTCAGGAGTTTATCTTCTCAACTTGAATTCATCGTCAGCTAATTCGAGCAAGAAGATAAGTCTCCTGAAATAGGTTTCGAAGATGTAATAACTTAAAACTTCTGATCGTCGGCACTGGGACCATAAAGCCCGGGCACTGTCAGGTCATTCATTCGCAGATAAACTGTGAGCTGAGCTCTGTGATGGATCATGTGATTCATCACAGAGGATCTGAGAACAACATGGCGGGGCTGCCCAAACAATGGCTGGTCGTTAAAATACAATGTCCAGGTCTCTAACATCTGCTCTTCTTTCATCCCCTTTAATGTCTCCAAAAACAGGTTCACATTCTTGTCAAATAATGCAAGCAAATCTTCTTTGGTTTCCGGGTTGTCCCTGTCAAGACTCGTCTCTTCGGGAGTCATGCGGTATTCATTTGATTTTAGTGTAAGTAAACCCCAAAACGGCATATTTGCTACATGAAGTGACAAATGTTTAAAAGAGAATGATTTTGGGTGCGGCTTAAAATCAAACTTGGAGAAATCCAGATTTTCGAGTACTCTTCTCGTGCCTTTAAATTCCATTTCGAATTCACTGTAAAATTGGTCTATTAACATATAACTGTTCCTTTATCGTAAGATTTTTATGTAAAATTGATTAATTCGTTTAACTTCTAAATAAATTTAACAAAATATTTAGAGATAATTGTTCCAACGATTAATTGTAATTATTTTCCCACCGTCAAATCTTCTTTCCTGAATATCCTTTAGATATTTTCATTTGACTTGTGTAATAATAAAATGGAATGTATATTTCAAATTATGAATAAGAAGTTTTTGACTTTAAGTCTGATTTTTGCTTTTCTCCTTTCGACCGTTGGTCTTCCGGTGATTTTACACATGTGCGACATCACAGGCAGTAAGTCTTTGGTATCGTGCAGTGAATGTAACGACGGGCAAAAAGCGGAAGAGTCAGAATCTTGTTGTAATACTGAGAACTCTGCTTCAAAAAGCACCGAAAATTCCTTTTCGCATGGCAAAAATATTGGTTGCTGTTCCGACCAACTCGCACAGATTAAAATAGAAGATGATTTTTCTGTCAGCTCTGTCGATAAAGTCCAGCAGAATGTTACTGTAATTTCGGTTGTTTCTACCTCAAACACAACAGAAAAAAACGAAAATTATTTTCTCAATGAATCCGATTTTATACCGGAGCCGCTCTACGGCAAACTCCTCCTCAAATCAATCCATCAACTAAAGATAGCAAACCCCCTCTTTTAAATTCCGTTTTAATTGCAGATTGATTTTATCCCTGCTAAAGGAATAAATGCGTCTGCCCTCTAAATATTTTCAATTCGGATAAAAAAAGAGTTTAACTATGAAATCCATTCTTATCTTAGTGATGTTTTTATGCATCAGCAGTGCAATTTCAGCACAAAATCTTATCGGTTATGTGTATGAACTTGATACACATGAAGGTCAGCAACACCAACATCCGCTCCTTTCTGCAAATGTTTTTTGGAAAGGGACACAGATTGGGGCTACAACCGATGAAAACGGTTTCTTCTCCCTAAAAAAAACCGGAAAAGACCGTTCTCAACTGATTGTCAGTTACATCGGATATAAACCTGATACCATTGAAGTATCAAAATCACTCGACTCAATCGTAATCGTTTTATCTCTCAATAGAGAATTTAAGGAAGTACTGATTTCTGCCGACCGGTCATCAAAATTTATTGATGAAGGCGAACCTCAGATGATTGAAGTAATTTCAAACAAAGAACTTCTAAAGGCTGCCTGCTGTAATCTTGGCGAGAGTTTTACTACGAACGCTTCTGTGGATGTTCAGTTTCAGGATGCAGTAACCGGTGCCCGACAAATTCAACTTCTTGGACTTGCCGGAACTTACACCCAGATGCTCTTCGAAAATATTCCCTCGATGAACGGGATCGGAAGTTCATTTGGCCTCGGTTTTGTCCCCGGTCCATGGATATCTCAAATTAGTATCTCGAAGGGTTCAGCATCTGTAGTCAACGGTTACGAATCTATTACCGGACAAATCAATATTGGCTACAAAAAACCAACAGACGCTGAAAGATACTATTTTAACGCCTTCCAAAGCTCACATCTGAAAACAGATCTCAATGCAAACGCAGCTTTTGAATTCTCAGAACATTTGAGCACTATGGTTCTCGCCCACATGAATACCACTCCTAAATCATTTGATGACAATGGGGACTCATTCGCTGATGATCCAAAAACAACACAATATAATGTGATGAACCGCTGGAAGTACCACAGCGACATTGGGTATGAAGCTGAGCTTGGTTTCCAATTAATGTCTGAAAAACGGAATGGTGGACAAATGGCACCACTCTCTTCAGGGAGAAAATATTCTCTCGATATCAACTCCGATCATCTTGATCTCTTTTTGAAAAATGGATTTGTCTTTAATACCGAGCCATACACAAGTTTGGGTCTCATATTAAACGGTCACCGACATACACAAAATTCACAAATTGGTTTAAGAAAATACGACGCGAGACAAACCTCTTTCTTTGGAAAATTGATCCTGGAAACCGGAACCGTTGACGAGATTCATAAGGTTACGACCGGAATTTCATTTGCTTATGATGAGTATAAAGAAGAGTTGGATAACCTTGCACTACTAAGGAATGAATCGGTGCCGGGAGTCTTTTTAGAATATAACTATTCACCATCAAATCTGATTTCGATAGTTCCGGGAATAAGAGTGGATTTTCATAATCTCTATGGAACATTTGTAACTCCAAGAATCCACTTTAAGTTTATGCCCGATGAAAATACAACCCTTAGAGCATCGGCAGGAAAAGGCTTTCGATCGGTTAATCTTTTTTCAGATAACCTGAACTACTTTGCAAGCTCCAGAAGTTTTGATGTGATTAATCCTCCAAAATTTGAAGAAGCCTGGAACTATGGACTCAACCTGACAAGATATTTTATGATTAACGGACGAGAGTTAAGCCTGACTGCAGATTATTACAGAACCGATTTCATAAAACAGACTGTGGTTGATATCGATTCCGATCCAAGAAAAGTGAAGTTTTATGACCTGAACGGTACATCTTATTCCAACAGTTATCAAATTGAAGCGGCTTACGAATTGTTATCCGACTTTAATGTCTCACTGGCATACAGATATACAGATGTAAAATCAACTTATGATGGAGTTCTTTCCACCGCCCCGCTTCAGAGTCGGTATAAAATTTTATCAACCGTTGCCTGGTTGATCAGAGATGCAGGATTAACAATTGATGCCTCTTTTCTGCTTAATGGACCGGGAAGAATCCCATCAACCGCAGCCAACCCGATTCAGTATCAAAGATCAGAATCGTTTGACCCTTACTTAAATATCAATGCTCAAATATCAAAAAATTTCGGTTTCTTCGATTTTTATGTAGGAGTGGAAAACCTGACTGGATATATGCAGGATAATCCTATTATTGCAGCAGACGATCCGTTTGGAACCTACTTTGACGCTTCCCAAATTTGGGGTCCTGTTTCAGGTAGAAAGTTTTATGCCGGTATCCGTCTAAGTGTTTTATAATTAATCAATCTCAATTTTGGAGAAAAAATGAAAAAGTATCTTTTTATTATCACAATGTTTGTTGCATTCTCAACAATCAACATTTTAGCTCAGGAAAAACCGGACACTTCCTCACACCATGGGAAAGAACCTGTATCCCAGGTTAAAGACTCAAGTGTAGTTAGTGAAACCACTGAAGAGGCACAACCTTGGAATAAAGTTTGCCCTGTTATGGGTAACAAAATCAACCCAAAGGTTGGAACAGTTACCTTTGAAGGAAAAGCCTACGGATTCTGCTGCGCCGGATGCGACGCAAAATTTGCAAAAAATCCTGAAAAGTATTCAAAGAACCTGAATGAAAATGGTACAAGGTTCATCGGTAAAAAATAGTCAATAACCGTATTAAGAGAATCACGATCCCTTCAAATTCGACACCGGTAACAATTTTATTGAGGCCGATTTTTAGGGATTGTGATTATTTATTTGGTGTCCGCTTGGATTTAGCTTAAATTGAATTATATTTGTCGGTTGTAATTCAATCTTTGAAGAATACCTTCAAATAGATGATAATAGTTATGAAATTCAATAATCACAAATTTATCCGGAGACACCATGATAAATAAGACTCTTACAAGATCACTTCTTCTGATTTTTGCTGCCGTTCTTTTTACCGCTTGTAGTTTATCAACTGAACAACTCGCTGATGAAGTAAAAAAAGATATGTCCAACAGTGCCGAATTTAAGGAGAGACAGATCACAGTGGAAGAATTCACTCTGGTGCACAAAGCCGGAAATGAATATAATGGACTCCTCAAAACAAAAGAACCAAACGGTGAATTCACTTATACGGTTGAGGTTATTTATGATGGCTCATCATTTACCTGGAAAGTTCTTGAACAAGTAAACAAATAATTTATCCCGGCAAAATTACAAATATTTAAATCGCACAGATTTTATAGTCTGTGCGATTTTTTTTTGTCCCCACCACAATACCTCTCCCCGACTCAGTAAAATAAGGGGAATCCCCTATTTCAAACGATTTATGGTTAAAGTAAATTTGAGTTAGATAATCGAATTTTTATTAGAATCTAATCGCTCTGTCTAATAGTTTTTAATCTTTTTTTTGAACCCAATTTTTTTCTTAATCTTTTAGTTAATCCAAACAAAAGGAGACAGTATGTCTAAAAAGATATTCTCATTTCTGGTCCTGATAGTTTTGTTTGCAATGCCAAACTTTGCCCAAGAGACCTTCACCCATGAAGCGGCAAAAATAAGTGTTACACTCCCTGCCGGTTGGATGTATGAAACTTCTGACAACGGAATAAGTGCTTATCCTGCTGAAGGTGGCTTTTTTGTCTATTTTCAGGTTATACACGCAGATGCACTCGATGCAGCACTTGGTGAAGTTGACAAAATGCTGAACGAGCAGATGCAAAGTGTTGAACTCGGTCAGGCTCAAGACTATGATGTTAATGGCATGAGCGGAATTTTTGTAGAAGGAACCGCTGATGGACTCCTGATGGCAGTTGGTGTGATTGATACTCCTGTTGCAAACTCCAGCCTTATGGTTGGTGCATGGGGAGCTCCTGATGTTGTACAAAAATATCAGCAGGATATCATGTCAATTATCAGCAGTATTTCACCGGCCAATTAGTTAATTTAATCTTATTCACACAATCGGAAAACAATATGTCAAAATATTTTTCACTCATCGCCATTTTTTTTGTTGCACTTTTTATCGCCGGATGTGGTAAAAAAGAAGCACCAAAAACTGCGGATACCACAAAAACTGAAGCACCTGCCGCTAAAGAACCCGGAGTTGCCGGTGAAACATTCACCAACGAAGCCGCTCAGGTTAGTGTTGCACTCCCTGAAGGCTGGATGTATGAAACCGGTGACGGCAGTATCACAGCTTACCCTAAAGAAGGCGGATTTGTTGTTCATTTTAACACATTAAAAGTTGATGAACTTGATGCCGCGCTTGCTGAAGTTGATAAAATGCTCGAAGCAGATGTTAAAGACCTTAAACTTGGCGAAGCTACTGAATATGATGTTAATGGCATGAAAGGCAAGTTTGTAGAGGGTACTGCTGACGGCGTTCTGCTTGCTTTAGGTGTTCTTGATACCCCCGTTGAAAACACCAGTTTAATGGTTGGTGCATGGGGCGCCCCTGATGCTGTTAAAAAATATGAAAAAGAAATTCTCTGGATTTTCCAGAATGTGAAACCGGCTACTAAATAGTACCATTTATTTAATTGCAAACGGGTCACTTTACTTGTAGAGTGACCCGTTTTTTTTAATCTCTTCTGTTTGAATCCTTTTGTTAATAATAATGTTAATTTCCACCCGTGAATTACCAAACTAATTGATTATTTTGTGTAATTAAATTAAAGTCATTTAATAATATATAAATGAAACTAAACCTCTCCATTTCTCTTTTTATTCTGTTATTCCTTCTACCACATTTGAGCGTTAATGCACAATCTGCGGCTGACAGTCTGGATATTTATGACCCTTACAAAAACACAGCAGATATCAGACGGATTCTCCAAACCCAATTTTCTCTTCTTGGAAGCAATAACCTCAAACTCGAGAGTGAGTTGACGAAACAGCTGAAAAAAGCGAGGATAGACGGAGATTCTCTTGCCTCAATGAAGATGTTATCATCTTTGGGAGATATATACCTTCAAGCCGGGCTCAACTCAATGGCTTTAAAGTCATATTCAGAGGCCTCTGATGTTTCACTAAATATTAAAGATACTATCCGGAACGCCCTCCTCAAAATGAAAATTGGAAGATGTTACTATTTTGCTGATATTAATGATATTCCAATCGACTATGTGAACTCGGGTTATGATATTCTCGTAAAAAGCAAAGACATCGAGATAAGAGCAATGGCACTCTACCTGAAAGGGACGCTTAACACTGATCCATCCCAGACTAAAGAGTTATACCGCCAGGCTCTTGAATTACAAAAAATTGTAATCAATAAAAAACCCAACGACATCGAGGCTAACGAAAACATGTCCCGATACCTGAATGCAAATGGCAAAAAGGAAGAGGCACTATTAATAGCTGAGAAATTGAATAACCCCTGGTTAATCGCTCTCTATCTAAACAACATCGGTTACGAGGATCTCCAAAATAAAAATTTCGCAAAAGCTCATGATATTTTTAAACGAACACTTAAAATTGCTCTGGATGAACGCCTTATAATTCTTTTAAGAAATACTCTTAATAATCTTGCTGAGTTACATCGTGCCACAGGCGATTGGAAAACCGCAACCAGGTATCAATTCCTCCAAATTCTGGTAATGGGTAGCATCTATAACGAAAAATATAACTCCCTCTTTTCAGAATATAAAGCAAAATTTCAGATAGAACTGAACGAATCGAGAATTAAAAATCTGGAAACCGAGAGAACAGAACTCTCTGATACTTTGCATGACGAAAGAATAATTACTTTCCTTCTCTTCCTTCTTGCTCTATCAACCACATTTATCCTGGTAATTTTTATTACAAGTCGAAAAAAAATTAATGCTGTTATCAACGAACTGAATATCAGAAATACAACCCTTTCATCTCAAAAAACAGAACTTGAACTCCTTCATGCAGAAATGTCTCAAAAAGAATTAAACCTGAGGAACGCTCAGGAAATTGCAAAACTTGCAAACTGGCAGTGGAACAAAAATGAAGATAAATTCTCTTTCTCCGACCAAATGCCGGTAATTTTTGGAATTCCCAAAGAAGAACTCAATAGCAACTTTCGTAACTCCATTCTCGCTGTGGTCCACCCTGACGACCGACAAATTGTAAGCACTTATCTATACCAGGGCAGAAACAAACGGGAATATCACGATAGAGAATATAGAATCATTTGTGATTCGGCAATAAAATGGATTCGATCAAAGTACTCTGCTCTCACCGACGAAAATGGCGACCTTGTTCATATTGCCGGAACTGTTCAGGATATTACATCCCTTAAAGAGGAGGAGGAAATAAGGCTTGCCGCAGCCACGCAAAGGTCTTTTACTGAACTTTTGATTATGTCACAAGAACAGGAGAGGAAAAGAATTGCCGGAGAACTTCACGACAGTTTTGGACAGGATCTCCTTTTTATCAAAAATAAAGTTAAACTTGGGCTGCGTGATAAAAACATTGAACAGGCTGCCGGTCAATTTATCTCTGATATTGATAAATCCCTCGACACTTTACTCGACCATACGAGAGATATTGCATACAGTCTGATTCCTGTCCACCTCGAACGACTTGGGCTGTCTGAAACTCTGAATGAATTGATTACACGAGCGTCAAAAACTACCAATATCCAGTTTATTCTCGATATTGAAGTAGTTGAGAACATCTTCCCGATCGAAAAAGAACTGACAATTTACAGAATTGTGCAGGAAGCACTAAACAATATTCTAAAACATTCCGAAGCAAACAATGCCTCAATCACTTTTTCAAGAAGAAAAAAAGTTTACCTCCTCGAGATCGATGATGATGGCGTCGGGTACGATCCAATTAATCCCGCCGTTCAACACGGATTTGGTTTGGCAAATATCGTCAACAGAGTAAACCTCTTGAACGGAAAACTTAAAATTTCCACTGAACCCGGTAAGGGAACAAACATAAAAATTTATATCCCTTTTGGAGATAATAATGAGTAAAATCAGACTTATCCTCGCTGATGATCACCCCCTTCTTATTCAGGGACTTGTCTCTATTCTAAGAGAAGAGGAGAACATAGAAGTACTCGGGCAGGCTTCAGATGGGGTTGAAGCACTTGATTTAATACGGAAATTGGAACCCGATATCGCCATTCTCGATATTCAAATGCCTGAACCAGGTGGACTTCGAATCGCTGAATTACTACGGAATGAGAACAAAAAAACCAAAATCATCGTACTTACAATGTTTAAGGAAGAATCACTGATAAAAAGAGTACTAAAACTGGGAGTGAGAGGTTATGTATTAAAAGAAAATGCCATTGATGACATAATCGACTCAATAAATATCGTTTATGATGGTGGAATTTACCTCAGCAACACTGTTTCAGAAGTGATCAGAGACAACAGTAGTGATTTACTTTCGGGTAGTTACCAAATCCTTACACCATCTGAAAAGAAGATTTTGCGACTCATAGGTGAAGGCAAATCAAGCAAAGAAATTGCCAACGAACTGTTCATCAGCAGCAAAACTGTCGAAAACCATAGAGGAAACATCTGCAAAAAACTCGGTGTCACCGGTTTTTCAGCACTGATAAAATATGCCCTGTCGAACAAAATGACACTTGAATAAAACTTTTTCTTTATAATTTCCATTTTTTTTCGTAAGTTTGGAATCATAAGCGAGCGTAACTCAGTTGGTAGAGTGTCAGCTTCCCAAGCTGAATGTCGCGGGTTCGAATCCCGT
>CAZHCW010000022.1:0-57194 GCA_964531325.1 uncultured Ignavibacteriaceae bacterium | reverse complement strand
GAACTTTTTAGGGGAAAGTACCCCTAAATTGACAGAGGAACTTACTAAATTTTCAAATTAAAGTCAAGAGTTTATTAACAATTTTGGAAAAATTATCAGAGTCCACTGCGAGTAAAAAAAATATAAATCAACAAATAGTTGATTTTAGTAATTAAGTTTGGATTTTACACCCCATTGTTTTATCTTGTTTTAAGTGTTACTCTTTCTTTCACAGCAGCTGTTAATTCAGTGTAAAGTTGATTTATATATCCTATTGGAATATTATAAGCCTCAAATATCGTCTTTTCAAAAGCAAGACGATCCTTCATCTTAAACTCTTCTTGTATCGTCAAAACTTCCCGTTGGCATAGTATTTTAAATTTCTCGATTATCCTCTTTTTTTGACGATCAGAAGGAAGATCAGGGTTTAATAACATAAATTTCTTGAAGTAATTCGCATTAAGATCAAGGGCTCCTTGATGGCGGGAAGTTCCTCTTCGCTCAATTTGAATAAGTGTTATCACAGAATTTAAAAGGGCGGCTATAAAAATGGAATCGTAACCATCAACTACATTAAATCCGATTAGCCTCTGGTCGATAGCGCATGGTGTTTCCATAAATGAGAAGAAAAGTCTTTCGTACGGATTAATTGCTGTTACTATTTGAGCTTTTTTGGGGGATAAGGAATACCAAAATGGAGTATGTGTTGATGATGCCTCTTCTATTGTTTTTAACCCGTTTTTATTCATCTCGTTTCTAAATTTCTCGATCCAGGATAAGGCTCCTTCACCTGTATTCTGCAATTCACTTATCGGATCAATACAACTAAAGAGATAATACGAAAATTCTGTGCCAGATTTTAATTGTTTAAGTTCGGAGGAACTTTTAAGGTAAGGAAGAAGGTATTTCGGTTCGATTTTAGAGACATCAATCTCGTCTCTACTGATAATAAACATAGGATTCCAACCCGTTCTTTCGCCCCTAAAAACATGGTAGATTTTGGTATTAGCCAAAACCATTTTTGACTTAAATATATCAGTCATTTGAGGAGTAGAAAAGAATGATTCCCAGTTTTCACCATTCTTAAGTGATTCAACCAATTTGTCTCTTGATACTGTCACAAAACTTACAGAATTGTCCTCCTTTTGAAAAAATGAATCATTTCCTTTAGTTTTTAACCAACATTCCAAGTCAGGTTCATCATAATTATCAATCTCGGAATAGAAATTCGAAATTAAATTAAGCCTGGTCCCATTTCGGAGGATGTTGAATAGTTCATCTAACTTTTTATTAATTGTAATAAATTTTGTTGTTTTCTCACCCTTACTAAATTCGAGCAAAATGAAAATAGAAGAAACTTGTGAATCCTGAAACCAATGTTCAGCATTTGAACGAATGATATATTTGATTTGGAAATTATCCAGCAAGAATTCTTTAAACTGAATACCGTATTCCTTGCCCAACCATGCATTTGAGGTGATTGCAGAAATACGCCCGCCGTCTTTTAAAAATCCAATTGATTTATAGATACAATAAGTAAAATAATCCGATCTTTCGTTGATTCTAAAGTTTCCTTTTCGATGAAAGGCTTTTTGTGATCTCTTGAACTCTGTTTGAAATTTGGACGAGAGCAATTCATTTGGAATATCTTCTTGTTGAATAAAAGGGAAATTACTTATGATCGCATCAAATGTTGGTATGACTTCATTCTTCAAAGAATTTGAATTAATTGGATCCGGAAACGAAATCGAAGATCCTGGCAGCAGATCAAATAAATCACCCCGTAATACCCTAGGGAAATTCTCGACTCCTCTGATATCTTGTTTATATAAATTAATTACAGATAATGTGGCGGGGAAATGTGAAATATCATTACCCCATATTTGATGTAATAGTTTTGAGTGAGCACTGACCCCAAGATACTGCAAAATATGATAAAAAGATTCCAGAAAGGTACCAGTTCCGCAAGTTGGATCAAAAATTAAATCATTATTCGAATTGATAGCTGGAAAGGCTACTAGATCAGCCAGGGTTGGATTTGTAAAATATTGCCCAAATTTCTTTTTTTCCGATGGAGGAATCAACCCTTCCAAAATACTTCCTATCACTTCTACAGGCAGAACTCTGAAATCAAAAGTATCAAATATTCTCAATAACTTGAGTAATATATCGGAAGTTATGTTGTTAAATTCGATCTTATCAGTAAAATACGGTCGGAAAACGGCTGAATAGTCTATTGCTGACGCATCATCGAAATATTGCCATAATCTACTTTTGAATTCTATTGTATCATTTATTTCGATTCTATTTAATTTACCGGACAGGTTATGAGAGAGGGTGTAATAAAATACTAATTTGCAGACCAGATTATAAAAAACAAACTTTGCAAGGATTTCCTCTTCAGTAATATTTTCGACTTTGCTCGAGGAAGAGGAAAGTATTTTAATAGTACCTCTTTCAAGAATTTTCCACTTGTTAAACTCTCTCCTGAATTCCAAATCAGACCCAATAAGTTCGTTGATCGAAGTTTCGAATTGGGGGATTAAAAGAGATGAGGAGTCCATTATTGCAGAGATGAAATGGTCACAAATATTGATTGCCGGTTTTAATTTTCCGCTAAACATAAATGATTCCAGGTCATGCAAAATTTCAAATAATCGATTCTGCAAGACAGGTTCATTTTTGAGGTACTGATTAGGGTTTGCCATATCTTCGCGTGAAGAAATAGACAAAATTGACGGGTATATTTTTAGTTTTTTAAGTTGATTTATTGAATATTGTCCATCAATGATCTCCCAGATAACTGCATCTCGACCGTTCCAGGTCACAAAGGAGTTAGAGTTTAACCTTTTGGCTTTCTCGAGAGCATTCTCCAGGAGTGAAATATCATCTATTCTTGTATCCGGAAATTTCAACTCCCAGCCATTAAAAACTATGCCGGAAATTTTATTAGAAAACAATAGGATATCAGGAAATTTTGTCCGCCCACTTTCAAGTTTTACTCCGGAGTCATTGGTCGCATCTTGAAAAGCTGTTTTCCCTTCTCTGATTGCAATCTGCAACCATCCTATAATATGTCCTGCAAAAGTTCTTTCATTTATTTTTATTTGGTTTTTTCCTGTATCCATGTCCTTTTTCCCTAAAAAGTGAAAGCGTAGAATTTTGATTTACTACATATTGAATCGCTCTCTCAATCCTTTCTCCACAAACTTTGATATAATCAACCGGAGTTATTTTATGAAGCAGTACATCCTCATTCTTTTCAATTCCAATAAACTTTCTTCCTTCCAATATAGCAGACAATAAAAAGCTGCCACTTCCACATGCATTATCCAACACAATGTCTCCCGGATTAGTAAAAGTTCTAATTAGGTATCTTCCTAACTCAACAGGTTTTTGTGTGGGATGATATACTTTTCCTTCAGCTTCAGCAGTTTTGATGTAGATAAAGTCTTCTAAATTTTGTTCATCCATAATAACGACATCATTCGGGTACCTCTCACCGCTACTTTTCACATGCCTCGGTTTAAAGTCTCCATAACTACCGGTAAATTGATCTTTGCGCACCCCTTTGTCGTATGGATCGCCCTGAACCATTTGAGGATTATAGACAGGCTGGGATTTATAAAAAATGCATATATCCTCATGTTTTCGAAGGGGCTGTTTCTTGGCATTTAGAAAATTGGTAGGTTTCGATTTTATCCAAACTATTTTGTACTTAAATAGTTTTTCGTTGCTTAAAATCAATTTCGCTGTAAATAGTCCTTGAGAGGTTAAAGCAATACAACCATTGTCTTTAATTACCCGCTCATACTCTTTCCACAATTTTGTCAGGTCAATTACCGAGTCCCATTTATTCTGAGTTGTCCCATAGGGTAGATCACATAGAATCATATCAATAGACTTATCGGGGAGTTTGGGCATTAATTCCAAACAATCACCTTCCAATACACGATTCTCAAAAAATTCCATTGATTTCAGCATCTTAACTTATTCGTAATCCTAAAACTAAATTGTACAATTTAAGCAATTTCGATTAAACTTAATTAATAAAATTGAACAAACTTAAACACTTGTGGAAATGCAACAGAAAAGACACCTAAAAGACTCGATAGGAATGACTCTCAATTTAATAAAACAGGCAATGGACCCAAAACTACTTTCTTCTGTAAGAATATCAGGGGTTTAAGAGGTAATATTAATTTACAGTCAGAATGAGGTAAATTCCCCCAAAAATGACAAGCACACCGCAGATTCGTTTAATCCAGAGCAGTGTTTTTGAATCATCTGCAAAATTAAGATATTTCTGAACAACAGTTGTGAGGCTGCCGGCTGCCACGATTACACCAATGTGTCCAAGACTGAAAGCTGCGAGTAAACCAATTGACAGGGGTAGATTTTCTCCGGCGGTTGAAAAGACAACCCCAAGAATTGGAGCCATGAATGCAAAAGTGCAGGGACCGAGTCCAACTCCAAATAACAGACCCAATACAAGAGCTGCCCACAATCCGGTAGCTTTTGTCCCGGTAAGAGTCATTGCATCCCACGGTAATTTAATGATATCCATGAGATAAAGTCCAACAATGAAAAAGACACCTGCCACGAGATAGTTTCCGTATTGACCAACATCACCCAATAACCTTCCCATTAGTGCCGTAATCAAACCGATTAATGCAATGGTTATGAGAATACCGACTGAAAATACAAGTGATATCAGAAAGATTTTTTTTCCGGAAAGTTTTCCTCTCGAAGAAATATATCCTATGATTAAAGGGATGCTTGAGAGATGGCAGGGTGACAGCAATATACTTAGGACACCCCAGCCAAATGAAGCAAAAAGTGCAAGTCCTGTGTTTTCATAAAGTGCTTCAGAAAGCCAGGTGAAAATTGTCTCAATCATAACTACTTCTTTTTCTTGAGTGGCTTGAGACCTTTTTTCTTAAGAAGTTTGTCAATCTCTTTTTCAGGGTAAAATCCTTCATGTCTGAAAAATTCTTTCCCTTTGGAATCCAAAAATACTTGAGTGGGAATCAGATTGATATCATATTGTTTGGCATATTTTTTTTGATCCTCTTTCCAGACATCATAAAAAATCACTTTTATCTGACTTCCATATTTCTCTTCAATTGATTTCATAATCGGCTGCATCTGTTTGCAAGGGATACAGTTGACAGATCCAAGTTCTACAAATGTAACGATGGGTTTGTCTTTTTGGGAATAAGATGACACAGTCATAAGAAGTGCCAAAAGGATAAAATATTTTAACATGTATTTCATTTTTAATTCCAATATTTAATTTTATTGTTGACAAAAAATCACGGACACACATCGGGTGGTTTTACGGTTCCTTCTTCCACCTCACCAAAATATTTCTTTTGGAGCCATAAAGAGACATTTACAAGACCAATCAATACGGGAACCTCAACTAATGGTCCAATTACCGCGGCAAATGCTTCACCCGAATGAATACCAAAGACTGCTATTGCAACCGCTATTGCAAGCTCAAAATTGTTGCTGGCAGCTGTAAAAGAAAGGGTTGCTGTTTTGGAATAATCTGCTCCAACTTTTTTCCCCATATAAAATGAGATAAAAAACATCACGATAAAGTAGATCACGAGGGGAATAGCGATTCGAACCACATCAAGAGGGATTTTAACAATGATTTCACCTTTAAGTGAAAACATCACCATAATTGTAAATAGAAGTGCAATCAGGGTAATGGGACTGATCTTTGGAATCAACTTTTTTTCGTACCATTCTTTGCCAAATGTTTTTAATCCAACAAACCGGGTAATCATACCTGCAAAAAATGGAATCCCGAGATATATCAGAACGCTTTCTGCTATTTGTCCAATTGTGATATCCACTTTAAATGTCTGTAATCCAAACCATTCCGGAAGAACAGTTAAGAATACCCATGCGTAGAGGGAGAAAAAGAGAATTTGAAAAATGGAGTTGAATGCAACAAGTCCTGCGGCATACTCAGTGTCACCTTTTGCAAGTTCGTTCCAAACTATCACCATTGCGATACATCTTGCAAGTCCTATCATAATTAGCCCTGCCATATAATGGGGATATCCTTGCAGGAATATGATGGCGAGCAAAAACATCAAAACAGGACCAATTATCCAGTTCTGAACAAGAGAGAGGATCAACACCCTGACATTTCTAAAAACATCGGGGAGCTCTTCATACTTAACTTTTGCCAACGGGGGATACATCATCAGAATTAGACCAATGGCGATTGGGACATTAGTTGTTCCACTCTGATAAGAATTCCAAAAATCAACAACAGAGGGGAATAAATATCCCGAGGCAACCCCAATCCCCATCGCAAGGAATATCCAAAGGGTTAAAAAACGATCGAGGAATGATAGTTTTTTTGTCAGAGAGCTCATCACAAGTTCCTGTTAGTTAAAAAATTAAGTTGAATAAAAATCCGGTCAGCATTATTCCTGTGCCTACAACACCCACAAACGAGAGGATTAATTGTATTTTTAGTACTTTTTTAAGGATTATCATCTCGGGTAAAGAAAGCGCAATCACCGACATCATAAAAGCCAAAACTGTACCGAGTGATGCACCTTTTTCGAGAAGTGCCTGCACAATTGGAATTATTCCTGCAGCGTTTGAGTACATTGGAATCCCAATTAAGACAGAAAGCGGGACCGACCACCAGGCGGATTCTCCCATAAATGAAGCCATGAAGTCTTCTGGTACATAGCCATGTATCCCTGCTCCAACTGCTATACCGATTACAACATAAACCCATACCTTCGCCACTATCTCCTTTACGGCTTCGATACCTTTATCAATTCTTTCGGTGAAAGAGATTTTTTCTTCTTCAACATCACCGGAATTTGTTTTTATTTGATAAACCCAGCTCTCAACATATTTTTCGAGACCAAGTTTTCCTATAATAAAACCGGCAAAGATGGCGATGAACAATCCGGTTGTCACATAGATCAGAGCTGTTTTCCAGCCAAACAGTCCAAAAAGGAGAACAACAGCCACTTCATTAACCATTGGTGCGGCTATTAAAAATGAGAAAGTGACACCGAGGGGGACTCCACTTTCGATAAACCCCAAAAAGAGGGGAATAGCTGAACAAGAGCAGAACGGAGTAACCACACCCAAAAGACTTGCCATTATATTCCCAAGGAATTGTTTTTTACCACCGAGAAGTTTTCGGGTGCGCTCCGGGGAGAACCACGATCTGATAATGCCCACAACAAAAACGACAATCGTAAGTAACAGGAGCACTTTGGGCACTTCATAGATAAAAAAATGGATGGAGGAGGTAAGATGTGTCCCTTTTCCCAACCCGATCAAATCGTAAACGATGAAATCGGTAATTGGGGTCAGGTTAAAGTAGAGCAAACCCCAGAGTATTACAGCTGTGGAAATTACAAAAAGTTTTTTATTCATTTTTAGTTGCTGTTCTCGGTTATCCAGTGTTTTAGAGTTTCTTTAGTGGGCAGTTTACCAGCGGAAACAATTTTCCCGTTGATTTCCAAACCGGGAGTTGACATAATTCCGGATTTCATGATTTCCATCAAATCAGTCACTTTTTCAATATTGGCATTGATATTCATTTCTGTTGCCGCATCGTAGCAGAGTTGTTCAAGTTTTTTGCAGTTTGCGCAACCGCTTCCATATACTTTAATTGTTGTCATTTTAGTAGGTCCTTATAAGTTGCCGCCGATTATGGCAGCAGATTTTGAAAAGAGATAATCCATTTCAGATGCTATTTGGATCGATCTTTCATTATATTTTTCCTCTTCGAGAGGAGTGTTATCAAACTTCTTGGGGTCTTCATATCGAACGGGAAATCTTTTCTCAGCTCCCGGGATAAAAGGACAGGCTTCATCTGCATCGGAGCAGGTCATCACAGCAGCAAAATCTTTTTGGGGATTTTCAGGGTGGTCATACACTTTTGAAAAGCATTTTATGGGTTGATATTCATCTGAAAACGCGACAGAATAAACAGGATTGGCATCACCACCCCCGGCTGTGATTTTAAATCCCTGTTTCTTCAGGCATTTAACCGCTCTTGGGTTGAAGGCTGTTGCTTCAGTTCCGCCTGAGAAACAATAAACCTCTTGTAATCCGTAAAATCCGGCAAAAAACTGAGCCCAGATTTGAGAGAGGTGGCTCCGTCTTGAGTTGTGTGTACAGATGAAAATCAGATTTACGGGGAGACCGTTGGTTCTTTTATCTGCTATGTAGTCGGCAAATTTGTTCAAAAGTTCAATTCTCTCTGAAGGGATATTATCTCCGGCTGATTTGACGGTTAGAAGTGTCTGTTCAATTTTTGGATAAATGTTCATATCGTTTCGTTAATTACCGAAATATTTGATAAAAAATTATTTAGCACACAATGAAATTCTGTCAGCCTGTTGAACTTTTTCTTTATCGTTCTGAATTGCAACTTCATCAGCTATCCAAAAATCAAGAGAAGAGAGAAGTGCTGAGATTCTTTTATCGGTGGGATTGGGGTGAATTTCGTAATTTACCCATTTACCATCTTTTTCTTCTATTATGAAGCCATACTCCTTTAATATTTTCAGGTGTTGTGAGACTGTAGAGGGAGCAAGCGCAAGGACATCGGTTATCTCACAAACGCACAGCGGTTTAATCTGCAGCATTTTGAGAATCCGAAGCCGGTTAGGATCTGAGAGAATTTTAAAGAATTTTGTCTTATCTTCCATAAATCATTTCGTTAGTTAACGAAATATAGCAGATGTTGCTCAAATAGACAAATCGACTTCCTTTTGCCCCAACAAAAAGCTCTTAATTCCGTAAATTGTTAAAACTATTTTCAAAGATTAGAGTCTAAAATATTTTAATTGAAAGATTATTAATTGAAACAAAAACCTTTTAAAGAAGTATAATCTTAGTGAAATCAATCTTATTTGCCTGTTTTTCGATGTTATTTGTCATTTCGAATTTTGCCCAGCCGGGTGATTTCAGGATGGCAAGGGTTAAATATTCCGGTGGAAGCGACTGGTACAACGATCAGTCGGCAGATATAAATCTGTTAAAATTTCTGAAAGCGAATACCAATTTGAAAGTGGTGCCCGAATACAGATTTGTTGATCTCGCAACGGATGAGATTTTTAGTTATCCCTTTTTGTTTATGACGGGGCATGGAAACATTGCTCTTACTGACAAAGAGATTCTAAATCTGAAACTTTATTTAGAGAACGGTGGCTTTTTATATGTGGACGATGATTATGGTTTTGACAAAGGTTTCAGAAGGGAAATTAAAAAAGTTTTCCCGGGAGATGAGTTAAAAGAACTTCCGTATAGCCACAAAATATACAAAGTGAAATATCTTTTTCCTGATGGACCGCCAAAAACTCATAAACACGATGAAAAACCGGCGCAGGGATTTGGGTTATATCTTAAAGGGCGAATGGCGTTATATTACACTTATGAAAGTAATCCAAGCGACGGATGGGCAGACCCTGAGGTTCACAACGACCCCGAAACGAAAAGAATTGAAGCATTACAATTTGGAACAAACATAGTTTTATTTGCACTTACACAATAGGAAAACATCTTACCATAGGCCACTGCCCCATTGCCGGTATTAAACGCCAAACCGGCAACCTATCATTGAACATCACTTACGCTGTTGTCAGGGCATCGGCTTAATTAATCAAAAACTTACCTAAAAAAAAGCAGTTAGTATTTAGCTGCAAAAAAAATATGCCCAAAGTTTGTGATTTTTTGCAACGGTCTGCGAATAATTGTTTAGACAATCTTTTACTTTTATTAAAATCCGGAATTCAAATTTTATGATGGAGAAAGAAGAGCAAAAGAATTTTTTTCAGGAAATCATCAACCAGCATAAAGGTATCTTGTTCAAAGTTGCCCGTTTATACTGTCGGGATGAGGAAGACCGGCAAGACCTTCTTCAGGAAATGATGATTCAGATTTGGCAATCTCTTCACAAATACAACGATCAGTATAAAATATCCACTTGGTTGTATAGAATTTCACTGAATGTTGCGATATCATATTTTCGAAAAAGTTCAAAACGCGAACAAAGATACACCCCCTTAACTGAAAAAACAGCACAGATAGCATTGGAAGATAAATCGGAAAATGAGGATCAACTTCTGTTGTTGGAACAGTTTATCAGTGAATTAAAAGAGATTGACAAAGCTTTGATGATACTCTATCTTGAAGATAAAAGTCATACTGAAATTGCCGGGATTCTTGGAATGTCAGTAAGCAATGTTGGAACCAAAATTGGTCGAATAAAAGAAAAACTAAAATCAAGATTTTCACACCTAACCTGAGATTGAAATATGAACGAATTAGAATTAAAAAAACTTTGGCAAACAACCAATAAGAAGTTGGAAGAGAATTTGGCATTGAATATTAAACTCGAAAATGATCTGACCCGCGTTAAAGTCCACGGTATCATTGGCTCGATGAAACCGTTAAAATTATTTACCATATTTATCGGCTTTTTATGGGTCGTTATTGGGGCGGGATACCTGGGAGGTGTTTTTGCAAATACATATCAAGAGGCGAATAAGTTTTTTCTATATTCGGCTACTATACAAGTCGTTTTGACTGCAATTGCATTGGGCATTTATATTTTTCAATTATCATTAATATATCAGGTTGAAAATACCGATCCAATTCTTCAAACTCAGAAAAAACTTGCTCAACTTAAGGTTTCCACTCTCCGGGTTACGCGGATTATGTTTTTACAGATTCCAGTATGGACAACTTTTTGGTGGAATGAATCGATGCTAAGTGATTGGAATGTTTTACAGTTGGGGGTTACTGCATCTGTTACAGTTGCCGCTATAATTCTTTCAATCTGGTTCTTCATTAATATTAAGTATGAAAACAGGAACAAAAAGTGGTTTAATCTCATTTTTGCGGGAAACGAATGGTCACCCTTGATGAAGTCGATAAATTTGTTAGATCAAATTAAGGATTACGAACCTGATGGAAATGTTCAGATTTAAACGCAATTCTGCTATGGATCTGTCCGAAAAAATCGGAAAATAGTAAGAGATAAAAGAAGCTCCTGGACTGATCTGATTGTATTGGACTGATGGTTAAAGAAAGAGGTACCAAAAGAAAGAACCTTAATACAAACGGGGAGGAATAATTATTATATTGGGATAATAAAATTTCAGAATCTCACAAACTTTTAATCTTTTAATAAATTTGGAATAAATCGATGCGAAAAATGATTGTAATAGAATTCATCTCACTCGATGGAGTTTTGCAGGGACCCGGTGGGCCGGAAGAAGATACTTCAGGCGGATTCAAATATGGTGGTTGGACCTTCCCATACTTTGATGAATTTTCCGGAACTGTAATGGATGAGCAGACAAAAGTGCCGTCTGATTTACTCCTGGGGAGAAAAACTTACGATATTTTTGCTTCCTATTGGCCGGAGCATGGGGAGGGGTGGCCCGGAGTGAATGAAGCAAGAAAATATGTTGTTTCGCATGAAGATTTTGCACCCGGTTGGGAAAACACTGTTTTATTGAATGAGAATGTAGTTGAAAAATTACAAAAGTTAAAATCTGAAGATGGAAATGATTTAAAAGTATGGGGAAGCGGTAATCTTTGCCAGACTCTTTTTAGACATGATCTGGTTGATGAGATGTGGCTCAAAATTTTTCCGGTTACACTGGGCACCGGAAAGCGTCTCTTCTCTGAAGGTACAATTCCGGCGGCATTTAAAATGACAGATTGTAAATTTTCTCCGAGTGGTGTTATAATCGTGAATTATGAGAGAGCCGGGGAAGTGCAAACAGGTTCGTTTTAAAAGGAGGATAGTCTGCGGATCCCCTGAAACAATAAAATAAATAGAAGAGTATAACCTGCGTAAGAATATTTATGGTAATTAAAGAGTTTTATACGCACACAACAACAGGAATGATTTTTTTTGAATACCACTGTTAGATATGACGAAATTTTAAAGAAACTTGCCAGGTTTGAGAACAAGCGGCTTCTGGCTGAACTTGCATGGGGTGGTCAGATTGTGGCTATTACCTCTATGCTTTTGTTTACATTTTTTGCATTTCTCGAATACCTCTTCTTTTTCTCTCCCGGCGTTCGTTCCGTTTTTTATTATACATGGCTTGGCATCACGGGTGGTTCTATTATCCATTTTATTCTCACTCCACTTTACAGGCGATATTTTATTGTAGCCGCAAATCCTGTAAGGTCAGCTCTTGAAGCCGGCAGTTATTTTCCCCAGGTAAAAGATGATTTGATGAATGTTATGCAACTTGTTAAGGTTTCTGACAGAAGAGGATTTTCGGAGAAACTTGTTGCAGCCGCATTTGATGACATATATGACAGAATTAAAGAACTTGAATTTGGCAGTGCAGTTTCGTTCAAAAAAGCGAAAAAACTGTTGATTTTTACTCTCATGTCATTCATTCTTAGTGGTGGTTCCTTCACTTTCAGCTCGGGAATGAAGGATGCTGGTTTAAGAATAATCGATCATAACAAACAATTTGTACCTCCCCAGAAGTATTCATTTAATATAAAACCCGGTGATATAGAAGTTGCAAAAGGGGACAGTGTCACTGTGACTGTTGTCGTTTCCGGTCCGGCAACGAAATCGCTTGAACTTTATCACAAAGATGATTCGCAACCGGCTTTTATAAAAGAGATAATTAAGGCAGGAAAGGATGGATCATTTTCCTTCATCCTTCCGTCAGTTAAATATTCAACAGAATATTACGCAGCAATTGAAGACTCAAAAAGCATAACTTATAAAATAACTGTTACCGATAAACCCCTTATAAGGGCATTTAAACTCCAGATAACTCCACCGGCTTATACAGGTGAAAGACCAACTGAACAAACCGATAACGGGAATGTTTCCGGAATTAAAGGAACTGTAATTTCACTCTCCCTGGAATCAAACAAAGAACTTTCTTCAGCTTCCATCGAATTTATGGAAGGAATAAATATTCCGCTTACTGTGGATGGAACATCTGCCTCGGGATCGTTCAGAATTATGGGTGACAACGAATATGTCATCAAAATTTCCGATACAAAAGGTTATTCAAACATCTCTCCTGTTAAATACACTATCAGAGCTTCTTATGATGCTTCACCTGAAATTGTGGTTTTAAGTCCTGATTCAAACACTGCCCTCCCACGCAGCCAGAGGCAGGATATTTCTTTGATGATATCGGATGATTTTGGCTTCAGCGGGTTAAATCTTAACTATAGAATTTCGAAAAGTAAAGACACAAAAACCGTTCAGGCAAAATTTAGTGCTGTTCCTGTTCCTTTTAACAAAAGTGTAAAAGAGACACAGACTTCCTATAACTGGAGTCTTGCTCAACTTTTTCTTTCGCCGGGTGATGAAGTTACCTATTATATCGAAGTATTTGACAATGATCAGGTATCAGGTCCAAAATCTGCAAAATCCAGGGAATACATAGTCAGGGTGCCAACCCTCGATGAGTTATTTGCCACCGGTGAACAAAAACAAGATGAAATACAAAAAGAATTGGCTGAAGTCTTAAAAGAAGCTGATGAACTTCAAAAAGACCTTGAAAAGGTAAGTAAAGAATTAAAAAGTGATAAAAAAGAGTTGAGTTTCGAGGAAAAGGAAAAACTTGAAAAGATGCTCGACAAGTTTGAGAAGCTGCAGGAAAAAGCGGAACAACTTTCACAGAAGATGGAAGATGCACAAGAAAATATGAAGGAAAATAACCTTCTTTCGCCACAGACCATGGAAAAATATCAGGAACTCCAGAAAATGCTTCAGGATATTTCAACTGATGAGATGAAAAAGCTTATGGAGAAAATGGCGAAGAATCTTGAGAATTTAAACCGAAAAGATGCCCAGCAGAACCTTGAAAACATGAAAATGGACGAAGAAGCTTTTAAAAAGAGCATCGAAAGAACTTTGAATCTTCTGAAAAGAGTTCAGATTGAACAGAAAATTGATGAATTGGTAAAGAGAGTTGAACAACTTAATGATCAATTAGAGAAATTACAAAAAGAGACTCAAAATGCCGATCCCAAAGGGATGGAAGACCTTGCGAAAAAACAGGATGAAGTGAAAGATCAGATGAAAGATCTTGAAAAAGAGATGCAGGATTTGCGTGACAAGATGAAAGATATGAAGGACATGCCTAATGAGCAGGCGGAAAAACTTCAAAATGAACTTGAAAAACAGAAAAATGAAGAACTTTCGGAAGAAGCCAAAAAGAATATGAAAAAAGGACAAAAGCAGCAGGCGATGCAAAACCAGCAGCAGATGTCCAAGAATATGAAAGAGATGAAAGAGGGTTTGGAAGAGCTGCAAAACTCGATTAACCAATCCAATCAGATGCAGACAATGGCTGACATGATGAAAATCATCAGCGATATTGTTGATCTTTCGAAACAACAGGAAAATCTTAAGAAAAAAACGCAAAGCAGCAGCCCTTCCGCGCTTTTAAGCCAGGAAATGCGTGAGCAGGACAAGATACAGAGGAATCTGGAGAAGATGTTGAGCAGGTTAAGTGATCTCTCTCAGAAAACCTTTGCTGTCAGCCCTGAAATGGCAAAATCTCTCGGTGATGCCAGAAGAGAGATGAACAAGTCACTTGAAAATATGCAGAACCGTAATAATAAACAGGCAGCCGGTAATCAGGATCAGGCGATGGCTTCTCTTAATAAGGCCGCCGGAATGATGCAAGACGCCATGGCGCAGATGATGCAACAGGGCAATGGCGGGCAGGGAGGCATGATGTCGATGATGCAACAGATGGGTCAGATGGCGGGTCAGCAGATGTCGCTTAATCAGCAGGTTCAAGAGATGATGAAAGGTAATAATGGCAAGATGTCGCAGGAACAGATGGGGCAGATGCAAAGGCTTCAGCAACAACAGGAAACTATTAAAAAATCACTTGATCAGATAAATAAAGAGGCAAAAGCTGCCGGTAAGAGCAAAAGTATTCCGGCAAATCTTGACAAGCTTTCTCAGGAGATGCAGGAAATTATCACCGATATGCGTACCGGGAAATATAATGATGACCTCGTTAAAAAGCAGGATAAAATTCTTTCAAAACTGCTTGATGCAACAAAATCCATAAATGAACGGGATTTTGAAAAGGACCGGGAATCGTTCACGGGAACAAACAGCAAGAAAAATTCTCCCGGAGCTTTTAATACAGACTCCGGTAAAAAAGAGAGAAACTACTCAGACAACATAAATAAGGCACTTCAGGGTGGTTTCACGAAAGATTATGAAGACCTTACAAGAAAATATTATAATCTTATTAAATAGATTTTAGAACTTATACCATTTTTTTGTACCGCTGTCATACCAGGTTCGGGTTCTTACACCGGCTTTTGAAATGTCGCCCTGGATTGGGATATTTGCGTTTTTTGAATCTTTTAGTGTTGTTGTGATATAGAATTGCGCACGGTTCCTGTTTCCTTTTGTTTTGTTTTTGTTGTAACTCTGGATAAAAAATTTATCAACGAGTATGGTTTTAGGTGGTGACCAGTTTGCAAAAGTTTTGTTGCCACCACCACCTCTTTGAGCAGGGGTGAGGAAATAGTTGTATGCATCATTCAGAAGGTAATCGGTTTTAACTCTAATCTGATCAAGAGTTGAATTAAAAGTATAATAATTCCAGAGGTTGATCCCGACAATCACCGCGAGTCCCATGATTATCACACCGAGGACAATCAATAATAGCTGTTGTTGGCCCATCTTAAATCTCCATTAAAAAAGTAAATTCCATTTTAAAAATCCCAGGACATATATAAAAGCATCCTGGTCAAGCTTTAACAAACCATCTCTTATCTCAGGTTCAATTGCGGGGAAAAGTTCTTCCATTTTCAGAACCAATTTCTCCCTTAAAACGCCCGAAGATCTTTTTACAAGATAGACCATGGCGAGTGCTTCGGTTTCAGTGGAGTTAACAATAAAAGCTGCAAAAATATCGTCCTTTAGTCCCTCACGATTCATGATAGCAAGGCGGCTTTTCTGTGAAGAATCGGAGGCAGAATTTACCGGGATGTAAAGGAGATTGGTTGGGGTAAGATCCACCGAATGTCCTGTGGAAAGTGGAATCGTCTCATTATTCGTTTTTACTTCCACCCAACCGAAATCAAGGATTAAAGTTTTGGAAACATTAAAATATCGAAGTACGGCAACTTCTGTGGAAATTGTAAAGTTATCCACTTTTATCTTGAAAGGGGGTTTGTCTGCAAATTCTACAAAGTTGGAAGTATCAATCATGGTCCTTAAGTCAAAGCGGGAACCGTTAAAATCGAAGCGATTGTCTTCTTTATGGCCGTTACGAAGGGTGAGTGAGCTTTTTGGATACAATCTAATTGTACCCTGACCGGGGATGGTAACATCAGCAGTAGAACCCTCGTCAACCGAAGCCACATCACCTTCGTTAATTTCTGTTAAGCTTGTGCCATTAACAGAAGCATCACCCTTTAGAGCAGTAATCGTCCAGGGAGTATTAAATTTGGAATATTCAATATAACCATAAACAGCTGCAGCAATAACCATCAGAGAGAAAACGGAAATGATCAACTTGCGCGAATCGAGAGTTCCCGTTCTATAGGCAATTTTTTTTGCTTTTCCTGCAGTTTTTGATGCTATTGAGGTCGAAGTCTGCCGTGCTGTTTCAGCAGCTATTCTGTTGAGATCCTGGTTTCGCTGTTCCTGTCTTCTGTAATTTCTTTCATTGATTTTGCTTTCATTGATCAGCTCATCTCTGATGTCGTCAATTATAGTTTCCTTAACAGAAATCCCTGAAAAGATAGCATCACAACTGTAGAAAAAATCGTTGAACAAATCAACGGATTCAGGATTTTCATTTTTGAATTGATCGATTTTTGATTGATCTTCAAGATTATGATTCTCAATCAAAAAGTAGAAATCAGATTTGTCACCGGTAACCAATGATTTGGAATCAGTGAAAAAGCAGAGTCGTTCAAGTTTTTCATTCAAAAGTTGTTGAATTGATTCTTTGGTCTGGCCGGTAATGTAACCGGCGATTTTTTCCGGATCATAATCGAGCTCGAGATAGAGAGTTATTACCACTCTCTCGAGATCTGTAAACGACGCCCAAAGTTCTTCGATTTTTGAAAATCCAGGATATTTTGGGGGTATTTCATGCTCACCACCATTGTATAGTGGTTTTTCACGAAGGTTATAAAGGGCTACAACAGTGGCAATTTTTCTAAGCCATTCAAAAAAATCTTTATCTTCTTTTACATGCTGAACATTTTCAGCCCCGAGCACAAAAGTTTCGACAAGTGTGTCTTGTGCCGGTATCTCGGAAGGTATAATCTTGAAGATAATCGAGTAGATATCTTTGTAGAAATTTGGAATGAGCTTGGAAAAGGCATATTTGTCACCATTTCTTGCGGCTCTAAAAAGTGATTCAGCGTTCGATTCGTTGAGTTTGCTCATTGCTTAAAAATTTATTGAGGGTCATAGTAATAATATCAATTTAATGCAAGATAAACAAATATTAGACAAAATTCATTATTGCTTGTAAAGTTATGGAATTTTCCTGACAAGGTTTTACATGGAACCCGCACAGCAAACCGAATTCGATAAATATCTCTCCATTATTGCATTATTGGATTACTCCATTATTGGATTCCAAAAATAAAACCTCTCAAATAATCTATTTTCCGCTTGTCAAATAAAATTTCAAGGAGTGGAAATTGATAGTTAAGTTTTAAATTTGTTAAACATATTCTATAAAATATCGGAGGTCTTAATGAACAGAGCCATCAAGATTTTGATGCTGTTCGTTTTTGTGGTTACCGGAAGTGTCTTTGCACAACTGAAAGTTGACTACGAATACTATAAATTGGACAATGGACTTAAGGTGGTCCTTTCACAAAACAAAACCGCACCTGTAGTAACAGTGGCTGTTTATTATAACATCGGTTTCAGGATTGAACCAAAAGACAGGACAGGATTTGCCCATCTTTTTGAACACATGATGTTTCAAGGTTCCAAAAATCTTGGCAAGATGGAGTTTATAAAACTTGTTCAATCAAACGGTGGTATCCTGAACGGATCTACAAGATTTGATTTCACAAACTATTTTGCAGTTGTGCCCTCCCACAAACTTGAGACCATTCTTTGGGCTGAAGCAGACAGGATGACAGGACTTGACATCACACAGGAAAACCTGACAAATCAGCAGGGTGTGGTTACGAATGAAGTGAAGGTTAATGTGTTAAACCAGCCTTACGGTGGTTTTCCGTGGCTCGATCTTCCCCAGGCTGCCAACGAAAACTGGTATAATGCTCACAATTTCTACGGTGATCTTAAAGATCTTGATGCTGCCACTCTCGACGATGTTAAAGATTTTTTCAGTAAATATTATACCCCAAACAATGCTGCACTTGTGGTAACCGGTGATTTCGAAAAGGAAGATGCCAAAACTTTTATTAAAAAATATTTTGGAAAAATTCCTGCCGGGAAGATGCAACCGGTTCCCGACATCTCTGAACCAAAACAGGAAAAAGAGAGAATTACCGTAAAGGTTGATTCACTTGCAAATAAACCGGCTATCGCTTTTGGCTACAAAATGCCTGCTGTTGGAAGCCCTGAATATTTTGCAATGGGTGTGATAGATCAGGTTGCCCTTCAAGGACAGGACAGTAAACTTTACCAGAAACTGATCGCCGAAAAAGGATATTATTCAGGTGTTTACGGAGGAATTAATTCCGGACTTGGGAACATGTTTAACTATAATGGACCGATGTTATGGGATTTTTATCTCCTTCATGAAGACAATGTTTCCCCTGAAGAGATAATTGCATCAGTGGACGAAGTGCTAAATGGTCTTGCTGAAAAACCGTTATCAAAAGCTGAGATCGACCGTGCCCTCGTGAAAATGCGTTCCAATCTTTACGATGTTGTTGAGGAGACATTTGGATTTGGACTCGCTGATCTCCTCGCTTGTTATGCGCTATTCAACGACAATCCGGGGGTGGTAAACACTCTCGAGGAATCTTTCAAGAAAGTAACGCCGGAGCTTATCCAGAAAACTGCCAAAGAGTATCTGAGAAGTGGTAACCGGACTATTATTAAACTTGATGCAAAAGCTGCAAAATAAGGAGATTACACAATGTTTAAAAGAATTTTATCAGTGACCCTTACAGTTTTTGTACTCGCAGCCTCACTTTATGCACAGAAGGAACAACCACCGGTTGGTGGCACTCCGAAAGACTTTAAGGTTCCTGCTTACAAAACAGTTACACTTAAAAACGGAATGAAACTTACCTTGATTCCTTATGGAACAACACCAAAAGCATCGGTAAGAATTATCGTCAGGTCTGGAAGTTTAAATGAACAACCTGATCAGATTTGGATATCTGACCTCGCAGCCGACATGTTGCTTGAAGGTACAAAAAATAAATCAGCCCAGGCAGTAGCGGAAGAAGCAGCTTCTTATGGAGGTGGTCTTTTTGCAAGTGCAGGTACTGACCAGACTCAACTTGGAGCTGATGTCCTTTCTGAATTTACCCCCGACCTCATCAAACTGTTGGGTGAAGTTCTGTTGTCTCCTTCATTTAATGAGAAGGATTTTGAGAGAATTAAAGGCAATTATTTGACAAATCTCTCAGTGGCGCAGAATTCACCTGATGCAATGGCAGACAAAGAACTCTACAAACAGGTTTACGGAAACCATCCTTATGGAGTAACCGAACCAACCATGGACGCCTTAAAGGGTTATACTGTGGATATGGCAAAGAAGTTTTTTGAATCAAACTTTGGTGCAAAAAGGTCTCATCTTTATGTATCAGGTGTTTTTGATGAAAAAGCTGTTATAAAAAGTGTTGAAGAGGTTTTTGGTTCATGGAAAGAGGGAGCAGATGTTTATCTTAATCCTGCAAAACTTGATAAATCAAAGAAATTTGCTCTTGTTGACAGACCCGGTTCAAAACAGTCGAAGATTGTTTATGGTACTCCGGTTGTTGATCCTACGGCACCCGATTATGTATCATTTATGATTATGAATTCACTGCTTGGTGGTTCTTTTGGTTCCCGCATCACTTCAAACATCCGTGAGAATAAGGGATACACTTACTCGCCCGGAAGTGGTGTTATGACCCGTTACCGTTCAGGTTTCTGGTATGAGGAAGCTGATGTTACCAGCAGCGTAACAGGAGCAGCCTTGAAGGAAATTCAGTTCGAGATCAACCGCCTCGCCAATGAAGTGCCCTCGGATGAAGAACTTGACGGAATCAAAAATTACGAAGCCGGTATTTTTGTTCTAAGAAACTCGAGCCGTCCCGGTGTAATCGGGCAGATCGGGTTTATTAATTTTCATGGTCTTTCAGATGAGTATATCAAAACTTATGTGAAAAAGATTTATGACACAAAACCTGCTGAAGTATCTGCTTTGGTGAAAAAATATTTGCCGCTTGACAAGTTTACACTTGTTATTGTAGGCGACAAAAATGAAGTTGAGCCTCAGTTGGAAGGACTGGGAGTTAAATAGGGACTTTAAATGATATTCGATAAACTTGAAAACTATAAAACCTATGAATCTCTGAGTAAAAATCTACAAAAGGGGTTTAACTACCTCGTTAATGATTTTACACTTGAAACTGCAGATGGAAGATATGACATTGATGGCGATAATGTGTTTGCACTTGTAAGTTCTTACAAAACAAAACCTTACAATGACGGTGCATTTGAGTCACACAAAAAATATCTTGATATTCAGTTTGTAGCTTCCGGTGAGGAGTTCATGGGGGTTACCGGATTGGAAAATCTTTCACCCAAAACTGATTTCAATTATGAAAACGACATTGTATTCTACAATGGTGACGGGCAGTTGATCAGATTACCAGCCGGTTATTTTATGGTACTTTTTCCACAGGATGGGCACAAACCCGGCATAATGACGGGGGATGAACGAAAAGATGTGAAAAAGGTAGTTGTAAAAGTCCTTTATTAAATAAAGAGAGGCTGTTCTAATCGGGCAGCCTCTTTTTTTTATATTGCCTTAACCTCGTCAGGAGTAGCGTATGGATAGAATGGGCAAAAACATGATTGTTAAATCTCTCAAAAGGCAAAATCAAGCTGAACTGAGGGCATCAACATCCACTCATCGGCGTTTGTATCGCCCGAAACGGCTTTTAACAGTTTTACTCCCACCAATGCATTTGCATTTTCAGCTAACTTATAAATGATACCGGGACTTAGCATATAAAACCCGATACTCACATCATTTCGTTTATCAGTTCTGATGTATTCCACCCCAAAACTGTGAAAAGGGATCAAAAAAGGATTATCACCTTTATAGTTTGAAGGAACAAATCCTAAAAGATTCTGTGCAAAATAGCCCCCTGAAATGTAAAAATTTACAGGGGATTCATAAGCGGAGTTGTATGTAAGGGTAACATAAGGATTAAAATTTGTGGTCGTAGAGTTATCCTGATAAACGGAGATAAACTCTTTTTTAGAACCATCATTATAGGTTTCAACCCTTTTTACTACAGTTTGAGCTGTGTAAAGGTGTTTTTGTACAAGAACACCTGCGTCAATTCTGAATGCAGATACTGTGCTTAAATTACCAAAACCCAAACCAAATGCACCACCAATCGCACTTTGATTATTAATATTTGAAAAGTGAAAGCCACCCGTGAAGAAAAAACTTTTAGTGACGGGAAATTCGATATCAAGTCCGGCAACCATATCAGGGAACGACCATTCGAGGTTATTTTCTCTGAAAAATGGACGGAGAGAATCACCCGGTTTAAGACTTTTATAAAAACTGCTCGAAGTTGAGGTACTGATGTTTTTATTGTTATTTATGGTAAATTTGGGTGAGATTTTGATACCGTAGGGTAACTCTGATCGGTGAATTGTACGGATTGGTGGAGTGTTTATTGGTGCCTGAACATCTACATCACCGAGATAGATTGTTTCTTCAACTTTTACTGTATCACATCCTGAGAAAAACAAACCTGCAAAAATCAGGATGGGGAGGACTAAGAATGACGCTACTTTTTTCATAGTAAAACCTCAATCGGATTAAATTATTTCTTTGTCAGTTCCTGTCTTCTTTCATTTAAAAGAGCAGTAACTTTTTCATAAACAGGCTGTGGGGCTCTGTTTATGAGAATTGCCTCGAGGAGGCGGGCGTTGGAAAGCCGGGCAAAAAAGCCGACTTGAACTCCATCTTTTGAACTTTCGGCTATCATTATCCCGTTAAATTTACCTGAAAATGTTCCTCCCTTTAAGTTCTCGATATCGGAATATAGAAGTTCAATGGTTTTTGAGGATAAAAAATAGTCGGAACAAACAAGCCGGTCATCCACAGCGTGAATCTTAAATGGTACAATCTTCCAAATCTTAAAGAAAAACGAATTTAGAATAATCAAGATTACAACCACAGAGGAGAAAAAAAGAATATCCACCAATCTATCTGAAGGCCTTAAAAAGAACGGGATAATATAAAGAGCAAGGATCATCGAGACGGGAATATTCCCAAACCGATAAACGGCTTTTAACCATTTGTTGTAAAAAAAGAGATGGTCAATTTTTTCGTCATTCATTTTTAGAACTTGTTCATTACTTCAACAACCTGATAAATATCATCTTTTGTGTGGTAATAAGATATCGGGAGGCTGAGAGTGGTTTTATGTATCTCCTCAGAGATCGGGTAGTCGCCTTCAATTATTCCGGCCATTGCTTTTTGTTTATGTGGTGCAACAGGGTAGTGAATGTCGGTTTTTACTCCATTTTTTAGCATAAATTCTCTAAGTTGATCCCGTTTTTTATGTCGGATATTAAAAATGTGGAACACATCATAATGATCGTCTGATCTAAAAGGTTTAATGAAGTCGCTTTTTAACCCTTTAAAGTAGATTTCGGCAAGGGCTCTTTTGTGTTCATTAATTTCATCAAGTTTGCGAAGTTTCACAGAGAGAAATCCTGCCTGAACTTCATCAAGTCGGGAATTAAAACCAACAACTTCGTTGTAATATTTTATATCAGAGCCGTAGTTTCTTAGTCGCTTAATTTTTTTGAAGAGGTCTTCATTTTGCATAATAAGGGCACCTGCATCACCGAGTGCACCAAGATTTTTGGTTGGATAAAAACTGAATGCTCCAAAATCTCCAAATGTACCGGTAAGTTTATCTCGCCATTTTGCACCATGACTTTGGGCAGCATCCTCGATAAGTTTTAAGTCAAATTTTTTGACAATCCTGCTGACATACCCCATCTCGCATGGTTTTCCGTATAGATGAACAACCATAATCGCTACCGTTCTGTTAGTAATCTTTTCTTCAATCAAACGGGTATCGATGTTATAGGTTCTGATATCGGGTTCAACCAAAACAGGCTTTAGCCCTGCATGAATAATTGCCAAAATGGTTGCTATATATGTGTTTGAGGGAACAATAACTTCAGAATTGGGAGGGAAATTGTAAGCTTTCAGAGCCAGAAGCAGGGCATCAAGTCCTGAAGCCACTCCAAGACAATATGCAGATCTATGATAATCAGCAAATTCTTCTTCAAAGTTTTTGACATTATTCCCCAGGATATACCAGCCTGAATTCAGGGTTTTCGCAAACGATTTTTGATATTCTTCAAAAAATGGTTGGTTCAGTTTTCCCAGATTTTCGTATTCGATCACTTGTATTCCTCGTGGATATAATCTTCGGTGTCATAATTAGAAGAGGCGAGCACCAATAAAATGGCATCCTCGCTGAAGTTGTGCATGATATGCCAGTCCTGCGGTTCAAGTATCAGACATTTTGAGGGATCATCGAGTAAAAAATTCTCTCTTGTTGAACCGTTGTTGTTATATACTTCAACAGACCCTTTCAGACAGATTGTTGCTTGAATGGTTTTTTTGTGACGATGTTTTGCTCTGGGCAAATTATCCGCATTATTATAGATGTAATAAACCCTTTTAATATCAAAAGGGAGAACTTTTTCTATAACAGTCAGGCTGCCTCTTTCGTCGCTTTTAGTCTGCAGGTCGATCAAATACGCCATTAATTCCTCAAAAATGTTTTTTCGTCAAACACATTATAAACACCTGTTAACTTTCTGAATAGGTAAATAACGGGTGTTTTCAACTGGAATTTATTAACTCTGGCACCATTGGGGTCAAATCCGGGATACTTAGAGGAAATTTCAGTTTTTATTTCATTTAGTCTCTTAATATAAGGCTTGTAGAAGATATTTAAAACACTTTCTGATAAAATTCGTCTGCCAAGCTCAATTTTCCCGCCTTGAAAAAAACGGAGATAATGGTAATGGTAAAAAATAACATCAAAATCTGTTTTTGAGGAAATTTCTTTTCCTGTTATTTTGGAATTCTTTTTATTAAACTCATATTGTTGAACATTCCAGGCAGCAAGTCCACCTCCGTGGTTTTGCATAACATGCACCCCTTCAAATCGTTCAGTCCAATCATCGAGATAGAGTTGATCTCCAAATTTACCATCCTCATATCTGTCGTAACACCACTCTAAACAACGATCCCGCCACCATGTTAGTGCATTTCTTCCTTGTTTATTGTTTTTGAAAGTTACGAACTGGACGCAATATCTGCCGCTTTTCACCTCTTTGTTATATTGTTGAGAATACCGGTGTTCAGTCAGGAGTATCGATTTATCACCCATTTCACGGAAAATTGGTTCGGGTGACGAATAAAAACAGATATCGGCATCAATATAAGTGCAGTTGTCAACCTTAAATTTATCCAAAACATAAAGGATAGTTGAGGATGTGCTTGTCCAGCAATATTCAGCTATTGAACGGTCCGGTTTAACAGCGAGCAACTCTTTATCCTCAAATTCCTTCAGACTGATAACCTCGGTGTTTTTAAGGTTCAAGTCCCTAAGAATCTTAAGTGATCTGTCGTCAAAAGCGAAGATAAAGAGCCTGAAATCGGGGATATATTTCACCATCGACTCGTGCAGAGCGAGCCCGCGGGTGAGATAATTTGAGTCAAAAAGCGTACAAAAGTTATAGGTCATTGGTTAAACAGTTTTGAAAATTTTTCTTTAATAGCCGGTACAAATTTTAATTTAAGCAAACTGACTTTTAGCCCTCTTTCGGAATATTTCACCATTTCATTAAAAACCGGTGTGGCATATCTTTCTCTGCCATGATGGGCAATGGTTAAGGCATAACCAAATTGTCTTTCCAAAGTTGCAAAGACCCAGCCGAGTAAGTGATCCCGCAGGGATAAATCCCCGCTAAAGTCATTAAAATATTTAAGTTCTGCCCATCCGGGTGAAGGTTTATGACTATAGTAGATGAATTTTTTTAGTCGATCGGAGAGGTGAAGCCCTTCAACATCATTCTCTCTGAGTCGTTGTGAGCCTTTCACCGTCATGGCACCAAGCCAGAAAGGTAGTGCTTCAAAATACTCAAACACTTTATACATTTTATCCTCACCCTTATAAGAATCAATAATTCCGGGTTCAAGTTCAACAACAAGAGCGGTTTTTTGAATCTCAAGGGGAAGAGAAGAGAAAATACTAAGATCAATCCCTTGTGTGTCGGTTTTTAACCAGTCAATTTTTTTAATCCCCACATCAGCGAGAACCCTGGTAAGGGTTGTGTTTTTAACCAACACTTTTTTGGTAACTTCAAATTTAGAAGCAAACGCCCAATCCTCAAGTGCTTTTCCATCGGGTTCAAGAGTGCTTGAACAATATGGTGATGTGGTAAGGTAAAAATCGGTGTTTTCACCCTCTTTTGCAGAAACGAGGGAGTTGTAAACCAGCAGTTTTCTGAACCCTTTTGACTCATCAGAGATATAGCCAAACTCGCGTTCATCTGCATCAAAAGCCAGACAAATTGCATATTTTGCAAATGCTTTCCACTCTTTGTGAATACTGCCTGATGCGCCAATATCCACCAAAACAGGGGGTTGTTCAACTAATTCGGGGAGCGATAAAATTCTGTCAATAATGCTCATTTTTTTCTCAGCAGGAATACGGGTAACAGACAAAAAAGATTGGGAAACATCCCGGTAAGAGTATCTTTCACGCTGTTGTTTTGGAAAACGGTTGAAAATTTTTCGATTTCGAGACCTCCGGTTGTCTCAATTAATTCTTTAAAGTCTGTTATCGAAAGTTGGTGGATATGTCCTGTGTTATACCAGGTGTAACCAAACATCACCGGCTTTGGCATTCTGCCATGAAGCATCATATCAATCCGGTTTTTATAAAATCCAAAGTTAGGAAATGAAATTATCTGTTTTTTTGCAATTCTTTTCATCTCTTTAAGAAGCATTTCGGGGTACATTACCATCTGAATAGTAACATTACAGATTGCAAGGTCAAATTCATCATCTTCGAATGGGAGGGGTTTGTCAATTTCGCCGAGGCTTGCATCAATTCCTTTTTTTACAGAGATATCAACCCCCGATTGGGAAATTTCAATTCCGACCGCCCTGTTGCACTTCCCCTGATTCAAAAGCATCTTTAACAATGAGCCATTTCCACAACCCAGATCGATAATATCTATTGGTTCATCTATAAATTCACCGATAACCGCATACTCTTTCCGTTCCTCATTCTCAATTCCTGAGTAGTCATAGTTTCGGTTATCGTTATGCTCCGGGCTGTTAATATCTTTGGTCATCAAAATCTAAAATTTAAATCACCAAAAATAAGAAGAATTTAGGAGAAAGGGGAGGTTAATGCAATAATCCAATAATGCAGTAATGTGGATAGTTCCACGGATGAGACGGATTTAACAGATAACCACGGATGAAATTGCTTTGTGAATTTCCGGGGTTCTGAATCTCTGAAGTACTCAAGTACTCAAGTTTTCAAGTCACTGAAATTCATGACTTTATTTTACCAACAAGGGTCCCAAGCAAAAGATTTAGTGCGCTTAAACCTATCGCTAAAAAAATCCCTATCTCCAATTTTACGAAATCACCAAAGGTTTGTTTGACATTGCCAGCAATAAATAATAAAATCAGTAGTTGCAATCCACAGGAAATTAATACGATTGGTTTGATAATCTGTTTATTTTTCGTAAATGCGATTCCCAAAGTTAGTACGGACAGAAGTAAAGAAATTATTCCTCCATCGGTTTCATAAACTTTGATGCTTCCGAAAACATTTATTACTGGTAAAAAATGGGTACCGAAACAAAATATAGAAATCAAAATGATCCCCTTGGTTGGGTCATCCATTTCATTCTGTTTAGGTGCATCAAATTCCTGATTCTCATCAACCACCTCTTTTATCATTTCAACTTGTATTGGTTTATGAACATTTTCTTTTTTCTTGTTCTCGAAAGTTACATATTTATCATCTTGGTCGAGGGGTGTAACAGTGATTGCCTGTTTCCGTATGACTTCTTCTTTATGAATATCGGTTTCTACATAATCAGTGAAGTTATCGTTTATAGTATCAATAAGAGACATTTTGCGGTTATTACTAATAAGAATCCCGAGGATAAGATTAATTAAGCTCAATCCAAAGACAACATAAGGTCCGGATTGTAATTCGAGCCAACTGCCTTTACTGTTGCCAAATTTGATAAAGATTACTAAAAAAAGCACAAGTTGCACGATACTGGCAAGAATTACAGTGGGTTTAATTATCTTTTTATTTTTGCTGAATGCAACTCCCAGGCATAAAACAGCGAGAAACAAAGATATCTTTCCCCAATCTGCATCATAGACTCTTGCAACTCTAATGAAATCAATTAACGGTAAAAAATGCGCTCCGATATTAAAGAATGAAATCAGAATAATTCCCCGGGTAAGATCGTCAACCTTCTGTTGATCTGCGAATTTAGTTGAACTACCATCAAGGGCCAACCCAACCTTCTCATCAACTTTCATCGGATATTTGGGTTTAATTCCAACTTCTGATTTAAGTTCATCCAAATACCCGGATTTATTAATTAAGTACAATGCTAAAAAAAAGACAAAAACTAAAATAATCGATAACAATTCTTTGCTTGCTTCAGATGATTCCATTGCTTCTCCAGATTCTTGTTTAACTCATGTCTAAATATTACACTAACTGAGGCATCTTCATGCCGTAAAACATTAACATAAATATCAGGTACCTCTAAAACCGGAAATACTTCTAAAAATCTGCCTGAATCATTCCACAAGATACCGGAATGATTCAGACAAAAATTATTTTATAACAAGAGATAAGGTAAATAATTAAACTACACCACCTCCGGCTACTAATCGAATTAGTCCCAATACAACTGCGATTCCACATAGAACTATCCCCGCGATTGTTTTCCCGCGGTCAGTTTCATTTGCCGAATTCATCGCGACAATACTTATAATTAACCCAATTCCGGCGAAAGGGATATTTAACCAATTCAGGCTTCCCAGACAAGGAAAGAATGCGACTATCATTCCTACCAATGCAAGGATGCCCCAGACTAATGCTAATACTGGCATTTGTTATACCTCATTTTGTTTGTTATGAATGCATACCTTTAAGTGGTATGCTGTATGTTATATGTTGATAGTTCATCTGCCCAAAAATTTATTGAAAAAACAAGCAATCAAGAAAAACAGGGAAAATGATCTCAAATTTTTTGTTAAACGCACAAATATTCCATGAATTAATCCAATAATACTTTTGAATTTCTAAAAGCAACATAAAACCGAAATACAGCTAAGGTAAATATATCTTAGGGGGGTTACCAAAACGATTACAAAATAAACTTCAATATTAAAAAATGTGATAATAATTTGAAATAGAATTAATTTTCAGTAACATGTGAAAAATTTGGTATATAGAACAGTAAGTAATCGTTTCAGTAACCGTCTCCAATTAACTTTGAGTTGTAATAAAATAATTCTAAATAAAATGTGGAGTTGTAGGATGAAAAGTGACAAACTTTATGTCGTTTTAATTGTAATGTTTTTAACCGCGTTTGTTGGTTGTAGTCGGAAGAATAATGTTAATAAACCTGTTGAAGAATCCACCTCCGGTTCCACCACAACCGAACAGGTGGGCGATCAATCGAACTCTCAGGCGAGTTCCGAACCTGCTATCGAGATATCAGCCGTTCAGTTATTGGAAGAGTATAACAATAATAAATTTGCAGCTGACGAAAAATATAAAGACAAAGTGCTTATCGTGACCGGAATGGTGACAGCAATAGGGCAAGTTCTCAAACCATATGTAACAATCGCATCAGAGAGTGGCTACGATATTATCTCTGTTCAATGCGAATTTGACAGAAGTCAAAAAGGCGAACTTGCACAATTTGGAAAAGGTACAAAACTAAAAATTAAAGGTGTGTGTAAAGGAGAGTTTGTTAATGTGATGCTGGAAGATTGTCAGATAGTTGCCAATCTGGGAAAAGTGAATACGCAATTTGATAAAGATATGAAGGAGCTCGACAATGCAACAAAAGAATTGGAAAAACTACAAAAAGATTTGGATAATATTGGGAAATAATTCGATAGAAAAATGACTTAACATCTTTACATACTCATTGCTGTCATATCAATTGGCAGCAATGAGTGCTATTCACCGAAGTTCTGAATCTCTTAAAGAATTCCTCCGCCGGCTATCAATCTGATAATTCCAAACACAATTGCAATTGAACACAGGGCTACACCTGTAGTTGCTTTTCCTTTATCCTGCGAGGAAGCCGAGTTCACAGCTATTAAACTGATGATTAATCCAATGCCTGCAAATGGAATATTTAGCCAGTTTAGACTTCCGAGACAGGGAAAAAAGGCTATGAGTAAACCTGCAAGACTTAGAAGACCCCAAACAAATGAAATTGTTGACATTTTTTACCTCATTTTGGTTTTTTAACGATGATATATGTCCTGTGAAGAGCAAAAACCATATTTGTCAAGAACAAAGGATATAACACAAAAGCTAATCTGTTTAAATTCCAGGCTGAATTAAAATCAAAATTGGAAATTGCCACAAATGCCCTTGTCATCCCACAGAGAGAACATTCGGTGTTGTTCTGAATAATCGACAAACAGACGGGCGACAAACCCAGGCTTGTTTTATCAAAAAACGAAACTACAATAATAAATCCTGAAACCAGACCGGAAATCAACAAAAGGTAGTTAAATTCTTTTGAGAGGTCCATTTTAAGGATGTTTGTCCAAAAGTTCATAAATAAAGTTTATTATTCTACATCTTTTTATGCAATTCCACGGGTTTCACCGATTTACTGCGAAGTTTGAGATTTAAGGTTTCAACAAAAATCGAGAATGCCATTGAGAAATAGATATATCCCTTTGGTATATGAACATCAAACCCGTCAGCGATGAGAGTGAAGCCGATCATAAGGAGGAACGAAAGTGCCAACATTTTGATTGTAGGATGTTTCTCCACAAAATTACTTACCGGTGCAGCAAATATCAACATAAAAATTACAGATATTACGACGGCTGTAATCATTATCTCAATTTGTGAAACGATACCAATAGCAGTGATGATCGAGTCGAGAGAAAACACGATATCCAACAGAAGAATCTGAACAATGGTTGCTCCAAATGACTTGGCAGCCTGTTTCCCCGCGGTATGTTCCTCCCCCTCCAGTTTGTCGTGAATTTCGAATGTACTTTTTGCAAGCAGAAAAAGACCTCCCGTAATCAAAATCAAATCCCTGCCACTAATCTCCTGGGAAAAAATGGAGAAGATTGGATCGGTGAGTTTCATAATAATGGTGATCGAAAACAGGAGAAGAAGTCTGGTCACCATCGCAAGAATGAGACCTGTGTTTCTTGCTTTTGCCTGCACTTCCTTTGGTAGTTTTGATGCGAGGATGGAGATAAAAATAATATTATCGATACCCAATACAACTTCAAGTGCAACAAGTGTCGCCAGGGCAATAAGGGCTTCGGGGTTAGTGATCCATTCCAATGTGTGAGCTCTTCCGGGTTATGTTAAAAAATTCATTAATGAACGACCTGCAAAAATAGGTAATAATCCAATAATGCAGTAATCCAATAATGCAATAATGGGGATAGTTACGCGGATTACACCGATTCCCACAGTTCCACGGATGGATTTTTGATTTATTTCATCGAAGCTCTGAGGTTCTGAGGTTCTAAAGTTCTCAAGTTCTGAAGTTCCGAGGTTCAGAGGTTCAGAGGTTCTGAAGTTCTGAAGTTCTAAAGTTCTCTCCCGTTTCCTTATATTTCCTTGTTGAATCAGAGAAAATTATGAAAAAGAAACTTATATTTTTATTACCGTTACTTTTCACTACTTATTTATTCTCGCAGACAGGGATGTTGGATTGGGAGAAGGTTTTTGACGATACCGAGGTTGGTAGAATCGATATAACCATTGATCCCGATGATCTGGCGTGGATTTATGCAAATGTAAACAGCGATGTTGAGTTTCCTGCCACGATGAGATTTCAAAACAAGTGGTTTGATGAAACGCTTGATTCTGTTGGTTTTAGATTAAGGGGGAACACCTCCCGTCAGGCGCAAAAAAAGTCGTTTAAGATAGCTATTAACAGCTTTTTTCAAGGAAGAAATTTTCACGGACTCGAAAAACTAAATCTTAATGGTGAACACAACGATCCTTCAATTGTAAGAAGTAAACTGAGCTTTGAGAAGTTTGGTCAGATTGGTCTCAAGGGGTCCCGCTCATGCCACATGGAGGTTTATATAAATGGACGCTATTATGGACTCTATATAAGTGTTGAACATATTGATGAAGAATTCCTGCAACGAAACTATGCCGACGATTCAGGAAATCTTTGGAAATGTCTCTGGCCTGCCGATTTACAATATCTTGGTGAAAATCCCTCCTCTTACATCACGCTGGGTGGATCGAGACCTGCCTACGAACTTTCCACCAATGAAGATAAAATGGACTTTTCGAGTTTAATACGCCTCACAAGAATTCTAAACAACACTCCGGCTTCAAAACTTATTGATTCTCTCGAAACTTCGCTTGATTATGTGGATGCCCTTAAATATTTTTCGATGAATATTTTACTGGGGCAGTGGGACGATTATTGGTCGAATATGAACAATTATTACCTGTATCACGAGCCTGCAAACAATCTGATGCATGTAATTCCGTACGATTACGACAACACTTTTGGAATCGACTGGTTTAATATCAATTGGGCGAACGAAAATCCATATTCATTTCATAAAATAAATAATGGACCGCGCCCACTGATCGAAAAGATGCTCGTGGTTCCTGAACTTCGCAATCTTTATACAAGGATGTTAATTCATTATAAAGAGAATGTTTTTGCTTTGCCTCTGTGGAATTCGAGGATCGATTCACTCAGGGAATTGGTAAGGGTTTCGGCACTTCTTGATACTTTCAGAACCAAAGATTACAATTTTTCTTTTAACGATTTCCTAAATTCCTATTCGGCTTCCACTTACTCAAACCAACATGTTAAATTTGGACTGAAGCAATATATTCTTTCGCGGACCAATTCGCTTGACGGAGTTTTGAACTACATCCAGGCTCCGCCGCTTGTTTATGAAATTGATTATCAGCCAAAAAATCCCGGTGTAAACGATTCGATTTATGTTACGGTTAGTGCTTTTTCGATGCATGGACTTGATAGTGTTGTTGTGCAATTGAAGGACCTTACATCCGGAGTTGTCACATCCTACCCGATGAGATATTCACCCGTTTGGGGTTCAAAGTTATTGGAAGAAACTGATCGATTTACTGTGGTAATTCCTCCACTTGAGAGATATAAACAGTACCGAATCTCTATCAGAGTTCGCGATTACTCCGGTCAGATTGTAAATTATCCCCGGGCGAAAAAGATCGAATTTACCACTTCCGGGGTGGCTGACACAATTTTGAGGATAAATGAAATATTGGCGGATAACACGATGTATCCCGATCCATCCGGAGATTTTGATGACTTTGTTGAACTTTACAACTCTTCTGATCAACCAATCACTCTTACAGGCAAATATTTGACGGATAAAAGTGATAATTTGATGAAATGGCGTTTTGAGCAGCCTGGACTTGTTATCGAACCGTATCAGTTTCTGGTGATTTGGTGTGATGAAGAGGAAACCCAACCGGGGATTCACGCTAATTTTAAACTTAGTAAGTCGGGTGAACTTGTATATCTGGTGGATACAAATGGAGTTGATATCATCGATTCTGTTACATTTGGGCAACAAATTACCGACGCTTCACTTTCAAGAATTCCTGATGGAGCACCACAATGGTTGCAAAAGAATCCAACACCCGGCGGTACCAATACACCCGGAGCAGTGGAGGATGAGGGGGCACCGAAAGACTTTTACCTGTCGCAAAACTATCCAAATCCATTTAATCCTGAAACTATGATTCGATATTATTTACCATCTTCGGGAACAGTTTCTATAAAAGTTTACGATCAGATTGGGAATCTGGTGAAGGTATTAGTGAACGAACATCAACCGCAAGGGGAACATTCAGTAACCTTTGATGCCGGGACACTTGCCAGTGGGGTTTATTTCTATCGAATCACAGCAGGCACCTTCTCCCAAACAAAAAAGATGCTGCTGCTGAAGTAGGGGCTTCGCAGGTATTAGGTATTAAGTATTAGCTGAGACAGCAAATTGGACGGATTTCGGCGGATTTATGGCGTGAGAGTGAGGAGTGGTAATCGTCCCGATTGCCCTATGCAAAATGATTAACCGCAAGAGGGATAGTTCCACGGATGGCACGGATTTAACACAGATTTTCGCGGATGGGGAGGGGACGCAGATTCGCCTCGGCGAACAGGTACACACAGATTTAACGGATTAACGCAGAGAGGGTGTCTGAATCAGGATTTACAGGATTTATGGATTAACAGGATTGGGTTTTTAATGTTGTGTGCCCTGTGTGACAAAAATAATACCTGATACCTAATACCCGCAAAAGCCCTTGTGGCGACATATGGGTAGAAAATTGATCAATTATTTTTTATTTATCCCTGTGGTTAAAACCGACAGGCTATTGGTCAGGTTGTGAATAATACCATAAAAAGATGGCATAAATAGGGCATGATGATGCCCGATGAACATTTTTTTAACCTATCCCTTTTCAAAGAGAAAGACAATGGAAGCGAATAAAAGTATAATATCCTTTTTGATCGATGGCAACAAACAATTTCAATTACCTCTTTTTCAGCGAAACTATACCTGGACGAAAAGGGAATGGGAGGTTCTGTGGGATGATCTGAATTACATTGCTGACAAGGGGCATGATAAAAGTCATTTTCTTGGGGCAATTGTAACGCTACCGATGAATTCGGGACCAGATGCGGTAGCCAAGTACATTGTTATCGACGGACAGCAGCGTTTGACGACACTGTATCAGATTTTGTGTGCAATTCGAGATATCGCAAATGAATTGGGCGATGTTGTTAAGGCAAATGAAATTAATGATTCATACCTCGTGAACAAATACAAGGAGGGTGACGAACATTATAAACTTCTTTCGTCTCAGAAGGATCGGGAGACTTTAAAAAATCTGATAGGGCGAGGTAAAGTGGATGAGGACTCCCTGCTGGTCCATGCATACAAATATTTTTATGAAAGAATCAGGAGAAGTAATGATTACAAATCATACAGAAATATCATTACACACTACCTGTATGTAGTAAGTATTACACTTGATCAGGACGACAATCCATATCTCGTGTTCGAGAGCCTGAATGCAAAAGGAAAGCCTTTAACTCAGGCTGATCTGATTAAAAACCACCTTTTTATGAGAATTCAGCAAAAAGAACAGGAAGTTCAGTACAAGGAGTGCTGGTTTCCGATGGAACAAGCCCTTGGAGAAAAACTAACCGAATTTATCAGACATTTTTTAATGAGAGAGGGTGACATTGTCAAGAACAGTGAGGTTTACGACAGGTTTAAAGATTCTTTGGGAAAAGATGACGCAAGAGATTATTTGACGAAATTAGCTGAATTTGGCACTAATTATCAGAAACTATTGGAACCTGATTTCGAGACTCATGCGGGATTGCAAAAACAGTTAAGAAGAATCAACAGAATTGAAGTAACTACCGCCTATCCACTATTGTTAAAATTTTACGATTATATCGATTCGGGAATTATGACCAAGGAGCAGTTTGTCCTTTCACTTGAGATTCTCGAAAATTACCTCATCAGAAGATACATCATGGGGATTGCCACTAACCAGTTGAATAAAATATTTCCGGTATTGATTTCTGCCGTCAAACAGAGAAGCGGGGAAGAGATAGCTAAAGCAACGGCAGAGTTCCTCACAACAAAAGGCTATCCAAAAGATTCTGATATTGTGCGCGATATAACGGAAAGAAAAATGTATGGTGGCGGAGACAGGCAGTTAAAAACAAAATTCATCCTTGAATCTATTGAGGAATCTTTTAATCACAAAGAAAGAATTAATCTTGACAACCTGACTATCGAGCATATAATGCCAAAGACTCTTAATGAATGGTGGATGGAATACTTAGGTGATGAAGGAATTGAGTGGCACGAAGATTATGTAGATGTTCTTGGCAATTTGACATTAACAGGTTACAACTCCGAGCTGTCCAATATGAGTTTTGACAAAAAAAAGGAGTTCTACGCCCAGAGTCACCTCGAAATTAACAGGTATTTTGATTCAATTAATTCGTGGCGACCTGAAGAAGTAAGAGAGAGGTCAATAAAGCTTGCTTCGTTGATAATTGACAGATGGAAATATTTCGGGAACGAATATATTATTACAAAGGAAGTTGTAACCGGTCTCTGGCCAACAGAAGTAATCATCAAGGGTACCGGCTTCCCTGTTCAATCCTGGCGGGATGTTTTGAACGAGACATTAAATATCTTATATGATTTGGACCCTGTGAAATTTGAAGAGTTTGCATTGAAAAATCCCACCTATCTGTCTAAGGATGCAGGGCGATTCAGGTCGCACCGGTTAATCAAAAATACTTATTACGCTGAAATGAATATGGCAGCACAAACAACTTATAATTTTTGTAAAAGAGCTTTAAAACACTTTGGAATTTCGGAAGAGGAGTGGGCTGTAAGGACTGTAACACCTGAGGAATATAGAGACGGTCAGAGGTAGAATTGAACGAATTTAGCTAAATTAGTTCAATGAACAGGAAATATTTGCATTTTGTTATGGTTGAAACCACAGTCTATTGGTTATAACTCATGGTGATTTAAATAAATAATTACCATGAGTTTGTGATGTGATGGGGGAACCAACCCCGTCGTTCTCTTTCTGCTTTGATGGGAAAGTATAAAAATCATTAGATTGAGTATATGAATAATTTGAAATTTGAGAGATTGCAAATCAGTTGGATTCTACGGGATGTGTGTGGAATATATGTTTAGGTTGGAGATAAAACTTCAAAAAAGTTGTGAGGTTGTAGAGAAAAATTTGTCACCAAGGAGGTTGGAATGAGCGATTACAAAGTTAGATACGATGCAAAAGAAACTTTTCACACCGGGGTGTATTTTCTTCTTTTTGCGTTTCAATTTTTATTTGTAAAAGATGTTTTTGCCCAAACAGAATCAAAAATTTATTATAATGATGATTGGGAACGGATTGCTTCAAAGGAAGGTGCTTCCTACTATCGTCTTTTGCAGTATAATATTAACAGTGTTTTGGTAGTACCAGTAAAAGACTATTATATTACAGGTGAAGTTTTGGGTGAGGGTTTCCCCCTTGAGTTCGATGATGATGGAAACATCAAAAGCTGGAAGGGGAAGTACAAAGCTTATTATAAAAGTGGCAAACAACAATATGAATATACTTATAATGATTCAGGAGAATTGGACGGTCAGTCTTACTCCTGGTATGAGAATGGGGTACTTAGCAGTGAAGTAAATTACAAATCGAACACATTAGACGGAATCTATAAAGATTACCACCCGAACGGAAAATTAAAAACTGAAGGTATTTTTGAATCGGGAATAATAAAAGGTAACTGGTACAAGGAGTGTGATGAGTTTGGCGAATGTAAAAGAGTGATCTATGATAATTTAACTTCTAAAAATAATCCTCTTGGTTGGAAACTCGTTGGCAGTGATTTTGCTTCCTACAAAATAGACGAAAAAGCAGGGTTGATTTGTGAATTAAAAACTCTCGAGGTACAAAGTGAACTGATTTATTTGCCAATAAACCAGAAATCGAATTTTTCGCTTGAGACCGGTTTTTTTATGGTTGAGCTAAAAGAAGAGATGGGATACGGGCTTGTTTGGGGGTATAAGGATATGGATAATTTTCAATATTTCTATATCTCAACGATAGGAGAATTTAATATTGGTTCAGTTTATGAAGGGCTTCACTTAAAGATACAGGATTGGAAGAAATCCGCTTCTATCAATTCCAGAAACGGTACCCTGAACACACTTAAAATATCCAAATACGGGGATAAATTATATTACTCAATCAACGGAGAAATTGTTGCTTCCGAGACTTTCAACAATTTTAAAGGAAATTATCTTGGTTTTAATGTGAGGGCTACCCCGTCAGGCAAAATTGGAATAGGTGGCTTCAAGATTACAGAGGATATTAGCGCGGAGGAATCACCCAAGGCAGCTGATATTAAAAGCACCGGGACATGTTTCTTAATAGATTCAACGGGTTATGCATTAACTAATTATCATGTTGTTGAAGAAGCCAGAGAGATAAGTGTTGATTTGTTAATTAATAACAATAAAGAGACATATCCTGCTGCGGTGGTGGTTGTGGATAAAACCAACGATCTGGTACTAATCAAAATTAGCGGTGAGATTTTTCCGTTAAAGGCGAGGTTAAATTACAATTTTTTAACAGAGGTTACAGATGTTGGCACTGAAGTGTTCACCCTCGGTTATCCTCAGCCTTTTGGATTAATGGGAGAAGAGGTAAAGTTTACAGATGGAAAAGTAAGTTCAAAAACCGGATTTAACAACGATATAAGGACATATCAGATAACCGTGCCGGTTCAACCAGGAAATAGTGGTGGCCCGTTATTTGACTTCGATGGTAATCTACTGGGGGTAATAGTTTCAAAGATTACATCCGGTGATAATGTATCTTATGCACTAAAGAGTAACCTGATAAAAAATTTAATAGATGTAGCTCCACAAAAGATAGTGTTGCCAAACGATATAAGTTTTGCCCCAAAGTCACTTACCGAGAAGATAAAAACCTACTCGAACTATGTGGGATTAATTAAAGTGAAGTAGCCGATCAATTTGAACCATTTCACCTAAATTCATTCAACAGATTGAACGAATTTAGCTAAATTTGTTCAATTAATTGGAGAAATTTATGATTACCCGAAAAATTGAGTCTGTAATACTCGAGTCACTTGTGCCGGGGAAGGTCGTGATTTTGCTTGGAGCAAGGCGGACGGGGAAGACTGTCCTGTTAAAAAAGATTGTTTCGATGATTTCGGAACCGAGTATTTTTTTTAATGGTGAGGATTTTGAGGTGCAGAGGCTGTTGGAAAACAGGTCGGTGGCAAATTATGAAAAGATTCTTGGCACAACCAAACTTTTAGTGATTGATGAAGCTCAGAAGGTGCCTGAAATCGGTAAAATACTTAAACTTATGATCGACTCAATTCAGGGACTCAGAATAATTGTAACAGGTTCATCAGCTTTTGATCTTACCGGAAAACTTGGTGAACCTTTGACGGGGAGAAACCGGACATTTCGATTATTTCCATTGAGTGAACAGGAATTGGATCCGCTTTATGGAATTACGGAAAAAAGAGCTGCTTTGGAGGAACGACTTGTATTTGGTTCCTATCCTGAGGTTATCTCCATACACGACAGAGAGGATAAGGTCAAATATCTGAAGGAGCTGGTGAATGATTATCTGTTGCGAGATCTTTTGTCTTTTGAAGGTGTAAAAAATGCAGGAGTAATTAACAATCTTTTAAGACTTGTTGCATTCATGGCCGGATCAGAAGTGTCTATGAGTGAACTATCTTCAAATCTTGGAATTGCAAGAAACACGGTTGAAAAATATCTTGATCTTTTATCAAAGGTCTATGTAATTTTTAAGGTTGAGGGCTTCTCCAGGAACCTTAGAAAAGAAATCACTAAAAATTCAAAATGGTATTTTTACGATAACGGAATAAGAAATACACTGGTGGCTAATCTAAATCCACTTGGACTACGGAACGATACCGGAAGTCTTTGGGAAAATTTTATCATAAGTGAAAGAATCAAGTTTCAGGAGTATCAGAATGTACTGTCAAACAACTTTTTCTGGCGCACTTATGACAAACAGGAGATCGACTGGATAGAGGAAAGAGGAGGTAAACTTTTTGCTTATGAGTTCAAATTTAATAAGGAGAAAGCAAAATTTCCTGTTGCCTTCTCAGTAGCATATCCTGAATCGGAGTTTAAGGTGGTATCGGTGAATAATTACCATGAGTTTGTTTTGTGAATTAGAAGCGTGAAAATTACCTAATTGAACCAATTCACCTAAAATCATTCAATGCACTGAACGAATTTAGCTAAATTCGTTCAATAGCCCCGAGATATTTGCATTTTACTGTGGTTGAAACCACAGTCTATCCGCTGGAGTTCAAGGTGGTATCGATGAATAATTACCAAGAGTTTGTATCGTGGTTTCTAAACCAATATACAATTTGACTTCCGGTGCAAAGCCTCCAAAATCCTCAAAACCCGCCGTTGGGTCTGATGTGGATTTTAAGATTGGAGATGTAGCCGCTGTTGCAAACGCCTGCTCCTATGTCTGAGGCGGTACCTTCAGTCAGCTTGAGGTATGCAGTCATAGCTTCCGATTTGGCGACTGCCTCTGTCTCTCTCAGTGACCAGGAATAGATTCCGGCGAATCTGTTTTGAAATATGATATAAGCGCAACCTCCACCCTCCCAGGCAAGTACCACAGTTGGATAGTAGCCACCACGAAGTTTACACTGTTCTTCTGCTCTTGCACAGGCTTCCGACAGGCTGTGGTAATCAGTAACTGCTCCCACTATTACCCGATCACTGTTCCGGTCAACTGCTATTGCTGCAAAGGTGTTTTTTCGGGTGGTTTGTCCGGTATTGTAGTCGGCGGTGATATTGGTTTGGGGCTGGCTAACAATTAAGGTAGTGAGTGCGATGAAGATAATGGATAAATAAAATAAACGATCCATATTAACCTCGATGAAAAAGTTTTTATCAGGGACGGAAGGAATCTAATCATTATTTTATCTAAATCAAAATTATATTTTAATTGAATGGTTTATTATTTTGTTTATTAATTGAAATAGTTTTAGTTTTAACATCCAATTTTAAATTAGATATTTTAACATAATATTTAATCGCAATAAATGTCCAATTCAGTTTTTCACCCGGAGATTATATGGCGATGTTAAACTCAAACTCAGTTACTGGGAAATATTCACAAAAGTCGTTTTTTGTGATGATTTCCATCTTATTTTCTTTATTGTTTGTTTCCTGCAAAGATGAAACCGGCGTAGGAACACCCACAACAAATTATTCGGATCAGGTAAAAAAGGTGCTTGAAGTTGCGCTTGATTCGATAAAACGGGCAGACCCCGAGTATCCCGGGGGGCTTGCACTTCAGGTGATTTACCCCGGCGGACAGTTATTCGAACAGACGGGATTTACCAATGGAGTGACACCCGGCACACATTTCAGAGCTGCAAGCAACACAAAAACACTCACTTCAACAGCCATTCTGCTTTTACACCAAAGGGGAAGACTTAATATTAATCATAAAATCACAGATACTATTCCGGGAACAACTGTGACCTATGTTCCGGACGATCAGAATTATGCCATTCCATTCAAAAATGAAATAACCATTTTGCAATTATTGCAACACAGGGCGGGAGTTTTTGATGTTGCAAATGATATGATTCCTGACAGTATAAGTGCATCTGTTCCTTATAAAAATGACTGGTATATGGAGTATGTTAAAGCAACAAACCCAACCCACACCTTCACTTTTGATGAGTTGGTTGGGGTGGTTGCCACTACGGGACTCTATTATTACAGACCCGGAAATGCCTATCACTACAGCAATACGGGGTACTCGATTCTTGGGAAAATAATTGAGCGGGTTTCAGGGAAATCATACGGTCAGTTCATTACAGATGAAATTATAAAACCGATGGGTATGACTTCTTCATCGATGCCCGATCAGGGGAGTGACCAGCAGTTGCCTGCTCCATTTGCTCCCGGATTTGTGCATATACCCGGAACAATTCAGAATGTTACCATGTCAAATGTTTCGGGAAATGTTGCCGAGGGGAATCTCGTCACCACACCTGCAGACCTGTCGCTGTTTTTAAGAAAACTTTTGAGAGGCGAAGGGGTGTTAAGTTCCAATACGGTTTATTCCACGATGTTGAATTGTCTTCCAACTACACCGGGAAGTCTTTCACTTTACGGTTGTGGAGTTAACAGTATCAACATGCTCGGATATGGACACACAGGTGCCCATGAGGGATATCTCTCACAGATGATACATGACCCCGTAACAGATGTTACACTTGTTATGTACACAAACGCATGGGACCTCAGAGTGGGGCTTAATTCGATTAGAGTTACGATGGGTCACATGCAGGAGGCGTTATACAAAGTTAAAAGAATAGTACTTACTAAATAGATCAGAATAGAATTCACCCCCGGGTTCGTGGTTGGGAACCCGGGGGTTCTGTTTTGTTAACTTCCCTTTATTAAATTATTAAATCGAATTTTAATATTTCCGGAGAATTGATGCGAACAATTATTTTTTTCTTCTCTTTTGTGATTACAATCTTTTCCCAGGCACCCGAGCTGAAGGTTGAATTAAAAAACACTTCTCAGGTTTATTGTGTGGCAGTTTCCGATGACGGGAAGTTTATGGCAACGGGAAGTGTCGGGAAGGTTTTTATTTGGGATCTGGAAGAGGGAAGGCTTGTTCACTGCATGAAAAATCTCCTTTATCCTGTCTTTGCGATGGGGTTCACAACCGATTCAAAATCAATTCTATTGGCGATGGGAAACAATAATGTTGAGATGTGGGATATCGAAAGCTTCACGAAGACCACAACCTTTTTTGGCCACAGTTATATGCTGAAAGACTTAAAAGTTAGGAAAAACGGCAAATATTTTATTTCTCTTGACTATAAAAACAAAATAATTCTTTGGGATATCAACAAAGGAAAAGCCCTTAGAGAGTTTGATCTTCCTGTTTCATTGGTGCACAGTGCTGATTTTTCTCCCTCCGGAAAAGAATTAATAATTGGACAGATGGACGGGGAGATTCCCTTAATAGATCTTGCGACGGGGAAAACGGTTAAGTCGCTTAACAACAAAAAGATGTTGAGCGAAGATTACCGTCCGGGGATGTCCGAAGACAGCATAAAAATGTTGGCAGTGCGAGATTATTCTTTGGGGAACATTGTTCTTAAAGATGACAACAAAATAATTGCTTATCATGCCAATCTGGTTACTTTTTGGGATATTGAATCGGGTATCCAGGAGAAGTATCTGCCGCTGAATTTCACTCCCTCCAGAGCCGTTGCCAATGAGAAATTGGACATTGTTGCACTCAGGAACGGCAAAACCCTCAAATTTTTCGATTATAATAAAAACAGGATAATCGACTCGGCTTTTCTTTCCGGGAACGACTTTAATGCACTTGCTATTCATCCCTCGGGGAAATATTTTTTAACGGGTGAGATGGACGGGAGTGTGAAGTTTTTTGAATCACAGTCGGGCAAGGAGGTAATGACACTTTTTGCATTTGATTCAACCGACTGGGCGGTGGTTACTCCCAAAGGCTATTTTGATGCTTCACTGGGTGCGATGAGTCTGCTTTATTATGTTGATGGTCTCGACATTATTCCACTTGAAGCGTACTTCGAAAAATCGTATATCCCCACCCTGTTTAAGTCGATTGATGAAGGGAGAGAGATTGGTGGAGCCTCAGACAAAGGAGAGCGATTTACAAACATAATGGTGCCGCCGACAGTGAAACTCTCATCACCCAATGCTTCCACAATCATCACTGAACCTGAAGAGCAGGTGGAAATAGAGATTTTTGATGAGGGCGGTGGAATTGATGAATTGAGATTATATCAAAACGGTAAACTGATTGATGTAAAATATTACACTGACACAAAACCAAAAGCCGGCAATAAGATTGAAGTGTCGTTTACTGCTCAATTAGTGGCAGGGAACAACATTTTTAAGGCAAATGCCTTCAGCAAGGGACGACTTGAAGGGAAATCATCCCCGATTCTGGTGAAATTTAATGCTCCCAAACCTGCATCAACTTTATACATTCTGGCAACGGGAGTTGATAAATATGAAAACAGTAAATACAATTTAAAATATGCAAAAGCTGATGCAGTTGCCTTAAGCGGGGAAGTTGCCGGATTAAAAAACAAAATATTTAAGGATGTAGTGGTTAAAACTCTGTTTGATGCAGACGCTACTATTAAGAATGTAAGGCTTGCCTTTGACGAAATTGTAGCAAAAGCAAAACCCGAGGATACATTTTTGTTCTATTTTTCGGGGCATGGTGCAACTGATGAAGTCACTGAGGGAGGAGAAAGTGAATTCTATTTTATTTTGCACGAGGTGCAACAGATTTATGGTGACGCAAAGGCAAGAGACCCGTTTGCCCTTTCAGGGAAGGAACTAAAAGAGTATTCGCTGAAGATAAAAGCTCAAAAACAGTTGATTTTGATAGATGCATGTCAGTCGGGCAAGGCACTTGAAAATTTTGCGATGCGGGGTCCCCAATCAGAAAAAGCAATTATTGATCTTTCAAAGAGCAGGGGGCTTTACATAATGGCAGCATCAGAAGCCGACCAGACAGCAAAAGAAGTTAATGACCTCGGGCACGGGGTGTTCACTTATTCCTTAATTGAAGGGCTAAAATGTGCTGCCGATTTTTTTGAAAAGGATGGGATAATCAATGTAAAAGAGCTGAATCTTTATGTCAACAAAAAAGTGAAAGAGATTGCGAGGAAATATAATCTTACACCACAACGACCCGTCAGTTGGGAATATTTGAACGACTTCCCTGTTAAGTTGTGCGAGTAATGGAGTAGGAAGGGTTACGCGGATTCCACGGATTTTCACGGATTCCACGGATGGAGGAGGAAGGGGACGCAGAAATCCAATAATCCAATAATGCAGTAATCTTTCGTCGCTGAGGTTTAAACTTCCCCTCTCATTTTAGGAGAGGGGCCAGGGGTGAGGTCCTAAAAGCGGTTTTAATATTAAACACCGGAAAATATAATTTTGCAGATCGTGATAATATCCTTATTTTTGTAGTCTTGATAAATGGAGAATTAATAAATGGCAAAAACTCAATCCTTCGGTGATAAATCGAAAGGCAAGAAAAAAGATCCGTACACCTCGGTTAAGGTTATTAAATCTGTAAAGACTGAAAAAGGTTCGTTTAAGTTTAACGAAAAATTCGTAAAACTTGATGACATGTCAAAAGTAACGGATATTAAATAAGTTTTGAAGAGCGCCCGATATCGGACGCTTTTTTTTTTGATGTTTATATGCGTTCAGCAGACTACTGGATAAAAAAACTTGATCTTCTTCCTCACCCCGAGGGAGGCTTCTTTAAAGAGAGTTACAGAAGTGACGAATTAATCTCTTTGGATGCTCTCCCAAATCGCTACACCTCAGATCGTACATTCTCAACCCAAATTTATTTTATGCTTGTTAAGGGGAACCACTCCTCATTTCACCGCATCAAATCGGACGAAACCTGGCACTTTTATGACGGATCACCTGTAACAATCTGGTTACTTTCCGAGGAGTCTGGATTAAGAGAAATTAGATTGGGGCTTGATGAAAATTCAGATCCACAATTTACCATTCCAAAAGGAGTGTGGTTTGCTGCAGAGGTTTTTGGGGGTGGTGACTTTTCTTTAGTGGGATGTTCGGTGGCACCCGGATTCGATTTTGCCGATTTTGAGATGGCAAAAAGGGAATCCCTCTATGAGAAATTCCCTTTTGAAATTGTTAAACGGCTTTCATTGCCTTGAATTTATCAGGAAACCGCAGATTTCTTTTTTCTCTTTTGTAACAGAATAAATCCACCAATCCCAACCAACACAACACCAATGGCAATATAGAGCGGCAGATAATTTGGTTCCTGTGGAGCAAAAGTTGCCTCGATATATTTACCATCTCCGATTTCATCGTATTTAAATTCCCAGATGTATTTATCACCCTCCTGTCTGTGGGCATTGTGGGTAATCATTTCGCCATCAAACTCAAAAATAAACTTTCTGAAAAAGAGGATTCTTGGGTCGGGTTTTTCTCCTGATGGTCTAATATACTGTTGATATTTTAATTGTCCGGGAGCCCCGTCTTCAAGGGATATATCAAACATATTAAACAATCTGGTGTTATTAAGATCGCGGATGTTTTTAAATGCGATATCGATATTAATAGTAAGTGCATCGCCGGAATCGACCTTCATTTCGATTTTATCAATTGTGAAAAGAGTATCAAAAATTTCTTTTCGAATTCTTGCAGTATCAAATTCTTGTGTAATTGCCCGCCCGGTTTGGGAACCGGGAGGGAAGGCATAGCTAAGTTCCATTTTTCCCGAGCCATCCCGGTTCAACACTGTTTTTTGAGTATAGTTAAGACAGCCCGGTAGCAGAACACCACAGAGAAAAACCGTCACAAAAAGGAATAAGATATTTTTCATAATATTGCTTTAGTTAGATGCTTTGTTGCCCATCGGTACAAAATGGAAAAAATCGTTGTAAAATCTTTCCACATACGAGTTAAGCAGTTTAGTGGTTCTCTCATATTTGGGTGAGGTGATCACCAACCCTGCATGGAACTGTTTTTTCAGTCGCCACACAACTTCGGGGTCGTTGTAGGCATCCATATCGGGATATTCCTGTTTGGCGAGTGAATTAAGCAAAGCGGCGTAATGTTTTTTGATTTTTGGGAGTTTATATTTTTCCCCCTGTTCAAGTGTTTCAAGTTTTGCCCATTCAGCCCAGAGGTTTAATCCACTGGCAGCTTCAACAAGTTCAACTATGTTTGCACCACCAACTCTGGCAGAGGTCTCAAGGAAGTAGAACTTTCCATCTTTCCCTTTGATAAATTCGGTATGGTTAACACCGGTTTTCATTCCGAGTGCTTTAAGAACTCTTTTGTTTATCTCAAAAAGGGCAGTTTCGTCTTCACTGCCATGCAGTACGGTTCTTGTAGTGAAGACTCTTCCTTGATGAGCAACCTCGAGAGGAGGGAGACCATAGATACTACAGATGGCAAATTTAACTTCATAATCCTGCATGATGGTATCCACATGAAATATATCACCGGGAACAAACTTTTCCATCAAGTAATTCGACTGGTCATCTCCTAACTGGTGGATCACATCCCATGCATGAGTTTTTGTCTCAAGTTTAATCATCCCGATTGAGCCTGCCTGCATCCTTGGTTTCATGATATAGGGTGGTTCAAGATTATCCATAAAACTATTGATTTCGGCATAATTGAGGACATGAATAAAATCAGGAACCAAAACACCTTCTTCTCTAGCTTTCATTCGCATTGAGAATTTGTCTCTGAAATAGCGCATTGTAGTTTCTCCCATCCCGGGAACTCTCAGGTGTTCTCTTAGAGCTGCAGCTTTTTCCACATCAAAATCATCGAGAGCCACAATTTTGTCGATCACTACATTTCTTGCAAGGTAGCTGACGGCTTTAATAAGGTCGGGGAGGTGCCATTCTTTATTATTGTCGGGCATAAAATAGAGTTCATCAATGCTTTCTCTTGGCCAATCTTCATATTCCAGGCTTCGGGAAGTAACAAAAATTACATTCCAGCCCTGATTATGGGCTGATTTAAGGAAATCGATTCCTTTATAATAACTTGAAATGCAGAGGATAGTTTTTTTTCTTGCTGACGACATTTTTGCTCCGGTTTTCATTTTTTCCTGATTTTAAAGATAATAGAAAATTTGTGGAATTACAAAGGCATTTACCCACAAATAATAGAGTTGAAAATCCCCTGAAAATTCTCTAATTTAAAGTCTATTTTGTAAAAATATCGGGAGAAAGAGATGTTTGACCCTAACTATAAGTACACAGTTGTTGACCGCTTTTTGAAGTATGTAAAAGTGGATACACAATCGGATGATGAAGCTACAAAATTTCCTACAACAGAAAAGCAGTTGGATTTGTCGCGGATTCTCGTTGAAGAATTAAAAGAGATTGGTTTAAGTGACGCACACCTTAGCGAGTTTGGATATGTTTATGCGACACTTCCTTCAAACAGTACAAAAGATGTTCCGGTAATTGGGTTTATCGCGCATGTTGATACCTCACCGGCAATCAGCGGTAAAGATGTAAAACCGGTTATCCACAAAAATTACCAGGGTAACGATATTGTTCTTCCCGGGGACCCTTCGAAAGTGATCCCTGTTGAAGAAAACCCTGAGTTGAAAGAGATGTTGGGATACGACATTATTACAACAGACGGAACCACCCTTCTCGGTGCTGATGACAAAGCCGGAATTGCCGAGATAATGGATGCACTAACATATCTTGTGGCTCATCCTGAAGTAAAACATGGAACAATAAAAATCTGTTTTACTCCGGATGAAGAAGTTGGCAGAGGAACAGAACATTTTGATGTTGAAGGTTTTGGAGCAAAATATGCTTATACCATTGACGGTTCATCCCGTGGAGAGGTGGAAACTGAGACTTTCAGTGCTGATGCAGTAGTTATCACTATTCAGGGGAAAAATGTTCACCCCGGATATGCCAAAGGCAAAATGGTAAATTCAGTAAGAGTTGCATCCCGTTTTATGGAGGCATTGCCGAGAAACACAATGTGCCCCGAGACCACCGAAGGGAGAGAAGGATATGTTCACTGCGTATCATTTAATGGAAATGAAGACAAAACGGTTATGAAGTTTATCATTCGTGATTTTGTTGATTCAAAATTAAAAGAATTTGAGAAATTTCTTGAAGGAATACTTGCGAACATAGTAGCAGATTACCCGGATGCCAAATATGAATTCCAGGTTATTGAGCAGTACAGAAATATGAAGAATATTCTTGATCAACACCCTGAGATCGAGAAAAATGCTTTGGAATCACTCGCAAGACTTGGAATAAAGCCCATTCAGTCGGCTATCAGAGGTGGTACAGATGGCTCAAGGTTAAGCTTTATGGGATTGCCCACACCAAACCTTTTTGCAGGAGGACACAACTTCCACGCAGCTACAGAGTGGGTGGCAGTTCAGGATATGGAAATGTCTGTGCAGAACATCGTTACACTTGCAAATGTCTGGGAGACAAACGCATAGATTACTAAATCTGATTCAGATAATTGAACTTAAAGGCTGTCTTAGTAGGCAGCCTTTTTTTTGTTCAGTTCAAAAACATTTTTTGAAACTAATGAAGAATTAACTTTATTCTTTAGCGAATATCGATTTTGGTGAAAATCTATACCGAGAGCATAGAAGTTAATTTTTCTTAAAGTTTCAGCCGAAATATCCAATCGCAGGCAAATTTCTGACATTTTTTCGATGGTTATTGGTTCTTCCTGATGGTAGAGAATCACATAATAAAGTTTGTTTCTCTTCCAAAGTTTCGAAAAGATTACATCGCCATCTTTTTCGCCAAAATTAAAAATTTGAAAGATATCGTTTTTGGCGATAGTATTTTTAATTAAATCGAGATCAAACTCTTTAAATAATTCATCAATGCGGTTGTAAAAAACATCAGGGTAACTTTTTTCCAAAAGAAAATTGCTAACAAAAACGGGGTCTGAGGCAATTGTTTTAAGGTTTTGCTCTCTGTGGTCTTTTAGTCCGTAGTAGTTTCCACCGTAATAGTCGATAAAAGGGACATTTTTAAGTTTACTCGAAAAACCGGTAACACTAACCACTCTTTTTTTGTTGATCTCAGCGAGCAGGGCTTTCCCATTCATCACGAAGTTGTTTGCAGAGAGGGTTTCAATCAGGTAATCGTTAACAAGTGGCCTTTCAGACATATTTACTGAATTATGTACAAAACAGAAAAACCCGAGATCAGAGATTTGGTCACTCTGTCGTAGAATTTGGACAAGTTCATATTTTGATCTTAATCGGGGGAATTGTTTTTTTGTAAGCTTGTAGAGAACCGAGGCATCCACAACTTTTTGCTCTTTTTCAAGGAAGTCTGCAACCAAATTATTTATAGCAACGATATCATCCCCCTGATAACTGATGTGGGATGCAACACCAAAAAGATTTTTATCGAGTTGGAGCACCCGGTTGTTTAGCCTGATATGGCATAAAGAAACTTTCAGATCGCGATACTCTTTACCATAATATTCTTTAACCGACTTAATTACTTGTTCGAGAGGGAGAGGTGTTTCGCTTCTCAACAATGTTTGCTCTGCCATTTCGGGAAGATTGAGTCTTCCTCTGATGATAAATGTGTTTTGATGAGGTACAATCCTGAAATAACTTACTGCCAGGATTATCCTGAAGACACTCAGTTTTTCCGGGAGTGGCAGGTCGTTCAATTCATTTAAAAGTTCTGTCAGAGTTACACCATCTACAGATTTCATCATATTTTTTAATCTGGTGTAGATGGTAAAAAGTGAGTTATTATCGCGGTAGATATTCTGTGAAAGGAAAAACTTGTTGTTGTAAGATGGTATCCCCGGGTAAACAGAATTAAGGATGTTTACCAGAGATTCCACCGGCATAAAAGGATTTTGAAAAAAATCTTTATCAAGAATTCTTGGTGTTTTTACAAGGGAATTAACAATGTAAGTAAGCAGTTTTTTTTCAATGCCGGCGAGTTCATCTTTACACTCGAGAATAAAACCAACAAGTTTTTGTCTTACTCTCTCAGCGGAAATATTGTGTTTTTTGCCAATCTTTTTCATATCGATACCTTGCGTATATCGCATATCGATAAAATCTTTGGTTCTGTCATCCTGGAAATCGACTAAAGTCTGAAGTTTCAGAGCTGCCTGATCAATCGGGTTTGATGGAGACGGATCTACAAAAATGCCTTCTGAAATTTTGTTTTCGAGTACATTGTTAAAAGATTGTATCAGCCCTTGAATACTCTCTTTTGGGGCGGTCACTTCTTTGAGATATTCATCGGGGAAGAAGGTGATAAGATTATAGATATGATAAACTTTTTTAATCCAACTGTTTAATGAGATATATTTTTTGTTTTTTGGACTGAATCTGTTAAAATACCGGATAACAGGTTGTTTAAGAATTTCAATTGTGACGGGGGTCAATTCAACTTTTTTACCATCGAGGAGCAAAAATTCAGGGAAGTGGTCTTTTAACTGAGCAGCTTTCTTTTTATCGAGGTCTCTAATTTCCCCTGCCATATTGCCGTAGAAAACTTCCAATATTAACTCCCTTGTGGTCTCAATCGTAATTTTTCTTATCCGTTCTTCTTGAAGCAGTGTAGAATAGGGGATATTTAAAATGTCGGGGTAATTAACCGCACCTGTCATTTCAAAAAGCCTCACACAATTTTTTGGGTAGATTGAAAGGTCAATTTCGTAGGGAAAAATTGATTCATCTTCTGTGATCGGTTCAATTCCACAAAAAAGTGGGGTTGTGAGGAGCCTGAACTTCAGTCCCTCAACTGTTGTTGGTATCGAGTATCTCATTATTTATTCTAAAATTATTTCGGTTAAAGAAAATACCCTTGCAGGTATCTTGCTTGATAATAGAACAGATTTAAGTTATTAAATCTAAAATACAATTAAATTACTTCGTTTCCAACTAATTTTATATAAACGGATAAAGAACATTATGAGATTAGCTTATTTGGGTTAATGGCGGGTGCCCGGTAAGCACTGCAATCACATTATCCGCGGCAAGTTCAGCCATCTTGGTTCGGGTTTCTATGGTTGCACTTCCAAGGTGAGGGAGAAGGACAACATTTTCAAGATGAAATAACTCAGGGTTGATATTTGGCTCGTTTTTATAGACATCAAAACCGGCAGCGAGAATCTTTTTGTTTTTGAGCATTGTGATAAGATAATCTTCATCGATAACCTCACCCCTTGCAGTGTTTATAATAATAGCTTCGGGTTTCATCAAGTCCAACATCTTTTTTGAGAGCAGGCCATTCGTTTCAGGCGTGAGAGGGATATGGAGGGAGATAATATCGCATGAAGCCATTAACTCAGAAAGATCAAGATAAACAGCATTAAAATTATTTTCCATTTCAACTTTTTTATTGCGTGAATGGTAATAAACGGTCATGCTAAACCCGTTTGCAATTTTGGTGACTGCCTGTCCAATTCTTCCGGCACCGATAATTCCAAGTCTTTTCCCTGCAAGTCCTCTTCCCAAAAGAAGTTCCGGTTTCCATCCGGTAAATTTACCCTGTCGCACCATTTCTTCCCCTTCTTTTATCCGTCTGAGACAAGCAAGAATCAGCGCAAACGAGATCTCGGCGGTTGCATCCGTGAGGATACCGGGGGTGTTTGTAACAATAATTGAATTTTCACGGGCTGTTGCCAGATCGATATTATTATATCCAACAGCGTAGTTTGCGATGATTTTACATTTTGTGAGGGAACTGATAACCTCACGGTTAATGTTATCACTTAGAAGGGTGATAATTCCATCACAATCGGCAGCAAGAGAGATCAATTCGGAAGTAGTAAGTGATCTGTCGTATCGATTTTCTGAATATTGAATATTATTTTGGCTAAAGCGGGCTTCAAGGTCAGCGGGTAGGTGGTAGGTGGAGAATACTTTCATAGTAAAAACTCGGGTAATAATTTTTTGATTTTTGTAGTGACTAATTTAGTCTTATTATTGTTTTATTAATGAATAATTTATTGGAGAATTTTAGAAGATGAAGAAAAAAATGGTTGGATCGATTGTTTTCCTCTTTTTTATGATGTTCACCGGGTTTTCCGGCTACGACAAGGCTCCTGATTTTCAGTTAAAATCGACTGATGGAAAGACAGTGAAATTGTCTGATTTTAAAGGAAAGATAGTGATTATCGATTTTTGGGCGACATGGTGTCCACCTTGCCGTAAAGGGATACCCGATCTTGTGGAACTTCAAAAAACCTACAAAGATGATCTGGTAATAATCGGTATTTCGTTGGATGATAAAAGAACCTTGAAAGATGTGGTTCCTTTTGTATCGAAATATGAGATCAATTATCCTGTGGTTTTTGGGGATAGTGAAGTGGTTTCAGCATTTGGCGGAATTGAATCGATACCAACAAGTTTTGTAATAGACAGAGAGGGAAATATCACAAATACTCATGTGGGCTTGATCCCCAAAGCCGAATATGAAAAGGATATCAATAAACTTCTTAAAAAAGATTAAATAGGAAGTTTCCTTTTTACGCTAAAGATATTTTTCCCTTTTTCATCTTTTTTGTAAAAAACACCGAATCCAAGTTTTGTGATTATAAAAAGTCCAAAGTGTTCGGGAATCGAAAACATGTCATCAACCAATGGGATTGATCTCGCTTTATTGTGGAATTCAAGCTCGTATTCTCCCACGACATTACAAACAACCTCATAATCATCGTCAAGGTGAAGGATAAAACTTTCACCGACATGATTGGTGTATGGGGGTGTATATCGTTTTTCGCCGGGAGTGGAGTCGTGATTCACGGGTTTAATTGTAAATCCTGTGCCGTCAGTTTTCATGTCTATGCTAAAATGGTCATCTGTGAAGTTATATTCAAACTCAGCCTCTTTGCTACCCGAGTGGTTTATGGCATTTGTGAAAAGTTCGTGCATGAGGAGTTTACATTCCGAGTAGAACACCGAATAATCGCCTTCGTAATATTTATCGAGATGTGTTTTTATTAACTGAACCGAGGTTTCAGAGAAAAAAACATGAAAATCGGCAGATGCCGGAAGGGTCAGGCTTACTTTGTAGGGTTCCATCACTCAAGAGTTTTCTTCAACTGCGTAAAGTTTTTATAGATTTCAAAGAGAGTGTAAAGGCGTGTTGACTCGAAAGTGGAACCGACTCTTTCCTGAGTTCCAAAAAGTTTTATTTTCACATTGTTTTTCTCGGCTTCTTTGTAGGCAGCTACAAGTGAGCCGATAAAAGAGGAATCGATATAATCAACCTTTGAAAAATCGATGGCAAATATTTCGCCGGGGTTGTTGTGTATTTCATCAACGAGCATCGTTCTAAATTCAGGGGCGATAACTGAAGTGGCTCTGGGGTTGTGTATGCGGAAAACTTTAATGCCGCTATGTTTCATTTGATCGAAGTTCATATTGTCAACTCTATTGAAGAATTAAAAACCATAACCTAAACTTAACTTGATTTCATTACAAATCAAAAAGAATTGTCTCCCAATCCTTAAAAAAGATTAATTTTCTTTCCTTAATTTCCAAAAAAACAATAAACCGGCTTTATGAATTACAAACTTGTTGTAGATGAAAATATAGAAAATGCCACAGAGGCATTTGGTACCATCGGTCAGACCCTCCTTCAACCCGGCAGATCGATCAATAGTGAGATGTTAACAGATGCAGATTTTTTGATCGTAAGATCGATCACAAAAGTTAATGAATCTCTTTTAAGTGGAACAAAAGTAAGGTTTGTTGGAACTGCAACTATTGGAACTGACCACATTGATCAGGAATATTTGGAAGCGAAAGGGATTGGTTTCACTTCAGCCAAGGGATGTAATTCGGATGCTGTGGTTGAGTATGTTTTCATCTCAATTTTTAGAGCTGCAGTTGAGAAAAAAATTTCGCTCAAGGGGAAATCTGTAGGTATTGTTGGATGTGGCAATATTGGCAGCCGGGTGGCAAGAGTTGCCGAAGCATTTGGATTTTCTGTAGTTTTAAACGATCCTCCACTTCAGCGAAAAACCAATGATCCCCGCTTTAAAACACTTGAAGAAGCCCTTGCGTGCGATATTGTTTCGTTTCATACCCCTTTAAACAAAAGTGGAATTGATAAAACTTTACATTTGTTGAATGAATCCAATCTGCCTCTTATAAAAGAGGGTACCATCCTTATTAATGCTTCAAGAGGTGAAGTGATTGATAACAGAGCATTACTCGATTTTATGAAACAGAGGGAAGATGTTTCTCTAATTCTGGATGTGTGGGAAAATGAACCGGTGTTTTCTGCAGAACTGCTACAAAAAGTATTTATTGCATCACCACATGTTGCAGGATATTCTCTTGAAGGGAAAATGAACGGCACAAAGCTTGTATATGATGCGCTTTGTGATTTCATGGGCTGGGAAAAAGAATGGGTGCCGAAGCTTCCCGTTATTGAAGAAAATGCAATTGAATATTTGGAAACAGGTAATTTTGAAAGAGACATTGACCGTGTGCTTACAAGAAACTACCGACCCGCCGGCGATACTTCTGATATGGAGAAAATTTCCCTGTTGAACCCGGAGGAGAGGGGAAAAGCCTTTGATGGACTAAGGAAAAATTACAAATTAAGAAGAGAGTTTACCAACTATATAATAAAGGGGGATGTGCCTGAAGGATTTACCTTTGAAGGGTTAAAAGCTTTGGGTTTTGGATTTAGTGATTAGTTATTTTTTTGGAAGTTTAAAGTTGACCGTAACTTCCGTGTAGGAATTTACATTTCTACCTTTTAGTTTTGCAGGGATAAAATCGGTGTATCTTACAGTAATCTCTGCTGATTCATCACATCCCATCCCAAGAGACTTAACCACTTCGGTAGATTCAACCCGTCCATCGCTGTTTACCAGGGCTCTGATAATTACAGCACCTTCAAGTTCATCATCAAGAGCTCTTGAAGGATAAAACAACCGGCTGTAAAACTCTTCCTCTCCTCTTAAAAACATTGGAGCTTCATCAACAATTGCATAAACTGCAGGGTCTCCGGGTGGGATTACGGCTTTATATGAGTCTAAAAATGCCATCTCCTCAGTAGTGAGCTTTATTGCAGCGGTATTATATTTTTCGTGCATGGGGTCTTTACTCTGGTGGTCAGGGTCGGAAGAAGGGGTTTCTTTTCTTATGGCGCCATTATAAAAATTCAGGGTAACCAAAACGGTACCGAGTGAATCATAAGATTCAAAAATACCGGTTCTTTTTCCTTCAACAATCTGAAATGATTCTTTAACCATTCCGTTTGAGTGGAAATGTTTCACTACACCTTCAACTTTTCCGGAGACAAACGGTACTTCAGAAATCAGAATCCCGCTTTCATCAAAATATTTTGTAATCCCGTCTCTCACCTGATTTTTCAGAATATAAATTTCGGCGACTTTACCATTTTTATGGAAATTTTTGATGGTATCCTGACCCAAAAGGGAGGGGGAGATCACCAAAAAAACGAGGATGACAAATGTCAAAAACTTAGTCGTAATAGCGGCTTCTCCGTGCTTCTGATGTTTTACATTCTTCGGAACAGGAATAATTGTGTGTTATTCGGCATTCTTCGCAACAAACAAATATCTTGTCACACTTAAGGTTGTGGCAGTTGATATATTTTGAAGTTGGTTTGTTACAATAGTGACATGTTGCCACATGTTTCAATTCTTCTTTTGTGTTCACTTCAACCACTCTGCGATTATCAAAGACAAACATTCCACCTTCCCAAAAGGTATCGGGGAATTTGTGAAGATAACTTACGATGCCACCATCAAGTTGATAAACATCCTTAAAACCTTTTTCAACCATAACTGCGGATGCTTTTTCACATCTGATTCCACCGGTACAATAGGTAATTACCGTTTTATCTTTTAAATCATCAATTTGATCAACGAATTCAGGCCATTCCCTGAAATTTTCGATCGGGGGGATTACTGCATTTTTGAAGTGTCCAATTTGGCTTTCATACCAGTTTCGGGTATCGATTATTACAAATTCTTTCCCTTCTTCATACAATTTAAGCAGACCTTCTGGTGATAATCTTTTTCCACCCAGACTCAAATCTATATCTCTCGCACCTGAATTTACAAGTTCTTTTCTTACACGGACAAACATTTTTTCGTGGCAGATGCCAAAAACGGGGTCTTCTTTAAAGATCACTTCACCAATGAAGGGGAACGACTGAATGAAGGATTTAAATATTTCGATTTTTTTATGATCACCCGAGACTGAGCCGTTAATTCCTTCAAAAGCAAGGTAGATTTTCCCTTTAATTTCTTCCTGAAGGCAAAAATTAAGGAGAACCGGCTGAAATTCTTCAGGGTTTTCGATATGGGTATATTTGTAGAAAGTTATAATTACGGAGTTGCTGCTATCCGACAAGCGGGATTCCTTATTTAAAACAGAAAAGCAGTACAGTATAATTAATTGATTATAAAGTACTGCAAAAATCTTAAAAACTAACTATTTTGAAGTAGTTACACCTTCTGCAGCGACATCTTTTTTGTCTCTGTTGATGTTCTTCAATGTTGGCCTGAATTTTCCATTAGAACCTGCAAAGATTTTACCTCTTTTGGTTCTTTTGTCGCCTTTGCCCATTATGCACCTTTTTTATTAATAAACAGTCTGCAAAAATACACTTAAATTGGTTAAAAATCAAGCGGAAAAGAACTTTAGGACTTTAGAACTTAAGGGCTTATAAGAAAAAATAGTGGCAAAAGAGTAAATTGTTGAATCTGGATAATGAAAACGGCTGCCCCTCTCGAGACTGCCCTATAGATTAGTTAAGGGTTTCAGTTTACAAATTCAATTATTTTTCCCAATCCGGAAACAACGGGACTAAATTGATGCACCAATTCTGTGCTACTACTTGATAAACAGCATCTTCTCCGTTTTTACGAATAATGGAGTTAAATTCTTATCCCTCACCAACAAATTATAAAAATACACGCCTGATGCGATATCTTTTATCGTTCCGATTGTTGTAGGTGAAAATTCCCTCTCATACTCTCCTGCGGGAAGCCACCCATTTTGAAGCATTGTTACCAACTCACCATTTACATCATATACTCGAAGAATAACTTCCGATTCATCGGTCAAGGAGAATTTTATCTTTGTTGAAGGATTAAAGGGGTTTGGGTAGTTTTGATATAGATATATTCTTTCGGGTGTTGGTTTTTCCTCAACAGCAGAAATTCCCGTAATTACAACTGTTACACTGTCAAGTTTACTGACTTTCCCTTGATTGTCTTTTGCAGTCAGTTTATAACTGTAACTGCCTGTTGGGTCTGCAAGTGAGTCTGTGAAGATTGTATCAATTCCGGAATATATTTTATTGTTATCATCAGGGATAAATAATGGGTCTCTGCTCCTGTAAAGTGAGAAGGAATTAAAGTCAGCTTCTGTTCCTCCTCGCCAGTTGAAATTTACTTTCCCATTTTGTTTAGATACGAGGGTAA
>CAZHCW010000021.1:0-57490 GCA_964531325.1 uncultured Ignavibacteriaceae bacterium | reverse complement strand
TCCCTACCCGGCGAGCCGGGTTACATATTCGTAGCAAATAATCAATCCCCCACCCTCATTTTTCCGCAGATTGGAATTGATATTCGTAGCTCATGATCAATCTCCAACCCATTTTTCCGCAGAGCGGAATTGATATTCGTAGCAAATAGAAGAAATTATGGGACTTCCTTTTGTCAATATGAATTATCTTTTGTAATTTTACCAATAAGATAAATCAATTGAATTTAGATGGTTCAACAAAGAAAATTTCCCAACTATTTTTCATTATAAAATTTAACCGATGACAATCAAAGAGTATCTGGAAAATATTAACAGGCGTTATAAAACGGGTATTTCAAGAGAACACGCCTACCGTGGTGATCTTCAACTGCTTCTGGAAAGTATGGTCCCGGATGTGCTTGTTACAAACGAACCTGCCAGAATAAAATGTGGTGCCCCTGACTACATCATAACAAGAGACAATATCCCCGTCGGCTTTATTGAAGCGAAGGATATTGGAATCGACCTCTTTAGCAAAAATCTTAAAGAACAATTCGACAGATATCGCAACTCCCTAAACAATTTAATTTTCACCGATTATCTTGATTTTCACTACTACATCAATGGGAAATTTGTGAGCTCGGTAAAACTTGCTGAATTGCATGATGGAAAAATTGTTTTCCAACGCGAAAATTTCTCCAGATTTAACGACTTGATTACAAATTTTTGTATGAATACAGGTCAGACAATCACAAGTTCCAAAAGCCTCGCAGAGATGATGGCGGCAAAAGCAAGAATGTTATCCGATGTGCTTGAAAGGTCTCTTGAAAATGACGATCTGGAAAATGAGGACTCTTCTCTCAAAGACCAAATGCTTGGTTTCAAAGAAGTATTGATTCATGATATTTGGAACACGGAATTTTATCAAAACTATAATTTGAATTTTGAATATTTATCCTTACACAAAAAAGCCTAAACAGAAAAACTAAAGATATTCAACTCCGTTAAAAATTCAATTTTAATCAAACAAAGAAATGGTTGGAAAAACAAATGAAATGTAACATATTTATCAGCTACTGTCATAAAGATCCTACATCATATCTTGAAGCTGTTAAGAGTGCCTTAGATCAGCTAATCGTGAATAAAGTTGTCGACTTTGATTACTGGTATGATGAAAAAATTCATGCTGGGGAAGAATTGCAACCCTTGATAGATAGGCAATTAAATGCAGCCAATATAATAATATTGGTAGTTACGAGTCAATATCTGCTTTCGTCAGCATGTGCTGCTGAAATGAAAAAAGCTGTTGAATTAAGTAGAAATAAACAGAAGAAGATTGTTCCCATTATTTTTGAACTTTGTCCTTGGCAGGATAATGAAAATTTACGTAAATATCTTGCGATCCCGAAAGATGGTAAACCTTATAATAGCTTTAGCAGTCCAGATGAACCAAGAATGCATATTTATGAGCAAATGAAGCTTATTATTAACGAGATCCATGAATATGAAGAAATTAAACCAAAACAAGGATTTATTAAACGAATAAATAGAATCGAATTCTTCGAAAAATCTCATAAAAACAAGGAAAATTTACAATTAAATGAAATTTATGTTTACCCTGAGTTGAAGAAGTACGATGAGAAAGTGGATTTCCAAGAAACAATAAGTTTGTCAAAAATCATCGAGGAGTTTAACTATGATACAAAAATACTGTACGCAGGGGAGGACCAATCGGGTAAAACTACAAGTTGTTATAAGATTTTTATCGAGTTGAATAATCGAGGTTTCATACCGATATATTTAAACCTAAAAGAAGGAAAAGTTAAAAAGAGTTTATCAAAACTCATTGAACTTGCATGGAAGGAGCAGTATGAAACAACACTTGATCTAGATTTAATAAAAAGTCAACTTGTATTGATACTAGATGATTTTCATTATGTTGAAAACAAAGGAAGGATTATAAGTGAACTGACGGAATTTCCATGCCATGTAATGGTTGTTGACAATATTTATACATTGAATATCCGAAATCAAGAATCGCTAAAAAATTACATCAGATTAGAAATTAAGGAGTTTAGTCCCAGTAAAAGACATGAATTGATCACCAAATGGACTGAGATTTATAGTGATGTTCAACATTTCTCAAATGATAATATTAGATACCAAGAGATTGATGAATTAACTGAACTCATAGATCAAACTCTTGGAAAGTTCATTGGTAAGGGAATAATGCCTTCTTATCCATTTTTTATTCTTAGTATAATTTTCATTTCTGAAACTTCAATAGAAATTGAATCTGAAATCACCTCACAAGGTCATTTTTATCAAGCACTTATGTATAAGCATTTAAGGAAACAAGGGGTAGCGAATATCGACATCGAAACCTACATAAATTTTTTAACTGAACTTTCATTTTATATGTACGATAATCATAAAACCGAACTTTCAGGAGAACAATACCAAAAATATATCGATGAGTATTCGGACAGGTATAATCTACCAGTTGAAGTGAAAACAATAAAAGAAAAGTTGATTAAAGCTCAAATATTGAAGATAACTAGTTTGGGAAGTATTGTCTTTTCTTATTTATACATCTATTACTTTTTTGTCGCACGTTTCCTTGCAAAGCAAAAAAACAACAAGCATATTGAAAGGATCATTAATAATTTGCATTTTAATGAAAATGCATACATCGCTTTATTTATTTCACATCATTCTCAAAGTGATGAGATTCTCGAAGAAATATTACTGAATGCGATGTTACTATTTGATAAAGAGGGAGCAGCTACTCTTTCAAAGAAGGAGTTAGCATCTTTTGATAAAGAGATTAATCTAATTTCGAAAGAGGTGATGCCTGGGCACTTAAGTTCCGCTGAAGGTGGCAGACAAAATGATTTAACAATAAAAGATTCTCGAGAAGAGTCTGAAAAAAGGATAAAAGATTCTGAAACAGATGAAATCGAAAGTGTCAGAGAATTTCGGAGAGCTATAAAAACTTGCGAAGTTATGGGCTTGATTTTGAAAAATCGGGCAGGATCTTTAGAAAAAAGCAGATTGATTGAATTATTTGAGCAGGCTATGTTACTTCAGTTACGCCTTTTAAATCACTTTATTATGTTAGTTAAGAAAGTAAATGAACGGAATGCATTTGTTAAGCACATCGCTGACAAAATAGATCAGTCACGGGACAGCCATGATGATGAATTACCAAGATCAAAGATCGAAGAACTAGCAAAGATCATTTTTTGGAACCTAAACTATTTTGTGATTAGAGGAATGATTGAAAAAATTGTAAAATCAATTGGGTCCAATAAGCTTTCTTCGTTAATTTCCCAAGTATGTGATAGACTGGATACACCAGCTTCAATGTTAATTAAGCATGGGGTATTGATGTGGTACAACAAAAATCTTGATTTAGATGTGGTAACAAAAAGAGCAGAAAAGGCAGATTTCTCGAAGATTGCAAAAAGACTACTAAACTACCAAGTTGTGAACTATTGTTCGCTACATAATGTCGGGTACAAAGACAAGCAAAGAATAGAATCCAAGCTCCATATCAAGCGAGAATATCTAAACAAAAATAATCCAAAATGAATGGATGGCAAGATTTTCGGTATTTTGTGATCTAAGATGAAGATAGTTATATATCGTTAATATCTAAATTGGTAACAATTTAAGGCTCTATCATGCATTTGCACCGGACCTTTTAGACAGGACAGAATTTATTTGCAATTTAATAAAGGAGTTCTTTGATCCTGATTAATAAAAATTAAAGATAGATAAATTAAAAGCAGCCACCACAGATCAATCCTTCTGCGGTGTCTGCAAGCAAACTTGCTTCTTGACAATTAAAATGGGAAAAACAGTCGAAAACTCTGTGAAACATTGTGTTAGCTAAAGTGTACACTTTGCTTTTCATCACCTGAAGCCTTAAGACTTTTTCCTGGGAATTTAGAAAAATAATTGTTCAAGGGGAAACAAAATTTTTAAAAACTCATAACTCAATTTCTAAGAGAATTACTCTCGCTTTGAAATCTTAATATACGAATTATTCCACTTTTTGGAGAATCATTACATTATGACACTAGAACAATTTAAACTCATTTCTGAAATTTGTACACCATTTCTGGTCTTATTTTTTGGGATTTTTCTGCTTCGCAAAACGGAACAAATTAAATCTTCAATTATTCGAAAATCTGATTTTTCAGTTAAATGGGCAACCGAATTTTTCGAAGTTTACAGAAGTTTTATTAACGACACTGAAGAAGTCATGAATTTATTGTTCCATCTACAAACAGCAGATAATGAAAGATCTGCTAAAATAGTTGACAATTTAAGTGAGGTTTTTATTTCTTTATCAAAATCAGAACTTCACTTGTCCATCATACTATTATCATTCCCAAAAATAAAAAGTGATATAGACTTTCATACTAATAATATAATTGAGACCCTTCGTAAAATGATTGAAACAAAAGAAGGGAACTTTGATGAATTAAAAAAAATTGTTGCAAAATTCAGTGATAGTGCGAGAGAAGTCCATAAGCGATTACTAGAATATTAAATCCTTCCTCAAACAAACTGAATGGGGTGCTTTAGTTCCTGGTTCAATTAAAATTTGAAGGATTGCACAAAGCATCTCGGCCTATTTTCGAGGTATGGATGTAAATCTATGGGAAGGGTCCAAAGATACCGAGTTTAGAAAAAATAAACGCGATCTTAAATTCATTTTTTTCTGAAAATAAATTTGTTGGAGATACGATGAAACTTCTGCCGTAATGTTGTTAATTAGTATGCATTACTTTGATTTAATTGATCAACTTAGAAAGAAAAAGGAAATCCAAAAGATAGTATTATATCGTTTTCATCTTGAATTGGGTTTTGAGGGTATAAAAAGGTTGTATCTCATCAACAAAAATGAGTTGGCCTTTATTGCGTGAAAATACTATATCCTCTTAGAAAGTGAATCTATAGATATAGTTCGTTGAGTGAGAATATATTCTCTGAAAGTTATTAAATAACCACCCTGCAAAGATTGCATCTATACTATTTGTTAAATTCTTTTACATTTAGCACTAAAAAGCCTTGTTTTTAAGCTAAAATCAAAGAGTTCATTAGATTTTTCTTCTAATTTATTACTAGAATACTACTAATTAATTACTAATAAACTTAGAGCTTTGAGTGCGATCTTCGATATTCCTTTAATTACCAGAAGTATACCTCAAGTTCAAAAAATCCCCACAAACCCCACAAATGATTTGGATATTAAGAAAATAAAAAACATTTTTGTATTTTATTTACAAAAACAGGCTCTATAATGTTATTGGAATTTAGAGTACAGAACTATCGTACTTTTAAGGAAGAGGCTACCTTTAGTATGATGGCCTCGAACTACGACAAATCTGAAAGAGAATCAGAGAATGTTCGGTTGATGATAAATTCAAACTTCGTATCTTGAAAAGTGCAGCAATATTTGGTGCAAATGCTTCAGGTAAAAGTAAGTTTGTTGATGCCCTTGAATTTGTTCGATGGTTTGCTTTAAATTCGTTCCAATCATTAAAGAATGGAGAACCGATTCCTGTTAATCCTCACTTGCTAAGTCACTCATCAGCGAACCAACCTTCAAGATTTGAGTTGGTTTTTCTTCAGGAGGATTCAATTTTTCGTTATGTATTTGAAGTAAATCAATCGAGAGTGATGAAGGAATGGCTTTATAAGAGAGAAGATAGAAAAGAAGTTTTGATATTTAACAGAGACGGTGACGAAATAAATGCACATCCCATTCTGTTCAAGATATTTCGTAATGAGTTTTTTAAGCCATTCATCCGTTCAAATTGTCTATTGCTTTCCAGTGCCGCTCAAGCCAATGATGAAAATGTTGAAAAAATTATACGATGGTTCAAAAAGCTGAAAATTCTTTCGGGTCTTGAATCAAAAACACAGGAAAAAATGACTGTTCTTGGGTCAATGGATCCTCAAATTAAAGAAAAAATACTGAGTCTTCTGGTTTCTGCTGACACAGGTATTGTGGATTATGATGTTAAAGTGATGTCACTAGACAAGTTTGTTGAGCCCGAAGTTGGAGACAACAAAACCGATCGGCAAATAATGAAGAACAGCCCTTCACATATTGAAGGTGTGACGACAACTCACCTGAAGTTTGATGAAATTTCCGGCACAACAGAAGAAATAGAATTTTCCCTGGTCAACGATGAATCCGGTGGAACAAGAAAGTTTTTCGCTCTGGCCTATCCGATCATTGAGGCATTAGCAGGGGGGAACACTTTGGTAGCTGACGAATTCGATTCAAATCTGCATCCAAATCTTACAGATAAGATAATCGATTTATTTAATTCGGTTGGGAATGTTACGGGAGCTCAATTAATCTTTAACACCCATAATACCAATCTTCTTAGTTCAAAGTTGATGCGACGAGATCAGGTTTGGTTAATAGAAAAAGACATCTACGGGGCGGCAAAAATGTATTCCCTTTCAGATATTCAGGTACGCAAAAATGATAAGTTTGAAAAAGAATATCTTGAAGGAAGATATGGTGCAATCCCTTATTTGGCTGAGATGAAAATATTACGATAGCTTAGATCATGCCAACACTGCCGGCGAAGAGCTTTTAAATCATACATAGAATACAATAAATATTCAGACTTTGTCTCCCCAACTCCTTTTTTATTGTTGTAGTTTTATAGGGAACTACCGATATTGATATAATTGATTGTGAAAAAATTGAGAAAATAATGATAACCATAAATTGAAGTGACTTTTCATCCAATCCGGAAAAATATCTTGACAGAGTCGAAAACAACAATGAAGTTTTATTTCTGAAGAGAGCAACCGGGAAAGGATTGGTTTTAATATCGATTGAGGAGTATAACTCGATTATGGAGGCACTTCACTTGTTAAAGTCGAGAAAAACTACTGACAGAATACTTGAGTCGTTGACTCAGATAGAATCTGACGATGTTGTAATTAAAACCGTGCCTTAAGTCTCTGAAGAAGAAATCTCTACCTGCAACTTATTGAATATTAATGAGTTAGCCCGAAAAACAGGCATGTTCCCAACATTGATGTCAGTAGGTGAATTTGTTATATATAAAATAATGGTACTCTGAAATTCAAGTGTTTCCCTCCGGTTATTCCCCAAGATATAAGATTAAACATTCCACTTGTAAAAGCTTTGTATTACAAAAGAAAGTGGTTATATTGGCACTTATGAATGAAAATAATGAGAAAACAACGAATAATTTGTTTGAGTCCATAGCTCTGCTCTCTTATTTTATCATTGTGAAAGTTGATGGAAAACAATCTATTAGAAAACCACTATGAATATAACGATCAAAAATTTTGGACCGATCCGCGAATTTGAGTTCGATTTATCCCGGAACATTTCTCTGATCTATGGAAAGAATAATATTGGCAAATCTTATGCGATCACTGCCATCTATCTGCTTTTAAAGTCATTCCCTCAAGTCAAACAGGAATCTGTTCTTGTAATGATTTTTGACAAATATTTTACAAAATATTGGAAAGCCGCAAGCACAGAAACGCTTGTTAAGATTTTTACAAACCGCTCTGACATTTCCGTTGAACAAAGAAAATTTGTTCACGATATTATCAGATACACGATAGCTGAAATGCTTGAAGATTGGGTTGTTAAGGATTTTTTCAGATTGCTTGAGTCATCTTATGGTTCTATTGATTCATTAAAAAACAAATACTCGAAGGAAAGTTTTTCAATTTCGGTGCAAAATGAAGAGTTTGTTTTGGAGATTGTTAGTGGTCCAAAGCCGGGTGCACAAAGAATTAATGTTAATTTTACACCAAATTACGAGCAAGACAGTTTTAACCGTTTTATTAATGGTGAAGAGATCCGTGATGTTGTATTCAAGTCTGTTGATAAAATATTTACCAACTTCAGAGAAAATAATTTAGCACAGTATTTTATACCGGCTGTCAGGTCAGGATATTATTTAGGTACAAGTTCTTTCACGAACACACTCGCACAAATTAATCAATTCCGAAGTGAATTGACTTCAGATACATTTAAAATGCCCAAGGTAACAGTTCCAGTTTCAGATTTCATTTTGCAACTATCCGGACTTTCCAACTCCGCTAATTATAGTGCCCCTGGTTATATTGAAATTATCAAAGAAATGGAATCCAATCTGTTGGAAGGTGCGGTGCTTTTTAATCCGGATGAAGGGAAATTGATTTACAAATCCTCGATATTTGATTCCTCATACGATTTATCCGTGGTTTCATCAATGGTCGCGGAGATATCTTTGATAGCCGGCTATTTTAAATTTGTGGTAAATGACATCATTGTAGAGAAAAATCCTTTGGGTAGTGTTAACGCCTTCAAACAACATCCTCTGATATTTATTGAAGAGCCCGAAGCACATTTGCACCCCGAGGTGCAGATTAAGTTGGTGGCATATTTTGTGAAATTAGCCAATCTGGGAGTAAAAATAATAATTACAACTCACAGTGATTACATGCTTGGTAAATTGAGCAATATTTTAATAGCAAATGAAATAGACCCGGAGAAAGTTGGTTCCTACCTGTTAAAAATGGGAGAATATGGAAGTGTTGGCGATAGTCAAATAATGAAAGCTACACAGGACGGGATTGAGGACCACATATTTCTTGAAACTGCGGATTCGCTCTACAGGGAAAAACTTCGAATAATGGAATAATCATGATTCCTAAACTCATTGATGATGTCAGGAAAAATTCACAAATTTCGCCTTTTCTTGAACAGACTTGCTGTGAAAATAATATTGAAGTATCTGTTTCAAAAGATGTAAACAATGACTCTATATGTATTATCAAAGTTGATAACTATTATAGATCTCTTAGTCTGGGCAAAACACCTCCTTCAGTTGATTGCCTGATTCTTCAACATTGCACTCTGCAGAATTTCTATTTTCATATAATTGAATTGAAAGGTGCCGATAAATCTCCCCGACTGGATATAGAAAATGTCATCGAAAAGTTCCGTACCACAATAACAGATTTTATTTCAGTTCGTTTTTATGAACCGATCGGAAAATATGATAGTGTAAAACTCAAACTTATACTTGTTTCCAAAGTGGCGAATACAGGAAGTGATACGATGTTAAGGAAGATTCTAAGAGAAAATTCCTTCTCTTATAAAGGGTTGAAATCAATTATTGATTTAAAGTATTCAACTTATACAATTGAGAATTGTTGATCCGGGCAAACATTTGATAGACGCAACCCCTAACCTTAACTTTCCCCCTCCCCATATTGAACCTTTCCTAATAATTAGATGTTACAACATATAATAACTCCCGGAGAGAAAAAATGAACTTAAATGATATCAAAAACATAAACAATACACACAAATCAACTGATAAGATGCCTGTATTGTTTGTTGGGCATGGAAGTCCGATGAATGCGATTGAGGAGAATGAATTCTCAGCAGGTTGGCGGAAGTTAGGAGAGACACTTCCTAAGCCTTCGATGATTTTATGTGTGTCGGCTCATTGGGAAACGGATGGAACTTTTGTAACTGCGGTTCCAAAACCGGAGACAATTCATGATTTTTATGGATTTCCCAAGGAATTGTTTGCTGTTCAGTATCCGGCACCCGGAAGTCCTGAGATGGCGAAAGAGATAAGCAGTGAAATTAAATCAACCGATGTGGGATTGGACGAACAATGGGGTCTCGATCATGGTGCATGGAGTGTTATTAAACATATGTACCCTAATGCTGATGTTCCGGTGGTTCAATTTAGTATCGACAGAAGAAAAGACCCCAATTATCATTTTGAATTGGCGAAAGAACTTGCGTTTCTGCGAAGCAAAGGGGTGTTAATTGTAGGAAGTGGGAACATGATTCATAATTTGCGTGTGATCGCCTGGAATAAAATGAACGAGAGTGAATATGGCTACGATTGGGCACACGAGGCAGATTTTAAACTGAAAAATATTATTAATAGTGGTGACTTCAAAAGTTTAACTGACTATTCCAAACACGGGAGCGAGATGGAGATGGCTGTTCCTACTCCGGAACACTTTATACCGATGCTTTATACTTTGGGTTTGAAAGAGAAGAATGAGCAGATTTCGTGGTTTAATGATAAACTTGTTCTTGGTTCCATCTCGATGTCATCATTATTGATTCGTTAACAACATAAAATTAAAATAATTCTTTAGATTTGAAGGCAGTAAGAGGTAAACATTTATCAATAACTGCCTTTTACAATATGCATGGCGAATTAATTGAGTGCAGTAATCCCCCAGTTGAAGGTATTTTTGTTTGGGAGGGTAATGAAGAAAGTGGTACCAACCCCGGGTTCACTCTCCACTCTTAATGTGCCATTATGCTTTTCGACTGCATGTTTGCAGAAACGCAGCCCCAATCCTGTACCTTTTTCATTATTTGTACCGGGAGTTGAAGTATGAAAATCGGGTTTCAAGATATCCTGTGTTAAAGCCGGATCCATCCCCACCCCATTATCACTCACTGCAATTTCTATCAGATTTTCTTTTTTTATGGCGGTAACTTTTACCCAACCCCGGTTGAGTGTAAATTTAATCGAATTGGTAACAAGATTTCTTAGAAGTATTCGTAAAATCGTTGGATCGGCATAAACTTCAAAATCACCATCAAATTCACAGGTAAGCGAAATTTTTTTTGTCTGGGCAACAGTTGAAACAGAATCGAAAACTTTCATCACTTCTTCATAGAGGAAAACAGTTTTTGGGTTAAAATCCAGTTGATTTGACTGCAATCCTGCCCAGTCGAGCAAATCGGTCAGAAGTTCATATTGTTTATGAAGTGCGATATTCAGTTGTTTGCTTAGTTTGATGATTTCGCTTTTACTGAGATGTTCAATTCCCTCTGATAACAACTCTGAGAGATTAAGAAAGATATGGAACGGACTCCTTAGATCGTGGGCGAGGAGGGAGAAATACCTGTCCTTCGATTCGATTGAATTTTTTAATCCATCCATGTGGGTTCGAAGTTTATGTTCAGTTTCTTTTCGTGTTGTGATGTCTCGCGCAATGCCAAAGATATGTGTAACTTCTCCATTTTTGTTATAAAATGGTGACCCGTTGCTGGCCTGCCACCGAATGGAACCGTCTTTTTTTATTACCCGGAATTCAAGGACGGCGGGCAACTTCTTAAAGTAGAAAACCTGTTTATAATATTCAACGCACTTGCCAAGATCTTCGGGGTGAACATAATGTTCAAATGTAGTACCAATCACCTCTTCAGGTTTATGCCCCATCCATTTCTCCCATTTAGGAGACACATAGGTAAACTTACCTGTTTTGTCCATGGTATAGATTATGTCATCAACATTTTCCACCAAAGAACGGAATCTCTCTTCGTTTTCTCTTAATTTCTCTGCCTGCTCAATCTTTTCGTTGATCTCATTCTGCAATTCAGCAGTTTTTTCTTCAACAAGTTCTTCGAGGTGACCTTTATAACGAGCGGCAATCTTTGAGTGAAGATTGTTTTCGAGTTGGAGGGCACATACATTTAAGAGGTTTCTAACAGCAGGTTCATATTTTCGGAACAAAAAGGGATCAGAAATGGAAATTATTAGGAAACCAAAAGTTGTTTTAAATGTTTTCAACTGAATCAGGATTTCACTCCCGGGCAATTCAGTTACGGGGGGGAGATACTTTCCGCTGAGACTTCCAACAAGCGTATAAAAATTTTGATTGTCGAGAACTTCTGCTTTTTCCAGAGCAAGAATCTCGGAACGAAGTGTCAACTCTACAAAGTTGATTCCGGGAACCGATTGAATGGCACTTGCAACAAAATCTCCAAGGTTTATCGCACGGTCGAAAACCTGAAGAGTGCTTTGAGCGGCGAGAATGCGGTTCAGGATTATTATCTCTTGATGATCGCTGTCTTTAACCTCTAACATTACTCACCCCTCCCCGGGGAGCCGGGTGTTTTGCGCCTTTTCGCCTTTCTGCTAAATAATTGAATCATCTTTGTTTTCCAAGATATTCATCAGGAGTTTCGTAATATGGATTCTGGACTACCAATCCTTTAACAATCATATAAGGATGAACCTTAAGAACTCCGAGAATTGTGGCACCATTAAATCTGGTGGCATCATACTGGCACATAACTATCAATGGATGATCAATAATTACATTATTGATTCGCGATTCATACTCGAGAAGTCGATCAGAGCCGGGTAGTTCGTTTAGTGCCCACGACATTTCTCCTGAACCGCGGCACCCATGATATTCTTCAGCTTTGGTAACAGAATAGAGTGTCTCAAGTTTGGTCAGCATTTTTTCCGGGTCAAAAATTCCGTCGGGGGTGTATGTATCCCAGGTGGTTGCGAGATTGAGCTGATCGGGTTTCTGATCATTACTGATATGGACATTATACTTTTGGAGCCACTCTGTAACATTGAGTGGTTGGGGCTGGTCGGCAAAGTAGGCAACTTTTTCAAATGAATCCAGGCCACTTTGCACGAAGTTTTGAACTATCTCTTTTCTCTCTTCCTCATCGTTATAGATCAGGCAAATGTGCAATCCACCGGGGGAAGTTAGTTTTGTGAAGCCAAGATCGACTTCAGAGTTTATCCATGACATTATTTACCTCAAATTTTAAGTTCAAAGACAAAAAAGGGTCTTATAAAACTTGTCAATTTATTTGACCCGTCTCTGATAAATCTCTATTAAAGCATGTTTAAAACTTAAGATATTTTTTTATGAAATCAAACAGTTTAATGAATATTTTACGAATGTGTGATATTGAAGACAAATTGGGGAGGGAATCCTGGAGATTGAGTTATTCAAGTACAAAGTTATTTTGTCATGAAGGAGAAATTAAGTTTAACCAACGGTGGTTTTCCTAATTCAAAGTAACCTTTTCAACTTCATAATTTATAGTCTTTTTAGTGAAGGAAATCCCCAATAATATTATTTCCTTCCCGGAAAGTTGGTACTTTTCAAAATATTTTTTTTTATAGATTTGTTTCAAGCCCTGAATTGCGGGGATTTTGAATTTGAATTCCAGGATGTAAATCTTCTCAGATAATTCAGCTACACCATCTATTCTACCATAATTAGTATTAATTTCAGAGTCAATACTGATACCTGCCATATACATAATCATAATGAACAATGAATGATAATATTTCTCTTCATCTCTAAGCAATTGATAAGGAATCTGTGCAAAAATGGATTTTAATGCATCTATGAAGCTGTTAATATCCCCATTTTCGAGACTTGTGCGGAGAACTCTTGATTTGTATGCCACCATATCCACCGATGTATTGGTCATGAAAGAGAATAGATTTCTATAAAGTGATTCTCTCACTTCAAGGTTTGGAAAATCAAGGATATAAAATACTTCACCTTCGTTTTTAATCAGTACTTTAATGGTCAGGTATCCTGTTTGAAACAACAATCCATTCAGATTGATGTTGGAAAGATCGTCAGCATTAAATGATTCACTAACAGCGGGTTGATTCTGAACCTGATTTATATCAACAGTTTTATCTGTTATTAATTTTATCAGATATGAGGGAGTTCCTGAAGAAAACCAAAAGTTACTAAAAACCTGGGTATCGAAGAGGTTTAACAGAGAGTAAGGATTGTAAACAGTTGACTCACCATCCCAGCTATAACCGTTGTACCAAAGTTTGATCTTGCTCAGAACTTCGTCCCTCTCCATTTCGAGAGAAGATTGAAGATCAAAAATGTACTCTTGAAAAGTTGATTCAAGTTCTTGTTGTGATATTCCACAGATATTCGAGAAGATTTTGTGTAATGTGATGTCTGTTATCTGATTCAGCCCGGAGAAGAGAGATAACTTCGAAAATTTGCTTACTCCGGTAAGAAACATAAATTCGATATACTGATCGAGGGATTTCACAACACTAAAAAAATCACGCAGCACTTCTCTGTTATGATTTGCCACATCAAGATATTCGATGTGGTCGATAATCGGTTTATCATACTCATCGATTAAAATCACGACAGGGGAGTTGTATTTTTGTGAGAGCCTCTGAACCAGGAAGTAAAACAGATTTTCAGGGGCCACATCTGACAAATTAATCTCATTGTCAATTGCAATCTCATTCAGGAATGAATAGAGGGAGTTTTCGAAATTTTTGCCACTTTTTGAAATCGCAGAAAAGTCGAACCGGATAATTGGATATTTTTTTAGTTCTATTGAACTGACATCTAAACCTTCAAAAAGTGAAGAGTTCCCTGAAAAATATTCAAACAAAGTGGAAACCAGTAATGATTTCCCAAATCGCCTCGGTCGGGAGAGAAAAATATATCGATAGTTCCGTAATAATTCGATGTAGCCGGTTTTATCGACATATAAATAATCATTTGTTATGATATGCGAAAAGGTTTGAATACCGAGTGGCAGCCGTTTCATTGTAATCCAATTTTTTAATGAGCGAAATATATTAAATATTAGTGAGGAAAGAAGAATTAGAAACAGATTCATCTCAGAATAAAAACAACCTCCTCACCCACCGAAAAACAAACATTTGGAACTCTTTATTATTTTTTTTTCTTTTAAAGGTATGGAAAAACCCGACCGTAGATCGTATCTTAAAATTTTTAGCGTTATTCTGTTTGTTGTATTTGTATCAGGATGTAGTTCATTAGATGACTTCAATCGTGACACAATGACAATGAAAGTGGATTCCCTTCGAGTTATTAAACCCGGATGGATGGGGAATCCTGTGGATGAAGATGGAAAGTTTGTGAATCATGAGTTCCCTTACGGTCAGGACTACAACAGTTTTTTCCTCTGGCAGGTGAGTGGAAATCCACAAAAAGAGGAGAAAAAGAATGATTCGTTCCGATTAAAGACAGTGAATGCTTCTGAATTTTTAAGGAGCAAAGAAGAGGGGATTGTTTTAATTGGACACGCCTCTTTTTTGATTAGAATCGGGGGGAAAGTGATAATCACCGATCCACAATTTACATCCCCCTCCATGTGGAACAAGAGATACACTACACTCCCATTTAAAATTGAAGAGTTGACAGGGATCGATTATATACTCATCTCCCACGATCATTTTGATCACATGGATGAAGAGAGCCTGAAGCAACTTTACCTGCTTAATCCAAGTGTAATAATTCTCACCGGTTTAAGGACCACACCACTTTTAGAAGAGTGGATGCCCGGGGTGAGGGTGAAGGAAGCAGGATGGTACCAGGAATTTCAACCGGGGACTGATGTAATATCGGTTACATTTCTACCCTCAAGGCATTGGAGCAGAAGAGGATTGTTTGATCAAAATCTCAGACTTTGGGGATCATTTCTTATCAGGGACAACGATACCAAAATCTATTTTGGAGGGGATTCGGGATATGGAAGTCATTTTGAAGAAGTTTACACCCTTTTTGGTGAAGTTGATTATGCATTAATAGGAATTGGGGCATACAAACCCCGCTGGTTTATGCACCAAAATCATACCTCTCCATTAGAGGCTCTTCGTGCTGCAAGACTTATGAAAGCGAAAAATTTGATCCCGATGCACTATGGAACATTTGCCATGGGTGACGAACCCCTGGGTGATCCTCATAGAACGGTGAAGAAGGAATATGCCGAGAGAAACTATAAATTTAGACTCATTCTCCCAAATCCCGGCGAAAAGATCACATTTTAAGAAAAAAAAGTAAAAAAAAAGTTTAGAATGTCGATTTTTCGTTTGTTTTTAATATTTTTTATGTACATTGTGTGTTCAAAATCATTTTTTTAGTTAGAAGCAGAAGATTCCCCCGTATTGTCAACCTTATTATATATTCGTTTTTTATCTTGAAGTCAGTCCTCTCCTAAGAAGCTTTCCGTTAGAATTAGTAGATTAACTCTCATCGAAGAACCATGAACATACCTCATCAAATTACACAAGAGCTTGGATTACGCAAAGATCAGGTAAATTCTGTCCTAAATCTTCTTGCAGAGGGTTCGACCATACCATTTATCGCCCGCTACCGTAAGGAACAAACGGGAGGATTGGATGAAGACCAGCTTCGTACTATTGAAGACCGCCTTTCTTACCTCAATATGCTTGAGGAGAGAAAAGCTGTTGTTCTAAACAGTATTGAAGAGCAAGGGAAACTTACCGATGAACTCAAATCGAAAATTGAAAACAGTTTAAGATTACAAGAGGTTGAAGATCTCTACCTGCCTTACAGACCAAAAAGAAAAACAAGAGGAACAGTAGCAAAAGCCAAAGGGCTTGAACCATTTGCACTCCATTTGCTCGAAAATTATAACGATACTACAACTCTTGAAGAGCTTGCTGCCGCGTATATAAATGTTGACCTTGGTGTTCTTACTGTTGAAGATGCAATAAAAGGGGCAAGCGACATCATCGCCGAGATGATAAGCGACAATGCAGAGGTTAGAAAAACTGTTCGTGAGTATGTCTCAAATGAAGCACTGATTAAGGTTGAAAAATCTTCCGATGCACCTGAGCAGAGTGAAAAAAATCTGAAATTAAGGGCAAAAGGGGAACAGGATGTTTACAGAACCTACTATGATTTTCAAATTGATATCAGCAAAATAAAACCGTATCAGATAATGGCTCTTGACAGAGGTGAGAGGGAGAAATTCCTTAAAGTTCATTTTACCGTAGAGCCAACAGCAGCACATTCCAAAATCAACGAAAGCTTCTTTAAAGATAAAAAAGGGAGTTTTGATGAATTTTTTGCAACTGTTGTGGAAGATTCTTTTAAGCGATTGATTTTTCCTTCCATCGACAGGGAAGTAAGGAATGAACTGGTTTATGAAGCCGGTTTGCATGCAATTGAAGTTTTTGCAGAAAATCTGCACAATGTTTTGCTTCAGCCACCTCTGCTCGACAGAGTAATAATGGGGCTCGATCCGGGATTTGCTTCCGGAACAAAAGTTGCCATTATCGACGAAACAGGAAAGTATATTGATGGTGTTACCATCTATCCTCATCCTCCTCAAAGTCGAATCGCAGAAGCTGAGAAAGTGGTTGTATCGCTCATCAACAAATATAAAGTTGATGTAGTGGCAATTGGAAATGGAACGGCAAGCCGTGAAACCGAGGCTTTTGTCTCCGAACTTATCAAGAAAAATTCACTTGAAGCCAAATATATAATTGTAAACGAAGCTGGTGCTTCGGTATATTCCGCTTCCGAAGTGGCAAAAAAAGAATTCCCCGACCTTGAAGCTTCACAAAGAGGCAACATTTCAATAGCAAGAAGATTACTTGATCCTTTGTCGGAACTTGTAAAAATCGACCCCAAATCAATTGGCGTTGGTCAGTATCAACACGATGTTGATCAAAAGCTTCTTGCAAAAAAGCTTGATGATGTTGTTGTAAGCTGCGTGAATTATGTCGGAGTTGATTTAAACACAGCCTCCTCCTCACTATTAACTTATGTCTCAGGATTGAATAAAAGACTTGCAGACTCAATAGTGAAACACAGAGAGAGTAAAGGAAAATTTAAAAGAAGAAGTGAGCTTTTGGGCGTCCGTGGTGTTGGCGAAAAGGTGTATGAACAATGTGCCGGTTTCCTCAAAATCCCTGACGGTGATGAGCCACTCGACAGCACATTTATCCACCCCGAATCTTATGAGACAACCAACAAGTTGTTAGAGATGGTAAATATAAAACCGTCTGAGATAAAAGAGACAGGTGGCGCAATAAGTTTCTATATAAACAAGGTTAGCTTGAAGAAAGTGGCTTCGCAGTTAAATGTTGGCGAAATGACCCTTCAGGATATAATCGAAAACATCAAAAAACCGGGGAGAGATCCAAGAGAGGAACTACCCCCACCAATCCTTAGGAGTGATATAATGAAGATGGAAGATCTTAGACCAGGCATGAAAGTAAAAGGAACCGTAAGAAATGTTGTTGATTTCGGTGCATTCATCGATATCGGCGTAAAACAAGACGGTTTACTTCACATTTCAAAAATGAAACAAGGTTTCGTTAAAAATCCAAGTGAAGTTGTCGCTGCTGGTGATATACTTGAAGTAACTATTACTGAAGTAGATCTCGACAGAAAAAGAATTTCCCTTAGCTTAGTCGACTAAAAACAGATTTTGACACGAAGAAAAGAAGTTAAGAAGGGACACGAAGAACCTTCTTGAGCTTCTTTCCTTCTTGACTTCGTGTACTAAGGGTTTATTTTTGACCCATTAGATGGGTTTTGATAAACTTCATAGTCAATTCTTCGGCTTCCAAAGCAGCAGCATTGCTGTGGTTTGGGCTGCTGGGATTTGCAAAAGCATGATCGGCATCAAACCATTTGAGCTCATATTTGCGCTTTAGTGGTCTGAATGATTTGTCGAATCCGCTTACTACATCTCTTGTTATCCAGGCGTCTTTCTCAGCAAAGATGCCAAGAACAGGTGCGTAGAGGTTTTTCAGTTTTTTGGCGTCAGTTTCCGGCATACCATAATAGAGTATGCAGGCTTTAGCCTGTTTACCAAATATTATGGCTGCTTGCATTGAAAGGCCACCACCGAAACACCATCCAAGCGTTCCGACTTGAGCGTTGGCTCCGAGATATTTTTTGGTACCGTCGATTATTTTCATCGACCGTTCGGTTTTTACTCCTTTAATGAGCATTCCGGCTGTGTCGGGGTTGGTAGTTGACTCTCCATCATAAAAATCGAGTGCAATTACATTCATACTTGAAAACGCATTAGCATATTTTTCGGCTTCGTTTTTAATGTAGTCGTTAAGTCCCCACCATTCGTGGAAAAGGATTAACCACTTGTTGGATTTGTGAGCTGCTTTAATTTGGTATGCATTTGCCGTAGAGCGATCAGAGAGAGTGATTTTTATCATTTCACCTCTTCCGTTGGTCATTTTAAATGGCATCGGTGAAGGATGTTTATCGGCAAATCCGGGAGAATCAACATTTGAAGCAAATTTTGCAATCGGATCGTTGGTTGTTGTTGTCGTAGCTGTTTTATCGCTTCCCCCTTCGGGTGTACAACAACTTTCCTGAGCGTAAACTCCTCCGGTAAAGAGTAGAAGAGAAATGACCAAAAAAAGTTTTTTCATATTTGGGTTCCTGTATTTTTGAGTTAATGAAAAACAATTTAAGAATAGTTACAGAGATAAACTTTGTAATTGTTTAAAAAGTTCGAGAAGGGTATATTGAAGTTTCAATTCAACAAATTTGGAGAGCAACGCGGCTAATTAGAGATACTATTTTCATTAAAACAGACAAACTGCCGTTATGTTGTCAAAAATCGTATTCTTTTATATACTGTTATTTGCGGTACCTCTTTTTTCACAGGTTACACTTTCCGGTAAAGTAATATCTCCCACCGGAGAGCCTCTTGCGGGCTGTGCCGTATTCATACTAAAAACTCCCCTTGGTGTTATTACCTCAACCGATGGTAACTTCAGTTTTGAAGTTTCTGCGGGCAACCACTCACTTCGTATCCGTCATATCGCTTTTAAAGATACCACACTTGAAATTCTTCTTGCTAAAGAAAATAATCAACCAATAACAGTAAAACTTATTGCTACATCCTATCAGGAGGATGAGATTGTTGTTTATGGCGATAAAAAGGGGATGGAGAAAGAAACTCTTGAAGCAGAAACAATTGGAAATATTCCAACCCTTAATGGTGAGGTTTTGCAGACTGTAAGGATACTTCCTGGTGTTAAGATTAACAATGAAACTACATCGGGATATAATGTAAGAGGTGGAAGTTTTGATGAAAATCTGCTTTATCTGAACGGATTTGAGATATTTCGTCCTTTCCTCTTGAGGCAGGGAATTGAAGAGAATCATTCGCTCGTCAATCAGGATCTGGTGAAGGATTTAAGTTTTTATGGGGGTGCCTTCCCTGCGGTTTATGGTGACAAGATGGCCTCAGTTCTTGAGATTAACTATGGAAAAGAGGCCAATACTCCTCTTAGTGGAATTATCAGAGCGGGACTTCTTTCTGCCGGTGCTGCTTTCCATCATGCAAAAAACGGCTTTTCCGCAAGTGTTGCTGGAAGATGGAGTTATCCTAAAATTTTCTCTTCAAAACAGCACACTTCAGGTGACTACCGACCCGATTTTAAAGATATCCAGTTGAATCTAAATTACCTTCCCGGTCAAAATATCTCCACACAACTCTTCCTGTTGAGAGCGAATAACAAATATGATCTGACTCCAACAAACTGGACAGGGCACTTTCGTCTCGACGGTGTTATTCAAGGGATATCATCTGATTACTCAGGCACATCCAATTATGGATATAACACAACACTCGCCGGATTAAATACAAAAGTGAGGATCAATCCCGATTTGTTAATCAGCGCTGTGGTTTCATGGTTTAATATAAAAGAAACCGAAACAAGAGATATTATTTCAGATATCTACCTGATTCCTGATGCCTACAACCCCGACTATCGTGAGTATCTAAAATCCGCTCTCGAAAAAGGGGAAAACACACTCGATTTATCGGTAATCAATATAACTCCGGAGATAACATATACCAATAGCGGACACACCGTTAAAGCCGGTGCAGAGCTCAAATTCTCCGATTTGAGACACAATTTTTATGAGGAGAAGATGGAACAGGGAGGGATTTCGATTCCGGCTGCTCCCGAAGTTACAAGTTATGGCTCACAAAAGGACTTAAATTCATATTCCTTTTATGTAGATGATAAAATGAACCTGGGTATAAGGACTACAGTGGATGCCGGATTGCGTTTTACCTCCACTCCTTATAACAATGAGACATTTTGGTCGCCGAGAGGATCAATCGAATATAAAGTTACCGAAAAATTTAATGTGAATCTAAGAGCAGGGATTTACAATCAGCCTCCGTTTTTTTATGAGTTAAGGGATTTGAGCAAGGAAGAAGCATCAACGCTTAAATCGCAAAAATCTGTGCACTATATAGCTGCGCTTCATTATATCTTCAAAAAGGGATTGGAGATGAGGGCAGAGTTTTATTATAAGTCGCTATCCGATCTGATTCCGGTGGATTTTGACGGGATGAGGATTATTTATGGAAAAACCAACTCCCTCGAGGGTTATGCTCAGGGATTTGATATTATGTTAAGAGGTGAGATTCAGCAGGGTCTGAACAGTTGGTTTGTTTATGGCTATTTAGACAGTGGTGAAAAATTAAAGGGTAGCTCGGGAGAATATAACAGGAGATTGCTCGATCAGACGCACAACTTTCAAATATTTCTACAGGATAAAATTAAGAAACACCCTAACTGGCAGTCACATCTCAGATTTTCAGTTGCCTCGGGTACCCTTTTTCATCCCAGAAGGGTTGAAGTTGGCACCGATGGTAAAAATTACCTTGTTGTGGATTATAACAAACGATGGGAACTTCCCATGTATATGAGGGCAGATATGGGGCTTTCGGCAAAATTTGACTTTGGCGGAGAAAAATTTTTAACGGTGGTTGCCGAGGTTCTAAATGTCTTTAATAACTATAACATAGCGGGATATTCATGGTATCAGGTGATCCCGGGGATTCGTTCACCACTTCGGGTTCCACAGATTTTCACAGAAAGATTCTTTAATTTAGCAATGGAGTTTTCGTTTTAAACCGGATTTACATTGAAAAATCAAAAGAAATATGTTGAACTTACCGCACTTTACCCCGACGATGCCGAGTCACTTGCAAAATTAGCGGATAATCCAAAAGTTGCACATTATTTAAGAGATTCTTTCCCGCAGCCATACACACTTGACCATGCCAAAGAGTTTATAAGACTGATGAATGAGGGAAATGTTCAGTCCGTTTTTGCAGTGAGATTTAAAAATGAATTTGCCGGAATAGCTGGGGTTCACCTTTTAAACGATGTTCAAAGGCGAACCGTTGAAGCCGGGTTTTGGTTTGGAGAAAAGTTTTGGGGGAAAGGGATTGCCACCGAAGTTTGTCGCCAATTGGTGAAATTTGCATTCACTTTTTACGATATTGTTAAAATTCAAGCGGAAGTTGCCGCCCCCAACCATGCCTCCGCCAAAGTTCTTAGAAAAAATGGATTCCAGTTGGAAGGCGTTTTGAGGAAATCATTCCACAAAAATGGACACGATTGGGATCTGCATATTTATGGGCTGTTAAGGGAAGAGTTTGTTGATCATTCCTGAAATCATTTTTTAAAATGATCTCAGGATAATCCGCCAATTCCTACTCCTCCGATTGTAACTTTTCGGCGCGATCGGCAATTTTTATTTGTTCGATCAGGCTGAATAGATCACCATTTATAACATCACTCAGGTTATAGAGTGTGAGGCCGATTCTATGGTCGGTCACTCTGTTTTGAGGGAAGTTATAGGTTCTAATCTTGTCACTTCTGTCACCACTTTTTACCATCAGTTTTCTTTGTGCAGCGATCTCGGAATTTTGTTCACCACTTTTGAGGTCATAGAGTCGAGCCATTAACACTTTAAGAGCTTTTTCACGGTTTTTCAACTGTGATCTTTCATCCTGGCACTGAACAACAATTCCCGTGGGAAGATGTGTCATTCTGATGGCAGTTTCAACTTTGTTAACATTCTGACCACCTGCCCCGCCACTTCTAAAAACATCAATTTTTACATCATTCATGTTGATTTCCACCTGCACTGCTTCCACTTCAGGAAGAACAGCCACAGAAGCTGCTGAAGTATGAACTCTTCCTTGAGCCTCGGTTTGGGGTACTCGCTGAACACGGTGAACGCCACTTTCCCACTTCAATTCGCCGTACACTCCCGTCCCCGAAATTGAGATCACTGCTTCTTTCACACCACCAAGACCACCGGCTTCGTTCAGATCGATGTACTCGGCTTTCCACCCTTTAAGTTCTGCATAACGCATATACATCCTAAGCAGATCGCCGGCAAAAAGACCTGCCTCGTCGCCGCCCGTTCCTGCACGGATTTCCATAATCACACTTTTATCGTCATTTGGGTCTTTTGGAAGAAGTAACACTTTAAGTTCTTCCTCATAACGCTCTTTTTCTTCCCTTAATCCTTCAAGTTCCATCTGGGCAAATTCAACAAGCTCACGGTCGGTTGAATTCTCCAGAATATCTTTGGATTCTTCGAGATTGGCAATTGTTTTTGAATATTTTTCAAAAACTTCCATTATCGGCATCAAATCACTTCTTTCCTTGCTTAGGGAAATCAGTTTATCAGTATCAGCGAGTACCTCTTCATCAGAGAGCTGCTCGTTTATTCTGTCAAATTTATCTTTTATTTTGGCAATTTTATCAAAAAAGCTCATGTAATCCTGTTTATTTTAACCTGCAAATATACGAAATTAGGTATTAGCTATCAGGTATCAGGTTTTAAATCCGGGCATTTTCGCAACGAGGTCAACTTCTTTTGATTTGTGAAAGAATGCTTGAGATGACATTTTTGTCATTGATGAAATAAATCTGATTACTTTTGCGCTGTTAACTTTTTCATTTTTCATAAAGTCTAAAACACAAAGATTTTAAGATTTGTTAGATGATAATTTTATTCTACCTGTTTTATAACTTGAAAATTTCATTTTGAAATCAATTTTTACTGCACAATATTTTATCATGATTCTGGTTTTTGCAACCACGATAAATGTTAAAATGGAGGCAGTTGACCATTCTCCGAATTTAATAAAGTCGTCAACCTCCCTGATTTACCTGAAACAATGGCAAATCACAAAAGATCAATCCCCAAATAAACGCCTTCCTAATTATCCCGATTCCGCATGGAAAGTGGTGGATTTAACAATGGATGAAAACCAATATTCTGAGGGAAACTGGCTACTAAAAACCACAATTTTTATACAGGATAGCTTAAGTGAAGAGGATGTTCTTGGTCTATTCCCTTTTGCATTTATAACTGCGTATGAGATTTACTGGGATGGAAAGGTTATTGCCCAAAATGGGATAAGGGGTCTGAATGAAGGGGAAGAAAAACCCGGTTTATTCAATTTTAGTGTCGTATTACCTCACAGGATTATCACACCCGGTAATCACACCCTGATATTGCGTATTTCGAGTTATCATAACCACTCACCACTTGGTTTTTTGAATGGAGAAGTTGTTGTTGGTAATTATGATTCTGTGAAAAAAGCGATATATAAGAGCGGATATATTGCTTTTTTTATTTCGGGAATATTACTGATTGCTTTTCTATTAAATCTTTTTTTGTTCATCACCCGAGATCGAAGAACAGAACATCTGTTATTCAGTTTGTTCTGTTTATTTGTCATTTTGGATTTTCTGATATCACAGGCACCATTAATTTTTGATTTTCCAACCACCTGGCTACATTTTGAATATTATTTTTATCAGACAAACAGTGTATCGTTCACAATTCTTTTTCCCGTTTTTCTGATTTATACCTTTGGTTTGCCAAAAAGGTTCGTAACAATCATCCTGGCTGTGGTTGCCGTGGTTTATCTTCTTTTTACTGATTTCACAAACATTTTTAATGTACTGTCACTCACCGTATTAATTCTTGGTAGTGTAATTTCGATTTGGACTTTAATATTAAAGCGTGAAGGAAGCATCGTAATTTTCATTGGACTGATATTATCATGGGTAGCCTATTATTTCAATTTTGCATTTGAAGGGTTGGCAACTGTGATGGTGATATGCAGTAGTTTTTTAATAGCAAAACAGTTTGCCACCAAAGAAAAAGCGGAAAAAGAGGCACAACTTAAATCAACCCGTCTCGAAATTGAACTGCTTAAAAAGAACATCAACCCTCATTTTGTATTAAATACATTAACCTCAATCATTGTCTGGCTAAGGAAAGATTCCGATTCAGCTATCAAACTTATCGAAGCTCTTGCCGAGGAATTCAGGATAATTAATCAGGTCTCTGCTCTCAAACAGATCCCTGTGAAACAGGAAATCGATTTATGCAGAGCCCATCTTAAAATAATGAGTTATCGAAAAGGTGCCGATTTTAAGATGGAAACCTTAAATATTGTCGATCAGGAAAATATCCCACCCATGATATTCCATACATTAGTTGAGAATGGTTTAACTCATGGTTATGAGACAAAAACTTCAGGTATATTCACATTAATAAGGACCCGTGAAGCGGAAACTACACAATTTATCCTTAGAAATGATGGAGATTTTAACAGTGACAACGGAAATAAATCATCAGGTTTTGGGATTCGTTATATATCAAGCCGTCTTGAAGAAAGTTATCCTGAGAGGTGGAAATTTTCCTCTTATAAAATTGCAGATGGATGGGAAACAATCATTCAAATCAGGGATAAATGATGCGAATTCTGATTGTAGAAGACGAGCGTCCAACAGTAGAAGACATAAAATTGTTGGCTGGGCAAATTCTTGGAAATGATGTTACATCCCTCCATATAGAGACCACCCTCAACAGCGCATCGTATTATTTAAAGGAAAATCCGATCGACCTTTTGTTACTGGATTTAAACCTGAATTCAAAGGATGGTTTCCAACTCTTAAAACAGGTTGTCAGTCAATCATTTCACACAATCGTTATTTCTGCCAACATCAACAGAGCCATTGAGGCGTTTGAGTATGGTGTTCTCGACTTTATCCCAAAACCTTACAACATTGAAAGATTGAGGGCGGCTTTTGAGAGATTAAAATCGAGTCACACAATTGACGGGCATTCCATTAAATATCTTTCTGTAAAAACAGTAAATGAGATCAGGGTCATTCCTGTTAAAGAGATCAAATATTTTAAAGCAGCGAACATTTATTCAGAGTTGCATCTGAATGACGGACATATCGTTATTTACGATAAACCGATTAAAAAACTCATTCCCTTGTTGCCTTCGAACTATATGCGTATTCACAAATCCTATCTCGTTGCATTAGAAAAAATTAAATCACTCCAGATGTTTGGCGGAGGAAAAAATCATATACTCCTGTTCAGTGGAGAGTGTTTGCCCGTTAGCAGGAAAATCATAAAAAAATTAAAAATGTCAATTGAGTTGGGGATAAACAATTCTGACGAAGTTGTTTAATGAAGTAAGTTTTTGCAGTTTCGGTTTGGATGTTTTGTTTACCGGTTTGTAGTATGATTTAACATTCTGTGGCTTTGTAGTGCACTTCACCAATTCCTGATGCAATTCACAAGGAATATGGTTTAGCGGTTCTTTTGATCAATTATGTTTCGGTTGTGTCAATCTGCTCTTTTGATTGACCGGAAAACAAATAATCGACAAAGGAACAAAATCATGCGAATAGTTGCAAGAGTCATCATAATTTTAGTTTCAGTTTTTTCTGCATCGTCAATTTACTCACAGTTGATACCTGTTGATAGTATGTATCTCGGACAGACACCTCCAGAGGCAACGCCCAAAATATTTAATCTGCAATTAACAAGCGGATTTAAAGCTTGTGAAAGAATAGCCATAAGCTCTGATGGAAAAGAAATCTACTATGGTGAGCTCAATAATTATCCTCCTACCGCGACGAGGGTAAAATGTTATAAATTCGAAAATAATGGATGGACCGGACCTTTTAATGTCTTTGAAGGATTCATGGCTCCGCGATTTGCAGATAATGACAGCATAATGTTCCTGCAGGATAACCACTTTTTTACTTATTACGCAAAAAGGGAAGGAACCGGATGGAGTGTGCCTGTAAGATTGTTAACCGCCGATATTCACACTCACTATTTTCAAAAATCGGGGTTAAACAACTCGTTTGCATCTTCTTATTATGAGGGTTCCCCAACAAACGGAGATATTTGTAAGGTTATAACAGTGTCGGGTGATACCGTATTTGAAAGTATGGGCATCCCGTTAAACAGTCCTTTGCAGGAAAACGATTTTTGGATATCAAAAGATGAATCATATCTTATTTTTTCAAGGAATCCGGGCAACGGTGCCGGTGATATGTTCATCAGTTATAAAAAAGAGAATGGCGGGTGGACCAATCCAAAATCTCTTGGTGCTCCGATCAATAAACCCGGAAATAACTGGGAGTATGGACAATTTATAACAAATGATGTTAAATATCTGTTTTACACTTCAGGGGGGACAAGTTGGTCTTCATATTATACATATTGGGTGAGGATAGACCATCTTATTGATAGTTTAAAACACACAAACTATGCCCCATATTTGAATTGTCATATTCCTGATCAATCCGGAGTTACCGGACATGTTTTTAATTATACTATACCCGATACCACATTTTTTGATGATGATGGAAATAATTCGATTACCTGTTCTGCAACTCTTGGTAATGGAACTCCGCTGCCATCCTGGTTATCATTTAATCCATCCACCGGGACTTTTGCCGGAACACCCACGGGAGCGATTAACACTTTAATAAAAGTAACAGCCATTGATACCGGGAATCTGGCTGCTTCTTGTTTATTCACTCTTAATGTTGCAGTTACCGGGTTGGAGGAGGAGAAGGGACAAATTCCCGCGGGGATCGAGCTGTTTCAAAATTATCCAAACCCTTTTAATCCGTCAACCACAATTAAAATTGCAATTCCGGAAGCGGGCAGATATAAACTTGACCTTTTTAACACCCTCGGTGAAAATGTTAAAGTAATTTCGGAGAAGTATTACGAAGCAGGGTATCATGTTGAAATGTTAGACGCAACCGGATTATCGAGTGGAATTTATTTTTACAAGCTCACCGGTTACGAAGTATCTGTTATGCGTAAGTTGATAATTCTTCAATAATAGTTGAGTGTTGAAATGAAAGTACTGCTTTTGGGTGCATCGGGAGCAACCGGTCGTTTGGTTCTTAAACAACTGCTTGATAAACAAATAGAAACAAAAATTGTTATTCGAGCACATTCCGGGATATCGGAAAGCCATCAAAACAATAAACTTTTGGAGTCTATTGTTGGAAATATTTCTGAATTTTCACCGGATGAATATTCTAAATTGGTAGCCGATTGTGACACCGTGATTTCTTGCCTTGGTCATAACATTTCCTTTAAGGGAATATTTGGTAAGCCACGAAAGCTGGTAACAAACTGTATCAAAAACATCTGCAGTGCAATATTGACGACAAAAACCGATAAAACAAAATTGATACTCATGAGTACCACAGCGTATAGAAATACCCAAGTCAAGGAGAATTATGGTGTGGGAGACCGAGCAATACTTTCATCCCTTTATTACCTTTTACCTCCTCACAGGGATAATGTAGATGCCGGATTGTATTTAGTGAACACCATCGGCGTGGATAAACCAAAAATAGAGTGGGTTATGGTAAGACCTGATGGCCTCATCGATGAAGAAAACGAGAGTGAATATAAAATCCATCAATCTCCAAATCGAAGCCCCATTTTTGATCCCGGGAAAGCAAGCAGAATAAATGTAAGTGGTTTTATGATAAAACTTTTGTTGGATGAAAAATTATGGAACGAATGGAGGTACAATTTGCCTGTGTTATATAACGCAGAATTAAAAACAAAAGAAAATTAAAATTGAGAGAATCTCGGCGGTTGCATCCCTCTTGTTTTTAAAGTTTCAAGATTCTTATTGCACCTCTTAAAACCAGCCAGAATACCAGGGCACCAATTATTAAATCGGGGTAGAGGGAATCGGTTAGATAGACGATAAACCCAGCAACTATTACCCCGATATTTGCGATTACATCATTTGAAGTGAATATTTTGCTCGCCTGGATGTGTGCTTCGTTATCTTTTGATTTGTTTAGGATTATCAACGAAGCACCATTCCCTATCAGAGCAAAAAGTGAGATGGTTATCATTTCAACATACTCGGGTGTTTCAGATGGGGATAAAAATCTTCTTAAAACTTCAAAAAAACCAAGTAGTGCCAGGAACAGTTGGAAATAACCACTGAGGGTTGCCACTTTCTTTTTCCGGGACAAACGGGAACCAACCGCCCAGAGAGCAAGACCATAAACCACTGCATCCGCCAGCATATCCAAAGAATCAGCAACCAAACCCATCGAACGGGAGATGAGACCATAAACCATTTCAAGAACAAAAAAGAAGAAATTTATAACAAGAACGGTGTAGAGCAGTCTTTTCTGGTGGTCGCTACTTTCTTTATTCTCTTCAGTGATGGTTCCTGTCCAGGGTGAACTATCCACGAGTTTGGAGTCAAAATTCAGACTGTCTATTTGTTTTGCAATTGATTCGGTTTTACCGTCGTGAATCACCTGAAGAGTTCTGTTTGGGATGTCAAACTGAAGCTCTTTTATCGAATTTTCTTCAGAGAGTTTCATTCTGATCATTTGCTCTTCGGAGGGGCAATCCAGCTTTGTAATCAGATATCTGTCGATTTTCATTTATTCAACTAATTTTTAACAAAGGGGCAGTGTCTGCAGCCACTATTGCAACAACTGCCTCTTTTTAAATGGTAAAATGTCGTGAAAACCGAAAATCCTGTTGCGGGATCACGGTAGGTATCGTTTCCTGCAAGACAAGCATCGCGATGGACCTTAAGAATCTGATTGTAATCCTTCCTCTCCGGATTGAGTCTCGAAGGATGAGGAGCGGGAATGGATTGGTTTTCATTCATCAAAAGGAGATATTCCTCAGAAAATTGGTCAACAACTTGTTACACTCAGTAAAGTTTTCGTAGGGAGAAGCATGTCCAGCATCTGGTACAATATGAAACTCTCCATTTTTAACATTGGACATCATTTGAAGCATTTCAGTTGGTGGTGTCAGGGTATCAAACTCACCACAAATTGCCAGTACAGGAAGTGAGGTTGACTCGAGGAATGAGGTTGTGTTTGTCCTCCCCATCATCGCTGTAAGAGCACCAAGCGCTCCCGCAGGGTTTACCATGGATGCCCGTTCGATGAATCCTTGAAACTCATCGGTTTCTCTCTCTTTAAAACCTGTTGAAAAAACGGACTCCATTAAAGTTGTGGCATAGGTTCTTAAACCACCCTGTTTTAAGATTCTGACACCTGCGGCTCTTTTAAGTTTTGCCTCGTCGGAGTCTGCGGCTGCCCGGGTATCAAAAAGCACTAATCCTGAAAATTTTTCGGGTGACCGTTCTGCCATTCTGAGGGCTGCGTACCCACCCATCGAAAGACCGGCAAGAACAGATTTTTCAATTTGTTTCTCTTTAAGAAGATCAAAAAGATCATCCACATAACTTTCCATGGTAATCATCCCATCACAATCGGTTGATTCTCCAAACCCGCGAAGATCGGGGACAATAATTTTATAGTCTTCAGCCAGAGCAGGAATTTGCCGCTGCCAAAGAGAAGAATCAAAAATAAATCCATGAACAAAGATGATGGTTTTGTCACCGCTGCCATATTCGTGGAATGTGATACCTGTTGAAGTAGTCTGTCTCATAAAAATCTTCTCATTTTTTAATAATTCTAATGTAAATTTACGCTTACTTCCTTATTTTAGTTAACAATTTTTACTTTTAAAAGTGTTCAATTTACAGAAATAAAAAAAACAGCGACAATTCCGGAATAAATTAAGAATGGAAGACAGGATAAATTTTTCTAAAGTGCTTTCGGGTGCCACTTTTGGCATCGACGCATTTATAGTTGAAATCGAAACTCATCTCGAAAAGGCAATGCTTGCGTTTACTATTGTTGGGCTACCTGACAATGCAGTAAAAGAGAGCAGGGAGAGGGTAACCGCTGCAATCAAAAACAGTGGACTCAAATTCCCCGGCAAAAAAATTACGATAAACATGGCGCCTGCCGATGTAAAAAAAGAGGGGAGTTCGTTTGATTTGCCGATTGCAGTTGGCATTCTGGCCGCCGATGGTTTTATCCCGCTCGACCAATTACACGATACAATTTTTCTGGGAGAGTTGTCGCTTGACGGGACATTAAGACCCATCAAAGGTGCTCTTCCACTTGCTGTTTGTGCCCGCGACAAAGGAATTAAGAGATTAATCCTTCCCGAAGATTCTGTTAAAGAAGCCTCCATCGTTGATGGTGTTGAAGTTTATGGCTTCAAAAATTTCCCTGATCTCTTCAGATTTTTAACAGGCAGTCTTCAACAGTCCCCTGTAACCACAGATACCACAGAACTTTTTGCGTACTTAAATAAATATAATCTCGATTTTGGTGATGTTAAAGGGCAGGAGAATGTAAAAAGGGCATTGGAAGTGGCAGCAGCCGGTGGTCATAATATTTTGATGATTGGCCCTCCCGGAAGTGGAAAAACAATGTTGGCGAAGAGGTTACCTTCCATTTTACCACCTCTTTCGTTTGATGAAGCACTTGAAACAACCAAACTTTATTCAGTTGCCGGGATTCTGCCAAGAGGTACTGCGCTTATAACCGAGAGACCATTCAGAAGTCCACACCACACAGTTTCTGATGCAGCCATGGTTGGTGGTGGTTCCACTCCCAGACCGGGAGAGGTATCTTTTGCTCATTTTGGAGTGCTTTTTCTTGATGAATTTCCCGAATTCAAAAAAAATGTAATTGAAGTTTTAAGACAGCCCCTTGAAGATTCGATCGTAACCGTAAGTCGCTCAAAGATGACTCTTACATTTCCTGCAAATTTTATGCTTGCTGCTGCAATGAATCCCTGTCCGTGTGGTTATTACACCGATCCATCCCGAGAATGCAGATGCACAGGAAATCAGATTCAAAAATATATGAGCAAAATTTCGGGTCCACTTCTCGACAGGATTGATATTCATATCGAAGTACCTGCTGTTCGTTACAAAGATCTCTCCTCATCCCACAAAGGGGAAAGTTCAGAAGCTATTCGTGAGAGAGTAATCAGAGCAAGGGAAGTTCAACAGGCTAGATTTAGTGCCTACAGCCACATCTATAATAATGCTGATATGGGAAGTAAGGAAGTGAGGCATTTTTGCAGATTGGATGATGCAGGTGCATCACTTCTTAAGACTGCTATGACCCGTTTGGGACTTTCAGCAAGAGCTTATGACAGAATTCTGAAGGTTAGCAGGACAATTGCCGATCTCGAAAGTGAAACACAAATCAATGCCGCCCATGTCTCGGAAGCAATTCAGTATAGAACATTGGACAGGGAACTCTGGAAAGATTAAGTCAGTAGGCGTACTCTCTTAACTCCGATTCATAAGATTCTGAACCTTTGGTTCCTTTGTCTCTTTTGGTTTTTGTCAGAATCAGAATGCTGTTTTTGTTGTAGAGCAATTCCGAAGTCAGATTCATGTTTTTTGTCGTACCGGTAATTTTAATTACCTGTGAATTTTTGTTATAAGACATCTTAACCGTGTTGGTCTCTTTCCCGGTAATGTCCTTTCGCTCGATCAAGTTTCCTGCCCCGTCATATTTATACTCCGACCTGTTTATCTTATTTATTCTTTTAACAAGTCTTTCAGATTTATCATACTCATAAACGAGTGTATCGATCGTGATTTCTCCGAAAACGACCGGACAGACTATTTTTGAGAGTTTACCGTTTTTAGTATAGGTATAATAGTAGCTCAACCGTGGTTGGGTATCTTTTAGTCGATTTTCGAACCAGGAGATGTGGGTAATTTTTCCGGTGGAGTCATGATGGAAAATATATGATTCAAATATCAGGGAATCACGACCCGGCAGGGCAATTTTAGTAAATCGTTTTATTTCACTAAAACTGCCTGTCTTGTCATAAAAAAAGGAATCGATAACGGTTGAAATTGAATCAGGGATAATTTTCGCTGTTTCAAGTTTGCCATCATTTCGATAGGAAAAAACCTCCGATAAAAAGGGTTTTCCTGCAGGGATATAGTCTTTGCCCGTGCTGTAATAATTCACCTTTTCGAGCGTGATTTTATTCTTTTTAATGTAATTTCTGTAAACAGTGTCGTGTTTTTTATACTGTGGTATAAAGTCCTGCGCAAACAGGGAGGACACAAAAAACGCCGTGATCAGAAATATTTTCAGGTTCATTTTTAATAATTTGTATAGAGAAATGTTGTCCATTCGTAATTGCTCGTTCCCTCACCGGGTGTCTGATAAGTGAAATATCCATTGAGCGGTAAACCGGCAGTATCATTTTGGATTGTCCAATTCATTGAAAATGCATTTCCATTAACTGTAACATGAACAAGATTTCCCTCACTATCGTAATCATTGATGGTCTCATACCTTGAGCCACTAATCTCCATCTCTTCTTTTATTACATTTCCTTTATCGTCGTAGGTGTAGAATGTATTTCCGTTTGGTGAGGTTTTGGAAATAACATTCCCCTGTGAGTTAAAAGTATAAAGGGTGTTAGGAACACCTGATTCCAGGTCAACTGTCGAATCCAAAATAGTTTTTAGAATATATCCATTCTCGTAATTAAAGAGATATACATTGGTTAAATTACCTGAAACATATTTGGTCATTCGTTCAATTTGACCACCTGTGATGGTTGCCCAGAAAGTGGTATTGGTTACGATTGGATCAGCTTGATTTGCACCTGAAGTTTCGGTCATAACTATACTTTCAATCGTTCCGTTTCCATCATAAGCATAAGTGGTTTCAACTCTTAAACCCTGTTCAACATTAATATAATCCACAAGGGTTATCATTCCTTCCTCGTTATACTCATAATCGTAGGAATAATAATACTTTTCGGAGAGGGGGTAAAAATTGGCATCAGTCTGGTAGCTGATAGCTTGTAATCTTTTAACTTTGTTATCCCGCATTTTATTGACCATATTTGGTTGTAATTGATCGAGATGAGGGATAAAATCCTGGGCTAAAATGGATACAGATGCGATTAAAAAGAATAAAAAGACCTTCATGGATTTTTCCAATGGTTTAAGTGATTAAAATAAAAGAAAACATATAGTTAAGGAAATTATTCCCGAAAACTAACAGTTGTTTGAAAAAAAAATAAAGTAATACCCAAATATGATTAAAATCCGGAAAATTCCTTCATTATTTATTTGGATATGAGCAAAAAAAGATATTTATTGGGATTAGTAATTAGTAACAGGGATGATTATTTTCGGAGTGTTAAACTTTTGAATTCCACCCATCTCTGATCTAAAAATCACAAAACACTTGACAACAGGATTAGAAGATATTACAAAAAAAGAAATGAGAAATGATATGAAAGCAATAGTAATTGGAGCAACGGGATTAATCGGGAAGGAACTTGTGAGACAACTGCTGGCAAAAGAGGAATTTGATCAGGTTGTTACGCTCGTTAGAAAACCGTCTGGAGTTACACATAAAAAATTGGAAGAGGTTGTGATCGATTTTGATGAACAGTCATCATATTCAAAATATCTGACGGGTGATGTTCTATTTTGTGCCTTGGGGACCACAATCAAAAAGGCGGGTTCTCAGACGGCATTTCGAAAAATTGATTATCAAATCGTTGTTGATTTTGCCTCTTTGGCAGCTAAAAACGGAGTAAAACGATTTTCGGTTGTAAGTTCTCTGGGGAGTAAGTTGGACTCATCAAATTTTTATCTTCGAACCAAAGGGGAGATGGAAAAGGCGATTGCTTCTCTAAGTTTTGAGTCTATATACATCTTCAGACCATCACTTCTGCTTGGCGAGAGACAAGAGACCAGAACCGGTGAAAAAATTGCAGAATTTCTCTTTAAGATAATTGGATTTGTTTTTGTCGGGAAGTTAAAACGCTACAAACCTGTGCAGGGTGCAACGGTTGCAAAAGCGATGATCAACCACAGCATTTCCGGAAAACCGGGCTTTAACATCGTGGAATCGGAAATGATTGGGGAATAATCATCCCCGTCTATCTAAACACCTCATCGGCGATATACTCTCCAATGCTTAATGATGCTGTTGCTGCTGGAGATGGTGCATTTAGCACATGTAACATGTTGTTGGTGTGTTTTAGATAAAAATCATCAAGAAGTTTACCATTCCGGTCAAGTGCCTGGGCACGAACACCGGCGCCACCCTTTACCAAATCACTCTCTTGAATCGCTGGCAGCAGTTTTTGAAGAGCTTCTGTGAAAGCGGTTTTGTTTAATGATCGATAGATCTCTTTTAGTCCCATTGAGGCATATTTGGCACTCATCTTTAAATAACCGGGGAAAGTTAAAAATCCAAGTGTATCATTAAAACTAAAATCAGCCCAACTGTAGCCTTCCCGTTTGAATGCCGGAACTGCATTTGGACCCGCTTCAACACCCCCCTTTGCCATTCTGGTAAAGTGAACTCCGAGGAAGGGGAATGCGGGATCGGGTACGGGGTAGATAAGATTCTTAACAAGAAATTCTTTTTCGGGCACAAGTTTAAAATATTCTCCACGGAACGGAATGATCTTTATCTCGGGGTCAACACCACACAACTCTGCAATTACATCCGAATGCAAACCACCACAGTTTATCAAGAATTTTGTATCGTAATCTCCCGTGGTGGTCAGGAGAGTTAACTCGTCCCGATGTTGACGAAGTTGAATGAATTCACAATTAAGTTTTATTTCCCCGCCGAGGCTTTCTATCAGTTCAGCGAGTTTTTTGACCACTTTTGTGTAATCAACGATACCAGTTTGGGGGACAAAAAGTCCTTCGATTCCGGCACAATAAGGTTCATAATCTCTGATTTCTTTGAAGTCGAGTCGTTTTAATCCTGTAAGTCCATTAGCTTTACCTCGCATTTCAATATCGTTAAGGCGGAAAATTTCATCCTGAGTTGTGGCAACCACAACTTTCCCACATCGTTCGTGGAATATATTGTGTTCCTCGCAGAATTGATACATCATCTCCCTGCCTAGTGTACAGTTCTTTGCTTTCAGCGAGCCGGGTTTGTAGTAGAGCCCCGAGTGGATAACTCCGCTGTTATTACCTGTTTGATGTTTTGAGAGGTATGGAGCTTTTTCGATGAGGAGGAGTTTGCAGCCCGGTTTCTTTTTAAGGATTGAATAAGCGGTTGCTGTTCCGACGATACCGCCACCGATGATAAGATAGTCGTAATTCATGATAAACTTTGATTGCTAAATTTGGTAAAACTGAATTGAAATTTAGTAAAAAATAGAACACGGATGAGGGATAGTTACGCGGATGCCACGGATTTCAACAGATTCCACGGATGGATTTTATGTTCATATTACTGAAGTTCTGAGGTTCCGAAGTTCGGAAGTACTAAAATACTCCAGTACTCAGTTACTCAGGTTACTCAGGTCACTCAAGTACTCTACGGTATCAGCTCCTGCCGGAGTTGGTTGATATCTATGAAATCGGCCCAATTGTCGAGCAGGGGGACACCAGTGATTCTGCCGCCGAAACCCATGAGGCGGTGAACAAACATTACGATGTTTGAAGTTTTAATATCTTTTAATTCCGATTCAAATGCTTTTGCATCATACTTTTGGGCGAGACCCATGGTTTTGTTCGAAAGGAATTTGTTTAGTTTCTTTTGGAAGAGGTAGGTTCGTAGTTGCTCTTTTGAACTTTCATATTCAAATTTGAGCGAATCATTCATACTGCTTTTTTGTGTCACCATAAGCAGGGAATAACCGTCACCTCTTTTGATCGGTCCGTATAGTAGATTCAGATCAAGTTTGCTTGCGATAATTCCTATATCACCGAGGAATACTGCGGGTTTAAGCCCCGTCTCGCCGTTTTCATTTACGAGAGGATCAGTTTTTCCTTTAGACTTTAATATCTCGCTAAAAGATTTTCCTTTTCCTGTTTCATTCAACACAACCTCAATTTCGTTAAGGTCACTTACCGTTAAAAGTTGAATATTTACAAGGACAAAATCTTTATCCTTAAGAACATCCTTTCGGTAATAATCTTCAATTTCGGTATCACTTACTCTCGCAGAATCGAGAAAAGAGACTTTCATAATTTGTGCCAGAAGATTTTGTTTCCATGATTCCAGATCATCTGTAACTGATTTTAATGATTTTAGACCTTTTTTTTCTGCCTCGAAAGTGAGTATCTGTTGTTGGACAAAATCTTTTGCAAGTTTGCTTAGTCGTTTATAAACATCATTTTTAGACTGTGATTTAAATTCCGGTTCATCAAGAGCAAGGGAGGCAAGGAAATCGAAAACAGTAACCGGTCTCCCATCCACACTAAAGAGAGTGGTGGCTGATTTATCATTTTTGATTGAATTTCTCAACTTTTGATAATCAGTGGAAGAGAGGATGTAATTAAATCCTGTTGAATCATTTTGTGCGGGGGGTGCCGCAGAAATTATATCAAATATTTGATTGGCAACAACCTTAAACGGTTCACTTTCGATGTTAATTCTGTAGTCTGCAAGCAGCCCACCCAGATATTCTTTCATTCTTTTCAGGGCGCGACGATCTTTCACAGTTTGTTTGATTTTATCAACAACTTTAGAGTCGGCGATGTCAACTGCCTGAAAAATAACATTATCGATATAAAAGATAATCCAACCATTTTCACTGTTAATCGGGAGTGTCGATTTCCCGGGTATGAGGGTAAAGACCGAATCCTCAATCTCTTCATCCTGAAGTACCCCAAGTTTTAACTCCATTGGAATAACCTGAATGGAAGAAAACTCAGATAGTTTCATGAGGGAATCAAGCTTTTTGCCGGAAGCGAGTGACAAGTGGATTTGTTGGATTAGCTCCCGGTTCGGTGAAGAAAGTATTCTGGATTTAACAGTTTTTGCAGCTTTTGAGAGGGCATTGTTTACATCGGCTGCGCTCAGTTTAATTTTACTTTCCACTTCCATTTTGAAGAGGGCATCTCTGAGGAAAAGGTCTTCGAGCGGTTTAAAGTAAAAAAGGAATTCTTCTGATCTGTCGGCTCCCTGATTTACTGCTTCCAAATACCAAAGTTTTTCCGCAATAAGGGAATAGAGGAAATCTGCCTTTAGGGAGTCCTTGTTCCACCCGTTTTTGTGTGAAAGGAATGGGGAGAGTTCAAATCGTGTTTTAAAATCTCTTTCAGTTATCGTGAATCCGCCAATAGTGGCGAGAATCTTTCCATCGGGCTGGGCAGAGATCACTGAAAAAATTGATACAAACAACAGAAGACAAACAGAGGCTCTTTTAAACATCATTTCCAAAAATTATAAACCAAGAGCCTTAAGATACTCAGAATTGATGATACAGTTTTTTAATTTGATGTTTTCGAGGTATTGTGCGAGGATGATTTTAATCTTCGCCTGATCGGGTTTGTTATCTCTGATATATCCATAAGAGACATCAAATTTGTTTGCAAAGTTAATAATCAGGTCATAATCTTTAGGAGGCACGATTGAGGTTATTCCTCTTTCGCTGTTAAGCTTTTTATAGGGCCAGAAGCACCAGCCGATATTTTCTTTTTCCAGCATCGTACGGAATTCAGTTATCCATTCATTGGTGTTTTCACCTGACTCTCCCATCCAGATTGGCACCTGATACTTTTCGCCAAAATCGATATAATCCTGTACCACATCTTTGGTTGCAGGTGTCCAGTATTTATGGAAAGTGTAAACCAGATTATCATCAAAAGGTTTTTCAAAAACCGAAAAATTGCTGTTCCACTGTGCACCTGCTATGAAGATAATATGGTTTTTATCAACAGTTCTGATCGCTGCAGTTAATCTTTTGAAGAAGGGTTCAAGCAGTGGATTCAGTTTATCTTTGTCGAAGTAGTGGGCAATTGGTTCGTTGAGCAGGTCATAACCAATAACTATTGGATCGTTTTTATAGGTATCCGCAAGTTTTGTCCAGATTTTGATTGTCAGATTTATATTTTCTTCCGATTCAAAAAGGAAGGGATATCCATAACTGTCATCGATGTTATCACCAGTTTGCCCGCCGGGGGCGCAGTGCATATCGAGGACAACGGGGAGGTTTTCTTCGCGGCACCACTTTACCGCAGAATCAAGAAGGGCGTAACCCGGACCTGTCAATTCCTGTTTTTCATCATCAGTAACAAAAAGCCTGTAATTAAAAGGTATCCTGATGGAGTTAAAACCACATTGTTTTAAAAACTTGATGTCTTCGCGAGTTGTATAGTCAGTTCTGAACTTGTTCCAAAATTTTTCTGCTTCCCGTTCTCCTAAAAGGATGTTAAAAAGATCATAAATCAATCGTGGAGAGTTTACTTTTTCAAATTTAAACATATATCCTTCAGGAACGAGCCAGTTTCCCAGCCCGATTCCTTTAAGAAGTACAGGTTTTCCATGGGGATCGAGAATCTCTTTCCCCTTGGTAGAAAAGAATCCCTTTTGTTGGGGATGAATAAGCCCAACAGCAGAAATAAAAAGGAGAAGCCAGAGGTATCTCATTATTTCCTCTTCAGTGCAGCTTTTTCAAAACTTGGAACACTTCCTGCTATTCCGTAATAAGCGATAAACGCATAACAGAGAACAGGGAGAATAAACGCATGATGCAAACCAATTGAAGAGTCAGCAATTAGTCCCTGAAGAACTGGGATAAGTGCGCCACCAACTATTGCCATGCAAAGGATTCCGGAAGCTTGTCCTGTGTGTTTGCCAAGTCCTTTAATTGCAAGGGAAAAGATAGTTGGGAACATGATAGAGTTAAAGAGCCCGACGAGTAGAATGGACCAAATGGCAACTTGACCATTTGTAAGCATCGAAACCACCACCAAAATCGCTGCGGCAACAGCATTAAATCCAAGCACCTGTCCCGGATTAATTTTTCTTTGAACAGCCGAGCCGATGAATCTTCCAACCATTGCACCACCCCAATAGAAGGAAACAAGTTTTCCTGCATCCATTTCAGCGAGGGAGTTATCGAGAAAAACAAAATAGTTAACAAGGAAACTGCCAATTGCTACTTCAGCACCCACATAAACAAAGATACCAACAGCTCCAAGAATCAAGTGTTTATAACCCCATGCACTTGGATGAAGATCATCATAACTCTGTTTTGCACCATCTTCAGATTCCACACTTCCTGCTTCAATTTGGGGCAATTTAATGTAGGCAAATACTGCAGAAAGTATCAGAAGAGCTGCTGCAAGAGCGAGATAGGGCACTTGAACAGCAGTGGCTTCAGCCTCAATGTATGCGTTCAGGGCTGCCGGTGCCATTGTTGCCATTTCTTCTGATGTTTTCACAGCAGTAGAAAGGATAAGAAGTGATCCAAAATAAGGGGCAACTGTTGTTCCGAGTGAATTAAAGGCTTGTGTTAAATTTAACCTCGATGAAGCCGTTTCAGGTTTCCCAAGAATGGTAACATATGGATTTGCTGCCACCTGAAGAAGAGTGATACCGGCGGCAAGGATAAAAAACGCCAAAAGAAAAACAGGATAAGACCTTAAACCTGCAGCGGGATAAAATATCAAAGTACCCACACCTGCCGTAAGAAGACCAATCACAATTCCTCTTTTATAACCAACCTTCTCAACAAGTTTTCCGGAGGGAAGTGAAACGAGGAAATATGCAAGGAAAAAAGTGAACTGCACCAGCATCGATTCTGTATAGCTGAGCGAAAAAACACTTTTAAGATGGGGGATGAGGATGTCGTTTAGACAGGTAAGAAACCCCCACATAAAAAAGAGGGAAGTAAGTATCGTCAATTCAGGCATGTAGTTTGCAGTACTACCGTTGTTTTTTATTTTACCGGCATTTGGTATAGTTGTTGCCATTATATCTCCGTTGGACTGAATAGGTTATTTCAAAGCTAATATACACTCAATAATTGTGCCCTTAAATAATTGTTGGAATTCAACCGAATAATGTGGTTAAGATAGTCGGGAATTCATGTTGTATTATTATTTTAATAATTTCAACTTATCAAATTAATAAATATCGACGGGATAAATGAACGGGGAGGGGAAAAATCTAAAATTTAATAATCTATATTTGCATTAAAATTTGCGGAAAGTTTATGAATCTTGAAAAGATATTTTACATTGTAGCGAGCACGGTACTTGTAACGGTGTTTGTATTGATAGTTTTCATTTTTTCTCCTGTGTCGTACGATGAAAGTATTTTGCAGGATGAAAAGGTGATTTACTATGCAGAGAACATCTCTCCCTCATTGCGAAAGATCATCGACGGATTTAATGAAAAATATAAAGGAAAGATCAGGGTAGAGACGATTGATCTTTCGTTTGAAAAATTTAGTACAAATGAGCGGAAAGAGCTTCTCGCCCGTTATCTCAGAAGCAAAAGCAGCAGAATAGATATTTTTAGTGTTGATATTATCTGGGTTCCCCGTTTTTCGAGGTGGGCAATGCCTCTGAACAGATATATCGACTCATCTCTTGTTACGGATATTGTACCCCATTTTCTTCCCACAAGTTTTCACAAAGATTCACTGGTTTCGATTCCCCTTTATGCAGATGTAGCATTAATGTTTTACAGGGATGACCTGTTGGAAAAGGTTCAGGATGCAGGAGAATTTCGAAAGGAGTTGTCGTCTTCGATCACATGGGAAAGATTGATTGATCTGAAGATGAAAGTTGATGCCGCAAACGGAAGGGTTAACAAACCTTTTTATCTTTTTCAGGGGGATGCCTACGAGGGGTTGATGTGTTCGTTTACGGAGTTGATGAACAACCATAAAAATCCAATGGTGGCATCCGAAGTGAAATTAGGAGAGGATGATGAATTGTCAAAAAAATCAATCAAATTCCTTATTGATCTTGTTCATCAAAATAAAATTTCACCACTCGAGGTGATAAAATTTAAGGAAATGCAAAGTTATCAATACTTTTTTGAGAAAGATGCATTTGCAGTGAGGGGCTGGCCCGGATTTTTAAGTGAAGACAACAAAGCATTCCCTAAAGAGTTCAGGGGGAAAGTGAAAGCTGCGCCCCTTCCACATCTTGAGGGAAGTTCACCGGCTTATGTTTTTGGCGGGTGGAACCTTATGGTATCCAAACTTTCATCCAAAATTCAGGAGGTCAGGATATTTATCGAATATATGTTGAGTGACGAGATTCAGAAATTCCACTATGAGGATGGGAATGTTTTACCTGTGAAAAAATCTGTCTATTCTGATGCCACATTTCTTAAAAAACACCCCGAGTTGGTGTTTTATCAAAAACTTTTTGAAAACGGGATTCACAGACCAATGTTCGAGAGATACACAGGACTTTCTGATATCATTGTTAAACATATAAATGAGGCGATTGAAAAAAATCTTGATCCCGGGCAGGTTTTGGAAAAGATCAAAAACGAGATAGGGGCGCGGTAGAACATCATGAAACAGAGTCTCACAAACAAAATAAAAGAGTATCATTTTGAGTTCAGGCATGTAACTGTGCTCTTTATTATTCTCTTTTCATTCCAATTAATCGTTTCTTTTATCAATAAGTCGTCAATTAAAAATTTCCTTGACACAACTCAGGATTGGTATCAAAAAGAATCGGCAGAGGAGATTGCCAATCTTACAGCAACGGTGATTGAACTTGCCATCGAATCGGTTGATGCCAAAGTTAAAATTCCCCCTGCACAAGAAAATAAAGTAATCCAGTCTTTGGATATCATATTCAGCCAGCAGCAACTCACGCACAACATCGACCGCCTGTTTATAATAATGCAGAATGGTGGAAAAACCTATAGTATCAACGATGGCAGAACACTCTATTCGGTGGTCATTGGCTCTGATCGCTCACTTTTATCTACTGAAATGGACAAAAATGTTTCAACACTCTATAATTCGATAGAGGGAGAGCTAAAGTCAACAGAAAGAATCAAAACCGTGATCAGAGACAAACAAACTTTCCATGTTTTTGTGCCTTTTGTTGTAAGAGGGGAGTTTATTGGGGCCATTTATATGGAGATTTCACCGGATTTCAGCTCGATAAGCAATCAGGTAATAAGCAGTTATGATGAAACTTCCGTCATCTATTTATCACTGATCACTCTCGGTTTGCTTGCGATGTATTTTATATCATCTTACACCGTAAAAGAGAGGGATGAAACCCAAAAACTTCTGTTTGATGAACACGAAAGAAATTTGAAAAAACAGATCAATTACGAAAATGAGTTGATATTTACAAAACGGATATATCATACTCACCACAAAGCAGAAAAAGTGATGGGATTTATAAAAGAGGACCTGCGAATGTTGGAGCTCGACAATATTGACGAGATTAAGTATCGGGTCGCAAAATATTCAAACTTTGTGTCGAGAGTAATTTATGATATGAAGTGGTTTGATCCCCCAATCCAGACTATCAGAAATCAGATGTTCCGTACTGATCTAAACGAAGTTGTAAGGTTCATTGTTGGTAATATTTTTCAACGGGTGACAACCACAACTGACGCCTACAGGATTGAATGTAAGTTGGAACAGAATTTGCCTGTGGTTAATGTGAATGAATTTGTGGTGTGGGAAATTATTGAACCTCTGATACAGAACAGTATTGACCATGGATCGGAGGATAATCTTGTTGTCACGGTGGAGACCAAACACGATGTCGAGAAAAAATGTTCGATCCTCAGTGTAACTGACAACGGTAAGGGAATCGACGGCAGTTTGCTCAAAATAAATGAAAATGGAATTAAGTATCTGTTTGTTGAGAACACAACCACCAAGTCGCAAGGTTTAAGAAACTCCGGATACGGGTGTTACATAGCATGGGAAATGACAAAAAGATGCGGTTGGGAACTTGATGCACAAAATCTTCCCGAAAAAGGATGCCGGTTTACAATTACAATAAAACATTAAAGAGATTGAGAGACAGAGATGATCTTCCAGGATAAAAATATTAGTATCCTCCTTATTGAAGATGAAGAATTTGATGTAAGAAGAGTGAAAAAAACTGTTGAGCCATTTTCGGAAAAGATGGAGATTGTCCATTTCGTTTCAAATGGAAAGGCAGCTCTTGAATATCTTGAAGAGAACCGGAACAAAATTGATGTGGTGATAATGGACTACCAGATTTCCGGCGGGTTGATGGGTGAAGACCTGATTCACAAAATTAAAACCATTGATTCTTCGATACAGATAATTGTTATCACAAAAATGACAATTAATCTTTCCGATTATCATTTTGCCAACCGTCTTATTAAGGCGGGAGCTTTTTGGTACTGCACCAAATATCCGGGGGATATCGACGATTTTATTTATCAGCCTACCGATTTTATTCTTAGCATCTTTAATGCGCATGAAAAAAGTCTTCTCGAAAGGGAGAGAATGCGTTCGATGCAGAAAATCAAACGGAATGTTGCTGATATACTTCTGCAGAAAAAGATTATCGGTGAATCACCTCTGATGCTTGATCTAAAAAACGATCTCGACCGACTCGCACAAAGTAACATCAACATCCTGATCAGGGGGGCGTCGGGCACGGGGAAGGAATTAGTTGCACATAACATCCATTACCGAAGTGACAGGAAATATGAAAATTTTGTGGTGGTTAATTGCGGAAGTCTTCCGGATCAACTTGTGGAAAGTGAGCTTTTTGGGTATGAAAAAGGTGCGTTCACTGGAGCTGACAAAAAGAAACCGGGTCTGTTTGAGATCGCCAATCATGGAACAATTTTCCTCGATGAGATAACAGAACTTCCACTTGCAGCCCAGGTAAAACTTCTAAGAGTGATTCAAGAAGGTGAAATCGAGAAGATTGGCAGGACAGAGACAGTAAAAGTGGATGTGAGGGTAATTGCAGCCACAAACAGGAACATTGAGCAGGAAGTGAGGGAAAAGAGATTCCGAGAAGACCTCTACTACCGGTTAAATGTTTTGCCCGTTGTTGTGCCCGACCTTAAAAAGAGAGTTGATGATATCCCGTCCCTGATTGATCACTTTTTGCGAAATATAAGTATTGATATGGGGAAGGAGAAGCCGGAAATTCCCAATGAAACGATGCAGATATTTGTGAAATACGACTGGCCCGGAAATGTAAGGGAGCTAAAAAATGTTGTTCAAAGGGTGTTGTTCCATTCGGGGAATACAGTGTCACCGATGAATGCAGTAAAAGCTCTCGGCATAGTTTATGAAACGGGGGGGGGTGACGATGGTTTTAAGGATATATTTAATCCTGAAAATATAATTGATCTAAAGGATGCTGAAAGAATATTCAGAGAACGATATTTCAACTTTGTAAGGACTCATTCAGTCTCGGATGCCGATGCTGCCAAAAAAATGGGAATCGCCCCTCCCAACTATTACAGAATGATGAAAGAATTGGGGTTGAAATAAGGCTACAGTCGTTTTTCTTATCAAATTGATAAACGGTTGTTATTAAAATAATAATTGATAGGGGTTTTTGTTCCGTTTGAAATTCTCAATATTAAGAATTTGATGGAAAAGCAGTGTAAATTTTCATTGGCATGATTTGTGCATTACAACGATTCAACAATTGAATGAATGAATGCCCAACACATTTACCTATTTAGACACTGCTGTTATAGTAATATACTTGATAATCGTATTGAGTATCGGTTTTTACTATTCCCGGAAAAATGATGAAAGTTATACTGACTACTTTCTCGCCGGTAGAAATGTGGGCTGGATCGCAATAGGTATCTCAATTTTTGCAACCAACATTTCAAGTGAACATTTTATCGGACTTGCAGGAGCAGGCTCAACAAGAGGTCTGGCAGTGGGGCAGTTTGAGTTAATGGCAATTTTTATGCTCATATTTGCAGGGTGGTTCCTTGCTCCAATTTTTATTAAATCGGGCGTTTTTACAGTACCTGAATTCCTTCAGTTAAATTTTGATGTAAGGATCAGGAAACTTTTTGCTGCCTTTTCCATTGCCAACTACATACTCACCAAAATTCTCGTCTCCCTCTTCGCCGCAAGTCTCCTTTTTTATAATATTTTTGGACTGAACATATACGCCTCCTCGATATTAATTGTTTTAATAACAGGTCTTTACAGCGTTATTGGTGGATCAAAAGCGGTTATAAGAACCCAGACATTTCAAGGGGTAGTGTTGATCACAGGTGCTGTGATTCTTTCGGTAATTGGTTACATGGCCGTTGGCGGATTTGAAGGACTCTACTCAAAATTACCTTCAGACTTTTTTACGATGTTTAAACCAATCGATGACAAAGACTATCCCTGGACGGGGATCGTGTTTGGAGCTCCCGTAATTGCATTCTGGTATTGGTGTACCGATCAGTATATGGTACAAAGAATGTTAAGTGCCAAATCGATAGACGATGCACGAAAAGGTTCACTTCTTGCAGCCTCATTTAAACTCCTTCCAATTTTTATTCTTGTACTTCCCGGATTGTTTGCAGCCGTTCTGTACCCTGAGTCGAGAGGTGACGGAGCCTACTCTGCAATGGTGAGTGGGGATTTGCTTCCTGTTGGTTTAAAAGGGGTTGTAATTGCAGGTCTTCTGGCTGCAATAATGTCGTCTCTTGCAGGAGCTTTTAACAGTATTGCGATACTTTTTACAAACGATTATTACAAATTAAAATATCCCGAAGCAAACGAGAGGAAACTTGTTCTTGTGGGAAGACTTGCCACCACAACAGCAGTAATTGCTGCAATATTGATTGTACCCCTGGTTAAAGTTATCAGTTCACATCTTTATCTTTTCCTCCAGAGTGTTCAGTCATTTGTAAGTCCTCCTATCACTGCGGTTTTTCTTTTTGGTCTCTTTTCACGGAAAATGAACACCAGATCGGCACTTATTACTTTAGCTGTTACAGAGACGCTTGGGATGGGCAGGCTTGTTCTTGAGATGATGGTGCAGAATGGTGTTGAACTTCATTCGTTTCTCAATTGGGTGTTGTCGATCAACTTCCTTCACTATTCGCTGTTCCTTTTTATTGTAAGTGTGGGGATGATTTTAACACTCAACTATAAAAACAGCAAAGAAACCAACAAATTTGGGATTCAGCTCAGGGCAACATTTGCAGAGAGTTTTGCTGAGATTACAGGGAATTTTACAGGATTAAAAAGATTTGTAAGACCCAATCCAAGTTTTCTTCTTTCTGCAATAATACTGCTGATGATCCTTGGGCTTTGGAGCATCTGGTCATGAAAAATTATAAAAGTTTAAAATCCAAGTATTCATTAATCAAAAACTCATTTTCATTGAGGTAAAACATATGAAGAGAATCATACTATCAATTCTTTTCCTTATCGGACTTTCGACTTCTGCACTTCCGCAGTTGATTGAAGGGTTCGACACGGATCTTTCAGCGGATACCACCTACCAGTTTTCACTTGAAAGTGGCAGCAGGATGGACTATCTGTTGAACACCACAGATTTTGTTCAGGGCACCGGCTCGGGCGAAATCAAATTTGTTATTGGTGCCATTCACGAATGGGGCAGCTTTGGACAGTTAATTAAAAGACTTCCAACCGGACAGTATTATGACTGGTCAGCTACCGATTCATTGTCACTGATGATCAAAGTGGTTACTCCTCCTACAATACCTGTAAACATGGTATTCAGGATTCACCTTGCAGACAGACCAACACCTGATGCTCCACTTGAAGAATGGGTTTACGAACATGCAACCATTCTTGATGCAACAAGCGAATGGGTTGAACTGAAAGTGCCTATCAAAATCCTTTCTTCAGATGGTAGTGCAACTCCTTCTGATTCAGGATTTGTAATTTTCCCTTCAAGTTGGGGCGGTGGACCCGGTAATTCATGGAACAACAATACATTTGACTGGGATAAACTTGTAGGTTTCAACCTTGGCGCAATAACTTCGGGTTATACACCAGGAACCAACATCCCTGCTGATTCACTTACCGTTCGTTTTGATAACTTCAGAAGATTTGGTAACCGTTCAGTTCCTGCAATCGTTTTCAATGGTATCCAGTTCATGGGTAACCTCTCGGTTTTCACCTGGGGTCAGTCGAATTTGGAAGTAGTTACCGGTGCAGGACCAACTCCAAACAGTAATGCTGTTAAATGGACAGAAGGTAATGAATGGGGCACCGGATGGACAGGAATGGGACTTAATGTAAGCCCGGTGTTCAACCTTGGAAGTTCATGGCAGGTGGACAGTGTTAAATTCAAATTAAAATGTCCTCCCGGAACCGGAGCTTTGAGAGTTCAGTTTGAAGGCGGTGGCGGCAAAAAAGGCACTGTTTTCACTCCAACTGCAGATGACCAGTGGCACAATTATGCTTTCCCGTTAAGAGACATGTTATTCCAGGACAACACAACATTCTTCGATTCATCACAAGTGAATGTAGTTGGAATGATGGCTGAAGCTTCAGCAGTTGCCGGAACAGTTATCTGGATCACCGACTGGTGGACAGGAAATCCAAAATTTGATGTAATTGCACCGGAGCCTCCACAGAGTGTTGCAGCATTTGCAGGAACATTCCAGAATGTTGTAACCTGGATTGATGTTCCCAATGAAACCGGTGAAGTTTATGACATCTTCTATTCAAAAAATCCAATTACAGATGTAACCCTGCCGGGCGTTGAAGTTGTAAAACTTAATGTTCCCGAGGGTGGTCAGTTGATGGAACACCTTCTTTTGGCTCCTAATACAGATCAATCTGTAACTTATTATTATGCAGTTCGTTGTAAAGATGTTGCAGGCAACAAGAGTCTTATCAGCCAGAACTCAAGTGCAGTAACCAACACTGCAAAAGGCAGACCAACAGTATCATTAAGCGCACCAACAAATTTTGTAGCGGATGGAAACCTTGCTGAATGGCAGGCGATTAATCCTTTCAGAATGTTCTTGTCAGACGGTACAGGTCACCTTGTAACCAACACCACCATCTCGGGTGATGCTGATTGCTCGGCAAAAGCCTATATAGCAATGGATAATCAATATATGTATGTTGCTTTTGATGTTGATGATGACATCGTTGTTCCAAATGCTCAAAACGATTCATACCTAAACGACTGTCCTGATCTTTATATTGGTCTTTATGACTACCGTGGAATGCCGCATGTTTCATATCAGAGAGGCGCACAGCCTGATTATCACTTCAGATTCGCTTATAACCGCGTAATTATCGACGGTTCAGCCGGAACTGACAGTCTTATCGGTGAAGGTGTTAACTATTATTGGGAAGAGAAATTCCCTTCAGGTTACATTGTTGAATGCAGAATCAATCTTTCAGAATTAGCCCTTCATGGCAACGATCTTACTTTCGTTCCAAGAGAAGGTACAAGACTTCCTATCGATTTCGCCCTCAACGATGCGGATGCAACCAATTCGAGAGAAGGAATCATGACTTATTCACCGTATAATGAAGACAAGTCATACCAGGATGTTTCAAGATGGATATACACCTGGATTGGAAACCTTTGGGAACCGGCTACAGGAATCAACGACGAGTTGCTTACTCCTGATAACTATGGTTTGGCACAGAATTATCCAAATCCATTTAACCCTTCGACCACAATTAAATATGCGATCGAAAAATCGGGATTTGTTTCCCTTAAAGTATATGATGTATTGGGAAGAGAAGTTGCTGACCTGGTTGCTCAGGATCAAACAGCCGGTGTTTACACTGTTCAGTTTGATGCATCACTTCTTTCAAGTGGAATTTATTTCTACAAACTTGAAAGTGGTTCATTCTCTAAAATAAATAAAATGATGCTTGTAAAGTAGCATTTCTCCCTGTGGGTGCAGAAGCTGCAATTTCTGCACCCATTGTTTAGTTTCGATAATTTTGGGATATTCCGATGAGACAAAAAACTTACTCTTTAATAAGAAATATCAATGCTTTTGCAGTGATAGTTCTATTCATTTTTGGAACGACCTTTACTTTTGGCGGTGTAGCCGGAAAAATTTCAGGCGTGGTGCTTGATGCCAAGACAGGCGAACCTGTTATTGGTGCAAGTGTAATTCTTGAAGGCACTTTTCTGGGTGCTGCTGCCGATATAAACGGTTATTATTCAATCAATAATGTCCCGCCGGGTACCTACCGGGTCATTTTTTCCGCAGTTGGATTTCAAAAAACGATCATGGAAAAAGTGCTCGTGAAGATCGATCTGACAACCAATGTTGATGTAAAACTTCAGCCTTCAGGGCTCAATTTTGAACAAGAGGTTGTAATAACCTCCGACCGTCCATTGGTGCAAAAAGATCAGACTTCCACATCAGTAACCATCTCTTCCGAAGATATTAAAATGATGCCGGTTGAAAACATAAATCAGGTGGTTAACCTTCAGGCCGGTGTTATTGACGGTCATTTCCGTGGTGGAAGATCAAATGATGTGGCTTATCTGATAGACGGTGTTGCCGTTACAGACCCATTTAACGGGGGATTTGGTCTCGAGGTTGAGCAATCTTCAATAAGGCAGATGGAAGTTATAACCGGAACTTTTAATGCCGAATACGGGCAGGCACTTTCGGGCGTTGTAAATATTGTTACCGAGGGTGGATCAAACAAGTTTAGAACAGATGTATCAGGTTATATTGGAAACTTTATAACCGGTGGTTCAAATATTTTTAGAAATCTCGACAAGGTTGACCGTATCGCTCAGAAAAACCTGCAGCTTACTTTCAGCGGACCAATATCACCGATTGAAAATCTCTATTTCTTTGTTACAGGTAGATATTTTGACAATGAAGGTCATCTTTACGGGCAAAGAGTTTACAATGTAACCGATGATGTGCCGTTTTACCCGATTCCAAACGATAAAACTTTCTGGATACCCAGAAACACGGGCGACAGGGCCTATGTTCCGATGAATCCTTACACAAAGTATTCGTTGAATGCAAAACTTACTTATGCACTCCCCAAAGTAGCTTTCACTTATTCCGTCTTTTTGGATCATACAAAAAGCAAAGGGTACGATCATGGATACTCATGGACTCCCGACGGAATCATGACTAATTACGGGAACGACTGGGTTCAAAATTTTCAAATTAACCATTATCTCTCTTCGGAAACGAACCAAAGTCTAAAATTTTCTGTCAACAACTACCAGTATGAAGGATATCTCTACGAGAATCCTTTTGATCCGAGATATGTAAACCCAAGACAGGGTATTGCAATCTCGAACTATACATTTCGTTCAGGTGGTAACCAGGGTAACAGATATGACAGGACAAGTAAAAGTTTTGTAGGGCAGTGGTCACTTAACTCCCAGATTTCGAAAGAACACAAAATTGGCGTGGGTGTTGAAGCAAGACTTCACGATATTTACAACCACGGATGGGACCTTGTAAATCTCACCGATGGTCAAATCGATTCGATGGGAAATGCGGTATTTACAATGGGTTACCCGGCAGTGGGAACCATGTCTGATCAGGGGTCGAACATCGAGTATGCAAGAAAACCAATTGAGTTTTCGGCTTACATTCAGGACAAGATGGAATATGACATCATGATCATCAACGCCGGTGTAAGGTTCGACTATTTTAATTCAAAAGCAAGGATGCCTGTCGATAAACAGAATCCTACAAGGAATCCTTCATTCCCTGGTGCTGATCAATGGATTGATGCTGATGCAAAATACCAGATTAGCCCAAGGCTTGGGGCCTCATTCCCAATTACTGACAAAGGCATTATCAGATTTTCTTATGGTCACTTCTTTAAGATACCATCATTCGAAAATCTTTATCAGAATCCTGATTTTATCGTAAGACCGGGTAACAGCCTTAACACAGTGGTTGGAAATCCCGATCTGAATGCTGAAAAGAATGTTATCTATGAAATCGGCTTACAACAGGCACTGCTTGAAGACATATCTGTGAATGTTTCCCTCTACTACCGTGATATCAGAAACTGGCTCGGTATGGAGATTGTAAACACTTATGAAGGCTTTAAGTATGCCAGATTCATAAACAGAGATTATGCAAATGTTAGAGGTTTGGTGCTTGTGTTCGACAAAAGATTTTCGAACTACTTCAGCGCAAAACTTGATTACACTTATCAGATTGCAGAAGGCAACTCTTCCGATCCTTATGCAGTTTACAACAAAAATCAAACAAATCCACCGATCGAAGAGTCGAAAACAGTAGTGCCACTTTCATGGGATCAGAGACATACACTTAACCTGAGTGTTAATGTTGGTATTCCCGGAGATTGGACAGTAGGACTCATCTTTCAGTATGGTTCCGGAATGCCTTATACGGAAGACCCAAAAGTTTCCCGCGGTGTCCGTTTCGAAAATGGCGGTATCAGACCAACATATCTGAACCTCGACTTGAGAGCTGACAAGGTATTTAATGTTTTTGGCTTAAATATCAGAACCTACATTACAATTTATAACGCATTGGATATTAGAAACGAATTCGGTGTTTACTCAACCACTGGTAGAGCCAATGCCGATCTGAATACTCAATATGCCGTTGATGTAATCGGATTAAACACTATTGAAGAATATATCAACAATCCATCTATGTACTCCACTCCAAGGGAGATCAGAGTTGGTATTGGTTTCGATTTTTAATTCCCGGAGTTTCAGAATGTTAAAGAAAATATCATTAATTACTCTTCTTCTATTAACGGAGATTGTTTTTGCCCAGGTTTCGCCTTCTACTCAGCGTTACCGTAACGATGAGTATGGTAATATCCAGTACCGCAGAGAAGGTGTTATGGATGGCAATCAGATTAGAACGCTGTTCTATAACAATGGTGAAGTGGGTCAGTGGCCCTACCAGCCTTCAGGTGAATGGCCCAAAGGAACGGGGCATTCTTATCTTGATGGTGTTGCAGTATTAATCTCCACAGAGATAACTGCACCAGGGACAGGGCAAATAGTTCACCCGCTTCAAACTTCATATCGTGAATGGATGGATAAAGATCCCGTTACGGGTGAGATTTGGGGGTTTGAACCACTTCCCGGTTACAACAATCCCTCGTCGAAAAAACCTTCAATAAACACAGATCCTCTTACCTGGCCTTCTTCATGGCCTGCCGCACTTGATCTTACACCCGAATGGGATAAAAACTGGTATGGTTATTTTGGAAGAGGTGTTCTTAATTCAGAGTTCGAAACATTTTTTGTAATGGACGACTCAAAAGACAAAGAATATATGAGGAATCCTTTTTTCTATTACCCGATAGCAGCCGATACCAACAGGGGCGGGCTTGGTTTGAGGGTAGAGATCAGGGGTTTCCAGTGGTCGCATGTGCTTGCAGAAGATATCATTTTCTGGCATTATGATATTGTAAACATTTCCGACTTCAACTATCCCAAAACTGTTTTTGGTTTTTATACTGATTGCGGTGTGGGTGGAACGGACGATTCTGAAGATGACAATGCTTCCTTTGATCTTATCGCAGATCTTGCTTACTGTTATGACGACAATGGTTTGGGGCTTCCCGACAACTGGAAAACAGGTTATTACGGATATGCATATCTCGAAAGCCCGGGAAATGGGATAGATGGAGTGGATAACGATCAGGACGGCATGATTGATGAAAAGAGAGATGACGGAATCGATAACGATGGCGACTGGCTTCCCTTCACTGATATAAATGGTAACGGGAAATGGGACGCTGACCAAAACGAACCCCTCAACAATGATGTGGGTAAAGATGGTGTTGGTCCTTTTGACAGACAATATACCGGACCCGATGAAGGTGAAGGTGACGGAGTGGTTACCGACGGTGAACCCAATTTTGATAAAACTGACAAGGATGAATCTGATCAGATAGGTCTTACCGCCGTTTCGATCTACAGACTTGGTCAGGGTGGAACCGGTGGTGGCTGGGCAAAAGACGACGAACCGATGTGGAACAGAATGGTTGCCGGTTCGTTTGATACTTCCCTACAGCGTGCAAATATCAGTATGGTGTTTGCTTCAGGTCCATTCCCCCTACAGATGGGAACAAGAGAGAGATTCTCGATGTCACTTTTGTTTGGTGAAGATTTAAATGACATTCTTTTTAACAAAGAGACTGTTCAGCAGATTTACAATGCAAACTACAACTTCTCAAAACCACCAATAAAACCGGAATTGACTGCAGTTCCCGGCGATGGTAAAGTATTCCTCTATTGGGATAACATAGCTGAAGAATCGCGTGATCCTTTCCTCGGTTTTCAGAATAATGATCCAACACAAGGATACAAAAAAGATTTTGAAGGTTACCTCATCTACAGAAGTACCGAACCTGAATTCAACGATATCAAGTTAATCACCGACTCAAAAGGTTCATCCAAATACTGGAAACCACTTGTGCAGTATGACTTAAAAGACAGCATTATGGGTCCCGATCCTATCGGAATTAATGGTGCCCATTTTTGGAGAGGCAGTGAAACAGGATTGCGTTATTCTTATGTTGATACAGATGTAAAAAACGGTGTTAAATACTATTATGCATGTGTTTCATATGATCAGGGTGATCCAAAGTTTGGTACAGCAGGTTTACAACCTTCCGAATGTACAAAGATTATCACCGAAGATTTTGCCGGTAATCTACAGTTTGTTGACATCAACTGCGCCGTGGTTGTGCCAAACGCTCCTGCAGCCGGTTATGTTCCACCAAACATTGTTGGCGACACAAAATCGGTTACTACCGGTATTGGTTCGGGTGCTCTTCAGATGACAATCCTTGATCCTGCTGCTGTTCAAAACGGAGCTGCATATCAGATTGAATTTACTTCAAACACAGCGTATCCACTTTATAAAACATTATCATATAAGATAATCAAAACTCTTAACGGAGTTACTGATACAATTAAAACAATCGATTCATCTTATTTTGGAAGTGAAAGAGTAAGTCCACCATTTGATGGAATGGCAATAAGTGTATTAAACGACACCGCTGTTGCTATCAACGATTCACTTACAGGCTGGCTGATCAGAAACAACAATCTGACAGTATTCGCTTCAAAAGATGCAACCCCTGTTCGTGGAATTGCATGGCCGGCTGATTATGAGATAACTTTCTCTGATACTCCACAGGACACCTGTTTCATTCAGTCTCCTCCAATCTACACAAGATTCCCAGTGAATTTTAAGGTGTGGAATAAAACAGAGCAGAAATATTCAAAAGTTGCAGTAAAAGATAATGATGGTTCAGGTAACCTTTCGATAGGTGATCAAATTCAGATTCTTGAATTTCAGGGCTCGGTAGCGCAAACCAATGTAAGGTTTGCATGGAATCTCTCGTATGATGTTCCTTTTGATCCAAATGCGACACTTCGGTATCCTGCAAATGGCGATAAATATGTTATCACCACCACCAAACCATTTAAGACAGGGGATAAATTCATCTTTTCGACCAAAGGCGTATCAGTTGACAATAATCTGGCGAAAAATCAGCTTGGAAAAGTGGATGTTGTACCTAATCCTTATCTCGGAGCCGCCACTTGGGAAAGAAGAAACCTCAATTCCACAGGACGCGGAGACAGAAAGATCGACTTTATTAATCTGCCGGGTGAGTGTACTGTTAGAATCTATACAATCACAGGTCAGTTGATCAAAACTCTCGTTAAAAGCTCCACCTTCTCGGATGGAAGTCTTTCATGGAACCTGGTGACGGATGACGGTATGGACGCTGCTTATGGTGTTTACATTTATCATGTTGATGCTCCCAATGTTGGTGAACACATCGGCAAATTTGCTTTAATTAAATAAGCGGACGAATTGAAATGAAAAGAAAGATTTATATCCTGATATTTTTAGCAGTTTGCGCCAACCTTACATTTGCACAAACTTTTAAGTCTGATGTTTCCAAAAGAGGAACAACAGCCGCCCCGTTCCTTTCAATCGGGCAGGGCGCACGGTCAACCGCCATGGGTAGTGCCTTTGCCGGTGCCGCAAGTGATGTAAGTTCAATTTATTGGAATCCTGCAGGTCTTACAAAAGCCGAGGGATTTCAGATGATGTTCGATCACACAATCTGGATAGCTGATGTAAGATATAACTATCTTGCAGCAAGCTACAACATGGGTGATATCGGAACAATCGGGTTAAGTTTCATCAGCTCTAATGTGGGCGAAATGAAAGTGACCACAATTGATTATCCCGGCGGAACAGGTGAAACATTTACGGCAAACGATATGGCAATAAGTCTTGCTTATGCTATACAGTTAACCGATAAATTTTCGATTGGCTTTAACCCCAAATTCATCTACCAGAGTATCTGGAAAATGAGTGCAACAGCATTTGCCATCGATATGGGTGTGCAATATGTGACGCCTTTTGATGATGCAGTTCTTGCAATGTCGATTTCCAATTTTGGCTCTAAAATTCAATTGCTTGGGAACTCAAACCTTGTCCTTCACGATCTTGATCCGGGAAGCACAGGAAACAACGGCAAGATACCTGCATATTTAGAGACCGGTGCCTGGTCACTTCCTCTGAATTTTAGAGTGGGTGTTTCGTATGCACCAATAAGAACCGATCAGCACAAGCTTTTGGTGGCAGTTGATGCAACACACCCAAGCGACGATTATGAGAGTGTAAATATTGGAGCTGAATACAGTTTCAATAAATTCCTCTTTATCAGAGGTGGATACAAGTCACTGTTTCAGCAGGATTCTGAGGAGTCGTTTACCCTTGGTTTTGGTATTAAACAACACCTTATGAATAATGTTGCTGTATTGTTTGATTATGCTTACCAAAGTTTTGGAAGATTTAAGGACATTCAGAAGTTTACGATGTCCGTGTCATTTTAATGTGAGTTGCCGGCTTTGCGTTCTCCCATGTGTAAGCCGGCATTTTTTTTATCAATGAAATTGAGCTTATGAAAAAAAGAAATTTGTTACTGCTTTTAGCTATTCTTCTATTGACGGTGGCTGTTAAAGCAAAAGACTTTAAAGGCGCGGAATTAAGAACCAAACAGGCCTTCCTTTATGGCAGGTTTGAGGTTAATATGAAATCCGCCGCCAGAGATGGAATGTTATCAACTTTTTTTACCTATCACGAGTTCACAACCGGAATCCAGGATTGGAACGAAATTGATATCGAGATACTTGGAAGGTATGATTACGATATTCAGTTTAACCCGATTACCCCGGGTCAGTTAAACCACACAAGCCATTTCCCTGCAACATTCAGTCCACACACCGATTACCACACCTATGCTTTTGAATGGACTCCAACTTATGTTGCCTGGTTTGTTGACGGAGTGGAAGTTCACAGACAAACAGGTGCTCATATTGAAGCTCTTAATAAAGCTCAAAAACTTATGATGAACAACTGGACCCCAACATACGCAAACTGGGCGGGCACACTTAATGTTGATGCACTCCCTGCGTTTGCATATTATGACTGGGTGAAGTATTACAACTATAACCCCGGCGGAGGAAACTATGGCACAAACAACAATTTTTCCCTCTCATGGAGTGATGATTTTGATTATTGGAATACTGCCCGATGGGAAAAAGCAACCCATACTTTTAACGGTAACAACTGTGATTTTGTAACAACAAACGCCGTTTTCAGAGATTCAAAACTTATCCTTTGTTTAACTGATGCAGTAAATCTTGGTTACACCGATGTGAAACCCCCCGTGGTTCTTTCGGCAAGAGTTCAAGACAATAAAGTAATAGCTTATTTTACCGAGGAGCTCGATTCTGTTTCGGGGCAAAATGTTGCAAATTTTAATATAGTTGGTGCAACCGTGCAGAGTGTAACTTTAAGGGATGACCCAAGAAGTGTTGAAATTACCGTTTCCGGATGGGATTTCATTACTACCAAAAACCTCCTTGTAATGAATGTAAAAGACAGGTTTAACAACACTTCCGCCCCAAAAGCTGTTACGATTCTGCCACAAAAAAACTGGACTTATCCAATCAAACTGAATTGTGGGGGACCTGCAGTTATCGGTTATATGGCAGATACAGAATGGATTTTGGCGGGTGAATACGGTTTCCTCGACGGGACTTCCACAGCCTATGCCGCAAACCTTCAAATAAACGGCACCGACGAGGATGAAGTTTATCGTAATGAAAAATATGGAATGGCAAACTACA
>CAZHCW010000020.1:0-68677 GCA_964531325.1 uncultured Ignavibacteriaceae bacterium | reverse complement strand
GGGCTCGGAGATGTGTATAAGAGACAGGTTATAATAGTCTTCATAATTTAGTATGTTAAATTAGGAGAATTTTATTGTGTTGTTGATAAATAAAATAATCGTCGCTGTTGTAAAACTGATGCCTCGCAGGCTGGTTTTTTTCTTCGCTAAAAAATATATTGCGGGTGAATATCTTCAAGATGCCCTGGATCTTGTAAAAAATCTAAATAAAAAAGGGATTCTTGCTACCATCGATGTACTTGGAGAGTCAATTACAACAAAAGAAGAAGTACTCCGTGCAAAAGCTGAGTGTCTTACCGTACTTGATGCGATAGATAAAAATAAGCTTGGTGCAAATCTTTCTATTAAACCTACTTCTTTGGGCCTCAACATCGACCCGGAATTTGCTTACGAGCAGATAAAAGAATTAGTTATAAAAGCAAAACAGTATAATAATTTTGTAAGAATGGATATGGAAGATTCTTCCTGTACTACATCTACAATCGAAGTATTTAAGCGATTACGGAGTGAATTTGACAATGTTGGTATTGTACTTCAGTCGTATCTTAAAAGGACTTGTGATGATATTAAAGAGCTTAATACAATTGGTGCAAATTACCGTTTGTGTAAAGGCATTTATGTTGAACCTGCAGAAATAGCCTTTAAAGACAGGCAGGCAGTTCGCGATAACTATATGAAAGGACTGGAAATCATTTTCAAAGGTGGAAATTATGTAGGAGTTGCTACTCATGATGATTATCTGGTAAATGGTGCGATTAAACTAAAAGATGACCTGAAAGTTTCAAATGACAAGATGGAATTCCAGATGCTACTTGGCGTAAAGGAGGACTTACGCGAATCCCTCGTGAAGAAAGGATATAAAGTTAGAATCTATGTACCATTTGGTAAAGACTGGTATAAATATTCTATCAGAAGGCTTCAGGAGAATCCAAATGTTGCGGGTCAGATGTTTACCAATCTTTTTAAGTTCGGCAAATGACGATATTAGGGATCGAAACATCTTGTGACGAAACTTCAGTTGCAATATTAGAAGGCGATGAGGTCAGAACAAATCTGATCTCATCGCAACATTTTCATACCTTGTACGGCGGTGTGGTTCCTGAACTTTCAAGTCGTGCACACCTTGAACAGATTGTACCACTCACTAAAGAAGCACTCAAAAAAACAAATAAAACCATCGACGACATAGACGCAATTGCTGCAACAGCCGGACCCGGTTTAATTGGAGCGCTGCTTGTCGGTTTTACATTTGCAAAGCACCTGGCTTATTCGAAAAAGATTCCTTTCATTCCCGTCAATCACATTGAGGGTCATATGTTCTCAGGTTTCCTTATGGATAATAAACCGCAATTCCCGCTTCTTGTACTTACTGTCTCGGGTGGACATACCCTTTTGACACTTGCTGAATCATTCACCAAAGTTAAATTTTTAGGTTCTACAATTGATGATGCGGCCGGTGAAGCGTTTGATAAGGTTGCAAAAATGACCGGATTGGGGTATCCCGGTGGACCCAAAATACAGGCTGCTGCATCAAAGGCGATTAGAAGAGATGTTGTATTCCCGATTGCAAATTTAAAACAGGACTACCATTTCTCTTTTTCCGGATTAAAAACTTCGGTTCTTCGGTATGTTCAAAAGAATTTTAACGGAAATGAAATTCCTGAAGAAGAGATAAATGAAATAGCATTTGGATTTCAGGATGCGGTTGTGCGAGCACTGATTAAAAATGTTGAAAAGGCAATTAAAAATTATAAACCGGCGAGTATCAGCCTTAACGGGGGAGTGGCTGCCAATTCAGTTATCAGGCAGGCAATAATAGATATTGGAAGTCGTTATGGAATTCCTGTAGTGATTCCTTCTTTTGAATATTGTGGTGATAATGCTGCGATGATAGCCTATAGGGGGGCTTCTCTGAGTAATGCAGGCGAAAAATTTTCGATCGAATCTGAACCATTTCCTTCATTTTCCTCAAAGTATCTTTATTAATACCCCTTCAGGATTAACTTCCGTTATTAACTTGCACGATGGAAAATAAAAAATTTCAGTTCAGTCAACTCTTAACGAAAAAGCAATTTTTGGTGGTTGGAGCCACTTTTTTGATCGCTTTTTTTATTCTAATTTATCTCTTTTTCACCCCCTTTACATCGAGTTCTGAAAAGATAAGGTATGTAATTCCTACAGGAGCCTCGTTTTCTAAAGTGGTTGCTGATCTAAATGAGATCGGTGTTGTTGAGAATGTGACACTTGCAAAAATTGCCGGAATGATTTATGGGCTTGATAAAAGATTAAAACCCGGCTTGTTTTTTCTTCCTAAATCTGTTAATTACACAGAATTAATGGAAATTCTTGCTTCAGATGATCATGAAAAACCGATAGTATTTGAACTCTACAACGGGATCACGATTAACGGAATTGCTAACAGGGCAAAACAGTTTAAATTAAACGCGGCCGATTCGTTGGCAATATTGTTGAGGGATACAGCATACGCCAAACGATTGGGAGTTGAAAAAGGCAATTTTGAGGGTTATCTTCTTCCGATTAACATACAGGTTTTTAAGTCGTCATATGCATCTGAGATAATCGAGCAATTATATAGAGAACAACGGAAAGTTTTATCAGGAAAGGTTCTTGAAGATATCCACAAGGGAGATTATACTCTGCATGAGATATTAACCCTTGCATCGATTATCAGCAGGGAATCCAAATATAGTGACGAAATGCCGCGTGTTTCCGGGGTTTATCACAACAGGTTAAAGAAGGGGATGAAACTGCAGGCTGATCCTACAGTTCAGTATGCTCTTCCTGCACTGAAAAATAGAATTACGAATGCCGATCTTAAAATAGACTCTCCATACAACACTTACAAGTATTCAGGTTTACCTCCGGGGCCGATTGGAAATCCCGGAAAAGATGCTATTCTGGCTGCTGTTTATCCCGAATCACACAATTATCTCTTTTTTGTAGCAGGAAAAGAAGGGCGTCATCTCTTCTCCGAGAACTACAACCAACATCAAATTTACGCAAGAGAGTATCATAAATGGCTGGATTCTTTAAAAATTACTCAATAGCAGTAGTTTTATTGTTCATCACAGGTTGTGCGAACATGCAGCCACCCGATGGAGGCGAAGTTGATAGAACCCCGCCTGAGGTAGTTGAAGTAACTCCGGCAAATGGCACAACTTTATTTAAAGGAAAAGAGATTGAACTAAAATTCTCTGAATATGTGGACAAAAGGACCTTCAAAGAAGCTGTTTTTATCTCACCGGCATTAGAAAAAGGGTTTGAAGTAGAATGGAGTGGCAAAACTGCCACTATTATCTTCAATGAAGAACTCAAACCGGATGTAACTTATAACATTACCATTGGAACTTCAGTAGTTGATCTAAATAACTCAAATAACATGGCAAAAGCCTATTCGTACGCTATCTCAACAGGAGATGTTTTAGATAAAGGGACGATTCTTGGAAAAATATATGATAAAGATCCAAACAAGGTTTTTGTCTTTGCCTACAGGCTTGGTAATCCAGGAGATTCACTACTGAAAAGGAAGCCTGATTATGTTACACAGGTGGGACCAAGTGGAGAGTATGTTTTAACCGGACTTGCACAGGGAGATTATAGACTGTTTGCCGTTGGTAACTCTTTTGGCGATCTTATCTATAACTTGAATACCGACAGGATTGGGATTCTGAATAGAGATGTTACTCTCGCTCAAAACGATACTGCAAAAGGTAATCTTGATTTCCAGCTTACAAAATTTGATACCATACCTCCCGTTCTCCAAAAAACAGTAATGACAGATCAAAACCATCTTTTGCTTTCATTTAACGAAGAAGTGATGGGAACATCTCTGATGCCTTATAACATTCAGCTATCCGACACTTCCGGCAAGATTCAACTCACTCCAAAGTATGTTTATCAGACAAACGGGAAGACGAAGGATATTGCACTTTCGGTTACGGGAAATGTTGATCCTGCCAGAGGGTTGCTTATAAGACTTTCCGGTGTAAAGGACCTGGCGGGGAACGAGTCAGGAATGCTTGAATCTGAAGTACCCATTTCAGACAAAAAAGATACCACTCCGGTTTCTATTTCGCAAATAGCACCTGCTGACCTTAATAATGTGGCAATAGATTCACCTGAACTCACTTTTTTTCTTGACGATGGAGTGGATTTAAATTTTGTATCACAAATAATTCAAGTGACCGATACATCAAAAAAGGGAGTAAAATTTGTAGCCACAAAAATTGATGATGCATCATTTAAAGTGAAAATAGATCAACGCTTGTCTTCAGGGTACAATTATCTGGTAAAAACGAATCTAAAAGATTTTGTTGATGCAGCCGGAAACGCAAGAGATACTGTAATCACAACTCAATTTACGGTTTATAATGCGATGAATTTTACAGGGCTTTCGGGCAATATAAAGGGAGTAACCGGAAATTTCCTTGTAGTACTTGAAGACCCGGATAACGGGTCGAGGCGTCACCTCACTTCACTTAACTCAAATGGCGATTTTGAATTCACTGAAGTTATTCCCGGAAAATATAAACTGTGGATGTTTGATGACAGGAAGGGGAACAAAGAATATTTCCATGGTTCATTGTTTCCATACGAACACTCTGCAAGATTCTTTGTTCTCCCTGCAACAATCGAATTAATCCCGCGATGGGTTACATTCGACTTTAAATGGAATGTGGATTAGAACGATCTATTTATATAAATAGTATTTTGAAGATACTTTCCTAAAACTTTCAACATCTTTGTTAAGATATTCTTCAATATCAGAATATTTCATTCTCTTGGTGAATAACTCACGAATTTTACCTGATCCACAAACTTTGTCGAACATATTTAATCTGTCCGGTGTGCACAGCTTAAACGGGTTTTTATCGGGATAAAATTTGTTATTTACCTCCATCACGAGGAATTGAATCGACATCAAATTTACTTTTTTATAATCTGTGATAAAAATCTGAACACCTCCAAGTGATTTCCCTTTGTGTGCACCATAATACGGTTTAAATGTAAGAGGTCTGAAAATTACACCGGGGATATCCATCTTATTTAATTCATCGGCAAATTTAAGTCCATCAATCCACTCAGCTCCAAACATTTGAAAGGGAAGAGTGTAACCGACTCCTTCAGAAATTACTCCAAGTTCACCCATAATTCCCGATGTCGTATAGAATATTGCCGATTCCTTATAAGGGATGTGCGGTGAAGTAAGCACCCAGGGCAGCCCTGTTTGATCAAAAGTCATATCTCTTTTCCAGCCCTCCATTGGGACGACCTCGAGATCACATTTAACTCCGCCTTTAAGCTGACCTTCGCCATTTAAAAATTTGGCAAGTTCTCCAACTGTGAGAGCATGTGCATAAGGTACTTTAAACTGGCTGACAAAGGAGATATATCCATCTTCTGCGAGGTTTCCTTCTATTTTAAGTCCACCGAGTGGATTTGGTCTGTCGAGAACTACAAATTTCTTCTTGAATTCTGCAGCCGCTTCCATTGCAAGGCCCATCGTTGAGATGTAGGTGTAAGACCTTGAGCCAATATCCTGAATATCAAAAACAAGGATATCAATATCCTTCATCATCTCTTTGGTTGGTTTTCGAGTTTTACCATAAAGAGAATAGACAGGGATTTTTGTTACAGGGTCGGTATAGGTGTCAACTTTATCCCCAGCTGAGAAATCACCTCTTACACCATGTTCAGGTCCATAAAGTGCTGTTAGTTTCACTCCTTCTGCATTTGAAAGTATATCTATTGTTGAGACGAGATTCCTGTCCACCCCGGTAGGGTTTGTAATCAGCCCAACTCTTTTCCCTTTAAGAATATCAAAATTGTTTTTCCTTAATACTTCAACACCGGCCAGCACCTGGGCAACAGATGTACCTGTGAATAGAAGAAGTATTAAGATAGATAAAAATTTAGTTGTTTGCATATCAGAATCTTTCAATTGGTTTTATTGTAGATGATTTTTCCTGACTTAACAGTCATCTGATTAAAATTTTGAGCGGTATTATAAATTATTTGTTCGTAGTTTGAAATATCAAGAATTGCGAGGTCTGCTGATTTACCTTGTTCAATACTCCCTGTAACATTTGATATTCCAAGCGCGGCAGCCGAATTGATGGTGTAGGCTGAAAGAATTTCTTCTGAAGTCATTTTTAACTTACGGGCAGCAAGACTCATTATAAGAAATATTGAATTTATATTGGAAGTTCCGGGGTTATAGTCGGTTGCCAATGCAACTGCAACACCCGCATCTATAAGTTCTCTTGCCGGGGCATATGAGTAATCGAGGGTATAAGAAACACCGGGAAGCAACACAGCAACTGTTTTTGAATCGACAAATAAATTTATCTGATCATTCCTTAGAACCTCAAGATGATCAACACTCAGAGCATTCATTTTTAGAGCAAGCTCAATTCCACCGATATTATTAAATTGTTCAGTATGAAGAGTCAGATTAAAACCGAGTGATTTCGCAACTTTAAAAACTTGTTCCACTTCATTCGGAGAAAAAGCGGAACTCTCACAAAATGCATCACATCTGTTTGATAGGTTTTCTGCTTTAATCCGGGGTAAAAGTTGGTTAATTAAAATTGAGAGGTATTCATTACGATCCTGTTTATATTCTGAGGGGACAGTGTGCGCACCCAGAAAACAGGGGATTATATTTATATTCCGTTGTAAAGCAGCCTTCATTATCACTCTTAACATTTTCAACTCTGCTTCATAACTTAATCCGTAACCACTCTTAATTTCAAGTGAGGTAACACCCTGGGAAATAAAGTTATCGATTCTTTTTAACAGAAGAGGTAATAACTCTGATTCAGAAGTTTCTCTGATCGCTTTCACAGATGACACAATTCCGCCGCCCATAGCAGCGATATCTTCATAGGTTCTACCTTCAAGTTTCATTCTGTATTCCGCAGATCGATCACCGGCACAAAGTGAATGAGTATGGCATTCAACAAATCCTGGGGTAATAACTTTTCCCTTCACATCTACTGTGCGGTGTGGTGTAGTTAATGAGGAACAGGAGGGGATAAAATCTTTTACAAGACCATTTTCTACAATAAGATCGTGACCAGAGAGGGTATTCAGACCGGAAGCGTCGTTTCCTTTTTTTCTTCCGGTACCAAAAGAATCAACTGTAACAATCTGTGAGGCATTAGCAAATCTTTTTAGCATAATTAAAACACAAAAACTTTATCTTCAATAACACGGGCTTTAGTGTACCCCAATTGTTGTAATTGAAACATCATCAACCTTGCTGATCCATTATCAATGAAATCACCTAATCGCAGCAGATATTTATCTTTATCCTTATATATGTAAAGCAGATCGATACCAAGTTTAAACTCAAGTTCCCGTTTTATTAGTAATGCTTCATCCTGGCTGTTGGTAGCACCCAGCGAAACTCTGAAACCATCCGTATAAAACTTTACAATATTTGCAGATATCTTATCGGAAGAATAAGAATACCATGGAGTGGCCTCAGCTGTGAGGGAGGGTGACCCCTGATAAAATTTAACATCCTGTTCCTGTGCCGCCAGGGTCATTGACATTATGATCAAAAGTAGAGAGAAAGTTCTTGGATTCATATAAATTAGTTCTATGATTTCGAAATAAAACAAACAATAAATATAAGAGATAAATGGAAATAAGTAAAGGATATTTAGGAAGGGTTCTTTTTTTTTTGTATTTTTGTAAACAACAATTTTTTGAAGATGGCTTCAGGAAAAAAATACAAAATACTCTTCATCACATCAGAACTCTTTCCATTCGTTAAAACCGGAGGGTTAGCTGATGTTTCTGCGTCCTTACCGAAGGAACTCGCAGCGCTTGGTCACGAGGTAAGAATCGTTGTGCCGAGGTATGGCGCTATAGATACCCGTAAATTTAAGATTCACGATGTAGTCCGTTTAAAAGATTTTTCTGTTAAACTGGGCGAAAAGGAAGTCTTATTCTCCGTTAAATCCTCTTTCCTTCCAAATATAAGAAACCGCGTTCAGGTTTATTTTCTCGATAATGAGGAATACTTTGGCAAAAGAAAAAGTCTTTATGTAGATCCCATGACGGGTCAGAACTATTCTGACAATGATGAGCGGTTTGTTCTTTTTTGTCGAGGTGTTTTTGAACTTATTAAAAAATTGGGCTGGGTTCCTGATATTATCCATTCCAATGACTGGCAGACATCGCTTGTTCCCGCATTCCTCAAAACAATTTATAAAAATGACGAAATCTTCAAAAAAACTAAATCATTAACAACCTTTCATAACTTTGAGTATGGGGGTGATTTTCCGGTCGAATCCTTCAAAAAAACAGGACTTGACGAAGAATTTAACACAGATGAACATCTTCTTCACAATGGAAAACTGAACTTCATGAAAGCCGGAATTATTTTTTCCGACTTCATTAATACGGTTAGCCCGGGATACAGAGACGAAGTTTTAACCAACCCGGCTTTAAGTAGTGGGCTTAATGAGGTTTTAAATAGTAGAAAAAAAGATTTCTTTGGGGTGATTAACGGAGTGGATCGTGCGATTTGGAATCCGGCAACTGACAAGTTCATTGTGAAAAATTATGAATTAAAGACTTTGGAGAACAAATATTTCAACAAAAAAAATCTTGTTGAACGGTTTGGGTTAAGTTACAATAACGGTACACCGGTGTTTAGTATAATCTCCCGTCTTTATGATTATAAAGGGATCGACCTGATCGCTCAGAGTCTTCCTGAATTAATGAAACACGACATGCAGATAGTTTTACTTGGTACCGGTGAATTGAAATATCTCAACATTTTTGACGAATTTACAAAAAAATATCCTGCCAGGTTTGCATGTTATCTTGGTTTTAATGATGAATTGGCACATCTTATTGAAGCCGGTTCCGATTTTTTGTTAATGCCTTCCAAAACCGAACCTTGCGGGTTGAATCAGATGTATTCACTCCTGTATGGAACAATTCCAATTGTAAGAAAGACTGGTGGCTTAACAGACACCGTTGTGGATATGTCTTCCGGCGACTCTGCTCCAAATGGCTTTGTGTTTGAAGAATATTCCACAAAAGCACTCATTGTTCAAGTGCAAAAGGCACTTTCACTCTATAAGGATAAGGACGGTCTTCAAACAGTAATTAAAAACGGAATGAAATCCGATTTCAGTTGGGTACTCTCCGCCAAAAAGTATGTAGAACTTTACAAAAATGTTTCTGCCTCTTGATGTCTCAACCTACAATTTTTCTTGACCGCGACGGTACGATAAATTTCGATCCGGGGTATTTAAATAATCCTGAAGCAGTTCGTTTAATTGAGGGTGCTGGTGCGGCTCTAAAACTTTTGAAAGATTCAGGGTACCTTCTGTTGGTGATTTCAAATCAGTCAGGTATTGCAAGGGGGCTTATAACCGATGAACAAGTTGGTCTCGTCAATTCCCGGATTAACGAACTTCTTGAACAATTTTCTTCTGTCGCCGTCGATCATTTTTTCTATTGCCCACATCACGAATCATTTGGTAGCGAAGGTAAATGTGACTGCCGAAAACCCGGTACCGGTATGATTGATCAAGCCAGGGCTCGTTATGATATCGATATTTTACACTCCTTCCTTATTGGAGACAGCGAGGCAGATGTTATAACCGGACACAATGCCGGAATAAAAACAATATTAGTAGGTACCGGAAATGGTAGTGAGCATATTTCTGTCTTGCAGGACAAAAATAAATTGCCAAATTTTGCATGTTTAAATCTTTACGAATCTGCAAAGCTAATTTTAAAAATTAAATCCGGAGCTTCCGCTTGCTGAAAATTAAATTTATTGTTCTCCTTGTATTAGCGGTTTATTTGACCGGTTGTTCAGATGCACCTTCTCCGATAGGGGTTGATGAGTTGGGTAACGACTTGATTAAAGTAAAAGTTTACGATTCTCAAGTTGATAATACCACCCAAAATTCCAATTCGTTTAAAAAAGTATTACCTCTTGGGTCCTCATCGATTTGTTTATTGGGAAATGCTCTTGGCGTGAAATCAACTTTACTTTTACAATTTAATGTTAATTTTGACGAGACCACGATAAATGCAATAAAGAAAGACAGTATAACACTTCTCTCCGCCAGGATTGTCTTAAAAAAAGTATACGGCATAGGGGACACATTACAATCTTTTCCGGTGGCTCAAATCAACGGATATCGAGTTACTTCTTCATGGGATCCATTAAAAGTCAAAATAGACAGTATGCCTTCAGTTGACTTTTTCACTGATATTTTATCCGCAAAGCCTGCCCCTGATTCTTTTTATTATTTTAATGTAACCAATTCTCTTGCTCTGCAGTGGATGAAAAACAGTTATGATACAATCAATTTTAAGAATGATGGATTATTACTTCGGGCTGAGACAACAACTCCTTACATAATTGGTTTCCAAGGATATTCAGCAACTGGTGAGAATGCTCCCAAAATAGAACTGAAGTTTAGATATCTTTCAACAAACAAAGACACAACTATCAGTTTCAGAACACTATCGGATGCACATTTGGTTGAGGACGCAACCCCATCACTCGCTGTTGATGAAATAGTTGTAAAAAGCGGGACCACACTTCAGTCAAGACTCTTTTTTGACCTTTCCTCTATTCCAGCAAATGCTTTTATTAACAATGCTGAGATCGTGTTAGTGGCTGATACCACAAAACAGGTTATTGGTAATAGTGGATTAAAATCGCTTTCACTCGGAATAATTGAGACTTTAACTTCAGATTCAGTGTTTACTACCAATTCGCTTATCACGGCAACTCTTTTTTACTCTTCGGGAAAATATTCCGGGAATCTGACAACCGTGATGCGACAAGTTCATGCTAACAAAAAGAACCTGGGGTTTGTGTTGAGTACATCAAATCCTGTTGAAGGACTTGAGACCATCTATCTTAAAAATTCAAATGCTGCAGCCGGATTAAAACCCAGGCTGATTGTTACCTACTCCAAAATTGATTAGGCTAAAATGAGATTATTTATATTCGCAACTATTATTTTATTTTCATCAATCTCCTTTGCTCAAGTTAATTCCATTAATTCCAGAAATGGAGCAGGAACACTGATTTATGGAACCACAGCAAGGAACTTAACTTCGGGTGATCTCGGTACTGCCAATTATGACGACGACAGAATTAACATATTTAATCCGGCATCATATGGTAGTTTTGTTCTTACACGAGTTGACTTCGGCCAGGTTCTTGAAGCATCATTTGTTTCAGGAGGTGGGAAAAACAGTTATTACGGCGGTTCATATTTTCCCGGTTTCAATATCGGTTTTCCCGTCAGCCACGAACACGGTGTGGGAATTGTTTTTGGAGTAAACAAATATTCTGATGTCAGCTTTGAAGGCTCAAGAGATGGAAACATCGCAGGGGCAGGTTCTTATGTCCCTTCGACTTACAAAGAAGAATATTATTATGACGGAGGATTAACCAAAATCTTCCTCGGTACTTCATATCGACTTCCTTTTGGCTGGAACATTGGCGGTTCGGGAGATTTTTACATGGGACATTATGAATACCAGGCTGATCTCAAATTTTTTAACTCCTCGGTTCTTGATGGGAATTTTGCAAAAGAGCAAAACTTTAAAGGATTTGGTGCAACATTTGGACTGATATCAAACAATCTTAATGAATACTTAAAAATTTCAGGATTGGAAGAACTTAGACTTTCCGCCGGATATAGTCTCAAAACAAAATTAAAAGGCGATTACGCTTCGTATTCAGTTAATAATTTTGGGATTCATGATACTTCTGCGAGTGGAGATGTTGAGTCAAGTGTACCCGCAAGATTTTTTGCCGGATTTTCATTAAAATTTAATCCGAGAACTAAAATATTTGGTGATTTCGTATCGCAATCGTGGTCAGAGTATTATATGACTAATACTGCTCCACAAACTTTAACAAATACATTCAAGGCGAGTCTTGGATTTGAATATGTACCACAGGCAAAAGCTGCAGTTTTTGAACCCGATCTTTCTTATAGATTTGGATTAAGTTACGAAAAATTACCTTATCTCATCGGTGGAGAGTCTTCTTACAGGATGTCTGCAGGTGCAGGAATCTCCATACCACTTTCTCCGGCTAATTATGTTGATCTTGGTGTTCTTTATTCCTTTAACACAAGTGCTGTAGCAAATGTTGTGAAAGATAATACCATTAAATTAGTGGTTGGTCTTAGTATAGGTGAACTATGGTTTTTAAGAACTGAATACTGATTTATGTGAGACGATCCCTTTTTACACTTCTTTTTTTCTTTTTTACTTTGAGTTCAGCAGTTCTATCCGGGACTGCTGATTCTTTGTTTAATGAGTACAACCGTTTTTCTTCTCAGGTAGCTCGTGGCGAATATGATTCAGCATTCAACACGGGTGAAAGACTTATGACCTTTCCGGGTGTAACAGCTTATTCCAAGTGGTTTTATCCCAAGTTTGCAGAAGTAATAATGTATGTAGTTGGAGATACCTCACACGGAATTACACCTGCACAGGTAAGTGACAGATTTCTAACTTTCCGAAATCAAGACCCCCAAAATAATTTGTCCTATTTTGTTTATGAAGCATTCATTTTAGACAAATACTACGATATGCCTTTTGAAAAAATTTATCCTTTATACGAATCAGCATTACAAATAAGCGGTAAAGTTGATGATGTTATATTGCAAAGGATTTCGGAAAAAGCATCAAGGGCAGACCTAAAAGACACCACAACAATTCTTAATATTCTTGATATTTACACATATCTTTTGGAAAAATATCCCGGTGTCAGCAATTGGGGAGAGATGATTAGTGATTTGGCAGGGAGTGAGCAGGGTTTAATAAAACTCCGACTGAAATTGTTAACATTGAAACCTGAGAGTATGAGCAACATTTGGGCACTTGCTTCGTTATTTATAGAGAAAGAAAATTATAAAGAAGCTCAGCCATTACTTAAAAGACTTACATTAGAAGCGCAGGGCGAGATAAAGTACTGGAAAGCTTATACATTTTGCTCTGAAAAATTAAAGGATGATGAGAATTCGCTTATCGGCTATCTTTCACTTATAAAACTTGATTCGACGGTAAAAGAATATTATTTTAATGTTGGTGTTTTATTTGAAAAAAAAGACAACTATCAAGCGGCGGTAAAATATTTTAAAAAGGCCTCTGAAGTCGGGAATGGATGGGGAAGAGCCCTCTTTTATGAAGGACTTGTCTATGAAAATTCAGCAAGGGGATGTGGTAAACTTGAGTTTGATGACAAATGTGTTTATCAACTTGCCTATGAAAGATATTTAAATGCACTCGGGTATGATCCAACTATGACCGAGCTACAAAAACAGATCGAAGAAATTGAAAAATACCTGCCCGAACAGGCAGACTTTATCTCTAAAGGATATAAATCCGGAGACAAAGTGAAACCGGGTGGAAACTGTTATAACTGGATTGAAATAGAATTAACTGTACAATAAATACGGAGATCAGAATAATGTACGAATTTCTTAAAAATGATCCCGAGATGTTAAATGTATTGAATCTCGAGACCAAAAGACAAACTGAAAAACTTGAGCTAATTGCCTCGGAAAATAGCGTCAGTCCGGCGGTTCTTGCCGCTGCGGGATCAATTCTGACAAATAAGTATGCTGAAGGTTACCCGGGGAAAAGGTATTATGGTGGCTGTGAATATGTAGATATGGCAGAGGATATTGCCCGTGAAAGATTAAAAAGGCTTTTTGGTGCAGAGTATGTAAATGTACAACCACACAGCGGCTCCCAGGCTAACATGGGTGTTTTTATGACTATTCTTTCTCCCGGAGATAAAATAATGGGTCTTAGTTTGGCTCATGGTGGTCATTTAACTCACGGTTCACCTGTTAACTTCTCAGGTAAGATTTATAAGGCTGTCGGATATGAATTAAGTGCTGAAACAGGCTTACTCGATTATGACAAAATTGAATCCCTCGCAAAACAAGAAAAACCAAAAGTAATTATTGCCGGTGGAAGTGCATATTCCCGCGATTGGGACTATAAAAAATTCAGAGAAATTGCAGATTCAGTTGGTGCCTTTTTGTTGTGCGATATGGCTCACCCTGCAGGATTGATTGCAAAAGGTTTGTTAAATAATCCACTTGAACATTGTCATTTTGTTACTTCCACTACTCACAAAACACTCCGTGGCCCAAGAGGTGGAGTTATTTTGATGGGTAAAGATTTTGAAAATCCGTTTGGCATCACCGTTCCCAAGACGGGAAGATCAAAAATGATGTCAGAGCTTATTGATAGTACAATAATGCCGGGCATTCAAGGTGGTCCGCTTATGCATATTATCATGGCAAAAGGTGTAGCGTTTGGTGAAGCTCTACAAAATTCATTTAAAGATTATGTATTACAAGTAAGGTCAAACGCTCAAAAACTTGCATCAGAATTAGTGAAGAAAGATTATCATGTAATTTCGAATGGTACAGATAATCATCTAATGCTTGTTGACTTGTCAAATAAAAATATCAGCGGAAAAGCTGCAGAGATTGCTCTTGGCAAAGCCGGAATTACAGTAAATAAAAACATGGTTCCTTTTGATCAAAGAAGTCCATTTGTCACTAGCGGTATCAGAATAGGAACCCCGGCTTCCACTACCAGAGGGATGAAAGAAGATGATATGGTTAAAATAGCAGAATTTATTGACAGAGCAGTAAATAATCATGAAAATGAAACTATTCTAACTGAAATATCTCTCGAAGTGAAAACTCTTTGTTCACAATTTCCACTTTATTCCGGTAAAGAATGACCACAGAGGGAACTCAAGACGAATATCATGACACCAATTTGCCGGGGGAAGATAATGACCCCGGCGAAGAGATGTCATTTTGGGATCATCTTGAAGAGTTCCGCAGCCGTCTTTTAAAGATTGCTGCGGGGGTTATTCCAATCTGGCTCGTTTCAATAGCATTCGCACAGGATGTTATAAATCAGGTTTTATTGCGACCCGCCGAGGTTTCCGCCGTAAAACTCCAAAATATTCGTCCTTTCGGGCAACTGATGTTAAACTTTGAAGTGAGTTTTATTGTTGCTCTAATAGTGACTGTTCCGTATTCATTTTATCATTTGTGGCAGTTTATTGCCCCGGCACTTCATAAAAATGAAAAAAGGGCACTTATTGCCGCTGCATTTTATTCTTCATTCTGTTTTTTGGGTGGAACTGCATTCGGGTATTTTGTAATGATTCCTATGACGCTTTCATTTGCAGCCGGCTTTGGAAGTTCCGAAGTGTTAAATATGTTTGCACTTGATGAATATATGTCACTTATTTTTAGTATTTTATTGGGAAGTTCCCTGATCTTTGAGTTGCCTGTAGTCTCCTACCTGCTTTCCAAGATAGGTCTCTTAACTCCTGAATTTATGATTAAATACAGGAAACATGCTATAGTCATACTTATGATTTTGGCTGCATTTTTGTCTCCGGGTACCGATCCGTTTTCGATGTTGATACTATCTGTACCGCTTTTTTTACTTTATGAAACCAGCATTATAATTTCTAAATGGGCAACAAAGAAACCTTAAATATCTCCATAATGGACAAGGTGTTATCACCTGTGAAAAACGAACTCGCTGAATTCAACAGGCACTTTAAAGTGTCGATGAAGTCCCATGTTCGAATACTCGACATTGCAACGACTTTTATCTTAAAACAAAAGGGAAAGAAAATCAGGCCAACGCTTGTGCTTCTAACCGCAAGTCTCTGTGGCGGGATAAACGAAAGAACCCACAGGGGAGCCGTGATGGTAGAACTTCTTCACACTGCAACTCTGGTTCATGATGATGTTGTTGATCAAGCTGATAAACGCAGGGGTTTTCCTTCGATTAACGCAATCTGGAAAAACAAGGCTTCCGTTCTCATTGGCGACTATTTGTTATCAAAAGGATTAATGTTGTCTGTGAGTTCGAAAGATTATGATTTTCTTGAAACGATTACCGATACAGTGAAGCGGATGTCGGAAGGGGAATTGTTACAACTCGAGAAGACCCGTAAACTTGATATCGACGAAGAGACCTATTTTAAGGTTATTTCAGATAAAACAGCATCTTTAATTGAGACCTGTTGTTACATCGGTGCACTTAGTGCAACGGGAAATGAAGAATTTCGAAACAATGCAAGACAGTTTGGAAGTCTTTTAGGACTTTCATTTCAGATCAAAGATGATATTCTGGATTATGAAGGAACTACAAAATTGTTTGGAAAGCCGATTGGTGGAGATATCAAAGAGAAGAAAATAACCCTCCCTCTCATTTATGCAATGCAAAATGCAGGTGTTTCCGAGTCGAAGAAAATAATCAAACAAATTAGAGGGATTTCACAAAAAGACAATGTTGAATCGATTATCCAATTCGTAAAATCGAACAATGGCCTTAAAATGGCTCAGGAAAAAGCAGTGGAACTGGCTTCGCAGGCCAAAGAACTGTTACAGATATTTCCATCGAGTGACTATAGGGCATCTCTCGAATATCTCGTTGATTTTGTGGTAAGCAGGAAGAGTTAATAACTCAGGTGTATCCTGCTAACTTCCACTTTTAAAGTCGAATCCTTTAACAGGCTCTCTTAAGGTTAAGACGGGACAAGGAGCTTTTCTTACGACTTTATCAGCAGTGCTGCCAAATAATATTTGCTCGACACCTGTGTGACCATGAGTTGAAATAACGATCAGGTCAACATCCTCCACTTTAGCCACCTCAAGAATCTCAAGATAAGGTTTACCAAGTTTTACGATTGTTTGGACTCTGGTTTCAGCAGCAAGTTCCTCTTTTGCAATCCGGTTTAATTCTTCTTTTGCTTTTTCATCCACCTGGTAGTTCAGAGTTGGTAAGGCTATTTGACCAATGCTGAGGTCAGGGGGATAAATAATTGGTTCAACTACATAAATGAGCAACACTTCCGAGTTAAACACTTTGGCAAAATCGGCTACATACTTTAAAGCCTGTAGTGAATACTCACTAAAATCGATCGGAACGAGAATTTTTTTAAAAGTTAACATGACAAATCCTTATATTTAATCGAATATTCCTGCTTCTGCGATACGCCATATCTTTTGACAGGGGAATCTGTTTTCGTAAAGCGCTCTTCCAATAATTACAGAATCAACACCTGACGCTGATATATCATTTACTTTAAACAAATCATCTTTATTACTAATCCCCCCCGAATGTGTTACTTTTCTTTCGGTAACCTCAGCTATCATCTTAGAAAGTTGGGTGTTGGGACCACTGAGCATCCCGTTTGTCAGAACATCAGCTACAATAAATCGGTTGACGCCTATTCCTGCAAGTTGTGATGCAAGGTCTGCAGGATGGATTCCTGTTTTTTCTTTTCTGCCTTTAATTACAACTTCATTTTCAATTACATCGATACCCACAACAACTTTGGAAGGTCCAAATTTTTCGAAAATTTTGTAGAATTCTTTTCTGTTTTGAATAACAACGGAGGCTACAACCACCCTTGATACACCAGTCTCAAATGCATGATTAGCTTCTTCAATTGTTCTGACTCCACCGGTAAATTCCACGGGAATAATCACCGATGAACAGATATCTGCAATAAGTGAGTGGTTTCGGGTTGTATCTCCTTCAATACCGTCAAAATCCACAACATGGATCATTTTTGCGTTCTCACTTCTCCAGATCATAGCCATCTCGAGAGGGTCATCACAATAGCCATAACAGCCTAATTCAGGGATTCCCTGAACAGTTCGGACCGTTTTTCCGTTCTTAACATCGATGGATGGTATTACTAACAAAGCCATATTATTTATTGATTTACTATGCTAAAATAACAAATATTTGATTAATTGATTCTCAAAATCACTTTTCTGTGAAATATTTAACATTTACCACCTTTTTTTTACTAAATATTTTGATTTTATGCTCTAATTGTAGCATTTTAGAAAAGATGAAATATAATTTCTTGATAACCACTTCAGCAGGCAATCAGATTGATTGTGATCTTTACTCCACCGACAGGAATGAAAGCAAACCTGTTGTCATGTTTGTACATGGTTTTAAGGGATTCAAAGATTGGGGTTTTTTCCCTCCGGCTGCCGGTTACTTCGAAGGAAAAGGATATCATTCAATAACATTTAATTTCTCTCACAACGGAGTTTCGCCCGGAAGTTTTGAATTTGATGATTTGGCCGAGTTTGCGAAAAACAGTTTGTCACTTGAGGTTGATGAATTAAAAGAAATATCTTCTTTCATTATATCAGGTAATTTTTGTAATTTTAGTGGTCAATTATTCATTATTGGACACAGCAGGGGGGGAGGGGCAACGCTTCTTGCTTCACCTGCAATAAAAAATCTTGGTGCTGTGGCGGTATGGTCTTCAATTTCGTATGTTGACAGATATACCGACAGGCAGAAAAAAGATTGGAAAGAAAAAGGCTCACTCAGTTTTCTCAACACCCGAACGGGACAGGAAATGAGTATGAATTATTCTTTCCTTGAAGATTTATTGACCAACAAAGAAGAAAAGCTTTCGATTGAAAAATCGACAAGACAACTCGAGATTCCGGTTCTGGCAGTTCATGGCGAAATAGACCTGACTGTACCGGTTAGAGATTCGGAACGAATCATCTCTTTCAGTAAAAATCAAAATTCTGAGTTGTTTATTGTTCCCAGAGCGGGCCATACATTTAATATGGTGCACCCGCCTGTAGAGACAACAGAGCAATTCAGTTTAGTAATTAATAAAACAGATAAATTCTTTAGAAGATACATAAGAGGTTAAAATGTCAATGATAACAAGATCAGAGAATATTTACACATACATCAAAGAGCGCGTTGTTGCACAACCATTGTTTGGTGTGGCTTCCTTTGCCATATTAATGGCACTTGCAGCTCAACTTACAATTCCAATGAAACCGGTTCCGACTACTCTTCAGTCGATGATTGTTGTGTTATCCGGTGCGATGCTCGGTTCCCGAAAAGGATTTTATGCTCAGATTGCTTATTTAACGATGGGAGTTGCTGGATTACCGGTATTTGCAATGTCACCTGATCTTGCACCGGGATTTGCAAGACTTTTTGGACCAACCGGGGGATATCTGTTAGCATTTCCGGTTGCAGCATACCTCACAGGTCTAATAATTGAGAGAAAATCCGATTATTTAACCACTGTCTTCACATTTTTTGCAGCACACGCTGTGATTCTTATTTCAGGAGCACTTTATCTCGATCTTTTTATTAATGCCGGATTTATAAAAACTCTTGAACTTGGAGTTGTGGTATTCTCCCTCTCTACTGTTGTGAAAGTTTTTGCGGCATCATTGATTTTTAAGTCTTTTAAGAAATAGAAACTTGTCTGACTTATGTTAAAGACCGTTGCCTTTACGATTGTAATTCTTTCTGCATTTGCACTATTCGCTTATAGTGGAAAACGAATTTTGGATCTGTTAAAAATCGGTAAACCCGATAACAGATTTGATAATATCGGTTTACGAATTAAGAATGTGATTGTAATTGCAATTGCACAGAGTAAATTATTCAGAGATCCCGTAGCCGGGGTAGTGCACGCCCTCATTTTCTGGGGGTTTGTGCTTTTTATCTCGGCTGTGGTTGAGTCGTTCATCCAGGGATTTTTCCCCGGGTTTACTTTTGCTTTTCTTGGTCCTTTATTTAGTATAATGACGATTACACAGGATGTGTTTGGCGTCCTGGTAATCCTTTCAGTCCTTTTTGCTCTTTACCGTAGATTCATACAAAAAGTTAAAAGACTTGAGGTTGATGCTCAGGGACAAAAGGATGCTGCATTTATTCTGTTCATGATACTTTTTGTTGTAGTTTCCATGATGGGTCAAAACTCAGCCCATGTAGCGATGAACAACGGGATACAGGCAGAATGGGAAATACGACCCATAACCCGACATCTGGCAGGATTATTTCAAGCAGGTGAAGCAGCCACTATTCCGTATGAAGTATTTTGGTGGACTCATATATTTCTTGTTCTGGCATTCCTGAACTACCTTCCTTATTCGAAACACTTGCATGTAATTACTTCAGTACCCAATGTCTATTTCTCAAATCCACTCGAAAAACGGGCTCAATTGGCTCCTTTGGATCTTGCAGATGAGAAAGCCGAATATTTTGGTGTTAATGATATTGAAAAGTTTACATGGAAGCAGTTACTTGACGGCTTTTCTTGCACAGAGTGTGGAAGGTGTGAATCAGTTTGCCCTGCTAATACAGTTGGGAAACCTCTTTCACCGCGCAAAATTATAACTGATGTAAGGGACAGAACCAATGACAAAGGACCTCTAATTCTCTCAAAAGTAACTGAAGGTGAACTTTTCGAGAAGGCACTTGTACCCAACTACACATCGGAAGCTGAATTATGGTCGTGCACCACATGTATGGCATGTGTGCAAGAATGTCCCGTTATGATAGAGCATGTTGGTACTATTGTAGATATGCGTCGTCATCTTGTTTTGATGGAATCCAATTTCCCGTCAGAGTTGAATAATACCTTCAGGAGTCTTGAAAATAATGGTTCTCCCTGGGCATTCCCTGCATCAGAGAGGGGAGCCTGGGCAGAGGGTCTGGGAATCAAAACCATGGCTGAAGATTCCAATTCAGAATATCTGTTTTGGGTAGGTTGTGCAGGTTCATTTGATGACAGATATAAAAAGGTCTCGAAAGCCTTTGCAGGTATAATGCAGGAAGCCGGTATCGATTTCAGAATCCTTGGTAGCGAAGAGCAATGTAATGGTGATACAGCGAGACGACTTGGAAATGAGTATCTTGCACAAACACTTATGCAGGCTAATATCGAAACCATGAATGGTTACGGAGTTAAAAAGGTTGTTACCGCATGCCCGCATTGTTTTAATTCGATAAAAAACGAGTTTCCGCAGTTTGGTGGCAAGTATGAGGTGTTACACCATACCGAGATGATAGATCAACTTGTTAAAACCGGCAAGATAAAAGTTGACCCTAAGGTTGAGTTAGTGACAAACACAACATATCATGATTCATGTTATATCGGAAGATATAATGATATCTATGATGCTCCAAGAGAAATACTCGAAAAATCTACCGGGAAACAACCCGTCGAGATGGAGAGAAGCAAATCCAAAGGGTTTTGTTGTGGTGCCGGCGGTGGCAGAATGTTTATGGAAGATAACGAAGGTGGAAGAATTAATATTGAAAGAAGTAAAGAAGCAATCGCAACGGGTGCTGAAACAATCGCTACTGCGTGCCCCTTCTGTATGACAATGATGACCGATGGTGTGAAGACTTTAGAAAAATCTGATGAAGTAAAGGTGAAGGATATCGCCGAAATAGTTTTTGAAAATATACACTTATCCATAACAAAATAGGAGCAACAATATGGAAAAATTCAATCAGTTACTTAAACAGGTTCAAGATATGGAAGCTGATTTCCAAAAGTTCTATGAAAAAGGACAATCAGCAGCCGGGACAAGGATTAGAAAAAGCCTCAGCGACCTTAAGAAACGCGCACAAGACCTCCGTGAAGAAATCCAGGAAGTCAAGAACAGTCGTAAACCGGAATAGTATTCTAAATCCTTACTTATTGTAAAGCCACTCAAATAACTAATGAGTGGCTTTTTTTTTGTATTTTTGCTTTTTGTATTTTGGAAAATTAATGAAAAAAAATCTCCCCCTGACTCTCATTTTTCTTGTAGTATTCATTGATCTGCTTGGATTCGGAATATTAATCCCTATTCTTCCGACTTTTGCAGTAAATGTGTTAAACATGAATGAAAGTTCTGTAGGGATCGTTGTTGCAATCTATTCGTTAACCCAGTTTTTGTTTAATCCATTATTTGGATCACTCTCCGACAGATTTGGCAGACGAAATATTATTTTAATAAGTCTGCTATTAAATGCAGCTGGTTATGTGGTTTTTGCATTTACACATTCCTTTTGGATGTTGATTCTATCAAGAGTAATCGCCGGGATAGGAGGTAGCAGCATAGGTGTGGCTCAGGCTTATATTGCAGATGTTACTACAGTTCAGGAACGGGCAAAAGGTATGGGTCTTATTGGTGTGGCTTTTGGATTGGGTTTTGTGTTTGGTCCCATGTTAGGCGGAATCTTTTCCAAATTTGGATATGAAGTAACCGGGTTTGCATCTGCCTCCTTTTCGATACTCGCATTTATTTTAAGTTACTTTTACCTGCCTGAATCCTTAAAAACTCTCGCAGGCAATGTTACTCAAAAAGCCAGAAAATTATTTGACATCAAAGCCTTCACAGCAGTATTTCAACAAAAATCATCGCTTTTTGTTATCACACTTACTTTTTTCCTTACTTTTTCAGTCGCAAATATTTATGGAACTTTTGCAATTCTCGGTAGTCAGCAATTTGGTTATACCGATTTTGATAACGGTATGCTTTTTGGCATCATGGGGATAGTTTCGGCTATTATGCAGGGCTTTTTGATGGGTAAACTCACAAAAATGTTTACGCAGCTTCAATTACTAATCATCGGTTTTTCGAGTCTTGCATTGGGATTGGCTTTGATCCCGTATGGATCAACTTTTCTGTTAATGAGTCTCATTCTTGGATTGATGTCAGTGGGAACAGGTGCGCTTCAACCGATTCTGTTAAGCCTGATTTCTCAGGTTGCATCTGAAGCTGAACAAGGGATGGTTTTGGGGTTAAATCAGTCACTTTCTTCATTTGCACGCGTTTTGGGACCACTGTGGGGAGGGTTCGCTTTTCAGTATTTGGGATACCAGATCCCATTTTTCACCGGTGCAGTTGTTTCAGGGACACTCCTTCTTTATTGCTATAAAAATTTTAACATCTACATCAAGCCAAAGATAAGTCATGTTTAGAGTTGGACCGATCGCAAAAGAGAAGGCACTGTTACTCGCTCCCATGGAGGATGTTACTGACATCTCATACAGGCTGGTATGCCGTGAGCTGGGTGCTGATGTTGTTTACACCGAATTTGTGAATGCCGAGGGGATAGTCCGTAAGAATGAAAAAACGCACAGGAAGCTGAAAATTATCAATGAAGAAAGACCTGTAGGTATCCAGATTTATGGTGGCCGACTCGAATCGATGGTTGATGCCGCAAAAATTGCTGAAGAGCTCCAACCTGAATTAATTGACATTAATGCAGGATGTTGGATTAAAGGAGTTGTAGCATGTGGTGCAGGTGCCGGGATGTTAAAAGACCCTGAAAACATGCAACGGCTTGTTAAGGCAGTTGTTGATGCCGTTGAACTTCCGGTCACTGTTAAAACCAGAATCGGTTGGGATCATGAAAACATCAACATTCTCGAGATAGCAAAAAGATTGGAAGATGTGGGCGTTAAAGCCTTAACTGTGCATTGCCGCACCCGGAGTATGGGTCACAAAGGGGATGCTGACTGGGATTGGATAAACCGCGTTAAAGAGGTTGTTTCGATTCCTGTTGCCCTTAACGGTAATGTAATGACAGCACAGGATGTGGTTGATGCCTTCACTCAAACAAATGCTGATGCCGTAATGATAGCTCGTGGTGCCATCGGTTACCCGTGGATATTCAAAGATGCCAAAAGATTGCTCGAGGGCTTGCCAATCGATATGGAAATCCCTTTCACAGAACGAATTAGAGTATGCCTGCGTCATCTTGAACTTGCGACAACAGTCAAAGGAGAAAGACGGGCTATTCTTGAGCAGAGAAAATATTATTCCGGTTACTTAAAAGGTTTGTCGAATGCCGGAAGTATCAGAGTCGAATTGATGAAATTACTCGAATATACTCAGGTGGAAGATCTCCTTTTGGGCTATCAAAAATATTTATCGACTTTGGAGCATGCCTACGCAAATGTGCACCAGGAACCAAGATGAATGGATTCTCGATCAATCAGGAGCGTCTTGCCAGAATAATTTCATATCTGTTCCTCCCCCCGGTCGTAAATCTCATCTCTTTTATCGCTGTCATCTTTTTTTTTGAATCAAATCTTGATCATCGATTAACTTCCCTTTTATATACTTCACTGTTTACAGTTGTTTTCCCTGTACTGGTCTTTGTGTTGTTTTTGAAAAAAGGGAATATTGCTGATGCAGATGCCCGTAACAGAAACGAAAGACACATGCCATATCTCGTTTTTGCTGCAATAATTTTAACAGGTTATCTGTTCATTCCGTGGTTTCAATTTGCCGATGAAACAAGAATTTTATTCATTATATACCTTCTTAATCTGCTGTTCCTCTTTTTTGTAAACCTTTTTTGGAAAATCAGTGCTCACACGATGGGCGCAGGTGGGTTAACAGGTACTTTTATTTTCATTTTTGGATGGTGGGGATTGATGTTATTGCCTGTTATTGGTGTACTTGCGTGGGCAAGATTTGAACTCAAATGTCACACCCCCGGGCAGTTATTTTTTGGTGCATTTTTTGGTATATTAAACACGCTTTTATTTTTTAAATTTTTACCATTATTATGAACGACGACAAACAACAAATACTCGCGATAATAGATGAAATCACTTACCTTCTTGAATTGAAGGGTGAAAATGTATTTAAAATTAGTGCATTCAAAAAGGCCTATTCGATTATTTCGGGGATTCAGGAAGATTTATCACAACTCTATGAATCGGGACGACTTGCTCAGATGAAGGGGATTGGTAAAGGGATATTATCTGTGATAGCAGATCATTTTAATCTGGGATATTCAACTGCTTTGCGAGAGATTAAAGCGGAAGTTCCTGAAGGATTGATTGAGATTAACAAGATAAGGGGGCTTGGACCTAAAAAAGCCATTCAACTATATTTTGAATTTGGTATCACCAATATCTCCAAACTTGAGAATTTTTGCACTTCCGGGGAAATAACAAAAGTTAAAGGTTTCACTGATGCTTCCGCTGAGAAACTAATAGAAAGTATAAGACTTTATAAACAGAATCAAAACTTTATACGATTGGATGTTGCTGGAATCCTGGTCGATGAGATACTCGGTATATTTGCTGCATTTCCGGAGGTAGAAGAATTTTCTGTGACAGGTGAATACCGAAGGAATATGGAAGTTATTTCCAAACTTGAATTTGTGATAATGACTGAAGAGCCTGAATCAGTTTTGTTCGAGTTAAGAACACTGCTCGATGTCCCTGATTTGGAATATTCAATACCTTCAAGTTTTGCCGACAAGATAAATATTATCGTACACTGTGAGTCAAATAACAATGATTATTGTCTTACTCTTTACCGGACTACCGGTTCAGAGGAATTTGTTCAAAAGTACAATATTCACGATATAAACACTAAAGGACTGTTCTCAGAACACGATGTTTTCAAAAGGTTTAAGCTTCCTTACATCACTCCTGAAATGAGGGAAAAAGAACTTCTTCCATTGGTTAATGATGAAAGGTTTTTAAACTCTGACCTAAAAATGTCAGATTTTAAAGGATGTTTTCATTTTCATACTAATTATTCCGATGGGGCAAATACTCTTTCTGAAATGATTTTTGCAGGTTTGGCGATGGGTTATGAATATTTTGCCGTTTGTGACCACAGTAAAGCCTCATTTCAGGCGAGTGGTATGTGGGAAGATAAAGTTTTTAAACAAAAAGAAGTAATTTCAGCAGTTGCAACTGAACACAAAACCACGATTTTCCATGGAATTGAAGCTGATATATTAAGAGACGGTACCCTCGATTATGGTGATGACTTTTTGAAAAATTTTGATTTTGTTGTTGCTTCAATACATTCAAGATTCTCACTTGACAAGGATGAAATGACGGCAAGAATTATCAGGGCAGTGGAAAACCCTCATACTGATGTATTGGGACATCCAAGTGGAAGAATATTGCTTGAACGGCCGGAATTCGAAGCTGATTTTGATAAAATTATCGATGCTTGCTGTGCTAATAATGTTGCTATTGAAATTAATGCATCCGCTTATCGTCTTGATCTTGACTGGAGAAGGATATTTCAAGCGCGAGACAAAAATTGTATTTTTAGTATAAATCCTGATGCACATTCAACAACTCAATTGAGCAATGTCAGATACGGAATTAAAGTTGCAAGAAAAGCAGGGATGAAAAGTTCAGAAGTGATCAATTGCTACGATTTGGATTCCTTCAAGTCATTCCTGAGGAGAAAATAATGATAAAATTGCGTGTTGAAAATAACACTGCCATTTTGACACTAAACAGACCTGAAAAGAGAAATGCTCTTTCACCAAACATGATTAATGAGTTTATATCAGTTTTTGAGGATTGTGAGTCCAATCCTGAGGTAAAATCAATAATTATAACAGGGAATGGCAAGGCATTTTCCGCCGGTGCCGATCTTGAATATCTGCAACAGTTACGGAATAACACTGTTGCAGAAAATGATCTTGATTCTTCTCTGATTACAAAATTGATTTTAACAGTTTATGAATCAGGTAAACCAACTATTGCTGCTGTAAATGGACCTGCAATAGCTGGAGGATGCGGTTTGGCAACTGCATGTGATTTTATTTTCGCGGACAAATCAAATGCGATGTTTAGTTATAGTGAAGTGAAGATAGGATTTCTCCCGGCAATTGTGTCATATCTGTTACTCCGCCGACTGAATGAATTCAAGGCGAGGCAACTGCTCATTTCTGCTGAAATTCTTGGAACTCAAAGAGCATTTGAACTTGGTTTAATCGATTTTATCTCCGACGATGTTATCAAAGATTCAATTATTCTTGCAGAAAAACTTAACCAGAATTCGCAAGAAAGCATTAAACAGACAAAAAACCTGTTGAGAACAATTTCATCACTCGATCATAAAAGATCTATTCAGATGGCACAGAAATATAATGTGATCAGCAGAACGACGGATGAATTTAAGTCCGGAATAGATCAATTTCTTAATAAATAATGAGGTATATCATGGATTTGAAGAAAAACATCAGAAGTATAAAAGATTTTCCAAAAGCCGGGATAATGTTTCGAGACATAACAACTCTGTTGCAAGATCCCGTTGCATTAAACCATGCCTCTGACCTCCTTTATGAAAAGGTTAAGAATCTGGGTATTACAAAGGTTGTTGGGATCGAATCAAGAGGATTCATTTTTGGTGGTATTCTCGCTTCACGCCTGAATGCCGGATTTGTATTAATAAGGAAACCGGGAAAACTCCCATCAGAAAAATACTCTGAAAGTTATACTCTTGAATACGGCACGGATTCAATAGAAATGCATGTTGATACTATTAAACCTGGCGATAAAGTTCTTCTGCATGATGATCTTTTAGCGACAGGAGGCACTGCCGAGGCTGCGGTAAAACTTATCGAAAAAGCCGGTGGAGAAGTTGTTTCCATTCAATTTTTAATTGAGTTAACATTTATCCCGGGTAGAAAAAAACTTGCCGGATATAATGTTGACACCCTTATCAGCTATGATGACGAAAATTAGTTTCGCTCCATAAAACAAATTGATGCTTTAAAATAGAAACGGCTCCGCGATGGGAGCCGTTGTCTGCAAGTAGTTTAAAGGTATTTAACCTGAAAGTTATTTGATAAGCGAATTTAACACTTCTCTGATAATTTTGCAACCCTTTAATAAATCATCATGCTGAATTGTCAAAGGTGTTCTGAACCTGACACTTCTTTCACCACAGGAAAGCATCATTAATCGGGCTTTCCAGCAGCGGCTGATAAATTCATTTCTGATCGTTTTATTATCGAAATCAAATGCACACATCAAACCTTTCCCTCTGACACCTGAAACCAGGGTGGGGAATTCAAGTTGCATATCGTTTAGTTCTGAAAGCAGCAGATCTCCCATGACAGCAGAGTTCTGAACCAAACCATCTTCCTTTATCACCTCGAGAATTTTGGCAGCTCTGACCATATCAGTCAAATTTCCGCCCCATGTTGAGTTGATTCTTGAAGACACTTTAAACACATTATCCGGCTCTTCATTTACACGGTCAGAGACCATGATTCCACAAACCTGCATCTTCTTTCCAAAAGAAAGAATATCAGGCATCACAAAATGTTCTGAAGCCCACATCTTTCCTGTTAATCCGACACCGGATTGAACTTCATCAAACATCAATAAAATATCATTTTCATTTGCAATTTCTCTGAGCTTAACCAAAAACTCTTTTCTGAAATGATTATCTCCACCTTCGGCTTGAATTGGTTCGATAATTATCAGTGCGATATCATCTTTGTATGCTTCCAATGCAGCATAAATTTCGTTCACTGCTTTTTCTTCAGCTTTAATTACAGCGTCAAGATTATCGGCGAGTGGGAATTTTATTTTGGGATTGCTGATTCTTGGCCAATCAAATTTTGGGAAAAGATCAACTTTTGTTGGATCAGTGTTGGTTAACGACATCGTATAACCTGTTCTGCCATGAAAAGCTTCCTTGAAGTGAATCACTTTGTGACCCTTCTCCTCTTTGTAGCCCTTACGGAAGTTTTTTCTTACTTTCCAGTCGAAAGCAACTTTTAACCCGTTTTCAACTGCAACGGCACCCCCCTCAACAAAAAAGAGGTACTTAAAGTGATCAGGCATTGCTATTCTGTGAATCGCATCAACCAATTCAGCTTTATAAACGGTGTAGATATCTGAATTGGAGGGTTTGTTCATTGCAGCCCAGGCAATTTTCTCTCTGAATTCAGGATTGTTTAATTTAGGATGATTCATCCCGAGCGCCGAAGATGCAAAAAATGAGAAGAAATCCAGGTATTCTTCACCTGTTCTTTCTTCAACCATATAACAGCCATGACTGTTTTTTATATCCAAAACAAAATCATATCCATCGGCAAGTATATGTTGATGTAGAATTGGGAAAACATCGCCGGCTGTAATTTTGCCACCACCGAATGTAGTTGTATTGTTCATTGAGACCTCCCGTAAGGAATTGAACTTAAAGAAAAACTTAATTAAAATTTAAATGGTAAAGTAAAAGCGAATAGTAAAGAGGGGGGACTGTTAAAAAACAGACTCAAATTTTGATACGAAATAACTTCTCAGCGGACGCTTCCCAAATGGGGAACCTGGATGCAGTTTTGCTGATTTACTAATTATTAATCTCATGTCGCAAATATACGAAAAAATTACCTCCGGTAAAACTCACAACTCCAGTAAAATTGTTATAAAAAATCCATTTCCTACAATATTAACAAATTATTGCTCAATTCCATTACTGCAATATCCATATATTTGAACGATACATTTTAATAATTTCGGGAGAAAAAATGGAATTCCTAAAAACACTTGGAATTGAAGAATATAATTATGGTTCGTGCACCGGTAGAGACTGGAAAAAAACCGACACAGCCGGAAAATTAGAAATATACTCACCCGGTTCGGGTGATAAGATAGCAACTGTTTATCAGGCATCAGAAGAGGACTATGAACAGATTGTGCATAAAGCGTCAGAAGCTTTTTTGGTTTGGCGTGATGTTCCTGCCCCTAAAAGAGGCGAAATTGTAAGGCAAATCGGTGAGGAACTTCGTAAGTTTAAAGATCCACTTGGTAGATTGGTTTCCTATGAAATGGGAAAATCCCTCCAGGAAGGATGGGGCGAAGTTCAGGAAATGATCGATATCTGTGATTTTGCAGTTGGATTGTCCCGCCAATTATACGGATTAACGATGCATTCTGAAAGACCTGATCACAGAATGTATGAACAATGGCATCCACTTGGAATCGTCTGTACCATTTCAGCTTTTAACTTCCCGGTTGCAGTCTGGTCGTGGAATGCTATGTTGGCAGCCGTTTGTGGTGATGTCAACTTGTGGAAACCAAGTTCAAAAGTACCCTTGGCAGCAATAGCAGTTCAAAAAATTGTAGCCCGTGTCATAGAAGCGAACAACCTCCCTGAGGGAGTATTTTCGTTGATAGTTGGTAAAGGTTCAACTATTGGTGAGCAGATATTAAACGATAAGAGAATTCCGCTTATTTCTTTAACCGGTTCAACTCGTGTTGGGAAACATGCAAATGCAGTTATCGCAGGAAGATTTGGGAAAGCAATAATGGAGCTTGGTGGAAACAATGCAATCATTCTTACAGAAAATGCCGATCTCCAACTTGCACTTCCTGCAATTGTTTTTGGTGCGGTAGGAACAGCCGGACAACGATGTACCTCAACCCGTCGATTAATCATTCATGAGAGCATTTTTGATAAAATTAAAGATTCAATCATAAAAGCTTATGGTTCATTAAAAATCGGAAATCCGCTTGATACAGCCAACCATGTTGGTCCACTTATCGACAAAGGTGCTGTGAAAGATTTCTCAAATGCACTTGAGGAGGTTAAAAAATCGGGTGGAAAGATTCTTTATGGAGGTGATGTTCTTACCGGACCTGGCTATGAATCAGGATGTTATGTAAAACCTGCCATCTGTGAGGTTGAAAATCATTATCCTATTGTACAGGAAGAAACTTTTGCACCAATTTTGTATTTGATTAAATACAAAGGTGATGTAAAAGAAGCCATTGCTATTCAAAATGATGTTGTTCAGGGGTTATCCTCGGCAATATTCTCTTTGAATATGCGCGAAACTGAAGAATTCCTCTCAGCAAGAGGCTCCGATTGTGGTATCGCAAATGTGAATATCGGAACATCAGGAGCGGAAATTGGTGGTGCTTTTGGTGGTGAGAAGGAAACCGGTGGTGGTAGAGAATCAGGGTCAGATTCGTGGAGAACTTACATGAGAAGACAAACGAATACGATTAATTATTCACACACAATTCCACTCGCGCAAGGGATCAAATTTGATCTATAAGCGATCGTCTTGCTAATAAAGAAGAAACACTAAAGATTAGCAAAAATTCAGAGGCTACCTTAAACGGGCAGCCTCTTTTTTTATTTGAATACTCTGTTAAAGATATAATCCACATTTTTTAGAGAGTTTTTTAAATCGAAAATGGAATCAAACCGTTCGGTCGAAATATTATTTTTAACAACATTGTTTTTGAGTAATTCATCTTTAAGATTTAGAGATTCATCTCTCCAAACCCTCATCGCTGCATCCTGCACTGCTGCATACGACTCTTCTCTTGACAAACCTGATTCAGTAAGAGCAAGTAACACTTTTTGTGAATATGTGAGACCTCTCGTCAGCAGGATGTTTTTCATCATGTTTTCAGGATAAATAATTAACTTCTGAATCAGATCAATCGACTTCTGGAGCATATAATCAATCAAAATTGTTGCATCCGGGAAGACCACCCTTTCAACGGAAGAATGTGAAATGTCCCTTTCGTGCCAAAGAGCTATATTTTCCACAGCGGGGGAGATATAAGACCGCATTAATCTTGCCATACCTGTTATGCGTTCACAAACTATAGGATTTCTTTTGTGAGGCATAGCAGATGAACCCTTTTGACCCTTGCCAAAAAATTCTTCAGCTTCAAGCACTTCTGTTTTTTGGAGGTGACGAATCTCTGTGGCAATTTTTTCAAGAGTACCGGCGATAATTCCTGTAACTGCCAGATAATAAGCATGACGGTCTCGTTGGATTACCTGTGTGGAAACCGGTTCTGGTTTTAATCCGAGATTTTTACAAACAAATTCTTCAACTTGAGGAGAGAGGTGATCAAAAGTGCCAACTGCGCCTGAAATCTGACCAATGGATATTTCATTGACCGCTTCAATAAATCGTTTTCTGTTGCGTACCATTTCGTCGTACCACTGGGCAAACTTAAGCCCCATTGTGGTCACTTCTGCGTGGATACCATGGGTTCTGCCGATACAAAGAGTGTTTTTATGCTCCAGGGCTCTTTCTTTCAAAGATTCAATCAGAATGTCCACTTTTTTTAGAATAATTTCTGAAGCTGCTTTTATCTGGACTGAAAGTGCAGTGTCCAATACATCTGATGAAGTCATTCCATAATGGAGGTGCCTGCTTGCCGGTCCTACATTTTCATTAACATTTGTGAGGAAAGCGATAACATCGTGTTGAGTTGTCAGTTCAATTTCATTAATCCTGTCCACTGAAAAGCTTGCTTTGCGTTTTATGGTTTCAAGATCGACCAAATCAACTTCGCCCATATTAACTCTTGCTTCAGTGGCAAGAATCTCGATCTTCAGCCAGGTTTCATACTTAAACTGATCACTCCAAATCTTGCCAATTTCAGGCAAGGTATATCTTTCAATCATTTTCTTCTTTCCAATTCCATGTCAAATGTCATCTTTTTTTCGTCACGAAGCACCGTAAATTCAACGGTTTGCCCGGTTCTGTATTCTTGCAAAATCCCGAGCAAGTTGTTCCTGTTACTAACCTTAAAATCTCCGAGAGCAAGAATCACATCTCCACTTTTAAATCCGGCTTTTTCGGCAGGTGAGTTTTTCATAACACTGTTCACTATCACACCTCTGGCATTTTGAAGCTTAAAGTAGGCTGCAATCTTTTCATCAATATCCTGAACTCCCAAGCCGGTGTAGAAATTCCGGTCGATTTCACCTTTCAACTTCAATTCATCCACAATCTTTTTAACTTTGTTGATTGGGATAGCGAACCCAAGTCCAATGCTTCCTTTTCCACTTCCCGTAGAATAGATAATGGTGTTCATCCCAATAACATCACCAACAGAATTAACAAGTGGCCCGCCACTGTTTCCTCCGTTAATTGCTGCATCGGTTTGAATCATATTCAAATAAAATCTTTCATCTACCGGCTCAAGGTTCATATTTTTTGCTGAGATAACACCGACAGTAACAGTGGGTTGATCGTTAACATCAAAAAGTCCAAATGGATTGCCGAGAGCTATTGCCCATTCACCAATGATAATGTCTCCGGAATTTCCAAGTTTCAGATAGGGGAGTTTGTTCTCATCGATTTTTAACAGACAAACATCAGAAACTTTGTCAGTTCCAACCACTTTGGCTTCGTAGTGTCTGCCATCTGTAAGCGTAACTGTGATCTTTTTTGCGTTTCCTGCCACATGATCGTTGGTAAGAATATAACCATCTTTTGAAATCAGGAAACCTGAACCGAGACCTTTAACTTCCTGTGAATAACTTTGATCGCCAAAAAACTGTTGAAAGAAGGGATCGTTAAAAAATGGATTGAAGAAGGGATTATTAACCTGCCTCACCTCGGTGACATTTATACCAACCACAGCGGGGGAGACACTTGCAACTGTTTTTGTGATGATATTTTCCCTGTCAGAAGCCAGGGATTGTGAATTTTCATAAACGGTTTTTTCATTCGGGTTATTACCATTTAAAAGAAATATCCCGGATGAAATCACCACCAAAAACATCACCGTAGCAACAATTACCTTATTTTTCATGCAATATTCTCCTTTTCTTAAATTTCCTGTCAAAGATTACAAAAATAATGCAATCGGGGGATAATTCAATAAGTTCAATGGAAATAGAGTTAAAGAGAATATCCCGGATTCAAAGCATGGAGAGGAGAGTTTTTCCAAAATTTAGTCGTATCCAAGCAGAATTCTAAACATCTGTGTCTTCTATCCCTGCATCTGCAAACCTCTCAAAATCCATCCCCTCTCCCATCCTTCAACCAACTGTTAAAACCCAATAACTGTCATTCTTACAAATTGGAAAGTTTTATCTAATTAGTGAGAAAGGGGAGATATATGCAATAAGCGTGCCAATGTGAATAGGAAGTCATTTATGACCTAAATTAATTTGGTATGATTTTTGCTTATTTATTGCTGTATTCATTAAGGAATTTGGAATGGCAAATCAAACAATAGCACAATACCCAAAAGGTGACAGAAGTATCTTAATACCACTTCTCCAGGATATTCAGGATGAATTTGGATATCTTCCCGAAGATGTATTAACGGAAGCAGCCGCACATATTGGAATGCCCCTGAGCTCAATTTACGGCGTTGCTACATTCTATAACCAGTTCCGTTTGACTCCGCTTGGTAAAAACATCATCAGAGTTTGTAGAGGAACTGCATGCCATGTTAAAAACTCAGCCAATATTTTATTTGGACTTGAGTCAGCTTTAAATCTTAAACCCGGACAAACCAGCAGAGACAAAAACTTTACGCTTGAGGTTGTAAGTTGCATCGGTGCTTGTTCAATCGCGCCGGTTATATGTATAAATGATGATTATTACGGAAGAATTACAGTAAAAGAGATCGATAAAATACTTAAAAAATATCAAGCCGCTCCTGCGAAGGCAACTTCTGCCAAATCACCGGAGGTGACAAAATGAAAAGTTTTATAGAGAAATGTTGTAGCGAATGTTGGCATTCACCTGATAATCAGTGTCCACATTTTATTCAGTGTTGCACTGAGGGACCTTTGTGTCATCACAGTGAAGAATGTACACATAAAGTTAAAGAGTATAACAATGAGCTTCTTTTTATAAAACACGATGTTCCTGTTATATTTATTGGTGCCGGAACCTGTGGACTTGCTGCCGGAGCTGCCAAAGTTGAGGAGATGATTAAATCAGAATTATCAAAAAACAACATTGAAGCCCGAATAGTAAGAGTTGGATGTATCGGATATTGCGCGAAAGAACCAATTGTTGACATTAAAATGCCCAATGGTGAACGAATTGCTTATAGTGAAGTGACTCCAAAACTTGTGCCAAAACTGATCCAGACAACTATCGTAGAAGGTGGCGTCCTTCAGGAGAACCTCCTCGGAAGTCATGTAAGAAGATCGGAAGTTTGTTCCTCAATTCATGATAATCCATTTTTCAAACATCAAAAGAAAATTGTTCTTGAAAACTGTGGCGTCATAAATCCTGATTCAATTGATACATATATTGCATCAGGTGGATTTAAAGCGATAACCAAGGCGTTAAAGTTGATGCCACCTGAAGGTGTTGTAAAAGAAATTCTTGATTCAGGTCTTAGAGGTAGAGGCGGAGCCGGATTCCCAACGGGCAAAAAGTGGGAATTTGCTCTTAAACAGAAATCTGAAACCAAGTATCTAATTTGTAATGCAGACGAGGGTGATCCCGGTGCATTTATGGACAGATCAGTTCTTGAAAGCGATCCCTACAAATTAATTGAAGGTATGATCGTTGCAGCCTATGCCATTGGTGCCAGTTTTGGTTATATCTACTGTAGAGCTGAGTACCCGCTTGCAATCTCCAGACTGACACATTGCATTCTCGAATGTGAAAGATATGGATTATTGGGCGACAACATCTTAAACAGCAAGTTTAATTTTAGACTTAAAATCAAAAAAGGTGCCGGTGCGTTTGTTTGTGGTGAAGAAACTGCGCTTATTGCTTCAATTGAAGGTAAAAGAGGAATGCCAAAACCAAGACCACCATTTCCGGCGGTTTCGGGGCTTTGGGGTAAACCGACAGTTATAAACAATGTTGAGACTCTCTCGAACATCACTTCAATCATTAGTAAAGGTGCTGAATGGTTTGCGAGTGTAGGTACTGAAAAAAGCAAAGGCACAAAAGTTTTTGCTCTTTCAGGTAAAATTGTGAATACCGGTCTTGTTGAGATACCGATGGGTATCACACTCGAAGAAGTTGTTTTTAACATCGGTGGAGGAATACCATTCAATAAAAAATTCAAAGCGGTACAGATTGGCGGTCCTTCCGGTGGTTGTTTACCAATGAGTGTTATAAAAACCCAGGTTGACTACGAATCACTGAAAGAGGTTGGTGCCATGATGGGATCAGGCGGATTTGTAGTTATGGATGAAGACACCTGTATGGTTGATATCGCAAGATTTTTCTTGAATTTTATACAGAGCGAATCGTGTGGAAAATGTGTCCCATGTCGTGAGGGAACCAAAAGGATGCTTGAGATTATCGAAAGAATCCCGGTGGCCTACAAGGAAGGTAACGATAAATATGACCAGCTTCAGAGGTTTAAAGGAATTATTGCATTAAAAAGACTTGCAGATGTTATCAGAGACACTTCTCTTTGCGGGCTGGGTCAATCTGCGCCAAATCCGGTGCTTTCAGGTCTTCAATATTTCAAAGATGAATATGAAGAACACCTCTTCGAAAGAAGATGTCGTTCAGGAGTATGTAAAGAACTACTAACATTCACCATTGATACAACACTTTGCTCCGGCTGTGGTCTCTGTAAGAGAAAATGCGGCACTGAAGCAATCATTGGACAAAAAGGTGAAGCACACTACATACTGCAGGACAAATGTATCCAATGTGGAATGTGTCTTGAAACCTGCAGATTCTGTGCAATTAATGTAAACTGAGTGGAGATTAAAATGGTAGAACTAACAATAAATAATCTTAAAGTAAAAGCTGAAGAGGGAATGTCGATTCTCGAAGCGGCAAAATCCGTCGGGATCACGGTGCCAACACTCTGTTACATGAAAAATCTGTTTCCAACAGGTGCGTGCAGAATGTGTGTTGTGGAAGTAACAGGACAAAGAAATCTTCTTCCTTCCTGTGCATTTCCTGTAGCAGAGGGAATGGTTGTAGAGACCAACTCACCCAGGGTAAGAAGAGCCAGAAAAACTATAGTTGAACTTCTTGTTGAGAATCATCCACAAGACTGCCTGATTTGTGTTCGCAACAAAAACTGTGAACTTCAGGATCTCGCAGAGAGGTATGCAGTAAGAGAACACAGATTCCCCGGCGAGAAGAGGAAACATGTAGTGGATATCTCGAGTCCATCTCTGGAACGCGATCCTGCGAAGTGTATCCTGTGCGGAAGATGCGTCAGAGTTTGTAACGAGATACAGAAGATCGGTGCGATCGATTTCTCAGGTCGTGGGTTCGCAAGTATCGTAACAACACCTTATAACAAAGGATTAAATGTAAGTGATTGTATCCTTTGTGGTCAGTGTATTCTGGCATGTCCAACGGCTGCATTAAGAGAAAGACCTTCAACCAAAATTGTATCAACTGCTCTCGGTAACAAAAACAAATATGTGATCGCTCAGATTGCACCTGCAGTAAGAGCAACGCTCGGTGAAGAGTTCAAAATGCCGGCGGGTTCAGATGTAACCGGAAAACTTGTAAGTGGTCTCAGAAGGCTTGGCTTTAAGAAGGTGTTCGATACAAACTTTGCTGCCGATCTTACAATCATAGAGGAAGCAAATGAACTCGTACAGAGAGTTGTTAATAAACAGCCTTTGCCAATGTTTACAAGTTGCTGCCCGGGTTGGGTAAAATTTGCGGAGATGAACTATCCCGAAATTATCCCAAATCTTTCCTCCTGTAAATCACCACATGAAATGGAAGGTGCCATTCTCAAAAGCTATTTTGCCAAGAAGATGGGGCTTGATCCAAAAGATATATTTGTTGTCTCGATTATGCCTTGCACAGTCAAAAAATTTGAGTCTGAAAGACCTGAATTGGGACATGACGCACTTCATGATGTTGATTCTGTTCTTACAACAAGAGAACTCGTCAGGTTCTTCAATATGGCAGGTATCGATTTTTCCGATCTTCCAGATGAAGAATTTGATAATCCTCTTGGTGAGTCAACAGGAGCTGCAGCAATCTTTGGTACCAGCGGTGGTGTTATGGAAGCTGCAATCAGAACGGCCTATTATAACATTACCGGTGAAAACCTGGATAATGTAGAAGTTGACCAGATTCGTGGTATGGAAGGTGTAAAATCTGCCACCCTCACCATGGGTGACCTTGAAGTAAAAGTTGCCGTTGTAAATGGGATAGGCAATGTAAGACCTCTTATTGATGAGATAAACGCAGGCACATCGCCTTATCACTTTATTGAAGTGATGGCTTGTCCCGGCGGATGTATAAACGGTGGTGGACAACCAATCCATCAAAACCTGGATAATGTTATGAAACGCGTAAAAGCGCTTTATGAAATCGATAAGAAAAGTGTTACAAGGCGTTCTCATGACAATGAGGCTATAAAAACTCTTTACAAAGAGTTTCTTAAGGAGCCGGGAAGCCACACTGCACATACTCTGCTTCATACACACTATCATGACAGGTCGGGAAAGTAAATCAGACAAAAGAGGCTGAAATAAGATAAAAATTGATTATAATTAAAATACAATTTTATTTTTTTTACATCTTTTTTATTGAAGTAATTTTAGCCGATGCCCGAATTAGTCGATGTTGAAGAAAAGCTGATTTGTTTCCATTGTGGCGAAGTGTGTAGCGACAGCTCAATCGCTAAGGAAGACAAAATATTTTGTTGTGAGGGTTGTAAACTTGTATATGAAGTTCTTAACGAGAATAATTTATGTACATACTACGATCTCAACACCACGCCGGGTGTAACAAAAAGGACAAAATCTTCCGGTAAAAGATACGATTACCTCGACGATCCCGATATTTCTGAAAAGCTGGTCGAATTTAAAAACGACCAGCTTTATAAAATTTCCTTTTTCATTCCTGAAATACACTGCAGTTCATGTATCTGGTTGCTTGAAAATCTATATAAAGTTGATTCCCGAATTATTGAATCTCGAGTCGATTTCCCCGCAAAAAAAGTTTTCATTAAAGCCAACTCTTCCATCAAGATAAGCGAAATTGTATCAGTTCTTGATCTAGTTGGTTACGAACCACGCTTAAGCCTCGATGAACTTGAAAAAAAAGATACCAAATCATTCAATAAAGCCCTCTACATAAAAGTTGGAATTGCCGGGTTCGCATTTGGCAATATTATGATGTTAAGTTTTCCTGAATATCTCTCAGTGAAAGACAGTGTTGAGTCATTCGGAATCTTTTTTCAATTAATTATGATCCTTCTTTCTCTTCCGGTCCTTTTTTATTGCAGCTCCGACTATTTTGTTTCTGCCTGGAAAGGGTTAAAGCAGAAGTTTATCAATATTGATTTTCCACTTTCACTGGGTATTCTTGCTCTCTGGGGAAGAAGCATATTTGAAATTGTGAGCGGAAGTGGACCGGGATATATGGACTCGTTTGCTGGTCTGATATTTTTTCTTTTATTGGGTAAAGTATTTCAGAATAAAACATACGAATATTTCAATTTCGAGAGGAATTATAAATCTTATTTTCCGATATCAATAACCAAAAAACTTAAAAATGGTGAAGAGCAAATAATACCGCTTTCAAAAATTGCAGTTAAAGATCGAATTCTGATAAGGAACAACGAGATAATTCCTGCTGATTCAATATTGATAGATGGACAGGCAAATGTTGATTACAGTTTTGTAACCGGTGAGAGTTTACCACAATTCAAATCCAAAGGTGAAAAAGTATTTGCGGGGGGCAAACAAATTGGAGGATTGATAGAACTTGAGATCATCAAAGAGGTCTCTCAAAGTTATCTCACCAGACTTTGGAACGATTTCATAGTTTCTAAGAATCGAGAAAACAGACTCACCAAATTTTCAAATTTAGTAAGTAAATACTTTACACTGGCAATTTTGCTCATTGCCTTGAGTGCCGTGATCATCTGGTGGGAGTCGGGGATGTATAATGTGGTTTCTGTTGTTACTGCTGTTTTAATTGTGGCATGTCCATGTGCATTAGCACTTTCTGCCCCTTTTGCCCTTGGAAACACACTAAGACTCTTCGGGAGAAACAATTTTTATATAAAAAATATCAATGTTATAGAAGACTTGAGCCATGTCAATTCTGTAGTTTTTGATAAAACGGGGACACTGACAGAAAATCGGGAAATTGGCATAATTTTTGAGGGTACAGAACTGACCGAACATGAGAGTACGCTCATTAAATCGGCCGTAAAAAACTCACTTCACCCCTTAAGCAAAATTATTTATCGTTATCTCTCCAAGAGTGAAGAACTTAAAGTGGATTCTTTCAATGAGGAATCCGGAACCGGTGGGAGAGCACTGGTTGCGGGAAGTGAAGTCCTTTTTGGTTCCAGTTCAATTGTCGGTAGTTTTGAGAGGGAAAAACAGCAAAAAAATGAGACAACTTGGGGAAGTAAAGTTTTTATATCCATAGATTCAATATTTAAAGGGTCTTTCAGGGTAAAAAACAAATATAGAGAAGGTATTGAAGAGATTATCAAAGAAACTTCGACAAAAAAAGAAGTTTATATCTTATCGGGGGATAACGACAGTGAAATGGAAAATCTTTCCAAACTGATCGACCCAAACAGAATAAGATTTAATCAATCGCCATCGGAGAAAATGGAATTTGTTGAGGAAATGCATAAACTCCGTAGAAAGGTTTTAATGATTGGGGATGGTCTTAACGATGCTGCTGCTTTAAGCAGGGCAGATGTGGGAATCTCACTTTCAGATGATCTGATGAATTTTACACCCGCAAGTGATGCTCTGCTTCATGGAAGTTCATTAAAACTTCTACCGGGGTTTATCAAGCAGGCCGTCTCTACTATGAATGTAGTGAAATGGAGTTTTATAATATCAACAATTTATAACCTGGCAGGAATAACTGTTGCACTTAGTGGTAATTTATCTCCTCTTTTTGCAGCAATATTAATGCCTCTCAGCTCGATTTCAGTAGTGATTTTCACTACAATGGGCACTTTTTACACAGCAAAAAAACACAAATTAAAAATATGAGTGCTATTTATATTTTAATCGGGGCAAGTCTTGTGGTTGCAACCGGATTTCTGATCGCATTTTTGTGGGCGGTGAAATCGGGACAAATGGATGACCGCTACACCCCTTCGGTTAGAATGTTATTCGACGATGAACTCAAGGTTTCGAAAAAACAAAATGATTCTTCACTTTCAAACGAACAGGAGAAAAAGGAGCTCAATTAATGCAAGTGGAAAAATTCAGTTACGATAACAAGATCGTAAAATACTTTGCTATTGCAACTGCCGTATGGGGCATAGTTGGCATGCTGGTGGGATTAATTATTGCAATCCAGTTGTATCTGCCGTCCCTCAGTTTTAATTTGCCTTATCTTACATTTGGCAGATTAAGACCACTACACACGAACGCAGTTATTTTTGCTTTTGTTGGGAATGGCATCTTCATGGGTGTGTATTATTCCATGCAAAGATTATTAAAAGCGCGGATGTACAAAGATTTTCTCAGTTATCTCCATTTTTGGGGATGGCAATTGATAATTGTACTTGCTGCGGTCACGCTCCTCCTTGGAATAACCACAAGTAAAGAATATGCAGAACTTGAATGGCCAATTGATATCCTCATAACTCTCATTTGGGTTGTCTTTGGTATCAATATGATTGGTACGATCCTTAAAAGGCGTGAAAAACACATGTATGTGGCTATCTGGTTTTACATTGCAACATTTGTAACAGTTGCCGTTTTACATATTGTGAACTCGTTTGAAATTCCGGTCAACTTGTTTAAGAGTTATTCACTCTATGCAGGTGTGCAGGATGCGCTTGTACAATGGTGGTATGGTCATAATGCTGTAGCATTCTTTCTAACTACACCATATCTTGGTTTGATGTACTATTTTATGCCAAAAGCATCAAATCGACCGGTTTACTCGTACAGGCTGTCGATAATCCACTTCTGGGCGTTGATATTTCTGTACATTTGGGCAGGTCCGCATCACTTGCTCTATAGTGCCCTTCCTGATTGGGCTCAATCACTGGGAACTGTTTTTTCAATCATGTTGATCGCTCCTTCCTGGGGTGGTATGATTAACGGACTCTTAACATTAAGAGGTGCATGGGACAAGGTCAGGGAAGACCCTGTTCTTAAATTTATGGTGGTGGCAGTTACCGCATATGGTATGTCAACTTTTGAAGGTCCAATGCTTTCATTAAAGAACCTGAACGCACTTGCGCACTACACCGATTGGATCATTGCTCATGTGCACATCGGAGCCCTTGGTTGGAACGGATTCCTCACATTTGGAATTCTTTATTATCTCATCCCAAGACTTTGGAGAACAGAACTTTATTCAAAGAAACTGGCAAATTATCATTTTTGGCTCGGTTTTCTTGGTATTGTATTTTATGCTTCCTCCATGTATTGGAGTGCTCTAACACAGGGATTGATGTGGAAACAATTTACACCGCAGGGAATACTTCAATATCCGATTTTCCTTGAAACCACAATTCAAATAATCCCGATGTATATCATCCGCTCATTTGGTGGATTACTTTTCTTTTCAAGTCTTTTTGTAATGGTTTACAATCTGTATAAGACTGCAAAGCAGGGAAGTTTCCTGGCAAACGAGGAAGCAGAAGCTGCACCATTGGAAAAAACGCCTGAAAAATTTGACAGAAAAAAAGCTCACACCTGGCTCGAAAGTCGTCCAATCCAATTCACGATTTTAGCAACCATTGCAATCCTGATTGGTGGAGTTATCGAGTTTGTTCCTACATTTCTTGTTCAATCGAATGTTCCAACGATAGCCTCGGTAAAACCATACACTCCTTTGGAACTTGAGGGAAGAGACCTCTACATAAGAGAGGGCTGTAACAATTGTCACAGCCAGATGATCAGGCCATTCAGGTCGGAAACTGAGAGATATGGTGAATACTCAAAAGCAGGAGAGTATGTTTATGATCATCCATTCCTTTGGGGATCAAAACGGACAGGACCTGATCTTCACAGAGAAGGTGGGAAATATCCTAATGTCTGGCATTATCATCACATGATAGAGCCAACCAGAATGTCACCCGGATCAATAATGCCTCCATATCCCTGGTTGGAAACAAATGTTCTTGATATCTCTTCGACTGCGGATAAAATCACCGCTTTAAGGCGAATTGGTGTTCCATATCCGGAAGGTTTTGAATCTTCAGCATTGCAAAACCTCGAGACACAGGCGAAAGAGATTGCAAAGGATCTGCAGAAAAATGGTGCTGCAATCGACCATGACAAGGAATTGATCGCGATGATTGCATATTTGCAACGATTAGGTGTAGACATCAAAGCTGCACCCGCAGTAACAAAGTAGGCAAGTGATGTATCAAAATATTTTAACATCTATTGAAGGCATCACTGTTTTTCCAATAATCAGTCTTGTTATTTTTGTTTTATTCTTCTCCGTGGTGATCTACAGAGTAGTAAGAATTCCAAACGAGGAAATTAAAAAGATTGAAAAAATTCCGCTTGACGACTAAACATTCAGAGGAAAAAATGTTTGATAAAATGAAATCTAAATTGGAGAGAATGGTATTGGGAAAGAAATTTCTTTATACCAACATAATTGCAGCTTTTTTGTTGCTTCAGAATAATTCGATTGCAGCCGGGGACGCCGGATTTGATGCTGATACTTACATCAACACCGGGTTCCTTATTTTCTTTATCTATGTTCTTGTAATGACCATAATATTTTTGATCGGGCAGAATAAAAAACCTGAAGAAGAAAGAGAAATGGTGAGGAAACTTGATAAACTGATTAATGATGCCAGGCCAATTGAAGAAGAACAGGCCTTACTTCTCGAGCATAATTATGATGGTATTCGAGAACTCGATAACAATCTGCCACCCTGGTGGAAATATATGTTTTATGCGACAATTATCTTTTCAGTTGTTTACATGGGATATTACCATGTATCAAACGGACCTTCATCAGCTCAGGAATATGAACAGGAAGTTCGGCAGGCACAGTTGGCTCTTGCAGCATCCTCGGGACAGGCAACCGTGAATGTGGATAATGTAAAACTACTTTCTGATGCTGCCTCGCTTGCAAAAGGTAAAGATATTTACGATAAAAACTGTGCTTCCTGCCATGGTATGAAGGGTGAAGGAATGGTAGGTCCAAACCTCACAGATGATTACTGGATTCATGGCGGGTCGATCCAACAAATCTTTGTTGTGCTCGTGGAAGGTGTCCTTGTAAAAGGAATGCCGTCGTGGAGAGCTCAATTCAGTTCCCAGGATCTTGAAGCAGTAGGAAGTTATGTTAAGTCGTTACATGGAACAAATCCACCTAATGCAAAAGAACCTCAAGGTGACATTTATAAAGAAGAAACGACTAAAGATTCCACTGTTAAAAGTGATTCAACAAAGATTGAGAAGAAAACGGATACAAAAAAATAATCCGTAACTGAAATGGAAAAATGATGAGTGAAAAAGAAACATTAGATCAGTCATTTCGTGACTCGATAGGAACAATTAAAAAGGATGGAAAGCGTAATTGGGTGTTTCCAAAACGACCTTCGGGATGGTATTATAATGCGAGGACATGGGTAAGCGTTTTCCTTCTTGCATTTTTGTTCGGTATGCCATTTATTGAACTAAACGGTCAGCCCTTTTTATTGTTTAATGTTTTTGAGAGAAAATTCATTATTTTTGGATTATTTTTTGGTCCATACGATTTCCATATCTTTCTGCTCTCATTCATCGCTCTGGTAATTTTTGTAATCCTGTTCACAGCAATTTACGGGAGAGTGTTCTGCGGCTGGGTCTGTCCCCAAACCATCTTTATGGAACTGGTCTTCAGAAAAATTGAATACCTCATTGATGGTGATTTTCGTGATCAAATCAAGTTGAAAGCCTCTCCGTGGAATGGAAAAAAGATATTAAAAAGAGGGCTCAAATACTCTATTTTTTTAGTAATATCATATTTGATCGCACATACATTTATGGCTTATCTAGTGGGACTGGATGAAGTAAAGGAGATTGTCTCATCATCACCTTCAGACCGGCCCGGCGGGTTTATCGCCATGAATGTATTTACTCTCCTTTTTTTCTTTGTATTCTCATGGTTCAGGGAGCAGGCATGTCTTATAGTATGCCCCTACGGAAGGCTTCAGGGTGTGCTCCTTGATCAAAATTCTTTAGCAGTAGCATACGATTTTATTCGTGGAGAACCGCGTGGCAAATTGAAAAGGGATGTGGTTCAGGAAAAAGGTGATTGTGTCGATTGCCATCTGTGTGTTGATGTTTGTCCCACGGGCATTGATATCAGAAATGGTATTCAAATGGAATGTGTTAATTGCACTGCTTGCATAGATGCTTGTGATGATGTGATGGTGAAAATTAAAAAACCTAAAGGACTGATAAGACTCGACTCGCTAAATGGTATTCAGACCGGAAAAAGATTTAGTTTCTCCCTCAGGGTAGGCGTTTATACAACTATTCTTGTTATACTGGTTTCAATTATCTCAATTCTTCTCGCAAACAGAACTGATGTTGAAGTAAATATTCTTAGGACGCCGGGGATGCTTTATCAGGTTCAACCAAATAACAAAATCAGCAATCTTTACAATTTTCATGTCATCAATAAAACCTTCCATGACATGAATATCGATCTAAAAGTAAAGGGTATTAAAGGAGAAATAAAAATTCTCGGTAAAAAACCTGATGTTAAGGAGCTCGAGGTTTACGAAGGCAGATTTATGTTGATTGTTGATCAAAAAGATCTTGTTAATGTAAATTCTAAAGTTGATATTATTGTTTTAGAAGGTGGTAAAGAATTGCTAACGATCAAGACATCGTTTTTAGGAAAGGTTGATGAGGAATAGATGAAAAAATTTAACTGGGGCCATGGAATCACAATTTTCCTGGTTATTTTTCTTTTACTTAATGTTGCTGTGGTTTTATACACATTCAGCCAGGATGTGGAATTGGTGACTGACAACTATTATGAGAAAGAACTAAAATATGAGGATCAAATAGTTCGCGAAAGAAGGGGAATGAATTTGCCCGATTCGTTGAAAATTGATCTCGACAATTCAAATTTGAAAATCAACTATCCTGCATCGTTATTGAAAAATTCCATTCATGGTAATATCCATCTCTACAGACCTGACCAAAAGAAATTTGATTACAACATTAAAATTGACTACGATTCAACCGGGCAACAAATCGTAAATATGGCAGGGAAGGCTCCCGGAAAATGGAAAATTTCAATAACTCTAAATGACGGCAGCTTCGACTATCTTTTTAAGAAAGATATTTATCTAAGGTGATTCTATGTTTCTTCTTTCCGGTTTTTTGATCGGACTTGTTGGCAGTTTACATTGTATTGGAATGTGTGGACCAATAGTGCTTGCAATAAGCAATGTTGATCAAAAACCATCTGTATTAATACTGCAGAGAGTTTTATATCATTTTGGTAAAGCTTTAACTTATGCGTTGATGGGTGCCGTTTTTGGATTGCTGGGAACGCACATCAAACTATCAGGAATGCAGCAAGCCGCTTCAATAGGAATCGGGGCAGTAATCGTTATTTGGATACTTCTACCGGTAAAGGTCAAAAGCAGGTTTTCGAATCTCTCTCTTGTTAACAGATACAATGCACAGGTAAAATCCACCCTCTCTAAAGTGCTCCGTTCAGGAAAATCGAGACCTTATTTCGCAATTGGCCTCGTTAACGGTTTTTTACCCTGTGGTCTGGTTTATGCCGGATTGGCAGGTGCAGTTGCAACCGGCGATCCTCTGCAAGGATTTTTCTACATGTTTCTCTTCGGTGTTGGTACCATGCCGGCACTTTTTATTTTCTCGTTTGCACCCGCATTAAGAAAATATCTTCCCAAATTAAATACACGCAAATTAATACCGGCACTTTCACTCGTATTGGGAATAATTTTTATTCTTAGGGGGCTAAATCTTGGAATACCCTTTGTAAGCCCTAAATTCGAAGATACACCAAAAACTGAACAAATCGCCCAACCTGATTGTTGTCATTAGTATCACTGCTTTTGGTACCATAAACTGATTCCTTTTGGTTAATTTTACAAATTATCATTCAATAATTTTGACAATATGAAACAAAAAACCATTCTTTGGGTGGACGATGAGATTGAGCTCCTTCGTTCACATGTAATTTTCCTTACCGAAAAGGGCTTCAATGTACTTACTGTAACCAATGGACTTGATGCACTTGAAACTATAGATGAAAGTGAAGTTGATTTGGTTTTCCTCGATGAAATGATGCCAGGGATGGGGGGGCTTGAAGTTCTTGGTAAAATCAAGGATAAAAAGCCATCAATTCCGGTTGTAATGATCACCAAAAACGAAGAGGAATCGGTTATGGTGGATGCAATCGGAAGTAAGATAGATGACTATCTTACAAAACCCGTGAACCCAAGTCAGGTTCTTTTGGTTTGTAAAAAACTGCTTGAAGGGAAAAAAATATCCACCGAATATGTCGCAAAAGATTATTTGCAGGATTTTAATCAAATTTCGCTCCTTTTGATGAACCAGCCTGACCATCAGGATTGGATTGAAATTTACTTGAAATTAGTAAATTGGGACATCGAACTTGATGCCCATCCTCAAATTGGATTACGACAAACGCTAAATGAACAACGAAAAGAATGCAACAAAGAGTTTGGCAGATATGTTGAAAAACATTATAAAAACTGGGTTAATACTAAAAATAAAATTGACAGACCTGTTTTAACAGTCGATATTGTTAATGACTATGTATTTCCTGCGCTGAAGGAGGATAATGTTCCTGTCTTTTTCTTTGTTCTCGATTGTCTAAGGTACGATCAATGGTTAGTAATGGAGAAGTTGTTAACTGATGACTTTAAAATAGATAAAACCTTCTATTATGGTATCTTACCCACAGCTACTTCATATTCCCGTAACGCACTTTTTGCAGGTCTATATCCTTCAGAAATTGAACAGTATTATCCCGACTTGTGGTATGGTGAAGATGAAGATGAAACTTCGATGAACAAATATGAAAAAGACCTCTTACTCCATCAATTAGAACGGAAAAGAATCAAACTAAGAAACGAATTAAAATTCGTGAAAGTTATCGATCCCGAATACGGTCGAAATTTTGAACATAATATTAAGTCACATCATAACAGTCACTTTTCTGCTGTGGTGATTAATTTTCTTGATATGATTGCTCATGGCAGATCTGACTCTGATCTGTTAAAAGAGATTGCTCCTGATGAATCGGCTTACAGATCACTAACAAACAGTTGGTTCTCCCACTCCTATCTAATTTCCACATTTAAGGCTATTGCAGCCATGGGGAAGGCCAAAGTGATCATTACGACTGATCATGGCAGTATCAGAGCTCTTAGAGGTGCCAAAGTGTTAGGTGACAGGGAAGCATCATCCAATCTCAGATTCAAATATGGCAGAAACTTGAAGGTTGATGATAAACATGCTGTATTTATTAAAGATCCTGCAGAATATCGCTTGCCAAGAAGAGGAATAACTGTCAACTATATTATTGCAAAAGAAGACTATTATTTTGTGTATCCTACTGACTATCACAAATACCTGAGTCATTACAAAGACACTTTCCAACATGGAGGTATCTCTATGGAAGAGATGATCATTCCTGTAATTACAATGGAACCCAAATGACTGGAATTCGGATCATACACTCAGAAAATGAGATGAGGGAATTTGCCCGGGAAATGTATAAATACATAAAACCCGGAGATGTGGTAACACTAAATGGAGAATTGGGGGCAGGAAAAACACTTTTCGTGAAGGCCTTTTGTAGTGCTGCCGGGTATGCAGGGTCTTCAAGTCCCACATTTGCAATTGTAAACTCCTATCCGGGTGAATTTACGATCTATCATTTCGATTTTTACCGTATAAAAAAATCAGGTGAATTGATGGACATCGGGATAGAGGAGTATCTGGCAGATGAAATGGCTGTATCATTCATTGAGTGGGCTGAACTTTTCCCTGATGTGCTTCCCCAAAAAAGGACAGAAATAACCATTAAGGTAACAGGTGAAACAAGCAGAGAGATAACCATTGAACAAAAATAACCCAAGTGTTCTTGCGATTGAAACTACCGGTTCACTTTGCAGTGTATGTGTTTACAGAAATGATTCCGAATATTTTAATCTTTCTCTGATGAAAGATAAAGTACACTCCAAAAAGATTCCCTCACTCATTGAGTTTGCAATGTCTGAAGCAGGAATAGAATATTCAGAACTTTCAGGAATTTGTGTCTCAGAGGGTCCGGGTTCTTTTACGGGACTAAGGCTGGGATTCGCTGCTGCAAAAGGAATCGCCTTTGGACAAAATATCGGAATTTTGAAAGTCCCTACATTTAAAAGCCTGGCATTTGAAGTCTCAGAGAATATGGCAAGTGGAACCAGAGGATTAATTGTCACCAAAGCTGCTCTGGAAGAATCATATTTGTTCGGATTTGAATCAACAGAAGATGGATTTTCCGAACTTTTACCTCTGCAACTTGTGATGAATCATGACCTGAAAAAACTGATTGAAGAGGGGGATTATCACAAAATATATTCCAATATTAAAATTGAACATAAAGGAAAGATTGAAAAATCTTCACCTGATGCACTATCAATTGCAAAATATGCGACAAAAAAGCTTAATTTTGCATTTGACCTTGAAATAGATTTTGTAGAACCTTATTATTTTAAAAATTTCCAAGTGAAGGTTAAGTAAATGTTTAAAAGTATATTTGTATTGTTTGTTATGTCGATGTCAATTATGGCGCAGTTCCAGGGGCCTAAATTATTCAGCCCTGCAACAAAATTTGATTTTGGAACTGTTGAACAAGGAACAATAGTAAAACACAAATTTGTGATTGTTAACAATGGCGATCAGATGTTGGTTATCGACAAAGTTGTCTCTTCCTGCGGATGTACGGTGGCGGAACCTGAGAAAAAAGAGCTAAAACCATCTGAAACAACAACTATTGCTGTTGAATTTAATTCTACAGGTCGCCTTGGCGATCAGCTTAAAACGATAAGTATCCTCTCTAACGATCAAGTTAATCCATTGTTTCAACTGACAATATCAGGCAAAGTAATGGAAGCTCCCAAAAAAGATTTATCCGGGGCAAAAATAAAATTTGAGAAATCACAACACGATTTTGGTGTCATCAAAGAGGGGATCGTTGTCGATTATGTTTTTAAATTTACGAATATCGGAAAAGCTGATCTTGAAATCAGAGATATAAGAACCTCTTGTGGCTGTACTGCTGCCTCACCAAGCAAAAAGGTATTTAAACCGGGTGAATCGGGTGAATTAAAGGTCTCGTTCGACTCAAAAAACAGATCTGGCAGAACAAGCAGAACTATTACCCTCATCACTAATGATGAAGTTGAAGAGTATTATACTTTAACCATTTATGCAGAAATCACCAATTAGGATAGTACAAAATGGCATGGTTTAAAAGAAAAAAGGATAATATTGACCCTGAAACCAACCCCAAGGAGAATATTCCGGACGGTCTATGGGAAAAATGCCCTGAATGTGGTGAAATTATGCACAAGAAACAACTTGAGAATAATCTCTGGACTTGTATTAAGTGCAGCAATCACTTTAGGATAGGAAGCAAGGAATATTTTTCTTTTCTCCTTGATGACGGAGCAATTAAAGAATTTGATAGAAAAATGCGTTCTGCCGATCCTTTAAAGTTTGAAGATACAAAAAAATATACATCTCGAATAGACAGCACTATCAAATCCACGGGATTATATGATGCGGTACGCACCGGATCGGGTAAAATTTCGGGCAGGGATGTCGTTATTGCATGTATGGATTTTAAGTTTATTGGTGGTTCAATGGGGTCAGTTGTCGGTGAAAAAATAGCACGAGCAACTTACAAAGCCCTTAAAAATAAAGTACCATTAATAATTATTAGTGCAAGCGGCGGAGCCAGAATGATGGAGGGTGCATTATCACTAATGCAGATGGCAAAGACGAGCGCAAGACTGGCGCAATTGGCTGATGCTAAGATACCGTTCATTTCTGTCCTTACAGACCCTACTACAGGCGGAACTACAGCAAGTTATGCTATGTTGGGCGATTTAATTGTAGCAGAACCCAATGCACTTATCGGTTTTGCCGGACCCAGAGTTATTAAACAAACAATTGGAAGAGACTTGCCACCCGGTTTTCAGAGGTCTGAATTTTTACTTGAGCATGGTTTTGTTGATCTAATCAGCCACAGAAAAGAACTTAAACAGAACATTGCCAACATCCTTGAATTTCTTCAGGTGAGGTAACAATCAGAACTGTAAAAACTGTTAAGGAGATGCAGGCGATTTCCACTGAATTAATTAGATCAGGGAAATCGATAGGATTTGTACCTACGATGGGTTACCTGCATGAAGGTCACCTCTCACTTGTTCGAGCTTCAAAGAGGGAAAATGATATAACAGTTGTCTCCATATTTGTTAATCCGTCACAATTTGGTCCCAACGAAGACCTTTCCAAGTATCCCAGAGATTTTGGCAGGGATGAGAGGCTGCTTTCTGAAAACGAAACAGATTATATTTTTTATCCCAATGTTGAAGAGATTTATCCAAACGGATTTCAAACCTATGTTGTACAAGAACAAATCTCTTCACATCTGGAGGGGGCAATAAGACCTGTCCATTTCCGCGGTGTTACCACAATTGTCTCAATTCTGTTTAATATTGTTAAACCTCAACGAGCATATTTTGGCCAGAAAGATGCTCAACAGTGTGCTGTTCTCACGAGAATGGTCACTGATCTTTGTTTTGATCTTGAAATGAGAATTTGTCCAATCGTTCGGGAACCTGATGGTTTGGCTATGAGTTCGAGGAATGTCTATCTGTCGAAACACGAAAGATTGGATGCACTTGTGCTTTCAAGATCGTTGAAGATGGCTGCAGAGATGATCGAAAAAGGGGAACGGGATTGCGATAAAATTAAAACAGATGCAATGTCATTGTTAACTGAGATACCCTCAGCAAGTCCCGATTATTTTGAAATTGTGGATTTTGACACTTTTGAATCCGTTTCGAATCTTGAGCCACAGAAGAGTTACTTTTTATTAACTGCATGCAAAATTGGGAAAACCCGGTTAATCGACAATCACCTAATCAGATTGTGAGCAGAATAAGGCTATCACTTTGTATAACAAAATGATAGCCCCACTCAGTTGAAGCTTAAATTAATTGTGTTGAAGGGTGCAGATGTGCAGATTCAATATCCTTAAAATAGTTTACAGTTCCTACCTTCAATTCCACAGTGGAAGCCTCGTCGCACACAATGGTTCCTTTTGGATGGAGTTGTAGTGCACTGACCGTCCACATATGATTAACACCCTCTTCAACCACTTTAGCCAATGCTCTCGACTTTGCATGACCGGATATTATGACCACCACTTCCTCCGAATCGAGTACGGTCTTAACGCCAACGGTTAAAGCAGTTTTAGGTACACGCTCAACATCATTATCAAAAAATCTTGAATTGGCAATTATTGTATCTTGTGTAAGAGTTTTTACTCTTGTTAATGAACCCAATGAGGAACCGGGTTCGTTAAATGCGATGTGACCATCCGGCCCAATTCCACCGATAAAAAGTTTAATTCCTCCGGCAGACTGAATTTTACTCTCGTAAAGTTTACATTCCTCTTCCAGGTCTTCTGCATTTCCATTTAGAATATTGATGTTATCAGGATCAATGTCTATATGATCGAAGAAATTTGCGTGCATAAAGTAATGATAACTTTGAGGATGAGACTCGGGCAAACCGACATATTCGTCCATGTTAAAAGTTACAACATGCTGAAAAGAAACATAACCTGACTTGTTTAATTCTATCAGTTTTTTGTACATACCGAGTGGTGAAGAACCGGTAGGTAAACCAAGCACAAATTTTCGTTTGTTATTGGGAGCATATTCCTTTATCCTTGCGGCTACATAATGAGCCACCCATTCAGAAATGCTCTCATAGTTTGGTTGAATTATTAATCGCATAAATTGTCTCCATTTTATTAATCTATTGTATCGGAAATACATCCTTCGGGAATCTGAGGAGGAACCATAACTACTTCCTCTCTCAACAGTGAAACCTGACCGGGGTTCATTCCTTTTCTTTTAACAACATATTTCTTTTGAGTATAACACACAGGCACAAGTTTTGAGTTTTTTGCCTTACTGTAAAACGCCGCTATTTGTGCCGTTTTTTTTAAGATTTCTTTGGGAGGTTTATCCTTTCCACTGAACCGTAAAACCACATGAGAGCCCGAAGAACCCCGTGCATGGAACCAATAGTCTGTTTGCCTTGCAACCTTTAATGTGAGAATATCGTTGTTTTCGCTATCTTTTCCAACCAATATCTCCCATTTGTTATCCAAAAAAAAGCGACGAACTTTAACATCAATTTTATAGCCGCCTTTTTGGCCGTTATCATCGTTTCTATTCTCTTTTTCGAAATCTCTTAGTTCGTTTAAATCCATTTTCTCAAATATTTTTAACCTGGTTTTTAAATCTACAATTTTTTGTTTAACCATGAAAAGTGACTTTTCAGCGGTTTCATATTTAAGTTTTTCTCCTCTGGCTTTTCTAAAATAATAGTTCACATTTTCAGAAGGGGAGATATCCTCTTTTAATTTGATATCAACAGGTTTTCCATCATGAAAAACATTTTCAACCGTGATTTCTTTAACACCTTTTTTGATCAGGTCGATATTAATGAGTAATAAATTGGCGTATTGATCATACAATTCCGATTTACCGGGGGTGTTAATAACTTGTTCTAATTTTTCCGCTTTTTGGATGAAGAAATCAAGGTCTTTTTTTAACTTTACCTCCACTCTTTTCCGTATTTGTAGCTCGGCATCCCTTCTCCTCGCTCCGGAAATTATCTCCTGAAGAGCAGGGATCACACTGCCAAAAGTCTTGATACTCGAGCCATTTGAATGGAATGAGTCAGGGAGAAGCTCCATTTTAACCATATTTGATTGATTCACTATCTTTAGTGTCCCATTTATGATCTCAAGAATCAACTCATTTAAAAACCCGGAATCAAAAACTTCACCTCTATAGCCCAATTCTCTTAGAACTGCTTTCCCCATAAAAGGAAATCGACTCCTTATTGAATTGATTGTCTCTGATTCAAAAGTAACATCAAGTTTTGATGCCTCATTTAGTGATACGAATTTTAAATCGGGGTTCTCCTCAAAAAATGTTTTTCCTTCATTTTTTTTAGCCTGTGAGAGATAAAAACCCTTCTGATCGAGATAATATATGTTTGATCTTGCCCCTCTAAAAGAGATTATTACACTTCCACGCTCCATTAAAAACATAAAAACCCGTTCCCCATATGCAACTTTTACATCAATCAATCTTTGGGGTAGCTCGTCTCTAAAAAAATAAGCCAGATTTTTCCCTGCAGGCTTAAAGTATTTTCTTTTTAAAAGATAAGGGGAATTGGGCACAGTTGAAAATTCCAGAACAATATTCTCTTCAGAATTTAACTCTTTCCCCAGAATCAGATGAAACAAGTCTTTCTCCTGCGACAAGACGGAGATTAACGATGTCCCCTTGAGGGATAATGACAACTCTTTAAAAAATCTGATTAGAATAAAATAATTGTTATACATATATCATAAAAAAAGAGGCTACCCGAAATTGGCAGCCTCTGAATAAATAAATGTTATGGTTAATTGTTATGCTGCGAGATTACTCTCCTTAACCATTTGATCATGAGGAATATCGCAAGAGCTGCAAATGATGCCGAAATAAAATTGATCAGGAAGAAATATACCTTGTCATCAAAGCTATTCCATAATCCTGATATCACACCCGAGAGTTTATTACCAATCGCTGTTGATAAAAACCAGCCACCCATCATCAAAGCAGTAAACCGGGGTGGACTTACCTTTGAGACTAATGACAATCCCATCGGACTGAGGCACAGCTCTCCAATAGTGATTATAAAATAAGTGGCGGTTAACCATCCGGCAGAACTTTTAACATTTCCGTTATCGGAAAAGATTACTGCCAGCATCATTATTGTAGTTGATACTGCGGTAATAAACAGTCCCCAACCGATTTTCCCCGCTGTGGAAGGCTCTTTTTTCCTCCGCCGCAGCATTCCAAAAAAGGTAACAACCACCGGCGTTAAAACAACCACCCAAAACGGGTTAATAGACTGAAAAATCTCGGTTGACAGAAGCACATATGCTCTATCTGTGGGAACCGCAGCCTTTTCTGCGGGTTCCATATTCTTAAAATATCCATCTTCACCGCTGGTAACTTTGGCTCCGGTTGTATCAACTGAATGTGCGGATTTATCAGAACTTGCGGTTCGATAGTAAATCGCATTCTTATTTTCACCTTCAGTAACTAATAACTTAGGAATTTCAACTCTTTTACCATCTTTTTCAACGATATAAATTTCTTTGTATCTCTCCTCCGTCAACCCGAGAGGGGAGACGACTGACTCAACAAAAGCAGGCAATTGTCTTGTTGTGTAGTCTCTTGCCCAGATGGTGAGTGCGGCACCATTCTGATGAAATATTGCCCAGAAAATGATGACAACTCCAAATATGGAAAGAAGAGCAGCAATAGGTTCTTTGTCTTCTTTGGCGGCACGAAACCACAAGCTAAAATAAAATACAACTATCGGAATACTTGCAAAAATAAACGCATCTGTTGAAGGGGATCCAAACAAAGGATGACCAAGCAGTTTTAGCGGTAGTAAAAAACCAAGTATTGCGGTTACTATTGCAGGAAGAAAAACATACATAAAAATTTGTTTAAGTGAAGCGTCACCTTTTTGAGCCGGTTTTTTGATATCAGCTTCTCTGATGTGTTTCAGACCAAACATAAACCACAAAACACCGATCAACATACCGACTCCGGCTCCGGCAAACGCAAAACCCCAGCCAAATTCGTTACGAAGATAGGCAGCAACAAAATTACAGACAAAAGCACCTATATTGATCCCCATATAAAAAATGTTGTATCCGGTATCTTTTAATTCTCTGAATTCCGGTTTTGAATAAAGATTACCAACAAGAGTTGATATATTTGGTTTAAAGAATCCATTTCCAAAGATAATAAGGAACAATGAAGGCCAGAGGAATGTGTCGCCGGGTATAGCGAGTCCAAAATATCCGAGTGCCATCAAAATTCCACCAATAACAATTGCCTTAACATAACCAAGAACCCTGTCAGCAAGCAAACCACCGAGGAAAGGAGTGAGGTAAACGAGTGCAATATAAGAACCATAAACATCAGAAGCGATTTCGGTTGTATAACCCAAACCTTTTGGGGCAGCATCGGTCATGTAAAGGACAAAAATTCCCAACATTAAATAATAACCAAATCTCTCCCAGAGTTCAGTAAAGAATAATACAGGCAGTCCTTTAGGGTGGCTTTTGAACATAAGTATCCTTTTTTTGTTGATTATTAGAAGAAACTATCTAATAGGTGAGTAATCCAAAAGTAAAAATTGTATACAAGTAAATTACGAAACTATGATGTAATTTCTCTAATTCATTTTTTTATGATAAATTTCAGCTTTAAATGTAAAATTTCACTCAATGGATTTTGATGAAAAAAGCACAAAAAATAACTATCCTTCTTAGAACCGCCTATATTGTTTTGGGTCTTTTTATCACCGTTTTTGCGATTGATAAAATTATCATGCCTTTTTATGTGTCAGGCGATGAAGTAAAAGTACCAAATGTGGTAGGTTTAAGCCTCGAAAAAGCCAAGGAGATTGTTGATGAAAACAATCTCGATTGGAAGATCATGAATTATATTGATGTTCTTGACTCAAAACAAGAAGGAAAAATTCTCCAGCAAAAACCCGGAAACGGAAAAATTGTAAAAGAAGGAAGGGTTTTGCTTCTCTGGGTTGCCCGTTTTAGAGGTGCAAATTCGATAGATAATCGTGCAACTGTAGAAGTGCCTGATTTGATTGGGAAAACTTATGCTGAAGCGGAGCAGATACTTTTGGCATCAAACTTAAATTTAAGATTGATCAATAATGTAAGTGAACCTGACGGCGAGGCATTAGTTTTGGAACAAAGTAGAAAGCCGGGTGAAAAGGTTCCGGAAAGTTCATCAATTTATTTAAGAATTGATATGCCGGATGATCCGGGACGAAGTAATGTTGACACTCTCAGTTTTGAATCGAACACAGATGAAAACCAGACTATGGAAACCGACATGGTAACAATGCCCGGACTTAAAAAGTTGTCGAAACAAGCTGCAATTCAATTGTTAACTGATCTTGGTTTAAAAGTGGGTACAATTACCGAAATAGTTTCAGCCGATCATCTACCCGGTTCTGTAATCAGCCAGAGCATCAGTGCAGGAATCAAAGTGAAAAAAGGAGAGGTAATCGATCTTGAGATATCTGCCTCCAACTCTGATGAGGAGATAATCCAGTGATAAAAAAAATACTGGCACCATCAATTTTATCAGCCGATTTCAGAAATCTTGAGGGTCAGATTAAATTAGTTGAAGATGCAGGAGCAGGCTTTATTCATTGTGATATAATGGATGGCCAATTTGTTCCAAACCTTACATTTGGTGCTATTGTTATTGAAGCTGTTAAAAAATGTACCTCTCTTCCATTGGATGTACATCTGATGATAAAAAAGCCTGATGCACTAATTCAAGATTTTATCAGAGCAGGTGCTGATATTGTGACGGTTCATGCTGAAGAAGTTGTTCATCTGGATAGATCATTAAACAGAATAAAAGAACTTGGTGCGAAGGCAGGTGTAGCGATTAATCCCTCTACTCCGGTCGAATCGTTGAGTGAGATTTTGGATATAGCCGATTTGATTCTTGTTATGTCGGTAAATCCCGGGTTTGGTGGACAAAAGTTCATCCCAAATTCGCTAAAAAAAATAAAAAAATTAGCTGACATGAAAAAAGGGTATGATTTATCATATATGATAGAAGTAGATGGCGGAGTCAATTTAAAGAATGTAAAAGAAATATCAGGAGCCGGCTGCGAAGTTTTTGTTGCCGGATCATCTGTATATGGTTCAAAGAATATAAATACGACTATAAAACAATTTTTAGAATTAATCTAACAAGAGGTTTTTTGTGAAATTAGCATTAATTGGCGGTGAGATAGTCACCCCTTTCAGAAGTGTAAAAAATGGTACTATTGTCATGCAGGATGGACAGATATCTGACATCGGCAAAGCATCTGATGTAAGGATCCCTGACGAATGTGAAGTGATCGATGTGAGCGGTTATGTGGTCACTCCGGGATTTGTGGATTTGTTGGTTCATGGCGGTGGCGGAAGAGGATTTGCAGATACAGACCCTGAAAGCATTGGCATTGTTGCCGACTATTTCTTAAGACATGGGTCCACTACCGTATTGGCATCGCTCTATGCAAAGCCGAAGGATCAACTCCTGGCTGACCTAAGACGGGTTGCAGATTATATCCATGCCAATCCGACTTCCAATGTGATAGGGATTCATATGGAAGGACCATATCTCAATCCTGCGTTGAAAGGTGCGATGAATGAAGAATATTTGTGGAAACCGACAGTTGAGTCATGGGATGAGATGTGGGAAGCTTCCAGAGGCCTGATCAAGATTATGACGATTGCTCCGGAACTTGATGGTTCACTGCATGTAATGCGAGCTGCTGCTCTAAAGGGAGTAGTGCTTTCAATCGGTCACTCAACTGCTAATTATGAGCAGATTGAGTTGGCTATCGATCATGGAGCTGCACATGTAACACATATGTTTAATGCGATGAAACCACTTCATCATCGTGATCCGGGTGTTGTTTTGGGAGCAATGCTTAGAAATGAATTAAAAATTGAACTTATTGCAGATACGCTGCATGTTCACCCTGCAGTTATGGAACTTCTGCTAAAATTGAAAGGATCAAACGGAATAATTTTGATAACTGATTCCATTAGAGCCGGAGGAATGCATGAAGGTGAGTATGAGTTTGCCGATCAAAAAATATTTATGAAAGGGAGCAAGGCCTTTCTCCCTGATGGTACATTGGCTGGCAGCACATTGACTCTCAACAGGGCGATCAAGAATATGATTAAAAAAGCAAACGCAAAAATGACCGAATCGGTAAGAATGGCTTCACTTAACGGAGCGAAAGTTCTAAACATTGAAGATAGAAAAGGAATTCTTGCTGTTGGCAAAGATGCTGATCTGGTTGTAATGAATGATGAATTTGATGTGGAAATGACAATACATCAAGGTGTTATCAAATATAAACGGACTGTTGGTTAATCATAATTGCAGAAATCTCTTAAAATTGTCGCTATTCTTAATGTGACCCCTGATTCTTTCTCCGATGGGGGAAAGTATTTTGATATTGAGAGTGCAGTGAAGCGCGGACTCGAGATGATTAACAACGGAATTGACATCATTGATATTGGTGGTGAATCAACCCGTCCCGGGTCAAGAGGAGTTGACACCAAAGAGGAGTTACGAAGGACTATTCCTGTAATTGAAGGAATTCTGGAGCAAGTTCCCAATGCTGTAATTTCGATTGATACAACTAAAAGCATTGTGGCAGAAGCAGCTGTAAATTCAGGAGCAACTATCATCAATGATGTTAGTGGTGGGTTGTTCGATCCTCAAATTTGGAAAATTGCAGCAAATTATAATGTAGCATACATCATGATGCATACAAGCGGTACACCTGACACAATGCAGTCAAAAACCGATTATGCCGATGTGGTTGTTGAAGTAAAAGATTATCTTTTTAAGAGATCTGAACAGGCTTTGAAATCGGGAGTTAATAAAATTATCCTTGATCCCGGAGTTGGTTTTGGAAAAACGGCACAACAAAATATATCGTTGATCAAGCATATCAATGAATTCTCTGAAAAGGGTAACGAAGTGATGGTGGGTCTATCGAGAAAGTCGTTTCTGGGGAAGTTATTTAACCGGGAAATCAACGATCGAGACTTCCACTCGTCATTATTTGAGATGTATGCTGCAATTAAAGGTGTATCATATATCAGAACTCACAATATCGAAAATGCATTGGAAATAAAAAAAGTCTGGAATGTCTTGAATGTTTGACCTTTTCGAGATCGGATTTGTAACCGTTCGTTTTTTTGATTTTTTGGATATTCTAATTGTTGCGGCGATTATCTATAATATCTACAAGTTGCTAAAAGGAACAATTGCGAGTCAGATACTGTTTGGGCTCGTAATAATTCTTTTGCTTTTTCTCACGGCACAAGCATTAAATCTTAAAGCATTAAGTATAATCCTGAAGTTTATTTCAGACATCTGGCTTATTGCATTTATCATTCTTTTCCAGCCTGAAATACGAAGGTTTCTTGCCCTTCTTGCCGCAAATCCGCTCTTCCAGGCGTTCAGAAAAGAAAAGAACAATCCCGGACTTGTAGAGATATTAGTAAACTCGGCTATTTCACTCTCGAGCAAAGGTTACGGTGCTTTGATTATTGTAGAAAAAGACAACGATCTTAAACAACTGATCGAAAGTGGAACTGAAGTAAACGCCAAAGTTTCAACTATGTTGTTGGGTTCAATTTTTGTACCGGGAGCGCCCTTACACGATGGAGCCGTTGTTATCAGGGATGATGTAATAGTGGCTGCAAGATGTTCCATCCCGTTCTCAAAAGAGGTCCATTTTCACGAATTTGAAACGGGAATGCGCCACAAGGCAGGAATGACCCATTCGATGGAGTATGATTCGATAGTGATAATAGTTTCAGAAGAAACTCACATGATTTCCATTGCCGAACATGGGAACCTGATTAGAGCCCTTACTCGAGAATCGCTTACAAATTATCTTAATAAATCACTCATTATCGATAAAAATGTGGAAGTAAACCCTCTTAAAAGAATTTTCAGGAAGAAATGACCTGTTGTGTTATCATCCCGTTTTACAATGAAAAAGATTTTATCAGGGAGGTGGTTGAGATTTCAGCAGGATACTGTAATTCGATTTATGTAATTGATGACGGTTCTACGGATGGGGGAGCCTCTACAATTCCTGATATTCAGGGTGTGAAGATTTTTACACTTGAAAAAAATCATGGAAAAGGCGCAGCACTCAGACTTGGATTTATTCAGGCAATCAAAGATGGATTTGACACCGTAATTACACTGGATGGTGATAAACAACATAATCCTGAATTTATACCAAAATTTATGGAAGCACTGATGGATAGCTCAGTGGTGATAGGAAAAAGAAAATTTGACACCTCCATTATGCCTTTGCATAGAATTTTAAGCAATTCTATCTCATCTTTTTTAATCAGTCTAAAGACAGGAATTAATGTCCTCGACAGTCAGTCGGGTTACAGAGGTTTTAAATGTTCACTCCTGAAAGCAATACTTCCTTTAGAGAATGGTTATGTTGCAGAAACAGAAATGTTAATTAAGGCTTCGAAATATTGTGACTCATTTGCGTGGGTTGATATTCCCACAATTTATGGGGAAGAAAAAAGTAAAATGAAAAATTTCGAAACAACTCTTAAATTTGTTAAGCAAATAGTAAAACCTTTGGGAGACTTTTAGAATGAAACTTAAATTTTTCGGGCACTCGGCCTGTCAGTTTACAACTGAAAACGGAATAAAAATCCTTATCGATCCTTTTCTGAATGGGAATCCTGTCTCTCCTGTAAAATCCCAAGAGGTGGAGGCAGACTATATTATTCTCACACATGCTCATGGTGATCATGTTGGTGATACCATAGAGATTGCTAAAAGATGCAATTCACTTGTGATATGCAATTTTGAACTCGGTAATATATTGGAAGCTGAAGGACTTAAAGTTCACACAATGCACATAGGTGGCGGATACAATTTTGAGTTTGGAAGAGTAAAATTTACAATTGCTCACCACGGTTCAGTGTATCCTGATGGAAGATATGGTGGAAACCCTGTTGGTATTATTTTGGTAGTTGACGGAGTAACGATTTATCACACCGGTGATACCGGACTCTTTTTGGACATGAAATTAATCGGTGAATTACATAAGATAGATTATATGCTTCTTCCGATCGGAGACAACTATACGATGGGAATTGATGACGCCGTAATTGCAGTTGAATTTGTAAATCCAAAGATGGCAATACCGCTACATTTTAACACTTTTCCTGTAATAGAGGCTGATCCTGAAAGCTTCAAACGAAAACTTGAATCAGTGAATCAGGGATGCACCATATTGGATTTTGGTCAGGAAATAACACTTTAATCATTATGATTTTTCGGAATAGATGTAGAATATATGCATGGTAAAATAATATCCGTAGCGAACCAGAAAGGTGGAGTTGGCAAGACAACGACTGCCATCAATCTTTCTGCTTCGCTTGCAGTTGCAGAAAAAAGAATACTTGTAATTGATATCGACCCTCAAGGGAATTCATCCTCAGGATTGAGTTTTCAAAACACTCAACCTTCAATTTATGATCTGTTGATCTCGCAAGTTAAGTTTGCAGATACTATTGTAAAGGATGTTATTCCTTATCTGGACCTGATTCCTGCAACAATTGATCTTGTTGGTGCGGAAGTTGAATTGCTCGAAATGGAGAGAAGGGAGTTTGTGCTCAAAGAGAGATTAAAAGAAGCTCGCTCCAAATATGATTATGTGTTTATCGATTGCCCTCCAACTTTGGGTATATTAACATTAAATGCACTTACGGCAAGTGATTCTGTTTTGATTCCTGTGCAATGTGAGTATTTTGCGTTGGAGGGTTTGGGTCAACTTCTAAATACCATTAAACTTGTGAAAGACAGATTTAATAAACATCTGACTATTGAGGGTGTTCTGCTAACGATGTATGACAGCAGATTAAAACTTTCAGAACTTGTTGCAGATGAAGTAAGGAAATATTTTGAAGACAAAGTTTACAAAACCAAGATTCATAGAAATGTCCGGGTATCAGAATCTCCCAGTTTTGGGAAGCCTGTTCTTATGTATGACGCTCTTTCGAGCGGTGCAAAAAATTACATTGAACTTGCCCAGGAATTTTTAAGGAGGAACAGCAAAAAATAATGGCAAAAGTAAAATCGGGTCTGGGTCGTGGTCTTGAGGCGTTGATGGGTACCATGAATGAGAGTGACCTGGAGAACCGGGACGATAGTTCATCGAGTCAGCCAATTTCAGATTCAATAAAAAAATTGTCTGTCATGCAGATTAAGCCGAATCCATTTCAACCAAGGACTAATTTCGACAGAGAAGCTCTTGAAGATCTTAAACGGTCGATTCTCACAAATGGTCTGATTCAACCGGTAACGGTTAGAAAAGTTGCAGAAAACGCTTATGAATTGATATCAGGCGAGAGGAGGCTGCGTGCTTTTAGAGAGCTTGGCTTTCCCGAAATACCTGCATATATTATGGTCGTTTCCTCCGACGAGGTTATGCTCGCGATGGCTCTCATTGAAAATATTCAGAGAGAAAAACTCGATCCCATTGAAGAAGCTACTGCATATCAAAGATTGATGGAAGAATGTGATCTTACTCAGGAAGAAATTGCCGAGCGAGTAGGGAAAAACAGATCTACTGTCGCCAACTCAATCCGTCTGCTTAAATTACCTGACAGAATAAAAGACTCTTTAATTAGAGACGAAATTACTGTAGGGCATGCCAGAGCTTTGATCAACCTCCCCGATGAACCCACTCAAATTTTTGCTTTTCAGAAGATGATCGACGATGGGATGTCGGTTAGAAAAGTTGAAGAATTTGTAAAAAGCCTTATTCGTCCTAAAAAAATAAAACCCGTTAGATTGGTTGAAAAATCAAAACCAAAATCTTCAACTGCACTTAATTCTATTGAAGACTACCTAAGAAAGATTTTCGCCACAAAAGTGATCTGCACTCAGAAACTTGAAGGAACCGGAGAAATTGTTATCCAGTTTTTTTCTAATGAAGAGTTAGACCGCCTTGTTGAATTGTTTGAGATCATTGAAAAAAATCATAATTAACCTGACATTTGTCCTGATCTTTTTTTGTGGACAAATTTTAGCGCAGAATCCTGACTCAAGAAAACAGGACTCAATTCCTGCGGCAACACCCGCCGGAATAACCATGGACACTGTAAATTCGCCGGATGTGTATGTCCCAACAAAAGATCCCATGACAGCAGTGTGGAAAAGTGCTGTCCTTCCAGGGTGGGGGCAGTATTATAATGAATCTTACTGGAAGATGCCGGTTATCTGGGGTGTACTCGGATGGTGCATCTATAATTATGTTGTAAACGATAACAACTATACCGACTACCGGGCCCTGTATATTCAGTCCTCGTTTTCCATTGAGAGTTATCGCCGTTTAAGGGATTTTTATCGCGATCAAAGAGATTTGTTTGTAATTTATATGGGGATTACTTATTTAGCAAACCTTCTGGATGCATATGTCGATGCCAGTCTTTTCGACTTTGATGTATCAGAAGACTTCAATACCGGAAGTAAAATGCTAAATCTCAAAATTAAATTCTGACAAGCCATGATACCCAACAAAATAACCTGCCCGAAGTGTGGAACAGATCAATCCCGTTTCAACTTTGAGTGTAAAAAGTGCGGATATTTTCTTCGTGATAAAGTTGCCAATATCGATCTCGGAATCACACTATCAGGCCTGGTGGATGAACCGGGTGAAACTTTCGACAAAATCATTTACTCGGAGAACAAAAACTTCAGTTCCTTTTTTCTTGTTTTTGCTATGATAAAAATATATTTCATAGCAATTTTTTTTTCTTTCCATTTTTTTGGATACTCGGGGGAAAAGATGTTAACCGGGTATTTACAATTCCTGCTTTTGCTGGCATTTGCCCTTATTCTCCCATATATTCTACTAAAAACAACCGGAATTCGTTCAGCCGGTGTGAGGTGGAGAGATGTAACTTCAGGCCTTAGTTACGCACTGGCTCCGATAGCATTAAGTGCTGCACTTCTTATATTTTTAGAAATTATCATATACGGCGAATTTCTGTTCAGTCATTCGCCTTCACCTCTCGATTTTAAACAAATGTTTGGTGTTATTTTTGTGATCCTCGAAGTTGCGTTTATAGTATGGGCAATAACACTCTCCTCAATATTTTTTTTCAGATTAGGCTGCGGGAAAATCTTCTCAATACTCATTTCAATAAAGATTTTCTTTCTTTTAACTTTAGTCGCATTTTTATTGGTTAATTTTTTATCATTTGACAATTCAGGCATTTAATGTTTTATAAAACTGATGTATTGGTAATCGGTAGTGGGATCGCAGGATTGTACAGTGCGATTAAAATATCAGAGTTTGCTGATGTTGTGTTGGTTACAAAAAAAGAGAAAAGTGAGTCAAACACCAACTATGCTCAAGGTGGTATCGCTTCGGTTCTTGACCCTGACGATACATTTGCAAACCATATAAAAGATACATTGATTGCCGGGGCCGGACTGTGTAACGAAAAAACAGTTGAAATACTCGTAAAAGAGGGACCGGGAAAAATTAATGAGCTTATAGATATTGGAACAGGATTCACATTAAAGGATGGCAAATTAGATCTTGTGAGGGAAGGTGGCCACTCATTCAACCGAATTGTTCACGCAAAAGATTTAACCGGGAAAGAAGTGGAGAGGGCACTTATTGAAAAAGCGAGCAAAAGCTCAAACATCAGAATTATTGAAAACGCTCTCGCCATCGATCTCATCACCGAACACAATGTTTCAGGATTAAAACATCAACCAATTTCAAGTCGTCATTGTTGGGGGGCTTATGTACTCGAGAATGAATCGGGACATGTGATAAAGATTACTTCCCGGGCTACTATTCTTGCCACTGGCGGGATAGGACAAGTTTATTATCACACAACAAATCCACCAATTGCAACAGGCGATGGTTTTGCTATGGCGTACAGAGCGGGTGCAAAATTGGGTAACATGGAATTTATACAGTTTCATCCCACCTCTTTTTATGACCCAAATCCCGGAAGTAAATCGAGTCACTCATTCCTGATCTCTGAAGCCGTCAGGGGTTTTGGTGGTATCCTCAGAAATTCCTCGGGTGATGCTTTTATGGAGAAGTATGATGTAAGAAAAGAGCTTGCCCCAAGAGATATAGTTGCGCGAGCAATTGATACTGAAATGAAAAAAAGGGGTGACGAATATGTGTTTTTGGATGTAACCCATAAAAACAAAGATGATATTATTGATCATTTCCCACACATTCATGCAAATTGTTTGAAAAAAGGAATTGATATCACAAATGAATATATTCCGGTTGTTCCGGCTGCACACTATATTTGTGGTGGTATTTATGTTGATGAATTTTCCCGATCATCACTAACAGGACTTTATGCAGTTGGTGAAGTATCCATGACCGGTGTTCATGGAGCTAACAGACTGGCGAGCAATTCACTTCTTGAAGCTCTCGTTTTTGCACAAAGAGCTGCAAATGATATCAAGAGGAATATGAAAGATTTCCCGATGTGTCAGGAAGAGATACCTGCCTGGGATGATTCAGGTACATTATCTGCGGATGAGAAAGTGCTCATTACTCATGGTGCCAGAGAGTTGAAACAACTTATGTCAGACTATGTCGGCATCGTAAGATCAAATCTTCGGTTGGAATTTGCCTCAAGAAGAATTAATCTGCTATATAATGAAATAGAAGAATTTTATAAAATAACAAAAGTTTTTGACTCATTAATTGAATTGAGGAACCTTGTCACTTCAGGTTACCTGATAGTTAAATCTGCATTATTGCGGAAGGAAAGCAGGGGACTACACTACACCCTTGATTATCCAACGCCTGATAATTCAAAAACAGCCGAAGATACTCTTATCCAGAATACATACCAGAAGTCGTAAAGTGCAGATAACTGTTTAGTTAAATAAATTCCGGATTCTGAGCAAGATAGTTCAGAATGAGCCCATATCTAAGTCCTGTTATTGAAATTGTCGTCTGTTCAAGCCCCAGTTTTGTAAGGACGGTTTGCAGGATTATGGCACCTGCCCCCATCAGGTCTTCTCTACCATTAATAATCTTACCATATTTTTTATACTCGATGAAAGGTAAATCGATAAATCCGGCAACTACTTCATCAATGTCTTTGATTGAAAGATGGTTTTTATGGATTAACTCACCTCTAAATTCTGAGTACCCCTTATAAAGAGAAAACAGTGTTGTAGGCGTTCCTGCGATTGAAATGGAAAAATCTGAAAGGCCACTAACACTTTCAAGCCCTGTGAAGTAGTCGTTACAAAAATCTGAAATTGTTTCGAGGTTTGATTTTGAGAGAGAATCACTATTTACAAATTTCTCTCTCAAGGTAACAACACCTGTAGTAAAACTTTTTCTGAAAAGGAGTTTATCATTGTTTTTACAGGTTATTTCCGTACTTCCTCCACCAATATCTATTACTGCGATATTTTGCTTTTTATCAAAATCTGCTGTAGCACCGGAATAAGAAGATTCAGCTTCCTCATCTCCTGATATAATTCTAAGATCAATTCCGGTCTCAGATTTTACTCTGTTGATCACATCCTTCGTATTTTTTGCTATTCTGAAAACATTGGTTCCACAAGCGATTATTTTTGTTACACCGTATTCTTTGCATATAGTATTGTAATCATTGTAAATTCTACACAACTCTTTGATCTTTTCTTCCTTTATAACTCCAGTTTTGGCAACATCTTCACCAAGTCGCGGCATATTATGAATTTCCGCTAATTTTTTAATGGAATTTGGAGCCACAGGTGTAGCAATGAGAAGCAGAATCGTATTTGTTCCTGTATCGATTGAGGCAATATTCATATATTTTTCTTATTTTTTGAAATTGGAATATCTAAATTATTATATTTACTCAATTTATTAACCTTTTCTGAAGTTTTAGATTTAAATACTTTCTCTATGAAAATAAAAGAAAAAGAACTGGAATCTTTAATCAATGAACTAAAAGACCTTGCATATCAGCTTGGTGCAACAGTTCGATTTGAGAAAGGTGATTTTCGCGGCGGCTATTGTATCCTGAATGAATCGAAGGTTGTTGTTATCAATAAAAACGCAAACGATCAACGCCGTGCAAACATTCTGGCATCGGCACTAAAAGATTTAGGTATTGATTCAATTTATGTTTCTCCTAAAGTTAGAGAGTTTATAGATTCAATGGCGGAGCCAAAATGAAAATATCTGTTATTCATGGTGCAAATCTGAACCTTCTGGGAGAAAGAGACAATTCCAATTATGGTTCACTAACGCTTGAACAGGTCGAAAAACTTTTATGTGAGAGGTACCCTGAAATTGCATTTAATTTTTATCAAAGCAATATCGAAGGCGAGATTGTAGAAAAGATTCAATCACTAAGAGGCAGAGAAGACCACCTTATAATTAATCCGGGGGGTTATGCACATACATCAATTGTGATAAGAGACGCCCTTGAGTTGTTTAAGAATATTAAAGTAGAGGTGCATCTTTCGCACCTTGCAAAAAGAGAAGATTTTAGGCAGTTATTAATCACAGCCTCTGCTTGTGATGGATATTTGTCGGGGTTTAAAGAACTTGGATATATTGCAGCAGTTGAGATAATAAAAGAGAAATTAAAAAAAGGAATTAAAAATGATTAAAGCCGTGATCTTTGATCTTGACAACACACTTGTTGATTTCATGAAAATGAAAAGATTGTCGATTGAGGCAGCTCTTACGGCGATGATTGATGCCGGTTTACAGTTGAGTTTAGCTGAAGCTTCTGCTGAAATTGATAAAATATATAAAGAACAGGGAATTGAATATCAACAGGTATTTGATCTGTTTTTAACTCAACAACTTGGAATGATTAATCATAAAATATTAAGTTCAGGGATTGTGGCATACAGAAAAGCGAGGGAAGCCAATCTTATTCCATATCCACATGTTTATTCCAGTCTAAATCAGTTGTTGAAAATGGGAATCAAACTTGGTATTCTTTCTGATGCCCCAAGCAAGGAAGCCTGGTTGCGCTTGGCATACCTGAATTTTCATCATATTTTTGATGAAGTGGTAACTTTTGATGATACCGGAGAGAGAAAACCGAGTCCGGTTCCTTTTATGGCGATACTTAAAAAATTGGCTGTAAAACCTGAAGAAGCAGTAATGGTGGGGGATTGGGCGGAAAGAGACATCGTGGGAGCATCCAATGTGGGAATTAAAACTGCGTTTGCAAAATATGGTGACACATTTAATACTCCGTTCCACAATGCCGATTATGAACTCAATGATTTTTCAGAAATTATTGAGATAATAAAGAAAGAAAACAGTTAACGAGTGGCTCTACTTTGCAGAGTTTAACTTATTTCATACATTTGTAGTCTAAA
>CAZHCW010000019.1:0-70557 GCA_964531325.1 uncultured Ignavibacteriaceae bacterium | reverse complement strand
AACGAGTGGCTCTACTTTGCAGAGTTTAACTTATTTCATACATTTGTAGTCTAAATTTTTACGGTTCTGATGAAAGATTTTAACATTAAGAAACTTTACTACTCCATTAGTGAAGTAAGTAAAATCACAGAAGTTGAGCAATATGTTCTTCGTTTCTGGGAAAATGTTTTTGAGCAACTCAGGCCACAAAAAAACAGGGCCGGCAACAGAATATATACCAATAAAGAGATAGAACTTATACTCTTTATTAAAAGTCTGTTGCGTGACCAGAAATATACCATTGAAGGTGCCAAAAAAGTATTAATCGACCAGTATAAAGGTAAGATTCCTGCTCTGGAAGATATAAACAGAGAAGAAATTCAGACTGCCGATGATGAACTTTCGGAAGAGAATCTTAATCTTGATTTGGAAACTGAAAAAGAAGTGACCGAAGAGAGATCAGAACTTTATAAAGATCTTGTTGAAATAAAAACTTTTTTGGAAATCCTAAAGTCAAAACTTTAATGTTCGGAACGTAGCGCAGCCCGGTAGCGCACTACTTTGGGGTAGTAGGGGTCGCGGGTTCAAATCCCGCCGTTCCGACCATTCTATTCTTTGTTTAAACTGGATTTGATTCACATACATCAACCAGCCTTATCATTTTACCTTTTATTCCTTCTTCTTATTTAATAAATTTGTTATCCCCTAATAAATTTTACTTTGATGGAAATAACTATAAGCAGAACCAAATGTTTTTGCGGAATTTTTGGAATTTCAAATCACAAAAATGCCGCTATGATGTCGTATTACGGGTTACATGCACTTCAACACCGTGGACAGGAAGCTTCAGGTATGGTTACTCACGATCTGGAGAATGGTAAGGATGTGTTCAGAATAATTAAGGGCGAGGGACTGGTCTCCGAAGTTTTTGATGATTTTGATGATTGGCAGCCCCAGCTCAAGGGAGATTCTGCAATTGGTCACAATCGTTATTCCACCACAGGTTCTTCCAATTCCCGGAAAAACATTCAACCATTTATTGTCAATTATCATTCAGGCAATCTCGCGGTTGCACATAATGGTAATTTAACAAACGATACAAAACTTCGTAAATGGCTTGAAGGAGAGGGATCGATTTTTCAAACAACCTCCGATACCGAAGTAATTCTCCATTTAATTGCAAAAAGTAAAAAAGAAAGCCAAATTGATCAGATTGTTGAAGCACTAAACTATCTCGAAGGTGCTTTTTCTGTTGTTATTTTAACAGACAACTATCTGGTGGCTGCCAGAGACAAACTGGGATTCAGACCATTATGTTTAGGGAAATTGGGAGACTCTTTTGTTGTTGCATCTGAAACCTGTGCTTTTGATATTATTTCCGCACAATATATCAGAGATATTGAACCGGGTGAAGTGGTTGTTATCCCTTTGATAGCAGATGATAATGAACTCGAATCCAGAGCTCTCGAAGGGAAAAATGGTGAAAGAAAACAGTGTATATTTGAATATATCTATTTTTCACGCCCTGACAGCATGATATTCGGACATTATGTTGATAAAATCAGAAGACGACTTGGGAAAATACTCGCAAGAAGGTATCCTGTTTTTCCCGTTAATCCCGACGAAAAAGTTATTGTAATGAGTGTGCCCGACAGTTCAAACACAGCTGCCCTTGGATATGCAAGAGAACTTGAAAAAATGGGTGTGGATGCAAGATTTGAGATTGGACTTCTAAGAAGCCACTATATCGGACGAACTTTTATTGAACCGGGGCAGGAAAACCGTGAAATGAGAGTAAAAATAAAGTTTAATCCCGTAAAAGGTGTATTAAAAGACAAAATAGTGGTTGTGGTGGATGATTCAATCGTTAGAGGAACAACTTCAAAACAGTTGATCAATCTGATAAGAGAAGCGGGTCCCAAAGAGATTCATTTCAGAATTTCATCCCCTCCAATTATGCACTCATGTTATTATGGTATGGATTTTCCTTCAAAAGAAGAATTGATTGCTTTTAAAATGAATGGTGATGTTGACGCCATCAAAGATTATATTGGAGTGGATTCACTAAGTTATCTAACTATAGCTGACTTGCAAGAAGCTGTGAAGGAAGATAACCCGGATGATTATTGTACGGCTTGTTTTTCCGGGGAATACCCGACGAAGGTCGATTTCAATTTTACCAAGGAGCATTATGAAGTTTAAACATCTGTTGTTGACAGCGATAATCCTTTTGTCCAATTTTAGCTTTGCTCAGGAGATATATTTTGTAAAGTTTAAGGATAATATTCAAGCTACAGATGTTAAATCGAGTCTGGAATCAAGAATTTCTGCTATTCTTCAGACTGATGCCCCTCTTAACAGTAAACAAATCTCGGTTGTACCTTTTGCAAAAGGATTGGCGGAACGAATTCCGACACTCAACAGAATTGTTGTCTTAAGATCCACAGGATCAACCTCTATTGAAGAACTTGTTGGATCGTTAAAAAATAATTCTGACATTATGTATGTGCAAAAAGGTTCAGAATATAAGATTGATTTCATTCCAAATGACAGTTTGGTCAATACACAGTGGGCTCTCTCTAAAATAAGTGCTTTTGAAGCCTGGGAGATTACTCAGGGCGCAGATACCGTGATAGTGAGCATTATTGACACCGGAATTGATTATAAGCACCCTGACCTTGTTAACAAGGTATTTATTAACACCGGTGAAACAGGTACCGACGCTCAGGGCAGAGATAAAAAAAGTAATGGAATTGATGATGACAATAATGGATTCATCGATGATTTTATGGGGTGGGATTTTACCGATCGAACAGGATTTCCTTTTGATACTACGGGAGGAGATTATCTTGATTGGGATAACGATCCCATGGATGAAAATCTCTTTTCTCACGGAACTTCGGTTGCAGGATTAATTGGAGCTGAAACAAATAATGGGATGGGGATTGCAGGTGTTGCACCAAAGATCAAAATTCTGAATAACAGAGCATTTGATCCCCAGGGTTATGGAGAAGAAGATGATGTTGCAGCGGCAATTTTGTATTCTGTATTAATGGGTGCTAAAGTTATCAACATGAGTTTTGGTGATTATTCCTACTCACATGTGCTCAGGGATGTTATTCAGTATGCTTACTCGAAAAATATCGTTTTGGTGGCAAGTTCAGGCAATTCAAACTCTCCTGATCCTCATTACCCATCAGGTTACAGCGAAGTAATCTCGGTTGGGAATTCCACTCAAGACGATTTTGTTGCCGGCAGTTCAAATTATGGCTCCACTCTTGACATGGTAGCTCCGGGAACTCAGGTGAGAACTACAACAAGAAACTGGAATTATGCCGATTTTAACGGTACATCTGCTGCAGCTCCGTTTGTTTCTGCAGCTGCAGCTATGATTTTGTCCCGTAAATCGTTTTCAAACGAAGAAGTAAAACAGATTTTAAAATCCACTGCGGACGATATAGGTCAACAGGGTTGGGATCAAAGAGCCGGTGCCGGAAGACTCAATTTATTAAGGGCATTAACTGTTCTTGCACCTTCTTCAATAAAATTTAATTTTCCCCGGCAGGATTATTCTTCTTCGGAAGACACACTTAAAATTAATGCCACAATCTTATCATCCTATTTTAAGTCATTCTCTCTCGAGTATGGAACAGGATTAAATCCTACCACCTGGACAGTCCTTATTGATCAGGAAAAAAATCAGGTTTCCGGCAGGGACATTTTTAATTTTCCAATTGCCGGATTAAAAGACACTGTTTACACTCTCAAATTAAAAGTTGAACAGACGAATGAATTTACGGCAGAGGAAAGAGTAAACTTTAGAATAAAAAGAGCCGGTACAAAAGGTGAACTCATTTCTCTATTACCTGCTTATTATGGTGATAAACCAACATTTATGGCTGCTGTTTACACAGAAGACCCCGCAGTAGTTAAAATGTATTACAAAAAATTATCTGATCCTTCGTTCTCTTATGTCACACTTGATGGATTCTCCACAAACACAGGATTTGTAAAACAACTTCATTATGGATTTGTACCAAAATCACAGGTGAGCGCATCTGATTTTTATGAAATCTATTTTGAGGTTATTAACGAAGGGGGATTCACAACTGTTATCAGGGATTCAGTAAGTCGTAATTTCACACTAAACAGTAGCGACCTTTTCCGGACTTTCGAGAAAACGCAGAAAAATTATACTCTTCCCGGGGGTTACATTTTTGATAAATCGATAACCTTACCTGGAAATAAAAAAGGTGCATTGCTCAGAGAAGTGATGACTCCAGAGACAACATTTCTATTTGAATTTGAAAATGATACATTCACCCCATCTGCGGTTGACACTATGTATAGAAAAATCGCTAAAGATTATGGTGATTTTAACAAAGACGGATCAAATGATCTCCTCTCCTTGTGGGGGTATTCAGCACATATTCATAAACAAAATGATACAAAACCTCATTTTCAGCTTACAACCTCTGCTGACACTTCATTCTTTTGGCCCATTGGTGTTTTTGATCTTGACCGGGATGATAAAAATGAACTTCTCGCTATAAGAAACGACACAACAGTAGTGATCTATTCAGTAAACAACGATCTGTCTCTAACTTACAAGTCACGATTTTACAATACTTCAGGGATGGGATTTGGGGGTAATGTTTTCAACAGTCCCTTTTTAATTGTCAGGGATATTGATAAAGACAACAAAAATGAGATAGTTTTTACCGATTCTGATGGTGATATTGTCATTCTTAAAGTACATTCACTTACTGACATCAGACCTGACAAACTTGTTCGAACCGGTTACATCTCCAGCTCATCTTTTATAGCTGCTGGCGATTTTAACAACGATAATAATCAGGATATTGCTGTTTTATTACAGGCTGTACCTGATGTTGATATTGCTCCTTATAACAGGGTGATTATTTTTAATTTTAACGGAAACGAACTAAATGTAATTTATGACAATGCCTTCGTTGATCCGGCTGTTGAATTTAAATCAACTTTTCAAAGGGCATCAAATTCACTGAAATTTTTTGATATCGATGGTGATTTGAAAGAAGAGCTTATGCTGTTCACTTATCCGTATGCTTATGTTATAAAAAGTGACGGATTTACCGGTAGAGTGATCTCGTATGATGAGAATATTAATACAAATGCCATTTTAATTGAAGATTATGACGGCAATGGAATACCGGAAATAGCTTACCCATACGGCAATATTGTTAAGTTTTTTGAATTCCAACAGACTTCTGTGTTTGCTCCCACGCTAATTTCCGCAAAATCAGTAAACGATTTAACCGTAGAGATAAAATTCCTCGGATTGGGTTCAAAGCATTACATTTACAGAGGAACAACAGAAACCGGGATAACTCTTTTTGATTCCACTTTCTCAATGGATTATAATGACACACGAGTTGCCCTGGGAAGCAGTTATTTTTATCAAATTGAAAGTGTTTCAGGTAATAATCGAGCAAAATCGAAGGTATTTGCTGTTTTTCATCATTCTCCCGCAAGTTTTGTTTCAGCTTCAATAAAAACCGACCGTTCAATTGAGGTGAAATATTCTTCAAAAGTTAAAAAAGAGATCGACGATCCCTCTAAAATTTATCTGATTGCCGGGAGTGAAAAGTTCCCACTTTCTTCTTATACGCCTTCAGGAGAAAACTCGTTTTTATTAACCTTTCCTCGAAACTTCTCAACTGGTACAAACATGGTGATTGCCGGTGGTCTGGTGGATTATTATGGGTCTTCGATTTCAGAAGATACTATTCGTTTTAGTTTCACTCCTCAACCGGGCGAACAGCAATTTTACATCGAGAACTTTACTATTCTTGATAATTATACAGTGACAGTTACATTTAACCTTGATGTCGATCTGGCAACTGCACAGTTAACAAACAATTATCAATTTTCACCCGATAATAATGTAACTTCAGTGACTGCCGGTCCTAACAACAGAACAATAATTCTGGGTTTAAAAGGTGCAAAACCTGTTGGTGCACTTGGTAGAGAATATACTCTTACTATCAAAAACTTAAGGTCTTCAACTCAATCGGGTAGCGTTGCAATCAACCAAAATGCAGGTGCCACAATCGTTTTAACAGCAACAGCAGCAAATTTAGATGATGTATATGTTTATCCAAGCCCGGTTGACAAGTCAAAACACAGTTCTGTTACTTTTGCTAATCTTCCGAGAAATGTGGATATCATTGTTTTTAATCTGGAGGGACGAAGAATCGCAGAATTTAAGGAAAGTGATGGTAACGGTGGTGTAACCTGGAACCTCACAGATTCCGACGGCAGAGAGGTACCAACAGGGGTTTACATTTTCCGTGCCGCAATGACTGACGGTAGGGGAGAAGAATTATCAACCAAACTCGGTAAAATAGCGATAGTACGATAATGTTTGGGATTAAGGCAAAACAGTTCTTTCAAATTTCCAATTTATTAAGTCTTACCCGACTTTTTGGAGCCCTGCCATTAGTCTATTTTCTACTAAATCCGGAAATACTTGGCAAACCGGTTGTTTTGGTATTGGTGATTTTGATCAGTTTTACTGATTACTTTGATGGGTTTTTTGCAAGAAAATTGAACCAGGTTTCCGAACTCGGGAAAATCCTTGATCCACTTGCCGACAAAGTTTTGGTAATCTCGGTTGCTATAGCTTTCTTCTCAACCGGAGTTCTCGATTTAACTTTATTTCTTGTTATCGTTCTAAGAGATGTTTTTATTATCATCCCTGGGGTTTTTCTAAGTAAGAAGATGGGTGAGGTTCCTGCATCCGACCAGATAGGGAAGTGGACCTTTACTTTTATTGGTATTTATCTTATTCTCGTGTTTATTGAGGTTGACAGGAATTCACTCCCGATGATAATCTATTATTATTCACTGATATTATTAATAATTGTGTCGTATCTAAATTATGTAAATCGCGCTTTAAAAGTGTTAAGGAAAAATCAATGAGTTTTATTAAAAATTTCAATTTTGGGAAATTAAAAGAGGGTCTCTCAAAGACGAGAGATAAAATATTTAACAAAATCGCTGAGACCGTAACCGGTAAAGCTGTTATTGATGAGTTGACTCTCGAAGAGATGGAAGAATTATTGATTAGTTCTGATATCGGCTATGACCTCGCAATGAAAATTGTTGAGGAAGTAAGAAAACAACTAAAAGGGGAAAAAGACAGATCGGGAGAAAATGTTCTTGGAGTTGTAAAAAAGGTTTTGGAGGATGAACTTTCTCACTCACTTTCTTCTGTGGAATATATTCCCGATGTCGAAAAGTATAATCCTTTTGTGATTCTTATCGTTGGGGTGAATGGGGCAGGGAAAACAACAACAATTGGTAAATTGGCACACAATTTTAAACTCTCGGGCTGGAAAGTTGTTGTGGGTGCAGCAGATACATTCAGAGCGGCTGCAAATGAACAACTTGAAATATGGGCACAAAGGGCGGGCGTTCCAATTATATCGCGTGAGATGGGGGCAGACCCTTCTTCTGTTGCATATGAAACAATTGAGGAAGCCATAAGGATAAAAGCAGATGTTGTTATGATAGATACTGCCGGCAGACTTCATACAAAAGTAAACTTAATGGAAGAATTAAGAAAAATTAAAAATGTGATCTCAAAAAAACTTCCAAATTCTCCGAATGAAATATTTCTGGTTGTTGATGGCACAACAGGCCAAAATGCTGTGCAACAAGGGAAAGAATTTTCCAAAGTTACCGAACTTACAGGACTTATTGTAACGAAACTCGACGGTACAGCAAAAGGTGGAGTTATATTTCAAATATGCAGAGAATTAAAAGTTCCTGTGAGATACATCGGTGTTGGTGAGGGAATTGAAGACCTTCAAAATTTTGATCCTGCAATGTATGTAGAAGCCATTTTTACAAAATAAATCTTAATATATCTTGAATCAAGAACAGTTAAAATGTATTGTAATTAATCCTTTTGCAGGTAATGGAAGAGGTAAAAAACTCGCCAAACGATTGGACAGCTATCCTGAATTTCTAAATTTGGAAATTCATACACCTGTCGATTTAATTGGAGCAGCAGAAGTTTACAACAAACTTAACAGAGAAGATGTACACCTCATGTTAGCTGGTGGCGATGGAACATATAATTCCATTGTTAATCTTGTTGACCCTCCATATAAATTTAAGATTTCTTTTATTCCTTCCGGTTCCGGTAATGATTTGGCAAGGTATTTTAATTTAGACAGTAATTCCATTACCGCACTTAAAAAAGCCATCCTCAGAGATACCCAAACCAATATGGATGTTTGGGATACAACGATTAAATTTGAAGATGGAACAATTGAGAATAGAAAGTTCATAAATACTCTTGGAATAGGCTTTGATGCTTATGTTGGAACGATTAAAGCAAAAAAGAAATTTTTATCAGGTATCGCCGTCTATATTCTCTCCTTATTCCAAGGACTCTTCTCCTATGATTCCGTAAAATACACTCTCGCAAACAATGAAAAATTACAATTTTCCGGTGAAGCAATGTTCATAACAACCGGGAATGGAATCTATTCAGGTGGAGGTTTCAAAATAACTCCCAATGCTTTGGTGCACGATGGGGTACTCGAAATATGTATTGTGGAAGACATGAGCCTTCCAAAGATTTTTGTAAATCTACCCAAAGCCATTACCGGTACTCATGGAAGGATTAAAGAGACAACTCTTTTTAATACAACCAATTACACCATGTCACTTGAGAGACCCGCATATCTACACCTGGACGGCGAAACTTACACAAAAAAAGCGATAGGTGTGAGTGTTGAGTTGTCACCGTATAAACTACGAATATCAGTATAAGATGTTACTTTTCTCCCCCCGAAATAAACATCGTGAATTCACCTACATTCCAAGATTCGTTGATGAACGGTTAGATAAAAATAACCGTAAATTATTGAAAACAAACAAAGTAAGCAGAAGACGAAAGAGTAGTAAACTCTTTTTTTATTCTTTTTTAGCAGTGATCATTGTTATTGTATTAATGTATCTGAAAGGATTGATTAATTGAGACGAATTAAAATATTATTTATTTTTATGGCGGTGTTTACTGCTATTGGGTTTGCACAATCCCATAACGATTCCATCCCCCCACATCGTGGAGTTAAACATGGAGTCCTGCAAAATGGTATCAAATATTTTATTCTTCCAAACAAGCAACCTGAAAAAAAAGCCGAACTTCGTTTAGTGATTCTTTCCGGTTCTCTAAATGAAAGAGAGGATCAAAGAGGACTTGCCCATTTTGTTGAACATATGTTGTTTAACGGTACAAAAAATTTCCCCGGAAATAAAGTAGTGGATTTCCTCGAAATTCTCGGTATGAAGTTTGGGCCCGAGATAAACGCCTACACTTCAACAGAAGAGACTGTTTATATGTTAACAGTCCCCACAGACAGAAATACTGTGCTCGATTCTGCTTTTATGATACTTTCCGACTGGGCGATAAATGCCACATTTGATTCTCTTGAAATTGAAAAGGAGAGGGGAGTGGTTCTTGAAGAAATGAGAATGGGAAAGGGAGCTGCTGAGCGGATCAGGGATAAACAGTTTCCTGTATTATTCCATAACTCCCGATTTGCAGAAAGATTACCAATTGGTAAAGAAGAAGTTCTAAAAAACTTTCCACACAAATCTCTTACAGATTATTACAGAGAATGGTACAGACCTGAACTGATGTCGATTGTGGCAGTCGGTGATTTTGATGCTAATGATATTGAGAATTTAATTCTCAAACATTTTGATCCAATTCCGGGTTTTGCTTCTGCCAAAAAAAGAGTAATTTACGGGGTTCCTGACCATAATGAGAGATTATATACCATTACAGGTGACAAAGAAGTAACCACAACAAGCCTTACAATTGTGCATAAAAGACCCGTTCTAAAGGCCAATACAAGAGAAGAATACAGAAATGCTCTTGTGTTAAATCTTATCAGTACAATGTTAAACGAGAGATTATTTGATCTTTCAAAAAAAATCGATGCTCCATTTCTACAAGGTGGAGGGTACACAACCGGACTCTCTTACGATAAGGGAGCATTTGTACTCTACATGACACCAAAGGAAAATATGGTGGATTCGGCATTTTTTCTATTGAATCTTGAAGCGGAAAGAATGAAACAGTTTGGATTTAATAGTGATGAATTTGGCAGAGCTATTGAAAATATGAATGCGGGAATGGACAATTATTTTAAAGAAAAAGATAATCAATACTCCAATGGGATCGTAAATGCAATTTTGGATCAGGTGATCAACGACGCCATTTATACCGATATTGAAGCCGGTTATGCCATTTACAAAGAAATAATACCAACAATTTCATTAGAGGATGTTAATCAGGCATCAAAATCATTAACCACTGATTCCAACCTCGTTGTAATGATTTCCTACCCGGAGAAAGATGGAATAAAGATTCCCACTGAAACAGAATTTGAGAAAATATATTCATCAGTAAAAAATGTTAAACTCGCCACTCCCGTTGCGGCCTCAACCGATCGACCATTGATCAAGGAAGAACCTGCACCAGGGAAAATTGTTAAAGAAGAAGATTTTGGTATTTTTGATATAAAAAAATGGACACTCGATAATGGTGCAGTGGTTTATCTGAAAAAAACCGAACTTCAGCAAGACGAGGTTATGATGTATGGTTTTAGCAAGGGAGGACTTTCTAAAGTTGAAGATTCTGACCTCGTTTCAGCCAAATATTCAAACAGTATTATTGAGGAATCAGGACTTGGTGATTTTAACCTCACTGATTTATCAAAGAAACTCTCCGGCAAAATGGTATCGTTAACCACAGGGATATCGGATTTAAGTGAAAGTATCCAGGGAAAAACATCATTAAAAGATATCGAAGATTTTTTCCATCTGATCTACTTGACATTTACCAATCCGAGACTTGACCCCGAGGCATCTGAGGTTTTTATTGATAAAATGAAAAACTATTTACAAAATGCCGGAATGAGTCCTGACAATGTGTTTTATGATACGATTGTTGTCTCATTGTTTGGAAACAATCCTCGAATGAAACCGATGTCAATTGATCAGCTCGACCTGTTAATTCCATCAAAATCATATCAAATTTTTCAGGAACGATTTAATTCGGCATCCGATTTTGAATTTGTGTTTGTTGGTAATTATGATGAAGACATTATGAGGTCACTCATTTGTCGATATATTGCTTCGCAGCCCAAAGTTAGTAAAGAGAACTGGATCGACAGGGGAGTGCGCTATGCCGATAAAAATGACGAAAAAACTGTAAAAATGGGTTCCGAACAAAAAGCAACTGTATTCTTGAGTTTTCCGGGTAAGTTCGAGTGGACTAAAAAGAACGCAATGGAACTGACAACTCTTCAAAAAATATTTGACATTCAACTGAATGAGGTTATCAGAGAAGAATTGGGGGGTTCATATTCAGTTTCAGCTTCAACTACTTATAATAAATATCCTGAACCTGTATTCAATAATAGTGTTTATTTTAATTGTGATCCTGCCAGAATAGATGAACTGGTAAGTCGGGTTATGTTGATGATTGATTCATTAAAAACTTCTTTTGCAGACGAAACTACTTTAACAAAAGCAAAAGAAAACCAGTATAAAGAGATTGATGATACTTTTCAAGAGAACTCAAGTATCCTGAATTTGATCAGTTCTTATTTGTTGTTTGATGCTGACTTAAAAGAGTTTTTTGCAGGAAAAGAAATTGTGAAGGCGATCACTGTTGAGGATATAAGAAATGCAGCAAAGAAATATTTTACCGGAAATGTAATTCTTAAATATTATCTAAAACCATTTATTTCAAAGTAGCTGTAAACTGTTTACAAAGGCATCAGACTATCTGTTTTGTCTGATGCCTTATTGGTTAAATCGATTTAACTGATAAGATTGACAAATTTGAGATAGAAGAATAAATGATTAGCCGGGAAAGTAGGGAAACAAATTGATCAAATTCAATGGGTTCATTTAGTTAACATAATATACATTATAGGACATTTTGAAGTGACAGAAACAGAATCTCAGGTTGACATATCCATATCTTTTTCTGCCTTAAAAAGTTCATTTTGATATATGCTCAGTATTTTTTGTTTACTTACGATCCCCTTAAAATCTTTTTCAGAATCATAGACCGGTAAATATTCAAGGTCAAATGTTTCCATCATCTTAAGTGCATCATCAGCGTTTGCATTGTCACTAATTGTAGGAAATCTCCTTTTCATCAAATCTCTTGCAATCAGAAAATCCACCACTGAAGACATCTCTTCATTAAACATCATTTTCCTGAGATCCGTATAAGTTATCACTCCAAGAATTTGTCCTTCTGAATTACGAACCAACAAGGTTTCATAATTTGAATTTCGCAGTAAATCTACAACTCTGTGATAATTGTCTGATTCATGAATAAATACATCTGTATTTTCAATTATCGATGATATGTGCATCGACTTCAGAACAGAACTTTTTCTGCCGTAAATGTCGAGTCCGGTTCCTTCTCTACCAAGTCTTATTGTATAAAGCGAACCTTTGAGTATTCCTTTTGAGATCACAGTGGAAATGGTGATCGCTAACATTAAAGGTAGAATAATCTTGTAATTATTGGTCATCTCAAACACCATGATGAGAGCCGTCAAAGAAGCATGAGTTGTGCCTGCAACTACAGCACCCATTCCAACAAGTGCGTATGCACCCGGAGAAACGGATAATTCCGGAAAAACAATATTAATTAATTGCCCCACAGCACCACCAAGCATTGCACCGGTAAACAAACTGGGTGCAAATGTTCCACCATGGCCTCCTGAGCCTACTGTGAGCGCCGTAGCGACAGGTTTCAGGAGTACGAGGAGTAACAACAGTTCCAGACTATTCTGATTGTAAAGAGATCTGTCAACCGTTTGCTGACTGAATCCATATACTCCCGGCAGAAATAATCCAATCATTCCGACACAAATACCACCCAAAGCAGGTTTTAAGAAAATTGGTATGGTAATTTTATTAAATATTTCGTCAACAAAAAATATGGTTCTCACAAAATAAACCGAAACGAGACCCGCTACAACCCCCAAAATAATATAAAAGAAGAACTCGTTATTGCTTGTAAGTGCATAATTTGGTATCTGAAATGCAGGTTCATCACCTATGAAGCCACGAGAGATAGCAGTCGCAAAAACCGAGGAAACAATGATGGGACCCAAGGAACGCGAGTTAAAAGTCCTTAGAATAATTTCCATGGTAAAAATTGCCCCGCCGAGAGGAGCATTAAAGGCTGCAGAAAGCCCTGCAGCTGCCCCACAACCTACAAGAATTCTAAGCCGGTCTGATGATAAATTCAGAAATTGCCCAAAACCTGATCCGATTGCAGCACCAATCTGAACAATTGGTCCTTCTTTACCACCCGCGCCACCTGTTCCAATGCTTATTGCTGTCTGAACTGTTTTAAGGACGGCGACACTTCCCTTTATTATCCCGTCTTTTGTGGCTACTGCAAGAATAACATTTGATATCCCCTCCCCTTTTTTACCTTTTTCGAAGATCATCGCAAGTATTCCAACGATGAGGCCTCCAATTGCCGGCACTAAAATTACATAAATCACTCCGGGAAAAGTTTCAGGATAAAAAGTTTTAAAGCCCGGGAAAAGTGAAGGAGGAAGGTAGAAGAAGAGTTCTTTGATGTATTCAATTGAATTGTGAAAAATTACAGCCCCAAATCCACACAAAACACCTGTTACAGCACCTAATATCAGTGAGTACCCATCTTGGGTAAGATCCCAACCATACGAACTGATTGGGATCTTATGGACATAATATTTTAATACCGCAAGAAATGTCCTGAAAAAACCGGCTTTTGGGCGTTTAGTATTTATAGAATCCTTCCCCGGATTTTCTGCCCAATTTACCGGCAGCCACCATTTTTTTTAGTAATGGACACGGCCTGTATTTTGGATCGTTAAATCCATTAAATAAAACCTCCATAATTGCCAAACATACATCAAGCCCGATAAAGTCAGCGAGGGTAAGTGGACCCATTGGATGGTTCATACCTAATTTCATGACCGAATCGATGTCTTCTTTTGAAGCCACACCTTCCATCAATGAAAAAATTGCTTCATTTATCATCGGCATCAAGATCCTGTTTGAAATAAATCCGGGATAATCCTGCACTTCTACCGGAACTTTTTCAAGTTTTAAAGTTAGTTCTTTAATTATAGAGTAAGTTTCGTCTGAAGTTGAGTATCCACGAATAATTTCAACCAATTTCATGATTGGAACCGGATTCATAAAGTGCATGCCTATGAAGTTTGAGGCTCTCGAAGGCGGTGCAAGTTCAGTTATTGAGATCGATGAAGTGTTGGTTGCCATAATCGCATCAGCTTTAAGTATCTTATCTAACTCATTAAATATAGATAACTTAACTTCTTTGTTCTCATAAACTGCCTCAATAACAAGATCAGTTTCAGGATCAACATTTGCCACTCCACAAACGGAATTGATATTTCCCAATGCCGCAATTTTATCTTCGGCTTTGATAGTTTCTTTTTTAACCATCCGATCGAGGCTCGAGCTGATATTAGTTATCGCTTTTTGAATCAGTTCGTCTTTTGTTTCGACAAGAGTAACCGGAAATCCATTTAATGCGAATACGGTTACAATCCCGTTTCCCATTGTTCCACCACCAACAACTGCAACTTTGGTTATTTTCATCTATTTGATCTCCTTCAAATATTAATATTTTTTTATTATCAACGCAGAAGCCTCACCACCACCAATACAAAGACTGGCGAGTCCATAAGTTGAGTTTCTTCTTAACATTTCATGGATCAAAGTAGCAACAATTCTCGCTCCACTTGCTCCAATTGGGTGACCAAGAGCCACGGCTCCCCCATTAACATTTGTATTTTCAGTAGTGATACCTGTAAGTTTATTTACAGCGAGAGAAACCACAGCAAAAGCTTCATTTATTTCATAAAGATCGATATCTCCAACTTTTAGACCTGCTTTATTTAGTACTTTAAGGATAGCATCGGCAGGAGCAGTTGTAAAATCCACAGGTGCCTTTGCAGCAGAACTTTGTGCAACGATTTCAACCAAAGGTCTAAATCCAAGTTCAAGTGCCTTTTCTTCAGACATAATGAGCACGGCAGCCGCACCATCATTAAGATTACTTGCATTAGCTGCAGTTACAACCCCGTCTTTATCAAATACCGGACGGAGGGTTGGGATTTTAGCAAAATTGGTTTTGTCAGGGTCTTCATCTTTATCGACAATCAAATCACCGGCTTTTGATTTAACTACAAGTGGCACCATTTCATCTTTGAACTTACCTGCTTTTTGAGCTTCTTGTGCCCTTGAATATGAGGTGATTGCGAACTGATCAAGTTCTTCTCTCGTAATTTCCATGTTTTTGGCACAAATCTCAGCACAATTACCCATGTGTATCCGATTATAAACATCTGTTAGACCGTCAAGCAGAACAGAGTCATAAATCTCACCATGACCATATTTAAATCCGTTCCTGGCTTTTGGAAGAAGGTAAGGAGCGTTGGACATCGATTCCATTCCACCGGCAACAATAATATCAGCATCTCCGGCCACAATAGCCTGATGAGCGAGCATAATTGCCTTCAGTCCACTACCACACATTTTATTAAGAGTAAATGTCTCAACGGTAACAGGTAACCCAGCATTAAGTGCTGCCTGGCGGGCAGGTGCCTGACCCTGGCCAGCCATTAACACATTTCCAAAAATCACTTCATTTACCAGATTTTTATCAATTCCCGACTCATCGAGAATGGCTTTGATTACAGTTCCACCAAGCTGTGCTGCAGTGAATGATGCAAGCGACCCACCAAATGAGCCAATCGGAGTTCTTTTTGCGTGTGTTATAACCACTTTTTTCATGTCAATTCCTTTCAATTTAAATAAATTTTTTCGTCAATCAGATCGTTCTGAATTAATGATGCAATCAGAAACATTATGTTATAACTTGCGATTTGCATATTTAGATTATTGTTTTCTATGTAATAAAGTATTTTTTCTATTGAACCAACTGCCCTGTTTGGGTCGATTGAACTATATTTTTGAGCAAATTTTTCGAATGTATCGATGTGCCGGGAATAGAACAAATCGTCCCGAAAACCGATTAGATATCTTTTAAAATCTTCAAACCAGAGCAGTACAAGGCTAACAAACAGTTGGAACATTTCCGAATCATTTTCTGATAATATATCTTTTATTTCTTTATGTGCCGAGCTAAGTTTGCCGGCAAGTGAATATCTCAGAAAGGAAATTACCGAAGCCTGTCTGTCGAAGAGATTTTTTTCTCTCAAATAAAGTGCTTTTGAAATTGAGCCTGAACTCAGATGTGACAATAAATCTGTCTCAACTTTTTCCAATCCAAAATTATTTTGGAGTACATCCACAATTTCAGACTTTGTCAATGGTATAAATTCAACCGGCCAACAACGCGACTTTATAGTTTCTCTAAGTAGTGATGGATCAGAAGTCGTTAAAATAAAAACGAACCCGTCGGGTGGTTCCTCAAGATTTTTCAAGATTGAATTTTGTGCCGGTTCGTTCATCAGGTGTGCGTCTGATATTATGACTGTTCGATATCCTGTTTCATGAAACGAAAGCGACAGATATTTTGTGAGGGAGCGGATGGAGGATATTTTTATATCATTTGCTTTGGGTATGGAAATTTTATAATATGGATTTTCTTCTTTTTTTCTAAATTCCTCCTGAATCAACTCCATGTCTGAAGGAGTCATACGGTCGTATGGACCATCATCCGAAGATTCATTTTTCCCGACAGGGAGAGGACAAATAAATTTAACGGCGGGTTCTTTTAGGGCATCTACCACTTCTTCAAGGTTAAAATCCTCTTTTCCAATTCTGTTTATTAAGTTGGCAAATCGAATTGCAACGAAATCTTTTCCTACGCCCGGAGGTCCCGAAAACAAAAGGGCTTGTGGTATTTTTTTATTGGTCAGAAATCCGGAGAGTATTTCTTTTACAGATTTCTGACCATAAATTCCACTAAAAAGGTCTTTCATTACCGGTTATTGCAGATCACTTTTAATACTCGTCAGCATTGAAAAAGAAATCTTCATCAGTAGGATAATCGGGCCAAATATCTTCTACAGATTCGTAGGGTTCATCTGAGTCCTCAAGCTCTTTTAAATTTTCGATAACTTCAAGAGGTGCACCGATGCGCTCTGCATAATCTATTAATTCCTCCTTCGAAGCCGGCCATGGAGCGTCCTCGAGGTATGATGCTAATTCTATAGTCCAAATCATAAACTGATCCCTATGTTGGTTTTACTTCGATTTATTAATAAAAGATTTTTCTTCATCAAAGAAAAAATCAGCCGGATTAAGGTGCTCGCCATTATAAATCACTTCATAATGAAGATGTGGGCCGGTTGAAATACCTGTACTGCCCACCAGTGCAAGAAGAGTACCTCTTGAAACACGGTCACCTTTTTTTACAATTAATTTTGAACAATGTCCATAAAGAGTTTTATAGCCGGATTCATGTGCTATGATCACACAAAGCCCGTAACCACTGAAATTGTCTGCCCGTTCAACTATACCATCTGCCGTTGCATAAATTTCCTGCCCAAATTTTGAACCCATATCAAGTCCTGTATGAAACTGTGGTTGACCTGTAACCGGGTTTTTACGGGGACCAAAACTTGTACGATTAAAATTTGCATCAATCGGTTTTATTGATGGTATTCCGCGTAGATAAGATGTTTTATCCACCAAGGCAGATGATAAATCTTTGTTGAATTTTGATTGTATCTCAAGATTTTTTTCAAGAACTGCCAGCAGATTAAATGCATCGTCGATGCTTGTCGACAATCCTGAGGTAGAGATCGCGCTTCGTTCATCCCGGGCAGCCACACTTTCGTCGATTCTAAAGAACGCACTGTCAAATCGAGGCAAATCATTAAGTGCGCGAATCTCGTTGTTCATACTGATCACAGTGGAAAGTCGCCCGTTTACTCTGTCAATTTCTTCCTTCAATTCACTGATTTGTGCCCTTAATCTGACATTTTCATCCATAATTGCAGAACCTGTTTCACTGTCAAGTCCGTTTCCTGCAAAAAAACCGGATGTAATAAGAATCACAAATGAAAGAGCTGTGAAACTAATGATGACAGGGTAAACAGTTTTTATAGAGGGAAATTTAAAGGTGCGTATCTTAAGTTCATGCCTGGAGATAAAATAATATCTGCTCAGAAATCTATTCATAGAGTCGTGGAAATTCAAATTGTCAAACTAATTAAAATTTAATCTACAAAACTACAAAACCGGGAGTGATAAACAAGCATCTATTATTCAAAATCATGCTCAAAATAGTCAATTCCTCTTTCATAATTTTCGTTTCCGGGATTTTTCAGCCTTTGTTCCAGCCTGTTCTTGAAAACTTTTGCGCTATCGTATCCATAATGTTTCAAAAGATAGTTCAAAGCGATTACTTCTGTAATTACAGTAATGTTCTTTCCCGGAACAATAGGAAGTTTAACAAAAGGGAGTTCAACATCCATCAAAGATTGGAAATTGTCGTCGAGTCCGGTCCTTGTATATTCATGGTCGGGGTTCCAAATCTCGAGATCAACAATAACCTCAATTCTTTTTTGATATCTAATTGCCCGTATTCCAAACATTTTTTCCACATTTATGAGGCCAAGTCCTCTTATTTCCATAAAGTGTTTGGAAATATCGGTTCCAGAACCCATCAGAATCCCCTCCCCTTTCCTTGTGGCAATTACAACATCATCAGCAACGAGGCGATGACCCCTCTCAATCAGATCGAGTGCAACTTCACTTTTCCCTACTCCGGAATGCCCCATGAAAAGGATTCCTACACCATAAACATCTACAAGTGAGGCATGTAGTGAGACCTGAGGTAGAAACTGGTCATCAAGGAAATCGCTGATAAAAAAACTTAATCGAGTGGTTGAATCAGGAGACCCCAAAATAGCGACATCATATTTTTCCGCCAGTCCGATCATCTCAGGGAAAGGTTTTATTCCATTAGTCATTATTATGCAGGGGACACTAAATGTAAAAATCCTTTCCAACGCCATTTTTCTTGCATCCTCTGTGAGAGAGGAGAGGTATCGAATTTCGGTATTACCAAATATCTGTATCCGATTGTAGGAGAATAAATCAACAAACCCGGCTAAAGCCAAGCCGGGTCTGTGAAGATTAGGTTCAATAATTAATCGTTCGAATCCACAGTTGCCTGTAAAATTGACGATCTTAAATTTGTCTGTTATTTTGTTAAAAAAAAATTCGACAGTTATATTTTTTTTGGTTATCAGTTCCAAATACTATAGCTCCGGATCAATTTTGACTTCTATTTTTTTAACGGCTTGTTGTTTTGATTTCCTTTTAACTATTTGTTTTTGGATTTTTTCAACCGCTGCTTTTACGCTTTTTGCATACTCATCAGAGTCGTCTTTTGCAGTTAAAATGGTGCCGGGGAGTTTTACAATCAACTCGACTTCCTTAATGCTGTCTTTTGAGTTTTGATAGCTAAGGATAACTTCAACATCGAGTATTTCATCAGAAAATTTCTGCAGCGAAAGAACTTCTTCTTTGATTATATCTTTAAGAGTCTCTCTTGCGGTGAATTTTCTTGCTGTTATCTGTATATTCATGGTACCTCCCGAATAATTTATGACTTTGGATGTGCTTTTTTGTAAATACTTCTCAATCTCTCGATACTTACATGAGTATATATCTGAGTGGTTGAAAGATTTTCATGACCTAAAATTTCTTTTATCGCCAACAGATCTGCTCCATTGTCCAGCATATGAGTAGCCGAACTGTGTCGCAAAACATGTGGACTTTTTTTATCGATATCTGTTATGTTCGACAGATATTCGTTAACAACCCGATAAATATATTTAACATTCACCTCCTTACCAAGATGGTTGACGAGAAAACGAGGGTTAACAAAACACTTTTCTTTTAATTCTTTATAATCCTTTAATACCTGTAAAGATACTTTCCCTACAGGAACCAGTCTTGTTTTTGAGCCTTTTCCCGTTACTCTGATGGAACTACCGGTAAAATCGATATCCGGAGTATTGATTGAACAGACTTCCGATACCCGAAGCGAACAACCATAAAGCAGTTCAAGAATTGCCCCGTGTAACAAAACTTTAAATTCATTTTGTTCAATTTTTGGTGCCAGAGCGGCAGTTTTAATAAATTCCTTATCTGAAATGATCTCAGGAAGTTTCCTTCGAAACTTTGGATTTTTAATATCTTTTACAAAATTATAACCAATAAATTCTTTTTCAAGCAGATACTCAAAAAACATTCTTACAGTTGTCATTTTCCTGGCAATTGATGATTTATCCAGCCCGCTGACACCAAGACTTCCTAAAAACCTTTTAACCGTTTTCACACTAACCTGATCTACAGAAATTAGCTTTAACCCCTCACAGAATGTTAGAAAGTCTGCCAAATCATTTTTATAAGCAACAACAGTGTTTGTGGAAGATTTTTTCGAATGCACCAAAAAATCTTCAAAACCGATACATGCTTGCTTTAAACTAACAGTCACAGAATATCTAAAAGTTACTTGTTTATATAATAAATAATTTTGGATAAAGCAATTCTACAAGCCTGTCTTCTTCACTTTTCATAATTTTTTTTGTTTCATCCGTTGTGTCGTTATAACCAATAAGGTGTAATATCCCGTGAATTACCAACCTCAGCAGTTCACTTTCCACAGAAACTTCAAATCTCTCAGCATTCTCCATGGCAACTTCACTACAAATTATCAGTTCACCATCAATACCATTATCCGATTTTTCATATTCAAAAGTGATTATATCGGTTGGGAAATCGTGTTTGAGGTGTTCTTTGTTGATTTCATGAATTATTTCTTTTGAAACAAAAGAGATTTCAAGATATGAGAATTTACAGTCTTTTATTTTGGAGACTTCACTTACGATTGTTTTAACAACAGTTTTAGTTAAGGCCGGTTTTGAATGGATCTCAATATCGATATTTTTCATGCTTATTCCGGTTGATTGTCGCGTAAAATCGATTGTTGACTTTCTTTTGCAATCTCAAAATAATGATAAGCACTTTTTTCGAAATAAGCAAATTCTTTATCACTTAAACTGCGAATTAATTTTGCCGGTGTGCCTGCGTACATACTTCCCGACTTCACAATCATCCCCGGAGTAACCACAGAACCCGCAGCAACAATCGAATTTTTTTCAACCAAGGCACCATCCAGAACTATTGCTCCAATCCCTACGAGTGAAAAATCTTCCACGGTGCAAGCGTGCAAGGTTGCCATGTGACCAACCGTAACGAAGCTGCCTATCTTTAATGGATAATCTTCTCCTGTAACATGAAGCACAGAACCGTCCTGGATGTTGGTGTATTCACCAATTTTAATAGACTGTACATCCCCTCTTAAAACAGAGTTGTACCATATTGATGAGTTTTTTTCAATTGTTACATCTCCAATAATTCTGACTCCATCAGCTACAAATACTGATAAGTCAATTTTAGGAAACTTTTTTTGGTATGAATGGATTGTAATTTCAGGGTTTTTCATATTCTTTAGGCTTTATTGAAGTTTGGCAATTTTTGACGCTTCGTTAAAAAGTGATAACCCCTTAACCACCACAGCATCATATCGTGATGCAATATAATAATATCCTTGTTGATTCCAAATAAATCTTGCAATCTCAGCTTTAATTCTATTCTTCATAAAATCACCACTTGCAATTTCTGCCCTGATTCCCGATTCAGGAATTACAACTTTTGCAAATTCATAAAAACCATTTATATCTTGAGCATTAAATTCGAAGTTTTTTTGAAATGTAACCAATTCAGGAAATTTCTTTTTTGTCTCGGTTCCGTGCAGCTCATACCACTTGAGAGAAACTTGTGAAAAAAAGTTATTTCTAAGAAGTTCGAGAGCTTGTTTTTTGTCTTTAAATTCACTCACTAAATAGTCAGGCGTGATTCCCCCACCACCATAAACCTTCCGGCTCATCGGAGTACGGTACTCAGGCATATTTTTTGCCGAGTCAAGTTCGTGGTTTAAATTATCACCCGTTTCATCTTCTCTGGATTCAATCTCAGAATAATAATCTTCTTTGTTTTCATAGTTGCGCTGGATCGACCTTCCGAGAGGGGTAAAATATTTTGCAATTGTTAATCTAATTGCTGAACCATCTTGAAGTTGCAACTGCTGTTGAACCAGCCCTTTTCCGAAGCTTCTTTCACCAACTACCAATCCTCTATCCCAATCTTGAATTGCGCCTGCAAGAATTTCTGATGCAGAAGCACTTGATCTATTGATTAATACCACAAGCGGCATCTTCTCATAAGGGTAAGTCTCCTCGGCGGCAAAAGTTTCATTTGCTTGTGAAATTCTTCCCTTTGTAGATACAATCAGTTTTCTCCCACCTAAAAAATAATCTGCAATCTTAACCGCTTCATTCAAGTATCCACCGGTATTGTTTCGCAGATCAATCATTACCTGCTTCATTCCTTGTTTTTTTAGAGATTCAAGGACATCAAGGACTTCTTTTGATGTTTTTTCCCCAAAACGAACAATATTAAAGTAACCTGTTACTGAATCGAGCATAAAACTTGCAGTTACTGATTTTACCGGTATTTTGCCTCTGGTTATTTGAATTGGAAATAAATCTTTTCGACCGTAGCGTGAGATATGGACTTTAACACTCGTTCCCGATTTCCCTTTAATCATTTTTCTTATTTGATCAGTCTCAAGTTTTATTGCAGAAGAATCATCAATCTTTACAATCTTATCTCCCGGTAAAATGCCTGCAGAGGCACTTGGTCCGCCCGCTAACGCAGTAATAACATTTATTGTATCTTTAATCACCTGAAATTCGATACCTATCCCCTCAAATTCACCCTTCATCTCCTCTTCATTCCCCTGAACTTCATCTGCGGTAAGATAAATGCTATGTGGGTCAAGTTGAGATAAAATGCCTTCTATCGCGCTCCTGCTCAAAGCAGAATCAGATATCTCATCGACATAAAGTTTTTGAATCAGGTTGTAGGCTTCTTCAACCTTGTTTTTCTCACTACTAAAAACCGACGAACCACCGGAAATTTGGTCGTAGAGTGTATAAATTGAGACAAAAAATACGATTATAACCAGTGTCTTCACGAATTTATTTTCCATAATATTCCAATTTCATTATCTGACTTGTTTCCATTCTTTGGAAATGCTACGATTTCTAAACATTATAGAGAGAGCATTCACAGTCCAGATTGAAGTAACTTTAAAATAACCAAGTTTTCTGAATCTCCTTGGTGACTCATAAACCTTTATTTTTTTTGAATACTCAACATTTCCAAGTTTTATTAGACGGTTAAAAAGATCAAAATCCTCCCCCGCCGGTAGTTCCTGATTAAAACCGCCGATTTTCTTAAAATCACGACTTCTAACAATTATACACTCCCCCCTCCCCATCCCCAACTTAAGAATATTTAACAATCTGAAATAGTGATTGTAAAACAGATGAAACAACCTGTCAATCCGTTTCTCTTCTTCAGGAAAAGTTTCGACCCAGGCTGCTATAGCTGTAAGTTTCGGATCAGATTTAAACATGTCGCATATAACTGCCGTAAGAGCCCCGGGAGAGGCAAACAGAACATCGGCATTACAGAATATCAATATCTCACCCGAAGCAGCCCACGCCCCTGCATTCCTTCCGGAAGCTATGTTATTTATTGGTTCTCTGCTAACATCAATTATCTTATCAACACGGTTTTCGCAAATTTTCAATGAATTGTCGGTACTTCCTCCATCAGCTATTATGAGTTCTATGGAACCGTTGTTTTTGGTAATTGTTGAAAGATTTGCAAGCAACCCGGGAAGTAATTTTTCTTCATTTAAAACAGGAATAATGATACTAAAAGCAGGTTCCCGCGTCAAAAAGCAAGTCCAAAGAATGCAATACCATTAGTGATGCGAACCGCAGGCATAGGGAATTTAATAAAGCTAAATGAGTTTTTCCACATTTGCCAGATTGGACCAAAAAGTGGAAGCGTTTCATAGTCAAAATCGAAACCGATGTAAATGTCGGATTTCCCCCCCCCTCTGCCATCAAGTTCTCTTACTCCGTATCCAACAGTGAGCATAAGAAAATCGGGCCAGAATTTTTCGAACTCTTTACCAAACATGTTGTTCACCCTTACTGAAAGCCAAAACTTTTGTCCTTCATAGTCATCAACAACTATTAATTTTTGTCCGGCGTTATGTCCCTCTTTTCCGAGATTTGTTGGTAGATAGCTGAACCTTGGCTGGAAATTGTATAGAAATGGATAATAATATTGAAAAACGGGATACGCGGCTCCTGCAATATCCATAATAGCATCGCCGGGGCTAAATCCCCACTGCTTTGCAAACCCATCTTCAAACTCAACATAAAGTTGAAACAGCAGTGCAGCGGCTGATGAAATCCAAATTCCGGTGCCATAGTCAACTCTCGCAGCTTCAAGTCCAACAGAAAAAGCATGGGCAAGGATCGCCGGTGCATAAAAGTGACCAAGCTTGTCGATTGACAGAGCATACTCCCAGTCGTCAATTATTCTGAATTTACCTCTGTCCCCACTCCACCAAGCATTTTGTTGATAGAGATGAATTCCAAGAATCGAGCCTGCATAGGCTGCTCCCAGACCTCCGAGCAGTAAATAGTCAGGTTTTGGAAATTCCAGTTTTGGATTTACCTGTTTTAATACAGACAGAGTATCAGGATTTAATGAAAGTTTGATTTCGGTAAGAGGGGGAATAATTAAAGTTTTGCCGCTATCGGTTTGCGGCAAAACTTCAAAAATAAATAACAGAAAAAATAATGATAAATTCGAAAATCTCACTACTTCAAAGGCTTCATGGTTGGAAATAGAATCACATCTCTGATAGATGGTTGATTCGTCAAAAGCATCACAAGCCTGTCAATTCCAACACCAAGTCCGGCGGTAGGAGGCATTCCATACTCGAGTGCCCTTACAAAATCCTCATCTATCACCTGAGCTTCATCGTCGCCCTGATCTTTTTGTTTAAGTTGATCTTCAAATCGTTCACGCTGATCAATAGGGTCGTTTAACTCACTAAAGGAATTACAAATTTCTCTACCAAGCACAAATCCTTCAAATCTTTCAACAAGCCCCTCTTTCTCACGGTGTTTTTTAGCAAGAGGTGAAGTTACTACAGGATAATCGATAACGAAGGTAGGTTGAACAAGTTCACTCTGAGTGGTGATTTCAAAAAGTTCATCAATTATCTTGCCACGGCTCTGTAGCTTCTGAGTATCGATGCCATATTTTTTTGCAACCGCCAGAACTTCATCGTCGGTAGCAGAAAGAAAATCGACACCGGTTTTTATTTTTAAGGAATCCACCATCGAAACCCGATTCCAGGGGGCTTTGAAATTAACAATAGTACCATCTATTTCAAATTCTGTTGTTCCATAAACAGAATTACAGATGTGACCGACCATCTCTTCCACAAATGACATCATCCATTCATAATCTTTATATGCCACATATACTTCCATCATGGTAAATTCAGGATTGTGGGTTTTATCCATTCCTTCATTTCTGAAATCTTTTGAGATCTCATAAACACCATCAAAACCACCAACAATCAATCTTTTCAGATAAAGTTCGTCGGCTATGCGTAGATATAGTGGAATATTTAGTGCATTGTGATGGGTAACAAAAGGTCTTGCCGAAGCCCCACCATAAATTGATTGAAGTGCCGGTGTTTCCACTTCAAGAATTCCTTTATCATCGAGAAACTTTCTCATTGCTGAAATTATTTTTGAACGGGTTACAAAAACTTTTTTAACATCAGGATTTAAAATCAAATCAAGATACCTTTGGCGATATCTTAGTTCTTTGTCAGCAAACTGGTCATAAATTACTTTGTTTCCATCTTCATCGATAATTTCTTTGGGAACAGGAACCGGTCGAATCGATTTAGTAAGTAATTTTAAGTCAGTTGCATGTATTGAAGTTTCACCGGTTTTCGTCTTAAAAACATACCCTTCAACACCGATGATATCGCCGATATCAAAAAGTTTAAAGTTTTCATACTGATCAGGTATGTCATCCCGACGGAGATAAATCTGAATTTTTCCCGTTTTATCTTGTATATGAGTGAATGAGGCTTTTCCCATTCTTCTGATGGTTACTATCCTGCCGGCAATCTTAACAATTGTCTTATCTTCTGATTCTGTGTATTGATCAAGGATGGATTGAGAATCAGAATCAACATCAAAACCATACTCAAAGGGATTCACTCCCCTGCTGCGTAATTCATCAAGTTCTTCAAGTCGTCTTTTCATCAATGAGTTCAGATCATCGTGCGTCTGAATATTTTCCAAGTTGGCTCCTCTATTTTTTTCGCTTTAAAATACTAAGTCTGTTACAAATTTTATCAATAATATTATCAATATAACTAAATGGTACCAAATGATTGTTCGAGATAAAAACTACAGCGAGAGTCTCATTATCAGCGGTTTTTAAATATCCTGCAAGACTTCTTACTCCCTCGTTAAGTCCCGGTTTACCCCTCAGGTTATTTGCCGAGGAAGCGTCAAGTAATCTATCAGCAAGTGAACCATCCTTTCCGGCAACCGGAAGAGAATTGAAGAAATAAGGGAAAAAATCACTTTTAAAGACTGATCTTAAAAGTTTTGAATATTGCTCTGCTGAAGTAAGATTTAAAAGGCTTAACCCACTTCCATCTACAAGCTTTAAGCCCATCGGGTCAATTTGTATTTTTGCTAAATATTGATTTACCACATTTAATCCATTCGTTGTGCTTCCAAATCCCGCATCAACGAGGCCAAGTGTTTTGAGAATCTGTTCGGCATAAAAATTATAGCTGTTTTTATTGCACAATCTAACAATCTCAGAAAGTTGTTTGGAGAAATGTTTAAACAGAAGCGTTGTGCCTTTAAGATTAACTTCAGCTCCTGTATTTGATCCTACTCTCCATCCACCCTGAACCCTGATTCCCCTCCTCTGCAAAACTTCGCTCAAGACCTGCATAAAAAATTTGGAGGGTGCTTCAATTGATACACTCCTCGAATAAGGTTGATCGTTCTGACGAATTCTGCCGGACAAACGAATTATGTTTGAACCGATTTCTCTGCTTATCTCAATTTTTGTTGTCGAGTCTGCACGAACAGTTACAACTTCGTTTATGATGGATACATATTTGGTTGTTGGTGTAAGGTCGATTTCAGGCGAAAAACCGATTTCACCCGGAAATATTGTAATATCAACTGCATTGTCATTAAGTGATAACGCACTTGTGGGAGCCGCATACCAGTCGGTTAAATGATCCCATTGCCAACCTTTACCAAATCCCTGATGATCAAATGCCGAATCATCACCAACCAATGAACCATTTATGCTCATAATCCCTAAATCTATTAGCTTTTCGGCCCACTGATTAAAAACAAAAAAGATATCGTTATTGTATAATCTTCCGGAAATTGTAGGATCCCCCGAACCAACTATAATTAAATCTCCCTTTAAAGTTGCACCCTCGATAACCCCTGTGGTTCTTATCTGAGTTTCATAAGTAAAATCATTTCCAAGCAATGAAAGAGCAGAAGCTGTCGTGAAAAGTTTTACGAGAGAAGCTGAATTAAATAATTTATTTTCATTTCTTTTATAAAGAACTTCACCTGATGCCATTGATTGCACAATAACACCCCAGGATGCACTCGTAAGATTGGGATCATTCAGGAAACCATCAATGGTCTGCCAGATTTCTTTTGATCCTGCACTCCAGAATTTTACGGCATTTTTGGTTGAATCCTTTTGGGCTTCGATTTGATTCGATAAACAAAGAAGTATAACAAGACTACTTGTGAGAATACTTCGCAAGTACATCCTTAATTTCGTGAAGACTAACTTGACGGAAAGTGCCGGGTTTCAAGTCATTCACCGTAAAACCTGCAAATTTGCTTCTATGAAGTTTATCAACAAAATAGTCTAATTTTCTAAACATCCGTTTTACAAACAAATTCCGTCCTTCAGTACACTCAACGGTTACAAGTCGAGGGTTTTTACGATTAATGAGCACAGTTTCAAATTTTCCTTTTACTCCATCCAAAGAAAGCCCTTTTTTGAGTAAAGTTAAGTGCTCAGGATCAAATGGTTTATCCAACTTCACTTCGTAAGTTCTCATTATCTTATTAGAAGGATGAAGCATTACATTAGCGAAATCACCATCGTTACTCATTATAAGAACACCTGTGGTGTCCCAGTCAAGTCTTCCCACCGGGAAAACTCTGAAAGGAGTTTTAATGAGATCAGTTACCACAGGTCTGTTTTTATCATCCGAAACAGAAGTGATATAGCCTGAAGGTTTGTTTAAAATAAAATAAACTTTATCCTCAAAGTGAAGAACCTCACCATCAAGTTCCACTGTGTCAACAGAGGGATCAACTACCACTGCCAGAGAAGTGATGGTTTCACCGTTTACATCTATTCTTCCGGCAAGAATAAATTCTTCAACTTTTCTTCTGCTTGCAATCCCTGCCATAGCAAGAAATTTATTTATTCTTATCTTATTCGTTTTCATCTTTTAATTCCAATTCTATAGTTTCTTCCACTGCTTGCATCATTAATTTTCGTTTCTGTTCGATGAAATCCTCATCCTGCATCAATTCATCAATCTCACGCGGGCGTGGGAGGTCTGATATTTTGTTTAGCCCAAAATATTTTAGAAATTCTTCTGTTGTTGCATATAAAAGTGGTCTTCCCACTGTTTCCGCCCTTCCAACAATGGTTATGAGTCTTTTCTCAAGGAGCGTGCTCAGTATATAATCTGAATTAACCCCCCTGATCGCTTCAAGATCAGGTTTTGTGATCGGCTGCTTATATGCAATAATGGAAAGTGTTTCAAGTGAAGCCTGTGAAAGTCGCCTCTTTATTTTTTCAGAATTGAGGTAACCAAGGTATTTGCTTAACTCTGGCTTTGTGGCAAATATATACCCCCCTGATATCCTAGTAATCCTGAAAGGAAATTCAACATTTTCATATTTTATATTTATTTGATCAACCGCGTTTGTTACATCTTCTGAATTGATGACCGTGGTTTCACCATCAATGGCAACGATTGCTCTTACAATCTCATCAGCACAGATGGGGTCTTCAGAAGCAAAAATTAATCCTTCAATTACGGGGAAATAAAGCTCGTCAATCATTCTCTATAGCATAGATCATAAAATCATTAAAATTCGGAGACTCTTTTATCCCGATTAATTGCATTTTCACCATCTCAAGAAGAGCTACAAAAGTGTATACCACTTGAATTTTAATCCTTATACTTGTAACCATTTTAGAAAAAATGATCTCCTTTTCCTCCGTTAACCGTTTCATAATAAATTGCATTTGTTCTTCAATGCTCACAGGCACTCTCTGAATATGGTGAATGGGTTCAGGTTTAAGGTTTGACATGATTTTTTGAAAAGCTCTTGCGAGATCAAACACTGTAATATTCTTAAGTAAAAGTCCTGTGTCATCAAATGTTGATTTTTCATCCAAATTAAAATTACCCCGATAAAAGATTTTTCTTTGTTCGGTTTCAAAAAAAGAAAATTCTTCAGCCATCTCTTTATATCTTTTATACTCAAGTAATTGTTGAACCAGTTCAGTACGGGGGTCTATTTCCTGCCCCTTTTCATCCACTTCCTTGGGCAAAAGCATCCTTACCTTTATATGCATAAGAGTTGACGCCAGAAGAATAAAATCCCCCGCCTGTTCAAGATCAAGAATCTTGATCAGTTCGAGATACTTTAGAAATTCGTTTGTAATATATGCTATTGGTATGTCATAAATATCAAGTTCATCCCTCTTTATAAAAAAAAGGAGTAGATCGAGCGGACCCTCAAATGTATCAAGTTTTACTTTGAACATTTATCCCATTTTCATTTTGGTTCTAACATCATGCATGGTTATTTCGGCTGCTTTGCGTGCTTCCTTTTCGCCTTCTGATAATACATCAAGAACTATTGAAATATCGTTCTCATATATGCTCCGTTTTTCGAGAACCGGCTCAAGAAATGCGGAGATTTTTGCAGAACAGTTCAATTTGCAATCAACACAACCTAAAGCACCACTTCGACAGTTGGTATCAATTTCCGGAACTTCAATTGGATTAAATTTTTTGTGATATGAAAAGACTACACAAACCTGAGGATGACCGGGATCGTTCTTGCGCAGTTTTTGTGGGTCGGTAACAGCTTTTCGCATCTTTTGTTTAACGATTTCCGCATCATCTGATAGTAGAATTGTATTTCCAAGCGATTTACTCATCTTCGCTACACCATCCAATCCGGCAAGTCTGGCAAAAACAGTTAAAAGTGGATCAGGTTCAGGAAAGATTTCACCATATTGATTGTTAAACTTTCTGGCAATTTCCCTTGTAATCTCTACATGTGGAACCTGATCTTCTCCAACGGGAACTGCTTCACCTTTGTAAAGCAATATGTCTGCAGCTTGCAAAACAGGATAACCAAGATGCCCATACACTGTCTGTTGAATGTTCAGGTCTCTGATCTGATCTTTTAACGAAGGATTTCTTTCAAGTCGGTTTGCAGTAATTAACATTGAAAAAATCAGAAAGAGTTCAGAGTGTTCTTTAACTTGTGACTGCCGGAAGATTTTAACTTTTTTGGGATCAAGCCCTATCGCCAGCCAGTCGATAACCATATCGATTGTGTCCTGATAGATTCGTGAAGTATCCAGGTCGGTGGTCAGTACATGATAATCAGCAATTAAATGATAATTTTCATATTCTTCTTGTAGTTTTACCCAGTTTTCGAGTGCACCGGCATAATGCCCCAAGTGGAGTTTTCCGGTGGGGCGCATTCCACTTAATATTCTTTTTTTTCGCATCAGATAGTTTTAATTAATGAAAAAGATAGGGTTTCCAACGATTATCCAAATTACCTACTGCAAATTTAATAAAAAGTAAGTTATTGGGCGCATAAGGCTGGAAAAGGAGTGACATTCCGGCGTCCGCAGGAGTTCTGTCCCCTTTTTTACTGTTACATTTGGGGCATGCAGAAATTAGATTTTCCCAGGAATCGATACCGCCTTTTGATCTGGGAATAATGTGATCGATGGTTAATAAAAGGTCGGTTTTACCGCAATAAGCACACTTGTGGTTATCTCTCCGAATAATATTTTTTCGGGTCAAAATTACCTGCTTATATGGGATGTGGATATACTTTCGTAACCGGATCACAACAGGAAAAGGGTAATTTTTCCGAACAGAACGAATTTTTCGTTCCTGATCTTCAAGGATGGCATCTGCTTTTCCGAGATAGACCATGTCAAAAGCCCGTTTAACATTGCAAACAGACAGTGGTTCGTAACTCTGATTGAGAACTAATACAAAAGTGTTATAAAGTACCGAATGGTGTTTTTGAAAGCTGAATTAAAACTCTCCTTTCCGTCACTGCTAATATAACAAAAAGCGGAGAAAGGAAGTTTAACTTATTGTTATTTTTCGGCGATTGCCATCGCAACAGCGTAATTATTGGAATGGCTAAGCGTGATATGAATTGAAATTCCCATCTCTTTAATGCGCATGATTTTTTCAAGATCTTCAAGCACCGGAGCTCCATCGCTGTCATTTTTTACAGAAATATCCTTCCAGGCAATTGTTTCATCATATTTCATTAAAGCTTTGTAAACCGCTTCTTTAATCGCCCATCTGGCTGCAAATCTTCTATACTTATCAGCTTTTGTTGAACAGTATTCAATTTCTGTGTGAGTGTAAATTTTATTTAGAAACCGGCTCTCAAATCTTTCAATGGATTTTTGAATTCGGTCAATTTCAATTATGTCAACCCCGGTTCCAACTATCATTTGTCGAATTCTCCTTTGGCAAGTCCAAAACCTCTTCTATCAGTGGCTCCGGAAACTTTTCCTGTCTCAGGATCAATTTTGATAGCTTCAATCAAACCGAGATATGGAATATCTTTTACTTTATGTCCAATATTCATCAATTCAAGTGTTCCAAGAGGATCCAACACCCCTTCCTCAAGAGAAACCTGGTCAGGATACCATTGATGATGTATCCTCGGTGCATTCACCGCGTCTTTTACTTCCATATCAAAATCGAGAACATTCAAAACCACTTGAAGTACGGCTGTTATTATAGTAGAACCACCGGGAGATCCAACTATTAAAACCGGTTTATCATCTTTTAACACAATTGTTGGTGTCATCGAACTGAGCATTCTTTTACCGGGCTCAATCGAGTTTGCCTCACTCCCCAATAAACCAAACTGATTTGGAACTCCCGGTTTCGCCGAAAAATCATCCATCTCGTTATTCAGAAAGAACCCGGCACCATCAACCACTACTTTAGATCCATAACCGGAATTAATTGTGGTTGTTACACTTACGGCATTTCCCCACTTGTCGATTATCGAATAATGTGTAGTTTCCAGACTTTCAATCCCTTTCTCAAGTCCGGGAGTAACATCAACAGAATTTGATGCTGAATTTGTTATCTGAGAAAATAATCTATGCGCGTATTTTTTTGATAAGAGCGAATCAACGGGAACAGGGAAAAAATCAGGATCACCAAGATATTTTGAACGATCTGCATACACTCTCCGCATCGCCTCAGTAAGATAGTGAACATATTTTACTGAGTTGTGTCCCAAACTTTTAATGTCAATGTTCTCGAGGATATTAAGGAGTTCAACCAAAGCAATACCTCCTGAACTTGGAGGTGGCATAGAAATTATCTGATAATCGCGGTATTTCCCTCTAACAACATCTCTAACAACAGTATTATAATTTGCAAGATCTTTGTGGGAAATTATACCGTCCATTTTTTTTGTTTGTTCAACAATCAAGTAGGCAGTTGTACCTTTATAAAAACCATCAGACCCGTTTTCAATAATTCTTTGAAGGGTTGCAGCAAGATCTTTCTGTACAAAGAGATCGCCTTTTCCAAAAAGTGAACTGTCTTTGGTAAAATATTTAGTTGTTGATGGAAACTTCAGGAAAGAATTTCGATATCGGTTAAAAGAGTTGGCTGTAGCTTCTGAGAGTAAAAATCCTTCCTCTGCAATTTTAAAAGCAGGCAAAATCACATTCTTGCGTGACATCGTTCCATGATTCTCGAGTGCAAATAACATCCCCGAAACACTCCCCGGTACACCGGAAGCAAGAATACCCTCTTGGGCAAGTGAATCTATGAATTCTCCCTCAGAGTTGAGATACATATCTCTTTTAGCCAGATTTGGGGCTTTTTCACGATAATCAAGTGTGAACTCTTCGCCGTTTGCTTTTCTGATTACCATAAAACCGCCACCACCCAGATTTCCGGCAACAGGATAAGTTACTGAAAGTGCAAAACCTACCCCAACTGCTGCATCAATTGCATTCCCACCTGCTCGCAGAATATTCAACCCAACTTCAGTTGCCAGTGAATCCGCGCTCACTACCATACCCTGCGAAACCGGGTATTCACTTCCTGTAAAGGTATTACATCCTCCGGTTAAAAGCGATAGAACAAGGAAAAACAGTATGGACATTGATTTAAAAAAGATCAATTTTTGCTTTAACATTAATGCCTTCATTTTTCAATTGTTTTTTAACAAGAATAAGTAAATCCTTCGCCTCTTTAAGTGTAATCTTCAGGTCTTCAAATGTGACTTCATCATATAACAGTTTACCAAGATTGTTTTTTTGCGACTTGGTTTCATCGATAATGCCATCAAACTTTTTGATCAGTGCATCAGATTGTACAAGCAATTTATTTAAATTTTTGATACTCGTTGCAATAGAATCCTGGTTTTCTTTAATAAAAACTGACGCAGTGTTAGTAAGTGAATCAGCATTTTCGGTCAATTTGATACTGTTTTTTAGCAGATGGTCAATCTGACCCCGTTGTTCGCTAATCAAAGATCTAAAATCAGATGCCAAGGCGACCAAATTCTTAAGTCCTGATTTTACATCACCTTTAATTTCTTCATCTTGTAGATATGAGTTAATGGCAGTAAGAGCAGTGTCAATTTTAGACATAATTGCAGGAATTCCTTCACCGGCACGACCTACAAAACTCATAACTTCAGCAACATCAAATTGAAACTCCCCTTTTTGAATCACCTCCGGGTTTATCATTTTGGATGATTTTCCCGGGCGTATTTCAATTTTTTTACCACCCATTAAGTCGAGCATAGTGACATAAAATCCGGAATCCTCCGGTAGCAAAACATCTTTTTCAATAGCAACTTCTACAAGTACAGTTGAACCGGTAACGGTAATAGTCTCGACAGAACCCTTTCTAACTCCATTTATTGTTACATTATCCCCTATCTCAAGCCCTGAGACATTATCGAATTCAATTTTGTAGTTTACATTTTTTTCAATAAAACTGATATTTTTTGCCCAGCCTATGATCCAAACGAGTAATACTATCCCCACTATAGCGGTGATGCCTACTTTTAATTCTGTTTTACGCTGCGCATTCATTACTGTGCCTTACTGTCATTCTCAAATTCAATAATATTTTTTGGCTTGATTGAGATCATCTCATCAGTCATTTTTTTTAGAAATGCATATTCTTTTGAGGTTAACAAACTGTCTTTTGAATAGTCTTTTAATGTCTCAAAAAATTTTTCTACCTTGGTAAAATTAATCGATACACCCGAAGTATCACTTTTAAAAAGCGTAACAAGGCTGTCGATTCTTTCAACAAGCATCAGTTTTTCTTTTGTATCTTTTAATCCTTTAAGCTCGTTGGGCAAAGAATCAAATGCACTTGCGAGTATATTTTCTTTTATGGGATCTACAAACCATTCCTTCCCTTTATTGGTAATGATGTAAATCGCAGTTGCAAGAAGTATCGTTCCTACTATTAAGGTTTTAAGAAAACATCCGGGTTTCATCTATTGAGTCCTCACGATTATCTTCCTGAGTCTGTTTCGTTCAACCTGAACTACCTTAAAAGTGACAGGACCTATTTTAATCGAAAAGCCATTTTTAGGTATTTTTCCTGCATATTCGAAAATTAATCCACTAATTGTCTGAATATCGGGCGAAATATCACCAAATTCCACATTAAGGAGTTCTTCAAGTTCACCAATGGTAAGTTCACCGCTAACTTCATAAGTAAATGGATTTATTTTGCGAATATTTGGCTCTTCTTTGTCATATTCATCGCGTATGTCTCCAAGAATTTCTTCCAAAATATCTTCAAGTGTAATCAGACCTGATGTGCCACCATATTCATCGATTACAATTGCCATGTGTAATTTTTTTTCTTGAAACTCCTGCATCAGTTCACTAATTGATTTTGTTTCAGGAACAAACATTGCAGGTCTGGCAAGTTTAGCAGGAGTGAAAGAGGCAACCCTTCTCGCAAATTTGTTTTTCATCATCGGAAGAAGGTCTTTTGCATACAAAATTCCTTTAATTTCATCGAGATCATCTTTGTAAACCGGCAGTCGGCTGTGTCCCGCTTCGAGGATCAGTGTAGCAACCTCCTCAAGTGTGGATTTTTCCGGAACACCAACAATACTCAACCTTGGTTTCATGACCTCTTTTACTGAGACATTTGTGTATGAAACAAGTCCTTTGATGATTTCCTGTTCTTTTTCAGCAAGAGTTCCGGCTTTGTGTCCAATATCAGCAAGTTGCGAAATCTCATCCTGGTCGATTGCGTGTTTTGATTTATTTAATTTAAACTTCCCAAATGATTTGTTAATTATCTCATTAATCAATTCGGAGGCCGGATAAAGAAACAGACTCAACCAGTAGAGTGGAATTACAGCAAATTTGAGAAAACCGATCGGATTGTTTGTGGCATATACCTTGGGCGTTATCTCACCAAAAAGGAGTACTAAAATGGTTATTGTTGCGATCTGGATGGTTATCGCGGTTTCAGGATCAAATTGAAATTTTTGAACTACTATCATTGTGATAGAAACTGCCAAAATGGAGGCGAGTGTATTAACAAGGTTGTTGCCCAACAAAATTGTCACAAGTAATCTTTTTGGGTTTTCGATTAAAAACAGAGTATATCGTAAGAAGAGGGGGTTCTTATGGAATCCCCTCTTTAAAAGTGCTTTATTGGTACCAAATAATGCAACTTCCGAGCCGCTAAAGAGACTTGAACACAGAAAACATAAGGCAAGCCCAATTAGTAAGATTACTTCAGAAGTCACTTATTTTTCGCCCGTAGTTCTAAAATGGCAAATCATCTTCTTTTTTGCCTGATGACTGAGGTGTTTCAAAAGGTGCAGGAGCTTGTCCCTCACTTTGAGGAGCTTCAAATGGACCACCTTCAGAATCCGCTCTTTTGTCAACAAGTGTAACTTTATCTGCAACGATATCGTAAGATTTACCGGCAGTACCATCCTGCTTTGTATAGTCACGAATCTGAATTCTGCCTTCAATATAGGCTCTGGTGCCTTTTTTTAGAGCTTCAAGAGTTCTTTCATGCACATTAAATGCGGTTATATTATGCCAAGTGGTTTCGTTGATCCAGTTGCCGTCCCGTCCTTTTTTTGCAAGGCTGGTGGCTAAAGAGAATGTTGTAATTGCGATTGAATTGTCGTTTGAATATCTCGTTTCTGCATCTCTGCCGAGATTACCCAATAGCATCACTTTGTTAAGTGAAAGAGCCATGTATCCTCCGTTAGAATATTAATTTAATTACAAATGCTAAAATTAAAATAAAAAAGCGAATAACCAAGAGGTTATTCGCTTAAAAAAGGAGAAAGAGAGCGATTATTTATTAAGAATCAATTTAATATTCTTAACATTGCTTCCCTGGGAAAGTTGAGCAAAATACACTCCTGAGTTCAACTTTGAAGCATCAAAGTTAACAGTATAAACTGTGCCTTTTTCAACAGTCTGATTGAACAGATTAGCAACTAATTCTCCGGTAACATTAAATACCTTCAAAGAAGCCATCCCTGTTTCAGCAACTGTAAACTTAATTGTAGTTGAAGGATTGAAAGGATTTGGATAGTTCTGGAACATTTCAAAACCGGTGATAAGATTTGATTCAACTTCAATGGTATTCGAGAAAGCTGTTGTACCGTCAAAATCGATTTGTTTAAGTCTGTAATATACAGTACCGTTAACATCAAATTTATCTGTAAAGTTGTAAACTGAAGTTTGGGTTGTGGTTCCTTTTCCATCAACATAACCAACAGTTGAGAAGTTTTGATTGTCGAGGCTTCTCTCAACTTCAAATCCTTTATTGTTGGTTTCACTTGCTGTCTGCCATGCCAGGTCAACTTTGCCATTCTGTGCTGTAGCTGAGAATGAAACAAATTCAACCGGAACAACATTAAGTAACCATGAATTGCTTACCTGAATGTTATCAACAATTATTCTCTGAGCAGCGTTATACTGTCTTAAAGCAATTGAACCCGGTGAGACATCTGCTGAAACCATGCTCAATGGCCCTACGGCTGGAGCAACTTCGGATGCAAAATTGTCACCTGTTTTGAATATCCACAAGCTAATTGAGTCAGAGGCTGCGTCGACAACTTGATATTTTACAACAACAAGGTAGGTTGAATCAAGGTCAAACTTTTGCGTGGTAAATACTGTGTCAGCATTACCTGAAGGGCTAAGACCAATTCTGTAACCGGCTCCATCAGCTTTTAACCAGGTTCTTGCACGAAAATCAAATGTATTGAAGGGGTTTCTACCATAATGGAAAAAATATCCGGGAGCAGGCAAAGCCGCTGTTACTTTTATCAACATTGATGTATAAACAGAACCTACTGTTACGCTGTCAAAAGTTTTATTGATGTCTTGGCCTGTATTGTAAACCAGTGCAGCGTTACCGCCTGTAACAATATATCCGGGAAATTCCAATCCTGGAGCTCCAACCAAAATTGGATTTGTTCCGGCACCACTATGACCTGTCCAACCATTATGTGCAGAAACTGAATCACCAACAGGATAATTAAAATTTTCGACCAATAACTGTGCAAATGAAGTATTAACTGCAAATGCCATTACGATTAGAAAAAAGAAAGATTTCTTATTCATCGTTTCCTCAAGTTTGTAATAAAAAAAAACATATAACCAAAGATAATCATTCTTGAGTTAATGAGTATTAAGTGTATGTTAATTTCAACAAGAAAAGGCTGCCTTTTTAAGACAGCCTTTTTGGGAAATAACAATTTTCAAACCTCTCTACTTCAGTAAACCGAAGAAGTGAAAGCCTGATTTACTTCAATAAAGTAAGTTTTCTTGTAACAACATTTGCTCCCTGGGTTAATCTATAAAAATAGATGCCTGAAGGAAGATTGGTTGCGTTAAACTGTACTTTGTATAACTGACCTGGTTTAGCAGCTTCGTTAAACAGTGAAGATACAAGTTCACCATTTATTGAATAAATCATCAGACTTGCCATTCCCTCTTCAGCTACACTGAAAGAAATAGAAGTTGATGGATTAAATGGGTTTGGATAATTCTGATTTAAGGCGAAGACAGCAGGAACAGCAGTGAATTCAACTTTTATGATTTCGCTGAAAGAAGCTGTACCATCAAAATCAATTTGTCTTAATCTGTAATAAACAATTGAAGCACCGGCATTATTTTCGGTGAAATTATATCTGTTCATCACAGATGACGAACCTTTGCCTGCAACAAAACCAACTTCAACAAAGTTTGAACCATCAAAACTTTTTTCAACAGAGAATCCTCTATTATTTGTTTCCGATGCTGTAATCCATTCAAGGTTTACACTGTTTCCGTTTGTATTTGCTGAAAATGAAACCATCTCAACAGGAAGTTGGTGGAATCCCGTATAATACGGACCGCCAGGAAGAGTTCCAAAATCAGGATTAAAAGCAGCGTTTCCACTTGTAAGATTTCCCGGTAGAGTTAAATCCGAGAAATAAGCGGTATTTGAAACGATAAATGCAGCAACCTGAATCTGAGTATTAGTTGTGATTCCGGGAAGTTCGGAGAATGGAATTTTCAACTCTAATCCCCTGCCAATATCATAAGCTGAATCGAGAGCAAATGTAATTGCATTTGTTGCAAAAATACCAGGAGCCGAAGGTCCCTGTGCAGCACTACCGGAATTGTATGTTGAGCCGATAAAACCACCTGTTTTTACTCCGTTGAAATATTTAGCAGCATCAAGATATGCCACTGAGTCATTTCCACCAGGATTAATTACAAAAGCCATATCAACTTCAAATCCCATTTTCCAATTTGGATTTGAGGCATCACCAAATAGATGACCTCCACCCGGAACTCCACCAAGGGATTGTCCTGCCGCAAGACCCGGGATGTTGTCAAAATTTAGAAGAACTACAATACCATTTGAATTGGTTCTGTCAAGTTTTCCTTGAACCGCAACATAAACATGGTTTGTGTCGAATGAATAACCAACTTTTTTCAATTCCATGTTTGGACCAAAACCACTGTTTTGGTTCTGTTTTGATGCAATGAAGTTATAATGTTCGTTAAATCTACCGTTCACAAAAAACGGGAAGCTAAGATTTATTGACTGAATTCCATTGTTTGTGCCGAGAATATAAAGATCAACTGTTCCGTTCTGCTTAACATTAACGGCCAAATCGCCTGAACCGTTTGCATTGGCGTTTGCACCCATGGAAGCAGTAACAGAATAAGTTCTTGCCATCATCGGATTGTCGCCTACATGAACGATTCTAACATTCTCATTACCGGCACCAAACTGGTAGGTAGCCAGATAAAACATATCATTTACATTAAAACCTTTAATGGCTGTTGATCCCGTAGCTATCACTCCACCAGGAATGGCGCCCATTAACTGGCCAGTCATTGTGAATGCCTGAACATTTTTTCCTGAACTATTGGTTATCAGACCTTCAATGTTCCCCTGATCGTTCATGATCGGGTAAACTGATGGATGACCGCCAAATGTACCAACAGGTAATTGAACTGAATCTTGCAACTGGAATGTATTTCCATTATCAACCGTTTTAAGAATAAATACCATATTTCTTGTGGCATCAATTACAAGGAATTTTGCTGAGTTGTCAGCATTGTTTCCAACTAAACAGAGGTTGTCGCCCATTCTGGTTCCTGCTACGGGAGCAAGATACGAGAATGCAACAGTTGGAGCTGTTGTAGCATTATCCCATTTGTAAATTTTGAATGGACCGGTGTTTGATGTAGTTAAATTACCGGCATATACTTTAGCGTCATCGTTTGAGGCTTCAGCGTCATTCAATGCAAAAGTGCCACCGGAAACTCCGGTTTGATCATAATTGACAGCTTCGAGACCTGTTGTGGCATCAAGTGCTTTTAAGGTAACTGCTACATTTCTGACAACAACTAACACTTGATTATTTGTTTTGGAGAAGGTCATACCTCTTTCGGTATTAGCTGTACCAAACCAGGTTGGTAGATTTGCTCCGCCACTGGTGAACGACCAGTTTGTGGAGAGCTGGGCATTTAGCTGCCCGGAAACAAACAGAAACAACGAAATTACAAGTAGTAATTTTCGCATAGGAACCTCCCGGTTTTATTTGACTGAATTATATCTCTATAGTTAAGATAAAGGCATCGGCAAATTCCTTGGTAGCTCTCAGTTTTGTTCTGATCTCCTCGGCATCTGCCCGAGAATCGCGTGGTTTTAATCTGACCACATAAAGCGAAGTTCTCTTGTCGAAACTTACAAAAATTTCTTCATTTATTTTGTTTTTAATTGAGCCTCTAAATTTTTTTGCTTTCTCAAAGGTACTGTAAGCACCTATCTGGATAATATAAAGATAGGATTTTGGCACTTCCACTTTTGAATCAACAACCGGTATGCTTTCAACCGATTTAATTGTATCCAAACCTTGATTAACTTCAATTTTTTCTTCAACTTTTTCATCTTCGGTTACAGAAGAACATGCTCCAAGTAAAACTGAGAGCACAACAAGAGTAACAAATGAGAGAATTGACTGTTTATTAATCATATCAAGTTTCAATGCCAAAATCCTTTCAGAATAAGTTAAAACAAAATGTTGTTAAACATTTCGGGTGTATAGTCAGGCTTTATCGAACCACTCGGAGTTTGCTTAAATATAAGTCCTCCGGGTATGGATGCCACATTTATCAATGGAATATTCGCTGAATATTTTGCACTGATTGCAGTTATGAATTCATTTGCAATGATTCCATGACCCTGATTACTTGGATGTACACCATCGAGACTAAACAAATTACCGGTGATGAAGACAGGACTGAATTTAACACCGTCAATAAATAATCCGCCTGATGTTGCATAAGCAACCGCGATCTGCATCAATTTAGCTGCCATATCTACATGTACAAAACCACGCGCCTCAGCAGCAGCTTTTATCACTCCATTATATTGAGCGGTTACTGTTCTGATGTTCAGGATTTCTGCTGAATCAAGAACCACATTGTCAGGAAGAGGTTTTGCAGCAGAAAGCCCAAAACCCTGAGCAACCAATGCGGAAGCCGGCAGGATAATCATGTTGTTGGCGAGTGTAACCAATGATGTAACTCCACCTTTGCTGGTGAAGAAGTGTGTGGCACCCTGAAGTCTCAACTGACCACCAACTGTGGTAAAAAGAGGGGTGATTGCAACATCAAGGATGTTGGAAACTGCAACGCCACAATTTAAGCTTTTAAGGCTGTCCATTGCCTGGTTGTAAAGTGCTGTGAAAGCTGCAACAGGTGTATATGGTACTGTTCCGCCGGAAGCTGCATGACCCAGAATGTCATTTGATCCAAGCCAGAAAGTAACAAAAGTTGGTTGCTGAGCTTTTAGCTGTAACCACTGGGTTGTTTTTGCTCCCCCCTGGTTCCTGAGAACAAGGTTGAACATGGGATTTGGTGACCCGCCTAACATGGCTGCAGTGCAACTTAATGAGTCATACGCAGTCATGAAATCGTTGAGCAGTGCACCCGGTATTCCAAGATTATTGTATGGCAATGGATATGTTGCATTAAGCAAAGGTCCACTGTTAGGATTTGTATAGGACGAGAAAGACGGTGAAATTGTTGCAACTTCTATTCTGCCTCTTGTTCCGGGATCACCCACATTCGGGAAAACAAATGTGGTCTGCATCTGATTTGCAATCAGTTTGGGATAAGCATACATCTGGGCTGATTCAAAAAGTGAACCTGACTGATAGCCTGCTGTTAAACTGTTTCCAACTGCCACAAAACGGGTGAAATTTGCTCCGGTAGCTGTTGGTGCAGCAGGCGCAACGAGGTCTGATTTGTCCTGACATCCTGTAAAAATTACTACAGTTGACACGAGGACAAGAAATAAACTAAATATCTTTTTCATTATCTAACTCCTCTAAATTAAAATTTATAATTAAATGTTAATGAAAAGAGGTTTGCATAGGAGTTGTAGGTACCATTCATTGGTGAGAAACCTACAGTACCGGATGTACTAATTTTTGAATTAGTAATGGTTCTTTCCTGAAACCTTAGGAATAGATAAGCAAGATCGAGGCTCAAATTATTGGTAAGAGCGTAACCGATACCACCCGAGAAACCAAGTCTGTTGGCATCGGGAAGTGTTGGATCGAGATATTCGTCCTTCACTGGATTTCTGTCATACAGGAAACCTGCACGAAGTGCGAGCGATGAATTGTATTTATACTCAACACCAAGTCTTGCAATCCATGTATCTTCAAAAAGTCGTTCTGAAGAGGTAAGTACCTTACCATCTGATTTGTAAGTAACGGTGAGATAATCATAGCTTGACCACATTACATACTGGAAATCTGCAGTAACAACCAGGTTTGGCATAAATTTGTATGCGATACCGGCAATAATCTGTGCAGGTGTGGTAAGATCTGCAGCAATCGGTGCATTTGGTAATGCAGCACTTAATTGAGCGGGTCCTGTTGTAACTACATCACCTTCAAAGTTGTATTTAACCTGACTTCTGTAGGTTGCACCGATTGAGAAATCCAGAGTTGGTTTCCACAAAGCACCAACAATAAATCCAAAGGCTGCCATGTCTTTCCCTTTAAGGTCAACATGAGCCTCTCCATTAAATGGAGCAAGATTTTGCTGTTTTGTGATCTCTACATTCGCAAAATTATATTGAAAACCCGCAGAAAGGCTCAGGTTATCGAGCAATTTATATGCAGCTACTGCATTAAAACTAAATACCTGTACTTCTGTAACCACAGCGGCAAATCTGCCAACCCAGTTTTGATCCCATGTTGTGCCGAGTCCAAATGGATTGTTGGCACCAAAGCCAAGCACCAGTTTGTCATTAACCTGATAGGAAAAATAGAGATGACTCGGTGTAAATACCTTGTTCACCATCTTTGATTCCTGAATTGAGGGTGAGGGGCCTCTAAACGATCCGGTTGGAGCTATAAGAGCAGTACCTGCCGAAACATTAATACCATTCATAAATGCTAATCCTGCCGGATTGAAATAAAAGGCTGATAAGTCATTTGCCAGACCGGCGAATGCACCACCCATTGCCATTGCTTTAGCTCCGTGTTCATTTAACTGAAAGCCGCCAGCAACTAAATTTCCTCCAAGTATTAGAGAAAACAGAAAAGAGAATAAATATTTTTTCACAGTGCCTCCCGGATAAAATAATTATTGATTAACCAATTAGAAATAATTTTGCTCCTTTTTCTACTGCCGAGCCTTCATTAACATAAATGTCTTTGATAACTCCGCTGAATGGGGATTTGATATCGTTTTCCATTTTCATCGCTTCGAGAATCATAATGGATTCGCCTTGAGCAACCTCATCCCCGGCATTCTTCTTAATTTTAAGAACCATCCCGGGCATAGGTGATTTGATCAATGAGTGGTGGCTTTTCTGCTTTACATTGGAGAGAACCTGGCGGGCTTTTTGTTCCAGATTGGTTCTAACTTCAGTTTCAAAATATTTTCCTTCGATTAAAATCAGAGAATTGCTTTTATCTCCAAGAACTTTGTTTATTTTGTAAACTCTGTTGTTCAGCCGGAGCAAATAATAATTCTCATTAATCTCTTCTATGCGATAATGATACGATCTGCCATCTATCTCTATCTCACCGGGTGTGGTAAAACGAACAGATTTTTCTTTTTTGTTTAGATCGACAAAATAGTCAGGCATCACTCTTCGTTGCACCAATTATTTTCTATCATTACCTCATTTAGTCGGATGTTGTTTGAACTGTTGCGTGAATGATCTCTGAGTATTGCAACAAAAGCAGTTGCTGCATCCTCGATTTCTTCACAGATACATTCTTTCCATTTCCCCGGAACCAAAGGAAAAAACTCGTTATCCAACAAATTTATGGAATATTTTCCACTTAAAAAAGAATTGTTATTCAATAACCATAATAAAACGGATAAATTTGTCTGAACACCGGTTATTGAATAGGATGCGAGAGCAATTTTCATCCTCTCGATGGCAGAAATTCTGTCGCTTCCATGAACTATAACTTTGCTTAACATCGGATCATAATGCATAGTAACATCCGATCCCGCTTCAATTCCTTCATCTACTCTTACTCCCGGACCTGTAGGTAACCGGTGGAAAGAAATTCTTCCCGTGGAAGGTAAAAAATTATTATCGGGGTCTTCAGCATAAATTCTGCATTCAATAGCATGACCCGTAAGTTTGATGTCTTTTTGTGAAAATGATAATTTTTCACCGGCGGCGATTTTAATCTGCTCTTTAACTAAATCGATCCCCGATATCAATTCAGTAACAGGGTGTTCCACCTGAAGCCGGGTGTTCATCTCCAAAAAATAGAAATTTTTCTTTTCATCCATCAACAATTCAATAGTACCTGCATTGTAATAGTTACAGGCTTTTGCTGCGTTTAATGCAGTTTCAGTAATTTTTTTTCTGGTCTGGAGATCCATCACGGGTGAAGGAGATTCTTCAATTATTTTTTGATGTCTTCTTTGAACAGAACATTCTCTTTCGAACACATGAACATAGTTTCCAAATTTATCACCGAGAATTTGTACTTCAATGTGCTTCGGATTCTCTATAAATTTCTCAATGTAAACGGCACTGTCTCCAAAAGCTGAAAGAGCTTCTCTTTTTGCAGAGAAAAACGCCTCTTCCATCTCCCCGGCACTATAAACTTTTTTCATTCCCTTGCCTCCCCCACCGGCAGAAGCTTTGATAAGAACAGGATAGCCAATGTTTGAAGCAAATGCGGTTGCTTCCTCTACTGCTTCAACAGGTTCTGTGGTTCCCGGAACAAAATGAACCCCATTTCTTTTCATAATCTGTCGTGCACCGGTTTTACTCCCCATCATCTCAACCGAATTTGCAGAAGGTCCAATAAAAACCAGACCCGCATCTTCAACAGCAGTAATAAAATGTGCTCTCTCAGATAAAAATCCATATCCGGGATGTACTGCATCAGCGCCTGAAATTTTGGCTATTTCAAGCAGTTTGGGGATATTCATATAAGTTTCTGCAGCGGAAATTCCATTAAGTGGATAAGACTCATCAGCATATTTTACATGAAGAGCACTTTTATCAGGATCGGAATAAACGGCAACAGATCCGATACCCAATTCCCTGGCAGCACGAATTATCCGTACGGCAATTTCACCACGGTTGGCGATCAGAATTTTATTAAAATACAACGACTACTCCAAAAATTCGATGATTGTAACACCTTCACCACCGGCCTCAACCGGAGCGAAGTAAAAATTCTTTACTTTAGGATGTTTTGAGAGCAATTCACGAACCACTTTCTTAAGTGCACCTGTTCCTTTTCCGTGAATTATTTCCACACGATTTAAGCTTGCAATATAAGCATCATCAATGAACCGTTCAACTTTATTTTCAATTTCGATTGCTCTTTCTCCCCTTATATCCAGTTTATAACTGACATCGGAGTAAATTTCGAACTTTGCACTCTTTCTTTGCTCTTTTCTTTGTTCTTTTCGAGAAACTTTTGCGCAATCAACTCTCTTTACAGATATTTTTAATGGTCCCGTCGAAATTACTAAATTTTTATTGTCAGGGGTTATTTCGATGACTTCGCCATAAGTCTCCGATTCTCTAATTCTTACGGTATCCCCAACCTCAATTATCGAATCGACTTCGTCTTCCTCTTGAACAGCTTTAACGGTAAGTTTTCCAAGTTCTTTTTTGAGGTTACTCACTTTATCAGAGGCAGATTTTGATGATTCTTTAGAAGCTTGAGTCTCTTTGATCTCTTTTATTACTTTTTGAATCTCTTTATTCGACTCCTCTATAAATTTAGAGGCATTTTCTTTGGCATCCTTCAGAATCTTGTTTTTCTCTTTGTCAAGTTCCTTGATCTTTTTTGCATAAAGATTGGAAAGTCCGGTAAGTCGTGTGTTTTCCCGTTCGAAATGGTTAAGTTTTTTATTTAGCTCTTGTTCCCTCTGTTCAACCTCCAAGAGTATCTTTTCGAGACCGGCACTAACATCTTCAACATAGTTGACAGCACTCTCTATAAACGATTTATCAAAACCGAGACGCACCATTATCTCAAACGCATAACTTGATCCAGGGATTCCCTGGCGGAAAAGATAAGTGGGTTTAAGTTCATCAGTATCAAAACTCATCGATGCATTAAAAAAACCAGGTACTTCGGTTGCGAGAGCTTTTAAGGCAGAAAGGTGGGTTGTGCAAAATACCATACTCCCCTTTTGATGTAAAGCCATTAAAATCGCTCGTGAAATGGCTGCACCTGAATCAGGATCAGTTCCTGTTCCAATCTCATCAAGCAATACAAGTGAAGATTCATCCGCTTCATCAATTATTCTTTTGATGTTCGACAGATGCGAACTGAAAGTGCTTAAATCATCATCAATCGATTGAGAATCGCCAATATCAACAAGAATTTTATCAAAAATATGAAGATTGCTGTCAACTCCGGCAGGAATGTGAATCCCCGACTGTGCCATCAAAGCCAATAAACCAACACTTTTAATAAGTACGGTTTTCCCACCGGCATTTGGTCCTGTGATAATTGAAAGATTTCCTGCCTTTACTGTCAAATTAAAAGGGACAGTATTTTTAAAACCGTTTTTAATCAGTAGCAGAGGGTGCCTGCCTCCATAAATACTGATCGGCTCCGACTCCTCAAAACGGGGGAAGTTACCAACAATCTCAATGGAATAATTACCTCTGGCGAATATCGAGTCAAGTCGGGTAACAGTCTCAAGGCTCAAGAGAAGATCATCATAATTATTTCTAATCCGATGGGTAACCTCTTTAAGTATTCTTTCAATTTCTCTTTTTTCTGCAAAGTTTAGGGATACGATCTCATTATTTAAGTGAAGAGTTTCTTCAGGTTCAATGTAGACAGTCTGACCCGTAGATGATTCTGAATGGATAATTCCTTTTAGTTGTCTTTTATATTCAACTTTTACCGGCACAACAAGGCGTCCATCCCGCAAGGTTAAATAATTGTCTCTCGAGAGATATTTATCGGTGAGGTCTTTGGCAATTTTACTGACAAATCGTCGTAATTCTTCCGATCTTTCCCTGATTTCCTTACGAAGGCTTTGGAGAGTCTTGCTTGCTGTATCCTTAATTTCTCCGGAACTGTCAAAAATAGTCGAAATGTAGCGTTCAAAAAGCTTATCTTCAAAAAGGAAAGTCGCAAACTCAGCCAACTCCGGAGCCAGGTTTCTGTTATTTACCAAATATGTTTTAAGTTGAGCCGAGCAGAACGCCAATTCAAAGATATTAAAGACAGACCTTGCAGTAAGAACGGCACCTTCAATTTTTGAAAGATGTAAATCTCTTAAGGGGTCATTTAAACCTGCGATGGGAGGGTAACCGGCCTCATTGATCAAATCCCGGGCCTGTGTCACAAACTTACCTTCAAGTAGAATTTCTGTTTTGGTTTCAAGAGGAGAGAGAGAATTTACATGCTCTTTCCCTTTTGAAGTGTAACAGAATTTACCGATATGATTTAATATCTTATTAAATTCAAGTTTATTTGAATCGAACATCTATTTTTCTTTTATCAATTCTTTGTCGATAGTCCCTTTTTTTAATGATCCGGGTGATTTGGATGGGATAATTAGATCAACAATTCCCGGTAATACACCAACGACAGATTTATATAAGAATGAATTTTTTGTAGTTATTTCGGAAGGGAACGCGAGTTTTGAAGCAAAAAAGAAAATTGCACTCAGGAATATTACGACTTGTATTGCACCAATGAATCCACCAACTATTTTGTTCAGAAGGTGATCAACTTTATCATGAATTTTTGTTGCTTTCACAATGATGGCGGTAAGTATCTGAAAAAAAATGAATATGGATACGCCACCGATAATACCTGCGGAACCGTCTGCTACACCCAGTACACTTTTAAATACACCACCTACAACACCGGCAAATTTAATGGCGAGAAAAATGCCAAGGAAAAAACCGACGATATCAAATACTTTTTTTATGAATCCCTCTTTATATCCGAGATAAAAAGAGGCACCGATAAGAAGAATTACAACAATATCAATCCAGTTCAACTTTTATCCACGCAGAAAATCTTCAACTGCTTTTTTTATGAGGGCACCATCGGCTTTACCCTTTAATTCGCGCATCACAACAGGCATCAGTTTGCTGAATTCACCCCCTCTTTCAATCGAATTTGCTGAGGCAATTGAGGCAACTTTCTGCGCAACATCTTCTGATGTCAATTGTTTTGGAAGGAATTCCATAATTATCTTTAGTTCACTTTCTTCCTTCTCATAAAGATCGGTCCTGCCGGTAGCTTTGTAGATTTCAGATGCTTCTTTTCTTTTTTTTGCTGCTGAATTCAGGATATTAAACTCTTCGGTTTCATTGTTGAGCTCACCTTTACCGCTTTTTTCATACTCCAAAATGGTTGCTCTAATCGACCTGATAGTTTCCAAACGGAGTTTGTCACCACTTTTCATGGCTGTTTTAAGTTCTTCGTTAATTTTGTCTTTTAGATTCATAATTAATACTCAATTTGATTTTTGGGTTGATATATAATTAACTCGCAAACACTTTGCCTTGCGAAGCTCAATCTGAACCTTGTTTACCAGGTCCATCGAGATGTTTTTATCCACCCTCAGCATTACTACCACACCACTGACACGGGACCGAACCACCTCCATCTTCTCTTTCACCTCAGATAGAGAAACAACCATATCGTTGATCTGAATTCTCTCATCACGGCCAATAAAAAGATGAGCAGTGAGTCTTCTGTTGTCAAACTTCTCAGCAGTTGATGTTGAAGGAAGGTCAAATTCAACTTTTACATCCACTTCTTTAAGAACGGTAGATACCATAAAAAACAGTAACAGGATAAAAATTATATCCGGCATTGAAGCAAGCGGTATCCCCTGCCCTCCTTTTTTTCGTCGAAGTTTGCCTGCAAAACTAATCATTTATTTTTTATTTCTCCAACGGAAATTAAAACAGGCACTTTTTCAATAACCTCAGCTTTTTGCGTCTCATCCAATACTTTAAATACTGTTCCGTATTTTGTTCGAGAATAGTCATCCTGAACAGAACGGAAAGCCTGTTTCACCTGATCCAAAACTTCAATGTATTTGAAATATCTTGTGGAGATGTTTGACAAGACGAGAACAATATATTTTTCATCACCCTTAAGATTGATGCTCTCTTTTGCCCGGGTGGAAACTATTTCTGCAATGGATGCCAAATTGGAGGGTGTCCCGTTTAACAAAAGTGAATCCGGGAAAATTTTTATTTCAGTAACGCGTGATTTTTCAACCTGGGAAGGTGCCTCATCCGGCTTATACTCGGGGAGAGTGAGCCCAAGACCGGTCTCACTGTCGATAGTAGCTGCAACAATGAAAAAAATCAGAAGCAGAAATGCGATGTCAGACATCGAAGCCAGAGGAACATCAGGCAGTTCCTTTCGGCGGCGTCTGATTAAACTCATCTGTTTTCTGTTTTTTGTTTATGAGTGTATAAACTGTCGATCAGTTGCACGGAACTCTCTTCCATATCAGAAATAATACCATCTATTTTAGCCACAAAAAAGTTGTAAAATACTTGAAGTATCATGGCAACTACCAGCCCAAAAAGTGTTGTAATTAAAGCTTTTGCAATACCTCCCGCTACGATTGCAGGAGATATCTGATTTGCTTCTTTAATCGCTTCAAACGCTTCTATCATTCCTTGCACAGTTCCGGTAAATCCAAGCATCGGAGCCAGGGCGATGAAAAGCGAAATCCAAATTAAACCTTTTTCGAGGAAACCGGTTTCTATCCCACCATATGTCATTATGGCTTTTTCAACTGAATCCAATCCTTCATCGTATCTCTGAAGCCCCGCATGAAAAACTGAAGAGACGGAACCGGGAGTTTTTTCGCAAACCACTCTGGCTTCGTCAATCCCCTGTTCATTTATTGTACGGGTAATTTTTTCAACAAAAGATTTAGTATTTATTTTCGATTTCCTAAGGGTGTATAATCTTTCGAAACTGAATATCAGCCCCAGAATAAAAACGAGAAGTATCGGGTGCATAAATTCACCACCGTCGATATACATTGAAGTCAACGAATTCATTCAGTCTCCTGAGTTTCTATGATTTGAAGTTACCTGTAGGGAAACGGTAACGAAGTTTAATGATGTTCCCGGATACAAAATGAAAATTGTTAAACAATGAGAGGATTAAATCACCAACTTCTGTCGGTTTTATCAAAGTTTCATGTTCATCATTTGGTACCCAGCTTCTGTTTCCGGGAGTATCAAGTATAAAGGGAGCAATAGCATTCACACTCATTTTTATTGCTCTTCCCTCTTCTGCGGCTGTTTCAACAAGATAAGAGAGTGCGGCTTTGGAGGTTCCGTATGCAGATTTCCCGGCTTCACCGGCGAAGGCTGTTAGTGCGGATGTAAGTATTGCAGAACTTCCGGCTGAATCTGCTGCAAGTCTTTTAAATTCTTTAAGAATATTAAAGTTTGTTTTTAGATTCATGGTGAGCATTTTATTGAGATCATCCATTGTGGTATCGTCAATTTCTTTACCACCCAAATAACCACCAACTGCACTAAATAAAAAGAGAAACTTGTCTTTAGCGGGAAGTATGTTTTTGAATGCATCTTTAACATTTTTTTCGATCGAGAGGTCGGAAACAACCACCCTTTCTTCGTTCTGTTCAGGTTTGCCTTCAAAACTGGAGCCAAAAAGCCACACTTTATCATATCCGGCGAGTCTTATTTTTTCAACTATCCCGGATCCTAAATCGCCACGGCTGCCAAAGACAAGTATCTCTCTGGTCATTTTCTACTCTTGCATCTGAAAGGATTCGTCTCCATCACCGGTTCCGGTTAGAGAAACATTACCCTCTGCGATATGTTTGTAAAGCATATCATTTTCGATTATGTAATGAAATCTTTTTGTGAACTCGTCAAGGGAGATACCACAGGTAGCAGCAAATTTTGCAAGTTCATGCGGATCCTCAAAATCAGAACTGCTTAAACGAAGCATATATCTTCTGGCAATAAGAAACGACTCGTTTGATGGGTCCACCATTCTAACCTTGGTCTTTTTGGTTTTGGGATCAAGAATATCCTTAAAGAATAGTGGAACAAACTTGCCACCCTGAATTGAGACCATGGCAGCATTTCCACCATTTAAGATGAATTGTGCAGCCGAATATCCCAGGTCACGAGTGTATTCCATATCAAACGGAATAGGATCGGCACATCTTAATTCATAACCGATGTTTTTTGCAACTATTGTTACCTTTAGTCCATATTCTTTTAATCTCTCTTGAACCTTTGCTTTAAGTATTTCACCGAGATTTACTTCAGCAATCCTGAGGTTATCATGTGCATCTCTCTCAACTTCGCCCAATGCGAGAAGATCATTTGGATCGAGGTGTTCCACCAACCCTTCAGCAAGAATTGCAACACCATCCATTTTTCCATAACTGACCCGTTTTATTATTGCACCAACCAGAATATCAATTACATGATTAAGTTTTATGGTTGTACTTGGGAACTCTTCAGGAATCAGGCTGAGTGTTGAACCGGCAGCTTTTCCAATACCGAGAGCAAGATGCCCGGCTTTTCTGCCCATGGTTACCACAAAATACCATCTTGATGTAGTTTGTGCATCAACCATCAGATTTTTAACTATCTCAACCCCAATGTGCCTCGCTGTCTGGAATCCAAAAGTTGGAATACCGTGTGGCAGATCAAGATCGTTGTCAATTGTCTTTGGAACATGTACCACTCTTATCCTGCCGGCTGCCATCTCTTCAACTTTCATTGCAGAAAAAGCTGTGTCGTCGCCACCAATGGTGATAAGTTTATCAACATTAAGCCGTAAAAGTGAAGTTACTGTGTTCTCGAGGTGTTTTTTATTCTTGGTTGGGTTTGCTCTTGAAATACCGATAAAAGAACCACCACGAAAATGGATCCTTGATACATCATCAATGTTAAGGTGTTGGCAATGGCCAATCTCCCCCTCCATAATCCACTGGAAACCATCTTTTATGCCAATTACATCAATACCTTCAACTGCCGCTCTGATAGTGGCACTACTTATTACACTGTTGATTCCGGGAGCAGGTCCACCACCAACAAGTATAGCTAATTTTTTAGGAGCAATCATTTTTCAGTCCTTGTTATTATTAGAACTTCTATTTATTTAAGAGGATTTTAATCGTATCGGAATAGCCGGATTGTTCGACTCTAACGAAGTAAACACCACTTGGGAGTCCGGTAAGACTGATGTTTAATTCGTTGTAACCTGATAACTTCGTGTCTTTGTATGGAGTTTTGACTTTTTGACCGATACTGTTAAAGAGGGATATATTAACTTCACTGTCACCCGGAAGGTCAACTATTAATTTAAATTCGTTATTAAAAGGATTGGGATAACTTTTTAGTTTAATCGATTTATTGGACTTTTTTTTTAAGTCAATTTCGTTTATCGAACTGACAGCGGATGGTGAAAGTCTCCTGTTAAGCACAATCATAACAGCGTCAGCACTTAAAAGTTTGCCCGTTTGTAAACCGTCATTTGTTAATGTGACTACATTACGACGGCCGGTTTTTAAGAAATAATCACCAAGCTTAAACCATCTTCGCAGATTAACATCTGTCTGATCCATGGTTGTTAAAACAGAGATTCCACTCGAATCGGTGGTTAAATAATGAGCAGAGTCAGTACGGTTCACTGCGGCTACATTATATGCATAGACTTCGTAGTAACCATCAGCAGGAACTTCAAAATTGTAGTTTATTGAGGCTGGAGCCGCATTATCAGTATATATAGATGGGCCGTTAAACCCAAAGATATTACTTGAACTCCAGGTACCTGTCCTTACGGCATTCAGATTATCAGATATCTCAACTATTTTGTAATACTCACGCCAGTATTGTGAAGAGTGTGGCGGATAGTTTGGTGTAGTAAAAAGATTTTGCTTGAAATACGGGAAATAAGCTCCAAGATCAGAAAAATACCAAATCGTACTTCCCTTAAATCCTTTGGTTCTTATGGCATTTACAAAATTGCTCACTTCCTGGTTTGGAAGTAAATTTCCATTTGGATTTAAAGCAAAAGCCGGATAAACATCATTTATATCTGGTACAATCTGTGTGATATAGTTGAGAATCGCAGAAAAAGAATTGGAATTTCCAACATACGACTGAACCTGGACATTGTCAACTGAACCATCGTGTAACCAGCCTATCCAATCCTGACAAAAACTGAAATAGGATGTATAACCACTTGAGGAATAGAGCGAGGGTGCATTTGATATGTTGATATGGGGATTTATCGCTTTAATTGAATCCCTGGCACGAACCATAAACTCATTCAGGTTGTTTGCTCTCCATCTGATCCATGAAGTATCAGATACATTGGCAGGAGGTGCACTTCCGCCATTTTGTGCTCGATATAGACTGTCGGTATATGGATCATAACCATACTGCAAGCTTGAATAACGAATTCTATCGAGTTCTATTCCGTCAACATCATAATTTCTTGCGATTTCAGTGCACATCTCGATAAGAAAGTTTTGTACTTCAGGCTTGGTGTGAATCATCCAATAAAAATTGGAATTATCGATCTCAGTACCATCATCTTTCCTGGCAACCCAATCAGTATGAGTTACAAAAATTGGACCTTTAACACCAACTGGTTGATTGCCAGTCCAGCCTCCAACAAAACCGTATTCAAACCACGCTTCTATATGAATACCGCGTTTGTGCCCTTCAGCTATAGCCTCAGCGAGAACATCTCTCCCCTGATATGTGGGATCGATATATTTTCCTGTTTCTCTAAAAAAGACATCACTCTTCCAAAGGGGATAACCTCTGCTCCATACATTTATGAATGCTGTATTAAAATTGTTTGCTGCAAGACTGTCAAGAGCCTTTGCGAGTACTTCTTTGCTCGACAGACTGTTCCTTGCAAGCCAGGTTCCTCTGAATTCCTGCGCTTCAAGGGACAAAACAATAATAATTACAATAAATAAAGAGTAAATACTTTTTTTGAACATCTATTTAGTTCTGCACTTTAAGTTTCGCAAATTTTAACATAAGTTGTTTCATATTGTTTCCATCAAAAACAACCGTTACTTTTTGATTATCCCCGTTTCCAACAACGGAAATAACTTTTCCAAGTCCAAATTGTTCATGAAAAACTCTGCTACCTTGTTTGATAAGGGCTTTTTGTTGTTCCCAGTCAACATAACCAATAGATTGAAATTTCTGAATTATCTTCTCTTTTTTGGTTTTTCTGCCTTTACGGTTCTGACTGGCATCCTCCTCTTTCAGAAAAGAATGAGCTATCTCGTTGATAAACATGGAACGATTTTCGTAGGCCACTTCACCAAAACGATAACGGGCACGGGCGTGTGATAAAAACACCTTCCTTTTTGCTCTGGTTACAGCAACATAAAAAAGTCTTCTCTCTTCTTCAATAGTTGCTTCAGGTGAAAACTTTGTAGAAAGAGGGAAAAGCTGCTCTTCAAGCCCTGAGACAAACACAACAGGGAATTGCATCCCTTTAGCACTGTGAACAGTCATTAATTTGATCACATTTTCCGATTCGTCAATTCCGTCGAGATCTGTCATCAGATTTACAATTCTGAGGTATTCCTCGATTGGAGAATCAGGATTTTTCTTCGAGAATTCCGAGATGGATACTAAAAAGTCGTTTAAACTGTCAATTTTATCAAGGGATTCGTGAGTAGTTTCTTCATTAAAAAGCCTCTGAAGTTCCAATTCAGCAACAAGTGCATGAGTCAATTCACCAACTGAAAGTTTATCTTTCAGGATAATATATTTGTCGAGGAGAATTTTGAAATTTTTAACATTCTTTTGAATTCGCTCTTTAATATCTATCACTTCAAAAACACGACCCATCGTCTCAAACAAAGTAACTTCATGTCTCTTCGAAAATGTAATCATCCTTTTGATTGTGGTCATTCCTATCCCCCTCTGAGGGAAATTCATGATTCTGAGGAGACTCTCTTCATCTTTTGGATTGATGATTACTTTCAGATAAGCAATCAGGTCTTTAATCTCGCGTCTCTTGTAATATTCAATTCCGCCAAAAATCTTAAAAGGAAGTCCTTCTTCAACAAAAACATCCTCAAAAGCACGACATTGATTGTTTGTTCGGTATAAAACTGCAAAATCACAATAAGAATATTTATTTTCAGCTATTTCGTCTTTGATGAACTTGGCGAGCTGATAAGCTTCATCCTTCTCATCCGAGCATTTAATTAATGAAAGCGGTTCACCGTCTTCATTTTCTGAATATGTCTTCTTTGCAACATAACTGCTGTTTTTTGCAGAAATTTCGGTACTGGCTTTAATCAATACAGGTGTTGTACGGTAATTTAACTCCAAAGTAAAAACCTTAACGCGTGAAAATTCCTCTTTGAATTTTTCAATGTTTTCAGGTTTTGCACCCCTCCAGCTATAGATACTCTGTGCCTCATCTCCGGCCACAAATATTTTACCCGATTTTGAACAAAGCATCTTTATGATCTCATAAAGTGCCATGTTCGTCTCTTGAAATTCGTCTATAATAAAATGTTCAAATTTCTTTTTGTACTTGTTAAAGGCTTTTTTGTTGTCTCTTAGAAGTTCCATCGATTTGATGATCAAATCTTCAAGGTCCATCGAATCGTTTTCGCGGATTTTCCTCTGATACTCCTGATACACTCTAATGAATTTATCTTCAACTGAAGTTCTCTCTTCTTTTTTTAGAAGGTCTTCAGGAAATGTAAGCACATTCTTAAGATAACTGATCTTACGAGTTACATCCCTTGGATTTAGGGCTTCACTGTTGATGTTAAAATCATTAATGATGTTAGTTACGAGCGACTCTGAGTCTTCTGTGTCGTAGATCGAAAAACTGGTTGAATAACCTACCGATTTAGCTTCCACTCTTAAAATTTTGGTAAGAACGGAGTGAAAAGTACCCACCCATGGAAAAGAAATGTCATCTTTTCCCAATAACTCACGAACCTTGTTTTTAAGGTCAGTTGCGGCTTTATTGGTAAATGTTACACAAAGGATAGTTTCGGGGTCAATACCTTGTTGAATAAGGTAAGCCAGTTTATGAGTTATTACTCTTGATTTTCCCGTACCGGGACCGGCGATGAGTATCTGCGGTCCATTGTTGTATTCTACGATTGCTTTCTGCTGAGCATTCAGTGTATCAAATAGAGACATACCACCTTTTGATTTTTTTGAATTACAAATATACGAAAAAATTTTGGATTTCGGGTGATTTGGTGCTCTGTTAGAGAGGGTAAAACCGTATGGTGTAAGGTAATTAAACCGTAAAGTTCGCAAAGGACGCAAAGGAAAAATTTTAACCACAGAGGTAATTAAACCGCAAAGGACGCAAAGGAAAAATTTTAACCACAGAGCACACCGAGAACACGGAGGAGATAATTCAAAAGAGACCCATCTGCGAAAATCCGTCTAATCTGCGTGTATCTGCGGGCTAAAAAAATTTCTGATGTTAGAAAACAAAAAAAACACTGAGGAAAGTAAATTCCTCAGTGTTCATTTGTTTAATTTATATTTCCAATAAATCCATATTACTGCATTATTGGATTACTGCATAGTTACACTTCTTTGAACTCTGCGTCTTCAACATTCTTTTCCTTTTCAGGTTGAGCTTCGGCAGATTGTTGTGCATTTGGATCAAAGTTTCCACCCATGTCAGGGTTTGGTGGTCCCTGCTGCTGATAGAGCGACTGTGAAATTTCCGCCCAGGCTTTTTGGAACTGATCAAGAGCTGATTTAATGGTGTCGGCATTTTCAGTCTTAACAGCATCCTCAAGTCTGGAGATTTCAGCTTCAAGTTTGCTTTTCTGGTCAGGAGTTATTTTATCTTTTAATTCTTCCATCTGTTTTTTAGTCTGGAAAATCAAATTTTCTGCTGTATTTTTTGCTTCCACAAGATCTTTTTTCTTCTTGTCTTCAACAGCATTCTCCTGTGCATTCCTTTTCATTCTATCAATCTCATCCTGGTTTAACCCACCGGAGCCTGTGATTTTAATCGATTGTTCTTTTCCGGTGCCTTTGTCTTTTGCTGAGACATGCAGGATACCATTTGCATCAATGTCGAAACTTACTTCGATCTGCGGAACTCCTCTCGGTGCTGGTGGAATACCGTCGAGATTGAATCTACCGAGCGATCTGTTGTCGTTTGCCATTGGCCTTTCGCCCTGAAGAACATGAATCTCAACTGAAGGCTGACTATCGGCAGCGGTCGAAAAAGTTTCTGTTTTCTTGGTCGGGATTGTAGTATTCGCAGGAATCATGGTTGTCATCACTCCACCAAGAGTTTCAATTCCCAACGACAATGGTGTAACATCAAGCAGAAGCACATGTTTAACATCTCCGCTAAGAACTCCACCCTGAATCGATGCACCAATTGCCACCACTTCATCAGGATTTACACCCTTGTGTGGATCTTTTCCAAAAAGACTTTTCACGAGTTCCTGAACTGCAGGAACACGGGTTGAACCACCAACAAGGATTACTTCGTTGATCTCACTCTTTGACACGCCTGCATCTTTAATCGCCTGTTCACATGGAATGCGGGTTCTTTCGATGAGGTCGCCAACAAGGTTTTCAAATTTTGCTCTGGTTATGGTCTGAACAAGGTGTTTTGGACCATCCTGAGTTGCAGTGATAAATGGCAGATTTACATCAGTTGAAACTGACGATGAAAGTTCAATTTTGGCTTTCTCGGCAGCTTCTTTAAGTCTCTGAAGTGCCATTGGATCATTTCTTAAATCAATCTGTTCTTCTTTTTTAAATTCATCAGCGAGATAATCGATCAATCTTTGATCAAAATCATCACCACCAAGGTGTGTGTCACCACTTGTTGACTTAACCTCAAACACTCCATCTCCTATTGTGAGGATCGAGATGTCAAAAGTTCCACCACCAAGATCATAAACTGCAACTGTTTCTTCTTTTCCTTTTTTATCGAGTCCATAAGCAAGTGCAGCAGCAGTTGGTTCGTTGATAATTCTGCGAACTTTCAAACCTGCGATTTCACCGGCATCTTTAGTTGCCTGTCTTTGAGCATCGTTAAAGTATGCAGGAACCGTTATTACTGCTTCAGTAACTTCTTCACCCAAATAATCTTCGGCAGTTTTCTTCATTTTTTGAAGAACCATTGCACTGATCTCTTGTGGTGAATAAAGTTTGCTGTCGATGTCAACTCTGGCAGCGTTGTCGTCTCCCGGTAAAATTTTGTAAGGAACTTTTGTCGATTCGTCTTTTACTTCATCAACTCTTCTTCCCATGAACCTTTTTATGGAGAAGATTGTCTTTTTAGGGTTTGTAATCGCCTGTCTTTTGGCAGCCTGTCCAACAAGTCTTTCACCTGTTTTTGTGAAAGCCACTACCGACGGGGTAGTTCTTGTTCCTTCCGCATTTGGTATTACAACGGGTTCGTTGCCTTCCATCACGGATACGCATGAATTAGTGGTACCTAAATCAATTCCAATGATTTTTCCCATTTTAATTCTCCTTTTCGTAAATTTGTTTTCAAATCTGATTTTTTTTTAATTGCACTAATACTGCAATTAACATGCCAAGAGCAAAATCCTCTGTTTTAGAGGTTTTTTTTACAGGATTATTTATAGTATGTCATACAGTATGTCATATTGTATGATGTTTTGTCATTGATTGAGGATATGATGTTTGAAATAGAAGAATTTGATATTAAACTTGAGACCGAATACATAGGCCGTAACTTCATTTATCTGGAAGAGACGGAATCCACAAACAGTTTTGTTTTGGATCGGGCAAATGAAATTAAAACCGATGGAACTGTGGTGTTTTCAGAGTTCCAGACGGCCGGGCGTGGGCGACTTGACAGAAAGTGGGTTTCAAGCCGGGGACAAAACCTTACTTTTACAATTTTCCTCGATCTAAAGGATAGAAATATTCCTGAACCACAGCTCCTGAATCTGGCAGCTTCACTGGTGGTTGCAAAGTCAATCGAAAATCTCCACATGATTAAAACGAACCTGAAGTGGCCCAATGATGTACTCATCGGCACCAGAAAAGTGGCCGGAATTTTGTGTGAATCCGTCTCACAAGGCGACAAAATGAACAGGGTTGCAATTGGCATTGGAATAAATGTTAACCAGGCAAATTTTCATTCGGGTTATCTTGTTGAGCCCACCTCGATCAGAATGGAACTTAAACAATATGTTTCAAGAGAAAAACTTCTCGCTGAATTACTCTTAAACTTCGAAGACACACTCGAAAAACTTGAACGCTCCCCTTCTGCAATTGTTGAGGAGTGGAGACCATTCTGCAAAATGCTTGGTGACAAGATCACTATTAAAGCAGGTGACGAGGAAATAAGAGGTATTTTTGCCGATATTAATGAAAAAGGACATCTTATTCTGCTCGATTCAAATGAAGACAAAAGGATAATCACTTTTGGAGATGTCTCTGCATTATGAAAGTAATTACTATTGATATAGGCAACACAAGAATTAAAACTGGTGAGTTTTACAATTCAGAACTTATCAGGACTTTGATTATCGACGACCCGCTCGAAATAAAACCGTTGATTTATGGAAGTAAAATTGATGTGGTGCTCTCCTCCGTTGTTCCCAAACAGACATCATTGATGGAAGGTATTCTAAAAAATCATCCAAATACTGATCTTTTTTTGATTGATCATAATCTGGATTTTGGTTTTTCGATTAACTACTCTCCCATCTCCGGGTTGGGTATCGACAGGCTTTGTTCAATCTCAGGTGCTAAACATCTGCTTGAACTCGATAATTCTCTCATGGACTATGATTATATTATTACTTTCGATTTTGGTACTGCAACTACCGTGAATGTTCTGCATGTCGGCAAAAGCCCCGTTTTCACAGGTGGAATGATTGCTCCGGGCTTAAAAATTATGAATGCGGCACTCAATCATCATACCTCAAAACTTCCCCTAATTGAGCATTTTAATACCTCCGGTTTTCTTGGAAATACCACTGATAATTCTATTAGATCAGGAATCATTAACTCTACTATTGGTCTGGTGGAGAGGGTTTACAATCATTTTTCGACTCTGTCAGGAGATATGAAAATTTTTATCACGGGTGGTTACGCCGAAGCACTGATTCCACACCTGCAAATTCCGTTTCAGCACGAACCATTCCTGAACCTGATAGGAATCTATTCAATCTATTACAGAAACAAAAAGTAAGTTTTGATAAAACGGCAAAAACCCGTATATTTGTAAGCTAAAATTTGATGCACCCGTAGCTCAATTGGATAGAGCGTTTGACTACGGATCAAAAGGTTGAGGGTTCGATTCCTTCCGGGTGTACCAATTATAAAGCCTTGATGCTGCAAAGTGTCAAGGCTTTTTTTATTTCTTTTTAGCCATAATGGAATAGACCATTGGAATTTTGTCGCCCAAATGTTCAATGCGATATTTTCCTTCTTCAAACTCGGTTGTTTTGTTAAAGCAGTTGTAAGGTGAATAATCATATTCTTCAAAGGAATTTATTTCGAGTCCGTTTTTTATCAAACTGCCAATTACTTCACTCAAACTGTGATTCCACGAAACAGATTCCAGGACAATTTCAGCGGATTTATCAGCGTAAGTGCCACTCTCAGTTTCCACAATGGCATCTGACTTAAAATAATTATATCCTATCTTTTCAAAATTATCATCAAACATCCAAACCACAGGATGGAACTCTACAAACACAAACTGTCCGTTTGGTTTTAGAAATTGTGAAATGATTTTCGCCCATTTATCCAGATCGGGCAACCACCCAATCGTTCCATAACTTGTAAAAATAATATCAAATTGTTTGTCTATGTGATTTGGCAAATCGTAGATATCACAACAGATAAAAATTGTTTTTGAGTTGGTATCTTCGTTTAGCTGTTTTGCTGCTTCAATTGCTTTGTCCGACAGGTCAACACCTGTTACCTCTGCTCCTAGTCTGGAGAAAGAAATAGAATCCTGCCCAAAATGACATTGTAGATGCAAAATTGATTTTCCTTTTACATCTCCAAGTAAATCCAACTCAATACTATTTAAAGAGGTTTTTCCTTTGATAAAATTATCAAGGTCGTAGAACTTCGATTTTAAATGTGTCTCCACCCTATTGTTCCACGACTGCCGATTAATTTCTAAATAATTATTTTCTTTTTTCATTCGATTCGTTTTGATTATAAAATAATTGTGTGGTTTATTTAAGATTTTAAGAATCTTCAAATTTGTATTATTTAATTTAAGAACTTCATCATAATTACGAACTCTGCTGGAGGATAAGAAGTTGGGAATGCACAAAACAAATTAGCTACGAATATTCAATCCCCGCCAGGGATAATTTTGTTGTTGGATATACCTATCTCTACCCATCGAAACCCCTGCCGGGGCAAATGGATTTAGAGGTGGGGATTATTGTTTTTGAGCTAACAATCGTGAATATCTTTTGACATCGTGAATATCGTGTTCCAAGTTCCCATTTCATGTTGCAGACGGCAATCGAGACGATTACCACTCCTCTCACTTACGATAAAAATCCGCGATAATCCGTTTTATCCGTTTTATCCGCGTTCTATCAAAAATCGCCCTCCATTCCAAGTTTTTCAGCGTATTTCTGTTAAGAAATTGTTAAATTCAAGTTTAAATTTTTAATGTTTCAAAAATTAAAAATAGACTATGATTTTTTCTGAAAGTGATTACAGGTTCATGTACCAGGCTCTTCAAGAGGCACAACATGCTTTTGATGAAGAGGAGGTTCCTGTTGGTGCCGTGATTGTACGGGACAATAAAATTATTGGAAGGGGTTATAATCAAAATCTAAGATTAAACGACCCTACTGCACATGCGGAAATGATTGCAATCACCGCTGCTGCAAATCACCTGAATTCTTCCCGACTTGATGGATGTACAATGTACTCAACTCTTGAGCCATGTCTTATGTGTACCGGGGCGATGCTCCACTCAAGACTTGAAAGACTGATCTTTGCCGCATTTGATCCAAAATTTGGCTGCTGTGGATCAATTCACAATCATCTGGAAGATGGAAAGTTTAATCATACAATCAAAGTGTTTTCGGGACTTATGGAGAATGAAAGCCAGTATTTCCTAAGGAATTTCTTTCAAAAGTTAAGAAATTGAAATTTATTTGTTAGTTTTGCTCATTGTTATTTAAGTCTTTTGACAGAGATACTATAAGGAAGATCATGTATTTAATTTTATTCGGAGCTCCGGGAGCGGGTAAGGGAACACAAGCCAAAATAATAAGTCAAAAATATGGTTTTGAGCATATCTCTACCGGGGATATCCTGAGGGAGTCAGTTAAAAAAGGGACTCCATTGGGAAAAAAAGCGCATGCAATTATGTCGAGTGGACAACTTGTCCCCGATGATATCATGATAGGTATTATCAAGGAAAAATTGTCTGAACCTCAACTTCGTGACGGATTTATTTTGGATGGATTCCCAAGAACCGTGTCGCAGGCGGAAGCTCTCGACCGGCTGTTTGGTGAACTTCAATTTGGTGTTGGTGCCATTCTTGTTTTTCAAGTTGATGAAGAAGAATTGGTAAACAGACTTGCACGGAGAAGAGCTTGCAGAGAATGTAACAATATTTTCAGCAATGATGTTATAAACAACTTGACTGAGTGCCCCAAATGTGGTGCAAGATACTCTTTTTACCAAAGACCTGATGATGATGAAAGTGTGATAAGAAGGCGACTTAAAATCTTTATTGATACCACTTTACCTGTGGTTAACTACTATAAAGATTTAAAGGATCTGCACACGATCAACGGATTAAGGCCGATAGAAGAAGTTACCAATCAGATATTTGGGATTGTGGAAGAGTTAAAATCCAGAGGCTAACACGGGAGACGACGGGTTTTTTACAGGGATGAGGCAACTCATCCCTTTTTTTTTAACTTTTAATTTTTACGCGACCAATCTTACCATCCTCGAGTTTATAAATCCTCCCTTTTGTATCAATTATATCATAATTGTGAGTCGCCAATAGAATTGCGGTCCCTTTTCTGTTGATCGATTCAAAAATGGATATAATTTCTTCAGAAGTTGCGGGATCAAGGTTCCCCGTGGGTTCGTCAGCTATCACCAACAGTGGTTCATTTACGATGGCTCTGCCTATCGCGGTTCTTTGTTGTTCACCGCCTGAAAGGGTTTTGGGAAATGCGTTTTTAAGGTGAAGCAGCCCAAGATCACTCAAAACAGCTTCAACTCTACTTCTGATCTTTTTGCGTGGATAACCATTAATTTCGAGGATATATGAAAGATTTTCAAATACTGTTCTGTCGGATAGCAGTTTAAAATCCTGGAAGACTACACCAAGCTTCTGGCGTAATTTGGGAATCGATTTTTGTGAAGCATCCTTGGCAGAAAATCCACAAATTTTGATCTCGCCAGCCTGCGGCAACAGATTAAAATAACATAATTGAAGAAATGTGGATTTTCCACATCCACTCTTCCCTACCAGATAAGCAAACTCCCCTTCTGTCATCGAAAAATCACTCTGATCGAGTATTTTATGATTCCCGTAAGCAAAATTGACACCTTTAAAATCAAGTATCATCCGTTACTCCTTATGATATACTGGATGCGGAGTGTATTTTCTGTAACTCTTTTACCCGTGAATGCCTCAAATGTACCCACCACTTTAAAATTATTACTTTCACAAAGTTCGATTATTGTCTCTTGAGGAAAGATATATTCAAAATGATCTTCTTCAAAAACCTCTCCTGATGGAAAAGTGATTAAAAACCTGTTCCTGTGTCGTTTTTTAATCGCATCATACTCGGATGACTGCTGATATTTCAAATCCCCTGTTTTTCTTTTTTTGCTGTAGGAGTCCAGATAACTGAATGAATTATGCTCTGTTACAACATCAAAAAGGAAATATCCCCCGGGTTTAAGAATTCTGTTAACCTCAAAAAAAAGTGAGTTTAATCTGGACACCGACTCAAGGTGATTAACACTGTCAAAACTTGAAACAACCAGATCAAACTCCCGTTTAAATGGAATTGAGGTCATATCAAAACAAACCCTGGAATTTGATTTATTAACATAATTCAACATTTCAACTGAAATATCACTAAGAATCTTTAGGCGGGTTTCAATGTGCAATTTGGAGAAAAGTTTTCCTGTTCCCGAAGCAAGTTCAAGAACGACATCGTGTTTGATTTTATAATCTCGAATTATGTTTTGCAGATATTCTGCCCAGCCTGCATAATTGACATGCCTTACCAGGTCATCATAAATCAACGAAATTCTTGAATAAGTGTTACCCGGCATCAAACAACCGACGATTAAAACAGATTCTCTTTCCCCAATCCACAGATTTAATGATGGAATTTGCATCGGCTCTGTTTTGCCAGGCAATATCGAATGCTGTTCCATGATCCGGTGAAGTTCTTACAATTTTTAATCCTGCTGTGTAGTTAACGCCTGATCCTGAAGTGAGAAGCTTAAACGGGATAAGCCCCTGATCATGGTACATCGCAATGTAGATATCAAAATTGAGGTGTTGTTTCCTTCCAAAAAATGCATCAGCGGGAAATGGCCCCTCAACCCCTTTTCCAAATCTTTCGATTACTCCCGAGATTTGATCTATCTCTTCGGTGCCTATCAGTCCATTTTCACCTGCGTGGGGGTTTAATCCAAGAAGGGCGATATTTGGGTCACTTATGGAAAAGTCGCGGTTTAGAGATGTCTTAACGGTGGTTAAACACCTTTCGAGAGTTTCACCGGTAAGACTTGACGACACCTGCAAAATGGGGATATGGATTGTGGCAAGTGCACATTTAAAATTGTCTGACAGAAACATCATCACAAACTTATCGGTACCCGACCATTCTGCAAGCATCTCGGTATGACCCGGAAAATTAATTCCTGCCAGTTTGAGAGCATATTTTGAGATTGGAGCTGTAACCATAAACGCTTTATGATCATCTTCTGAAAGAGAATAACCGGTTTTTAATGCTTCAAAAGCAGCTCTGCCCGAGTCCTTCGATGGTATTCCCGGTTTTAGATCATAGTTCCCAATATCAATCAGTTCAAAATGATCACCCTGATCGGGATTAAGCCCTGTTAGCCTTTTTGTTTCCTCAAACACATTGGCCGGCATCACTAATTTTATATCCAACTTCTTTGTAAGAAGCAGTTTGTTTATCGCTTTTAGTGTTATTTCGGGACCAATTCCATTAATATCACCACAAGTAAAAACACCTGTAAGGGTAGAAGACATTTTAACTGTTCATCATATTTAGAAAATCTTTATTGTTTTTGGTGCCTCTCATTTTATCGAGCATTACATCCATTGCTTCAACAGGTGAGAAGTCACTTAAATATTTTCTAAGGATATAAATTCTTTGAAGGTCTTCTTCTTTAAGGAGCATCTCTTCACGGCGTGTGCCTGATCTGTTGATATCGATAGCAGGGAAAATTCTTCTATCACTGAGGTCTCGGTTGAGAACTATTTCCATGTTACCGGTTCCCTTAAATTCCTCAAAGATTACATCATCCATCCTGGAACCCGTATCGATCAAAGCAGTTGCGATAATTGTGAGTGATCCACCATCTTCAGTGTTTCTTGCAGCACCAAAAAATCTTTTTGGTTTGTGTAAAGCGTTTGAATCAAGACCACCGGAGAGTATTTTTCCGGAATGAGGTACCACGAGGTTGTGGGCTCTTCCAAGTCTTGTAATTGAGTCAAGCAGAATAACCACATCATGTTTTGCTTCCACAAGTCTTTTGGCTTTTTCAATAACCATGTCGGCTACCTGTACATGTCGTTCGGCAGGTTCATCAAATGTTGAACTGATTACTTCGGCATTAACACTTCTCTCCATGTCGGTAACCTCTTCAGGCCGTTCATCGATAAGGAGGATAATAAGTTTAATTTCAGGGTGGTTTCGGGTAAGTGAGTTTGCGATTTTCTGAAGAAGAATTGTTTTACCACTCTTTGGAGGTGACACAATTAACCCTCTTTGACCTTTTCCGATTGGAGTTAAAAGATCCATGATACGCATCGAATATTCACCGGGAGCGGACTCAAGCGTAAATTTCCGGGTTGGATATACAGGGATTAAGTTATCAAAAAGTGTTCTTTCTCTTATCTCAATTGGATCCATGCCATTAACTGCTTCAACCCTTAGCAAAGCAAAAAATCTCTCACCTTCTTTTGGTGGTCTCACCTGACCACTTACAAAATCACCTGTTCTTAAATAAAATTTCTTGATTTGGGATGGTGAGATGTAGATGTCATCGGGTGACGGGAGATAGTTGTATGCTGCTGACCTTAAAAATCCGTAACCATCGGGTAAAACTTCCAAAACACCTTTGGAAAATGTTAAACCGTCTTTGGCTGTTTGAGCTTCCAGGATTTTGAAAATCAACTCCTGTTTCCTCAGATCAGTGAACCCGCTGATCTTTAATTCTTTTGCTATCTCGTTGAGTTCAACGATCCTCTTAGATTTCAGTTCTGAAATATCCATTTTATACCTTGTTTTTTAAACTTTTACAAATTGTTACTGTAATATTTTTTTTCGAATACTTTTTTTACTTCCGCCACCAGATACATACTCCCGTAAACCACCAGACATTCCTTTTCAGCAGAGCCGATGAATTTTTTAATAAATGCGGGGATATCATTCTGAACAGAATATTTGATGCCGTTTTTTTCGGCAATTTCAACTAATTGTTCGATTTTTGCTGCCCTGTCGTTGTCTCTCAGTTCATAGAGATAAATCTTATCAAAATGATCCTTGCTTTGAATCAACATTTGTTCAAGCGATTTATCATTGAGACAAGAAAAAAGAAGATAACAGGGTTTCGGTTTTATTTTGTCTTTCGTGAACTCCTTTAAAAAATTTTGTACTCCCTCTATGTTGTGAGCTGAATCAAGAATGATCTTTGGATGGTCGTGAACCTTCTCATATCTCCCCTGAATACCGGTGTTGTGAACAACATTTTTAATTCCACCAAGAATTCTTTTTGAGTCTGTGAATCGCAGAGTCTTATTGAGGGTTAAAATTGCGAGTGAAGCATTCAACTGTTGGTATGCCCCTTTAAGAGGCGCAGATAAATGATCGATATACAACTCACTCGAATAATATTCAAAATAGTTCTCCCGTTTATTGGTGTAGTCATTTAACTTGTAGTATTTGCAATCTTTCTCCACCGCCATCTCAATCAAGGTTTTTTCAGCTTGTTCGGGCATTTTTCCGAGAAAAAGTGGAACACCGGGCTTAATAATTCCCCCTTTTTCTTTTGCAATCTCCTCGATACTGTTTCCAAGTATATTTGTGTGTTCAAGACTGATTGAGGTGATAACCGAGGCGAGAGGAGTTATAACATTTGTGGCGTCAAGTCTGCCTCCCAGACCTGTTTCAATTATTGCATAATCAACTTCTTTATCGGCAAAATATTTAAATGCAAGAACGGTGGTAACTTCAAAAAATGTTAGATTGGTTTCATAGATAAGATTTTCAAACTCCTCCATAAACGCGATCACATATTTATCGGGGATAATCTGACCATTTATTCTGATTCGTTCGTTGTAACGGATAAAGTGGGGCGAGGTGTAAAGTCCTGTTTTATATCCCGCTTCAGTTAAGATACTTGCGATAAAGGAGGATGTACTCCCCTTTCCATTCGACCCTGCCACATGGATACATTTAAGCTTTTTTTGCGGATTCCCCAGTAAATCCAAAAATTCCTGAGTGTTCTCGAGACCCAATTTAATCCCCCTGTTATGGAGATTAAACAGTATCTGTAGATAATGATTAATTGTAGGGTTAGTTAAGCTCATAAGAAGCTGTCAGCGATCTTAATTTATTAATTTTCATTTTTTCACAATAGTTGATTAAACCGTTTACTATTTTGATTGATGCATCTGGTTGAACAAAGTTGATCGTACCAAGTTGAATTGCAGTAGCTCCTGCTATCATAAATTCGAGTACATCTTCAAAGTTTGATATACCACCAATTCCGATTACAGGGATGTCGCAATTTCTGCTGATCTCAAGTACTTTAGCAAGCGCAACGGGTTTTATTGCCGGGCCTGATAAACCACCCGTCACATTATGGATTTTTGGTTTTCTGGTCCAAATATTAAATGCTGTTCCCACAAGTGTATTTATTGCCGAGACTGCATCAGCCCCGTTATCTTTGGCTCTAATAGCAAATTCTGCTATCCGTGCTGTGTTTGGTGATAATTTTATAAAAACAGGTTTTGAAGTTACCGCTTTAACTGCGGCTGTAATTGTTGAAACCTGATCGGGATCATTTCCAAAAATTAATCCACCTTCTTTAACATTTGGACAGGAGACATTTATTTCAAAAGCGTGAATTGCATCTTCTATTGTTAATATTTTTACACATTCGACATACTCTTCTATTGTGGAAGCAGCAATGTTACAGATTATATTGGTGTTATACTGTTTAAGAAAAGGAATTTTATCTTTTAAGAACTCCTCAACTCCAACATTTGCAAGTCCAATGGCGTTTAACATTCCCGAGGCTGTCTCCACAATTCTTTGAGGTGGATTCCCTTTTCGTGGCTTAAGGCTTATCGACTTGGTAACAATTCCACCAATTTTGTTAAGATCGAGGAATTGCGAGATTTCATAACCGTAACCAACTGTTCCCGATGCCAAAAGGATCGGGTTCTTAAATTTTAATCCTGCAATTTCAACACTTAGATCAATCCCGCTCACAATATCACATCCTTGATGTTAAAAACCGGTCCATCTTTGCATACAAGAAGATATTTGGAACTGTTGTTTTTATCTTCGATAGGACAGCCCTGGCAAATTCCAAATCCACAAGCCATTGCACATTCTGTCGAGATTTCTCCATCAATATTGTTGTCAAGTAAAACATTTTGTAGTGCCTTTAGCATCGGTGTTGGTCCACAAGCAAACACTTTGATCTTTTTCCCCTCAAATTTATCAAGATTTTCCATAAACAGTTTTACAACGGTCCCCTTTTCTCCCTCAGACCCGTCATCGGTAGAGACAAAAACATTTTTTAATCCGTAGGTAACTATGTCGGCTTCACTTCTGCCACCGAGGAATGTAAAAATCTCTTTTCCCTGAAGTTGTTTCGTTAAAAGTGGAAAAGGAGCCACTCCCAGTCCCCCACCTATGAGAACCGCGGTGTCAAAATCTCCATCGGTATTAAAACCACATCCCAAAGGGGCTAACACATCGAGCAAATCACCCTTAACTTTATGTGTTAACATCCTGGTTCCTTCACCATGTACATTAAACAAGAGATATATTTCATCACCGATTACATCGGAGATTGAGAACGGGCGTCTGAGTAAGGGGAATGTTGTGTCATTTACCTTTAAATTCAGAAATTGCCCGGCTTTAAAACTTCTTGCAAGCGCGGGTGAATAACATTTTAAATGGTAGATATGATTTTTAAGCTGCTCGACAGACGAGACTGTTATTTCAGTAATTATCAAATTAATTTCCCGAACGAAACTAAAATCGGGTGGAAAAGTGGAAAAGTAAAGTTGTTATGTTTTAAATGGGCGTTTAGAACCGAAAAAAGGAACAGTATATTTTTGTAATTCTAATTTAATAAAAATATAATTTAAAATCTATAGTAATTATTCGTATGGTTATTTCTTTTTATCAAAAATGGGAGTTTTGTAGGGAATATTATAATATTAAGTGTAAAACCTCTAAAAGTTTAATAAAATAAAAGAATAATATAATCATTGTGAAACAATTAACCGCTTGACTGCAATCCGGATGAAATAAGGAAAAGGCTGCCCCTTTCGAGACAGCCTTAATAAATTAAATGTTGATCTTGCATTCCAACCCCCGATTGAAATCGGGGACTATTGGTATTGTACGCTACTCTGCTACTTCGCTACTTAAGCAGCAAGGCCTTCATCGTTTTTGTATAAAAGGTTGTGCTCTCTAATGATTGCGCATTCAAACGGAAAATGTAAACCCCTGAAGAGAGTTTTATTCCGTTGAATTTATGCTCATAAAGTCCTCTCTCCATTTCACCTGATACAAGTTCTGCAA
>CAZHCW010000018.1:0-80237 GCA_964531325.1 uncultured Ignavibacteriaceae bacterium | reverse complement strand
ATGTAACTGGAGACGGAGTTGACGATATTTGTATTGGAGAAGAGGCAGAGTACCAAGGTGAATTTCCACAATTTAACCGGGTATTTATAATGAAAGGGGTCAGAAAACCAACCGGTATTGAAGAAGGTGCAACTCAGGAACTACCGGAAGAGATAAAAATTTATGCAACTCCAAACCCTTTCAGCGGAAGTACAAATGTAAAGTACACAATTCCGATGGAAGGAGTAGTTAATCTTACAGTATATGACATAATGGGCAGAGAAGTTTATACAAATGCAACCTTCAGAACAAAAGGAGAGCATAGTGAGGAGATAGATTTCAACTCACTTAATGTGTCAAGTGGGACATACATGATAAGGATTTCTTTACAAAAAGAGAACGGTCAGCAGGCTACGACCGTAAAAGTGGCCTATATTAAGTAACCTCAGGAGAAAAGCAATGTAACCCTGGATGTTTACAACATTGCAGGTCAAAAAGTTGCTGAGTTGGTCACAGGTGAGATGGAGAAAGGTTTTTATGAGAAGAGATTCAGCGGATCAAAACTCTCATCAGGAGTGTATATTTTCCGTTTGAATGCGCAATCATTAGAGAGCACAACATTCTACACCAAAACGATGAAGTCTCTGCTTCTTAAGTAGCGAAGAATCATCGTAGCAGAGTAGCGGACAGTACCAATAGCCTCCGAATTCATTCGGGGGGAAAGGAATCTGAAATCAATAATTAATTTATTTAGGCTGTCTCGAAAGGGGCAGCCTTTTTTCTTATTTTTACTTCAGGTTATTAAGAAATCGATTATTTAATCGTTTTTGTAACTTTCATTATTTGCCACAAACTGTTTGCTACTTATGTCACAAATTTTTCTTATTTGCCATGGATACTCGATAAATATTAAATTTGTTTTCAACTTTTATGAATTTACCAATTAAATGGCGAAAATGAAACGATATCCAATCCTTTTTCTTCTTTTTATATCAACAACTGTTTTTTCTCAAAACTATGACGACCTTAGTTTAAAGGTACAATCCTTCTTTTCGCAAGGCAATTTTGGTGCTGCTATGGTCTTCGCCGAGCAGGCAGCAGTGCAGGCAGAAAAGGAATTTGGTAATGCCGATACGATGTATGCCAAGGCATTAAACAACCTTGCCATGATCTACCAAAGAAGGCTGAGATACCTTGATGCTGAAAGGACCTTCCTCAAAACACTTAAGATAAAAGAAAAAGCCGCAGGAGCGGTTAACTTTTCATACGCCACTACACTTGTAAATCTCGCCGATCTTTACAAACACAGAAAAAATTATGTAAAAGCAATTGAATATTACCAACTTGCTGCCAACATTGACAAACAGGTAACGGGTGAAAATTCAGAGATGTATGCCGCAGATTTGGCAAACATTGGCAGAGTTTATTATTTCCTTGAAGAGGTGCCTAAAGCAATCAATTATCTGACAAAGTCACTTGAAATCAGGGAGAAAATAACAGGGAAAGACAATGCACAGTATGCGATTAATCAGGTATATCTTGCTGATGTTATTGCGCTCGCCGGGGATTTTGCAAAAGCGGATTCCTTTTATAAGTCGGGACTAAGGATACTCTCCTACAAAGTTGGGACTGTTCATCCAATTTTTCTCGGAGCTCTTAAACAACTTTCAGTGTTATACCGTGACAAAGGTGAGATAAAGATTGCGGATTCACTCATCTTTAATGGATTGAGCATAATTGAACCGAGATATTCAAGGAAAAGTACACTCTTTTTCGATTTTTTGAGTGATCTTAGTGAGTTAAAGGTTTTACAGGGCGATCTTGTGAAGGCGGAAGAGTACGCAGTTGAAGTTTATCAAGGGAGAAAAGAGTTGTTGGACTCACTTCATCCTGACATAAACAGAGCTGCCCTGCAGGTTGCCAAAATCTTCTTTAAACAAGACAGATTTGAAGAAGCTTCCATAATGCTGGCCGAGTTTTTTGGCAGATGCCTTGATATCCGACAGTTGATTTATCCTGCACTTTCCATTTCTGATATTCAACTTGTTGAAAAGGATGTGCAACAGGCATTTGATCTTTACAATTCCATCTATCTTACTCAAATGGAATCAAATGATGAGGTGAGACATCTCGCCTTTAACAATTATCTTATACTCTCGATGATGAATCCCGGGAAATACTGGTACTCAAAAATGAAACTTGACGGGCAATATCTAACCGAAGAAGAGAGCGATTATGTTTTTTGGCTTCGTCATGCTGAGTATTACGGAAATCTCCGACTTTTGAGCAAAAAAGAGGTGGCTGGTTGGATGGAGAATCTTGATACAGTTTATTCTGCGGTCACATCCACTTCACAAAAACTTTCATCAGATTCACTTTTTGCAAAAACTTATACCCGTTTTTCATTTGAATGGCAGGAATATCTGAAAACACTTAAGCCGGATGAAGCCACAGTTGTGATAATCAGAGGTGAAGTGAACACAGAAAAATATCCGGGAGAGGTTGTATATGCAGTTTTGGTTTTGAGGGGTGGAGAATCAAAAGATCCGGAATTTCTTGGTCTCTATGATGGCAACAAGTTAGAAGAAGAAGTGATGAAGGAATACAAAAAGACGGAGTTCTCCGAAAAGGGGAAAAAATTCTATAAAGAACTTTGGCGTGACCTGAATTTGAATTTAAAAGACAAAAAGAAACTCTATGTTAAACGCTCAGGATTATACCTGGAAGTTGCCATAGAGCTTCTCTTTGATGCCGAAAGTGGTAAAACTCTCGGAGAAATATATCAGATAGTATCGGAGTAGGAACTATCGTAGAGGTGATCGGCCATTCCGAGCCCCAGATAGGTCTTTTCGCCAAAACCTGCAATAAACCCGGTTCTTATCAGATTTGGGTCGCCTTTAATTGTGCATGGTGACAGGATACCGATAACATCAGTAGGTTTCGCCTTGGGATTTTCAACACAAATCTTTTTGGTGATTCTCTCATGTTTCGCCATATATTCCTGATCCCATTCAACAGATAAAGGACCCGCCTCATAACCCGGATTTTTTGAGATTATTTTATATTTTTCAAGCAAATTATCTCTTAAGAGAGCATCTAACTCATGTTTATCTTCAGGTCGGAGAAAATAAATCCTCTCCTTTTGATTGATAAATCTGAAAGTTGAAAGTACTAAAGGAGATAAAAATATAAAACGCATTTCGTCGCCGAAAGAAGTTTCGGGTATGAAATCGAGTTTTGCACCTCTAATTCCAACATCTTCACCCTCAATCTTCACAGTAAAATCCCTTTTCACTGAATCAGCCAATTGATCGAAATCAAGGAAATCCGGTAGGATAGGAAAAGATACATGAATGTATGCTTTGGGTGAAACGAGTTGGATTATCGGGCCTGACATTTTCATCTTTTCAAAACGAAGAGAAAAAGTGAAAAGGTCGAATTTCTTAGGGTTGATTGGATAATCATTTTCCCTAATGAAATCGGCAAATCGTGGTGATTCAAGGCGTAAGAATTTTCTTATCGCAGTTGAAATACCATAATTGTAATTAACAGATATTTTTCTTGGTTCGATGTGAACCGCAATTCTTATTCGCATAGATCCCGTTTACGATTTCGAATCGAAATTGATTAAAGAAAGATTTGAAACAATGGTTCAAATATGAATTTAAAGATAATACTAATTTAACAAAAAAAATACTATTTTAATGAGTACCTTGTCAATATTCGATTGTAAATTTGAAGTTTAACCATGTTACACTTGAGGAATTGCCTGTTGAAACCTGTTTTGCAGTTTTATGTCTAAAGGATAAAAAGAAGGTAAGGTCTCTAAATGCCTCGTATGACAAACCAACCTCGAGATCATCGTAATTATAAACATCGCCTGATAAAAACTTAATATGATCTGAATCGATATTGGCTCTGTGTGGTTCAAAGAGATTTCCCCCGGCATTATAAGAAAGGTTTCCGTTGCCATCATAAAGATTTAATCCTTTTCTGGTATGGCTGAACGAAGCAAAAAGATTAGTGACATAATTGAGAGAATATTCGGCTTTGAGTAAAATCTGGTCGGCATTTGGCCCGATAATATGCCCAACTGGCGAATCCCAGGAGGTGTATGTGTTTCCCGGGTTTGTATGGGTGTAAACATAAGGTCTTATTCTTGTGTATTCTGCAGTCAGGGTGAGATCGTTTATTGGTGTGTACCAAAAAGCTCCAAGCTGATAGGCAGTTTTGTTTGAAAATCGCTCCAGATCGGCCAGTTCGCCAAGGATATTTTCATCAAGAAAAAAGGAAGCTTGCAGTTCAAGATTTGGAATAAAATCGGATTGAAAATCGAAAAACAGAGTTCCATTGTCTCTGTCCTGAAGTGACATCTCAGCAAATTTGTAGAATATCAAGGGATTAAGATATGCCAGATCGAGTCCTCTTCCTGAATAGACAATTACTTCACCTATAGAGACATCAAAGAGATCAGGTATGTGCAGTTGAAATTTGTTGGCAGCAAAATATTTGGTATAATTGTCATTCCTTATTGTTTGGAATCGTCCCACAGTTGAAGCTTGATAAGATGTATAACGAACCGAACCATACTTAAACTGGAACTTTAAAAAATCAAGATTTGCGTGATTGCCCGACATCACGAGGTTACTACCGTAGCCAAAAGAAAATTTAGTTTTTTCTCTTCCGATCTGTGCTAAAACTTCCATCCCTTTAGTTGGGGTGCTACTCCATTTTAAATAGCCATCGGTGTAATCATAACTTGGAGCAATTTCGATGTTTTCAACAAATTTAAAATTGTAAGCGAGTCGGGGATCAACATCCAAAGAGAACTGCCTGTTTCCGGTTGCAAGTCCTTTCACAACATAGAGCATATATCCAAAATTGTCGTTCACGGTGCCCTGAACTCTAAACCCGACATCATAAATGGCTGAATTATTTACATCGGGTTTTAGGCGGTGCCCATATTGAAGTGAGCCAATCCCCTCAGCGTATAGAGAAACAAAATCATTTTTGTAGGCATAAAGGTATTTTATTTTATCGGAAACGATGTCTTTGAGATTTTGTCCAAAACTTACGCCACCCCAGAGGTTCGTTACATTTTCACCCCGGGTGATCCCTGAGAAGTTTTCAATAAAACGGTTTAATTTTTGTTTTTCAGTGGGGGAAAGTTTTTCTTCCTGTTCCTTTATCAGCGTTAAAAGTCCATTAACCTCTGATCTCGACATATTTGGCACATCGTCATGGATACTTTCGATAATCCCCTTTACTTTCATCCGTTTCAGGAAAGAATAGACCGGATTGTCAATTTGAATGTTTTCAACCTGTGCAAATGTGGTGAGGGTAAAAAGGATAATAATTGTAATGATTGAGGCTAATTTCATATCAGATAACATCCAAAAGGTCTAATGCAATAAGAAAACTTGAAATAAGGAGGACAACTCTCACGATTTTTTCGCCATGTTTTGAAAGTACTTTTGCCGAAAACCATGCGCCAAAAATGGAACCAATTCCCAAAATAAAACCTGCAATCCAATCAATTTGACCATGGTAAACAAAGATAAAAAATGCAGGAATGGTGAAAATAAAAGCAATAAATACTTTATGTACATTCACTTTCACGAGGTCAAGTTTAAGAAAACTTCGTAGTACAAACATAATAAATATGCCGGTACCTGCCTGAATAAATCCGCCATAAAAACCGATTGAAAACAAGAGAGGATAGAGCAGAAGTTTTGATTTTACGGGGTTTGATCCTTCACCTGTTTTTACAGGGATAAACATCAGGAGGGATAAAATAATTGTTACCACACCCAAAATCTTTACAAATACATCTCCATCCACTTTTACTGCGGCAAAAGCACCAATAATCGCTCCCGGAATTGTGAAGATGGCAAGTCGAAATGATTCCTTAAAATAACTCATCTTCTCATTAGAGAAAGCCACCACGGCAGTGAGGTTTTGCATCAGAATGAAAATACGATTTGTGCCGTTGGCAAGGTTTGGATCGAGTCCTATGTAGATTAAAGCCGGAAGTGTAAGTATGGAGCCACCGCCTGCCATAATATTAAGTATGCCGGTAAAAAAACCTGTTATGAGGAGAAGAGAATATTTAAGAAGATCGTCCACAATTTTATTGCTGAATCTAAAAAAGTTAAAGGACAAAATTAGTAAATAATTTGGAACCCCGGAACTTCGGAAGCTCAGAACCTTAGAACTTTAGAACTTTAGAACTTTAGAACTTTAGAACTTTAGAACCTTAGAACTTTAGAACTTTAGAACCTTAGAACCTTAGAACTTTAGAACCTTAGAACCTTAGAACTTTAGAACCTTAGAACTTGAGTGAGTTGAGGCTTTTGGGAACTTGTGTTTGATAATAATGGTTCGTAATAATAAAGCATGGAGGTTATAATGAGATTGTTTGTATATGCATCTTTTGTTGCAGCTTTTATTTTGGGTTTTTCCTGGACGGGACACACCACACTGGCAGGTAACAATGGTGATCCTAAGAAGGAAGTAAAAAAACAAGAGTGTCCGTATCTTACCGGAGAGAAGACAGCAACTTGTCCTTATACCGGGAAAAAGGGTGCTTCGAACAAGGTGAAAAAAGAAGCAGGAAGCTCTGAATGCCCCTATACAGGGAAAAAGGGTGAATGTCCTTATTCAGGAGATAAAACGGAATGCCCTGTAACAGGTGAAAAAGGGAAAACATCTTCTGACAAAGAATCAATGCCTGTAAAGAAGATAGAAGTCAAAAAAGTTTAGTTCAATACTAATTAATTGTTCGCAGAGAGAGGCTGCTTCGAAAGAGGTTGCCTCTTTTTTTGTTCAGTCAAAAAAAAAGCTGCCCAGGTCGATGAGCAGCCTTATCCATATTTCAATTCACAAACCTGTATTTCTCCTTTTTTCTGTAATAGATACCGTGGATTGATTCAGGGGAGAGAGAAAACTCATCAGCAAGAATTTCCTTTATGATGCTGGTTTTTAACCCCTGATTTTTTAATTCGTCAAATTTTTGTTTGATCTTAAAGTTGCGGTAACCTGATTCATCTATTAAACCAAGGTTTCGCAGTTCTTCAAAATTCTTTCCCGGAAGTGTATCCATATTCTCCTCACTTTTACTATTTTGGATATTGTTATTTGTTTAAAATGTGTTACATTTAAGATGTTAATCTTACAAAAAATAAAATAATTAACTTATCACGCTGCTAAACTAAGATAAAAAGCTTATATAAGTCAAGTTTAAAATTGAAATGAAAGAAAAAATATTTATTGCCAAAAGGCTGAGAGAATTTGCATATTCCAAAACTGACAGGTTAAAAGACTTTGCCGGTTCTCTTGATATGTCGCCCCAGACTCTGAATTCCTATCTTTCGGGCAAAATCTCCCCTGGTTCAGAGCTTCTGATAAAACTATCCGATATGGGCTGTGACATTGATTGGCTATTAACTGGTACAGATAAAAACCCGAAAGAAAAACCTTACGGTATAAAAGCGACAAAAGAGAAGATGTTCCGTGTTTTGGGAACTGTTCCGGCTGGTAAAGCTGATGTTCAAGACTGGAGTGAACTCAACGAATTTAAAAACCTTGAGTATGATCCCGACACCCACTTTTATCTGAAAATTGATGAAGAATTTGGTTACAGCATGATGCCAATGGTGAATCCGGGAGATTATGTATTGGTTAGTCTTTATGGCAAATTAAAGGATGGTGATCTCGTGGTTGCTCTTTATGACAAAACGAAAGGTGCATTAAAAATTTATACGGAATCAAAAGACATCCCTGGGATCGTAATATTAACATCCTACAATCAGGCTATTCAGCCCATGTTTTTCAAAAAAGAACAAATCAGGGCATATAAAGTGGTTCTGATTGAGAAGAAGGTTTGATGACAAAAAAAATAAGTAATTTGGAAAAATCTTCCCGAAAGGGGATGAAAACCACATTCATTGGGATACTTGTTTCGTTTGTCCTTGTGATAATCAAAGGAACTGCGGGAATTCTTGGTAATTCTTATGCTCTTGTAGCAGATGCAATTGAATCCCTTTCAGATATTTTCACTTCAACCATCGTACTTGCGGGGCTTAAATATGCTTCCCGTCCAAAGGATGCAGATCACCCATACGGTCATGGAAAGGCAGAACCACTTGCCGGGATGTTTGTTGCATTGATGCTTGTGGCGGCGGCGATAGTAATCATTGTTCAGGCTCTTCATGAAATAATCACTCCACACCATGCACCGGCTCCTTATACACTTATAGTGCTCGTAGCTGTAATTTTTGTTAAGGAAGTGCTTTTCCGGAAGATAATTGTAGTTGGAGAGGGATTGGGGAGTGTGGCAGTGAAAAACGATGCCTGGCACCACAGAAGTGATGCCATTACATCTGCCGCAGCATTTATCGGAATTTCGATTGCCTTGATTGGGGGAGAGGGTTATGAACAAAGTGACGATTATGCAGCTCTTTTTGCGTCATTCATAATTGTTTACAATGCCATTTCCCTTTTTATGCCCGCACTTAGGGAGATACTCGATACTGCTCCCCCCGAGGAATTCAGGGAGAAGATAAAGGTCTGTGCAAAAAAAGTAAAAGGTGTAAGGGATATAGAAAAATGTTTTGTGCGAAAAATGGGATTTGAATATTACATCGATATGCATGTAATTGTGGATGGTGATATTTCTGTTCATGATGGCCATGAAATTGCTCATTGGGTGAAGGATTCCATAAAAGAGATGTATCCTAATGTATCAGATGTCCTCTGTCATATAGAGCCTTTTGCACCACACCTTTACAAAGTGAAAAATAAAGATGCGGATATGTTTTTGTGAATGCAATAATGCGATAATTTTTTGGGGACGCAGATTCGCCTCGGCGAACAGATACACGCAGATTAAACGGATTTTCGCAGAGAGGAAGGACAGTTCCACGGATGCCACGGATTGATCACGGATTTTCGCGGATAGAGGGGACGCAGATACACGCAGATTAAACGGATTTTCGCGGAGAATAATTAATCAATCAAACTTCGCCCCGGATGGGGTGCTGTATGGGTAGAAGAATTGAAAATTAATTTGTCATTTTAAAGTAATCTTACAATCCCGGGGAAAGTCACAACAAGAGTCAACGCAAGAAGCTGAATGATGATATAAGGGATCATTCCTTTATACATATCAAGGGTTCTTACCTCCGGTGGTGCCACTCCTTTTAAATAAAAGAGGGTAAAACCAAATGGTGGTGTCAGGAATGAGGTTTGAAGATTCATTGCAATCAGGATTGCTATCCACATCATATCCATTCCAAAATGGCGGAAAATTGGATCAACGATCGGCACGATTATAAAAATTATCTCGATAAAATCGATCAGAAATCCTGCAAAGAAAATTATCAACATTACAAGGAAAAGGAAAATTCCGGGCGAAATTTCTGAAGCCATTATGATGTCAGTAAGGATAACATCTCCTTCAAGTTCTCTAAAAACCAGTGAAAAAGCAGTGGCACCCACAAGGATGATTAAAGCCATCGTTGTAATGGTCACTGTTTTTTTCATCACATACTTCAGGTTTTCCATATTCAGGTTTTTCCGAAGTGCCGCTAAACCAATTGCACCAAGTGCCCCTATTCCTGCAGCTTCTGTGGGGGATGCCAGTCCAAGAAAAATAGTACCGAGCACAAGAAAAACCAGGATACCGGGGAGAAAAAACGCAGTAAAAATCTTTTTCATTCTCCCTTTTCTGAATTCCACAAGTTCCGCCTCAGGCATTGGAGGGAACGCAGAGGGTTTGATAAAATTCAAAATCACAATCCAGAGGAAAAATAAAAATACCAGGATGAAACCCGGAATTACTGCTGCCATGAAGAGGTCACCGACGGGCAGGTTAACAACACTTCCGAGAAGTACAAGAATAAGGCTTGGTGGAATTATCTGTCCCAATGTTCCTGATGCACCAATAATTCCACAGGAATCCTGAGGGGAACAACCTCTTTTGAGCATAACGGGGAGTGAAAGAACACCCATTGTTACAACTGTTGCACCAACGATTCCAGTGGATGCACCAAGAAGCGCCCCAACAAGCAGTACTCCAATTGCAAGTCCCCCTCGAAATTTCCCGAATATAAGAGCCATAGTTTCCAATAACTCCTCGGCGATTCCCGATTTTTCAAACATCACGCCCATAAAAACAAAAAGTGGTACTGCAATCAGGACAAAATTCGACATCACTCCCCAGATTCTCAGGGGGAGCAGAGAGAGAAATTCCGGTCCAAGCATCAGTGTACCAAAAATTATTGAGACTCCACCAAGGGTGAATGCCACAGGATAACCCATCAGTAGAGAGATGATTATTACTGCAAAAAATATCAGAGGTACAAATTCTTCCATTATACACTCTCTTTCAATTTTTTGTATTCTTGAATTGTGTTATAAAGGAAAGAAATCCCTTGCAAGAGCAAGAGGGTAAATCCAATTGGGATCATCAATTTTAGTAGATAACGGGCAGGCAGACCTCCCGGATCAGGTGAAGATTCGTGCATATCAAGTGAGGCAAGAAAAAATTCGATTGAATAATAGATGATAAAAAGACAAAAGGGGAAAAGCATAAAAATGGTGCCAAAGATATTGGTCAAAAGTTTCCTCTTTGGTGAAAATTTTGTGTAAAGCACATCCACCTTTACATGTTCATCGTGTTTCATTGTGTAACCTGCTGCAAGGAGAAATATGACTGCAAAAATATGCCATTCAAGTTCCTGGGCCGCAACACTGCCTGTATTAAAAAGATATCTTCCTGCAACATCCGCCGAGACAAGCAACACCAAAATCAACGAAAGCACCGATGCTGTTGTACCGGCTATTTCTTGTAGTTTATCATTAAATCTTACAAATTTTTCCATTATCTCAATTCAGAATTTTAAAGTGTACAATTTATGAAAAATAGCTCACCTGCAAAATTATTGATTGTGGTTTCGGGAATTAAAATTGGGTGCATAATTGTCGAACAAATTTTTAGCGTGAGTGTGAGGAGTGGTAATCGTCCCGATTGCCGTCAGTTGAGTGATCAACCGTAAGAGGAATAGTTCCACGGATGACACATGCCGAAGGCATCCCTTTGGGAGATTTAACACAGATTTTCACGGATGTTTTTTATAAAAAAGTTACAAAAGTTCCCGCAGAGCGGGATATATATTCGTAGCAATCGATGACACACTTACCTTGACCAATTCCCGCAGAGCGGGATAAATATTCGTAGCATTTGTTGACTCTTTTTTTCAACACCCAAAAAATTTTCTTAAAAAAGCATTTTTAAATTTGTTTAATAAATTGAATATTCATACTTTAATACCCGGAAACAATATTTTTTAATAGTTGACTCCATAAATCGTTGATTTCGGAGCCTATGAGGGCATGATGCTTTGGTGGAATGTCGTTTGTAGCTTTTATAATCCTGTAACTTGTAGAGAAGTCTCCTTTTCTCAAACAAGAGAAATAGAAACTGATCTGTCAGTTTGTAACTTCCTGTCTTCTCTTATCATTAGTTCCGCTTTTAATTTGGGATATCCAACTTTTTTGTACCTTCCACAAACTTTTCATTCTAAATCTTCCTTTTTTGATCCATCAACACAAACTTTGTGTGAGGAAATTCTATGTTTAAATTAAAACTAAACCCGTTTCGATTTGTGCCATTATCTGGATTGCTTCTTCTTTTGTTAACAATGTCAACGGAAGTTAAAGCCCAGTTTGATTCGATTATATTTGCGAGGAATGATATATACGCACCACGGACTGTCATCTTCATGGGTGACCAGAATGATGATGGTCGCGATGATTTTGTACTTGTCACATATCCTTCCACTTGGGGTTATGATGCAAAAGCCTTGCTTTTCTATGGGGGAAACCCAATCAGCCCCAATCCTGTCTTCGAAGTTGCATTTAAGGGCTCCATATCTAACACCATCAGTGCTTGTGACTTTAACAGGGATGGATATAGAGATTTGATTATTACTACATTTAATTTGAAGCCCTTAGTACTTAATATATATCTTGGGGGTCCGAACATGGATACAATCCCCGATTTCACCTTTAGAGCTCCGGATAATTCAGTGGGTTCTTTCAAGTTTATTGGAGGAGACTGGCCGGTAGATTTCAATGGAGATGGATATGAAGAATTGATCGTAAGAGCCTATGAAATGTTTGATCGTAAAAGTGCTTTTCTGATATACAATTCCTCACCGGAAATGGATTCGATCCCGGATCAAATAGTAACTTACTATCCAGATGAGGCTATACAAGGTGTAGATATAACCCACGGAGACCTGGATGGAGATGGTAGAACTGATTTGACTTTTTTACTCAACAGTCCTTCAATTCCAGTAAACTTTGACCTGAGAAGATTTGTGTTTGGAAGAGCTGATTTTTCATTCGAAGATACCGTGAATTTCTTGGAGTCCTTTCAACTTGTAGGCAATAACAACATTATTCAGGATATAAATAAAGATGGAAAAGCTGATTTGTTAACTCACGATGGACAGAACAAATATCCATATTGGTATCGGATAGGAATCAGCTACGGAACAAGAGATGTGAATATTACTCCGGAAGAAGGTTTTAATACACAAAATGAGGGATGGACTTATAGTCGCTCGATTGGGGATGTTAATGGGGATGGCTATGGAGATTTTTTAACATCATTGTCCTATAGTGGAGGAAGACTTTTCCTAGGAGGAAATCATAAACCGGATGACACGCCAATCAAATATTATTCAGGGCCTACAAATATAATTGAACGGGTTGGAGATGTAAACGGTGACGGACTTGACGATATTGGAATTGGTACTCACGGTGAACCCGGAGCTGCACAAGGAACATTCTACATCATGGCTGGAGAAAGAGTTGCCATGGCTATTGAAGATGATGAAGTAGAAAATGCGGAAAAAGAAGAAATTACACTAAAAGCGTACCCAAATCCAACAATGGGAGAGATAACTGTTGAAATAGCAGGAAATTACAGCGGGTATGCAGAATTAAGATTATATAACACCACAGGAAGGGAACTGATAAAAAAGGGAATTGAAGTTACAGCCGGTAAAAGAACCGAGAAGATTGATTTCAGAGAATTGAACATATCATCAGGGGTTTATATACTTGATATGTTACTTAAATCAACTGATTTACAAACAAATGAAGGAGCATTTATGAATAAAAAAGGAAATAAAAAAAGTGTGAAGATAGTTTTAACAAAATAAGTAGAATAAATAATTCTGGAGAAAATTTCAATGAAAAGATTAATAATAATTACAATCTTAATTCTAACTTCGGTATCTTTTAGCCAAAATTCAGGAGTTCCGGGAAAGGACTACTTCCCTTACATGTCATTTTGGGACTTTGCGGTCTATCCAAAGCATGCAAGGCAAGAACATAATTGTAGTTCACAAGCCTATGTGGATAGTATGCTTTTAAAAAGCTTTTATTACCCTTCCTTAGTAAATTTGGGATTGACCAACATCGTCAGTGATTTCGGATTTATCAAATCGTACCCATCACTTAATTCCACTTACGGTAATATCAAATTCCTTGACATGGACTTTGGTTGGGATGGAAATGGTGATGGACCATTTGATCCGGGGAGATATGTAAAGGCAACAGGGAACAATCCCGACAAATTTGGACATCAAATCGGGGGCTATTGGGATATGACATGGAACCCGGATCAGAAAAACTATGGTTTTGGGACTACCGATATGTCCTCCCGTTGGGCGATGGAACCAACAAAACAACCGGCTGGAAGTCCCCAATTGACAGGCAATGACGAATTTGATGATGTCCCACCTTTGGGCGAGAGTCTAGTCAGATATGCTTCAGAAGAGGACAATCATACAAGGGGTGGCACGATGTTCTATGGCAACATTGAAGCAGGGCATTTCCCCCATGCTGATACAACTTATCAGTTGTCATTTTTCATTAGGGGAGATGCAAATGAGCTTGAAAAAGAAGTTGATCCACATGCTGTGGTTTTATCGATTTATGTAATTGCCGGCGATGCATTATACCAGAGACCATACAACTCAAATATGACCATTGAAGAGCCAAACTTTACAGAGGGGATAGAGACTAATTTTTTGTCTGCTGCTTATAAGGTAACAGCCGGACAGTTGATGGACTCTGCCGGAACTTATAGATGGATCACTACTCCTGCTTTTAAGGTACCCGGAGATACAAATATTGCTTATTATGCAGTTTGAACAGGGGAAGCAACAATTTACTGTGATAGAATGATTATGTTTAATGAATTCTACGACAGAATGTTTAATCCTACTCTCAAATCCAATCCGATCGCACCACCTGATTTTAGTACTCAAATTACAACTAAATATCAAAATGCGGGTTCAGCCCTGCACAGCATGTATGTGGATGAACCACCTCTTCTTGCAACGGAAGCATTCTCACACATAAATGATTTGGTATGGTCAACACTTGCTGGAAGTACAACTGCCATGGAATTAAATGGGGCAGTAGGTCCTCACGCCGAATGAGGAATGCGGTTTGACCAACAATACGGGAAATCCGCAACAGATGAAGAATATAAGAGAAAATATCTTCTCTATAATGTTTATCCTTTCAGACAAGAGGTTGATACAACCCAGTCAGATGTTCAAACTGCACTTGAGGAGTTGGTGAATTTCCGATTCATCGGTGATGATCCAGATACCCTCTCTTATCAGTTTTTAGGACTACGCCCTGCAATAAGAGCAGCTAAAAAATTTGATACCCAACTTACCAATGACATCCCTCTGATATATATTTTACAAGTTCATGCTGAGCATGTGGTATATAATTCCGGTGGTCAGTTTAGTATAGTCCCGAATGCGACAAGTATGAGGAGAGCACCAACAAGAGATGAAATATTTGTTCAGGGAAACATGGCACTCGCTTACGGAGCCAAAGGATTTATGATATATATGACTCCTACTTGGAATGCAGAACCGGAACCAAATAAAACTGTATGGAATACCTTTGGAATTTTTGATGAATTCCAAAATCCCTATTTGGGTACCGATGGAGAGGGACTGGTTCAAAACCCGTGTAATGCTCAAGTACCAAACTACAGATATTACGCAACAAAAGCCCTAATTGACGATACCAGGAAAATTGAGAATAAAATTCTTGGATTAAACTGGCTTGATGCAATTAGCTGGCACAGTGCTGAAGATTATACGATAGATTGGATATCTGAAGTATATACACAATATCCGGGCACTTTTTACCCACCGGATGTAAATAAGTATGTAGAAATCGGCTATTTTAATGAACTTAATCCTCCTGCAGGAAAGATTGTTGATGCAAAATATATTTACCTGGTTAACAGAAGATGTAATATTCAGGAACCTGATTTAGACGATCTTACCACCGATAATTCAGACAGGAATATTTCATTTCGGCTCAATATGGATACAACATTCAGGAATTATACAGTTACCGACCTTAAGTCAGATTCAGTTTATTACACAACCAATGATGGATGGGTTACCCTTTTCCTTAAAGCAGGGCATGGTACACTCCTAAAGATTGAACCAACAGTTCAAACCGGTGGAACACTTGTAGCAAATGAAACAATCAGATCAGGCTCAAATACTGTTGATACTACTCTTGTAGTTCCTCAGAATGTTAAGTTGACTGTAAATGCCGGTGCCAACTTGACTTTTATGTAGTCAGGCAAACTACTGATCCTGGATGGCCAACTTGAGGTTAAAGGTACACCAACCAACAAAGTGGAATTTGACTTTGTTGCAAAACACTGGTCAGCCGGTAACGGAATATTTGCTTACAGAACTCCTCTGAAAATCAGTAATGCGATAATAAAGAATGCCAGTTGTGGTATATACAGTCATGTTAGCCCCGGAGACACAATTGATGGGGTATCGACAGAAAATACGCATACCGGAATAAGTTTGTACTACAGTTACAACTATGGTTCTGATAACACCGTGATCAGGAATTCTTCCTTCGAAGACAGTCAGTTGTGGGGAATTACAATGGTTGGATCCAAACCAAGGCTACATAATAACTTGTTTACAAATATTACTGAGCACGCCTTAAGGGCATACACGGGTTCTGCACCGAGGTTACTTAAAACTGCAGATACAGTTGGTAATAACAGATTCTATCTAAATGGTACTTCAATTTACGCAGTTAATTCGACTCCAATTCTTGGGATGATTGACAGTAAAGAAAACTATATTGGTGGAAATTGTTTTTATGCTGATACAACAAGTCTCCGGACAGTAAATGAAACTCCGGGGTTGGATTACGAAATAGATGCTTATGGTAATGATTGGGGAACAACAGACCCAAGTGAATTCAGAATAATTTTAGGCAGTGGAATAACCGTAAATACAGATGGCTTCAATTCTGATTGTTCAGGGATATGGCTGAATCCAAATATGTTGAGTGGTGGTTCTTCATCACCGAAGCAGATGGAAAGTGGCGGAGACCCTGACAGTATTAAGACTCTGATAAAAGATGTCAAAAGAATGATTGTCCAAGGACAACTTCGTGATGCTCTTGTTGTTCTTACAGATATCATAAACGGAACTGCTGATGTCAGATACAAAAAATCTGCTATCAGTTTAATTCCTCAATGTTATGAGTATGTCAATATGAGTGAATTAAAAAGTAATCTGCTTTCAATAAGAAATGTGGGTGGTCTCTTTAAGTTTACCACAAGACTCTTAATGAATATTGACACTGAAAACATGGATACATACAAACAGGAAATCCTGAATGCAGGAAACAATAAGATGTATGGAGCAGGTGACAACAGTGAAGAAGTAATGATGATTTACAACAATCTTCTTGAAGAGAAATACAAATCGTCAGGACTAATTGATACAGTTGGAATGGTTACCCCTATACTTACTTATCTGAACAGTAATTTCCCGACATCTGAATACACAAAATCAGCAAACCTGTTGTTTAGTGAAGTGTCAAATAATTCAACATCAGGAAATGGTCCAATGAACAAACCTCAGGTAAGTGGAACAAAATCTGAAGGAATTGAATATGACTATACTCTATACAACAACTATCCCAATCCATTTAATCCTTAGACAGTGATAAAATTCTCCCTCAAAGAGAGAAGCAATGTAACCCTGGATGTTTACAACATTGCAGGACAAAAGGTTGCAGAACTTGTCTCCGGTGAGATGGAAAAGGGCATGTACGAAAAAAGATTCAATGGAACGAAGTTCTCTTCCGGTGTTTATATTTTCCGTTTGAGTGCTCAATCGCTCGAACTTACGAGCACAAGTTACACTAAAACGATGAAAGCTTTGTTTCTTAAGTAGCAGAGTATCGAAGTAGCAGAGTAGCGTACTGTACCGATAAACTCTGAATTCAGTCGGAGGAACAGGAATCTGAAATCAATATCTAATTTATAATGGCTGTCTCGAAAGGGGCAGCCTTTTTTATAATTTTACCATCAGATTCTGACAAATCGATTTCTTCGTTGTCTTTTTTAATCATTATTTGGGTCAATCCATTTTCTTCCGAAGTCTGCACTTTTGTTTACATCTCAAGAAATTAATTTGGCTGGATCATCAACTTTTTAGTATATTGCGAAATAAATCGCAACGAAAAATATCGGAATCAAAATGAACCCTTTTAAGTTTGGCAGCGTAGTTGATGGTGAACATTTCACTAACAGAATAGCAGAAATTGCCCGTATCAATTCGGTTTTGGAAAGCAAAAACCATTTGATAATAATCAGTCCAAGAAGATTTGGGAAAACAAGTCTTATACTAAAGACTGTGCGAAAAATGGACCGTCCCGTAATTTATTTGGATATGCAACTGATAACTTCCACAAATGATTTCGCGGCACAGTTGCTAAAAAAGGTACATAAACTTTATCCTTACAAAAAATTTCAACAATATTTAAAGAATTTTAAGATAACCCCTGCTATAACCCTGAATGTTCAAACCAACAATATTGACATAACATTTCATCCTCAAAGTGCACCCGAGGTTGTGATAGAGGATGTTCTAAGGCTGTTGGAGGACATCAGTTCCGACGACAACAAATTAATTGTGATAATTGATGAGTTTCAAGAAATAAAAAGACTGGATACCTGGCTTGAACAGAAACTGCGGGCAATAATTCAGCATCATAAAAAAGTAAATTTTGTATTTCTTGGCAGCAAAGAGTCAATGATGAGAGAGATTTTTGAGAAAAAGAAATCTCCTTTTTATAATTTTGGATTTTTGATGCCGATCGGTAAAATCCCAAAAGAAGAATTTATGGAGTTTTTAATCTCCCGATTTATTGAAATAACTGACAATGCGCCTGCAATATCAGAAGAAATTATTAAAGTCACCAACTCACACCCTTATTACACTCAATGCCTTGCATTTGGTGTATGGGAAGTCATTTCAAAACAAAGAGGCAATCAGGCACCGGTCCAAGCTGCCATGGCTGAGCTGGTGGAAATTCACGATAATGATTTTGAAAGACTGTGGACAACTTTAACAAAAACCGAACAAAAAATTATGCTTGGACTTGTCGAGGGGGAATTACTACCACTTTCTGAAGCCTTTCGACAAAAGTATAATTTGGGGGCGAACAGCACAACATTCAGTGCCCTTAAAAAACTTGAAGAAAAAGGTATGGTAATCAAGATTGATTCGAAGTATGAGATTGATGATCCAATGTTCAGTAAATGGCTTATCGAGAGGCGAATTGGGGAGTGGTAACATCTGTCCAATCCCCAAAAACAATAAGGGCATAATTATTAATCATGATTGATCATCAACTTATGAATTGATTGCGAAAAAAATCGCAACGAAAAAAATCGCAATAAAAATTACCATTACTCCCAGCTACAGAAGAATTGCAACCTGTCGCCAGTTTTCATAAAAACTCTGACGGGGTAACTTGTAATTTTTACTTTACCTGCAAAGTTACCAGCGGCATTTTTTGTGAGCATGGTTATCAGCTCATCACACTCAACACCCACCTCTTCAACGGGAGCGTAGAACTCAAAATCAACCATTTGATCCGGTCCCATTTTAAATGGTTTTGTGAGGGGTGAAATGAGTCGGCATCCAAATTCCATAAATTTTTTGAAAAGCATGGGAAATTTTGCATCACTACCGGCAGAGGCTTTTAGTCCAAAATCTGCAACTCCCGAATAACTACCCGTTTCGTCTTTATGTTTTGCAAAGAGTGTAAGGACATAATTACCTTTTTTTGGAAAAACGATATAGACGGTTCCTTTTTCACCAACTCTTTGAGTGATGGTGGCCTTGTCATAACTGTTCTCTTCCAGATCTTCAAGTTTTGCTATTAAGAGAATTCCGTTGGGGATGGAGATATCAAGTTTAAATTCTGCTCCGGCATCAAGAATTCTTGCAGGTTTATTGATCAGATCAAGACCCAGGGCAAAAAACCGGTCTGAAAGGTAGGGCATGTTACTAAACTCTTCAAAAGAGTGGGGAGGGGATAACAATTGCCAATCAGAATTTTCAGGGAAATGGGTATAAACAAATTTTTGTGGGGATATCAGAAAATAACCAAGGGAGTAGTTGGATACAAATCTAATTCCATCGATGAATCCCGAATTCCATGTTACATCAATCAACTCCCATTTCCCGTTCAGTTTTACTGCAGTCCATGCATGGTTTGATTCAAATTTTTCATTTCCGGCAAAAATATCAAATCCATACCCACGGGCGTAGCCCGGGACTTTTTTATTCTCGATTCCTGCGGTGGTGAGCAGCACTTCAAGCACATTACAATAACCTTCACAGACAGATTTTCCTGTTTTAATAACATCAAAAGTGTTGTAAACAATTTTACTGTTCCCAAAATAACCCTCAACATCGTAGCGGATGTTCAGGGCAGTCCAGTCGTGAAGAATTCTGATTTTCTCTTCGTCTGAAGTGATTCCTTTGAGAATGGTATTAACAAATTCAGTTAAATTCTTTTCAGGATCGGATCTAAATTTTGAATCGATTCCCGAAGGGACATTCATGGCATTTGGATGGGGGGATTGCGCAACTGTTGGAAGTGCCAAAAGCAAAACAAGAAAGAATAAAGATAAAACGGGTCGGAGCATTTTGCACCTCAAATTTGAGAAATATCAAACTCAAATTACGAAGTTGGTGGTTAATATGAGTTAATTTGCATATTAACGGTGAAATTTTCCTGTTTTATAAACTTCAGTCAATAATCAAAAACAAAAGATAATTAAATCATGGACATAATAGGACTTTTGGTCATAATCCTCATCGGCATACTTCTACTCAAAAGTGCAGCAGGGATTTTTAAATTTCTCATCAAGATAGCTATATATAGTGCTATCGGATATGGAATATATAAACTATTAATACATTTTGGTCTATTTCCAGTAAATTAGTTCAACCTTTGCCGGAAGTGAGTTTATAATCACCTCGCCTGATAATCCCGGTTCAATATGTTTGTCGTTAAGTTCAATTCTTTCCTTCCGGAATTTTTTTGGGACCACAAATCTTATTCCACCCTCCGGAATTTTTACATCACCTGAAATATAAATATTTGCCTCGATACCTTTCTTTTTAATCTCATAACTGACTTCACCATAATAAGTTGGCAGATTAGTGAATGAAAATCCCTCTTCAAACTCATACCAGGCATCGGGGAAACCGGGGGCGATCAAGAGTGAATTGTCGGATTCTCTTTCGTGGATTACCATTGCTCTGATAGCATTTATAAAATCAGATCCACACCATGTGTGGGGCATATCTCCAACAAATCGGGCAAATCTGTAATCGCGGGTAACAACCTCTGCCCAGTGATTCCATCCTTGTGGTCTTTGATCTTTCGTAAAAAACTGTATTAATTCCCAGGCAATATCGGTCTGTCCGCTGAAATTAAATGTTCCAATTGTTCTCACTTCATAGGGAGTATATTCATTCCACTTAAGTTTTCCATCTCTGCGATCTTTAAAGAACTGATAATATTTTTTGAAAGTATTATCAAGGTAAGGTTGGGGGAGATTATGGATCTCACCACCCGGATACACAGCGATAGTTGTGGAAGTGGCGTCAAAGTCACCTTTTTCGGCACAACCGGGGATATAATCAATTCCTGTTCTTTTAATTGCGAGGCGAATTGAGTTATAAAGATTTGTTTCAAATGAATCGCGGGTTGCAGTGTATGATTTTGTCAGTTCGTCTTTCCCGAGAAGTTTTGCCATGGTGACGGCATCTTTTAGACCAAGGAGGGTGAAAAAATTGTCCCAGTAAGAGTGCATAGCTTTGTCGGAGTAACCTTCATGACTGATAGATTCGGGTACCAGACCGTATAGCGATCTTATGGAATCATTTTTATTATCTCTGTAGTGAGGGGTACTTCTTTCCGATATCATGTGCCGGATAAAGCCAACTGCCTGTTCCACTTTTGGGAAGAGGTTTTTAATAAATTCTTTGTCACCTGTATATCTGTAATACTGGTAGATTAAGTAAATAAACTCACCATTGCTGTCATTTTCAGGAACGGGATCGGGTCCTCTTTTATCAACAACACACGGCACTTTTCCGTTTTTGTAGAGATATTTTGCATACCACTCTGCAAACTCCTTCACTTCCTCCTTTAGCCCCATTTTAAGCAGTGCGGCTGAGGTTAGTGCTCCATCCCTGATCCATGATCTTTCATAGGAGCGGGAGCCCGGTTGAATACCAACATTATCCCGATTGATAAGGACATAAGCCATATTGCTTTTTACTGTATTAAATACTTGCTGCAGTTCAGCGGGGACTGTCCACTTTACATGATCCAGCTTTTTCACCCAGAAATCTTTGGTTTTAGTGTATTCCACATCAAAGAGATATGAATTCAAATTTTGTTTCAAAACAGAATCAGGTTGAATATTCTGATACTGAGGGATTGCAAATGGGATGTACTTTATTTCGCCCGGTTTCAGATAAAGATTAAATGAAAATGCGCCTGACCCAAGAGCCTGATTATCTGTTATTGATTTCGATTCAGGCAGTCTATTTTCTGCCAGAAACGAAGTGATATCTCCCTCAACAAAGGGGAGAGCACCAAAGTTGTCTGATTTATCAAGAGGGATTACGGTTGTTTTATTGTTTACAAGAACAAAATTGTTTTTGAATTCAATCGTTTCAACCTTTGCAGTTCCACCATAGAAGTTAAGGTCTTGCCAGGGTGGATTAACTTGAAATGGTCGTAATGCAAGGAAAAAATTGCCTGATAAATCTTTGTTCCCGGTGTTGGTTATTTCATATCCTGAATAGAGTATTGAACTGCCCGGTTCACCTGAAGCGAAAGCCAAAATTTTAAGTTCAAACCCGTCTCCTTTCCAGGTAACTGATGGCAAGGGGAGATAGTTGTCGAGTAGGGCGTGAGAAATTTCAACATCATGCCAGGTTATAAACTTTCCATTTAAGTGAAGAAATGGCTCTACGGAAAAAGATTGTTTATCGGTCTCAAGCAGACCGTCCTCATTAAGCAGTCCTTCCTTCACATCACCCGAGACACCAACCACAGTGAAATAGTTTTGTTGTTTAAGTGTGTAGCGGGGGAATCTTCCTTTTGGACTTTCGGCGGCTATTTCATAAAACAGGTTGTTGTTATTGTCTCCAAAAGTGATGTCTTTAAAAACGATGTCATTTAATCTGAGTTCATTTTTGTTATCGTTTTGGATTTTCATTTTTAAATATCTGTAACGGGCTTCGGGGGTTACAATATAAGATTTACCCGATTTACCTTTTGACTCAGAAAGTTTTGTCCAGTTGATTTTATCATTTGAACCTTCAAATATATATTTAGCGGGGAAGTCGTTGTTTGCCCAATCGGTCACAATTCCACCAAACTCTTTGTGTCCGGTGAAATCGATGTTAAGTTCAAAGTTCTTTATTCCTTTTCCGCCACTCCAAAAGGTTTCCGGATTTTTATCAAATAATTGGTTTCCTGTGCTCTTTAGTGTAACATCCGAAAAAGAGACAACAGGATCAGAAGTAGGGGCGGATGGCGGATCAAGTTTTTCAATTTTCAGATCATCCAAATAGATTGTTCCTTTTCCTCCATTCACTGAGGCGACAATAAATTCAATTCTTCCAATTCTTTTAATTTCACCACCCCCCTGAGGACCCCATGCAAAATTCAGGTTGCGTTTGTGGACGGTAATTTTTGTCCACTCTCCGGGGAAGTCAAATCCTTTTTTATTCATCCACCAGACATTGTCACCGGAAGGATCCACAAGTTTTATTTCAAAATTATTTGAGGGGATATCTTTTGCTTTTACCCAAAAGGTCAACTGATAATTTTCCGGCAGTTCAACATCAACCAAATCATAAATCCCGCCATAACCGCTGCCAAGAGTGAAGTTAACATCAAAACTGATACACTCTCCTGAAACTCCTTGGTCACTTTTGGATAATACTTCAACTCCTTCGGAGGCATTAATCTTCCAGGAGTCCGGTTTATCGAAATTTTCCCTAAAAAATATTTGACCATTCAGATAAAAATTAGTGAACATAATAAGCGAAAAACCAAAATAGAAAAGTCTGTTTTTCATCGATGAACCTGTTTATAAATGGAGAGTGAATAAAAACCTGAGTATTTGCGAAAATGAATGTAAATTCATGTAAAATTTACATTAATAAATTTTCCAATTAAGAATTCAGTATAATAATAAAGCGAGCTGAATCCTCAAATTTTGCTAAAAATCATCCTGCAAAATATAAAAAAGAGGGTAAAAAGAGACAATGATGTCATAACATGTAAAAAAAAGTAAAAAAACTTAAAAAATATAAAAATATTACTTGACTATTAAATAAAAATAGTTTAATTTAACGGTGTGTAACCGTTTACATTTTTTAATTAACAAAAAAACAGGAGATCCCGTGAAAAGCAATTTTTACAAGCTAATCGCAGTAGTATTTGTGCTTTCAACAGTGCAGGCACTATACGCTCAGCAATATGTCGATCCCAAGGCTCGTGAGGCATATCTCAGCGCCGGACCCATCACAGTTGATGGAAATATGAATGAAGCAGCCTGGAACAGTGTCCAGGAATATTTGGTCTTCGGACCAAACGCACCGTCCACCATGCAGATGCAAGGTGTTACCGGAGGAGTTCATGTTACCAATCAGGTACCTTATGTGGATACAACATTCACAAAAATGAAATTCCTCAAAGTGGGGAATAAACTCTACATCGGTTTCTGGAGTGACGACAAATATGTATGCAGATTTGGTGACAGTTGGGAAGGTGATGGCCTTTTCATGAAAATCAAAGATGCGAATGGCGTTGACAAAGAGTACAAACTTTATTTTAATGCGCCGGGTATAAATTCTGATATGGTTTATGAAGCACAGGCTCCCGGTATGGGTGCAGGTTTAAAGGGAAGCAACACAATCGTTAACGATACTACCCAGATTGACAACGGTTACAGTGCCGAACTTCTCATCTATCTTGATTCACTTGGATATGGTCCTAATGTAACATCCGTTCCTGTGATGATCAACATTTTTGATCCTGACATGTATCATCATGGAATGATTCCATGGGTTGCCCCGGGAACTTTCTACAAAACCTGGTGGGGCAGTGAATGGGGTCCTGTAATGAGAGAACTCGTTTTCTTCATGGATCCTCCGGCACTTGATGTTAAAGTTGCATCAGCTCCTATCGTGGTTGATGGATTACTTAATGAAGCTGATTGGCAATATCAAACTGATTATTTGATGTTTGGACCAACTTCAACGCCTCCTCCAATGGCGAAAACAGTAACATCAACTGTTCTCGTAAAAGGTCCTTATACAGACACAACCTTAACTCCCCTTAAAGTTCTCAGAATCGGCAGCAAGCTCTATATCGGATTTAGCTCAACTGATAAATCTGTATGCCGTTTTGGTGACAGTTGGGAAGGTGATGGCTTGTTCATGAAGATTAAAGATGCAACCAATGCTGATAAGGAGTATAAACTCTATTTCAACGCGGGTGGTGCAGATCCTAATATGGTTTATGAAGGCCCCGGAGCCAATTTTGGTGCCGGAGTTGGGGTAAAAGCAGTTGGTACAGTTGTTAACGATACCACACAAATCGATAATGGTTACAGTGCAGAATTGATGATTGATCTTGCTGCTCTTGGATATACAACTGTACCAGCCACCATCCAGGTAATGTTTGTACTTTTTGATCCTGATGGATACCATAATGGAATGGTGCCATGGGGAGAAAAAGGAACATTCCACAAAACCTTCTGGGGCAGTGAGTGGGGTCCAAACATGAGAACCCTTAACCTGACCAACATTTCTACTCCTGTTGAGTTAACATCATTTACTGCAGAAGCCTCTAATGGTAATGTTACACTTGCTTGGTCAACCGCATCCGAGAGCAACAATTCCGGATTCCAGGTTGAAAGAAGCAACGACGGAGTTACTTTTGCAGCAATTGCATTTGTTGAAGGAAAAGGAACAACCACCGACAGAACAAACTACAGCTACATCGATAGAGAAGTAACAGGCAGTCTCTATTACAGATTAAAACAAATTGATCTTAATGGTGAATTTGCTTACTCAAGTGTAGTTGAAGTCAGTAATGTAGTTGCAGACTATGCACTCGATCAGAACTATCCAAATCCATTTAACCCGTCAACCACCATTTCATTTGCTGTACCAACCAAATCGTTTGTTACAGTAAGAGTATTCAATGTTCTTGGAAAAGAAGTTGCAACACTCGCTAATGGTGAATTTGAATCGGGTAAATACACATTGGATTTCAATGCGACCAATCTTGCAAGTGGTATCTACTATTATACCATAAGTGCAGGTAATTTCAACGCTACGAAAAAAATGATCCTGATGAAGTAGTATTGTAAATTGTAATACTTTATAAACCACAGAGCGCACAGAGCTCACCGAGGAAGAGAAGAGGACGCGGATTAGACAGATTGACGCACATGTCTTACGACGATCGTTAATACTCGAAAAATTTAGCACCTGAAAACTGACTCTGTGCCCTATGTGTGCTCTGTGGTTAATTTTACACTTTAAATAAATATGGAAAGAGACCTTGGAAAGATTATTTGAAACTAAATATGGATATTTTTCAGCCGACGGCAATGAATATGTAATAAAACGATATGATACACCGAAACCATGGGTGAATGTCATATCGAATGGTGATTACGGGCTTGTGATCTCGCAGACCGGAGGCGGATTTAGCTGGCTTACTCATTCAGAGTTTAACAGGGTAAATCGCTGGCATCAGGACCTGATACAGGATAACTGGGGCAAATATCTTTATGTTAAAAATAATGAAACAGGTGAAGTGTGGAGTCCCACATTTATGCCCGTTAAAACTCCCTTGGATTTTTATGAGTGCAGATACGGTTTTGGTTACACTGTCTTCACTTCAGAATACAAAGGAATCAGAATTGAGATGACTGTTTTTGTTCCATTAAACGATACACTCGAAGTATGGAAAGTAAAGTTCATCAACAATTCAGGTAAAAAAGTTTCTTTAATTCTTTTCACATATTTTGAATGGTGTTTGGGTTCATCGGCTGATTTTCACCGTGAATTCCATAAAACTTTTATTGAAACCGCCTTTAATAACAAAGGCAATTACATGCACGGTACCAAACGACTGTGGGAAATCCCACTTGGAGACCGTGGGCACTGGAACATAGATTATCAATATCACGGATTTTTTGGAGTCAACAAAAAAGTTGTTTCTTACGAATCTGAAAAAGAGAATTTTATTGGGAACTATGGCGATCTGATTCATCCTGCTGCACTGCATGGAACAGAATTGAAACAACAGACAGGGTCGTGGAACGATCCAATTGCCTGTTTACAAAATGAATTAGTAATTGAAGCCGGGCAGGAAGATACTGTAATTTACCATCTTGGTTTGGTTAAAGAGCTTTCAGAGATCGAAGGCAAGATGAAAAAATACAGTAATCCCGTCGAAGTTGATTCAGCGCTTAAAGCTGTTCAAGAGATGTGGCAGGGAATGTTATCAACTCTTGAAATTGAAACTCCCGACAGTTCAATGAATTTGCTTGTGAACAAATGGTTGAGATATCAAGCGATTTCAGGCAGACTTTGGGGAAGGACAGCCTACTACCAGCAGAGTGGTGCATTTGGATTCAGAGATCAACTTCAGGACTCTTTAGTCTGGTTGCCGATTGATCCAAAAAGAACTGAAAACCAGTTAAAACTTCACGCTGCACATCAGTTTGAAGAGGGAACCGTTCTGCATTGGTGGCATCCCATCTCTGAAACCGGACTCCCAACAAGAATGGTGGACGATCTGTTATGGCTTCCCTTTATTCTTTCAATGTATATAAAAGAAACTGGTAATCTCTCTTTTGTTGATACAAAAATTGAATATTATGACAACAAAGACCTTAAAGAATCACTTTATGATCATTCACTTCGTGCAATAGATGTTGTTTTCTCCAGAATAAGCAGTCGTGGAATTCCATTTATTGGAGCCGGTGACTGGAACGACGGACTGAGTGCTGTTGGACTCGAAATGAAAGGTGAATCGGTTTGGATGGCTGAATTCTTCTATCTTGTTTTAACAGAATTCGCTAACATTGCAAAACAAAAAGGTGACAAATCCACTGAGGCTCGTCTTCTTTCGGGAGCGGAAAAGATAAAAGACGCATTTAACAAACATGCCTGGGATGGTGAATATTATTATCGTGGCACAAAAGATACCGGCGAAAAATTTGGTTCTGCTGAAAACACGCAAGGTAAAATATTCTTGAATCCACAAACCTGGTCGGTAATGAGTGATATAGCTCCGTTGAACAAACAGGAACTGGCACTTCAGGCTGTTGAAAAATATCTTTTGAAGAAAAACGGTACATTGTTGCTTCAACCTGCATACAGTGTTCCTGATAAATATATCGGTTATCTTTCCCGTTATGCTCCCGGAAAGAGGGAAAACGGTGGAGTATATATGCACGCTGCAACATGGTCGATTTGGGCTTTTGCCAAGTTAAAACAAAGCGAAACGGCATACAAAGTTTTTCAAGGCATTTCTCCGATCCTTAATGGAATGGATCCCGATCTTTGGGCCGCTGAACCTTATGTCACTCCGGGTAACATTGATGGACCAGACTCGCCGAATTATGGAAGAGCGGGATGGACCTGGTACACAGGTTCTGCTTCATGGTATCAAAAAGTAACAGTTGACTGGATCCTTGGAGTCCGTGCGGTGGATGATGGATTATTGGTTGATCCTGTAATTCCTTCCGATTGGGATGGCTTTAAGATTAAAAGACTCTACAGAGGTTGCAGTTATGAAATCGAGGTGGTTAATCCTGATCATGTCTCAAGCGGAGTAGTCCGGGTTGAAGTAGATGGTAAAGAATACGAAGGTAATATAATAAAACCAGTGACCAAAAGCCGGGTTACGGTTAAAGTCACACTTGGAAACAAAATTTGAAACCAGTCGAGTATTTAGATCGTTTCAGGAACCATAGCCGGATGAAATATCTGACAATATTCCTTGTTGCTTTTTTTGGAATAGTATCGGGACAGGATTTTGTCTTCTTCACAAACAGTGCTGTTAGCACCTATTGGGATCCAAGTCTTGGCTCATACAGTGCACCGGCATTTGTTGAACTGATATTTGACAGCAAATTTCCTGTTTCCAATCAGCATGTCTTTTCAGGCACCAATGCACTTAAACTTCGTTGGAAATCGATGGATTCAGGTGATTGGCGTTTGGGAGTGGCAGGTTCGGGAAATCCCTTGTTTAATGTAAATAACAAAGATACACTCAGTTTTTACATTTATTCCGAAACTGCGATAAGTGGTAACATTCTTCCGAAGCTTTATCTTCAGGATAATGTTGGACAGCAAACGAGTAGTGTTCTGATGTCCAACTTCTTGAGCGATCTCCCGGCCTTTTCTTGGAAGCGGGTGCTGGTTCCGTTGTCTCTTTTCAGAAATAACGCCGGTGCCACCGATCTCACAAAAATTAAATATGTTTTCTTTGCAAAAGCTGCGGCGGATACCACGCAACGAATTGTATTTATCGATGAAGTGAGAATGGTTTCCAAAGGGAGTATCGATCCTGTTCCCCCTTCTGTCCCCGGTCTTCCCGTGGCAAAAGGTTATGAAAAACACTTTGATCTAAGATGGATGAAAAGCCCCGAGAATGATTTAATGGGATACAACATCTACAAAAAAGAAGGAAGTAACTATATAAGAATTGGAAATACAACCGCAAACGAAAACTATTATTATGAGTGGACAGGAGCAATGGGGAATTCCCGTGTATTTGCAATTACGGCTTTTGATTCATCGTATAATGAATCCGAAAGAACTGTTGACCTCCCGGTTACAACCTCTCAAATGACAGATGAAGATTTTCTTGATATGGTGCAAGCTGCAACATTCCGTTACTTCTGGCATTATGCTCACCCTGTTTCAGGACTTGCGAGAGAAAGACTTAACAGCGGCGAAACGGTAACGATCGGCGGATCCGGGTTTGGAGTGATGGGCATCCCTGTTGGAATTGAAAGGGGCTACATTACCCGTGAGGAAGGGGCGGAAAGGGCATTAAAAATTGTAAATTTCCTTCTCACTAAAGCTGACAGATTTCATGGTGCATGGTCACACTGGCTTAACGGTACCACAGGAGATGTAATTCCATTTGGCACTTATGATGATGGTGGTGATCTGGTTGAAACTGCGTTTATGATACAGGGACTTCTTACTTTAAGACAGTATTTTGATTCTGCCACTCCACTTGAAACAGAACTGCGGACAAAACTTACTGAAGCCTGGGAAACCGTTGAGTGGAACTGGTACAGACGCTATTCTAACACCTACAAACTTTATTGGCACTGGTCACCCAATTATGGATGGCAGATGAATATGCCCGTTACGGGATATATGGAAGCGATGATTATGTATATGTTGGCAGTTGCATCTCCCACTTATCCGATGCCGGCACAGGCTTACTGGCTTGGGTGGACTGTAAACTCGGGATACCAGAACACAGGAACTTATTACGGCTATCGTTTGTGGGTTGGACAAAACACGGGTGGTCCTCTTTTCTTTGCACACTATTCTTATTTGGGATTCGACCCGCGACACAAGAGAGATATGTTTGCTAACTATTTTGAACATAACAAAAATCAGACACTTGTAAACAGAGCATATTGCATCGCCAACCCAAAAGGATACGCAGGCTACAATGCAAATACCTGGGGTCTCACAGCTTCTGATGATCCATGGGGTTATTCAGCTCATGAACCAACCAGTTGGGGGGATAATGGAACCATTGCACCAACAGCAGCTCTTTCTTCTATGCCCTATACTCCCGTTGAATCGATGGCTGCACTAAAGAATATGTATAGAACCTACGGTGAGAGTTTATGGGGAGTTTACGGTTTTAAGGATTCATTTAATCCTCAGCAAAACTGGTTTGCTTCAAGTTATCTTGCGATTGATCAGGGTCCAATTCTGGCAATGATTGAAAATTACAGAACAGGATTGCTCTGGAATAATTTTATGAAAAATCCTGAAATCGCACCGATGTTAACTGCAATTGGCTTTACAGCTGATACCACTACTTCGATTAAGGATGAGCTACCGGAAATGCCTTCTGAGTTTAAACTTCAGGGGAATTATCCAAATCCTTTTAATCCTTCAACGAAGTTGGTTTTTGATCTTCCTGAAAGTGGCAAAGTGATGGTTGAAATTTATGATGCTCTTGCTAACAAAGTATTTGTAGAGGAAGGAATTTATCAACCCGGTAGAAATGAATTTATCTGGAGCGGAATAGCAACTTCAGGCAAACAGGTACCTTCAGGAGTGTATATCTACAGAATCACTTCGGGAGAAAAAGTGCTTAGTGGTAAAATGGTTTTGTTAAAATGAGTAGTTCCGGGAAGCAAGGTGGCCTTATTATTCGATTGGTTTTGACGGGAGGACTCGTCTTGCTTCCACTTTTTTTGGTATTTACAGGTTGTAATAAAGAAGAGAGTACCGTTAAAGAAATTTCATTTTGGGGAATGGGATCAGAGGGAGAAAAAATTAAACTTTTGATACCCGAATTTGAAAAACAGAATCCGGGTATTAAAGTTAAAGTTCAAATGATTCCCTGGACGGCGGCTCAAGAAAAATTAATTTCCTCTTTTGCAGCTGACAATATGCCGGATCTTTGCCAGTTGGGTAACACCTGGGTGCCACAGTTTGTGATGCTTGAAGCTCTTGAACCGCTTGACGGATTTATTTCAAAAAGCAAAACAATAAAACCGGAAAATTATTTTACCGGTATCTGGCAGACAAATGAAGTGACGGGGAAAATTTACGGAATTCCGTGGTATATCGATACAAGACTGATTTATTATAGAAAAGATATTTTCAAAAAAGTCGGTTACGATGAACCACCCAAAAACTGGGAAGAGTTGCTTGATCTCTCCCGAAAGATCGTAAAATATCAAAACGATCCCAACAAATATGCCATTTATCTTCCAACAAATGAATGGGCTCCTTTTATAATTTTTGGATTACAAAACGGATCTGATATTTTGAGGGCAAACTGGACTTATGGAAATTTCAGTGCTCCTGAATTTGTTGAGGCATTTAAATATGTGATACAATTTCATAAAGAGCGATTAACCCCGATGGGAGTTTCGCAGGTCACCAATGTATATCAGGCATTTGAGCAGGAATTTTTTGCGATGTATATCTCGGGTCCATGGAACATCCCGGAATTCAAAAAATGGATGAAAGATTCAACCGGAGAAAAGTGGGGGACGATGCCAATTCCCGGAAAGCACAGTTCACCGGGTGTGAGTCTCGCCGGAGGATCAAGTCTTGTGATGTTTAAAAGTTCAAAGCTTAAGCCGGAAGTATGGAAGTTTATTGAATTTTTATCAACAAAGAAAACCCAGCTCGAATTTTACAAAGTGACCAACAATCTTCCGGCACTCCGTTCTGCATGGGATGAACCAATTTTCAGGGATGATCCTTTTATAAAAGCTTTTTACGATCAGTTTCAGTTTGTGATGCCAACTCCAAAAATTGCAGAGTGGGAACAGATAGTTTTTTCAAAACTTCAGCAATATGCAGAATATTCAGCGCGCGGAACCTTGACTGTGGAAGAAGCCATGAAAGAGATGGACAAAGGGGTGGATATAATACTTGAGAAGAGAAGGTGGATGTTATCAAGGTATTAGGTATTAGGTATTAAGTATTAGGTATTATTTTGGTTTTGCGGCAGTTGGGAGTTTCGATTAAGTATTGAGTATTTTTTCAATTAATAGATAAAAGATGAAATTTAAACCTGTATATTTCTTTTTGGCACCGGCACTTACGGCGATATTTGTTTTTTTCTTTATCCCCGTAATAAGTGCATTCGTAATCAGTTTTACTGATTTTGATATCTATGCCATTGGGGATTACAGCAAATTCAGATTTACAGGTTTGGATAATTATTTTAAGCTGTTTGATAACCGGTTGTTTTGGAAAGCTCTTACAAATACTTTCTATTTTGTGATTATTTCGGGACCACTCTCGATTGCTGTTTCACTTGGTGCAGCGATGATTCTCAGTTCAAAACTTGTAAAGTTTAAGGGGATTTTTCGATTAGTATATTTTATGCCTGTTGTTACAACTCTGGTTGCTGTTTCAATTGTTTGGCGGTTTATTTATCATCCCGAATTTGGTTTGTTGAATTATGGTTTAAGTTTTGTGGGAGTCGAAAAAATTGACTGGCTGGGTGATCCATTTTGGTCGATGCCATCGATTATAATTTTATCGATATGGAAAAATTTTGGTTATAACATGATAATCTTTATTGCCGGACTCCAGAATATTCCTGAGGAACTGTATGAAGCTGCACAAATTGAAGGGGCTAATGGCTGGCAGAGATTTACGAAAATAACACTTCCGATGTTGGCACCAACAACAGTGTTTATTACAATCATAACCATGATTGGTTATTTTCAGTTGTTTGCTGAACCTTATATTATGACGCAGGGGGGTCCGTTGGACAGTACACTCAGTATTGTTCTCTACATGTATCAAGAGGGTTTCCGTTGGTGGAATATGGGATATTCATCAGCCATTGCGTTTGTACTTTTTGTGATTATACTTGCGGGAACACTTGTACAGATGTGGGTACAGAAGAGGCGGGAGGCATAAATGAGGAAATATTTTTTATATGGCTTCCTTATTTTCACAGGATTTTTAACCCTTGCACCATTTATCTGGATGTTATCGGCATCATTTATGTTGGACGGACACGCCTCGGTTTTTCCACCAAGGTTTTTTCCGGATGAATTTACTTTTGTGCAGTATGAAACACTTTTTTCGAGGTTGGATGTATCAAGAAACCTGATAAACAGTGTATTAATTTCAACTATGGTTACAGTTGTTTCTTTGATATTTAACTCGATGGCTGGATTTGCTTTTGCAAAATACAGATTCAGGGGTAAAGATACCATATTCAAAATGCTCCTTAGCTCAATGGTGATTCCATCGCAGGTTACGATGTTACCGTTGTTTTTGATGTTAAAAGAATTTGGCTTTTTGAATACATACATGGCAATTTTGGTACCGGGGTTGGCAAATGTTTTTGGGATATTTCTCATAAGACAGTATGTTATGGCAATTCCTGACAGTTTGATCGAGTCTGCAAGAATTGATGGTGCAACCGATTTTCAGATTTATTACAAGATAATTGTACCTTTGGCGATGCCTGTGATGGTAACATTGGCAATTTTTACTTTTATGGGGACATGGAACGACTTCCTTTGGCCCCTTATCGTATTAAATGACAGCAGTATGTACACTCTGCCTGTGGCACTGGCAAATCTGATGGGTGAACACACAAAAGATCCCGAACTGATGATGGCAGGGAGTGTTATTACAATCCTTCCCGTTATGCTGCTTTTCCTCGTTTTGCAAAAGTATTACATAAAAGGGATAATGATGGGGAGTGTGAAGGAATAGGGGCTTTTATTATAAAATTGAAAGTCAGAGGAATAAAAACTGAGTTTTAATTCCATTTTACAGATTATATGACAAACTGAAATGACACGAAAAAACATTCACGAGCTGGCAAAACTTGCCGGGGTTTCTATTGCGACAGTGTCGCGTGCCTTTAACAACAGCAGATCGATTAAAGATGAGACCAAAAATAAAATATTACGAATCGCTGATGAGATCGACTATAAACCGAGTCCACTTGCAAGAGGACTTTCAACAAACATGACTGATACCATAGGAGTAATACTCCCTGATTTAAGTGGTGAATTTTTTACTGACATCATTCATGGTATTGATGAAGAAGCGTATAGATGGAATAAATTTATAATTGTGGCGAGTTCTCACAGCCAAAGAAATGCAGTTGAAACTTTGATCGATTTCATGTCAAGTGGCAGGGTTGATGGAGTGATTATGATGGCACCTCAAATTCACAAAGAAGTACCGGAAATAATTGGTAAAAGCAAAAGACCTGTTGTGCTCATTAATTCATTAAACGATATAGATAAAGCAATTAGCATCAGCATCGATAATTATCAGGGGACAGTGGCAAATGTTGACCATTTGATAGAACATGGTTATACAAAAATTGCCATTCTGAAGGGGCCCAAAGACAACTGTGATGCGGAGGAGCGATATCTCGGATACTGCGATTCACTTGCAAAACACGGACTTGAGAGAAACCCCGGATGGGAAGTAAGTGGTGATTTTAGCGTCCGTTCCGGGTATTACGGTTTTTTGAGACTAATGACCCTTGCTGATAAACCAAGAGCGGTTTTTGCTGCCAACGACATGATGGCTCTGGGAATCTATGAGGCCGCAAAGGTGATGAGAGTAAAAATTCCTGACGACATTGCTGTTACAGGATTTGATGATATCTACCTAAGCAGGCTGTTATCACCCAGATTAACCACCGTTCATGCACCGATAGAAGAACTTGGGAGCAAAGCGGTGAGGTATCTACTGAAAGTAATTGGTGGTGAAGTAAATCCACATGATGCCTATCACGAAAAATTGTCAACAGGATTGATAATTGGCGGGTCTTGTGGCTGTTATGTGCAGAATCCATCACCTTTGTTTTAAATAAATTTTCTAAATCAATAAATCAATCATTAATCCACGGGAGGAAAAGATGATACGAGTGTTATCAACCTTGTTCATTCTTCTTTTTGCAGTTAACTTATCATTCGCTCAGAATGTTGTCCGCGAGGATGCACTATGGGCAAAAAATGCTTTAGGCACTATTACCCTTGATGGTAATATGAATGAAGCCGACTGGGCATTAGCCGACTCGGTTCAAGTAATATATGGTCAGCCGGGTGCTCTCCCAACAAGTGGATGGGGACCTGAATTTAACGAGAATGCGATTTTTGATCCAATTCGAGCAACAGTAAAGTTTCTCGTAAAAGACAATTATCTTTATCTTGGGTTCAGAATGCCCGATTCTTCAGTTGGTGGAATAGCTGACTGGGCAAGATGGGATGGAATCCTGATGAACATCAGAGATAAGGCAAGTCCAAACAGACCATTACCTGCCGTTGAATTCTTCTATACCTGGTGGTACCTTAATGTTCCACAGTATATTCAGCCGGGAACCCCTCCCCGTTTTATCGGAAGATTTGGTAATTTTAATGATACAACCAGAACTCCCGAGCAGAGAGCCGCCTGGGATGCCGGTTATAGAACCGTTGGCGGAGTGTCATGCGATGATTCAAGTCCTGACCAGGCATGGGAAGTTGAAATGAGAATTGATGTTTCTCAATTAGGATATAACATAACCCAGGCTTCGGGTGATGTAGTGCAATTAAACTTCTCAATTTGGGATTGTGACTGGGTTCACGGAACCACTCCATCGAGGATCAGCACTGCAAGAGCATATTTTCAATACCCTTGGGGTAATGCAAATGGAGCAAACGCAGCAAGAATCTATGCCCGACCTGATGTAACCGTCAACACAACCAACCCACCTCTTGCACCGGTTGAATACACTTTTTACAACGGTGCAAACAAACCCGCTCCTGTAATAGATGGTGTATTGGATGAAGAAGTTTGGTCAGGTGCACAAGATCTTGTTATCGCTTGGGATGACACAGTTGGCCGTGCAGCATACCCCGGAATTGGACCTTACCAAAGTGGTCAGTATCAGCCTGATATAACACCCGGCGTTAGACCACCTGTTGTTGATCCGGGATATGTAAAAGTTAAATATTTCCACAGAGACGGATTCCTTTATTTTGGTGCTGATTTTAACGATCAGTTGATACAAGGAACTTCATTGTTTGATGCAGTTGACGGTCTGGCAATAATCGTTATGGATCGTGATTCTCGTGCATCAGACAACGCCCTCGAGGCAAGGATGCTCAGACTTTCGTTTGATTCAACCGGAGCACTAAAACCCGGTGATTATATGCAGACATTGCTCGATTCATCACAGTCAGCATATGCTTTTACCTTAAAAGGAGCTTCAACAATTAACAACAACAACGATGTTGATGAAGGTTATGTAATTGAAGGTAAAATCCAGTTAACCACGATCCTCGGCTATCCCGCCGATCTTGGTGACAGGAATCTTTTCTTTGGGACAGTTCAGTATGATGGCGACTCATTCACCGATCCTGCTCTTAATTATGGAACCAGAACATGGTTTATGAGAGAGCATGGCGGCGGTCCTGCACTTGCATGGGTATATTTGAGCAATGACGGAGTTACAGGCGTTGAAGATGAACTCACGACTCTTCCTTCTTCAATTGAGTTATATGGTAACTTCCCAAATCCATTTAATCCTTCAACAAAGATCAAATTTGCTATTCCGCAAACAGGTCAGGTTGAAGTTGCAGTTTACAATACATTGGGTCAGCTTGTTACAACAAAAGTTGTATATGCTGTTGCCGGTGCACAAGAGGTAAATTTTGATGCTTCAGGATTAACTTCCGGCATTTATCTTTATAAAATTTCATTAAAAAATGCCTTTGATGGTGCTGTTTCTTCAGCCACAGGCAAAATGATATTGATGAAATAATCTATTTGTGACGATTTGTTGATGACGGGTGACAATTGAATGTCACTCGTCATTAATTTAATGGAAACTGTTCCCGGTGGATTATATCAGTCGGGCAAAATTTCACTCGTCACAATTAATATTCTCCAAACAACATACATACTGGAGTAAGCATGAAAAAAACCGGTTACAATTTTCAAAAGATTCCGGTTATAATCTTTTTATTTTTCTTTATGGTTCTGCTCTCATCGGAGGTAATGTCACAAACAGCCGGAAAGATGGCAGGCAGAGTTACCGATGAGAATGGTCAGCCGCTTATAGGTGCCACCGTTATTATTGAGGGGACCAATAAAGGGGCAGTAACCGATTATGACGGATATTATGCGGTCTTAAATATGAGAGCCGGTACATATTCTGCCGAGTTCAGATATACAGGTTTTCAATCGAAGAAGATTGAATCAATCGCAATCTCTACCGACCAGACAACTAAAATAGATGTAGTTCTACAGAGTACTTCTTTTATAACTGAAACAGTTATTGTAACAGCCGATAAACCATTGGTCGAGTTTAACCAAACTTCTTCTGTGGTAAATGTTTCGAAAGAGGAAATCGACCTCTTACCGGTTCAGGATCTGGGTCAGATTGTAAACCTTCAAGCAGGTGTGGTTGATGGTCACTTTAGAGGAGGCAGGCTTGGTGAAGTGCAATATCAGGTCGATGGTGTTTCAATAAACAACCCGTTTAACAATTCGTCAACTCTGTTGCTTGACAAGTCGGTATTGCAGGAAGTTCAGGTAATCTCCGGTACTTTTGATGCAAAATATGGTCAGGCAATGTCGGGAGTGGTAAACGCAGTTCTCAGAACGGGAAGTGACAAGTTTGAATACTCGGGTGAATTTTACGGTGGAAGTTATTATACAACTGATAGTGATCGTTATCCAAATGTTGACAAACTTCGACCTCTCGGAATACAGAATTATCAGTTAACCCTTTCAGGTCCAACTTATCTTCCACAGACTACCTTCCTCATTTCAGGAAGAAGATATGCCGGCGACGGATATCTTTATGGAACAAGAAGATTTTTGCCTACCGACAGGAATGACCTCGAAGGGAAAGTATTTAATCCAACTGGTGACAACGAACTTGTTCCGATGAATACAACAAGGGAGTGGAGCGGACAATTTAAACTCACAAACACCTCTCTTAATAACATCAGTATCAGTTATCAAGCGATAATGAATTCAATTGAGAGTTACTATTACAATTATGGATTGCGCCTCAATCCCGATGGTAACAAGCCAAACAACACTTCATCAATTTCGCACGGGCTCGATTTTACACACACCCTCTCATCGTCGATGTTTTATAAATTGAGTGTTCGTCAGAACTATTTCGATTATAAATCTTACATGTATGAATCGGTTTTTGATCCCCGGTATATCTCTGCGGGTGAGTTCAAAAGTGATAACAACTACGAACTTGGCGCAATTGTCCAGGGTGTTGATCTTGGCAGATACATCCAAAAAACCAACAGTATAATTGCAAAAGGTGATTTTACCTGGCAGCTCAACAGAACCAACATGGTTGAAGCCGGATTTGAGGGACAGATTTCAGACATTCAGTTTGGGTCACCCGGATTTTTGCAGACTACCATTGTTGACGGTGTTGCCACTCTTGTTGCAAAGGATAAACCAACCCTGATAAATGATCCAAGAATTGACAGATATTTTCCAAAACAATACGCATTTTATCTTCAGGACAGGCTTGAACTTGGAGATCTTGTTGTTCGAGGCGGCATAAGACTTGAATATTATGATGCCCATGCTGAAGTGCCAAGTGATCCTGCAAATCCTGCAAATTCAATTTCAGGAGCTCCTCAGTCAGTTTTGAAACCAACCACCGCAAAATTTGCAATTGCTCCACGACTTGGTTTCAGTTTCCCGCTTACTGCGATGTCTTCAGTTTATTTCGCATACGGTCATTTTTATCAGATGCCGGGATTGGCAGACCTTTATTCCAATTCCAATTACACAATTTTGAAAGACCTTCAAGATGGTGGAATTTCATACGGAACGATGGGAAATCCTGATCTGAAACCACAGCTCACCGTTCAATATGAAGGTGGATTGAAACAGGCGTTCAACGAAGTATTTGGTGGCGAAGTTACTGTATTCTACAAAGATATAAGAGACCTTCTCGGTGCCGAATTCATTTCAACTTATGCGGCTGCTGATTATCCAAGAATGACAAACATCGATTTTGGATCAGTATATGGCTTTACACTTGCATTCGAAATGAGAAAACTTGGTCCAATTACTGCCTCAGTGGATTACACTATGCAGTGGGCGAGAGGAAACGCAAGTGATCCGTATGAAACTGCAAACAGAGCTGCTGCCGGAAAAGACCCCAGACCTCGTGATGTTCCTTTTGGCTGGGATCAGAGGCATACACTTAATTTCACGGCAATATACATCCAGCCTTCCGATTTTACGATTGCTGCAATTTTGAGATTTGGCAGCGGAATGCCTTATACTCCTGCTATTGGTACCGGTTTCAACGCAGATCTTGAAACCAATTCGGGACAAAAAGACGGATTTGTTTTGCTTGATTTAAGAGCTGAAAAATATTTTGAGCTCTCCTTTATCAATTTGAGCATATTTGCCAGAGCGACAAATGTGCTTAACACCAATTTTGTTAATGGATTTGTATTTGCAAATACGGGAAGTCCCGATTATTCAGTTAATTCATTTGCCGACAGAGCTTCACTTCAGAACCCGGGCAGATATTATGAACCAAGAAAAATTGAAATTGGTATTTCTTTCAGGAGTAAATAACCATGCACAAATGTGGAGGTCTTAAAATGAATTTTAAAAAACCTGATATCAGAGTTAAAACCGCGATGTTGGTGATATTGTTCACCATCTTCCCCGGTCTGATGTATGCACAGGTGCCCCCCGAACTAAGAGGCAGAATAGATGCTGAAAGAATGGGTGAGCACGATTTTAACAACATTCGTACCCGTTTTTACAATTACGGGATGGTGGGTGATTATCCCCCTGATCCGTTAAAAGTTGATTTAACCGTTTTTCATTCGGTTGAGATTCCTAAAGGATCGGGTGAAAATTATACAGATGGTATCACTCCTTTTGTTCTTGCAAAAATTATGCAGGAAAACGGAAAAGTGGCTTATATGATGCAATCGGGTTACAGGGAAAGGCAGACTCAAAGTCCCCTTACCGGTAAAACGATGCGTTATGAACCCCGGCCCGGCTATCATCAGGACGACCCAACAATAAATGTGGGCAGGTCGGTGGCTCTATCAAACGATCCAAGAACCTGGCCAAACAAGTGGCAAAATAAAATGGATGATGTTACCGATCCGGGTTGGGCAGGATCATGGAACGGCTATTTTGGCAAGGTTCCTAAACTCGAAATGCAGGAAAGTTTTGTTGTTCTCGACGATAACTTTTATGATGCATGGGATTTTTATCCCGACAGTCGTGACCGTACCCGCAGAGGGCTTGGTCTAAGGATTGAACAGAGAGGTTTCCAGTGGAATAATCCCCAGGCATCTGATGTTCTCTTTTTCCATTATGATATTACAAATGAAGGAACCACCGATTATAATGACAATATAATCTTTGGACTTTATATGGATTCCGGTGTGGGTGGTTCCGGTAAAGGAAAAGACCCCTATCCAGAATCTGATGATGATAACGCTTATTTCACCAAAGAAGAGGGAATTAACCTTGTTTATACATGGGATTTCTACGGAAATGGTGTTAAGGGTCCAACCGGATACCTCGGATATTCTTATCTTGAAACCCCGGGTAACCAGTATGATGGCCTTGACAACGACAAAGACGGCATCAGGGATGAAAAAAGAGACAGTGGTCCCGGTATCTTGATCACCGGTCAGGATAACATCCGCAATTACGCAACTGCCAATTATGCAATCGCTGATTTTGAAGCCACTTATGGTCCCCTCGAAAGCAGACCTGCTTATAAAAGAGGTATCTGGTGGACAGGCGATGAGGATATGGATTGGGTCGCCGATTTTAACGATACCGGCGAAGATGGTGTATTTGGCACCAACGATGCCGGTGAAAATGATGGGATACCCACGAATGGTGAACCCGGATTTGATAAAGTGGATGTTGATGAATCTGATCAGGTCGGTTTAACCGGCTTCAAATTTAACAGAATCAACGATCCTGCCGGTGGTGGACAAACTGACAACATCGTGTTTTACGATGATGGAAGAGGATGGCCCGAAAGATTATACAAAAATTTCTCGAGTCCTGACTCTTCTTTTGATGCTGCCATCACAAGAACAAACCTTAATATCGGTTTCCTTTTTGCATCAGGACCTTTTAAACTCCCGGCAGGAAAAACCGAAAGATTCAGCCTTGCTCTTGCGTTTGGCAGGGATCTTCGTGAGCTTAAAAACAATGTTAAGATAGTTGGAAAAATTTACAAAGCCAACTACCAGTTTGCGGTTCCACCTCCAACACCAACCACCACTGCGTTTGCAGGGGATGGATTCGTTACATTGTCATGGGATGAAGCTTCAGAAAGAGCTTTTGATCCTGTAACCAGCGAAAACGATTTTGAAGGTTACAAGATTTACAGAAGCACCGATCCCAATTTTAATGACATTAAAACCATATATAGTGGAACGGGTACTGAACCGATGCCATTTGGTAAGGCTCTTGCACAGTTTGATCTAAAAAATGGTGTTCTGGGATATTCAAAAACCACGGTTAAAGGTGTTGCGTACTATCTTGGTGATGACACAGGAATAAAACATACCTACAAAGATACCACAGTGGTGAATGGTCAAAAATATTATTATGCAGTAGTTGCTTACGATAAAGGATCAGACAGTCTTGAACTTTTCCCTTCGGAGAATGCATATTCAGTCACACAAACTCTTCGTGGTGGAACTGTTCTTCCGAAAAATGTTGTAGAAGTAATTCCCAATCCCAATGCAATGGGATATGTACCTGCAACAACCGAGAACCTTGTTCACAGCAAAGGAAATGGCTTTGGCGAGGTGAAAGTGTTGGTGGTTAATCCGGCAGAAGTGCCTGAAAACCATCTCTTTAAGGTTTCGTTTATAAGTCAGGATGACAGTGTAAAAGCTGAACTTTACAGATTGGTTGATGAAACTACGGGAGACACCCTTTTTAGACTCGGGTCTGATTTTAAAGGATTGGGTTCGGGACCAACTGCTTTGGGACTTCTTCCCGTTGTCTCCACGATCGATACATTTAGAGTTGATTCAACAAAAACCGGATTTATTTCTGGCAGCTCAACCAATTCAGTTTTGGGCATTAGATACAGTGCGGTTCGACCTGTTAACCTTAAAAGACCGGGTTATCCTGAAGACTTAAGAATTGTTTTTAGTAATCAGGTACTTGACACATCAAAAGCATTCCCCGGATTCCAGGCCAAACAAGCCATGTTTAAAGTTACCGGAATTAAAGCTGACGGCACTGTTCTTGAGTATGATTTTAAGTTCTACGATAAAAACAACTCAAAAACACTTGACGAACCCGATGATTATATTGAGATCGAAACATATCAGACAAAAGCTCCAAATGTTGCAATTCCAACCTGGAATATCAAACTTGATACAACCGGGCAATGGCAACGGGGACCACTTGTACCTCCAACTCTTGGAGATGAGTACAGGTTTTCCCTCCACAAACCATTCAACCGGGATGATGAATTCACTTTCAGATCGATTGCACAAAAATATGATCAAAATCTGGCAAACAGTGAATTCAACAAAAAACCGTATGTTGTGCCTAATCCTTATGTTGGAGCAGCTTCTTTTGAACCACAGAGATTTGGTGTTCAGGGAAGAGGTGAAAGACGCCTGGAATTCAGGAATCTTCCTCCAAATTGTTCGATTAGAATATATACGATAACGGGAGAACTTGTGCAAACCCTTCAACATGACGGAAACATTCTTGAAGGATTCGTCCCGTGGGACCTCAGAACCAAGGATAATCTTGAGGCTGCTCCCGGTTTGTATATCTTCCATGTAGATGCCGGTGCGGCGGGTGTTCATATCGGTAAATTCGCAATTGTGAAGTAGGAGACAAAAAAATGAAAAGATCAATATATGTAGTGATGGTTTTTGTTCTGTTGGCTCCTGTTTCTGTCCTCTTTGCTCAGAGCAAGGCAGGCACAACAATTGCACAATTTCTGAAAATTGAACCAAGTGCAAGAGCGGCAGCATTGGGAAATGCAGGTACCTCACTTTATGGTGAAGCTACTTCTCTCTATTATAATCCGGCATCACTCGGCAGACTTGAGAAGATAGATGCGCAGTTTACTTATAACAAGTGGCTGGCTGATATCAACTACAATTATGCTGTTGTGGGTGTTCCACTTCAGGGAATTGGTACTCTGGCAATTCAGATGACCTCCCTCAACTCCGGAGAAATGGATGTAAGAACAGTTGAACAACCCCTCGGAACGGGTGAGAGATTTAGTGTTACTAATTTTGCTCTTGGTCTCGGTTATGGTTTGATGCTCACTGATAGAGTTTCTGTTGGATTGCAGATGACTTATTTCCAGGAATCAATTTGGCACTCAAGTCTTACGGGCTTTGCTCTGAATATTGGTGTTCAATATCAGGTTGAAGTGGACGGATTAACAATAGGCGCAGCCCTTATGAACTTTGGTCCCCGGGCAAAGTATGAGGGAAGAGATGCTTATGTTAATTTTGATTTTGATCCCAAAAAATATGGTGACAACGATCAACTTCCGGCACAACTCAGAATGGATGAATGGGGTCTCCCAACAGCATTCAGAGTGGGAATGTCATATCCTGTGAGATTTTCAAAGGATTATAAACTCATTCTTACAGCGGATGCTTTCCATCCCAATGACAATAAAGAGAGTATAAGTCTGGGTGGTGAGTTTCAACTCCTGGATATATTTTATGTGAGAGGTGGATACAGAAACCTTTTCCTCGAAGACCTCGAGGGGGGAGCCGTTCTTGGTGGTGGAGTTAAAGCCTCCATCTCGGGTGGTTATGTTATCCGGTTCGATTATGCCTGGGCAGACTATGGCAGGCTTGATCAGGCACACCGTTTCACTTTTGGTATCGGATTCTGATACTGATTGGTTAATATTCCTGAACCGCCGGACTTTATTCCGGCGGTTTTTTTTCAATTATTGCAACTCCGGCATTGAATTAAAATAGTTTAACACACATGAGATTTACATGAAACAACTTTTTCTTTTATCAATTACGCTTCTGTTTTGTGGCTGTTCCGTGGCTCAGATGTATGAACCGGATAAATATGTAAAATACACTGATATACCCGTTCAGCAGAAAAATTTTCTCGATTCTTTGCAAAAACAAACTTTTCTGTTTTTTATTGAAGAGTTGAATCCGGAAAATGGACTGGTTAAAGACAGATCAGCCGATTGGGCACCTGCGAGTATGGCATCCACGGGATTTGCAGTTCCCATCTGGGCACTCGGTGCAGAAAAAGGTTGGATCACAAAAGAGTTTGCAGAAAAAACCACTTTAAATCTTGTTAACTTCCTCCTGAACAGTGAACAAAGTGCAGCGGCTGATGCAACGGGGTATAAAGGTTTTTACTACCATTTCCTTGATATGAAAACGGGTAAGAGGGAGTGGAAATCTGAACTCTCCACAATTGATTCCGGACTCTTGTTTGCCGGTCTCATATTTGCACGAAACTATTATACGGACAATAATCCAACTCATACTGCAATCAGGGACGGGATCACAAAGATTTTGGACAGGGCTGACTGGGACTTTTTTACCATTAACAATCCGAATAGTAAATATTATAACGGACTGAGCATGGGGTGGCATCCTGAAACGGGACAGATAGATCATTGCTGGTGGGGATATAATGAAGCAATTGTGATTTTTCTTATGGCAGCAGGAGCCAACTCCAAAGATCATGTTAAAATCTATGACCGCTGGTTGAGGGATTATGAATGGCACGCGCCTTACCCGGGACTTGATCATTATATTTTTCCTCCATTGTTTGGCCATCATTATTCGCACATGTTTGTCGATTTTAGAGGGATATATGATATAAAACTTCGCGAAAAAGGAATCGACTATTGGGAAAACACCCGCAGAGCAACTTATACACAGCAGTTTTATGCAATGGAAAATCCAAAAAAATGGGTCGGTTACGATGAATTTACCTGGGGATTTTCGGCATGTGATGGTCCCGGTGAAAAATTTAACAAAGATGGTTATAAATTTCTTGACTACTCTGCAAGAGGTTTTGCAAAAAAAGGGGATAATTGGAATGAAGATGGAACAATTGCTCCAACTGCTGCCGGTGGATCAATTCCTTTTGCACCCGAAATAGCCATTCCAACTCTTATGAATTTAAAGTATAAATATGGGGAAGCAGGGCTCTGGACCAAATATGGATTCCAGGATTCATTTAATCCCACAGCGGGCTGGACAGCAAGCGACAGAATTGGGATCGATCAAGGACCCATTGTTTTGATGATCGAAAACTACAAAAACAATTTTGTCTGGAAATATTTTATGAAAGATAAATTGATTATAAACGGACTTCAACGACTTGGATTCGAGAAATAAGGAAAAGATTCTAATGAAAAAAATTGATTTAAATGGCAGATGGGGTTATTTGCCCGATCCAAACTCAAAAATGGATGTTGCCCAGGCTTCATCCTCGTTTTTCTCAGGTACCAACATTTCTGAAGCAGAACTTCCTTCAAACTGGGAACTGCATGGACTCAAAAATTTTAACGGGACTGTGTGGTACAGCCGGGACATCGAAATTGATGAAATATCTCCATCAACCTCTGCTTTTTTAAGATTTGAAGGTGTGGATTATTTTTGTGAAGTTTACCTGAATGGAAAGTTTTGTGGCAGGCATGAAGGATATTTTGGCGGCTTTTTTATAGAGTTGCCGGGTAGTAATATCCATATCGGTGAGAACAAACTGCTTGTGAGAGTGACTTCACCATTGGAGGAACCGGGAGAGGTTTGGCCCCTTAAAAAGAAGTTGATCAAGGGAGTTCTAAATCACCATGATTGCAGACCCGGCGGTTGGGATATGAAACTGGGGCAGAGCGCCAACACAGGGGGGATATGGAATTCTGTTACGCTGATTATTACCAACGGTGTTGTGCCGGCGAGAGTGAAGGTCAGTTATGAATTTTACAATGACACAGAATGTGGACTAAACATAAAACTAAAACTTCTTGCGGCTGAGGGTGAAGCCAAAAAAGAGGAATTAAAAGCTGTGATTGTGACGCCCGATGGAGAAGAGACAGTCATTAAACGAAATCCTGTTTTTTCGCATGGAGTGAATAAAATTTCTCTGATTACCAAGATATCCAATCCACAACTTTGGTACCCCTGGGATTTGGGTGAACAAAAGTTACATAAAGTGGTGCTCTATTATGGTGGAGAAGAGATATACAGAGAACGATTTGGAATCAGAAGAGTGGAACTGGATCAAAACAAAAGGTTTTTTATTAATGGCAAGGAATTGTTCCTTCGGGGTACAAATGTAATTCCTGAACAACTGCTTTCTTCTCTTTCGGTAGAAAGGATTGAAGGGATGGTGGCTCTGCTTAAAAATGCCAATGTGAACATTGTCAGGGTTCACGCACATATCACCCGCAAAGAATTTTATGAAGCCTGCGACAAAGCCGGTATATTGATTTGGCAGGATTTCCCTCTACAGTGGACTTACGACGAATCACCCGAATTTGCATCAAATGCGATTAAACAAATAAAGGAGATGGTAAATTCTTTTTATAACCATCCCTCAATAGTTTTTTGGTGTTGCCAAAATGAACCCGGTGAACAGGTGGAAACACTTGATATTCATCTTGAAAAAGCTGTTAAAGAGGAAGATTCATTAAGAATCATACGCAGAGCATCAAATTATGAAGAGCATCCATACGATGGCTGGTATTGGGGAACCATGGAGCACTATGCCGGGGCGCCGATGGGTCCACTTGTAACAGAATTTGGAGCACAGGGGCTACCGAGTGTTGAATCACTCCACCGTTTTCTTAACTCAGTGGAACCCCCTTATGATTATGCCGAGTGGCACTACCATAATTTTCAACCTGATCAGACTTTTAACATTGCAGGAGTGGAACCCGGGGAAAGTCTCGCAGAATTTGTTGAAAATTCACAAAATTACCAGGCAAAACTGCTTAAATTTGCGATTCATCAGTACAGGAGAAGAAAAGGAAAAGGAATCACCGGAGCCTTTCAGTTCTTTTTTATGGATTGTTGGCAATCGATTACATGGTCAGTAGTTGACTATTTTGGTGTACCCAAAAAGGGATATGAATCAGTTAAAACAGGATTTGATCCACTTCTGCTTTCAGTATTTTTACGACAGGATAAATATTACCACGGAAGTATGTTAAATTTTGAGATATGGGTAATCAACGACAAGTATGAGGATTACAAAGATTGTAGAATTGAAGTGTTGCTGGGCGATAAAAAACTCGTAAATATCGAAAACTTTGAAATTGGATGTAATTCCAATTCACATTTTGGACAGGATTATTTTAACAAAATTCACATCCCCGAATCCACACAATTCGGAAAACAGATTTTTACGGTTTCATTGTACTCTGCCGATAAAAAATTAAGAGAAGAGAAATTTGAGGTGGAGGTCAAAGAGTTAGCTTAAAATTAATGGCAACATTTTTAAGTGTAAATATCATTTCAGCAGAAATATAGTCTTAATCGAGGTTGTAAAAAACATCAATTTGTTTAATAAATTATATGTTAGCGTTCGTTGACACATCACCCCAGCCAATTCCCGCAGAGCGGGATATATATTCGTGGCAATTGATGCCACACACTCAGAGCAAATTAAGGCTGTCTCGAAAGGGGCAGTCTTTTTCTTGTTTTGAGCACTAAATTTTCGGATTATAACCCTTACTCTACCTCATTAGTTCTTATTCTAAAAGGCTAAGCATTCTCATTTCTCCAACGAATTTTCCAAAGTACCAACTCCTGTACTATGCTAAAACGATTAAACAAATAGTTGTGTAAAAGGGGCATCTTGATATGGGAGCCCCTTTTTTTTATATTTGTAGATATAAAAAATTGGGGTGGTATGAAAAGTGAGGGAATAGAGCTTTTAAACAAAGAAGCGATCAAATCGATTGAGTTTCTGATAAAGGTTCGAGAGGGAGAAGAAAAAGGGGGTAGTCTTACACACAGGATAGCCGCCGCAAAGATATTGATTGACAAGGTGTTTCCACCCGGAGGACTTAAAGATTCTGACCAGGGGAGTGCTCTAAGAATCGAAGTGGTGGACCTTACAAGGGATAAAGGATTTCCGGTGTGACTATCAGGAAAAAATCTCCTGTTAAAATTGAAAAATTTAGTCTGCTTCCAAAACAACTTCTGCTGAAAGAATTGATTACGGGGAGCAGTTATTCATGGATTGGATATGGAGGAGCACGAGGTGGAGCAAAAAGTCATGCCATCAGGGAGATTGCTGTGCTTCTGGGACTCTCGCCGGAGTTTGCTTATAAATCTTTAATATTCAGACGGTATTCAAAAGAGTTGTTGAAGAACCACATACTTCCTCTGTATGAAAACCACCCAAAGATTATGGAGCATTACAATAAATCAGAAAAAATATTGTATGCTCCCGATGGCACTCCCATAGTTCAGTTTGGATACGCAGACAGTGAAAGTGATATCTATTCTTTCCAGGGTTTTGAGTTTGATCTGGTATTTATTGATGAAGCTTCACATTGTACTCCTCATCAGATACAGTTTCTGAAAACTTCCAATCGATCCGTAAAACCGGGATTCACACCCAAGATGATTTTAACCATGAATCCGGGTGGAGTGTCTCATTCATATCTTAAACGACTTTTTATAGATCGGAAATTTGAAAAACACGAAGACCCCGCACAATTTCATTTTATTCAATCATATTTATGGGATAATATTTTCTGGTCATTAAAACACTTAAAAAAAGATGGTATTTCTGCCGACACATATTACAATAAATGGAGTGAGGAGGAGAGAAGAGAATATTGTATCGATAAAAGCACTTATGCGGCGAACCTAAAATCCCTTCCCAATGAATTACGATTAGCTTACCTTTATGGCGATTGGGAGGTTTTTGGCGGGATGTTCTTTAAAAACTTTGACAGACTTCAACAAGTGATTCCACCTTTTACCATTCCACCCGATTGGACATTAACAGGGAGCATCGATCCGGGATTCAGTTCTCCATGTTCTTTTGGTGTAACCGCCAGAGACCACAATGGAATCTATTACAGGGTTTTTACATATTATGAAAAACAGAGGACACCCGTTGATCATGCCCGGGCAATTAGTGAGATGTTAAAACCGGATTCGGTTACAGGAAAATTGTTAGGGGGCAGAAAACCTTCGATTATCGTTTCGGGTACTGATGCGTTTGCAAAAAAGGAAAGATTTTCGGTAATTGCCCACGAAAACACATTTGCTGATGTTTTTGAAGTGGAGGGGTTGTTTTTAAGTCCCGCCTACAATTCCCGCAAAACAGGCTGGTGGGGATGGAAAAGTTTATTTCCTTCGGAGGGAAAACCACCCAAATACTTCATTTTTGAAGGATTAAATGAACCTCTTCTTGCAGAAATGATGTCGGTTACCTACGATACAAAAGACCCTGAGGATATAAAAGGAAAGGGGAACGACCCTTCAATTTCAGATCATGCCCTTGATGAACAAAGATATGGAATAATGGCGATGTTTAGACCTGAATCGAGTAAAGAGGCTCCAACTGCTGCACGGGAGATTAATGATACTCCGGTAGATTTTTAAGATTAAAGTGATGTTAAATTAACTGTTTTGGTGGTAAAATAAGCGTATTTGTGCTCAAACTCACATCCCTGATAAATTGGTTAAAATTAATATAAGAATCACATGTAATTATTACGAAATATTATATATTTGAATAACCAAATATTCTTTTAATACAGCGAGACTTTAATTTATGATGACATCAATTCTTTTCCTCGTTTCTATAATAGCTGCAAGCAATCTGTTATTTATAATTGTTTCGAGAATTGCTTCTAACCGGAGATTTGCGAAGGAACAACTTGAATTGGCAAAGATTTCGGCACAAACACCCAAGCGTGTTCAAGAAGTGAATACCACAAGCGAGCCGATTTTTACATCAAATAATCCAGGCAGGCTAAATGTTCACTCAGGTTTTAAAACTTCATTCCAAATCCTGAATACAGTTAGTCAAAATATAGATACAAGGCAATCATTTAATTCGACTGCGGAAAACTTTAGATAGTTATCATTGTTGTTTGAATGGTCACAAGTATAATAACTCTTCAAAAAAATTAATCAAAATTTTAATCGCCAATAGATTTAATATCAAAAAAAAGTGCCACCCCAGGATTGAGATGGCACCTGTATTTAATAAGTAGAGTGTTTATTACTCACTCCTTCAAAGTTACTTCAACAAGATCATTTTTCGTATCGCATTAAAGCTTCCGGCTTCAATTCTGTAGAAATAAATACCTGATGGGAGGGAATTCGCATCAAATTTAATCGAGTGTGTTCCTGCCTCCATTTGTCCATTTATCAACTGTGAGACCTGTTCACCAAGTGAATTGAAAACAACTAATTTCACATTAACATCTTCAGGGAGATTAAACCTGATAGTTGTTGAAGGATTAAACGGATTAGGATAGTTCTGATCCAAATTAAATTCAGAAGGTATTGTTTCGTTTTCAACACCGGTTGGGCTGACCACCATAAATTGTGCAGTTGAAGAATAATTGGAGTAGTTCCCTTGTCCATCTTTCATCCTGACATGCCAGAAGTATCCGCTGTTAACAGTTAATCCCTGAACTTCATGGTTCTGATTTACCAGGTTTTCCATGATTACAGGATTTGTGAAATCGGGATTATCAGCGATTTCCAGCTCATAAGTTGCACCAATTGGAGGATCTGCAGGAACAGCCCAGGCAATTGTTGGTGATGTAGTTGTTACACTTATATTGTCAGGACCACCAACAATTGGGGATGAAGGTGCCTCTGAACCCGGTTTTACATAAAACTTCTGTGGTTGAGAATAATCTCCATAAGGGACATCGTTAACAATTAACTGCACTTTCCACCAATAGGTGTATCCGTCATTAAGATTTTCACACTGATAAAATTGATCGGTGGTCACATCAGTGACGGTTGTAGTCGGCGTAAACTCACTTGAATAACTGTATTTAACATTGTATCCGGTGACATTGGTTGTAGAACCGTTTACATACCAATAGAGAGTTGGTGATGCGGTATAAACAGTGGTGTTTTTGGGGTATGTGAGAACAGGTACTCCGGGTTGTGATCCTGCAACTATCTTAAAACTGCCGGAACTATAAGTACCGATAATACCATCATGAATAGCGGCTACCTGCCAATCATATTTTTTTCCTTCACAATCTGGTATATCGGTTGGGAATTCATAACTCGTGTTTTCCACACCTGAGATTACAGGCAACATTTCTATCCAGGCAACTTCATTTTTTTCTTTATATCTCACCTTGTATCCCGTTACACCAAAATCTGCGCCTTCCAGATACCAGAAAAGTGTGGGTTTTTTGGTGTATAGCGTAGTGTAGTTTTTAGGATACATAACGACTGTATGTGTGTTTGCCGTGCCACCGGTAACTTTAAACTTTGCTTGATCCGACCAGAGGATAGCACCCGCAGCATTTTTTGCACAAACCTTCCATTTATACTGAACACCCGGTTCTAAAGCATCTACAAGTTGTACAGACAGTTCTTCTATGTCGGTTAAACCTGCGGTAGCTGTTCCTGAAAAGTTATCTGTTGCCTTTACAATTTCAACATCAAAGGTTAAACCTTCAGATGAACCACCAACATACCAAAACAGATATGGGACAGTGCTATATACTGTGGCGTTATCTTTGGGATAGGAGCATGTTGGTTTTAGTACCGTACCTACACCGTGAGTTGTAAAATTTTTCCAGGCACTGGGGTCGGAATACACCACAGGACCTCCTGCCGGGGTATAAACACTTCTTACTCTCCAATAATATTTCGTTCCCGGCAAACATCCACCTTCGGGAATTTCAAAATACAAATCTTCGATTGGTGGATCACCGACTGCAGGGTAGGTTTTTACAAAAGCTCCTGCTCCGTTGGTTAAACTTACTTCTACCTCAAAAGTGAGGTCAGTGTTAAACCCTCCAAGATACCAATATAGCGTTGGAGTGTTTGTGTAAACAGTTCCACTTAATGGGTAAAAAGGAGTTGGTTTCGCAGCACCACCGGAGGTATTAAAATATGAGACAGGTGAGTATTTCAGGATTTTATTTGTTCCGGCTTGAAGAAGCACAACCCTCCAATAGTACTTTGTGCCACCAACGAGCTCAGGAATGGTTTGAGTTATTTCAGGAACCGCAGCAGGATTAAAATCAGGTGACAGCCATTCGCCTAACCCGGCATTTGGTGCAGTTGTGGCTGCTATTCCCTGAAGTTTAAAGTCAAAACCACTGTTTACAACATTTGTATAATACGAAAACAAAACTTCAGTTGGCACAACTGTTGCATTAGTTCCGGGATACAAAAGAGTTAGATTAACATTAGCATAAGTTCTGAAAGACCAAATATCGGATATCGGGTTTGTTCCTGTAATATGTGCTTCAACTTGCCAATAGTAAAGACGGTCATTACTGAACGGGATGGCATAACCAGCCGGTATCGGATAAGGAGGTGCCGGGTTTGCAACATAATTTGCGGGGATTACCTCAGTAAGATGGACATTTGATGTGGCAATGGATGTTTCGGTATAAATTACATTTGCATCAAAATTTGCTCCACCCGCTGTCGAAATTCTTATTGTATAAAAACTTGCGCCTGCTACCGGAGTCCAGGTAAAGGTTGGTTCAATTGAAATACCTGTTTCACCATTGGTGGGTGTCAGCAGAAAATCGGTCTGTGGTGCAGGGTTTGCGAACCCGACCCACGATAAAAGAAAAATAAAATTAAACAACAAAAAAGTTTTCCTTCTTGTCATCTTGTAACATCCTTTCGGTATAGAGATAAACTCAACTGGAGATAAATAAGTATTGGATTTCAAAATTTCAAACAATGGGGGATAACTGCGCTTCTCCCTCACGACTGCCGAACCATCTATTTCGTATAGAGAACAGCATTTTTATGATGCAAAATGTGTGCCATAGATGAATAAAAATATTATCATTTCATTTCAGACAAATAATTCGGTTTTATATCATTTTTATTAAAAATATCTTCAAATTTGAGTGGCAATTATTGCCAAATTTTTGTTATTTTTTGGTAGTTTTTGCCACAACTTCTTGACATTCTTTAGTTACACAGTGACAATTTCTTTCCCGGTAATGTCCGAACGGAAAAATTTTTTGTGTATTAATCATAGTTATAAGAAATCCGGAAATTAAATGCAAAACAGAATTTTAGTAATTGATGATGATCGTGCATATTTGATCTCTATCAAGCGGCGGTTGGAAGGAACTTCTTTTGGATATGAAGTGGAGACTGCCTGTTCATCAATAGACGCTTTAGAAAAACTTGAATCTCACAGTTACGACTGTATATTGTTGGATGTAAGGATTCCGGGCTTAAACGGAATTGAATTTCTGAAAATTGTCATTTCAAAGTATGCCTCAATCCCGGTAATCATGGTGTCGGCACAAAATTCTATTGAACTCGCCGTTGAATGTATAAAACAGGGTGCGTTTGACTATATCGAAAAACCTGTGGAGCCAACCAGACTCGCAGTTTCGATCAGGAACGCACTGAGAACCCGCCGATTAATTTCTGAAAACAAAGTTTTTCTTGACGAAATCAAAGATAAATACCGGATGGTTGGTTCAAGTGACAAGATGATAGAGATCAAGAATTTGATTTATAAGACGGCAATGACTGATGTGACTGTTCTGATACAAGGTGAATCGGGTACCGGAAAAGAACTGGTTGCAAAATCGATACATTACAACAGCAAAAGGCGGACAAAAAAAATAATTGTGATGAACTGTGCTTCGTTAAGTAAAGATTTGCTTGAAAGCGAATTATTTGGACATACCAAGGGTGCATTCACTGGGGCAGATGAAACCCGAATTGGAAAAATCCAAGCTGCACATCAGGGCACATTATTCCTCGATGAGATTGGTGACATGAATTTTGAACTGCAGGGGAAATTGTTAAGAGTTCTGGAAGAGAGAAAGATAACCAAAATCGGGGCGAATACTGAAGAAGAAGTGGATGTAAGAGTTATTGCAGCCACAAATAAATCCCTTAATAAAATGGTAGAAGAAAAAACATTCAGGGAAGACTTGTTTTACAGGTTAAATGTTTTTCCGATAACCATTCCACCTCTGCGTGAACGAAAAGCTGACATTCCAGAACTGTTAAAACACTTTTTAATTAAAAGCTCCCAAAAATATAATAAACCCTTTGTTGAGATGTCGGATTATGTAATTAAGTTTCTCTCAGAGCAGGAATGGCATGGTAATGTAAGAGAGCTTAAAAATTTTGTTGACAGACTGTGCATTTTGTCTTCAAACAAAGTTATAAGTCTGGAAGAGGTGAGTTTGTTACTTAATTTGAAGGATCAACGATTCACTAATTTTGTCCCGACTGAGGTTGTTTCAAATCTCAAATTCCATAAAGCTGAATTGGAAAAAGAATTCATTCTGGAAGTTCTAAACAGAGTTGATTATAATATCACCAGTGCTGCCGCAGAACTTGGAATCGACCGGAGTAATCTTTATAAAAGGTTAAAAAAATTAGGGATTTCTCAGGTTCATTAGTCTTTAAACAGACGAAAACTTCAGATAGTTATCTTATACTCTCCACTACTGCTCCAATAATATCATTTATAAGCATATCCAGTTTGCTTTTAGTTCCTTTTTTGGTGAACGATTTTATAGTGTATTTATCCTGCAAAATTTTGAAAGTTATTTCGATATTATCTCCCGTCAGTGAATAAGTTCCTGAAAGTTTGTTGGCTCCGGGATAACTCTTCACATTCCAAAAGATCAATTTAGCACTTCCATTTTCAGAAATTGCCGAAAGTTTTTCATCGATTTGTTCTGCGAGATTCAGGTGGTCAGACAATTCAGTTATATCCATAAATACCGAGTTAACGAATATTACTTTCTCCTGCGAGAGGGGAATCATCGATTTTTCTTTGTCATCGAGAATTCCGATATCAAAACTTTCTGCCCCTTTTGGTGAAAAGATCCTCGGCTCCTGAATTCCACCTATCCCTTCAGCAAGTTTGGGTACCATCTCCCGGGCATGTTGCATAAGCAGGCTGATATCCACCGATCTGTTGTCTTTTAGGGCAAGACCACGCATCCCTGAAAGAATTGAGTAGGTAAGCAAACCCTGACCATACTTGCTTGCTTCGTAACTCACTGCATCGGCTGCACTTCCTGTGATAATATGCAAACCTGTTCTGTCCTTCATCCTTTCCATGGCTTTGATAACAGAACTCGAAATATCCCGTTTCTCGGCGAGGTTATCCACCAATTTGCCCGATGCACAGGCATCAATTATCAGAACCTGTTTTAACGCGGCAACATTTTTAAGAAGTTCAATCAGTTCAACTCCGGAAATGGTGGTGGATTTTCTAACCGATTCATCTTTATAAACTTCAGGATTTGGAGAAAATGCATCCTGCGTGAGATAGTGGAGATCACCCTCCTCACCACCAAGGTTCATACCATGACCTGCAAGATATACAACTATTACATCTTCTGAAGACGCTTTTTTAGCTATTTCGTTAAAGGTTTTTACGATGTTGACCTTTGTTGGCATCAATCCTGACTTGTTATCTGTTGAAAGCAAATAAGAAAAAGTTCTCTCCTTCGAAAAGAGATGTTGGGCACCAACATTCAGAGCGGTGAAAATGTCGCCGGCATCTTTCCCCGCATATTTTAAGTCTAATTTATCTCCCGTATAATCGCCAACACCCACAGAAACAATAAAAATTGCCGGCTCAAGTTTTTCTTTTTCAAAAAGAAAATCAGCAACATCACCGGGACTTGAAAGATTTCCATCTTTGTTCCATGTGATTATTTCAATTTTGTTTTCTCCATTTATAAGATAGGGATGGTTTTTTAAGTCGATACTTAACAAAGCCGTGCGTTGGGAAACATCCAATTCGGGACCTCTGGCATCGGCTATCATTTCCTTGCCATTTAGTAGTACCTGGATTTTACCTATTCCACCACCTTTATTTTCGACCGTCACATTCACTTTTTCATAATTTCCACTAAACTCGAATCCCTTCACTTCAGGCCAAAGCTCCATCTCTTTATCGATCGCCTCAACTGAGCGGAGTTGTTCACCATTCATGATTTTTTTGAAAAGCCCCGGCTCCCAGTATTTATCTTTCAACTGGTTAAATTCGATGATATCGAGGCCTTGAACATAATACATCTGTTCCATCGCTCCGGGGGAGGCGTCAAAAAGTCCGGATGGATGAGTAACAAACCAGTCTTCCGTTCCAAATGTGGCAAACGAGAGAAGTTCGTAACCATCGGTAAGATCATAAAAAGTAAGAAGGCTGTTTTTATGGGAGACCACCATATCCCGCTTAAAATTTACATCCTTGCCAATCCCTTTGAGGCTTATTTTACTCAATATTTCACCCGAGATTGCATCCCAGACTATGGCCTGTTTATCTTCTCCAAACGATATTATCTTGTCACCTTCATCATCAAAATAAGCGGATAAAACACTATAATTATGTCCATAAAGAGTAAGCAGTCCACTGCCTGTGATTGCGTCCCACACCTTAACAGTTTGATCGAGAGATGCCGTTACTATTTTGGTGCCTGCTTTATTAAATCTGGCAGAATTTACGAATGAAACATGTCCAAAGAGTGTAAGAATCACTTTTCCGGATGCGAGGTCAATTATGGAAGTGGTGCTGTCCCTTCTTGCGATGGCGATCTTTTTCCCATCGGGGCTAAATGCAACGGATGAGGGGTCGCCGCTTACGCAACTCAGATTTTTTTCCTCCTTATTGGTTTTTAAATTCCAAAGTGAAGCAGAGGAGTCCATTGTAACAGAGACAACCTTATCAGACTCAGGACTAAATTCTGCAGCAACCAGAAAATTTTCATTCCCCACAACCCGATTTTTTACTTCACCCGAATTAACATCCATTACAAGAAGAGAATAATCCAGACCCGGCACCAATATCTTTTTACCATCCGGGCTGAAGCCGGCAAACCATGACACAATACTCTCACCCGGGTTGATGCTGCGGGCTTTTCCTGTTAAAACATCGAGTATCTTTAGACTGTCGTTATCGTAGGTGGCAACTATTTTATCTCCATCAGGATTAAAATTCGCTGAATTTATTGAAACAGTTTTACCCGTCAGATCAGTTAACTGTTCTCCTGTTTCAACATCCACCGTAATAATTTTGCCATTATAGTCAGCAAAAACAGCAGAATTTCCATCCGGACTGAAGCTTGATGCTCCAACAAGTGATTGGATACTAAAGATCACATGAAGTAATTGATAATCTTCAGTGCGCCATATCGTCGGATTTGACTGGAAAAATGTGACCATCAATTTGGAGCCGTCTTCGGTATAGTGAACCCCTGAAATATTACATGGTTCTTCGGAAAAGAGATAGAGAGTTGCGATGTTTGTTCCGGTTTCTATTTCGAAGACATTAACAGAATCACCGGCATTAGGCACGACAAAACTTTTGCTGTCGGGGCTAAAAACAGGAAGGTTTTGTTCAGAGGGTATGCCTTTGTATTCTGAGACCATCTTTCCTGTTGAAGTTTCCCAAAGCCTTACGGTTCCATTATATGCAGCGCTGTAGAAATATTTTGAATCGGAGCTAAAATCTGCACTCACAGGCCAGTTGTTTCCGGTAGGGAGTGAGTGTTTAAGAGTACCTGTTTGACTGTCCCACACTTTAACTGTTCCATCCCAGGCTATTGTTACTATCAGTTTGCCATCTCTGCTGTATCTGCCCGTTTCAATGGATCCTGAATGTCCAATCAGTGGCAAAACTACATTTCCTGAAGCCAAATCCCTTACTTCCACCCTCCCTTCATATCCTGTAATTAATAGCCTTTTCCCATCAGGACTAAATGAAGCTCCCGTTACAGCATCTCCTTCAGTGAAAAAATTATGGATCAATTTACCCGAAACGGTTTCCCAAATTTTTATCGATTGATCCCAGGAAAGAGTGAAAAACATGCTACCGTCAGGACTGAACTGAGCATCCACAACCTCTTCACGGTGAGCCTCAATATTGCGAAGCAGTACCCCTGTTTTAGCATCCCACAGTTTGGCGGTGTTGTCCCAGCTCGCCGAAAGAATTAATTTCCCATCGGGGCTGAAGTTCACTGCATCTATTTTGTTTTTGTGTCCAACGGGAAGGATAAGTTCGGGTTTGGTTTGTGGAAATACGGTAGAAATTATAATAATAACGAAGAAGAATAACTTTTTCATGTACAGATCCAAACTTCAGTTTTGTATGTAAGGAATCTAATAATAATTTATTTGAGAAACAATAACTATCTTAAAATGTGAAAAAGTTGTGATGAAACGCAGGTCTTCATGATAATCCAATAATGCAGTAATCCAATAATGTTTGATAGATCGCGGATTTTTAGCGCAAGTGTGAGGAGTGGTAATCGTCCCGATTGCCGTCTGCAAAACGAAACAGGAGGATAGAACGCGGATGAAACGGATTATCGCGGATTTATTTTCAATCGTAATCCACCCCTCTCATTTTAGGAGAGGATCCGGGGGTGAGGTCCGAATTCAAAGATGCCTCGGATTTTATTCAATAATATAGTTTAAATGTGCTTGACATTAATGAAATAATTTTGTAAGTTGAATTCGGGTTTGTGAGTTTGATTCGATTTATCAAAAACAAACAAAGGAGGCAATCTTTATCAGTAGTCCCTTTTAAACAGACTTTTAAAAACAACAGAGGAGGCAAGCTTTATCAGTAGTCCCTTTGAATTAGTATCTTTAAAAACAAACAGAGGAGGCACACTTTATCAGTAGTCCCTTTGATCCAATAATTTCCTGAAAGCGCTGTCTTATTTGGGAATGATGAAGTAATTGAACTTCTAGACTTCCACAACTTTGAGATAAAGTATTGACTACGCTTTCAGGTTTTTTTTATCCTGCCTGAATCACCTTCTAAAAAATATCTGTTTTCCGCCCGGTCTTCCATCAATCATTACTGTTGAGGAATAAATTCCAACAGGTACCCGTTTTCCGGAAAAGTTTTTACCATCCCAGATAATTCTGTTGTCATAGTGAAGATCAGCAACCGGGATTGAGGAAACAATATTTCCTGCGATATCTTTGATTACCACGACGGTTGATTTTGCACCGCTTTTAAATTTGACATAAATTCTTGGATTCACCCCTGTAAATTTTACTGCTTTTTCTTTCGCAAATTTATTGAGGTTAATTTTTGTCGGAACTGATGTATAAACATTTTCGTTGTCGGGAAGGGTATAATATTTTCTACCGGTTGAAGGGAAATTTACACCATTAGTTGATTCACCCGCATCAAACCAAAACTCAAATGCCTCTTTGTCTGCCACTTTTGGAAGATTCACTTTATAGTGTTGATCCTCAAGTTGATTCATCTGGATACGATCAGTTTTGCCATATCCCGTTTTGTAAACCAGATAAACACTTTTAGCTCTTACTTTGTCTCTAAACCGTTTGTGCAGCGACCATGTCCCGTTCCTCTCCTTTTCAAGATTTGGATAGGTTACGGCTTCGAGAGCTGAAACGAGGCCATATCCAAAAAGGTTATCAGGCATCATTCTTTGATCAGAGGTATAGCGCAGGATAAATCTTGCCTGAGTGTTTTTCAGATGTGGAAAGAGTGAGAGTAGTTGTCCACCTATCCCGGCCGCTATAGGAGTTGCGGCTGAAGTACCGTTTGATCTTTCAAATTTGTTTTTTGAGGATGCAAGTGCACCAAAAACTGAAACCCCTGCGGCAGAAAAATCAGGTTTAATCCTTCCATCGGCAGTGGGGCCACCTGAAGAAAAGTCTGCAATTTCACGATTTTTTGTAACTGCCCCAATTGCCAAAGCTTCATATCCATCGCCGGGGGTTGAAACATAAAACCAGGGGTCATTTGCAGAATTCCCTGCTGCAGTAAAAGTTAAAATACCTTTTGAAAATGCATAATTGATCGCTTTTGTACAGATTGCAGTATTTCCGGTCAGGTCTTCATATCTGTAGGTGGCATCATCAAAAACAGTGTAGCCGAGTGAACTGGTAGTGATATCCACGCCAATACTGTCCATCCATTGAATTGCAGCGGCATAGTTATCTTCTTCAACCATTCTTTCAAATTCAGTGGTTTCGGTTTTTGCCAGAACAAAGGATGCATCGTGAGAAGGACCAACAAGTTTTCCTTCGAAGAATCCACCACAGACCGAAAAACAGAATGTACCATGACCATGTTGGCCGGCAGGGTCACCCTCCTGGTTGGCAGTTACTTTATCTTTTTTTACAAAGTCGTATTCAGCGATAACCTTTCTCGTTTTGAGAGCTTCATGTTTTTGCCAGTCAAAACCCGAATCGAGAACACCAATCCTCACACCTTTCCCGGTAGCACCCATTCTGTTAACTTCGGGTACATCCGAAATCTTATACTGTGTGTAAGACCCGCCGTAAAGTTTTTGGTCTGACTCTGAATAATTATCAGGTATAAAGTATGAGGTATTAGGTATAAAGTCAGGAGTAGTAGCCTTTCCGGAGAGGGAAGCCAGGGCATCATCTTCAATGGGATTTAAGGGATTTCTAAATTCAAGTGGGACTTTAATTTTTATGACGGGGCGTACATAACTGACAAAATCAAGTTTTTTTATTTTATCAAGAGTTGTAGCATCGGCGGTAACAGAAATACAATCGAACCATTTTAGATTCCAGCGAATTTTGGCGCCTGTCAATTCAAGTTTTGCTATATATTCTGCGGAGACGGGGATATCCTGCTCCGAAAGGTAGTATTTTTCACCGAGGTGTTTTATTCGTCTGTTGATGCTTTCGCTCGAGAGAGTAGAGCCAGCCAATGACCACAGGAAACTTCCGTGTGAGAATTCACCGGTGAAGCCTTTGTTTTTCAGGAACACCATATAATTATCCTGAGCTGAGAGGCTGGATGGTAAAATAATAACAAGAGCGATGAGCAGGAGGAGATTTTTCATGATAAAACCTTAGTTTATCGTTTTAAAGAACCTGTTGAATTTGATTTGTGGAAACGAACCTGTTGAGAAAGGATCAACTGACCAATAAATAAAAGATACTTCACCGATGATATAATCATAGGGGACATATCCCCAAAACCGGCTGTCGAGGCTATTGTCACGGTTGTCGCCCATTACAAAATAATAATCAGTTTGTACAATATAACTATTTATTTCTTTCCCGTTTAAGAGGAATTTATGCCCTGAAACCGTTAAAGAAGTGTCTCCCTGCTCCTTTTTAATTATATCCTCCCATTGAGAATAATTCGCCAGGTTGACTTCAATGGTATCACCTTTTTTGGGAATGTAGAGTGGTCCATAGTTGTCTTCGTTCCAGTCGTCATCACCGGGAAATATCTGTGAACTGCCGTCATCTTTCGATTTTATTTTTGATTGCCTCATCAGAGGTGGTCGGGGTTGTTTCACACCATTCACAAAAACTTCACCCGAAACAATTTTGATTGTATCTCCGGGAAGAGCTATTAGTCTTTTAACATACACGGGATTTAATCTGTCATCCTTTTTTCCTTCAGGAAATTTGAAGACGATCACCGAGTTTTTTTCCGGTTTGGCTGAGCCACCCCAGGTTGTAAAGGGGAGAGAGAGGTTGGTAAGGGGGATATAAACGGGTTCCTGTCGTGTATATCCAAACTTGTAAACTACTATAAAATCACCCGGTTCAAGGGTGGCCTCCATTGAGTTGGTGGTTATTTTGTAAGTTGAGATTATGAAGAGGCGTACCGATATAATCAGAAGAAAAACAACTGCTATTACAAAGAACAGTCTTCCGTAAAATTTTCGATCTGATATTTTCAATCTTCAATCTGTAAAACGGCGAGGAAAGCTTCCTGAGGTATTTCAACATTGCCTACCTGTTTCATCCGCTTCTTACCTTCTTTTTGTTTCTCTAAGAGTTTTCTCTTACGGGAAATGTCGCCACCGTAACACTTGGCAATAACATTTTTACGCATCGCTTTTACTGTGGAACGGGAGATTACTTTGCTTCCAATAGCAGCTTGAATCGAAATCTCAAATAATTGTCTTGGGATCAGGTCTTTTAGTTTGTCACAGACTTTTCTGCCCCAGTCGTAAGATTTCGAGCGGTGCACAATCATCGATAGAGCATCAACAGGCTCTGCATTCAAGAGAATATCAAGCTTTATCAAGTCTGATTCCTGATAGCCGATTAACTCATAATCGAAGGATGCATAACCTCTGGAAATTGACTTTAATTTGTCGTAGAAATCAAAAATGATTTCAGCAAGTGGAAACTCAAAACTTAAATCGGCTCTTGTGGGATCGATGTATGTCGTATTTTTATAAATTCCCCTTTTATCCATGGCAAGTTTCATGATACCGCCAACATATTCACTTGGGGTAACAATCTGTGCTTTTACATACGGTTCTTCGATGAGATCAATATCTCCGACAGGAGGCATGTGATCGGGGTTATCGACAATAACTTTTTCGCCGTTTCGTTTATAAACCACATATTCCACATTGGGGAGCGTGGTGATAATTGCCTGGTCAAACTCTCTGAAAAGTCTTTCCTGAACAATCTCCATGTGGAGGAGGCCCAAGAAGCCACATCTGAATCCAAACCCGAGAGCAACAGAGGTTTCAGGTTCATATATAAGTGATGCATCATTTAAAATATATTTGTCGAGAGCATCCCTCAGGTCTTCAAAATCTTCCGTGTTAGTGGGATAAAGACCGCTATATACCATCGGTTTTATCTCCTGATAACCCGGGAGGGGATCGGTGGCTCCGCCTTTGGCATGTGTGATTGTATCACCCACTTTGGTATCTTTAACATCTTTAATTCCACCAACAATGTAGCCAACACTACCGGCAGTTATCTGTCCGGTACGGATTTTACCGAGACGCAGTGTACCCACTTCTTCAGCGATATATTCTTTGTCGTGGGCGAAAAAGCGCATTTTCTCTTTTTCTTTGATCACACCATTCATCACTCTAACATAGGCGATAGCACCACGATAAGGATCAAAAACGGAGTCGAAGATCAATGCCTGAAGCGGTTTATCCGGATCACCTTTTGGAGGGGGAATCTTAGCGACAACGGCTTCGAGAATTTCTTTGATACCAATTTTTGCCTTCGCACTCGCATAGATCAAATCCTCTTTGTTGCAACCGAGAAGATCGATCACCTGTTGAGCGATCCTTTCCGGCTCGGCACCGGGAAGATCAATTTTGTTGAGAACGGGGATTATTTCAAGTCCCGAACCTATTGCCAGATAGAGATTTGATATTGTCTGGGCTTCAACTCCCTGAGATGCATCAACTATCAGGAGTGCACCTTCACATGCAGCAAGGGATCTGGAAACTTCATAAGTGAAATCGACATGCCCCGGAGTATCAATCAGATTTAAGACATAATTAAAACCGTCGTTAGCCTTATATTCCATCTGTATTGCGTGCGATTTAATTGTAATACCGCGTTCTCTTTCCAGGTCCATACTGTCGAGGATTTGAGCTTTGGCTTCACGATCGCTTACCGTGCCGGTGGTTTCGAGCAATCTGTCGGCTATGGTACTTTTACCATGGTCAATGTGTGCAATTATACAGAAGTTTCTGATGTGATTCATTTATCTCCGTTGCGGAATTTTAAATTTTTGTAACTACAAAGTTAAAAAATAAAAAGGACATGGATAATACCGGAATCTTTGTATCAATAGAGGTGAAGAGGTGATGCGGAGCAGGGAAGGGGGACGCAGATACACGCGGATTAGACTGAGTAACGCAGAGAGGGATTTTTAAAAGTTTCACGGAGGGGGAAAGTTACGCGAATGAGTTATTAAATACTCAAGTCACAAAAGTCCTAAAGTTCTAAAGTTCTAAAGTTCTAAAGTTCTAAAGTTCTGAAGTTCCGAGGTTCTGAAGTTCTAAAGTTCTAAAGTTCCCCAAAAATCCATATATTACCCGGGAGTTTTTAAAAATATGGAGACCGGATGCTACCGGAAAAGAGTTTAAAGAAAATTTTATTGATTTTGGTACTTGTTTTGGCGATGACTGTTGAGTTATTACCTCAGGGATATATTTGTGCTGTTGGCGGGGGATCGGAGGGAACAAATGATTGGAACCGTGCCCCTTACAGTTGGATTGTAGAAAAAGCAGACTCGGGGAAAATTGTTGTTCTCTCCGTGAATGAGGAAACCACCTGGATACCTGATTATTTTAGATCGTTAGGTGCATCAACATCCTATAATCTGAGAATCAACTCGAGAACTCTTGCGGATTCGCAGGCGATGTACGACTCGATTGTTGCGTCGGATGGAGTTTTTATTAAAGGTGGAAATCAATACAATTATGTCAACTACTGGAAAGGAACCTTGACGGAAGAGGCGATCAAAGTGGTTTTTAACAGGGGTGGAGTAATTTCCGGTACTTCAGCGGGAGCGATGGTGCTTGGAGAGCACGACCTTTCGGCAAAATATGGTACTTATTATCCCGATGATGCATTGCCCAATCCATTTATAAACCAATCACATGTTGAAAGTGACTTTCTAAAACTTATCCCGGGTGTACTTTTTGATACTCATGTTATCGAAAGAGCACGACAGGGGAGAATGGTGCCACTATTTGCAAAGCTGCATAGTGATGGGATAGATGATGTAACTATAGTTGGAATTGATGACAGGACAGCAATTTGCATTTCGCCTGATGGAACGGGAACTGTAATGGGGAGTGGCGCGGTAACAATTTATCGAGTGGATTCACTTACCAATATTACTACAAATCAACCCGCATATAACATTGAGAATTTGCTTGCACATCAGCTTGTTGCAGGATGGGAATATGATTTCATCAATAAACAGATTAAAACCATCCCTGCATCTGCTAAACCCTTTATCATTTCATCTCCCGGTGTACCGGTGACTGATATTGTTCTGGCAGGTTCAGGTTTTAAGCCAAATGTGTGGACAAATCAACTATCTACATTTCTTCAGACGATAAATTCGGGCAGAATTGTCGTTTTAACAAACCAGATATATCTTACTCAGGCGAATTCATTAGTAACAACACTTTCATCCCTCTCATATTCAGCGGAAATTTTGAATTATTCTTCAAACTCGGAGACTGACACTGCATTTACTTCAACACTTTCTGGCTCATCGGCTCTGTTTGTTGTCGGGGATGATCTTTCCGGATTAAAACCACTACTTAATTCGGGTTCTGTTTGTGGCGGAATTTTACGAACCAAACTTCAACAACCGGGTTGGAAGCTATTTGCATTTGGTGAAACGGGGAAACTTTTTACCACAGGCTTTTCTGATAATTTAATTTCTGATATTTATGCAGCGTACAGAGGCAAAATGACTTTTGGGACGGGATTAAATACAGATGCAAACTTGGCGTATCAACCCACTTTGTTCGACGATTCTGACCTTTATGAGAACAGGATGTGTTCGGCATTGTGGGCTATGTTTAAGGGAAGACTAAGGTTTGGGATGTATGGGAACGGAACGACATTTTACTCATTCCGAAGTATGGACAGCTCTGTAACTGCTTCAAACTTCCCGCTGTTTATTTTTGATACCTCTGAATCGACACTTTGTGATTCTTCTGTTTACAGGGCAACAAGTTCAATAGCTCCCCGGCAAGTAATTGCAATTAATAATCTGAGAATTTCGGCGACAAATATAAAAACCAACAGTTTCAGTTTCTCTCAAAGGAGATTTGTTCAATCGGCTATGGGAGTGGAAGACGAAGAAATAATCAAACCTGAGACCAAACAGATTACGCTTTCGATCTTCCCAAATCCGGCGAAAAGGGATTTTTCTGTGTCGGTGAGGGATGAGAGAACCACCATATCCCGGGTGGAAATATTTTCCATTACAGGAGAGAGAGTTTTTGTGTCGGGAGATTCTTTTTTGGAAGATGGAGTGAAGAGTTTTTTCGTTAATTCATCAGGATGGGCGGCAGGAACTTACCTTGTAAGAGTATATACAACAAACGGAATCCTCTTTGGCAAAGTAGTTATTAATTAAAATTATAGTGGAGTTGGGCCTGAATTCCGTTCATTTCAGGGACAGTATTAAAAAAGCCAACATTCCATTCAACTCCTGTATGAAGAGAAAGTCCCCTGGTTTCTATAGTTTTATCATAGAAGTAAAAAACTGTATGGAACGAGATTCCACTACCAAGCGACCAACTGTCAACTTCCGGAAAAGAACGGTCATTAATTATTGCTAATCCACCCCCGGCTTCAATCGAAATATGGGGAGTAATGAGTTGTTCTCCCATAAATTTGAGGGAAAAGCCTTGCAGGAAAGGGTAATTTCTACCAAATCTGTCCTCAGGGAGAAGTATTGTAAATTTTCTTGTATAAAATGCGGCAGTTCGGAAATAATATTTCTCTGAGAACCATAATTTAAAATCCACCGAACCTTGAAGAGAATAACCAAATTCCTCAGCGGTGTTTCCCTTTAGAACACCCAAGCCAACACCAGCACCAACTTTAGTGAGTTGAATAAACTGGGCTTTAACTCCGGTTGAGAGCATCACAACAAAAATACTCGCAAAAATTTTCCATTTCATTCCCAAATTTAGAGATTTATTGGTTATCCGCGATAAATCCGTACCTCACCCCCGACCCCTCTCCTAAAAGTAGAGGGGAGGATATGGTTCATAATTATCCCCGTTCAACTTAAAATCCCCTTCCGCGGAAATCTGCCTAATCTGCGTGTATCCGCGTCCCTAAAAAATCAATGAAAATCCGTGCTAAATCTGTGATAATCCGTGGAACTATACCACTCCCTCAATAACAGAAATAAATTACTCTTGATTATTAAGTTAGGAATGCTTAAATTTAAATAACAAGAAAACTTAATTATATGCCGACAATATCTAAAGAAGACTACATCAAAGCTATATACCAACTTGAATCATACCCCGACAAAAGTGTTAGCACAACTGATGTGGCAAACAAACTCGAAGTTTCAAAAGCAGCAACCAGTGAAATGGTTCAGCGACTTTCAGAGCAGGGATTCCTCAATTATGAAAAATATCGGGGAATGTCGCTTACCGAAGAAGGAAAGAAGACTGCTCTTCATATAATCAGACGCCATAGACTTTGGGAGCTTTTCCTGATGGATGTTTTGGGTTTGACATGGAGCGAAGTACACGCGGAAGCTGAAGTGTTGGAACACTCGACTTCAGAATTTCTGATTGAGAAATTGGACAAATATTTGGGGTTTCCAAGATTTGATCCTCATGGTGAACCAATACCCGACAAATTTGGAAACTTACCTGAGCTGCCAGATTGTTTACCACTTCAACTATGTGAGGTTGGGAAAGATTACCGTTTGGTGAAAGTTATCGATTCGAGCAAAGAACTTATGAATTATTTTACCGAAATAGGATTATCATTAAACAAATTGGTAACGATAGTCTCAAGATTGTCATATGACAATTCAACTATGATTCAGGTAGGTAAAGATTCATTTAATATTAGTGAAAAAATTTCAACCAATCTGTTTTTTATTGAGGACAGTATATGAATCTTTTTAGATCAAAAAAACAGAAGGCATTTCTCGAAAAAGAGCAGCTTGAAAATGCTCTAAAACATCTGTACGATTATGAAAGTAAAAACGGAGCATCCACAATAGACAGTCTTGCGGGAGCATTGGGTGTTTCAAGAAGGGTGGCATTGAATATTGAAGAATCTTTGGAGAACTCTAAACTTATCTCTGTGACGGGTGAAAATATCTATATGACCCCCGAAGGGCGAAGTTATGCCCTTAAAATAATCAGAATTCATCGTTTGTGGGAGAGTTATCTCGCTGACAAAACGGGGGTGGCACAGGATATGTGGCACGCAGATGCCGAGGCAAGGGAACACCTGATAAGTGAAGAAGAGGCTGATCATCTGGCCTCCCGACTTGGCAATCCACTTTATGATCCTGATGGTGATCCCATACCCGACAAAAATGGGAATATTCCCCCAAGAAAAGGAATAGTTTTACGGGATGCAAAAGAAAACTCATATGCCAGAATCACACACATCGAAGATGAACCTGTGGATGTGTATAATCAGATTATTGCAGAGAAAGTTTATCCGGGGATGACAATACGAATCATCGAGAATAGAGACAATAAAACTGTATTTATCGCTGACGGGGAAGAGCTGGTATTTACCCGGCTATTGAGTTCAAACATCACTGTTGAAGAGATAGACGCAACGATGGCAGATCCATTAGAGCTTTCCACCCTTGATAAATTGGTAAAAGGTTATGAATGCGAAATCCACAAAATTTCGAAATTGTTGCGCGGTCAACAAAGAAGAAGATTGATGGATCTTGGATTTGTGCCGGGAAGCCGGGTGAGATATGAAATGTCGAGCGCAGGTGGTGATCCTGTTGCATATCGTGTTCGTGGTGCTGTTGCTGCTCTCAGGATCGAACAGGCAAAACTTATCTTCGTTAAAAATGTAAGAAAGGCAGGATAAAATGAGTGGTGGAGCATGTGAAATTTGTCCCGCAAATAAAAATGCCACATTAAAGAGGATGGGGCTCGATCTCACTAAATTTGATTTTGTCGCTGCACTTGCGGGAAATCCAAATACAGGCAAAAGCACAGTTTTTAATGCACTTACAGGTCTCAGACAACACACCGGGAATTGGCCCGGAAAAACTGTGGCAAGAGCTGAGGGAGCATTTGAGTATAGCGGAAGCAAATATAAGATAGTGGATTTACCCGGAACATATTCTCTGCTTTCCACAAGTACAGATGAGGAGATAGCCCGCGATTTTCTTCTGTTTGGGAAGCCGGATGTAACAATAATTGTGGCAGATGCTACAAGAATTGAAAGAAATCTAAATCTTGTTTTACAGGTTTTGGAGATAACCAACAAGGCAGTTTTATGTATTAATTTGATGGATGAGGCAAAAAGGAACGGAATTGAAGTGGATATCAGGAGTCTTTCAAAAGACCTTGGGATACCTGTTGTTCCAACTTCCGCACGACAAGGAGAAGGGATTCCCGATCTGCTCTCTTATATTCAAATGGTAGCCACCGGGGAGTATGTTTGTAAACCCAGAAAAGTGGCTTCGTTTACAAATGAAATTAATTCATCAATCGAAGTTTTAACAAAAAAAATCAAAAAGGCTTATCCCAATCTTCCAAATGCACGCTGGGTTGCCCTTCGTCTTCTTGAGGGGGATCAAAGAATTATTGATGCAATAGAACAAAACGAGTTTTCAACAATATGAAAAATGAAATTTTAGAGGCAGCAAGGGATATACGAATTGAACAGGGAGAGAGTTTTCATGACAACCTTGTGGAATCAATTTATTCTGAAGCTGCAGAGATAGCCAAAAATGCAGTGAAAACGGGTGATTCAAAAATCGCTTTTAGACTTGATACAAAAATTGATAAATTGGTTACAAGTCGGATATTTGGTTTTCCGTTGATGTTTTTGATGCTTGCAGTTATTTTTTGGTTAACTATTATTGGCGCCAATTATCCCTCAGGATGGCTTGCAACATTACTCGTTGATTGGGGTCACCCATGGCTGAAAGGGGCAATGGATACCTTCGGAGCACCCTGGTGGCTGTCGGGAGCATTGATTGACGGGGCATATCTTGCCGGAGCATGGGTTGTTAGCGTGATGCTCCCACCGATGATGATATTTTTCCCTCTATTCACATTGCTTGAAGATTTTGGTTATCTTCCAAGAGTGGCTTTTAATTTGGATGGTATTTTCCGAAAAGCCGGTGCCCACGGAAAACAGGCTCTTACGATGAGTATGGGCTTTGGATGTAACGCAGCGGGAGTGGTTGCCACGAGAATTATCGATTCTCCCCGGGAGAGATTAATTGCAATTATCACAAATAATTTTTCACTTTGTAATGGCAGATGGCCAACACAAATTCTTGTGGCTACAATTTTTATTGGTGCTGCGGCACCCCCATGGATTGCCGGAATTGCCTCCGCAGGAGCGGTGGTTTTTATAGCAGTGTTGGGGATATTCCTTAGTCTCGTTGTTTCATGGGGATTGTCCCGTTCTGTGTTAAGAGGTGAGATATCGACTTTTAGTCTCGAGTTACCCCCATACAGACCACCAAGAGTTTTACAAACTCTTTATACTTCACTAATAGACAGAACTCTTTTTGTATTGTGGAGAGCGATAGTATTTGCAGTTCCTGCGGGACTTGTAATTTGGTTAATATCAAATATCACGGTTGCGGATGTTTCGCTTGCAGAACATTTTATCAAATCAGTTGACCCAATCGCCGTAATTTTTGGATTAAACGGTGTCATATTTCTTGCGTATGTAATTGCGATTCCTGCAAACGAGATAGTTATTCCAACTATATTGATGTTAACTGTTATGTCAGCCAGAATAGCAGGAGCAGGATCGGGAGCAGGAGTTATGTTTGAGCTTGATGATGTTCAAACTGCAACAATACTTCAACATGGCGGGTGGACTTTACTCACCGGTATAAATATTATGCTCTTTTCATTGTTGCATAACCCCTGTTCAACGACGATCTATACTATTTACAAAGAAACAGGTTCGATAAAGTGGACCATGGTCTCAACCTTTTTACCAATTGTAATGGGGCTTGTTCTCACATTTATAATTGCATTTATTTGGAGGATGTAGGGATGGTGACAGGGCCTAAAATTTAAACTTACGGTATAATCTCAAAAGCTCATTTTGTTTCCGGTTGAATTGAATTTTTTCTCACTACAAAAAAACCGTTCCAACAAGTTTTGATGCAAAAAATTACATAATATTTTCTATTTTTTTATTAAGTTTAGCACTTAAACAAACTGTACTCTCATCAACTTACAATTTAGCACAATTTTATAGAATATTATGTTGAGTAAAACCGTATTAATTGTTGCAATACAAAGATATCTGGGTTTGGCCCACCACATGTATCAATTTATATCCGAAAAAGAGTATTGCGAATGTTCATATATGTCGATAGCTGATTATGAACAAAATGAGATACTAAAGTTGGCCTTCGACTATTTTATTTTTTTAGGTCATCCGGAGGATTGTTCTTTAACCAAGGGATTTCTACCCTTATTTACGAATTTGGAAAACAAAGCAGGTGTGATTTATGGGGTTGAGGGGAATAAAGCAGTAATATTTGGGGATGGTGATCTAACAAAATATGCTGAATTTGAAAAATTATTCAAATACGAGGTCCCATACTCTATTTACCAATCAAACAATAAATTTGAACTGATGTTCACTCCCGTACTATCTGAATTGATGAAGACGCTTCCCACTGATCGCAAGAAAAAAGCAAAACTTAGAAGAGGTCAGACAGAAATGGGAATAAGATTATTTTTAACCGAAAAATTTAAGCCATGGATTTTTGGCATCTAATTTTGAAGATGAATCAAACTCTCGACAAAACGGCTAAGATAACCCTAGTGTCGGGCTGTTGTTGTTAAATCGTTCCCGGTTGAGATTTACTTCAAATAGATGATCTTTCGTGTTGCTGATTTGTTTCCAAACTCCATTCTGCACAAATAAACACCCGAATTCAAGTTCGGAGGCATTGTCAATAACACTTCGTTTTCCCCAACAGGGTGATATCCGGGATTTATTCTAAAAACTTCCTGACCGAGAATATTAAAAACTCTGATCACCACATCTCCTGAAGAGGGGAGACTAAACGATAATTTGGTGCTGCTGTTAAAAGGGTTTGGGTAATTTTGTGAAACTGTAAACGATTCAGGCGTTTGTAAGTCATCTTCAATTCCGGTTGTTGTGGTGTCTCCATAAACCATTCCATTTACATACGCACCTTTTAGTTTGTATTTTGTCTGACCAAAGTCAAATGAAGCTTTTGCCTCTTCTACACCTATACCGTCAATTGATGTGATCCGATACCAATACCACGAACCCACCTCCAGGTCTCTTGTGACCCGGTACCTGCCAAAGTGTTGTTTATAACTGATATCGGTAACACGACAATAATAACTTTCGTGCCCCAAAGCTTGCATTCCGGAAATGTCTCCTTGGAGGAGTGTATTATCGTCAATCAGGTATTCATATCGGGTTGAATCAGGTCCCCAATTTAGAAGTTCAAAGATTTTCCCTTTTTCGTCTTTTCTTTCGATTTTGTGGAAATACGGATTGTAATTAAATCTGTCTGACAAAAAGTATTTACCCCACCCCGGTACAAGAGTATCTCCCACAATCCGGGTCGTAATTATGGTGTCAATCTCGTTGCTCCATGGATTTTCGGACCATCCTGTTACTCTGTAAACCCAAAAATCACCAATATTCATTGGATAAAAGTCAAATTCAAAAGCAGGTAAAGTGATAGATTTTACCTCTTCGTATAAATTTCCTGTTTTCTTGTAAATCTTGTCAATGGTCGATATAAACAGTTCTGTCGATTGGTTAATTGTGGTCGCACCGGTAAGTCTTTGATCAAATATTTTTGAAACTGTTGCCCCAATAAGATTTTGCGACACAATTGGTTTGCTGAATAGAGTATCGGCGCGATAAAAATAGAGACTGTCAGATGGAGATTTGTAAGGGATTAATTCCATTCTTCCAAAAAACCGTTGGAGTGCGGGGAAGTATGTGCCGGAGCTTCCTCCCTGATTTGAAAATAAAATCTGGTTCATCCATTCATAGTCACCACACGAACTGATCAGCGTGAATGAACTGTCCTGTGTATAATGTGTAGAGACGGAGTCGTAGGAAAATGCAGGTTCATAGATATTTGTGTAGTTGATCCCCCCATCAGTTGAGCGAACGATTTTTCCGTAATTCCAACCGGTTACTTCCATATCATTAAAGGGGGAAACACTAAATATCTTTTCAATCTGGTGAAGCATTTGGAAAGTTTTACAATAGTCGTTTGAGACCTTGTATTCACCATCAATTTTTAAATAAAATTTCCCCGGATTTTGTTTTGAAGCGAAAAAGAATTCAATTTGTTTATTGGGAAAGAAGAGATCGATGCTATTTCCTTTGATGAATGCTCCCGATGAGTCGCCCACAATCTGTCCTGCAAAATAAAAGCTATCTGGGTGTTCCGCTGAGAACGAGATAAATTTTACTTCCTCAAGTGAAATCAATTCTGTCGCCAGGTATTCGGTTCTACCACTGAAAAGCAATGTTTCGACTCCCGAATTGAGATTCTTTCGATACAATTTGTTTTCAAAGAGAAGTTCGTAGTCATTAATATTGGAAGTGAAGTGTCGGTAGAAAATATACGAGGTGTTATTGTATGTGAGGGCATGCTCAATCTTTAATCCGGGAGCCTGCCAGGGGGCTTGTGCAAACAGAGTTGAAACCAAAAGAAAAAAAGTTATCAACTTTTTCATATCTAACCTAAAATTTTTTTAATATGGTAGGTGAATCTAAAAAAAAACAGAACTTCTGCAAATCATTTTTTTACTTTTTTTGAAAAACCGGGCTTCTTTTTAATTTTTTGTCTGTCAGGAAAAAGGACAAGATTTTCACATACGGGTTCAGATGATTTTCTATCTAAAAAGGGAAGGAGAAAATAAAACTATACCTGAAAGGGTATAATTTGGTGGACAAACTGGTCATTTATACCCGAAAAGGTATAAAACCCTTTTTTTTGTTGTTTTTATACCCGAAAAGGTATATTTTACGGATGATTAATTTGGATTATATATGTCGGCTGAAAATCTCTCTGAATTTGTGAAATCAAAAAGAAAATATCTCGGTTATACCCAGGTTCAACTTGCGATGAGAGCAGGCGTTGGTCTGCGATTTCTTAGAGAGTTGGAACAAGGGAAAAAGACACTCCAAATGGACAAAGTGAACAAAGTGCTTTACCTTTTTGGACATGAACTTCGACCCGCAAAAATCATAAGGAGTGACACCAATGATTAAACGGGGTAAGGTTTATTTTCGGGAATTTTTTGCAGGAATTATAGAAGAGAGGGAAGAAGGTTTTTACTTTTCCTATGATGGTGTTTACCTCAAATTAGAGGGTGCAATGCCCATAAGCCTCACTCTTCCTTTGACGGATAAAACTTATAAAAATAATCAACTTTTCCCTTTCTTCGATGGATTAATTCCGGAGGGTTGGTTGTTGGATCTTGCCTCAAATAACTGGAAAATTGACCAGGAGGACAGGATGAGTCTGCTCCTGATGTGTTGCAGGGATTGCATTGGTGCGGTAACAGTAATTCCTGATGAGGTAATAGATGAATGATACAAAAAGATGTTTATTGTGTTATGAGTTACTGACGGAGTCACATCTCCTCTATCACACAAAATGTTGCAGTAAGTTTTTTGGCTCGAAGATTCCTCCTGAAATAGACTTTGATCTTGATGAAATTGAAAAGATGGCTTTGAAATATTTGGGGAAGAACTGGTCGATGACGGGAGTTCAACCCAAGCTATCACTTGAAACGGAAAAAGTTGGAAAAAGTCATTTCCGATTAACCATTACTGGACTTTGGGGAACATACATATTTAAACCTCCTTTTTCAAAATATCCAAATATGCCTCAAAATGAAGATATAACAATGCATTTAGCGGAAATTGCGGGCATTAAAACTGCGCAACATACTTTAATTCCATTAAAATCAGGGGAACTTGCTTACATCGCAAAAAGATTTGACAGGCAAAATGGGGTGAAACTGTGTATGGAAGACATGGCACAGTTAACTGAAGTGTTAACAAACAGAAAATACAAAGGTTCGTACGAGAAAATCGGAAAAATTATTGCAAAATATTCAGATTTCCCCGGTAATGATCTTATCTCATTTTATGAACTGATTCTCTTTTCGTTCCTCACGGGAAATGCAGATATGCACCTGAAAAATTTTTCACTGCTCAGATCTGTAAATAATGAAATATCACTCTCACCAGCTTATGATCTTGTAAATACAAAAATTATAATTCATGATGATCCCGAAGACCTCGCCCTGACACTTAACGGAAAAAAAAGTAATCTGAAGCTTAAAGATTTTATTTTATTTGCCGATTCTTTAAATATCGATCGAAATACAATTCACAAAATTCACAATAAATTTGAGTCTCTAAAAGATAAGTTCTTCGAAATGATCCAAAAAAGTTTCCTGAATGAAGAAGAACAGGAAAGTTATAAAAATATTATTTTGAGGCAGATGGAGAGAGTCTGATGGAGGGTATTTGATGCAAAATATTATCTTAACTGTATGGATTATAGCGAACCACTCAGTATTTTTATTTGAAAAAATATTTCTTTATCCATGGGATTTATATGGCACAGAATAACCGGACAATTATGATTTTACTTTCTATTATTATTGTATTACTCGTAGCAGCTCTTGGAATTGTTTTTCTTAAAGGAGGGATACCCGGCGGTAGAGAAGATGTTGGCGCTGATGCATCCCAAAAAGCAGAAATAATTGAAATGCTACCGGTTACCGTAAATGTCAGTTCAACCCTTCCGGATAGTTATGGATTTAGTTATACAGCTGAAAAATCGTTTGATGGAAATGAGTTCACATGGTGGACTCCAAACGGTGATTATTACGGACAATGGATAAATTACCACTTTGGGCAACCTCAAAAGTTGTGTGGTATAAAAATTCTTAATGGTTCACACTATCCCAATTTTTCCAATGGTGGCTACAATTATGGTGATCTATACTACCAGAATGCTATCCTAACGGAAGCAGTGCTTGAATTTTCAGATGGCTCTAAAAGAAATATTACACTAAAAGTATATGACGGCATGCAAACCATTGAATTCCCGGAAGTGGTAACCTCATCAGTCAAGTTTGTCTGCAAAGGCATTGTACCCGGTCAGAGATGGCAGGATGTTTGCATTTCAGAATTTAGAGGTTTGGTTGCCAGACCGACAATATAATTTAAACTAAACTTTTTTTAGAAATTTCAACAATTCAGTTGATTTATTACCTTCGAAAAGAATTTTTTTTGAGAGACAAAAATGAAAATTAAGTACCTCCTTCCATTAATGAGTTTAATCTTTCTTACAACCACTTCATTTTCTCAGGATTTTATCTTGACTGAAACTTATGCGGAATTGGATTTTAATGCTATCCGCACTTATAATAAAACCAAAATCACCGATTTTAAACTCGATCCCATTATAAGAGAAAAGTTGATGCCTTATTATCGTTCTTCAATTAAGGAGCAAGGGATAATGATGGAGGTTCATTCAACTTCCTTACTCGATTATCAACAAAATGAGAGACTTCTTGATAGTGCTGTATTCAAATATGATAAAGAAGGTCGATTAACTTCAATTTCAGTAAGCAATGCAACTGCAAAACCAGGCTTAAAACCTGTATCTCTCTTTTTTGATTACGATAAAAAGGGTGATCTCATCAAAATTCGGGGCGACAAAAAAACACTTCGTAGCTATACGAGAGATAAAAACGGTAAAATTACAAAGGTCGGTAAAGTCATATATACTTATAAAAAAGGTGAACTTCAAAAAGTCGGCAAAATCTCAAAGAATTGAGAATACTTAATCGATGCCAAAAATGACGGTCAGGTGTTTGATATGTATGAAATAAAATATGATGAATATGGCAGACCCCGGGAATTTAGAGCACATGAAGCACTTGCACTACAGCTTTATGATGAAAGTGATCGATGGGTACATACTGATGGAGGCGCTGAGAGTTATGATTTCAACATATCAATCGAATACAAAGATGGACTAATGTTTCAACTTCAAGAAGCTCACAACTTAGTAAATGATTATGATATGGATTCTTACGATGTTTTAACCACCACAGTTTATAGAATCTACAGGGATGGGAATTAATATATATTCTGCTATATTTAGGTGAACCAGTACATACACTGTACCTGGCGTTCCTGAAAACCAATAAATTAGTGGTTTTGAGTTTACATTAAGGTAAAATATAAATCTGTTTAACCGAAGAAGAAATTAAAATAGTAGAGGGGGAGTAAGCTAAAAGTTAGACCTTTCAGGTGAGAGGGACACTTGCCAGATAAAAAGTGTCAGGGCAAAGGTCTTGTTCGTTATTCCATTGAACGGTACCGAGAAAAACTTTGGCGGTTCTGAAGTTCGAAATTTCTTTTAGTTCCTTGAATATTCCAATCTCCAGATAGGGAGCCATATCAAATATCCGTTGTTCTCCATTAGTGAATGTTAGAAGGAGTTTGTAACCTTTCAAAGTCATTACCGATGTAACTCTTGGATTCATGGCGCGCCTGTCCTATTTAAGTGGTTCGATTTTAAATACAGACTCGCCACAACTCGCTAATTGCCAATTTGCCAATTTGCCAGTAGCTCATCTCAATGAATTTCAATCCAGGCAAAGACCAATCTGCGAATGTTATTTGCAATTTACTGATTCCGAAAGTTAAAAAAAGAAATCTATAATAAAAAAAGAGAATGTTCAATCAGGAGCATCCTTTAAGTAAAAACCCCCATAGGAAAAATTAGTGGCAAATAGTAAAGTGTTAATTTTTGGTGAGAAAAACTAGATATCTGAAAAAAAATAAAAGCAACCGGATATCTTTGGTGGAGTATCCTGTTTATCCATTTGATTCATTACCTCTCAATGAATTTTCCAAAGAATCGGTATCATGGTTTTGTTTTCACCAATGCTATCCCGAATCTTTGGTACAACTTAAGAAATATGATGCAAATAGTCTAAAGTTTCTAGAGCCGCTCAAATTCTACTTCAAAAACATCATTTTTTCGGTTTTGACAAATAAAGGGATCAAATTTTTATCCCTGACCAACAAATTGTAAAAATACACGCCTGATGCGATATCTTTTATTGTTCCAATTGTTGTTGGTGAAAATTCTCTCTCATACTCTCCTACAGGAAGCCAACCGTTTTGAAGTATGGCTACAAGTTCACCATTTACATCATATACACGAAGGATTACTTCTGATTCTTCTGTAAGTGAGAATTTTATCTTTGTTGAAGGATTAAACGGATTAGGGTAATTTTGATATAGATATATTCTTTCCGGGGTTTGGCTTTCTTCTTCAGCAGAAATACCAGTTAAGACTACCGTGACACTGTCAAGTTTGCTGACATTCCCTTGATTGTCTTTTGCTGTCAGTTTATAACTGTAGCTGCCTGTTGGTTCAAGCAGTGAATCTGTGAATAGTGTATCAATGCCTGAATATATTTTGTTGTTATCATTTGGACTGAATAATGGGTCTCTGCTTCTGTAAAGTGAAAAAGAATTAAAGTCAGCTTCTGTACCTCCTCGCCAATGAAGTTCCGATACTCTATCTGTACTCCCCTCTCCTTCTGGGAGAGGGGTTGGGGGTGAGGTCGCAAAAGTAAACCAAGGCTTTTTGGGTGGCAAATCCTTATACTCATAACTCTGTCCATAAGGTCCACCATACAGCCCAACATCACTCCTTGAACCATCCACATCGAGGATGTTTGGATCACCTGCATTTATCAAAGGTGAAAACATTTGGAGTAGATAGTTGTTACTGTCCTGATTTTCAAACATCGGGTCGGCAGTGTAGTATATTGTTGTGTCAGGGTTAAACCGAGACAAGTCACTAGATATTTGCGGATTATTAAAAAACAAGTTGTAATTTATATCTGCATGGAAACTTGATAAACTAATTTTTATTGCTGATCTCCAACTGTTCATTATTACATTATTCCTTATTATGGTACCGGGATAAGGTTCAATTCCATATTCAAATCCAGAGATTACATTGTTTTTTATTTCACCCAACTCGCAATGTAATATCCCGTTTTTTGCTAAACTTGATGATGTTGAAAGCAGATTGTTGTGTGCATACACTCTTGTTGCAACAAAATAGTTTGCAAAATCAAAACCCTCGTAGCGCAGTTTTAATAACCAATTATTCCTGATTACAGCATAATCGGCTTTAATCCCAACCTCACTTGATTGAAACAAATTGTTCTGAACTTTAACAAAATCTAACCAGTGTCCAAAACTTAATTGTATTGCAAGTGAACTGCCATAAAAATAGCAATCCTCAATTTTCCCTGTTATTTTACCGGCAGCGAGTGCTTTAGAAAAATTCCCAATGAACTTTAAATTACTTATGAAACATTCTGTGACTGAATTATTATTGTCCACTAGAATTACTCCGGAATGTTCTGAGGTGCCCATTATAGTCTTGAATGTTAAATTCCTCATCGTTAAATGATCCTTAACGGAGAATGCCCTTGTATAGATCGGATTTGGTGGGATTCCGGAAGAATAACTCGATATATCAATGATACAGCTATCAACATCAACGCCTACTATTGTCAAATATCTACCAATTGAGTTTGAAACCACGAGTTCAGTATAAACCCCGGTACCAATGAGTATCGTATCACCACTTAGACAAATATCAACAACCTTTTGGATTGAATCTGATGCTGTTGCCCAAGTTGTGTATGGAGCGACTGGTGTTGAATTTCCTGCTTTGACATATCGAATTGTGGAATAACCAGGGACATTCAATAAGAGAATCAAGAGTGCTGAGAACAAGATTGTTCTTGTTGTGACTTTCCCGAAAATGAATGCATTCCGATGTATAGGAAATTTTCTTATGGTGACTGTCATTTTAGTATCACCAATTTCTTGTTGATATTTATGTCATTTACTCTTAGAGAGTAAATATATACCCCACTTGCAAGATTGCCTGATTCTATCGTTGTTTTGTGTCTGCCTGTTGGCTTTTGTTCATTCACCAACTGTTTTACCAATCTTCCTGTTATGTCATACAGTTTAATTGATACGAGCCCATCTTTTGGCAGTGCATACTCAATTATTGTTGAACTGTTAAACGGGTTTGGATAATTCTGAGACAAAGAATATTCTGTGATTATTTCTTCGGGCTTAGGTTCTTTCTTTACCGTGAACTTGTTACCGTGTCTCTTCATCAGGTTGTTTATTCCTGACTTGTTCACTGTTGTTATAGAACCAACATCATTTTTCATGTTTCTGTTTAGGGTTGTCCCTCTTAATGCAATTG
>CAZHCW010000017.1:0-87017 GCA_964531325.1 uncultured Ignavibacteriaceae bacterium | reverse complement strand
GTTGATTCTATAATTATTAAGCGCACTAAAACCTGAACCATAAGGACTGTATTGAACATCCTGGATTGTCAGTGGTCTTGTGAGTACAGGATAAAACCATCTGTTTCTTGCAGTATCGGCAGGATTCATTGTTATTCTGTTTTCATTATCCTGAGCCCAGAAGAAATAATCAACCCATGCTGAATCTGAATCAACACCGGGGATGGTAGCAGTAAACTGGTTGGTATCAACAACTCCACGCACAAGCGGTAATTCGTTATATCCACCCTTGTTAACTCTGTAATAAACTTTTGCAGAAGTGATCATACCATCAAGATCAACAATTCTTGAGGAGATTTCCACAGGTACATTGCGACCAACATATCCATTGTTTCTTGAAACATTGGCGATTGATGGGGGTGTTGCACCAACAACCATGTCGCCTGGATATAATGGCACAATATAATAACCATCTGCTCTGGTGTGAACAGTTCCACGGATATACTCAAGAAATGTTCCATCAGCAGGAACCTGATAATCAGTTATTCCTGTTAAACGGTGTGCTCTCAAGGTATAGAAACCGGATTGGTCATACATAGTCATATAGTTACCATTGCCGTCGTTAAAACGGAAAGTTCCCGATGAAGTGTTTCTGTCACTTGTAAGAACATTTCTGATAACTACATACATTCCCTCATATTTTTCGCCTTCGGCTTTAAGAACACCACCATCCATGAAGGTTGACATTGGAAGTTCAATCGGGTTGGGTCTTTTTGGTTGTTGTGACACAAAATCAACCGGAACAGGTGGATTAACAAGAAGATTTGCCTGTACAGTGTTACCCGAAAAAACTGAAATTACAGCAGTAAATTCCCAAACCTGGGCAGTATCTGTAAGATCAAATCCTGAACTCTGGTTAACTCCTGTGGTATCATTCTGAATAACGGAAATTCCACCAAATGGTAATCCGTTAACATCCTGAACATAAGCATACCATCTGCCACCGGCAGCAATAACTCTTCTACGATCCGTTGAAGGGTCAACCACTGGTTTTACTGTGATAACTCCCTGGAACCTGACTGTGTCGCCGAGGTAGTCGGAATATTCAATTCCTGATCCAAGTAATGAATCAGGAGTCTGAGTCAATTGTTGAATTGTTACTAAAGGATACTGCTGTGAAAAAGCAACGCCCGTTAGTAAAAATGCGATGAGTAAAAAAGATTTTTTCATTCTTTTTCCTTTTTTATTTGATTACTAAAAACTTTCCGGTCTTTATTTTTCCGGTATTCAGATCTTTAACCGAGAAAAGATATAAACCCGTTGCAATTGCCTGATCTCCCTCTGAAATCAGATCCCATGCGTGTTCTCCACCTGACATAACCTGTGTTCCACCGGGTGAAAAATTTTCAAACCATCTCAATTCGCTGCCATTACTGTTGCCGTCATGATCAAGTTTTTTGATAACATCCCCTGCCAATGTATAAATAACAATTTCAGCGTGTGCCGGTAAATTGTAAAAATATATTTTTCTTAATCTTTCAAATGATCCATCCCAATAAGCATTTCCATAATAAGGATTTGGATATACTCCTATTTCAACATCTTCTTGAGAGGTTGGGGTGGTACCTGGGATTATTCTTTTTACATTAAATAAAAAGCTGGATTCAAGGCTCTCGATCCTGTTTACCGGGTCGCCTTTATCAAACGCCGATACATTAAAGAGATATTGCCATCCATTCAAAAGATTGTCAACATCAAATCTATACCAGTATTCAGTGTTATCACCCTCAAACTTAACAGCCTGTGGAAGTTTAACATAGTTGAATCCAGTGTTAAAAAAGAGTGAGTTTCCGGTACTGTCAAATTCTGCCATCTGAACCAAAGCCTGTGCATCATTTGCATTATTCTGGAAGTCAAAACCGGCATTTGATCTGTATAGTCTATAACCTTCAAAATCCTTCACACCTGAAATGGGGTCGATACTCTCTTCAGCCGATTTGTCCCAATAGAGAGAAACTTTTCCATTCTGAGGAACAGCTACAACTTTGGGTGATACGGGTGGTGCAGGAAGAATATATCTGTCTAATTTTCCATTTCCATTCAAGTCTTCACCGGGATCAAGAATATTGTTTCTGTTTTTATCTTCTCCGCTATAAGCTCTTTTAGCCCAATCAGCATTTGCAGCAAGTGTTTTTTTCTGTTCGTCACTGTCGAGTGCTGCAGGATCGTCACCAAATTTTTTAGCTGCCAGTATCGCAAAAACGACATTAATCGAATCACCGGGTGCAATCCGTTTGAAGCTTCCTGCAGAAATCATAAAAGAACGGTTCGAGGGAGTTTTGAGAGTTGACGGTGTAACTCCTGCGTTATATCGGGTATTCCCACCAAAATAACCTTGAAGTTTAACATATCTTTCCTGATCAGTCTGCGGTGCAAAGAAAAGTGGATCGGCAGTGTTTCTGAACTGCCAGCTTACATAATTCACACTATCATGCGGGGTATCAGATCCAAGAAACTGAACACCGAGATAACTGTCGGTGAATCCGATATCACCATTGGAGTCGAACTCATAAGCGACATCAATCGAATCCATAAATCCATTACCACCTTTATTAAAAAACGCGGAACCTCCGGGTGATGTTACTTTGGTATTTCTTACAACAGCATCAGTCCACATACCTACATAAACACTGTCGAGATATTTATTGCTTACATTTTTTATTGTATAGTTGAAGATCACGAAGAAATCGGCGAAGGGGAAGTTCCAGGCATAGGTTTCAAGATGAACACCAAGACCCAGGGGAGAATGTTCCTGAATTGGTTCATTATTTTCCCAAACAAGATTGGTATCATTAAATTCAATCACAAAATCCTGATGTGAAACCGCCTCCGGTTTGTAATATCTTGAAGTTAACAAAGAGGATCTCTCAACAATTTTGGATTCTCTGTCATTTGTAAACTCAAACCCGCCACCTCGTGCCGAGACTGAAGCCGCATCAACTGCTCCTGTCGTAACGAAGGGACCCAGTCTGCCTGATCCAAGAGAATCATTACTGACAAAACCTCCAATATATAATCCACCATCAAAAATATGTTCTATACCACTCCCCTTTGGATATTCTGCAGAAGGATTTTGAGGCCAAAGTGCAAAACCGTGACCGTATGTACCAAAGTTTGTAATGGTTATACCAATATTCCCAACTGATGTATATTTTGTATTATCATCCTTGGAGAGTCTGGATATGGAACGAATCTCCTGCTGAGCGAGGAGTGTGGAAGAAAGAAAAATAAGGGCGAATACTAATTGGTAAATTTTCATAAACATATATTTTTGAAAAGAGTGACTTTAAATAAAAGAAATAATTAACTCTCAAAAAAGCAGATAATTATTTAATAACATTATTGTTCAATTGTCACCATCCTCGCCTGTTGATCTGCATGGTATGAGCTTCTTACCAAAGGCGCTGATTCAACGATTTTGAACCCAAGTTTTAAGCCCTCTGTCTTATAAAATGCAAATTCCTCAGGTGTAACAAATCTGTGTACCGGAAGGTGGTTTCCCGTGGGTTGCAGGTATTGGCCAATCGTTAAAATATCACAATGGTGGGCAACAAGGTCTTTCATAAGTTCAACCACTTCCTCTTTTGTCTCACCAATTCCAACCATGATTCCACTTTTGGTTTTAAGCCCGCGGTTGTGAAACCATTTAATCAAATCGAGGCTCCTCTGATATTTTGCCTGAGGCCTTACAGCATGATACATTCTTGGAACAGTCTCAAGATTGTGATTCAGAATATCAGGAGGATTTTTCATAATAATTTCAAAAGCATCTTCCATCCCCTTAAAATCAGGAATCAATATCTCGATTGTACAGCCAGGAGTAGTTTGTCTGATCAATCTGTTCAACTCGGAAAAAATGGAGGCTCCCCCGTCTTGAAGCTCATCACGGTTAACCGAAGTAATAACAACATGGCGGAGTTGCAGATTATTAACTGCTTCAGCAACTCTTCTTGGTTCATCAAGATCAAGTTCTGTAGGAAGTCCAACTTTAATATTGCAAAAACCGCAGCTTCTGGTACATGTGTCACCAAGAATCATAAAGGTCGCGGTTCTGTGGTTCCAACATTCTGCGAGATTAGGACATCTTGCCTCTTCACAAACTGTATTTAGTTTGTTGTTCCTCATCAAGTTTCTAACTTCCACATAGTTTTTACCGGTAGGAAGTTTAACTTTTAACCACTCTGGTCTTCTGCCAAGATCACCCCGTTCACCCTGAACACGATCGGCAAAATCCCTTTGATGTTTATTGATTGTTTTTCTTTCCAAAATAATCGTCTCTTAGTCTAAATCCAGTTTTCATTAAAATTTTCAAGGTTATCTTTTACTGCTTTTAAGAACAATCCACCAAGCATACCGTCAACAAGTCTGTGATCATGCGCCAAAGTTAAATACATCATCGGTTTGATGGCAATGGTATCCTGCCCGTCAACTTCGATAACAACCGCTCTTTTAACTACAGCACCAACACCCAATATCGCAACCTCAGGCTGATTAATGATCGGTGTTCCAAACAGTGTTCCAAAAACGCCATAATTGGTTATTGTGAAAGTACCATTCGTAATATCATCAGGAGTTAATTTTCTGTTTCTTGCTCTTAAAGCAATGTCGTTTATTGCTTTCGCAAGACCAACTATGTTTTTATTCTGAGCATTTTTGATATTTGGTACTATCAGCCCGTTAGGTTGAACTGAAACTGCAATTCCCAAATTGATAAATTTCTTTTGAACTATACTATTGCCATCAATGCTCGCGTTCACCAAAGGATAATCTCTTAAAGCTCTGTTAACAGCATGTGCAATAAAAGGCATGTAGGTTAACTTTACACCTTCGGTTTTTTCAATTTCTGCCTTTTTCGACTGCAGGTAACGATATATTTTTGACATATCCACCTCAGCGAGTTCTGTTACATGTACTGAAGTGTCGCGACTGGCTACCATGTGTTCCATGATTTTCCGGCGAACATTGTCCATCGGTGTAACTTCTGTTTCACCATTAACAAAGGATGGCATTTGTGATGGCGATGGAGCCGGGGTTGCTGCCTTCGCTTGAACCGGAGCAGGTGCAGGCGTTGAAACAGTAACAGGTCTGGCAGGTTGAGTAGTTTTAATCTCAATAAACTTCAGAATATCATTTTTTGTAACTCTACCCCCAATTCCGGTTCCTGAAATTGAATCAAGTTCACTCGATGATACACCTTGTTTTTTGGCAATATTCATAACCAAAGGAGAATAAAACCTGTCGCTCCCCTGCTCTTCAATTTCTATGGGTTCATTTCTTTGAGCGTTTGCTGCGATAACATCATGCATCGAAGGGATGGGTTCTGCAGGAGTTTGAACAGGTTGTGAAACCGGAACCTCTGATTTTTTTTGAACCGGTTTTGCCGATGCAGAAGTGGAAATTCTGGCAACAATGGTTCCAACATCAACAGTTTCTTGTTCCTGAACCAAAATTTCGACCACAAAACCATCTTCCGGAGATGGAATTTCAGTATCAACCTTATCTGTGCTGATTTCAAAAAAGGTTTCATCTTTTTTAACCGGATCACCAACTTTTTTGTACCACTTAATAATTGTGCCGTCCATTACCGACTCACCCATTTTTGGCATTGGAATATCGGTTACTTCACCTTGATCCTCAATTACTGATGGAGCCAAGGTTCCAACTTGCTGAGGTTCAGGTATGGAGACAGGTACATTCATGGGTTCAGGCGTGGGAACAGGTACACTTTGGGGTGTAGAAGACTGAACAGGTTCTGAGATGGTTATTCCATCGCCTTTTTCTGTGGAAAGTCTTGCTACAACCACCCCGGCATCAACGGTCTCCTGCTCGTTAACAAGAATTTCATCAAGAATTCCATCCTCGGCGCAAGGAATCTCAGTATCAACTTTATCAGTACTTATCTCAAATATAATTTCATCTTTTTTTACAGTATCGCCGGGTTTTTTATACCATTTTATGATTGTACCTTCGGTAACACTTTCACCCATTTTTGGCATTACTATGTCAATTTTCATTTTCAAAACCTCAATTTTAATACTGTGCTAATTCTTTAATTGCTTTGTAAACACCTTCTCTTGAAGGTAAAATTCTGTCTTCGAGTATCGGGCTGTATGGAATGTGGGCATCTTTTGCAGCGTATCGCTTTACAGGTCCATCCAGATGTTCAAAACAATCTGATGAAATCAAAGCTGCAATCTCCCCGCCAAATCCACCTGTTAGTGTATCTTCGTGAATTACAATTGCTTTACCTGTCTTTCTTACCGAATTGTAAATCGCATCTCTGTCAAGCGGTGTAATGGTTCTAATATCAATCACTTCCACACTAAATCCTTCATCCTCAAGCCGTTTTGCAGCAAATACTGCTTCCCACACAGTTGCACCCCATGAAATAACGGTAAGATCTTTTCCCTCCCTTACAGTTTTTGCAATCCCAAACGGAACCAGATAATCTGAGGCCGGTTCAGGTGCCATGGCAAATGATTGTCTGTAAAGACCCTTGTGTTCACAAAAAATAACAGGGTCATTTAATCTTATAGCAGTTTTTAATAAACCTTTTGCATCGGCTGCGTTTGAAGGATATGCAATGAACAATCCCGGTACATGCGCAAATATCGATTCAATATTTTGGCTGTGGTAAAGTCCACCATGAATATAACCACCAACCGCAACTCTTGTTACAAAAGGAGTTGCCCACTCGTTATTTGATCTGTATCTGAATGTGGCTGTTTCATTTTTATACTGCATAAATGCCGGCCAAATGTAATCACCAAACTGTATTTCAACAACCGGTTTTAGACCTGCAAGTGCCATCCCTGTGGCAACTCCGGCAATGCTCGCTTCTGCAAGAGGACTGTTAAAAACCCGGTCTGCCCCAAATTTTGTCGAAAGACCTTTCGTAGCGGTAAATACTCCACCTTTTCCATCAGCAATATCTTCTCCAAAAACGAAGATGTCTTTGTTGATTTCCATCTCTTCAGAAAGGGCATGATTTATGGCATCAACCATAACTATTGGTTTCCCGGCAGGTGTTGCTTTTTCATAATCGAGTGATTCTCTGTGTCCACTCTCATCATAAACGAATTTTTCTGCTGTTTCCGGATCAGGATTCGCAGCCAATACTGCATCATCAACTGCGATGTTGATCGAATCATCCACAACTTTCCTAATTCCTTCAAGTTCATCTTCAGTAAAGATATTTTCAACAAGAACATCATGTCCAAATTTGAAAATTGGATCATTTTTCTGATCATCTTTAAGTTCATTTTCAGAACGGTACTTTTTATGATCATCAGATGAAGAATGTGAATGAAGTCTTACTGTGTCAGCTTCAATTAAAGCAGGACCACTTCCCGATTTAATATATTCGATGGCTTCTTTCACCGTCTGGAATGATTTGAAGAAGTCGGTGCCGTCAACAATAAATCGTTTGAGGTTTGCATAACCTTTCATCATCTCTGATATCTTATGCCCTTCTCCGCCACTCTGTTGAGAAACATGCACCGAAATAGCATATTTATTGTTTTGGATTACAAAAAGGACAGGAAGCTTTTCTCTCGAAGCCCAATTAACAGCCTCATGAAACTCACCCTGACTTGTTGTTCCTTCGCCGGAGCTTGCATAAGAAATATTATTTATCCCTTTCCTTCTCGAAGCGAGAGCAGTTCCCACTGCCTGAAGGAACTGTGTTCCTGTGGGGCTCGACTGAGTTGGCACAAGATTGGGTCTTTTCACACCAAAATGACAAGGAAGTTGTCTTCCACCCGTTGCCGGATCATCAGCTTTTCCAAAACATGCAAGAAAAAAATCTTTGGCAGTCATACCCGACATTAATGTCAGTGTCAAATCCCTGTAATAAGGGAAAATCCAATCAACTTTTGAATCCAGTAATAATCCAAGTGCAGCTTGTATTGCTTCATGACCCGCTCCGGCAATATGAAAGAATGATTTCCCCTGACGGAGAAGATTCATTGCTTTATTATCTATTTGACGTGCAAGGTACATGTAACGGTAAGCTGTTTCGAGAGTTACCTTGTCAATATTAATTGATGAGGAACCATTATTTGGGAGAGTCGTTTTTTTGCTGTTTGAATTTTTTTCTAAAATTGCTGTTTTAGCCATTTGGGTCCTTTTTTGTATCATTAATGAACCAATTGATAAATATCAATTTCTTTCAAGGTACTATAATCGAAGTGTAAAACAAATTGATCTCTAAGTTTTTGTTTCACTTCTTCAATGTTAATTTCTCTATTTAATAGACGGGAAAGTGAAGTAACTTCCTTGTCCTTTATCCCACAAGGAATAATTCCGTTAAAAAGTTCCAGATCAGTATTAATGTTGAATGCAAATCCATGCATCGTCACCCACCTGCTTACTCTGATGCCAATCGCTGCGATCTTACTCTCGCCAACCCACACACCTGTATATTCAGGTTTTCTGCCCGATTCAATCCCGTATTCTGCAAGCACTTTGATTATTACTTCTTCAAGATTTCGCAAATAAAGATGTGTATCGGGCTTCCACTTATTTAAATCTATTATCGGATATCCAACAATCTGACCGGGTCCGTGATAAGTGATGTCGCCACCTCTATCAATCTCAAAAACTGAAATTCCATTTTTCTCAAGATACTCCTGAGAACCGATGAGATTGGTTCTATCAGCAGTTTTGCCCAAAGTATAAGTGTGGGGATGTTCAAGCAATAACAGTGAATCCTCGATGGTACCGGAAGTTCGCATCAGATGAATGGTCCTTTGCAGATCCCATGCCTCCTGATAGGAAACGGTACCAAGATTGGAATAAAACAATTCCTTAGATATGGATTGCTTCTCCATATGCCATGGCAGCAGCTTCCATCACCGACTCTGAAAGGGTGGGATGTGCATGTACTGTTTTAATAATTGTTTCATAAGTAGCTTCAAGTGTCCGTGCAATTGCAAGTTCAGCAATCATCTCAGTGGCTTCAGAACCAACTATGTGAGCACCAAGAAGTTCACCATATTCTTCATCAAAAATCAATTTAACAAATCCGTCGCGTTCACCTATTGCAAATGCTTTCCCGGATGCCAAAAAAGGAAATTTACCAATTTTGAGTTTATATCCTTTTTCCCTTGCCTGCTCCTCGGTTAAACCAATGCTGGCAACCTGTGGCTGGCAGTAAGTACATCCCGGAATATTTCCATAATCAACAGGTGTGGAATGTAATCCTTTGATTGTCTCAACACAATGAAGTCCCTCGGCGCTTGCTACATGAGCCAACCAGGGTGGCCCTATCACATCACCAATTGCATAAATACCCGGGACATTGGTTGAATAATCTTTTTTATCAACTTTAATATGGTTTTTGAAGATTTCAATTCCGAGTTCTTCCAAACCAATTCCTTCAATGTTTCCCGTAACTCCAATTGCAGAAAGAACATTATCAGCTTTCATTTCAATCTTTTTACCATCTTTGGTAATGGTTACTGTTACGCCATCTTTTCCGGGTTTTGCCGATTCTACCACCGCTCCTGTGTGAATCTCTACTCCCCTTTTTTTGAAACTTTTGGCGAGTGTTTCAGAAACTTCTCTGTCTTCAACTGGTAATATCCTGTCCAACATTTCAATAATGGTCACTTTTGTTCCGAGAACAGAATAAAAATAAGCAAACTCGATTCCAATGGCTCCTGCGCCGACAACTATAAGACTTGAAGGCATTTCAGGAAGGTTCATTGCTTCAGAACTTGTAATTATGTCTTTTCTGTCAACAGGAATGGATGGAACATTTCTGGGGCGGGCACCTGTAGCAATGATGATTTTATCAGCTTCAATAGTCGAAGTCTTTTTGCCATCATTGTCTAAAATATCAATTGTGTTTTTGCTCGAAAGTTTCCCAAAACCTCTGATCCTGTCCACCTTGTTTTTCTTAACCAACATTTCAACATTCTTCGATATTTTCTCGGAAATGTCGCGACTTCTTTTAATAACCTTCGAAAAGTCGATGCTCAACTCTTTAAAAGTGATACCAAAATCACCGCTATGGTTTGAAAGTGTATCGTAAATCTCTGCATTTTTTAAAAGTGATTTGGTGGGAATACAACCCCAGTTAAGGCAGATGCCTCCAAGATTGTCTTTATCAATTACTACTGTTTTAAGACCCAATTGTCCTGCTCTGATGGCAGCAACATAACCGCCCGGTCCTCCTCCGAGAATGGCGAGATCGTATTTCGACATTTAGATGTTCCTGGTATTTGATGGAAATGTAATTACAAATATACTCATTTTAAAAATGCCTTTCAAACAGGAGATTTTTTTGGGGGAAGATGGGGTGATATAAGAAAAATCGATTTGTGGGTTAAATTAAATAAATTCCGAAGTATCAACAATTAATTGTGATGGAAGCTGCTCTTAAACAAAACCTTCCCGCAATTAAATAGAACTTCTTGAACTTCGATTAATTCCCAAATTCGACAATTTCTTGAAATAACTGACGCTCTTCGATTTCGTATTTTTTCATGAAATCATGCCGCTCCTGGAATGTTTCAAATGGTATCTCGCGTTCACCCCAAATGACCCATACGAGTTTCGTTTTAGTGACCTTTAAATAACGCTGCAACAAGTCTTTTCGAATATAAACAAAACTATGATTGTTGTTGTAGTCTTCATAATATCGGATATTTTGTGAGGCAAGCTCCCCTTTGCTGTCTATCAAATCAAAAGTTTGAGCTTGGTTCTTTAATTTCATCTTATTTGCAATTTCTTTTCCAACTACCCTAATATGTTCTACATTGTTCGTTGTGCTACGATAACTTTCGCAACTGTATTCCATTACAGGAAGTAATACCTTAAATTTCTTGTCCTCTGATATTTCTTTTTCAATTTCATCAACGGAATCATCTTCAACAAAAATAATTTCGTCTTTTTCCATCCTGACTGTGAATGGTGCTTGATATCCCGGCTCTCCTCTTTTAATTTTAACGATTTTCTTTCCAAGCGTAAATCTTAACTCGACCGAGTTATCTCCTGTTGCTTCATCGCAATAATACATCTCCCCGGCGAAGGTGTCGTTATTCTGCCTTACTTCTGGCAACCACTGTTCACCAGCATTTTGGACCTTTAGTAGCTTGATTATTTCTTCGAAATCTTTTTCGCTTACGATAAGTGCACGAACAAACACAAAACTATTTCTTTCTGCCTCCAAGTCTTCCTGAACAATAAACGAATCAAGACAAATCCAATCTCCTTTCTTATCTTTCAAGTTTTTTACCTCCAAATACGCCTCTAAGGATGGCATTCCTCCATTTTTATACCAGTCGACAACTGCTTTGGTCATGTCACCTAATAAATTAGTTGAAAAAAATTTTTGGTTTTGTGGTTTGATGGGAAAACTTGGGTCAATGTCGGGAGTTATGACTCTAAATTCATTATACTCATTGTCTAATAGTCCTTGATCATCTCTGAATCCAGCGATTTCATAATATGCTATCCAAGAGTATTTTTTCCCATATCTTTCTATGTCAGCACGATTTGTTCTTCCCGTCCCCCTGTAATTCTCTCTCCCAAGTGCAGTTTCCGCATCTTTGAATTTTTCTTCATTCCAGCCTAATTCGTATATACGGCAATAAATCTGTCTTCGTACCTTCTGTTTCTCCGGTGGATCAGCATATCCATGACCGTTTTTAACTAACCGACCAATTGTATAATTACTGAAATCCATCCGAATTGGACCGCCATAACCCCATTCTTTTTCTCCATAATCAAATTCTCCCAAATCTCTAATTGCACCAATTTTGTTGGGTGTTCTGATTCTCATAATTTCTTGTTCTGAAATTAGATTTGGATGATGAATCAATCCAATCTCAATAATTCGTCTCGCATAATCTCTTGCAAATATATGCGTTGTGGAATATGGAGCATCATCAGCGAATATGAGACTAAAAACACTATTTATTATCCCGGGTAAAACCTGCTTTATAAAATTCTCGGATTCAATCTCATTGTGTTTTGCCATCACTACCCCATATAGTGCTGCCAAGGTTCGTTCCCAGACATATGGGTCATTATATTCTAATGATTCATAAACTATTGACGCAAACTCAATCGGATACTTCCTCCCATAAAAATATAAGGCCCGGGTAGCTTCATCTCTTAATTTTCTATTTGTACTTGTGAGTACCCAAGTGATTATCTTGGATACTAAATGTTGTTTTTGAGCGATAATAGTATGATTGGCAACTGAAGAACAACACTCATTTTCAAATTTTGAAATAAAACTTTCCAGATTATCACTATTTTTTCTAACAAATTCTGTCCATGTAATATCCCGATCATCCATATTTTGTGATTTCAACAATCTTGACAAGAACTTTGCATTAAAAGGGTGGCTTGTATCGCTGATTGTTTTTAACGAAAGATTAAATACACTTACTTTGTTTGCATCATGTTGAGAGAAGAGCTCTTCAACCAATTTTATATCATTTCCTTTAATTAATTCTGCCGATAATTCAAATAATGATGATACCGATTCCCCAAAAACATAATTAAAATATTCATTACCATTCGATCTTAAGTGAGTAGCTTTGTTTATCATCTCATGTAATGAAGTCTGTTTTAACTTCGGCAAAAGTTTGCATACGGAGGATATTATATCTTCACATAAAGGATGTCTACCACTGCTATTAAATATCTTATTAATGAACTCATCACTCAGAAAATATGAGGGATTATCGTGGAATTGTATGAGGTATTCCCCTATCAAGAAGCCTGCTAGCACATCATAGGTAAAGCTTACATATTCGTTATAATCTCGCATATCACGGGACATTATTAATCCTTCGTTAATAAGGATTTCAGCTTTTGATTTGTCTTTTTCATAATTAGAATCCCCATCTATTATGCTTAAATATTTATCTATTGGTAGTTCTCTTAAATTTTCTTCCCATAAATGTGCAGCGATTTTTTGTGTAGCATTTTGTATAAATGGTTCATTTGTTCTTAAACATGGGTGGTCGCGAGTTACTCTTCTATTTACTTGACTGAGATATTCATTAAATATACTAAAGGTGGTTTCCTCTTCAATATTAATGGCTACTTTTTCAGAGTACATCCAATTTGGGTTTTTGGTCTCACAAAATATTTTCAAAAATATTGGATCGCGAAATTTTTCAACTTGTGCAAAGTATAAATCTCCGATCAACTTATACTTTTTGAAATACTTATGGATTGCATCAATTATTGTAGATGAATCTTCAAATCCGTTTAGTTGATGGAATTCACTTTTGTATATCTCTTCCCAAATTCTTTTTGCATATGTAGTTCGACAGGTGGTTATGACAACTATATTTTTTGTCTGCAAGACTTTTGCAATAAATCCGGAGAGATGATTTTTCCAAATTGGAGAGAAAAAATGGTTTGAGGTGGTTTCGTTTAATCCATCGATGATAATTGGAATACGAACCTTGCAAATAGAAGCATATTCGTCCAATGCATCTAAAAAATCATCAAAACTATATTCTGCGGGGATATCAAGTAATTTCCTTATAGCCTCGAAAAGAATTGATTCATCTGTGAATTTATCACCAGTGAAAAAAATTACCGGATGTGAGTTCTCAATTCTTTTAAAGGCAATATCGCAGGCTATGTGTGTTTTACCCTTCGCAGCATTTGCTGTAAAATGAATTTGTCTTTGATCTTCATGGAAATAATTATTGAAAAAATCGTTATATAAATAATTGAAGTCAGAGATTAAATATGAAAGGTCTGATGCACTTGTTCTTAATTGTGAATTTTCTTCAAACTCATAGTTATCAATAGGGTCAAAATGAGTTGAGAAATCATCATTCAATTCATCCAAATCAAAGTGTGACAAAAGTTCCGGTGTGTCATCTAAAAAACAAGATTCAACCAACCCAATCTTATCAAATACTAAATGATAGTGTTTTTCAAATTCTATACATAAATGTATGAATTCTTCTCTTTTTGTTTTATTCTCGGGTGTAAAAACAGTATGATTCCTGAGATTTTTTATGCCTTTCTTAATCTCAATTACTTTTTGATTCAACTCTTTTTTTAAACCTTCGGTAAGTATAATATAGTTTTTATCAAACAAATAGAAATCTATTTTTGATTGAGTAGATTTATCGATAGTGTGAAGGTCAGGGTCATATTTATCTTTAACTTTTTCAAAGTTTTCATTAAATCTATTCTTAAACCAATCTTGATTAAACTCCAAACTACCGAAAAAGAAACTGCGAATTCCGTAGAACTTCGAATCACTCAGAAAGGTCAGAAACGAAGTTTCGCCCCAATGTTCTAGGTTTATATTTCTTCCGACAGGAATTACTTTTGGTAATTCAATCTCAAACCAATTTCTTTCCCCTTTAGAAAATTTGCCTTTTTTTGATAAGCTATTTTCTGTTAAATCAGTCTTTAAACAAAGAAACCACTTTGTTAAGTTTTCATGGTTCCTAATTGCAGTTTCCAATGATATTTCAATTGCCGTGCTTCGTGAACCAACATTTAGCCTTCCGGTATCTCCGAAAAGTTTGCATTGCCAACCCCATTTTTCTCCATTTTCCAATTTTAAATAAAATTCTACACCACCATCACCACCCGATCCTTCGATTGATTCAAATGTCCCAAGATGACCAAATTCTTTTTGCGCTATTTGATAACACATCACTTCAAAACTTTTTGTTGTCCTGCCATTAAAAGGTTTTAATTTGGAGAAATCAATTTTATCAATTGTGATCATAGTGATTAATTATTAAAATTTATAAAATGTATTCTTTTGATTCCAATCCTCTCACACTGTATGTACGCAAGCGGACTGTTTAATTATGTTTTCAAATTTAACTCTATTCATCGAAGTAAGGATGTCAAAGACACATGGATATGATCTTTGCCTACCAAAAATTACGGTAATACTCCCTGAAAAAGTTCGGGTCTGTCAAGTTTTACAGTTGCTCATAAGGTTTGCCGTGCACGCAATTAAACCTACTCCCCTGCCTTCGTCTCAATAATCTTTATCTCTTCAGGTGTAAGTTCATAAAGCGCATAAAATATTTTGTCAACTTTTTCCTCGAGGTAGTTTATTTTGGTTCTCATCTCATCTATTTGAGATTGAACTTTAAGGTGATTAACCTGCTCAGTCAAATCGAGAATCTGCCTTACCAGATTCACCACCTGATCATGAATTACTTTTTCTTGAGGGAGATTATGATTCAACAATTTTACTCTGAAATTTTCAATAAATTGGGTGTTGAATGTGTAATATCCTCCACGAAAAACGGTGCTTGTTGACCTGATATGGAAATCCATCAATTTACTGTTTAATACTCCAAGTATATACAATGGATTAATCATGGTTCCTTTTGGAAATGAAAGGCTGAACACTTTGGTTGTGTGATATAAATTATCGTTATCAAATGTAAAGTTTGGTTGTAGAGCCAGGTACGGCGTCATAATTTTTGTAGTATCAAATTCTGCAAGATTCTTAGGATAAATGTAGGAATAGAATCTATCCCCTTTCGTTTTCCCTTTTTCTCTACCCTCCAATTCTTTTTTATTTTCTGATATATACTCCCATGTAAGAGGGAAACTCTTTTTAATTTCCGACTTAGTCATGAGGACAGCCTTACCCTCAATTATATTATATGGAAATATCACCACACATCTTGGTTTCGGATTTTGATATCTTTTAACATCTTTTCCCATCAAAAACGGCTTTACCATTCCCTTTTCTAAAATGACTTCCCGTTCAAGAGATTTGGAATAACAAGTGAAAGTTTCCGTCTCTTCTTTGATTATGTCCAAAACATAAATTTTGTCTGCACTGGTTTGTAAACCGACAAATATCTTCCTTGTTATACTTCCCAGGGTATCAGGTATTTTATTCATTTTATCAAAGATCGTCGAATTGATTGAGGTATTAAAGTTCCATTTATCACCCGGTAAAGGTTGATTAACATCTATAAAATTAAATGTTGATGGCTCTTCTGCCCAGACTTCGGGTTGGTTTATCTCCAAAAATTCAAATGATTTATTCTGATTTTTTCCAAGGAACAACAGACAAGTATATGTTGTGGCATTTTTAAATATTTGTTCCGCACCAAAGTGTACAATTCTTTCGAGAGCTTTTTCTTTTGAGATATGGTCTCTAAGTCCGGCACCAAATTCTGATTGAAAAAATTTATGAGGGAGGATGTACCCAAGTACACCTTCGTTATTCAGCAAGGAAAAAGCCCGTTCTGTGAATACAACATAAAGATCATAATTCCCCTTTACAGCAGATGCATACCTGTTTTTAAAATACTCTAAAATCTCTCCGGGGTTGTTTTCAAGGATTGTTTGAATCTTTACATAGGGAGGATTACCAATAACAGCATCAAAACCTCCGTTGGAGTTAAACACTTGAGGAAAGGCTTTTTGCCAGTTGAACGGTTTAATCTTCCTCTCATGTCCGAAGTCGATCTGTGAATCGTAAAAATCGGTGTCTATAAGGCTGTTTCCACTTTTGATATTGTCATCGAGAGTAGGGAGCACTCTTTCATTAAAAAGCGAAAGTTGATTTTTGATTGATGCCTCGGTTTCCCCTTCCAAACATTTTAAGAGAAGAGACAGTTTTGTAACCTCTACCGCATTAACATCAATATCAACTCCATAGATGTTATTCAGAAGTATTCTTTTTTTCTCGGTAGTTGTGAGATTTCCTTCGGGGGTAACAGGTGAATTTTTGCCTCCTTTGGAAGACCCGGTGCTTGCACCATAATAGTTTTTGTGCCAGTCAAGAAGATACTGATATGCCCCGATCAAAAAACTGCCACTTCCGCAGGCGGGATCCAAAATTTTTAATTTACTTACAAAATCGACGGTTTTACCCTGAATTAGTTTTCCAACTGTGTTTTCGACAATGTAGTCAACAATATATTGGGGTGTGTAATATACTCCTCCGGCTTTTCGAACTTCGGGTTTCTCCTCGATTACAGCTTTATTAAATTTCCCAATTTTTATCTGTCTGCCGAGAAATTGTTCATAAGCACTTCCAAGTATTTCAACTGAAAGAACTGAAAATTCGTAAGGACATTCAGGGTAATAAAGTTGTTCAACGATCGATTTGATTACTTTTTTGTCAATCTGCAGATTTTTACTGATCTGATCCTTTTTAAGATCAAACAGTCCCGAGTTATATTTTTCATCTGCATCTTTAAAGATTTGATACAAATTTTGGAAATATTCACCCTGCTTCACTGCAAAAGCGAGATTCCCGTAAGGTTCAATGTTCCTGTCCTCGGCAATTCTTAGAAAGATTAATCTGTCGATGGTTTGCTGAACTGCGTAATTGAGTTCATCTTCATCCAAATCTTTGTTTAATTTGCTTATAGAGACTGCAAGCAGACTGCGCCATTTATCCAGCGACAGAAGGAAATCTTCATCGACTGCTGCGGTTCCTTTCTTGTTAGCAGTACCGGCAACAAATTTATCGAAACTCCCTTTTAAGACCTTTTCTTTTGAAAAAGTGTCCCACAGGAAATCAAATTCATCCAAATATTCTCTGAAGGTCAGGTATTTTATGCGGGAAACGGAAGCTTTATCTGTGGGGAATGGTTTTTTGGTACAGTCATATACGGAGAACTCTTCAAAATCGGTGATAATACTGATTGGAAGTTTTGCACTCCACCCGTATCTTCGAACCTGGTAGGCAGGGAGTATTTCTTCTTTAACTGCAACACTTGGTTTCTTGGCTTCAACAAAAAAGAGTCGTTTACCCCCCGGGAGACGGAAAGAATAGTCAGGAGCTTTAGTGGAACTTCCAATCCTTACTTTGTCTTCGTGAATAACCTCTCGATATGCCTCAGCGTAACCTTGTTTATTATCAATATCCCAACCCAAAGCATTAAAAAACGGATCAATAAAATCTCGTCTTGTTAGCGTTTCGTTATACTCTGAGCGTTTATATGATATAATCTGTTCTTCAAATCTCTCAATAAGAGAGGAAATTTCCTTGTAAGCTGAGTCTTTGTCCTGCATCCATAATCCGTTTTTTTGGTTATTCAACTTAAGAAAAAACCAGGGAATTTTTGATAGGGTCTGTGAATATATCGCTACGAACATGCCACACCGCCCGGGCGAATTTATCCCTCTATCGGTTAAAGATTTTGCATAGGGCAATCGGGACGATTACCACTCCTCACTCTTACGGTTAAAAAGCATCCGTGAAAATCCGTGTTAAATCCGTGCCGTCCGTGGAACTATTAAAAATCCCCCTCCGCGGAAATCTGTCTAATCTGGGTGTATCCGCGTCCCCTTCCTCCCCCGTTTCTTGCTGTCAAAATCTTCCAAACTATGGGTTAATAACCATTAATTTAATACTCTCGAAAACATCAAGAGACTCAGGATTTGCGAGTGCTTCCTTGTTATCCGGGATTTCTCCTGCGAAAATTTTTGTGATGGCAATTTCAACTTTTTTGCCACTGATTGTTCTGGGTACATCATTAATTTTGAATATTCTGTGAGGAACATGTCGTGGTGAAGCTTTTTCTTTTAACGATTTTTTTATTTTGAGAACCAAATCGGGTGAAAGTTCACTACCTGATTTTAGAACTACAAAAAGGAAAATTTCTATCTCATCTTTTACATTAATTCCTGCAACAATCGAATCCTCTATTTCGGGAATTTCTTCAACAATTCTGTAGATTTCAGCGGTTCCGATCCGAACTCCTCCGGGATTAAGCGTTGCATCACTTCTTCCGTAAACTATGACTCCTCCGTTTTCCGTTATTCTGATATAGTCGCCATGTCGCCAGACTCCCGGGTATCGTGAAAAATATGCTTCTCTATATTTAACATCCCCTTCATCGTTCCAAAATTTAACAGGCATAGAAGGAAATGGAAGTGTGCAAACCAATTCTCCTTTTTCACCATCAAGTAACTTTCCCGATTCATCAAATACTTCAACTTTCATTCCAAGTCCCCGACATTGAATTTCACCCGAAATGACGGGTAAAATTGGACAACCGAGCATAAAACATGAAACTATATCGGTTCCTCCCGAAATGGAAGAAAGTTGTAAATCTTCTTTTACATTTTTATAAACCCATTCAAAATTACTCTCCAAAAGGGGTGAACCTGTTGAAAGGATCGCCTTTAACTTATTGTAATTATACATCGTTAAGGGTTTTATATCATTCTTTTCTGTAAGAGATACAAATTTGGGACTGGTTCCAAAAACTGACACTTCCTGCTCTGAAACAAACTTCCATAAAATTGAAGCATTTGGATAAACCACTGAACCGTCAAACAAAAGTATCTCTGCCCCCACGAGTAAACCACTCACCAGCCAGTTCCACATCATCCAACCTGTGGTGGTAAAATACAACAATTTGTCATCAACCTTCAGATCGGTGTGAAGAGCCAGCTCTTTATAATGTTGCAACATTGTTCCACCGGTGCCGTGAACAATACATTTTGGTTTCCCAGTGGTGCCTGAGGAATAGAGAATATAAAGCGGGTGAGAAAATTCAACTTGTTCAAAAGTTTCAGTCGGTATGTGTTCTTCGATAAAATCATCGAAGTAAACAAAATTGTCCGGTAAATCGTGAGAATATTTAATGGTTTCATCATCAAAATTCTGAAATGCAGGGATCAGTATCACTTTTTGAAGTGATTTAAATGCCCGGCTGATCTCGATGATTTTAGGCAGACAGTTAAATCTTTTTCCGTTGTAATCATAAGACTCAACGGCAAATAAAATCTTCGGGTCTATTTGTCCAAAACGGTCGATGACTGCTTGAGTACCAAAATCGGGTGAACAGGAAGACCAGACAGCACCAATTGTTGATGTTGCCATAAGTCCCATCACAGCTTCGGGAATGTTGGAGGAAAAAGAGACAACCCTGTCGCCTTTACCCACTCCGGCAGCTTTTAGTGCGGAAGCCAGTTTAAGTGAGACTGACTTAAATCTTTCAGACGGAATCCTAAAACTTCCAAAACCCTCCCGATAAGAGGTAATGGCAAATTCATTTTGCAATTTTTTGAAAATATTTTCTGCATAGTTGAGTTTTACACCTTCAAACCACTTTCCACCCGGCATTAGCCTGTCAGAAAGAATATTTTGATGATATCCACTAAACGATATATCTGCAAACTCAAAGATGTCTTCCCAGAATTTCTCTATTTCCGTAACGGAATAATCGTAGAGTTCCTGATAACTTTTGAATTCTGAAACATGTTTTTGATTCACATATTTGATGAAACGGGTGATGTTTGCTTCGGAAACTCTTTTTTCTGATGGAACCCAGAGCGGCATTTTTGTCAAATAGAACTCTCCTGATTAAAGTTTACCTGCTTCAAGAGCCAAAGCCCAAGCAAGGTCAAGTCTGTTTAAATTAAGAGCCAGTTTGGCACTTTTTTCAAAGTTTTTTATTTTTTGAATGGTTGGTAAACCCATCATTTCATCATTCTTAAATAACAGTTTTACCACTTTCTCAATCTCACCTCTTCTCAAATAACGATTAAAGGCAGAGGCATCATTTTCGAATCCCGACAGTTCTTTACTCGTAATGCCAAGCAATACCTGTTTGTTCTCAGAACCATCCGGAACCTCGGTAGAGTTTGCAAATGCACCCAGTTCATTTCCTGAATAACTGTGGGAATCGAGCATAAACTTTGGTAAATTATCAAAACCAATACACCTCTTCCCTACCGGTTTTTCAACTTCAAAAACAGCACTACCCGACGCACGGGAATAGAAGTCTCCGGACATTCTTGCTACAAGATCAATTTTATCAGGAATTATGAGTCCATCATGGAAAATATCCTCTACCACATGGAAAAGAATTACCTCACAAATTGCGATGTTTGCTGCCGCTCCCCCTTCACCAAAACTTTCCATCTTCAGAAGTTTACACTCCATCCTGAAAGCGGACTCTTTTACCGCAAAAGGTTTTACTTTCACAGAATCAATCTTTGTGAAACCGGCTTTTATAAACTCATCCACTTCCGGTTCAAACTCGGAGGATGCCAGACTTATTTGTTGAACCATCTCATAAGAAACCGAGTGAATAACACACTCTCCCGTTGCCATAAGGTTGTTGTAAGTATCCTTCAAAGTTGCATCCCGTCCTTTTCTGGAGGGTGAAAACGCAACAATCGGAGGATTGGCACCAAAAACATTAAAAAACGAAAATGGAGAGAGGTTTGGGATGCCTTCAGGTGAAAGAGTTGAGACTAATGCAATGGGACGCGGAGCAACTCCACCCTGGAGTAACCTCTGCACTTCAGGAAATGTGACTAATTTTGGATCAATAGTTTTCATATATATTCCTCAAAATCACCGGGATCGGTTCCGGCAGATTTTAGATATTCTTTAATAATCTCAAAAGAGAAACCTTTTCCAACAAGATAGGCAGTTAATTTTTGATCAACCTGCCTTTTATCTGTAAATCGTTTTTTCAACGATAAAAGTTTCTTATTGCCAACCAGTTTAATATTGTCCATCTCCACATCGATATCTTTTGTCTCGGCAAGCATTTCTTCGATTATCTTTTTATCTACACCTTTTTCCATCAAACGGGCTTTTGTTTTTTGCACCCCGTCGTGTCGAAGATTCATCGATTCATTAATCATCAATTCAGCATATTTTCTATCATCGATATATTTTATGTTTGATAACTTTTCGATAATCGACTCTATCACCGGTTTTGTAAACTTTTTTTGATAAAGTTTTCTTCGAAGTTCCATTTTTGAATGAAGTCTTCGTCCCAGATAACCTAAAGCCTTTTGTTCACAACTGAAAAGTTCGTTTTCTCTTGACAAAGAGTCCAGGGCTTCGTCGCCGAGGATATCTCCTTTTCGCAGCCCAAGTTCATAAACAAGCAATTTGGGCACAACGAGACCCACTCCGGAATCGAACTCGACAATTGCAAAATTTTCGTTTTTAAGTTTTATATTTAATATTTCAGCCATAAGTAAAAAAGGCATCTGTTACGATGCCCATTTAATCTATTCTTTAACAACAACCGGCTCAATGAGTCCGATCTTTGTTTTAACTTCTATTGCAAGACGATCGAACATATCAGGGAATTCCAGCAGTTTTTGTCTGAATTGTTCTCTCCCCTGGAATCTGTCTTCGCCAAAAGTGAACCAGCTTCCACCTTTTTTGATGATCCCCGTATCAACACCGAGATCGATCAAATCACCCGTTTTGCTTATACCTTCATTGTAAAGAATGTCAAATTCAACTTCTTTAAATGGTGCTGCAACCTTGCTTTTAACAATTTTGATTTTTGTTCTGTTGCCAACTACATCAGTGCCTTCTTTGATCTGTGCCACTCTTCTGATATCCATTCTAAGGGATGCATAAAACTTTAATGCATTTCCGCCTGTTGTGGTTTCCGGATTTCCGAACATGACTCCGATTTTACTTCTCAACTGATTTGTAAAAATAACCGCAGTTTTTGATCTGGAAATTGCCCCCGTCAGTTTCCTGAGAGCCTGCGACATGAGTCTTGCTTGAACAGCCATGTGGGAATCTCCCATCTCACCTTCAATCTCAGCTCTGGGAACCAAAGCCGCAACTGAATCGATGACAATAACATCAAGAGCATTGCTTCTTACCAGAGTATCACAAATTTCGAGTGCCTGTTCCCCAAAATCGGGCTGCGACAGGAGCAAATTTGGAGTGTCAACACCAAGCCTTTTGGCATAATTTAAATCGAGTGCATGCTCGGCATCAATAAAAGCTGCAATTCCACCCGTCTTTTGTGCCTCAGCAATTACATGGAGACAAATTGTGGTTTTTCCACTGGACTCAGGACCATAAATCTCGGTGATCCTTCCTCGGGGAATTCCACCTATGCCAAGAGCCCTGTCTAGTGAAAGTGCACCCGTGGGGATACACTCAACTTTGTTGATCACCCCGTCACCAAGTCTCATGATTGAGCCTTTACCAAAAGCCTTCTCAATATTTAAAATGGTGTCATCAATAATTTTATTTTTTACATCGTGTGAATCAGCCATATATGACTCCTAAAATTGATTTAGTTTTGTAAAATTCTACTTCCGTATTAAGATCACTTTCTAATAAGGAGCTTAAAAGAAGCAAAATCGATCTTTTAATTTTCTATGCCTCAAGGGTTATCCCGAGAATAAATCTTCTAACCATTTCAAGTGCTGCTTGTGATGCTCTAACTTTGTTCTCGATCCTCGCACCCCCAAAATTAAATTTTTTCGAGACAGCTTTTTCGTGAGAGGCAACTGCAATATAAACAAGGCCAACAGGTTTTGTGGGTGTAGCACCTTTTGGTCCAAGAATACCCGTGATTGACACACCAAGATCAGTTCCCGAAATGGCTCTTATCCCTTTTGCCATTTCAATTGCCACTTCTTCTGAAACAGAACCTTTTTCCTGAATCAAATCTTCATCAACCTGAAGAATCTCAACTTTTGCAGCGTTACTGTAAGCGATAACTCCTCGTTCAAAATATTCACTACTGCCGGAAAAATCGGTGATCAAATTTGAAATACACCCACCTGTGCATGATTCAGCAACAGAAATTGTCATCTGTCGTTCTCTTAAAAGATTACCAATTACGAGGCCCAGCTGTTCTTCACCTTTACCATAAACATAACGACCTGCCCGCAATCTTAATTGTTGATTTGCAACATTTACGAGTTCGTTCGCCTGTTCCATTGTTTCAGCTTCGGCAGTTATCCTTATTTTTACTCCTTGTAGATTGGGTAAAAATGCAACTTTAACACCTTTGAATACTTCATCGATGGGTGAAAGTTTATCAAAAAGAGTAGATTCAGCTATGCCCGTGGTTAGCACACTTAATCGCGCAATATGTTTCAATTTGCCGTTAAATCTGGCAGTGAGGTTTGGCATCACAAAATTGTTCATCATTGCCTTCATCTCACCGGGTACGCCCGGCATCACTGCAAAAACCTTATTATCTTTGTCGATCCAAAAACCGGGAGCTGTCCCGTTAAAATTTCTTATGGCAATACAGCACCCAGGAACACGGCATTGATCTTCGTTGGTTGGGGTAACTTCCCTCCCAAATTTTGCAAACCGCTCCTTTATATCATTCAAGACATCTTCATCGCGACGCAAATCTGAATCAAAAAATGAACATATCGCTTCTCTTGTGATATCATCGTGAGTGGGTCCAAGTCCACCGGTCACAATAATTACATCCGATCTCTTACGAGCTTCACTTAAATCAGCCAGGATATCTTCTTTAGAATCGGCCGTAGTGATTATCTTGGAAACCTCTATCCCCGCTTCACTTAGTTTTGCACCGATATATGATGCATTTGAGTTAATAGTTTGCCCAATCAGTAATTCATCACCAATTGAGATAATATAAGCCTTCATTAATTGACCTCAGGAAACAAAATTAGAATAATACGCATGATCAAAAAAGTATAAATTCCGCTCATGATGTCATCGGCCATTACACCGAGACCGCCTTTTAGTTTTTCAAAATTCCTTGCCGGAAAAGGTTTTACAATATCCAATATCCGCCATAAAAGAAAAGCGACAAGAAGATAACCTGCTGAAGCAGGAACCAGGATCAGGGAAATCCACATCCCGACAAATTCATCTATGGTCGCTTCTTTTGGATCAGTTCCATATAGATGTTCAAACTTTCCACAAACCCATATTCCATAAAACGAGGTGATTAGTATCAACGGGATGAGGATAATCAGAGATGAAACACCCGGTATCAAATAAATTAAAAGCGCTACCAAACTTCCATAAGTCCCCGTTGGACCTTTCAAATAACCGGTCAGCAATCCACTTCCCAGAAATTTGTGCATCACATTAAGATTTGTCACGCTTTAGAATTTCCTCAAATAAATGTAAATTATCTTTAATATAAATATACGCAGAGTGAACTGTAATAATGGCAACTACAATAAGCCCCCAATCAATCACCTCTTTAACAAAGATAGAGGCAAAAAAATTGCGGAATTTATCCGGTAACACGGAGGAATTCATGAGTAGATAAGTTAACAACACATAATTAAGGTAAACCATCTCTATAAATGTTTTAACTTTTGCATATCTGCTTGTCGGGAATGGTTTTCCTGTGTGTTCAGCCCAGGAGCGGAAACCGGTCATAAATACATCACGAAGAATTATTACAATTACCGGATAAATGTTAAATATACCAAGAATTACTAATGAGATCATTGTGCCGGCAGTCAATATTTTGTCGGCAATTGGGTCCCAAACCTTACCCCAGTTGGTGAAGTAATTAAATTTTTTTGCCAGCCAACCATCATACCAGTCTGTAAGTGCAGCTATAACATAGATAACCAACGCAATTTCATTAAAATAATTACCGTCGCTTAGTATAAAAAACACCACGAAAGGAGTAAGAATAATCCTTAAAACAGTGAGCTGGTTTGGAAGTATCATCTAAATAAGTGTTTTTCCGGTCAGTTTGGAATAGGCTTCAAGATATTTTTCAGATGTTTTTTGAATAATCTCCTCCGGGAGATCAGGAGCAGGAGGTTGTTTGTTAAATCCAATTGAGAGTAAAAAATCTCTTACAAATTGTTTATCGTAGCTGTTTTGTGCTCTTCCGGGTTCATAACTTGCAATATCCCAAAACCGGGAAGAATCAGGCGTAAGCACTTCATCTGCCAGCATCAATTCCCCATCTGAATCGAGCGCAAATTCCATTTTTGTATCAGCGATAATCACACCCCTCTCAAGAGCGTATTCAGAACATTTTCTGTAAATGGTGATCGCTTTTTCTCTAATATTCTCCATCAACTCTCTACCGGCTGTCTCACAAGCTGTTTCAAAAGAGATGTTCTCGTCGTGTTTGCCTATCTCTGCTTTTGTGGAAGGGGTAAAAATTGGGTCATCAAGTTTTTCCGACTCGAGAAGTCCGACAGGCAGTTTGATTCCCGAAACTCTTCCTGTTGCTCTGTAATCATTCCAGCCTGTTCCACTTAAATAACCCCGGACTATACACTCAATCGGAACAATTTTCCCTTTTTTTACCAGCATCGACCGACCCTCCAGTTCGGGGAGATAATCCTTAAATTCTGCAGGATATTTATTTACATCCATTGTGATGAAGTGGTTAGGTATCAAATCCTTGGTATAATCAAACCAAAAAGCTGAAATTGAGTTTAAGACTGCACCTTTATAGGGAATCCCCTGATTCATTATAACATCAAATGCCGAGAGTCTGTCACTCGAGACAAACAATAAATTTTCTCCCGTTGAATAAATTTCCCTTACTTTGCCTGAGGCTATAAGGTTAAGATTCTTAAATTCCGGTTTTAAAAGGACTTTGGGCATATCTATCATTTTTTTGAAATTGAATAACAAATTTAGGAAATATTAAAAAATAATTCCTTCTCATTTCATAATTTAAAAAATTCTTTGTAACTTGCTCTTCTCACTATTCTCATTTAATACAACAATCGATTGGAGCACTCATGACGGTTTCGATACTAAACCGGATAGCCACATTTTTTTTGCTGATTTGCGGATTCATCACCGTAAATGCACAAAATAACTCTGACGCAATTTTTGACCGCCTGCCCGGTGACTGGCAAAAATTTGCCCCCCCTTTTCTTTCACTCGAGTCAACACCTGTAAATATCGGTGACTATGACAATTTCTTCTTTGGCACTGAACAAGCCGAACCTCATTTCTCTATGGACCCAACAAATCCAATGAGAATGTTTGCTGCATACAATATTAATGCAGCATATTATACAGCCGATGGACACGACTGGACCAGAATTGTTCCTTCCTTTGGTGTTTCTGTTCAAGGTGATCCACTTACAGCCTGGGGTATTGATGGGGTTCTACACTATCAAAGCATGTATGGTAACATTACCGGTTCAAAGAACATTAGATCAACCGATGGTGGACAAACCTGGACTGCTGCCGTTACCGGTGTTGACGGGGTTGATAAAAACTGGATGGCGATTGACCAAACCTCAGGTCCATACTCTAACTACATTTATAATGTAATGACCGGTGGTTCAGGAGTTGGTTATATACACAGAAGTACAAATGGTGGACTTACATTTGCTCGCGTTACTCAGTTATCAACTCAAGCACTTCCCGGAATGATGTCGGCTGTTGGCAGTTATTTCAACGGTTCAACCTGGGTGGATGGTGGATCTGTTTATGTAGTAACTCATTCAGGAACCAATGCTGCAGGTATTTATAGCTTTTATCATTCAACTGATGGTGGAGCAACCTTTACTCTCAAATCACAACAAACATTTTCAAATGTGATCGGAACAGAAATTTCCGGCAGATCTACTATTCAAAACATGAGAACCAGACCATATCCAATGATTGCCGCGGATAACAGCAACGGGCCTTACAGGGGTAGATTATATCTCGTTTATGCATCTAACAGTCCATCAGGATCCGGCAATAAATCTGATATCTTCTCGCGTTACTCTACCGATTATGGTGCAACCTGGTCTGCTGCAAAAGTTGTGAACGACGATCCTAATCCACAATCAAATCACAGTTTCTTCCCTGCTATATGGTGCGATATCAGCTCTGGAAGACTCTATGTAAAGTTTTACGACACTCGTAGAGTTCCCACTTCAGACAGTATGGATGTATATGCAACTTATTCCGACGATGGCGGGCAGAATTTTGCTCCCAATCAGAGAGTGACCAACCGTACATTTAAAATAAAGATTCAGTCAGGAACAGGTGCCAACTATCAAGGTGACTACGATGCCATACAGTCAGTTGACAATCAGGCATTTATGGCATATACTGATTTTAGAAGCAACAGTTATGGAGCATACGGAGCATATTTCCCCGATTATGCTATGAGAGTTCTCCCTTCAACCGTAACAGCAGCAATTGATGCCGACAGTGCATTCGTTTATGTTTCTGTCCCTTCTGTTAAAGCTTATGAAAAATCGGTGAAGTTTACTGCTGCTATTTCCCCTACTCCGACAACGGGAAATTTTACATTCAGATTTGAAGGGAAGGATTCCCTCACCTCTTATCCCGACAGTTTAAAACTTTGGATCATCACCTCAGGTGGCATACCCGAAGCAAATTATACACTTACTGTTACAGGAAAAGGACCAAGAGGAATTCCTGTACATAAAAGAACTGCCACGGTAACTATTAATGGTGTTGTTCCTGTTGAACTTTCTTCCTTCGCCGCCACATCTGATGGTTTTAATGTGAGACTCGACTGGAGTACAGCGACAGAAACCAACAACAGAGGCTTCGAAATAGAAAGAGCTTCCGATGATGCCTCCGGAAGTCTATCATGGAACAAAATCGCATTTGTTGATGGCAAAGGCACAACCTCCGAATCCAATGAATATTTGTTCACTGACAAATCAATCGACAAACCGGGTCGTTATCTTTACAGACTCCGTCAAGTTGATTTTGACGGCAGATTTGAATATTCAAACATTGTTGATGCTATTGTGACCACCCCTTCGGTGTATGCACTTCATCAAAATTTCCCAAATCCGTTTAATCCTTCAACTACGATCTCATTTTCACTGCCCGCTGAAAGTAATGTAAAACTTAGTTTCTACGATGCAGCAGGAAATCTTGTTGAACAGTTCCAAAAAGGTGTTCTTCCCGCAGGAATGCACTCGCACAATCAAGCGATGCAAAATGCAGCTTCAGGTGCCTACTTCTATACTATTGAAGCGGTTTCTGCTGACGGACAAAATACTTTTCGTTCGACAAAAAAGATGTTATTGATGAAATAATTTTTTGGCTTCAGAGTTAAGAGAAATTGAATAAATACATGAAATTGGCTGATTTCGGTATTTTTCTCTTAACTCTGAAATTTTTTTTTGATTTTTTGTTGATAAGCACTTGCTTAATATTGTAAAAATGCTTAAATTTGAAGTCTAAATTTTTGGAGGGCAGGTAGCTCAGTCGGTAGAGCAAAGGACTGAAAATCCTTGTGTCGGCGGTTCAATTCCGTCCCTGCCCACATTAAGCCACATTACCGAATGTGGCACTTTTTTTTGATGCCGAAATGGCGAAATTGGCAGACGCGCTGGACTCAAAATCCAGTCTGGCTCACACCAGGTGCCGGTTCGACCCCGGCTTTCGGCACCATTTTTTTTCCTTCTTCCTTATCCCCTTTTTCTATTTCAACTCGCAAGTTTTAATCCTACTATACCTGCAATAATCAGAAAAACCGAAAAGACTCTCGCAACAGAAGTGGAATCGTTAAAAAAGAGAATCCCAATAAAAAAAGTTCCTGCTGCGCCAACACCTGTCCAAATCGCATAAGCAGTTCCGATAGGGATATTTCGTTGTGCCAACCAAAGGAAATAGCCACTCCCCGCCATGCAAATAGCTGCAGCAGTAATCCAACCTGCTTTATTCCATCCACCATTGGTTGTTTGAGACAGTTTAAAGCCGAGAGGCCAACCCACCTCCAGAATACCTGCAATAATTAAAAATATCCAATCCAAATTCTTCTCGCTTTCAGTTTTTGTGAATATTGAGTAAAATGGTTAAGTTAACACCTGAGCATTAATTTCAACTCGCAAAAAAAACCACTTATCATTAATTCAAATATATGGGTAAAGTTTTATTTTTAATTGTTGATGGTTTTACATTATATTTGTATTCACTTTTGAACATTTTAAGAAATTATTCAAATATTCATATGCACGAAAACAAACTCTGCCGGAGATCAAAGATCTTAAACGCCTTCACTTCCCTTGTAAACAGATATGGGGTGGAGAAGACGACCATGTCTGATATTGCCCGGCATGTTGGTTGCAGTGTGGGTACAATTTATAATGAATTCAAAGATAAGGAAGACCTTATTTACGAATTCTTTTTGGAACACCTTACCAACATTACCACCCGACTCGAGGAGATAAAAAACTCCGCGTTGCCTCTCGAAGAAAAACTCCATAAAATGATACCGGGCAACCTGAAATTCGTTATACACGAATTAAAAAACAATTCACTTTTTGCCGAGTATCTAAAATCTGACACAATAACCGTCAGATATCTCGGACAACCCGAATTGATATCACAAAAAGTCTTTAGAAAAAAATATGCCTCTTTAATTGAGTCCGTTCTAATTGAAGGGATAAATTCGGGAGAGTTCGAGATAGATAACCCGGGTGAAATGGCGGAGATACTTACTGATTCAATGGACACTTATGCTCTTAGAATCCTTATAATGCAGGAAAAACCGAAAAAGAATCTGGATCGTGCCGAACTTATGTTCAAAATGCTCCTCAAGTCAATTAAGAAAAATGATTTTCAAATTCAAGGATAATAAATGTTTAAGTACTTCTTATCTACACTAAGCTTTATTCTGCTTCTAACAACTTTTATGGTTGCTCAAAAAAGTATGGAGATGAGCCTCGAAGAATGTATTAAATACGGTCTGGAAAACAACAAAGGCATCAAAATCGCGGGCGACAAAGTTAAATCGGCTAGATTAAAAAAGGATGAGGTAAACACATCAGGTTTACCCTCTTTATCACTTCAGGCAGGGTACACTCGTTTGAGCGAAGTGGACCCGTTTACAATCACTGTCCCAATGGGAGGAACAACTCAGTCATTTACAGTCTCTCCCAGTTTGCTAAATAGCTATTCTGCAAAACTGACACTTACTCAACCAATCTTTACCGGATTCAAAATTGATCTAAACAAAGATTTGAGTGATCAATCGATAACGGCAAGTATGTTTGATCTCGATGCTGAAAAAAGTAAACTACGGTATTCAATTTCAAATGCCTACTGGTCACTTTATAAAGTTTTGGAGGGTAAAAAGGTAATTGACGAATATATTAAAACAATTCAAATTCACCTTAAAGATCTTAATAACTTCTACAACCAGGGTCTGATTACCAAAAATGAAGTGTTAAAACTTGAGGTACAACTGTCGTCTGCTCAAGTTCAATTGCTTGAGACAGAAAACGGTATCCAGATGGCGAAACTCAACCTGTTAAATAATCTCAATCTTCCGATGGAAACCGATATTTCACTCAAACCTCTAAAAATTTTGGACGAACTACCGGATACCCCATCTCTCGATGAAATAAACTCACAGGCATTAAATACTCGTCCTGAGTTAAAAGCCATGGCAATCAGAATAAAATCGAGAGAAACCGCTGTTAAACTGACTGAATCTGCCTGGTACCCGGACATCTATCTCATTGGTAATTACAACTATGCTCGACCCAACCAGAGGATCGTTCCAACAAAGGATCAGTTTGACGGTACCTGGGATGTGACCCTTTCACTGCAATACACACTTTGGAACTGGAACGCCACTTCCTACAGGACTCAACAAGCAGAGTCTGATCTTTCACAAACAAACTACCAATATGAAATGATGAAAGATGGTGTTCTCATTGAGGTGAAACAGGCTTATCTAAATTACATCGCAAACAAAAGCAGAATCAGTCTGGCAGAGAAAACAGTATCACAGGCTGAAGAAAATTACAGGATCAGTTATAATTTATTTCAAAAGGGGCTGATCAGAAATTCAGATCTCATTGATGCAGAAGTAGCTGTTTTTGAATCAAAAATAAAACTTGTCACTTCTGTTTCTGACCTCAGAAATGCAGAAGCACTTTTAAATAAAGCAATCGGTATCTAACTAAGAACTTAGAGAGTAATATGTTAAAAAAATCAATTTATATATTAATTGTCGTGGCGGTTATCGGAGTTATTGCCTTCATTCTGTTTAATAACAAACAGAAGATGGCTGCCACCGTTCAGACAAAAAAGATCACTGCCATGCCGGTTTCGGTTCTTGAAGCCACAAATGAAACTATTGACAAAAAACTTGTTCAAGTGGGTACCGTTTTTGCTGACAAAGAGGTGGCTGTTACTTCCGAAGCCGACGGACTGATAAGATCGGTCCACTGTGATGTGGGTGACTTTGTAAAAGCAGGACAACTCCTCTTCAAAGTTGATGATGAGATCATTATGGCAACGGTAAAGTTGAGAGAAGCTGACTACGAAAAGGCAAAAAAGGACCTCGAGAGATATGAAGCACTTCTTAAAGATGGCTCAGGTACTGAAGCGCAAGTGGATGCTTACAGACTTGGTTTTAAGGCAGCAGAGGCTCAGCTTACGATTGCAAAAAGACAGCTTGAAAACACAAGGGTTAAAGCCCCGTTCTCTGGCGTCGTTTTGTCCCGTATGGTGAATCTCGGAAGCGATGTCAATCCGGGAACAGTGGTTATAACCCTTGTGGATATTTCCAGTTTGCGTGTTAAAGTCAGTATCTCTGAAGCGGATGTTGTATTCCTGAAGCCGGGAGATAAAGTTACCGTGACATCAGATATCTTCCCCGATCAAACTTTTTCAGCAAGAATAAAATCCATTGGGGTGAAAGGTGATGATATCCACAGTTTCCCGGTTGAACTGATCATCTCGAACAACCGGAATCTTAAAGCAGGTATGAATGTAACTGCTGAATTTGACAGACGGGTGAACCGTGAATCCGTTGTTATCCCAAGAATAGCACTTCTCGGAAGCTCGCTGGATGCAAAAATATTTATTATTGAAAATAATATTGCAAAACTGAGAAAAATAACCACCGGAATTGAGAGTGGAACAAGCATTGAAATTCTCTCAGGTGTTAAACCGGGTGAAAAAATCGTAACTTCAGGTCAGGTAAATCTGTCGGATGGCGACCCCGTTACAATTATAAAATCAAAATAGGTTTGAGAAACAAATATGACTATTACTGAATTATCGATCAAGCGACCGTCTCTGATCATAGTGATCTTCACTGTTTTGATTCTGATGGGGCTCTTCAGTTTCAACCAGTTGAGTTATGAACTGTTACCGAAGATCAGTCCGCCTGTTATCGTAATTATTACAACATATCCAGGTGCATCACCCGATGAGGTGGAAACTTCTGTTACTAAAATAATTGAAGATGCTGTTTCGGGACAAGATCAGGTTACAACCGTAAATGCTACTTCATCAGAGAATGTTTCTTTGATCACAGTTGAATTTAGCCAGTCCGTTAATATCGATTTTGCACTTCAAGACGCCCAAAGACGCGTAAATCAGGTTATTGCGAGACTTCCAAATGATATCGATCCACCAACTCTCCTCAAGATTGCTTTGGATGAAATACCGATATTACGGTTAGGCACAACAAGTAATCTCCCTCCAAATGAGTTCAGAACTTTTCTTAATGATTTCATCAAGCCTGAACTTGCTCAGGTTAAAGGTGTTGCTCAAATAAATTTTATCGGTGGTGAGGAGAGAGAAATAAAAATTCTTCTCAACGAAGAAAGACTAAAGAGTTACAACCTCTCAATAGGTGTGGTGACACAAATCATTAAATCAGCAAATCTCGATTTCCCTGCCGGATCCATTAAAGATTCTGATGGGCAGTTCATCGTTAGAGTTGCCGGTAAATTCAGAAACATCGATGATGTAAGGAATCTTACTATAGTGAGAACTCCCGGAGGTTCCGATATACTTCTAAGAGATGTTGCGGAAGTAGTTGATGGTGTTAAAGAATTCACCCAACAATCAAGAATTAATGGTGTACCCTCGGTTGGAGTACAAATTTCCAAACAGTCGGATGCCAATGCCGTTGAAGTTGCCAAGAACAGCAAACAAGTGCTTCAAGATCTTGAGAAACAATATTCAAATATTGAACTTAAATTTGATATAGCACAAGATGGATCACTATTCACCATTACAGCAGCAGATGCTGTAAAATTTGACCTTGCCATCGCAGTTATACTCGTTGCACTTGTAATGCTGCTTTTCCTCCACTCATTCAGAAATTCGGTAATCGTCCTTATTGCAATCCCCTCTTCTCTGATTTCAACATTTATTGCGATCTATGCTTTTGGGTTTACTCTTAATCTAATGACTCTATTGGCATTGTCGCTTGTTGTTGGTATCCTGGTTGACGATTCGATTGTGGTATTGGAGAACATCTATCATCACCTTGAAAAGGGTGAGGAGAAAAGGGTTGCAGCACTAAAAGGGAGGAACGAGATCGGATTTGCAGCACTCTCAATCACCCTGGTGGATGTGGCAGTGTTTCTTCCGCTTGCCTTGGTAACCGGAATTGTAGGTAACATCCTGCGTCAGTTCTCGATGGTCGTGGTCGTTTCCACTCTGATGAGTCTGGTGGTATCATTTACGATCACTCCGATGCTTGCATCCAGATTCTCTTCTATCGAGAAATTTTCTGAATCCACTCTTTTTGGACGATTTGTTAATGGTTTTGAAAGAGGATTTAAAAGATTAACAGGCGACTACATTTCTTTATTGACATGGGGGTTAAATCATAAGATTACGGTATTTGTTGTAACTACTCTTCTCCTGATTGGATCATTGAGTCTGGTGCCCCTTGGTTTTATCGGATCCGAATTTATGACCGTTGCCGATCGTGGAGAGTTTACTGTTGTTGTTGATCTCCCGGTGAGTACAAACATCAAAGAAACCAATCTAAAATCGATGGAGATTGAGAAAATAATAGCTTCAATTCCCGAAGTGAAAAAGGTGTACACAACTGTGGGAAGTTCTTCAATGGGTTTAATTGGGCAAACTTCTAATTACAGTATCTCTATTGATGTGACGCTTCTATCACGAAAAGAAAGAGCAAAATCGACAGATCAGATTTCCGAGGAGATAAGACAAAAACTTAATGTTATTCCTGGCTATAATGTACGCGTCAACCCGATAGGTATCTTTGGTGCCGCAAATCAAACCCCCATTATGCTCGTGGTTTCCGGTGCCAACCTTGATAGTGTACAGGTGGCTGCAGAAAAACTTGCAGACATAGTTAAAACTGTTCCCGGTACAGCAGATGTAAGACTCTCATCAGAGCAAGGTAACAAAGAAATATCGGTAAAAGTTGACAGAAAATTGATGGCAGGCTTTGGGTTAACCCTTGCTGAGGTAGCTCAGACATTAAGAATAGCCTTCACAGGAGACGATAATACCAAATTCCGTGATGGCAGAAATGAATTCGATATAAGAATTCAACTTGATGAATATTCGAGGAATAAAACTTCCGCTCTTGGCGATATGGTGTTCACCTCTCGAACAGGAAAACAGGTTAAGTTAAGTCAGTTTGCTATTCTTGAATCGACAACAGGACCTTCGAAACTAACCCGTACCGACAGAAACAGTGCGATTTATGTTTATTCCCAGGCAGTGGGTCGCCCTACCGGATCGATTGCCCAGGATATCGATATTGCCCGTGCAAAAGCATCTTTCCCTGACGGTGTTAACTTTGCTTATATGGGCGATGTTAAGATGCAAAGTGAATCATTTACAAGCATGTTGCTTGCCCTTACCGCTGCTATTGTGTTTGTATATCTTATCATGGTTGCATTGTATGACAACTGGATTTATCCGTTTGTTGTATTGTTTTCAATACCGGTGGCAATGGTTGGGGCTCTCCTCGCTCTGGCGATGACAATGAAAGCACTTTCGATCTTTTCGATGCTTGGAGTTGTGATGCTCGTGGGGCTTGTGGCCAAAAATGCTATTCTGCTCGTTGATCGATCCAATCAAATGAAAATTGAGCAGAATGTTTCATCAAGAGAGGCACTTCTTGAAGCCGGAAGATCGAGATTAAGACCGATCATAATGACCACCCTGACAATGATCATGGGTATGGTGCCGATCGCAATCTCTACAAGTGATGGTTCTGAATGGAAATCAGGGCTGGCATGGGCTATTATCGGTGGACTCTCAAGCTCACTTCTGCTCACTTTGGTGTTGGTTCCTGTGGTTTACGAACTTGTGGACTCTATCGGCGATAAAATTAAACGGCGATTTGGTAAAAAGGAAGCAACAGCTTAATATTAAAAAAGGCTGTCAATTCGTTGGCAGCCTTTTTTATTTTTCTTAATTTGATGTTTTAGAACTTTTTCGCTTTTCAACGATGTAATAGATCACCGGGAGCAGCATCAGTGTGGCGAGCGTGGAGGTAAATAATCCACCAATGACCACGGTAGCGAGTGGTCTTTGAACTTCTGATCCGGGACCGGTATTAAAAGCCATAGGGATGAATCCAAAACTTGCCACAAGTGCAGTCATTAAGACTGGTCTTAATCTGTCAGCTGTTCCTTCAACTACAGCTTTTCGAAGATCTGATATTTTATCTTTTGTGTGATTTAAATGTTCTATAAGTACAATTCCGTTAAGAACTGCAACGCCAAACAAAGCAACAAATCCGATACTCGCAGAAATGGAAAGATAAAGCCCTCGTGCCAGGAGAAACAATATTCCACCTGAAAGAGCATAAGGAAGATTTAGAAAAATTAAACCGGCATGAACAAAATTACCGAACATCAGATAGAGTAGTCCGAGAATTATAAAAATCGCCAGAGGAACAACAATGTAAAGATGTTGCATGGCTCTCTGCTGGTCTTCGAAAGAACCTCCGTACTGAATAAAATATCCGGCAGGTATCTCAACTTCTTTAGAAATCCGATCTTGCAAATTGGCAACATAAGTACCAATATCAATTCCTTTAAGATTTATACCAACAATAACCCGACGCCACCCATTCTCCCTTGCTATCTCCCTGGGGCCTTCCTGATTAGAAATATTTGCCACTTCTTTTAATGCAATAGTTCCACCGGATTGTAATTGGACCGGTATGTTTGCGATATCGTCAAATGATTTTCTAAAATCCTCTCTTAGTCTTACTACAATGTCGAACCGCTTTTGGCCTTCATACACCGTTCCGGCAGCGTTCCCGCCGATTCCGGTTTCTATTACTTGCTGAACATCATCAACATTTAAGCCAAATTTTGAAATTGCTTCCCTGTCGATTTGTATTGTGAGATACGGTTGACCGGACGATTTTTCTACAAAAAAATTGTCCGTACCGTCGAGGGATGCCACCTCTTTTGCGATATTATCTGCAATCAGGGATAATTTATCAAGGTCTTCACCATAAATCTTTACCGCGAGATCAGACTTCACACCCGAAGTAAGTTCATCAACCCTCATTGCGATTGGCTGTGTGAAGTTATATGATAACCCCGGCTCTTTATCAAGAAATGGTTTTATTTGTTCCTGAATTTTCTCTTTGGTCATCCCATCACGCCACTCATCCATCGGTTTTAAAACGACCCAGACATCGGTTTGATGTACTCCCATCCAGTCGTTTGCCAGATCTGATCTTCCTGTTTTGGGAACAACAGTCTTCACTTCAGGGATATTTTTCATTATAAACTTACCAAGATCATTCGCCTTGTCCATCGATTCTTTTAGGGTCACACTGGGCAATCTCACTTCTTCAACAAGGATTGATCCTTCATCAAGTTCGGGTAAAAATTCTGTTCCAAGAAATGGAATCGTAGAAATTGAAGCGATGATTACCAAAGTAGAGACTAAAATAACAAGCATTTTTTGATCAAGATGCCGCTCGAGCTGCTTCGAATACACCGGTTTTAGCCATTCGATCAAATAGTTCTTCCTTACTTTCACCCCTTTTCTGAACACAAGTGCAGAAACTGCAGGAACATACACAAGTGCAAGGATCAAAGAGCCAAAAACCGCAGTTGCCACTGTAATCGCCATCGGTCTGAAGAGGATACCTTCAACTCCGGAAAAAGTTGCAATCGGAACATAAACCATCAATATAATTAACACTCCAAAAAAGATTGGGCGAGCAACTTCCTGTGCAGCTTCTCTGATAATTTCCCCTTTATTTTTGCCGGGGTCCTTTTGAAGTTTAGTCACAATATTTTCGACCATTACAACTGAACCATCAACCACCATACCAAAATCGATTGCACCCAGACTCATTAAATTTGCGGCAAGTCCAAATTCTTTCATCCCGATAAAAGCAAAGAGCATCGAAAACGGAATAACGGAGGCAACAATCAAAGCACCTTTTATCTCACCCAACAGAAGCAGTAACACTGCAATTACAAAAAATCCACCTTCCAACAGGTTTGTTTTGATTGTCGAGGTTGTTCTGTCAACAAGGTCTGATTGATCGTAAAACTTTTCAATTGTTACACCTTTTGGCAAATTTGTGTTGATATCATCAATTTTTTGATTGATCAACGAAATTACTTCTTTCCCGTCGCCACCACGCAGCATCATTACAATTCCGGTGACTACTTCCCCTTTCCCGTCTTTTGTTACTCCGCCCTGCCTGAGTTGTTCAGTGATCTTTACCTCTGCTATATCACCTATTGAGATGGACCTGGCAGGCAATTTTTTTACGATTATAGCTGAGATATCAGTCGCGTTTCTGATCTGACCAAATCCTCTGACGATATATTGCTCTCTGTTATGTTCAAGATAATTACCACCCGAGACACTATTGTTACTTTCGATGGCATCCAGAATTTCCTTAAATCCTATGTTATATGCTCTCAATTTACCGGGTGTTACCACAACTTCATACTGTTTTACAAATCCACCAAATGAATTTATTTCAGTAACACCCTGGATAGTCTTAAGTTGTGGTGCTATTATCCAGTCCTGAATAGTTCGCAACTCGGTCAGAGAAAACCCATCCGCTTTTACAACATATTGATAAATCTCTCCCAGAGCTGTGGAAATTGGACCAAGATTCGGAGTTGATACTCCGGGTGGAAGTTGGTCGATAACGCTCTGTAATCGCTGCGAAACAATTTGTCGAGCAAAATAAATATCTTGTGATTCATCAAACTCCACAATAACTGCTGAAAGTCCAAATTGGGAAGTAGATCTTACCTCTCTTACCCCCGGAAGACCATTCATTGCAGTTTCGATTGGATAACTAACTAATTTTTCAACATCATAAGGTGAATACCTGCCGGCTTTTGTGATCACCAATACCTGCACCGGGGTTACATCGGGAAGTGAATTTATCGGCAAAACTGTTAACGAATAAAAACCACCAAAAGCCATCAAGATAATTAAGCTGAGTGCAACCACTTTCTGCCTCAGGCTGAAATCAATTATACCTTTCAGCATTAGTTATTCCCCCTCACCGGATGCTTTGGAAAGTGCTTTAAGATCAAAAACATTGCTTACAGCTATCTCTTCACCGGGATTAAGCCCCTCTTCAATGATTGCCATCTTTTCAGTGCTCTTTTTTATCCTGACGGGACGCAAAATATATTTTAGATCACTCTGTTTTACAAAAACGAAAGGTTCTTCACCCTGATAAATAATCGACTCCAGGGGAATCCCTATTACAGGTTCCTCGGTTCCGGTTGATATCTCCATCCTTAATATCTGTCCCGGTTTGGGCCATTCCCTTTTCGTAGCAACTATCGAATTCACCGTTATCGACTTGTTCATTTCATCGATGGAGGGATTTATTGTGCCGATTGATCCTTCCAAATATTGATCGGGGTCATCTTTCGAGTAAACTATAAATTTGTCTCCTGAACCGACCAGACGCAGATCCTCCGGTGCGATGTATCCCCTGATCTGCACCTTCGAAAGATTTACGATTGTCATCATATTTTCATAGGCGGTTACTGCCTGACCGGGCACAATCAAATCTTCGTTTATGATGCCTGACATGGGACTAAGAACTTTTAATACTGGATACTTGATGTTGTTTGCATTAAATTGATCTATTTGAGTCTCAGGAACACCCACAGAACGCAACCTTGCTTTAGTAGCTGCAACTCCTGCCACAGACCGTTCATAGTCAGCCCTGATTTCCTCAAGCCTGCTTTCTGTGCTTATCCCCTTCTCTTTCAACTGGATATTTCTGTCCAGTTTACTTTTTTGGAATCCAAGTTCTGATTTTGCTTTTATCAGATCAGCGATAAGATCGGCAAACTCAAGACTTTCGAGTTCACAAACAATATCTCCTTTAGCTACCCGGTCACCATCATTTTTGTATTTTTTGATAACTCTGCCGTTAATAGGTGAACTTACTTTTGCTACATTCGATGGAGCCGGGAAAACAGTGGAAGCTACTACCAGACTGTAATCCAGAGATTTTTTTTCAACCTTTGCGATCTTAATCTTTAAGATATCAGACTGTTCGCCGGTTAAAATAATTTCTTGATATTTTTTTACAGAAGTAGATTTTTTCTTGTTTTGGGCGGGTTCTTTTTCTCCTGAACAGCCGGATAAAACAAAAACTGATAACCAGATCAAAGAAAATAAAGTTAATTGAAATTTCATCGTCAGCTTTCCATTATTCATGATATAAAAATTCGCGATTTGAGAATCGTTCGAGTTCGATCAAACGGTGTTGATAGTCGAGCAGATAACCATAATACCGTTTTGAACTTGAAAGGTAGGTTCTTTGTGCCTCGAGTAAATTCAAAAAATCAATTTCTCCCAATTTATAGCCTTCCGTCGTCAGTCGAAGCAATTCCTCACTGTCACTCAAAATTCCTTCAATGAATCTACCAATATTCATATTGGCAGCTTCGTAACCATGCCACGCAATCTCAACCTCCTTTTTCATAAGCAGCAACTCTTCCCTGTATCTCTCTTCACTGGCAACGAGGTTGGCAGAGGCTTCTTCAATTTTGCCGTTTTGGTTCATACTAAACCAAAGTGGAACAGAAAATCCCACCTCGAAACCGAATGAATTAAATCCGGAACCCATATCCTGTCCAAACAAACTGAGTGAAAAATTGGGATAAAATGAATTTCCGGCGTATTCTTTGTAATTCCGAGCCGATTCTATTGATTTCATTTTTGCGAGTACGCCGGGCATCGATACAAATGTACTCAAAATATCTTCCTGTGAAATTTCAACAGCTTCGTAATAAAGTGTATCGGGAAATTTGATTGAATATCTTTGTTGTGATGTTGCGAGACCAATCATATTAAAGAGAGAGTATCTTGAGCGATGCATATTATTTGTCGCTTCTGAAATCGAGTTCCTTGCCTCATCAGCTTGAATTTTAGCTTTCAGAAGTTCTGTTTTTGTCGCCTCACCCGATGTGTATTTGAGCTCAACAGCTTCAAGCAGTTGTTGAGAGATTTGATATTCATTTTCAGCGAGGTGAAGCATCTCGAGTCCGTATTGAAGTTCTGAGTAGAGCTTCTTTATTTCTTCGCGAAGCAGAAGACTTCTGTTTTTATATTCAAGCTCAAGAGATTCAATCTCGGAAAGTAAGGATTTCCCGAGAAAGGAAGTTTTGGTCGGAAATTCAATTTCCTGAGTTATCCCGATTCGCTGTTCATCATAAGAAGAAAATGAGCTGTTTCCAACCCCCTCTCTACTATAAGAAATTACAGGATCAAGAAGCCCGCTGTTGCTTTTTAATTCACCTCTTTTCTTATCAATTTCAGCTTTCAATATTCTTAAACCGGGATTTTTTTGGGCAGCCAAACGAATAGCACTTTTCACGGTAACAATATTCGTATCTTCCACCGTTGCACCGGATTGTGCAAATATAATTGTCGTAATATTGAAAAAAAAGAGTGAATAAAGAATAATTCTACACATAAAAACCTTGAATAGTTTGATATCAGTACCGGATGAGGCTCACCATTATATTCGAACTTTAAAAATTCAGAAAAGTAATTATTAAAAGTAATAATTTGATGCATTAAAATAAAAAAGCCGCAAACTTGCGGCTTTTTATTTTTCTAAAATTGTTAAGGATACTTAGGAATCGACTTTTTCTACTTCTTCCTCTTTTTTCTCCTGTTCACCGTGATATTTGTGAGTACGGAAAATCAGAAATATAGCAAATGCACAAATCAACATGATGGCAGCCAAACCACCAAAGGAAATTATAATTGCAAAAATAAATGAAATCATCAAAGCGAACACGGCAGTTAAAAACCAACCACCAACCACAGTGATTACACCATTTACACGATTTACCACATTATCTTTCTCCCAGGCTCTATCAGCAAGCGACGAACCCATTGCAACGATGAAGGTAACAAAAGTTGTAGAGAGGGGCAATTTTAATGATGTACCGAATGAAATAAGACTGGATGCAACCACAAGGTTTACTGAAGCTCTGATAAGATCAAAAGCCGGCATCTTACCGTCTGATGCTCTTTCAGGTTGGTATTTGGTTTTGTCAAACCTGCCATTAATCCAATTTTGAACCACGCCGGGAACTACAGCTTTAATCATATCAAGAAAAAAAAGTGAGCCTTGAACCACACCCTTGGCAATTGCAGATTTTTTAAACTTTTCTTTTCCTTTACCTTGCCTCGAAAGATTAACTTCAGTTTTGGTAACAGAATTTGATTTTTTCGATTTCCAGATCGTAACAATCATCACTGCACCCGAGAAAATAAGGATCGTAAATGGAACGGTGCCTTCATTGTGAAGCGCTCCCATCATATTTCCTGAAGGATCCATATCAAAACTCACACTCTGAAAAGCCTGAAATCCGGCAAGTGGAACTCCAATAAAATTCACAAGGTCGTTTGCAGAAAAAGAAAACGCCAATGCAAATGTACCGGCAATTACGAGTGGTTTTAGAATGTTGAATTTGAGGAGGTTATTGAAGACCAAAAAGATTAAAAAGAAGCCGGAAAATGAAAACAACAAACTTTCCGATTTATTAGCTGAAATCCATTCAGCAACCGTCGTGTGTTCAAAAACCGAACCTTTAATCCCTTTTGTAAAAAGAAAAAAAGTAATCATCGAAAATGCGATCGCACCAAAAATGGCACCATATCTTGGCATTTTTGATTTGTAATCAAAGGTGAAGATTATTCTGACTATGTATTGAACAAAAAACGAAGCATTAAAAGAGATCACAACTGAAAGGAAAATTCCGCTTATTATGAGAAAAGCCCGATCGGTGTTGATGTAAGACATTACCGTATCAAGCCCACCTGATGTTTGTATAACACTATAAGCAGCAGTACCCATGGCAGCACCAAGTAAACCAAAAACCAGTGATACTGTTGTGGAGGTCGGCAATCCAAATGTGTTATAAAGATCAAGAAGCAGCACATCGGTAAACATTACTGCAACAAAAAGCCCCATCACCTGTGCAAAAGTGAACATTTCAGGGTGAAACAACCCTTTCCTTGCTACTTCCATCATTCCACTGGAAAAAAGGGCACCACCAAGAACTCCCAAACTGGCAAATATCAGGATAATGTGACGAGGAGCTACTTTGGAACCGATTGCAGAATTAAGAAAGTTTACTGCATCGTTAGCGACACCAAAGACAAGATCGGAAAGAGCAAGAGCAAAAAGGACAACAACAATGATTAAGTAATAAATTTCCATTTCCATCTCATTAGTGAACAAATGTGAGAATATTAAAAACTCACATCGTAAAACTAAAATTAAATTAGGGAAATTGACTTAGATTGTAGTGTTAAGAAATTGTTAATTCAATATTCTATATTCTTGCTCCGGGACGGTAACCTCTGTATGGTAACGATGACTGAACAGAAATAAAAGCTTTTGGGTCAATTGATTCCACAAGGTTGATCATCCCTTTTAACTTTTTCCTGTCAACCACTGACATTATCATGTTGGTGCCACCGGTTAAACCAACAGCAGGAATTGTTGTTACACCAAACGAGGAAGACCTCAGTTCGGCTGCTATCTCTTCTGATTTTTGGAGTGAAACAACACTCACTTGTACAAACCCCAGACCAATCTGCTGTTCCAGCCAGATACCGACAATATTTCCCATTCCATACCCTGTCGCATAGCCGAGTATCATCCAAGGATTATCGTTTAGATATTGAAAAATCTGACTGATTGCGATTACCCAAATTGCGGCTTCAAAAAATCCAACAAATCCGGCAAGGTACTTTTTCCCTTGAACCACCAGAATTGTTCTAAGTGTACCCAGACTAACATCACAAACTCTCAATAGTCCAACGATTACAGGACCAAATACTCCTTCAAACATGCAGAAATCTCAAATTTATTGAAAAAATAACACTTAATATGGGCTAATATGGGAGAAGCAAATTAATATAGTCCCCAATCACTGTCTTCAAAATAGCGGTATAACACCGGGTCTGTGAGATTGTTGATAGCGGGTTTAAATCCCGGATCAATGTAAGATTTACCAAATGAAATCAACGCCTTTAACACATTGTTATTTAACCACTTGGTTCTGTTCTCTTGAACCTTTATCAAATTAAATCGCTCTTCAAGTTCTTTGGAACCCAACCTCTTGGAAGCAAGAATAAATCCCCACTCTCCCATCGTTGGAACATGATTCCTGAATCGAAGAGTGCCAAACCCGGCTGCTTTTATTGTAGTATCAATGCAACTAAAAACTTTGGGAGCAAAATAGGGACTGCATGCCTGAGTAATAAACATCCCGTCATCCGACAAGTGTTTTTTTGTTATACTGAAAAATTCCAGCGAATAAAGCCTGCTCAATTCTGAATTTTTTGGATCAGGAAAATCGGCAATGATAACATCAAATATTTTATCGACGCCTTCAAGATAATTGAATGCATCCAGATTTACCACTTCCACCTTGGGGTTAAATAACGAACTGTCGTTAATAGCAGTAACAATCTCATTATTTTTTGCCAACTCTGTCATTGCGGGATCAATATCAACAAGCGTTATCTTTTCAACATCACCAAACTTTAATGCTTCCCTTACAGCACAACCATCTCCTCCACCCAATATCAAAACATTTTTTCTACTCCCTGATAAATGCATGGGAATATGGACGAGCGGCTCATGATACATTGCTTCGTCATAACTGCTGAATTGTACACTGTTATTCAGATAGAGCCAGTGATAATCCTTCCATCGAGTAAGAACTATCTTCTGATATTTTGATTGTTCTTCATAAACTATCTGATCGAGGTATTTCAGTTGTTCGGAAAATTTAATGATCGGTTTAGCAAAAACTGCACCCGAAACTATTAAAAATGCTACCGAAGCAATAGCAATTCCCATTTTTGACTTGGAGAGCTTAAATTTGTCTCTTAACGAAAAATAGAGAAGAAGCGCAACCGAAAAGTTAACGGCACCAAGAATAAACGGTGTATATGTCAATCCGATTATGGGCAAACCCACAAATGCAAAAAAGATACCCCCAAAAAGACTGCCATAATAGTCTTTTTCAAGCACATTTGCAATATTCACTCTCAACTCTTCAAATTCTTCATTTAATCTTGTGACTATAGGAATTTCAAGCCCGATCAAAAGCCCGATAAGAATTGAAAGTGAATAAATCACTATTCCACGATATTCAGGAAATGAAGAAATTGAATAGACTATTACTGCTGAGAATGAGGTAAGGACAGATAAAATGAACTCAAGTGTAATAAACTTTTCGAGCAAATTTGTTTTTATAAATTTACTTAAGCTACTCCCTACCCCCATTGAAAAGAGCATAAATGAAACTATTAGTGTCCATTGGATGACAGAATCACCAAGAAAATAGGCAGCAAGTGTTGAAAGTATATATTCAGCTACAATTCCCGAGAGACCTGTAGCAAATATACAATACTTTAAAAGGTTTGTTCGCTTCACTAACCTAAAGTGCCCACACTATCAGTAAGGCAGCTCCGATATATACAACAGCTTCAATCAATCCCGCCCCAACATTGGGAATTGTCTGCCCGGCTATTTCCTGACTCAATCTTTTACCCGGAATTATCACTTGATCGGTAAGAATTCTTACCAACGGCAGGAATATCACTCCGAGCGCAATATTTAGAAGTACATCAAATCCAAAGGTTTCCCAACCCTGAAAATCACCAAACATTGCCTGATTGATAATAACAGAAATAGCAATGAGAATTCCTGCAAAAGCAGTTCCTGCCGCAACATTATCCTGTTCAATCTCTTTAAGATAGTCGTAGGGGGTTATCAATTGATAGAGATAAGAAAAGAGCACAAGTGCAGTCTGCCCGATTAACCAGAAAGCAATTGCAGTGAATATACTTCCGCCCTGACCAGAGATTGCGCTGGCAACCACGAGACCGGTTGCTATATAAGAAGCTCCCAAAACAACAGCCGTACCCGCGTTTCGATCTTCCAATATCTCCTTCGGAGCATCTATTTTTCTTAAAATCAACCAATCATTGATGTAGGAAGAAATATTAAGGAGAAGTATTGCAAGAATTCCATAGATCGATATATCGATTAAATCATCAACAATACCGTTTGATTCACCCCAAAAAACTCCACCAATGGCAATTATTAATCCTGCAAAGTAACTTGCATAAACCAATGCGAAAGCGAAGTTGTCTTTTTCAACAAGTTCATCTTTTACATCCGCTTTAAAGTTAAAAATCCTGAATGCCACCATTCCCAACAGAAGCAGAATAAGGCTTGCACCAAAATAGATCAACATGGTTACTAATCTGTCGAGAATCATCTTATTTTCCTCCAGATCCGCCGCGTGACCGGACATTAGGAGTTCCTCTTCCGGTTGATCGAGACACTTTGTTGTTAACTTTATCTTTAAAACTCTGAGAGCCGTTTTTAATCTTGTTTATTTTGTCACCAAATCCTGCAGGTTTTGTTTTGCTGGTGTAGGATCCGTATGTACCATATTTGTAAGAATTGCCCGTTTTTGGACCATAATATGGTTTTCTACCACGGTAGTTGCGGGAGTAGTCATCATAGTCACCCCGAAAGATAGAACCGGTGGCAAGGTTCAACATAGAACTCATGAACATATATTGACCATAAAACTGCCAAAAAGAACCACCACTGCCATTCACCCACTGCCCGTATTGTTTGTTTCCCACATAATTATTATAGCCGGCGGGAGCAACTGCTTTTGAGACTTTGCCATCTTTTCCCTTGGAGGCTATCTCCATCCCAAGATAATTTTCATTCTCCCAGAAAAAGTCTTCTTTAACTTCTATCCAGTCAGTTGTTTCACTTTTGATATTTAAGGAGTCATACTGACGGATAATCTGGTATTTATGTTTATAGTCCTGAAATACTGTTCCATCAACCTCCATATCCTCAAGAATAATTGAATACATGGGTACTTTTTGTGAGTCGAGTTTCGTTATAAGATTGTCAACAGGTGATTTTGTAAATTCTTTGCCGCAACCCGATAATGCCAATAAGAGTAAAACGACTGGGATTAATTTTTTCATTTAATGATTCCCGGGAAAATGTTGGAAATTTCGTACTCATCCACTACTCTGCCGATACTGGCTTCAAATTCATCTTCACCCCATTGTTCGATAGAAAGTATATATTTGCCTGTTTCATCCCTGTAGTCCCAACTTATAAAAGGATCCCAGTTGTTACCTGAAAGATCTCTAAAATTCCCCGCAGCTTCGGCTTTTCTAAAAAAAGTTCGACCACCGAATTCGATGGTTCTTCTTGGTTTTTCTTGCTCAATAATTTCATCCACAAGTGATTTATCTATATTATTGATTTCAACTTCCTTGGTCACGGTAATCTCGATCTCATCATCCTCTTCAACATGAAGATAGGCGGTGGCATCCACACATTTTATCTGGAATTCAAGAGTAAAAAAGTCATCACCCCAGTCGTATTCATACTCTTTAGTGACTTCCCAACTTTTGCCTTCCAAATCAAAAATAAATCCTCTTCGAAGGTCTGTTACTTTTAGATTTGTGACATCATATTGTGGCACTTCTTCATTTTTTTTCTTCTTTTTGAACCAATCAAACACAGTCGGATCTCCGGGTCTTATTATAAAATCGGGGCACCTTGTGGGTGCCCCATGCAAAGACTACTTAAGGTTTTTTAAGTTTACTTTTAAGGTCTTCGAGCAGTAAATCTCCCTGAAGACTATTTTCTTCAAGTGCTTTATCAATCTTGGAGTTAAGGCTCTCATTCAGTCCCTCCATCTCAGAATACGCCTGAGCAAGAGTTTCGTCCGTTTCAACTTTTTGTTTCATTCGTTCAAGCATGGCAATTGTGCTGTCGGAATCAATTCCGGAGAGTTGTTTATTAACTTTTTTCATCGATTCAGCTGTTTTTGCCCTTGCTTTCAAGGTGACAAGTTCGTTTTCCTGCTGTTGAACTGTTCTTCTCAATTTTTCAACTTGCATCTGAAGTTTACCAACAGCCTCGTTTTGTCGTTCCAGATTTAAAGCAGCTTCGGTCGCTTTTTTTGTTGCATCCTCTTTTTGCAGTAAAGCTTCTTTTGCTAATCTTTCTGCCTCCTGGGGTGCCATCTGCCCGTTCTCAGCTCTTTGGAGAAGGAGGACAGCTTTTCGTTCCCACTCGAGTGAACGCTCCGAGTAAAGATTTTTGTCCCTTTCCATCTTTATTGCCAATGCCTTCACTTCTGCAAATGCCTGCATTGCAAGTGAAAGATCCTGCTTCAAATCACGGATAGCCTGTTCCGAAAGTTTTATTGGATCTTCAAGTTTGTCGATGACATTGTGGGCTTCAGCTTGTCCGATTTTAAATAATCTTTTGAAAAAACTCATTTTGATCTCCTTCTATTTACAAATATCAATTAAGAAATCGGTATTCTCTGCCATGGCAAAGTGTATTGCCGACATAGTCCCTTCAACTTCATTTTCATCGAGGTTTTCTATTTGAAGTGTATCACGGAATATTAAAGTGTTTTTATCTTCCTCGAGCACAAATGCACCATGGACCAAAGCTCTGTTTACCTGGAGTAGTCGCTTATATACCTCTTTTTCATCCTTTTTCACTATTCCAATATATTGTTCGAAGATTAGAAGAGGTGTTTCGACATCAACTATCAGGTTTGATATCCCTTTTTCACCATCATCCACAATCACCATTTCTTCTTCAGGTATCTCTCTGGAGATGTGATATCCCAGGTTGATAAGATAACTTTTTACCAGTTCATATTTTGACGACATATTTTTTCCTCGAATGTTTTAAATTTGATCGAAATATAACCAAAAATCTGCTAATTTAGAATCTGTTTTTGATTAAATTTTTAATAACCTGACAGACGGCAAGATATCTGCCATGATGAATAAATACTCACTTATATTTGAGATGTGCCACTGTAAAAAGCACGATATCTACGATAACCAACTCGTTGAAAAGCTATTCACAAATATGCTTAAATCATCGGGATTTACGGTTATTACTACAATGAAACACGATTTTGAACCGCAAGGTTTAACTTTTGTTGCAATTCTATCGGAATCTCACGCCCTTATACACAGTTATCCCGAAGAAAATCGACTCTCAATCGATATTTATACATGTTCTGATCCTGACAAACTCGAAAATTTTATCGAATTGGCAACGCAAGAGTTTGAACCCGGAAAATATTTCTTTAAACTTTTGGATAGAAACAGACTTGTTGAAGGATAATCAAATATATTTTTTGATTATTTCTATTACTTCCCTGTAATAACTGCTCCCGAATAAATTTAGATGATTCATGAGGTGGTAGAGCTGGTAAAGTTGAATCCTTTCTTCCTTTCCATATTCAAGAGGAAATTCATCATTGTAGGCTGAATAAAACTGTTTATCAAAACCTCCAAAAAGTCGGGTCATCGCCAGATCTGTCTCACGGTCCCCATAATAGACGGCGGGATCAAAAATTACTGCCTCCCCTCTCTCCGACACTAAATAATTCCCCGACCATAAATCCCCATGAAGTATGGATGGAATAACGGCCGTATCATCAATTATTTTAACAAGATTTGATAACATCCTGTCAAATATTTTATTGATCGACGAGTCTGTAAAACCATTTTTTTCCATCAATTTGAACTGTGGCATCAACCTGTTTGTAATGTAAAATTCATGCCATTTTGAATTTCGAGGTAAATTTATCTGTAAGCTGTCTCCAATAAAGTTATCCTGAATAAAACCAAAACCATCTTTTGAGATACACTTGTGTAGCAAGGCAAGACTTCTGCCAAAATTCTCATAAAATCCCTTTCCGTAGCTCCCGGTTTCAATAAACTCGAGTACAATAACATTTTTTTCAAAGCCTAATACTTTTGGGACATAAATTATCCCCGACTTTAGTAACTCTGTTAATCCTGTCACTTCTGCTTTCGCTTTGGCTTCCCCCTGATTACCCGGATATTGTTTTACAAAATAGCTTTTGCCACTTTCCCCTTTATATATACTATTCGATGCGATACAACCACCTGAAGCACTCCGGCTATAATAAAGAGTTTCTCCAACTAAATTGTTTAAATCAATCATCCGTTTATAATCTCTCGGTTACATATTTAAGCAAATTATTTGATCCATCTTCCAACAAATCGATAACAAAATGAAATTCTTTGGGTCCATCGTAATATGGATCGGGTACTTCTGTTACATTTATATACTTAACAAAATCTGTCATCATTTTAATCTTGTTACCAAATTCATCCTTTTTGTCAAGTCTCCTTATATTAGAATAATTAGATCGATCCATTGCCAAAATCAGATCATATTCAACAAGATCGTTATAGGATAACTGTCGTGCTCTGTGAGGTATAATGTCATAACCTCTTTCTTTACAATGTTTTATCATTCTACTGTCAGCCATTTCGCCAATATGGTAACCTGCCGTTCCGGCTGAATCTATTTCGATATTTTCACCAAGTCCATTTTCAGATACTTTCTTACGGAATATCCCTTCCGCAGCCGGGGATCTGCAAATGTTGCCAAGGCATACAAATAATACTTTCATCTAAAAGACTTCCTTCTTTCTAAACTTGTAATGTACAAAAGTAAATTTAGTTTTATTACCTTAAAAGAACATTCTTCGGTATATCACCTGAAATTTTTTCCGTAAATTTAGGTTTATGTAAAAATAATTTTGGATGACTATGGCATATGATTTTGTAACCGTTAAAGATTTACTCGCGGGTGGCGAACTCTACCGGGATAAAAAGCTAAAACTTACCGGATGGGTAAGAACTTCAAGAACTTCAAAAAACTTTGGCTTCATCGAATTAAATGATGGATCGTGCTTTAAAAATTTACAAGTGGTTTTTGAGGATGTTCTCCCAAATTTTGAAGAAATTGACAAGGTTTCTATTGGTTCAGCACTCGAAATAAAAGGCTCCTGGATCAAATCTTTGGGCGACAAACAACCTTTTGAACTTAAAGCTGATGAAATAACTATTACAGGCTTCGCCTCTCTTGACAATCCAATTCAAAAAAAGAGACACTCCTTTGAATTTCTACGCACAATCTCCCACCTGAGACCCAGAACCAACACTTTTATGGCAACCTTCAGGGTCAGGTCGATTGTCTCATTCGCCATCCATAAATTTTTCCAGGAACGGGGATTTGTTTATGTGCATACTCCTATAATCACCAGTACAGATGCCGAAGGTGCTGGAGAAATGTTTAGAGTAACAACTCTGGATATGAATAATCTGCCAAAAGATGGAAACGGCGCTATAGATTATTCGCAGGAATTGTTTGGAAAACCCTCCTTCCTCACTGTTTCCGGGCAGCTTGCAGTTGAGGCTTTCTGTTTTGCATTTAGAAATGTTTACACTTTTGGTCCAACTTTCAGAGCAGAAAACTCGAATACCGCCCGTCATGCAAATGAATTTTGGATGATTGAGCCCGAAATTGCTTTTGCAGATCTGGAAGATGATATGCGACTTGCTCAGGATATGATGAAGTTCATCCTTAATGAGGTGATGACTCAGGCCCCCGATGAACTTGATTTCTTCAATAAATTTGTGGATACCGATCTTTTATCAAGACTCGACAATGTTGTCAACTCCGATTTTGCGACCATCACCTATACCGAAGCAATTGAGTATCTTAAAAAATCCGGCCACCGGTTCGAGTATCCCGTCGAGTGGGGTGAAAATCTTCAAACCGAACATGAAAGATATATTACCGAAGAAATTTTCAAAAAACCTGTTTTTGTTATCGATTATCCTAAAGATATTAAAGCCTTTTACATGAAACTTAATTCAGATAATAAAACTGTAAGAGCGATGGACCTGCTTGTGCCCGGAGTTGGTGAAATCATAGGTGGAAGTCAGCGCGAAGAAAATTATGATATCCTTCATCAGAAGATGCTTGCAACAGGAATAATCCCGGAAGATTATGAGTGGTATCAGGATATCAGAAAATATGGATCATTCCCGCATGCAGGGTTTGGTCTGGGCCTCGAGAGAGCAGTTATGTACCTCACAGGTATGAAAAACATCAGAGATGTAATCCCTTACCCAAGAACGCCACATAATATATTGTTCTAATTTTTGTTCAGGCTGTTAAATTTTTTGATAATTTAACAGCCTTTTTCTTTTAATACTACTAATTTCTTTTTATCTTGCTATAACAATTAACAAAGATTCTAATGGAAAAAAGCCTCAACCGGATATTCGTAGCTCTCCTCTTTTTTGTTGTTGTGCTCGGTTTCTATCTGCTTTACACTTTTTCATCGATCATCATACCGCTGACCTTTGCTTTTATAGCAGCAACGATGTTTCAGCCAATCACAATTTTTCTTCGAAGTAAAAAAGTCCCTTTTTATCTGATTATTCCTTCAATATCAATTATTACTCTGGGGCTACTATTTCTAATCTATCTCATAATGGCGTCAACTGTCTCAGAGGTTACTGCTCAAAGTAACGATTTATCTGTTGTGCTAATTGCAAAGATTGATGGATTGATGGAAGGAATCGAACAACTTGTTAACACCCGCTTTCATGCCAAAATAAATATAGAAAAGGAACTCACAGACCTCTTTTCAGTCGATTTTCTTTCAGCGGCTGCCAGTAAGGTTGTTTCATCATTTACCGCCTTTACAAACAGTTTTTTCTGGTTCTCAATCTATTTTGTTGTCTTTCTGTTTGCTCTGCCAAACTATAAAAGATATTTAAGATATGTATCAGGCGGAAAAGAAATTGAGATGGTCACCAGTGCGTATCTTACAATTCAAAAATTTATCTATTCCTATGCAAACATCAAACTTTTTATTAACCTTACGGTTGGTATCGCAGTTTATGTTATTTGCATTCTCTTTGGCGTCAAATTTGCTTTTTTATGGGGTTTTGTTGCCTTTATGCTTCATTTTATTCCCTTTATCGGTGCAATTGTTTCTGTTCTTTTTCCCTCTCTAATGGCATTGGTGCAATTTGATAATGTTATTGTGCCATTGATTGTGTTGTTACTGCTAAGTATAGTTCAGATGGGAATGGGAAATATAGTAGAACCGATCCTTATGGGAAATAAATTAAGATTAAACACAATTACCGCTATGTTTGGACTCGTTTTTTGGGGAAGTTTATGGGGAGTAAGTGGTTTGTTCCTCGGAATTCCGATGTTAGTGATATTTAAGGTGATGCTCGAACAGTTTCCCGAAACCGCAATGCTTGGCAGGGTGATGGGATTTCCCGAGAACAGTGAAGGGCAAAGGATGCGAAGTTGGGACCCGACAACAATAATTTCAAAAAGATTTAAAAATAACCCAGATTCTGAAACTAAAAAAACGGAATAATGGTTTAAAACGATATAAACATTTAACTGGAGATTCAATGGCAGAAATTACACTCAAAGGAAATAAAATCAATACTATTGGCTTCCTCCCGGAAGTTGGAACAGATGCACCTGATTTTAAATTAGTCAATTCCACCCTCGAAGAAACCTCACTGGCAGATTTCAAAGGTAAAAAAGTTGTCCTGAACATTTTCCCAAGCCTCGACACCGGAATTTGTGCAACTTCAGTAAGAAAATTTAATGCTGAAGCATCAAAACTTGAAAACACTGCTGTGCTTTGCATTTCAATGGACTTACCCTTCGCACATAATAGATTTTGCTCGACCGAAGGACTTGAGAATGTAAAAACTCTCAGTGGCTATCGGGATACAGCTTTTGGTGAAGATTATGGAGTTACCATTGTAGAAGGTGGTTTCACAGGGTTGTTTTCGAGAGCAGTTGTTGTTCTTGATGAAAAAGGCAAAGTTGTTTATACCGAACAAGTCCCCGAAATAGCACAGGAACCAAATTACGAAGCTGCACTCGCTTCCTTAAAGTAATCCAATTGTTTCACAAAAAAAGGCTGCCCAAATTGGACAGCCTTTTTTGTTTTAAATCAAGTGACTTAAGTTGTTCATTTTGAATTATTTAAGTATTGTCATCTTCTTGGTTGCTGTGTATAAACTGTTGTTTGAACCATCTTTTGCAGTGAATCTAAAAATGAAAGTTCCTGAACTCAATTTGTATTTTTGAGCATCAATAACTACGGAATAGAAACCGGGTTCAAAAGTGGCATTTACTATTTCAGCAATTTTTCCACCTGTAATATCAAACAACTCTATCACGATTCCCGATACATCTGCTACGGTAAAATCGATTTTGGTTGATGGATTAAATGGATTTGGATAGTTCTGTGAGATCGAAAAATTCTCAGGTAATCCAACATTTACTTCATTCGCCAGAGCATGATATTCTATTGTTCCATCAAAATCGATCTGTTTCAATCTGTAGGAATATCTACCCGAAGGGAGTTTCTGATCTGTAAATGAATATTCTTTACCTTCTGCAGTTGTACCAAAACCTTTTACAAATCCGGCATGTATCCAGTCAGTTTTGTTTGAACTTCTTACAACTTCAAAACCATAATTGTTTTTTTCTGATGCGGTTGTCCAGGTTAACACCACATTATTTTCACTTACTGAAGAAAAAAATGATGCCAATTCCACAGGAATCAGTGTGGCAGCTTCATCAGCACCCCTGTATGGGAAAGTACTCGATCTTAGGCTAATATCAATATCAGTGGTAATTCCGGCAATCGGTGTACCCGCAAGATCAGCATCACCATCGGAAGGTGAAACAAGGTGAAGGTCTGAAGCAGAAACAAAAGTCACATCTTTGAATATTGTATGGGTTTCATTTGGAGTTGCGGCTGTCTGGTACTGGGCCAAATCGTTGTAAATTGTGCCACCCCAACCTGCATGAAAATTACTCGCAGAGCCTGTGCAATAAGAGACATTATAGTCCATATCAATTGTACCGTTAACCGCACTCATAAAACTGCCTGTGTGTAGTGTTCCGGAGGTTCCACCAGTTCTGGTGTTTTTGAATATATTGTTTTTCAGAGTGAAATTTACAGTATCATTGGAAGCTGATTTCACAAAACAGGCCGAAATAACAACACCTGATGTTCCCCCGCTGTGTGTACCACCCAAATTTACGCTGTTGTAATTAAAATTTAGCGTGTAAGGTATGGTTCCCGAGAACTGAGCACCATAAGCAGATGAAACATTCGAGGGCCCGTTTGCATCCAAAGCTATAAAATTATTGTAAATATTATAGATGGCATCCCGTGATCCTGTGCAAGTGATGCCTCTTAGAGTAGTGGCACCTGTGGCAGTTGAAGTCAGTCCATATATCTTGTTCCCAATGATATCAAGAACCTGTCCGGGAACTGATGCGATATTTATTCCTGATACTCCGGTGGAATTATATCCCTGAGTCTGATAAATCAGGTTTCTTTCAATCAGGGTTGAGGGACAGGCTGAAAGCAACCAAACCCCCGCAAAACTGAAATTAACGATTTCATTTTCGCGAATTACCAAAAATCTGTTTGGGTTGGCAGCGGTTCCACTTGAAGCGATTCCGGTTCTACTCCCTTCAATTTTGCAATTGGTTATTTTGTTATATGAGTTTCCTTCAGGATTATTGGCAGATGTTGAAATCAGCACTACACGAGGACCGGCAGATGCCTGAAGATTGTTTTTTCCATGAATATATCGCAATTCATTATAGGTAGCACCATTGATAAAATTCAAGGTTGTGGTATTTGCACCTGTGGTGGTAGTGTTTTCAACAAAAAGATTAATTGCCGAGCCGGTTCCACCTGCTCTTCCATCAATTGTTACAAAATCTGCTCCATCAAACAGGATAACCGGAAGACTTGCCTGAAGCGATGAAATGGTGATCAATCCAACACCTAAAGCGGGGCGAATAGTTATCCTCTTTGAGGAATCAATACCATCCTTTTGCGTGAGTGTTATCGGAAAAGTCTCACTTGCTCCTGTGTAAGTTGCAGTAAGTTCAATTATGTAACCTTGCGTCATTGGGGTTACAATTGCTCCGTATGCTTCGGTTATCGAGGCATGACTGCTTATAGGTGTACCGGTGCCACTAAGTAGCGAGACTGACCCTGCTTGTGCAAAAAGCGAAATCTGAAATGTACATGCTATAAGAATTACAAATGGTAAATATAATTTCTTCATAAGTACTTCCTGTTGGTTGATGATGGTGACTCTTTTGTAATAGTTAAGAGGTCGGAACTCAAATTAAACATTTTTTATTTAAATTCCTTGTAAAAAAATGCTTGACTCAAAATTATTTTAGTTTTTTTATGTTGTGTGAACAAAAATCACTTGACTATGTCAGGAAAAAATGTTAATTTAGCACTCGCAATTTATGAGTGCTAATAACAATCAATATTTCAAAATAATGGAGGACATATGTCTTTAAATCTTCAACCCCTCTCAGACAGGGTTATTATAAAACCACAGGAAGCTGAAGAAGTTACCAAAAGTGGTTTGTATCTTCCTGATACAGCAAAAGAAAAACCTATTGAAGGTCTTGTTGTAGCAGCCGGACCTGGAAAAGTAACAGAAGACGGTAAATCCGTTCCGATGTCGGTGAAAGTTAACGATAAAGTTCTCTACGGAAAATATTCAGGAACTGAAATTACCCTCGATGGTGCTCAGTATCTGATCATGCGTGAGAGCGATATCTTTGCAATCATTAAGTAATTAAAAAATAAGGAAACTATAAAATGGCTTCAAAAATAATTGAATTTGATGTGGATGCTCGTTCCAAACTGAAAAAAGGTGTGGATCAGCTCGCTAATGCTGTTAAGGTTACATTAGGCCCTAAAGGAAGAAATGTAATTCTTGAAAAGAAATTTGGTGCTCCCCTCGTAACCAAAGATGGTGTTTCTGTTGCAAAAGAGATTGAACTCGAAGATGCAATCGAAAACATGGGTGCACAAATGGTGAAAGAAGTTGCTTCAAAAACAAGTGATGTTGCCGGTGACGGAACAACAACAGCTACAGTTTTGGCACAAGCAATATTCAGAGAAGGTTTAAAGAATGTTACCGCAGGTGCAAATCCAATGGATTTAAAACGCGGTATCGATCTCGCAGTTACAAAAGTGGTTGACTACCTTAAAAGTATCTCAAAAACCATCGAAACAAGTGAAGAGATCGCACAGGTCGGTGCAATCTCTGCTAACAACGAAAAATGGATCGGCGAAAAAATTGCTGAAGCCATGAATAAAGTTGGAAAAGAAGGCGTTATCACCGTTGAAGAAGCTAAAGGAACAGAATCCGTTCTCGAAGTAGTTGAAGGTATGCAGTTCGACAGAGGTTACCTCTCCCCTTACTTCATCACTGATGCTGATGCAATGGAAGCAAACCTTGAAGATCCATTCATCCTCATCTACGACAAAAAGATTTCAGCAATGAAAGACCTTCTTCCAATTCTCGAAAAAACCGTTCAGCAAGGCAGACCTTTGGTTATCATTGCAGAAGACATCGAAGGCGAAGCACTCGCAACTTTGGTAGTTAACAAACTTAGAGGAACACTTCGTGTTGCAGCAGTTAAAGCTCCAGGATTTGGCGACAGAAGAAAAGCAATGCTCGAAGATATCGCTGTCCTTACAAACGGTCAGGTTATCAGCGAAGAAAAAGGTTACAAACTTGAAAACGCTCAGCTCGGATACCTCGGTTCAGCAAGCAAAGTTGTTATCGACAAAGATAATACTACTATTGTTGAAGGCAAGGGCGAAGATGCTGAAATCAAGAAAAGAATCAATGAGATCAAAGGACAGATCGAAAAAACCACTTCAGATTATGACAGAGAAAAACTCCAGGAAAGACTCGCAAAACTTTCAGGTGGTGTTGCTGTTCTGAAAATTGGTGCTTCTACCGAGATCGAAATGAAAGAAATTAAAGCCAGAGTTGATGATGCTCTTCATGCTACCCGTGCAGCAGTTGAAGAAGGTATCGTTCCAGGTGGCGGTGTTGCTTTTGTAAGAGCAATGAGTGCACTTATCGACTTAAAAGGCGAAAACGAAGATCAGACTACCGGTATTGATATCGTTAGAAGATCACTCGAAGAACCATTAAAACAAATCGTTTTCAACGCAGGCCTCGAAGGTTCAGTAGTTTCGAACAATGTTAAAGCAGGAACCGGCAGTTATGGTTTCAACGCTGCAACTGAAGTTTACGAAGACCTCATTAAAGCCGGTGTTATCGATCCTACAAAGGTTTCGAGAACAGCGCTTGAAAATGCTGCTTCGGTTTCAGGACTCCTCCTCACAACAGAAGCAGTTGTTTATGAGAAAAAAGAAAAAGAATCTGCTCCAATGATGCCTCCCGGAGGTATGGGCGGAATGGACTATTAATAGTTCTCCCCTTTTTATTAAGCCCCTTACAGAAATGTTTGGGGCTTTTTTATTTTCATTTCATAAATCATTTCTTTTATATTTCTGACTAAAGAGGTATCTTTTTATTTCGATTTATGAAGTTTCTGAAAACGATTGCCATACCAACAAATGAACAAGGTTTTAACATTTAAAGATATTCAGCAACTAAAGGATCAGGTATCACAGTTCCTGAAAAATTCAGACTTTAAGTCTGCAAAAGTTGTTGCCACTAAATTACTTGAGTTGTGCCCGAATGACCCTGAAGCAAATTATGTTTTTGCTTTGGTTTGCCTCGAAAATTATGAAGTATCAGACGCCCTCGAATACTCAAATATAGCCGTGAAGTTAAGTGATAAAGACCCAAATGCGAGATATTTTCGCGGTATGATCCAATATCGAATGGGAATGTATGAGTCGGCTCTTTCCGATTTTGATTATGTGATTAATCTATCGGCTGAATACGGAGCTAAATCACTGGAGTATAAAACTTCCTGTTTGGCTGCTCTTGGTAAATATCAAGATGCGATGAGGTTCTACGACACTACAGTTTCGATAGACCCCGCCCTGTCTCAGAGAAAACCAAAATTAAGAGAATGGCTAAAAAATCTTACCGGTCACAAATCAACTTTTCTGAGCAAATTACTTGCTCCAACCGGTGATTATCTGCTCGATGCAGAGGATGCATTGAATTATAAAGAATATTGGTATGCCGAATATGCCGCTAAAAAGGTATTGGATGGTACTACAGAACCTGAAAAAACAGGCAAATCAAAATTAATTCAGTTAAAAGTATGTTTTGCACAATTTAAAATCCTCCAGGCTAAAACACTTCTACAAGAGTTGCATACACTGCTCCCCGGGAACCCTGCATTAATTGAGTTTGCAGTTAAAATGGCGGAAATTGAAAGTAACAATACTCAGAATAAGCGTTCTGAAAGCATTGAAACCGCTGATTATCCCGATATAATCCCGGTTAAAGAATCTTCAGACATAAAAAAACCGGATCCGCAAGGTATAATTGATCTCTCACCGAGTAGCAAAAAAGACTCTAAAGTAACCGAACCACAGAATGATAAAGTAGCTAAACCGGTCTCACAAAGTCCCGGTTCCGGAAAAAGGACAGATTTTGAGATAATTAAGGGGGTTAAGTTCAAAGCCTACTTTGCAAGAACATTCGATTTGTCTGAGAATCTAAAAAGTGGTAGAAAATATTATGTTCATCAGTTTAATGCACCCACGCAAGGATTTATTGCAGTTGAGGTTATTGTCAACAATCCCTACTTTGAGAAAAAAGATGTGTCCGTTGATGGTCAGGCATTCTGGTTTGTAAATGATAAGCAGATGGGTGAAAGTAACTTTGAACTTCAGATAGAGTCAGAGTGGAGTAATGTTGCGGTTGTACAAAGTTGGGGAACGGGTAACCCCGGGTTCTGGAATGCGGGTCAAGGCAGGGTTGAAATATTCCTGAATAATGAATTAGTTTGTGTTAAATGGTTTATTTTGGGTTTCTCAGTAATTTACGATCTTGAACACTATGATATTAACGAGATTGAAGAAGCTGAAGCGATGGAAGAGTTACACTCTGATGGTGAACTCTCAGTAGAAAAAGTTCTTGCCACTCTCGATGGATTTGTTGGACTCACATCTGTGAAACAGACAATGCGTGATTTTGTTGATTATCTGAACTTTGTTCAAGAGAGAAAAAAACTGGGACTGAGAACCAAGGAAGGGCTATCAGTTAATTCTGTTTTTCTCGGAAACCCCGGTACCGGTAAAACAACTGTTGCAAGAGTAATTGGTGATATTTTTAAGGCGATGAACCTTTTACCAAAGGGACATATTGTTGAATGTGACCGTGCTGCTCTTGTTGGGCAGTATGTTGGAGAAACTGCCCAAAAAACAGAAAAAATGATTGAAGATGCGATGGGTGGGATCCTCTTCATCGATGAAGCTTATACGCTCGTTAAAAAAGGGGGCTCAGGTCAGGATTTTGGTCAGGAGGCTATCGACACACTCCTTAAGAGAATGGAAGACAAAGCCGGTGAATTTGTAACCATTGTTGCCGGCTATCCGGGAGAAATGAATGATTTTCTTGAGTCAAACCCCGGTATGAAATCCAGATTTACTCAGTTCTTCCAGTTTGATGATTATACACCTGAAGAATTGTTTCAGATTTTTGAAATGATGGCAAGCAAAGAGGATTATACTCTCTCAAAACAAGCAAAAGAACTCTTGATCAAAGAATTTATGAATCTTTACCGAAACAGAGATAAAACATTTGGTAATGGACGATTGGTCAGGAACACTTACGACGAAGCAAAAATGAGATTGAGTAAAAGATATTTAAGACTTCCCCCGGGGATGAGGTCTGAAACTGCACTCACAACTTTTGAACCGGAGGATATTGCAGCCGTTTTCAAAAAAGATGAAGGCAAACTTGTTGATGTTGGCATTAATGAGGAAAAACTTGAGGAATCACTCGTTAAACTCAATGGATTAATGGGGTTAACCCTCGTAAAAAAAGAAATTAATGAATTAGTAAAAATCGCAAGATTCTACTCTGAAAGAAGTGAAAACCTTCAAAACAAATTTTCCGATCATATTGTCTTTCTTGGAAATCCCGGAACCGGGAAAACAACTGTTGCCCGAATTTTTAGTGATATCTACTCTGCTTTGGGAATCCTTCCCAAAGGTCATTTAGTTGAAACAGACAGACAAAATCTGGTGTCAAGTTATGTAGGCCAAACAGCAGCAAAAACCACTGAACTTATTAATCAATCAATTGGCGGAACCCTCTTCATCGACGAAGCTTACACACTCGTTAAAGCCGGTGATAATTCAGGAAGTGATTTTGGCAAAGAAGCCATTGATACACTCCTGAAACGAATGGAAGATGACAGGGGTAAATTCATTGTTATCGCTGCAGGTTATACCGAGGATATGGAAAAATTTCTCGAAAGTAATGTCGGGCTAAAGTCAAGATTTACCAAGTTTATTTTGTTTGAAGACTATACTCCCGATGAACTTGTAAATATTGCTGTGAATATCTTGAAGTCGAAAGATCTTGTTATGTCTGCTGAAACAATGGTTAAATTGAAGATATATTTCAACGAGAGATACAGGCAAAGAGACAAAACATTTTCAAATGCAAGGATGGTAAGAAATATTGCAGAAGCTGCAATGAAAAGGCACCTTCTCAGACTTGTTGAGATTCCTAACGAAAATTTAACAGATGAAATCTCAAAGACAATCACTCCTGAAGACATAATTGAACTCGCTCCTGTAGCTTCTAAAAGACAGGTACGGGTTGAAGGTGATCAGGCGCTGCTTGAACAACATTTGAAAGAATTGGACTCACTCACAGGACTTGGCGAAGTTAAAAAAGCCACTGAAAAACTGATTAGCTCACTCAAAATTGCCAAAATGCGTGAAGAAAGAGGACTTAAAGTCATCAAGAAAAATCTTCATGTAGTATTTATGGGGAATCCCGGCACAGGAAAAACCACCGTTGCCCGGCTTCTTAGTAAAGTATATAAAGAACTTGGTTTGCTCGAAAAAGGACACCTGGTGGAGGTTGACCGTTCATCTCTCGTTGCCGGTTATCAGGGACAAACTGCTCAAAAAACGGAAGATGTCATCAAAAAAGCACTCGGTGGAACTCTGTTTATTGATGAAGCTTATACTCTTTCCAGAGGAGCGAATGATTTTGGCCAGGAAGCGATTGATACTTTGCTTAAGAGGATGGAGGATTATTCAGACCAACTTGTTGTAATAGTTGCCGGTTATCCAAATGAAATGCGGAATTTCCTCGATTCAAACCCCGGTTTACAAAGTCGCTTTACAAATTTTTTCATGTTCGAAGATTATACTCCCGACGAAATGATAAATATTACCAGGGTTTTGGCAGAAAAGAGCGGATATAAACTGGATGAAACCGCAGTAGAGCACCTCCAAGAGGTATTTAAGGAAATCTACGAGAATAGAGACAGTAATTTTGGGAATGCGAGAACTGTTCGAAATGTGCTTTATAAAGCCATCGGCAACCAGGAGGAGCGAATCCTCACTCTGTCAAATCTCAGCGATGAAGATCTTGTAAAGATTACGGTTGAGGATGTTCAAAATCTTGAGATTTAATCGCTAAGGATTGCTTTCAGCAGCAGCCTGTTCAATCATTTTGTCTGCCAGCTCTTTTCCAAGGTATTTGTCGATGATTATGTGGAGAAGATACAATATTGGCGTGAGGAAAATCGCAATTGAAAGTTTATATATATAATTGACTATGCCTATAGCCAGGACTAAAGCTATACTCCAGTTAGCCCCAAAGTAGAAGGCAATAAAAAGCACTACAAAACTGTCGATGAATTGTGAAACAAGTGTTGATCCGGTAGCTCTTGCCCAAATCCATTTGTTCCCTGTGTGTTTTCTTACCCATTGAAAAACAATCACATCAATCAACTGTCCAATTAAAAATGCAACAAGTGAACCGATGATAATCCATAATCCCTGCCCAAAAATCACATTAAATGCTGAATTCATGTTCACCTGCCCTGAAGGAGTATCCCGGAGAATCCAAAAATCAGCGGGAACCAGATCCATGGAAAAATATACCATCAAATAAGCATACCCTATAAGTCCGGCTGAGATGAAAGAAAGCAGTTTAACTCCCCTTCTGCCAAAATATTCATTAATAATATCTGTAAAAATGAAAACCACAGGCCAAAGAAGTACACCTGCAGTGAGATTGAAAGAGAGATTTTCCTGTCCAAAAAATGAAAGAGAAACCGGTGGCAGCCCAAGTGTTTTTTCAAGTGAAAAAATTTTAACTCCAATAAATTCTGCAAGAACGGCATTCGAGACAAAGAACATCCCCAGGAAGAGGAAAAGAAGATTCTTTTTATCTTTCATATAAATGACTTTCGTGGATTATCAAGAATTCTATTCGTAGAAAGCTTTTACATAAAACTCGATCTCGTCGATCATTTTTTCGCTTATTGTAAAAGTCACATATTCTGCAAAGTTATTGAGGATAATAAGACTGTTGATGCCCGCATCTTTTTCCTCGAGTTTTACTATTTGTTTGCTGACATTTTTATTTAGAGTTGAGATACTCTCGTAAATATTCATCAAACCGTTCATTTCCCAATCAGGTTCCTGTCCTTTTTTAAATCTGATATATTGAGAAAGCAGATAGAGGGAAAATACTCTCAACTGGGTTTCATCAAGAGTGGCAAAAGGAAGATGACTGTGAAGTAGTGGTTTTAACCTGCCCATTATAGGGCAGCCACTTGATACCATGAATATGCCCAAGAGACTACTGACTCCCGATTGTACCGAGGTATGTTTTGCAAAATTTCTTGAAGTTGTTTCAACTTCAACTTCAACAGAGTCAAATGAGCTAAAATCATTAAACTCCCGGATGAGTTTGTGAAGATTTAAAGCAAGCGGGCAATATTTATGGATATCACGATCGAGCGGGCAATGTGAGCAGGCAAAATTTTCGAGAAGTGCCCAATCCGTCTCAAGGAGCTCTTTCTCCTTGTGTATGATGCTGAGATCATTCCTTCGAAGATCCACAGTGAATTCTTTAGTTTCATTGTGTGGAAGTTTAAAGTGATATGTAAACGATAGAGTTTCTTCTTCAGGCATCAGTTTTACCGGAAATTTTTGAACCTTTTGTTTGCGAATATACTCTAAACAATTGTTATAAAAAAAGAGGCATCCAAATACTTTCTTTTTAAATCGTTTCATTTAACAAAACACAAAAAAAAAGCGATGATTTTAATCACCGCTTTTAAGCACATATTAACAGTTGTGAATCGATAAGCTATTGTTTCCGTAGTTGAAGACTGCTTACTCCTCCATCGATGTAGATTGTAATGACATCACCAACTCCGGTGAAATTATCGGAATAGATTGCCTCGCCTTTTCCTGTAAACCCGGGAGGGGTTCGGAAGTTGCTCAATGCCATCGAATTCACAATTTTCACCTGCGACTCTTTTTTTATGACTATTTCGAGGCTACTCGCACCACAATCAACTCTGATTTCGCTTCCGCCAACAGCCGCACCAGGCAGGAAAAGTTTCGTTGAGCTGGCTCCCAATTCCAGTTTTAGTTTGCGAAAAAAAAGATCGCTAATGTTCAATTCAACATCTGCAGCTCCCATCTGAAACGACATCTCTTCGTAAAACGGTTTTGGATTCAGATTCAACTCCACTAAAGCGGCAAAAGTTGTGTCGTCTGTGTCAAAGTTAAATTCTGCCATTTCCACATTCAAATCGGCTCTGCCACCTGAAATTTCGTTGTGAACACTGAATCTCCGTCCACTCCTGTCAGTACGCAAAGTCATCAAATTTGTATCTTTACTCGTTATGATGTACTTCCCTGCTCCGCCATCAAATGACAAATCAACGAATTTGATTGTAGTGTCAAACGGTTCCGTTTTAATCGAGATCAGTTCACTTCTGTTTTTTGAAGAATTTACATGCGAAAATATTTTCTTTGGGAAATATTGAATCGTCGCAGTTATCGTTAGTATGAAAAAAGCAAGTGCAAATCCCGCCAAACCGGCCAATACATTTCGAGCAATCATGTTTTTTGTAAGGTAGATTACACCCGCGGCAATAAGTAGCAGTGGCCAGAGTTTTCTTATTTCAGGAATATAAAAATCGTAGTCACCAAAATTTTTGATCAGGAGAAGAACTCCCAACCCGAGGAAAAAAACTCCCCAGAATATTTTACTCGGTTTCATATCTTTCTCCAATCTTTCTCTTTCTTCCACTAATAATTATCCAAACTCCAAGAAGCACAAGGATTAAAGGGAAGGCATCTTCTATGTCAAACTGTGGTACAAAGTTGTCAAGTCCGAACAATATTCCGGCGACAATCAGAATCACTCCAAGAATTAACGAGAATTTTTCTTTTCGCTCTGATGGCACTTCGGCAGTAAAAGGAATCGAATTCTCCGATTTGATATCCACTCTCATAACCTGTTCCGGAATGATTACCATACCGACTATATACAGGATTAAACCTACGCCATTAAAAAGAGTAAGTGCAATAAATGCAAATCTGACGATCACGGGATCTATCTCAAAATATTCCGCGATTCCTCCGGCAACTCCGCCAATCATTCTTTCTCTTCTTGATCTATATATTCGCTTTTCCATTTTGGACTCCTGATTGTTTACGGTGTAAAATTAAGTCCGCAAGCCATTTATTCTAAACTTTTAATGATAAATGGTTTTTAAGAGAGATAAACGCATGATATCGGTGATTTTTTACCCCACTTTTGACGACAGTTGTCTCACCATTATAAAGAACCTGGTGTTCAGCATCAAAGATGAAGCAATCAAACTGATTGACAAGCCATACCATACTCCCTCTGTCCCGAGTCCAAGAGGAAATCCAAGTAAATAAGCTGATGGTAAACCAATAACCCAATAAGCAATGAAAGTAATTACAGTGGGAATTTTTACATCTGTTATTCCTCTAAGATTCCCGAGGGCAATTGCCTGCGTTCCGTCAAAAATCTGGAAAAATGCAGCTATCATCAACAGTTTAGGGGCAAATAACAACACCTCTGCATCAGATGTGTAGAACCTTGGTATAAGATCATTTAACAATATAAAACTAAGTCCGGCAGCAATCATGAATGAAGCCCCCATAAAAAGTGCTATAGATCCGGCTTTTTTCACTCCGGACATATCACCTGCTCCAAGAGCGTTTCCCACTCTTATTGTTCCTGCTGTTGAAAGTCCCAAACAGGCAAGATAAGTTATGGATGATACATTTAGTGCAATTTGGTGGGATGCAAGCTCGTCTTTACCTATCCATCCAACCATAAAAGCTGCTGTGGCAAAACAACCGACTTCAAAAAAATACTGAAATCCGCTTGGTACTCCGATTCTAAGAATTTCTCTGCCAATCTCGTTAATTCCACTAAAAGGGAAAATTCTTAAATTATACCTTTTGAACTCAGAACTTTTATGAACGAACGCTGCCAGGCTGATCAACATGAAAATCCTTGAGCCCAGAGTTGCAATACCAGCACCATCAAGCCCCATCGGCTCAAAACCCAAATTCCCGTAAATAAAAATCCAGTTACAAAACACATTTATCAAATTAGCCAGGATTGCCACCACCATCGCAGGACGGGTGAAAGATAGCCCTTCTATAAATTGTTTGTATGCAGTAAATACCAGCATGGGAATTGTAGAGAGTGATATTATCTGTGTATAACTGACGGCAAGTTGTGCAACCTCCGGTGGTTGATCCATCGAGGGAATTAATTTCGCTCCAAAAAAGGTGATGAGATTAAGTATCACACCTGTGAAAAAACTGACCCAAATCCCCTGCTGGAATACTATGGAACACTTTTCACGGTCGGCCGAACCCACTGCGATTGCAACCATAGGGGTCATCGCCATCACAATGCCCAAACCAACAACTGTGATTATAAAAAAGAAACCGACACTGATGGAGGAGGCTGCAAGTGGGGCGTCTCCAATTCTCCCCACCATTACAGAGTCCACCACCCCCATCATAACAAACCCGATTTGAGTAATTATGACCGGCAGGGCGAGCGATAAAGTTTCTTTAAATTGATTTTTGTACGACATTCTATAATAAAATTTCGAGTAAAATAAAAAATTTGAACCAACAAATAACACAAAGAAAACATTTTCTTTTGTAATATTTTGTAAAATATCTACATTTGTAATCTGTTTATTCTGGAATTGCAGAAAATAAAGGAGAGATGGCAGAGTGGTTGAATGCGGCGGTCTCGAAAACCGTTGTGGGCTTATAGTTCACCGGGAGTTCGAATCTCCCTCTCTCCGCCGGTAATACTGTGGTTTTTATCCTGAATGGGTAATACGGAAAGGTGCTAGAGTGGTTGAATAGGCTCGCCTGGAAAGCGTGTGTACTTTTACCGGTACCGAGGGTTCGAATCCCTCCCTTTCCGCACAATAAATTCCCCTTTTTAGACATTAGTCTTTAAAGGGGTTTTTTATTTTAAACAGTTTTATCCAATTTGTGAAAAATAGTTGATAAGAAATCTCCAATTTTATTGTTAAATTAATTCTACCGATTATTCAATAATTTTAGTGAGACCACAATGAGTTATACCATTCGCAAAATAATTCCAAAAGAGATAAAACTTTTCATGGATTGGGCAGAAAAAGAGGGGTGGAACCCCGGTTTAAATGATGGTCGTGCTTTCCTGTTCACAGACCCTGCCGGTTTTCTTGTCGGTGAACTTGATGGTGAAATCATAGCTATAAAATCTGCGATAAGATATGGAAATGAATTCGGCTTTATGGGCTTCTACATAGTAAAACCGGAATTTAGAGGAAAAGGATATGGATATAAACTCTGGTGGGAAGGTTTTAACCGGGTTATGAACATCCCCTCCGGTTTGGATGGAGTTCCCGAGCAGCAGGAAAATTATATCAAATCGGGATACGATTTTGCATACCGCCAGATCAGGTTTGAAGGAAAGGATATTATTCCTAAAGAATCTTTTAATGTAAGACCTGTAGTGGAAGCCGACCTTTGTAATATCCTCGACTACGATAAGACCATTTTCCCTGCCTCGAGGGCAGCTTTTATTAAAGAATGGGTGATGATGCCCGAGAGCCTGACCCTAAAAATTGATGAGGGGGTAACGATAAAAGGATATGGAACGATTAGGAAATGTGTAAACGGTGGATACAAAATCGGTCCACTTTTTGCAGATAATGAGGTGTATGCAAAACAACTTTTTCTGAGTTTAATAGATTTTGCAGAGGGTAATCCTGTTTATATAGATACTCCCGAGATAAATCACCATGCCGTAGAACTTGCAAAAGCCTACGGGATGAAACCAGTCTTTGAAACTGCCAGAATGTACCACGGTGGTAATCCTGAAAGGCGTCGTGAAAAAATTTACGGAGTTACTTCTTTCGAATTAGGTTAAACTACCTCCTGGTTACCAGGGTAAAGGTCATCACACGGCTATTCGTGCCTGCGTTGTTGTCCAAAATCACTCTGAAACTTCTTTTGTTCAGTTTGATGTAAGAGATTTTATTTGGATAGTCGTGTGATTTATTCTCAAAAACAGCCAGCGTATCATTAAGTACCACATTTTGAAAAACAACCGGTTGTTTATTGTGTGGAACATCTGCTATATAGACAAGCTTATTATCCACCCATTTTATTGTTAGTTTTTCGGTTACTTTTTCGTTATTTGATTTTATACTGTAACCTTCCCCCACCAAAATGGAGTCGGAAACTATATTCCAGGTTTCAAATTGTTCAACATTTGCAGTTACCCTCGACCATTTCCCTTTTAGCCAGTAAAGTTTTTTTAGGGAAACAATATTTTGCGAATGAACGAGAAAACCCGCAGCAAAAAATGTAATTAACAAAACAACAATCAGTTTGCTGACCTTATTCATGATTATTCAACTGAATGAAGTGCCAGTTTATTCCCCTCAGTATCCATAAACATAGCCATGTAACCATATTCAGGAGAAATTTCTCTTTTGGGCAGAATTATTACACCACCTGCGTTTGGAACTCTTCCAAGCACAACATCGAGATCAGGGTTCCCATTTAAGTAGATTAAAGCACCTTCAGTACTTGGGGTATAGTCTGGTCCTTTACATAATGCACCGGAAACACTTCCTTTTCCCTCACCGGGGAAAAATGCCATTTCATGTCCCCCGAATTCCATAATGGTCATTTCAACCTTGAGAATCTCTTCGTAAAACTTTTTTGCCCTTTTCATATCCTTTACCGGAATTTCGAACCACATTATTACCTGATTCATGACAGCTCCTGTTTTTCTGTTTGTTGTAAACTGTTAATAAAACTTTATCTTAAGCCCGACGGTTAAACCAAGACTTGAACCTTCATCACCAAGATAGTTAAATGTACCGGTCCCTTCCAGGGTCAGTGAATTTGTGAAGTCATACAAATAACCTCCGCCAAGAATTACACCATACTTTTCGGCTTGTTTCGTGGAAGATGACTCTTGTATATAACCTGAAATATTTTGTGAAGTGGAAGTTCTAAATGCAAATGAATTTACACTTACCCCGAGTAGCCCAAAAATATTATTTTGCGAGTAATACTTAAGGCCCGTCATCATTTCACCGTCGTTATAATATGTCTTGTAAGTTGTATTATTTACAACACTCTGTTTTCCGCCGATATAATAATAACCTCCTTGCAAAAACCATGCAATTCGAGGACCCACCCTCCACTCAAACTTGATATTCCCCCCCACTCCGGCAGTTGCACGATTTATCCAGGGCCCTGTGGCAACTAATCCTTTAACTCCGACTGTTATCGATTTTTCTTGTTTAGATAGTGTAGTACTTTGAGCAGTGAGTGAGTTTGATACAATAAAAATGATTAAAATTACAAAATAAAGCAACTTCAAAATTATTATCCTGAAAATGGGAAAAAATATATACAAAAATAGCGTAATTTTTTGTTTTTTTGCGAGTCACAAACTCCAATTTTTATAGAAAACGAGTATTCATGATCGAATTCATAACCGGTGGTATCGTAAATCTTAAAAATCCTGCTATTCTATTCTTTATTTTAGGATTAACCGTAGCCTTAATCAGGTCAGACCTTAAAATTCCTGATCCAATAATAAAAATGTTTTCATATTACCTGATGGCTTCCATTGGGTTTAAGGGAGGTTATGAAATTTCGAAAACAGGTATGAATTCCGAACTTCTCATAGCCGTTTTATTTGGACTTTTATTAGCAGGGATAATCCCGGTTCTCGCCTTTTTTATACTAAAAAAAGGAATAAAACTTGACGCCATCAATTCCGGGGCTATCGCAGCACATTACGGGTCGGTGAGTGTGGTCACTTTTGTAACAACAATCTCTTTTATTGAACGGGCAGGACTCCACTTTGGTGGTTTTATGGTTGGAGTAATGGCAATGATGGAATTCCCGGCAATCCTGGCAGGAATTGGACTGGCTATCTATTATACTTCCAAAGCCGCAGGGTCAAAATCACTTAAGGCCGTAATTCGTGAGTCAATTACGAATGAAAGTGTTATCTTACTGGGGGGAAGTTTGTTGATCGGTTTCATATCAGCGGATAATGGTTATGCTCTCACAAAACCATTTTTCATAGACCCTTTTCAGGGAGTGCTTACCTTTTTCCTTCTGGATATGGGAATTGTTGCCGGAAGGAAACTTAGCGATTTTGGCAGGGTTGGATATTCTCTTACTTTGTTTGCAATCTTATTTCCAATTTTTAACGGATTGATGGCAACTTTTGGGGCTACTCTCTTCGATCTTGGAACCGGAAACGCAGTGCTGTTTGGTGTTTTAGCAGCAAGTTCATCTTATATTGCGGCACCGGCTGCTGTAAGAATAGTGCTGCCTGAAGCAAATCCCTCCCTTTATCTTACAGCATCATTAGCTATAACTTTTCCGTTCAATATTATCGTGGGCATCCCCGTCTATTATTCATTAGCAGTTTTTTTTAACAATCTAATTCACTGAAGTAAATTAACTTCTACAGATAATCTGATGCCAAATTTTTGATAAACATCATCAATTATTCGATTTGCCAGGTTTACAATTTCATCACCTGATGCGCCACCATAATTTACCAACACAAGTGAGTGATTTTCATAAACGCCACAATTGCCCTCTCTTCTACCTTTCCATCCGGATAGTTCAATAAGTTTTGCCGCAGAGATTTTAATCTTGTCATCCTTCGATTTAAATCCATCTATCTCGGGGACAAATCTTTTAAGTATCCCGAAAGATTCTTCACTAATTTCAGGGTTTTTGAAAAAACTTCCGGCATTACCTGTAATGGCAGGATCCGGAAGTTTTTGGGTCCTTAGTTTAATAACTGCATCACGCATATCGCTTAGAGTTGGTTTTTCGTCCCCCCTCTTAAAAATCAGTTCCCGTATCCCTTTATATGAATAATTTAATTTTGGATTCTTTTTTAGTTTTAACGCTACACTTAATATTATTGATTTCCCTTTCAACTCTCTTTTGAAAATACTGTCTCTATAATCAAATTTACATTCATCTTTTGTAAGAGTAATCATCCTCTTTTCTTCGGTAAGGAACACCTTGGCAGATTCGAATGTATCTTTTAATTCCTGACCATACGCGCCAATGTTTTGAATTGGTGAGGCTCCCACAGTTCCGGGAATTAAAGACATATTCTCTACCCCTCCAAGCCCCCTTTCCACAGTATATTCAACAAATTCATCCCAATTAACCCCCGCAGCACATTCTAATATTTCATGTTCGGGAGTTTCTGCAACTGTTTCCACTCCTTTGGTTTGCATATGAATTACAGCACCCTTGTATTTACTGAATCCCAACAGTATATTACTTCCGCCGCCGAGAACAAAATATTTTAGCCGGTTTTTCTCTATATACTTCATTGATTCAAGCAGGTCTGCAGAGGAGGTTACCTTAAGAAAATGCTCAGCCATTGAATCAACTCCAAATGTATTTAATTCTCTCAAAGATTTGTTTTTCTTTATATTCATCAGGTTTCCATAACTTCAAAAAATAACTTCCATAAATTAATTAATCCTCGATCTAATAAAAAATCTTTAAATTTGATTATAAAATTAATTCGTTTTAGAATCTGACTGTTTTTATGGAATCTGTTCAACTTACTCTATTACTTTTGGTATTTCTCGTATTTGTCATTCTGATGTTCCTGCGAAAAATCCCGGCACTGCTTGCACTTCCCCTGCTCGCGTTTTTTATTCCCCTCATTTCCGGTGTTAATATCGTTGATGTTTTTACTTTTGTGATGGGGAATGGCGCAACAAGATTATCAGAGGCATACACAATTGCAATCTTTGGCAGCATGCTTTCGATAATGATGCAAAAAACCGGAGTCGCTGAAAGTTTTATTAAAACCGGTGCAGAATTATCAGGAGATAAACCCTGGGCTATTTCAATTGTGATGTTACTCCTGATCATTCTGCTCTTCACCACACTGGGTGGACTGGGAGCCATTATTATGGTTTCAACAGTTGTTCTTCCGATTCTGGCATCTGTTGGTGTTGGTCCTGTAACAACAACCGGTATCTTTCTCACCGGGCTCAGTATAGGTGGCATTCTCAATGTTGGTAACTGGGCTGTTTACACACAAGTTCTCAAACTTCAAGTTGATGAAGTGCAATCGTTTGCTCTTATCATGTTTGTTTTGATGTTTGTGATAGCTGTAATTTATATCACCATTCAGCTTTACAAAGATGGCCACGATATAAACTTTATGAAGATTGCCTCTTACCTCGTCGGAATCGCAGTAATCGGATTTCTGCTCTGGTTTGGTTATAGACATATTCCTGTGGCACTGAGTGATTTTCTGGATGAGATTCTTTCTTTCATACCGATAACATTAAAGTATGTTGTTGGTGTCGGTATAGGAATACTGGTGTTGATATCGCTGATTCGCCTCTTCAAAAACGAAGGAGATGGTAAAGTCAGTTTTACAGCATATTTTATCCCCATCATTCCGTTATTTCTAATACTTGTTTTTGGAATCAACTTCATCGCAGCTTTCATTGCCGGTTTGATTTATGGTTTTATTTCAACTTACCAAAAAGGTTCACTTAACATTCTTATCAGATCAATCCTTGATGGTGGCGCAGTGGTGATGCCAGCTGTCGCTTTAATGTTGGGGATTGGAATGTTGCTAAATGCAGTGATGGGACCCCCCGCTGTTCTTATGGAATCATTTAAAGACGGTTGGCCGGTTCTGTTACTTCTAAAACCGGTACTTCAAGCGATAAAACCGGAATCAGCTATGGGATATGTAATTCTCTTCAGTCTTGCTGCACCACTTGCTCTTTACAGAGGGCCTCTAAATGTCTGGGGCATGGGTTACGGCATCGCAGCAATATTTCTCGCAGGAGGGATGCCCGCTGGAGCGATTATGGGACTTCTTATGGCAGTTGGACAAATCCAAGGAATCAGCGATCCAACAAACACTCAAAATGTCTGGCTCGCCAACGAGATGAAAATTGATGTCCAAAAGATTTTATGGAATACCCTTCCATATACATGGGTCGCAGCTATAATTGGATTGGTGATTGCCGCCATGATTTTCTACTAAGGTATTCGCAGATGGAAAACAAAAGAAAAATTAAAATCGGTATCGATGTAGGTGGCACATTCACCCATGCAGTGGCTGTTGACATCGCAGATTATTCTATCGTGGGAAAGTCGTGTGTGCCAACCACACACAAGTCGCAGGAAGGTGTTGCACGAGGGGTTGTTGACTCTATGATGACCCTGATAAACGACTGTTCTATAAGCCCCGAAGAAGTAATCTTGATAGCTCATTCAACCACACAAGCAACAAATGCTCTTCTTGAGGGTGATGTTGCCACTGTGGGAGTTGTGGGAATGGCAAATGGATTTGAAAAACTGCTTGCTAAAAAAGAATGTAATCCTGACAACATCGAACTTTCGCCCGGAAAATTCCTCCATACCAAATTCAGATTTATTGATACCGCAAAAAATGGATGGATCGAAACAGTTCCCGCATTGATTGACGAATTATTGGCAGAAGGTGCACAAGTTATCGTTGCCACAGAAGCATTTGGAGTTGACGACCCCACAAATGAAAACCTGGTTGCTGAGATTTCGATCAAAAAAGGAATTTTAACAACAACTGCGAGTGGAATTACAAAACTTTATGGACTGCGTGTCAGAACCCGAACTGCAGTGATAAATGCAAGCATGATGCCTAAAATGCTCGAAACCGCTGACCTTACCGAAAAAGCCGTTAGAGAAAGTGGTATCAAAGCCCCTCTTATGGTTATGCGCTCAGATGGTGGTATCATGGATATCAATGAAATGAGGAAACGACCCATACTTACGATGCTCTCAGGACCCGCGGCCGGGGTAGCAGCAGCCCTCAAATATGTAAAAATTTCGGATGGTATATTTCTTGAAGTGGGCGGAACTTCAACAGATATCAGTGTAATTAAAAATGGAAAACCTCAGGTAAAAACAGCTCAAATTGGTAAAAACAGGTTGTTTGTCAGAACCCTTGATGTTCGAACTTTGGGTATTGCAGGGGGCTCAATCCCTCGTTATTCCAATGGTGAAATCACAGATGTTGGGCCAAGGTCAGCCCATATTGCAGGTCTTCATTACGCCTCATACTCAGGTAATGTTGATTTTTCAAAAAGTGAAATTAAAAGCGTAACTCCCCTTCCGGGTGATCCATCAGATTATCTTGCCATTAAATCACCCGACAGCGATAACCTGTTTACCGTTACACCAACAGAAGCTTCATATAAATTGAATCTGGTTACTTCTCTCGGGCACGGTGGTGCAAACACAGAGGCAATTAATTCAGTATTCAAGAGATTAGAACAACTTACGAATAAACAGGGCGATGAGATTGCCACAAAAATTCTTTCAATTTCAGCCGAGAAAATTAAACCGGTTATAAAGCAATTAAGCAGAGAGTATAAATTAGATGAATCACTGATTGAATTTGTTGGCGGCGGTGGTGGTGCATCATCCATTGTACCGTTTACTGCAAATTATTTACAACTTCCCCATAAAATTGCCGAAAATTGTGAAGTAATCTCCGCCATAGGGGCTGCCCTTGGAATAATTCGTGACTCAATTGAGAGGAACATTATTAACCCATCGGAAAACGATATACTCTCAATCCGTCAAGAGGCATTTGAGTCAGTCGTAAAAATGGGTGCAAATGCTAATTCGGTTGAAGTGACAATAGAGATCGATAACCAGAACAAAAAGGTGATTGCCACAGCACTCGGTTCCGGAGAATTGAGAACGAAAGACCTCGGGATCACGACTCTCACCCCTGAAGATGTCCATAAAGTGGCTGCAAAGTCGTTTGGGAAACCAAAAGAGCAGGTGGAGATTAAAGGAACAACTGGATCACTTTTTGTCTTTTCCGCTGAACATCAGGTGAAAAAACTTTTTGGTTTAATCACTGAAAAAATCCACGGAATAAAGGTTATTGACGACGAGGGAACAATTAAATTGCAGATCAACGGGGCAAAAGCTTCAGAAGTTAAAGCCGGTGAATTAAAAAGCAGGATCAGCACAATGATAGCTGAGATGACATCTTATGGTGATGCCGGTGCACTGATCCCGGGAATTTACCTGCTCGCAGGACCCAAAATAATTGATCTGAGTGGACTGATCTCAGAAGCTCAACTTCTTTCAATTGCTGAGATTGAGATAAAAGATATTCCATCTGAATCAAACTGCATTATTATTGCCGAGGAGAAAAAATGATTGATGTTTTTGAAAAAATAAAAGGCGGGATGATCATATCTTGTCAATCCGAAGGTGATGATCCATTTAATACTCCTTCCGGAGTAACACTTTTTGCAAAAGCTGCACATATGGCGGGAGCAGTGGCTATCCGATCGCAAGGGATTGCCAAAATTAGAAACATTATGAAGCATGTTCCGCTTCCGATGATTGGTCTGCTTAAAGGAAAATTTAGTGATGGAACTGTGAAGATCACAGGCTCATTTAGACAAGTGGAACAATTATTAAACCTGGGTTGTGATATAATCGCAATCGATGGTACATTCAGGTTAAGAGAAGGACTTACAGGACCTAACTTCATAAGCGAAGTAAGGAAAAGATTCCCAAATTGTGTTATCATGGCAGATATCGCTACTTATGAAGAAGGGATTGCATGTGAGGCCGCCGGTGCACACTGTCTCTCCACAACTTTAAGTGGTTACACACCCGAGACTCTACACCTCCCAAAAGATCAACCCGATTTTAGACTGCTTGAATCACTTGCTATAAAATGCAAAATCCCTGTTATAGCAGAAGGTAAAATTAAATCTCCTGAAGATGCCGCACAGATGATGAAACTTGGAGCCTTTGCTGTTGTAATTGGAACTGTTATTACTCGCCCACGAGTGGTTATGGGTTGGTATAACGAGGCGATAAAAAAACATATCCACTGAGTCAAACAAAATTCTGATTTTACTCCTCCTCTAATTTTATTACGGATTACATCCCTGAAATTCCCCTTCCATACTCTGTAAAAACAATCTGTCACAAGATAATTTCCTTATATATATCCTCACTGTAGTTTTGTTCCGGAACTTAATTTAATCTTTTATAAAGAGACAAGCCATGACAGCGATGATAAACCAACAGTATATTTCAGTTGAAGACGGACTCATTTCAGTTTTTGATGACGGCAGATCTGCCCCTTACGACAGAAGAGCCAAAGCCTACGAAAAACTCGTAAGTTCAGAATTTTACAATAAATTTATTTGGGGAACTAAACCCAAGGATTATACCGGTTTTGCCACTCTTGCATACAATTCTGCTCACGGAAAAATATTGGATATAGGTTGTGGTGGATTGATTCAGACACACGAAATTTATGCACGAAATAATCACGAAATGATTCTTCTTGATAACTCGATTGAAATGTTAAAAATTGGTAAATCAAGATTGTTGCAAGAATCAGTACAATTTCCGGGGAAAATCACACTTCTGCACGCTGATGCATTTACTCTTCCTTTTGAGGAAGAGCAATTCAACTCGGTTTTCAGTTTTGGTATGTTGCACATGTTTGATGATAAAACAGGGTTTATCAATGAGGGGCTGAGAGTCCTCTCAACAGGTGGAGAATTCTATTTTTCTTGCCTTACAACTGACAGAAAAAGAGGTGGAAGATATCTCAGATTTTTACACAAACGCAAAGAAGTCGGCAAACCTGTTTCAGTTGCAGAAGTCTTGGAAATGATCCCTGCTACTGTTAAAAAAGTTGAGCATTATATAAAAGGAAACATGCTCTTTATTTACGGAACAAAATGATTTTAGTTGTTGGTGGTGGTGTCTGCACGATGGGCATCACCACCACTTTAAACTTTTTAATATTGACTACTTCTTACCTGCATTTTTCGCAAGATCAACCAACTCAATCATATTTGCAAGAATATGACCACTTTCTTCAAGCAACGGATCTTCCACTACAAGCAATTCTTTAACAATCTTCCCATCTTTGTCGAGCTCAATATATCCCTTATCAGCTCTCTCTTTTTTACGGGCTTCTTCCTCTTTTTTAATTGTTTCCTGCTCAATTTTCCTTTTTTCAAGATTTAGAGAGAAAACTTTTTTATTCCTGTGAGTTTTCGATTTTTCAAGATCTTTAATGAAATATTGGTATTCAGTATTTTTACCTGTCCTTAAATCGTGTTTCGTTATAAGGTCAGGTATTATGGCACCTATTCCTGAACTTACCTGATGTGCTGTAGAGGCTATTTTATCCCACGGAAGTGCTGTTGGATAGCTGCTCTCTCCTGTTTCATTTGGATCAAAAGCTGAAGGAAACATAATGTCGGGTACCACTCCTTTGTGTTGTGTGCTACCACCTGATATTCTGTAAAACTTTGCAATTGTCAATGTCAACTGTCCCATTTTCTCACCGCCTGAAACCTTGTCAAGATCAACAAGATTTTGAACAGTTCCTTTTCCAAATGACTGTTCACCCATAACAACTCCTCTGCCATAATCCTGAATTGCTGCAGCAAATATTTCACTTGCCGAAGCACTTCCGGAATTTATTAACACAGCTAAAGGACCATCCCAGGCAACCAAAGGGTCGGTGTCACGATTAACTTTTACAGAACCATCACTTTCCTTCACCTGAACCACCGGTCCGGTTGTTATGAAAAGTCCTGTTAGTTCAATAGCTTCCAGCAGCGAACCACCACCATTGTTTCTCAAATCCATCACGATTCCGGAAACACCTTCTTGTTTAAGTGTATCAAGAATTTTCTTTACATCATTGGAGGTACTCTTGAAATCTTTTTCTCCTTTTCTTTTCCCTTCAAAATCGAGGTAAAATGAAGGAACATCTATAATACCGACTTTGTAAGATTTGCCATTCTCATTAATCTCAATGATTTTTTTCTTTGCTGACTGTTCTTCAATTTTGATTTTTTCTCTTACAAGCTTTATCTCAACCGGGATGGCATTTGCACCATCTTTCTTCTTTAAAAGTGTTAATCTCACAATTGTCCCTTTTGCACCACGGATTAATTGAACCGCGTCATCAGTTCTCCATCCAACAATATCAACCATTTCGCCGTCATCACCTTGAGCAACACCAATTATTCTATCACCATCCTCAACCAGACCGCTTTTTGAGGCCGGTCCCCCGGGTACCACTCTAACAATGGTAACATAATCATTTTCCGATGTAAGTGTTGCACCAATCCCCTCGAGAGATTGTGCCATATTGATATTAAAATCCTGTGAGGTTTTGGGTGACATATATGAAGAATGAGGGTCGATGGATTCCATCACAGAACCCATATAAATCTGAAAAACATCATCTGGTCTGTATTGCAGAATTGCTTTGTGCAGATTTTTGTATCTCTTTTGAAGCAATTCTCTTGCATCCTTTTCTTCTTTTCCGCCGAGAATCAGTCCGATTACATCAAATTTTATCCGCTTCAGCCAGAGATCATTTAATTCTTTTTCATTTGTAGCGTATTTCGCTTTTTCACGATCAAGGTCAATTTCTTCATTTTTGGTGAGATCCAACGGTTTGTCCAGGACATCTATGGCAAATTTTACCCTTTCGCTGAGTCGCTCCTTATAGATGTTAAAAATATCAAAAGGTGGAATCAGATTTCCGGTGGATAAATTTTGATCGAGCACATAACGGTATTTTTCAAATTGATCTATGTCTGTCTGTAAAAAATACATCCGCTGAAAATCGAGAGATTTTAAATAATCGTTATATATCCAGCTCGACAGGCTGTCATTCATCTCTTTGGGACTATAGTGATATCTCTCTACAAACATTGATACAAGCTGCATAGCTGAAGAATGTCTTTCTTCCGGTTGCAAAACCTTGTTAGTGTCAACTGTAGCCTGTTGCGAACAAATGTTTGCATTAAACGAGAAGATAAACAAAAAGACAACTGCTACAAATAACGGAGTTCTCATAAATTTCCTGATTCTATTGATCAACTTTTCTTCCAAAACTGTTTAATTGAAACTCAATATAATAAATTGATAAAGCCTGTTTTGTATTAAAAAACACCCACACATGTTATAATCACTTTAAAGCCCATTTTGTTCCAAATGTCTCAAATTATAAGAAATTAATTTCTTAATTTTAAGGATCAAAAGATTAAATTTTTGACAAATCAAATAGAAAAGTGATTCGATGGATCAGACATTACCTAAAGAATTTAAGCTAAGGGACGAATTCGCCCCTTCGAGTTATCGGGATTGGAGAGAATTGGCGGAAGTTGATCTCAAAGGCGTCCCATTCGAAAAGAAATTAATTACAAAAACTTATGAAAATATCGATCTTGAGCCTCTTTATACAAAAGAACACCTCGAGATTCTAAAAAATATCGAACAATTCCCCGGCTTTAAAAATTACCTCCGTGGAGCCAAACCGGACGGAAATTGTGTTAACCCCTGGTTGATTGCCCAAAGCCTTACTCACCCTCTTGCTGAAAATTATAATAAGTTACTGCTCGATTCCCTCCAAAGGGGTCAGACGGCAATAGTTTTACCACTCGATAAAACAACTAAATTGGGACTTGATGCGGATTATGGAAAACCCGGTGAAACCGGTGATGGCGGAGTATCTATTTCCGGGACTGGAAGTCTTTCTCGTGCCTTTTTGGGAGTTGACCTCACTGCATGTCCACTGTTTGTTTCAACAGGATTCTCACCTTTTGTTTTTTTGTCACTCCTCAAAGGATATTCCATTAAAGAAGGGGTTGAATTCAACAAAATAAACGGATCTGTTAACGCCGATCCAGTTACTTTTCTTTTTGAGAATGGTGAAATGCCGGTTTCGATCGACGAAGCTTATTCTCAGATCGCCACTTCAATTAAGTTTTTGGAATCTGAACATTCAGATCTAAGAACTATCGGGATAGATGGTTCGGTCTATGTGGATAAAGGAGCTTCCGCTGTTCAAGAGCTGGGAATCTCGATGTCGCTGGTTGTCGAAGCTATTTGCCGACTTTCAGAACTTGGTATCGATATTTCAACAATCCCTCAGAAGATTATTTTCAATTTTGGAATAAGTACAAATCTGTTTATGGAGATCGCCAAATTCAGAGCGGCACGGATTCTTTTTTCTGCAGTTCTATCTTCATTTGGTTTGCCGGCAGATGATGTAAAAATGTTTGCAGCAGCAAAAACTTCAAGTTATTATCATTCCTTTGTTGATCCTTATGTTAATATGCTTAGAGTAACAACACAAGCATTCTCTGCAATCACAGGTGGTGTTGACCTCATTGAGATACTCCCCTTTGATTCTTCGTTTGCCCAACCTGATGAATTCTCAAACAGAATTGCCAGAAATACTCAGATTATTTTGAGTGAAGAATCTCACCTGAATCATGTTATTGATGCTGCCGGTGGTTCATTTTATGTGGAAACTCTTACAGCTCAATTGGTAGATAATGCCTGGTCATATTTCCGTGAAATTGAAAATCAAGGCGGAATCTATAAAGCTCTGGTTTCCGGGAAGATTCAATCGGATATCAGCGGGTTGGCTCAAAAAAGAATCAAGGATGTTGCGACCCGTAAAACAGTTATTGTTGGCGTAAACAGTTACGCTAATGTAAAAGAAGAGGTTAAACAACCGATGATTTTTGATGCAAGAAAGATTTATGATCTTCGTGCAGCTTACCTCCAGAAGTTAAGGGTTTCAGGCAATGGTGGAATTCATTCCAGCATACTGACAGACCTTGAAAATGTAAAAAATGAGAAAGATGGTGTATCTAAATTAAAACTCGCCTCTTCTTTAGCTGCCAAGGGTGCAACTCTTGGCGAAATATTCAGTCACCTTAGTAATTCATCAGTACCTGAAAAAGTGTACCCTTTATCCACTCTTCGTCAAGCACATGATTTTGAACAACTTCGTTTAAGAGCGTCTTCTTTTAAAAGAAAAAATGGAAATCTGCCAAAATTGTTCCTGTTTAATGTTGGACCAGTGAAACAGCACAAAGCAAGAGCTGATTTTTCAAGAGGTTTTTTTGAGGCAGGCGGGTTTGAGGTAAACTATGGACAGGGGGTTCCTGAAGTCTCCCTCGGTATTAAAGCCGCATTGGATTCCGGAGCCAAGGTTTTTGTGCTCTGCTCAACAGATGATACTTATCCAGAACTTGTGCCTCAATTTGTGAAAGCAATTAAACAAATTAATAAAGATGCCATCTGCATCCTTGCCGGTTACCCAAAAGATCAAATCGAATCGCACAAACAATCAGGAATTGACGATTTTATTTTTGTTGGTGCAAATGTTGTTCAGGTGATCAATAATATTTTTGACAGAACGGGAGTTGAAAAATGAAAAGACCCGAATTTAAAGAGTTAAACCATTCAATTAAAACGGACTCCTCTGGTTATAACGAATGGAAAAAAGAGTTTATCGAAAAAACGGGTAAAAATCCTGAAGAAATTATCTGGCAAACGATGGAACAGATACCTGTTAAATCTCTTTATACCGCAGATGATCTTAAAGATGTTGAACATCTTGATTATGTTGCCGGGATTCCCCCCTTTCTGCGAGGACCCTACAGCACCATGTATGTTCAGCGCCCCTGGACTGTAAGGCAATATGCCGGCTTTTCAACAGCAGAAGAGAGTAATGCTTTTTACAGAAGAAATCTCGCTGCCGGTCAGATGGGACTCTCCGTGGCATTTGATCTCGCTACCCACAGAGGTTATGATTCAGATCATCAGCGTGTAATTGGTGATGTTGGAAAAGCGGGTGTGGCGATTGACTCAATTGAAGATATGAAAATTCTTTTTGATTCGATTCCACTCGACAAAATGTCTGTCTCGATGACGATGAATGGAGCTGTTCTTCCAATCATGGCATTTTATATTGTTGCTGCTGAAGAACAAGGGGTTGATCCCGTGCTTCTCAGTGGAACAATCCAGAATGACATTCTTAAAGAATACATGGTAAGAAACACCTACATCTATCCCCCTGCAACTTCAATGAGGATTATTGCTGATATCTTCAAATTTGCATCGGCACACATGCCGAAGTTCAACAGCATCAGTATCTCAGGATATCACATGCAGGAAGCTGGAGCCACAGCAGATCTTGAAATGGCTTACACCCTCGCCGATGGACTTGAGTATGTTAGGACAGGGATTGCGACAGGACTGGATATTGATAATTTTGCTCCCCGACTCTCCTTCTTCTGGGCACAGGGCATGAATTATTTTATGGAAGTTGCAAAGATGAGGGCGGCAAGATTAATCTGGGCTAAACTTATCAAATCGTTTAATCCAAAAAATCCAAAATCAATGTCGCTGAGAACCCATTCCCAAACTTCGGGATGGAGTCTAACCGAGCAGGATCCATTTAACAATGTGGTTAGAACCTGTATTGAGGCACTTGCAGCAGTACTGGGACACACTCAGTCGCTTCACACAAACTCACTCGATGAAGCTATTGCACTTCCAACCGATTTTTCAGCAAGAATCGCAAGGAACACCCAGCTTTTCCTTCAGGATGAAACCGGTATCTGTAAAGTGATCGATCCCTGGGGTGGCTCATATTATGTAGAAGCTTTGACTCAGGCACTCCTCAGAAGAGCCTGGGAACATATTCTCGAAGTGGAATCCTACGGTGGAATGACAAAAGCCATTGAAGCCGGAATTCCAAAACTAAGAATCGAAGAGGCTTCCGCACGCCGCCAGGCAAGAATCGACAGTAGATCAGAGACTATTTTGGGTGTAAATAAATATCCACCCGAAAAAGAGCAGCCAATGGAGATTCTTGAGGTAGATAATACTGCTGTCCGAATTTCGCAGATAAAAAGACTCCAGGAAGTGAAAGCAAAACGGAACAACCAAAAAGTTGAAGAATGTCTTAACGCAATCACAACTGCTGCTGAAACCGGTGAAGGAAATCTGTTGGAACTCGCAGTTGTGGCTGCAAGAGAAAGAGCAACTCTTGGTGAAATCTCATTTGCGATAGAAAAAGTGTGTGGTAGATTCCAGGCACAAACAAGAACAGTGTCAGGTGTTTATTCAAAAGAATATTCTACAGGAGAAATTGATCCCGTGCATGATGTAAGAAAAATGACCGACGATTTTGCTCAAAGAGCAGGCAGAAGACCAAGGATTCTGATTGCTAAAATGGGTCAGGATGGTCACGACAGAGGTGCCAAAGTTGTTGCAACTGCTTATGCCGATATGGGCTTTGATGTTGACATGGGTCCACTTTTCCAAACTCCCGAAGAAACCGCCCGACAGGCAGTGGAAAACGATGTACATTGTGTTGGCATGAGTTCGCTCGCTGCCGGTCACAAAACACTGCTTCCAAAACTTATCGAAGAGTTAAGTGCTCTGGGCAGAGAAGATATCATAGTGATTGTTGGTGGAGTTATTCCCCATCAAGATTACGATTATTTGTATGATCATGGTGCATTTGCGATATTTGGCCCGGGAACAAGAATCCCCGAAGCCGCAATGAAGATCATGGAAGAAGTTAACAGGAGATTTTCCGAATAGTATAGTCCTGTTGTTTTTTTAACTGTATCATTTGTTATATTGGGGTTCCCAATTTTTTCAAGTGATACAGTTTTTTTATTAAAGTAGATATGAACGAAGAGAACAATAAATCGTATAAACCCGATTGGACACCGGATAAACACGGTGATGAATTTGCAATAAGAATTGTAAAAGGGGTAGAAAACCGCCCTGAGAATCTACGCCATAAATCCTTTAATAAAAAAGAATTTTCTACCGAAGAACTTGTTAAAGGAGTACTCGAAAGTAATCGTATTCTACTGGCAAAAACCATAACACTCATAGAAAGTACTTCTCATAACCATCAACTTCGTGCTAAAGAGGTTTTAACTCAATTGCTCCCCCACTCCGGAAAATCGTTGCGAATTGGTATCAGCGGAGTTCCGGGTGCCGGAAAAAGCACTCTCATTGAGGCACTCGGAGTTTATCTGATCAATTTGGGACATAAAGTTGCTGTTCTCACCATCGACCCCTCAAGTTCGATAAGTAAGGGGAGCATTCTTGGTGATAAAACCAGAATGGAGAAACTCGCAAAGGATGAAAACTGCTTCATCCGTCCTTCACCTTCAAGTGGGACTCTTGGTGGAGTAGCTCGAAAAACCAGGGAGTCGATTACTGCGTGTGAAGCTGCCGGTTATAATATTATTTTGATTGAGACTGTTGGTGTTGGTCAAAGTGAGACAACTGTGAGATCAATGGTCGATTTTTTCCTTTTGGTGCTCATTTCAGGAGGTGGCGATGAACTCCAGGGAATGAAAAAAGGGGTGATGGAGATTTGTGATGCCATCCTGATCAATAAAGCAGATGGCGAAAACAAGAAAAAAGCCCTGATGGCAAAAGCTGAATACTCTTCGGCACTTCACTACCTCTTCCCTTCAACTGAAGGGTGGGAATCGAAGGCTTACACTGCGTCGGCAATTACCGGTGAAGGGATCGAAGAACTCTGGTCAGAAATTTTAAAATTTATGGATATTACAAAATCTTCGGGCATATTTGAACGAAGAAGAAGACTTCAAAATATTGAGTGGGTGGAGTTTATGATTAAAGATTATCTATTTGACAGTTTTTTTGGTAACAAACAGATAAGTGTGCAATTCATGGAGATGAAAGAAAAACTGTTAAATGGTGAGATTCTTCCCTCGGCAGCTTTTGACCGCCTGAAAGAGACTTATTTAAAATTGAAATAGTTATCGTTTGGCTTATAAGAAAAATAGTGGCAAAAGACAAAGTGTTAATTTAGTACACTGTTCAGTGCCTCAAGTTTCTTAACTTTCTCAAGTCTCTCGGGTATCATATGAAACTATTTCAAAAACATCATTTTTTCGGTTTTTACGAATAGAGGGATCATATTTTTATTTCTCACCAACAAATTGTAAAAATAAACTCCTGATGCCATGTCTTTTATCGTTCCAATTGTTGCCGGAGAAAATTCTCTTTCATACTCTCCTGCGGGAAGCCACCCTTTTTGGAGTATTGTAACCAATTCACCATTTACATCATATACACGAAGGATTACTTCTGCTTCTTCTGTCAGTGAGAACTTTATCTTAGTTGAAGGGTTAAAGGGGTTTGGGTAGTTTTGATATAGATATATTCTTCCATGCGTTGGGTTTTCTTCCTCTGCAGAAACACCTGTTATTACTACTGTTACACTGTCTAATTTACTGACATTCCCTTGATTGTCTTTTGCAGTCAATTTATAACTGTAACTTCCTGTCGGGTCTGTGAGTGAATCTGTAAATAGTGTATCAATACCTGAATATATTTTGTTGTTATCGTTTGGGATAAACTGAGGGTCTCTACTTCTGTAAAGTGAAAAAGAATTAAAGTCAGCTTCAGTTCCTCCTCGCCAGTGGAAATTTACTTTATTTTTAAGTTTTGTGGTTGATATTACTTTGGGTTTTTGGGGAGGTAAATCTTTATATTGATAACTCAGCCCATAAGGTCCTCCATATAAACCAACATCGCTTCTTGAACCATCCACATCAAGAATGTTTGGATCTCCCGCATTTATCAAAGGTGAAAACATCTGAAGCAAATAGTTGTTACTGTCCTGATTTTCAAACATCGGGTCCGAAGTATAGTAGATTGTAGTGTCAGGGTTAAATAGCGACAGATCGTTTGATATTGAATTGTTCTGATAAAATGAATTGTAGTTGATGTCATTGTTTAAAGCATGACCGGGTGTGATGAAGCCAATCGCAGATTCACTACAAAGAGCAATCACATTATTTTTGACTTCGGAACCGATAGGTTTTATGCCTGTTCCAACACCAATTATCACATTGTTTATGATCTTGCCTTCAACATATTGAAATGCATCATAGTATGCTGTAGAATAAAATCTTGTAACGAAATTACTATAAATCTTTTGTTCACCTTTGAATAATTGAGAGCCTGAAATCCCAATTCCTTGCTCAAATATTATCCAATTATTATGGATCGTTCCAAAAGTGCAACGAATAGCAGTCTCTCTTGAACGAAAAATCGTGTTGTTATAAATCTTTATGAATTCACCCGAAGGACGCTCAGTGTTCTGCACCGGTCTATTCACTCTAAAAAAGTAGTTACCGGTTATCTCACCACTTGATTTTGGTGCAATAATACATTTATCAAGATTTGAAAAACGACAATTTCTTACAAATATACTTTGGGGGGAAGGGGAATAGCCAAAGAATATCGCATAGTGATCGTTTATTAGGCTTGTCGTCGTGAAATTCAGATTTTCCAGGATAATAGTATGTTTTACAAATAGTGATGTGCAATACAAACCTTCTGGAGGGTACCATGAAAGATCAAATATACAACTATCAACATCAGTCCCAATAAACGAAAGGGAAATATTATGTCTTTCAGATCGTATCAGTTCTCTATAAATTCCATTCCCAATCATAATTGTATCTCCGCTTTCAGATATATTAACCACTTTCTGTAGGCTGTCCGATGCTGTCTCCCAGCTAGTGTACGGAAAGACTGGAGTAGCGTTCCCTTCTTTTACATATCGAATTGTTGAATAGCCGGGGACGGTTAAGATGAGAAACAAAAGTATTGAGAACAAGAATGTCCTTGTTGGGACTATCCTGCAAGAGATTGCAGATCGATATATTGGGCCTGTTCGTTTGGTGACTGTCATTTCAGAATCACCAATTTTTTGTTGATACTTATATCATTAACTCTAAGCGAATAAATATATACTCCACTTGCAAGATTGCCTGATTCTATCGTTG
>CAZHCW010000016.1:0-88715 GCA_964531325.1 uncultured Ignavibacteriaceae bacterium | reverse complement strand
CATCCCCATTCATATCATTGAGTAAGAAGTATTCTTCCGGATGAAATACAGTATCAGACGAGAACTCATAATATTCGCTAAAATCAAAACTGCTGTTGCCATAATAAAATCTTAGTAACTTCAATCCTGAAAAATCACTTGCAAGGGTGCTGATATCTGACCTCCCATCACCATCAAGGTCTGATGAAAATATTCGTGCCTCAGAATAAAACATATTGCCGATTCTGGGGATCGAATAATATTCAAGTGGTTGATTCTCTTCAAAGTTCCTAATGAACCAAGTTTTAAATGAACCCCCAGTGAGGTAAACTAATTCCTCCCAACTATCACCATCAAAATCCGTTGGCCACACCCTCCCTATGAAAAAAGCAACATTTGTCGAATCTGGAAGTGTTAAAACATGATCGGAAATTGTATCCAAATCCGGGCCTCCGTAATATACATTGTAACGGTAAACAGGTTCTGGATATTCTCCTATGTGATTAATTATATCTCGATAGCCATCTTGGTTCAGATCACAACCCGCTATTAAGGATGGATAATAGATTTCTAATCGGAAAGCAGGTGTATCAGGCACAGGGTTTCCTCCATAGAAGAAATATGCAAAACCTCCTGTATTATCCCTCATATTCATTCGGCAAATTATGAAATCATCACATCCGTCATCGTTCTGGTCACCCATGTAGATAACAGATTCGTTCAAATAATATCCTTCATCCAGGAAAATTAGCGAATCAAACTGGGCACTTGTTTCTGTTGACACAATAATTACGAAAAGAAGAGAGAGATGTTTCAGATTGAACATAGAATTTCCTCACACAAAGAATGTGTTGATGGATCAAAAAATAAATATTTAGAAAGAAAAGTTTTTGAAAGGCACAGAAAAATTGGGGGTCCCGTTTTAGGGGAGACAGAAATGTAAAGATATGACAGCAGGTTACAAACTGACAGATCAGTTTCATTTTCTCTTGTTTGAGAAAAGGCGACTTCTTTACAGGTTACAGGATTACAAAAACAATTGTCATTACTCCACCCATACATATTTCCCTCCTGAAGAATCGCAAATAACAACAGATAGAACTAACTAATAAAAAATATTTGTTCGATGTAAATTAGGACAATGTAATTTATTGTGCAAATTAATTCTCATGTTTTTTTCTTTTAATCAAAAAATTTTTTACATACCTCGGAAAATTACGCTAAAAAAGAGAGGAATTCCTAATTTGGAGCAAAAATAATTAGTTGGAAGAGTACCAATCTACAAAATAGTTTACAGTTGCAGTTAACTGGTCGAAAATTATCGAATTGGAGCATATTAAGATTATTCAATCTCTTTGTATGAGTTAAATGCCACTAAAATACCAGACAAGCTGATTCTTCGCTACTCAGCTTCTCCGCTACTAAACAAAAAAAAGCTGCCACCATTTCTGATGACAGCTTTTAAACATAAAACAGCAATAAACTATTTTTTGATGAACTCTGCAATTGAATCAACTACATATTCCATCATTTCCTTTGTGAGTTCAGGATAGATTGGAATAGCAAATGAATCAGTTGCGGCACAGTTTGCGACAGGGTAATCCTCATCTTTTAGATTGAGATGTGCAAAACACTCCTGGCGATGGAATGGAACAGGATAATACACTTCGTTGCCAATTCCTTTTTCAGTAAGGAATGCCCGCAATGCATTTCTTCTCTCAACACGGAGTACATACTGGTTATAAATGTGGTAGTTTACCAATCCTAAACCATCATAAACAGCTTTTGGAATAAGAACTTTGTTTTTGTCGTCAAATTTGATTCTGCCGGTTTCTTCAGCGAGACCCGCTTCAATCAGCAGTTTTGTGTAATAAGCAGCGTTTTCGCGTCTTTTTGCTGACCAGTCATTCAAATGTGGAAGTTTTACGGAGAGAACAGCAGCCTGAATTGAATCCAGACGGAAGTTGCCACCAATTACTTTGTGATAATATTTTGGTTTTCCACCATGAACTCTCATGATTCTGATCATGTCAATCAGTTCATCATCGTTGGTTACAACAAGTCCACCATCGCCAAAACAACCGAGGTTTTTGCTTGGGAAAAATGAGAAACAGCCGATATCACCGATATTTCCAACTTGTCTGCCATCTTTATATTGTACTGAGATAGCCTGGGCACCATCTTCAATTACACGAAGATTGTGTTTTTTTGCAATTGCCATAATCGGTTCCATGTCGGCTGACTGACCGTAGAGGTGTACCGGAATAATAGCTTTAGTTTTTGAAGTGATTTTTGCTTCAATCTGAGTTGGGTCGATGTTAAAAGTTACAGGATCGGAATCAACCAATACTGGAACTGCGTTTAACCTGGCAACAACACCAGCAGTTGCAAAAAATGAGTATGTTGGCATGATAACTTCATCATCTTTTCCAACACCAATTGCCATAAGAGCAAGCAGAAGGGCATCTGTTCCTGATGAAACACCCACGGCATATTTACTGCCGAGGAATTGAGCCATTTCTTCTTCCATTTTTTTAACGGCAGGTCCCATGATGTAAGCAGTTGATTCGGCAACACCGATAAGAGCAGCATCCAATTCATCTTTCATGGAAAGATACTGCGATTTAAGATCTAACAATGGTACTTTCATATTACTCTACTTCTTTCACTATGTCATTTTCAAATTTATATTTTTTACCCGATTTTTCGCAGAAGGCTTCACCATTTTCATCAAATTTTAATCTGACACCGGCTTCACTCATCCATCCGATAATTCTTGCAGGATTTCCCACAACAAGTGCAAAGTCAGGAATATCTTTGGTTACAACACTTCCCGCACCCACAAATGCAAATCTACCGATTGTATTTCCACAAACGATTGTTGAATTTGCACCAAGTGATGCACCTTCTTTAACAAGAGTTTTTAAATAATATTTTGCACCTACCTGTGGGTATTTGCTTCTTGGGTCGATGATATTTGTGAATACCATTGAGGGTCCACAAAAAACATAATCTTCGAGGGTTACACCTTCATAAACGGACACATTGTTTTGTATTTTAACAAAGTTACCGATCGTTACATTATTTCCAACATTTACATTCTGTCCGAGAATTACATTATTCCCAATTTTGGAACCGGACTGTACATGAGAAAAATGCCATACTTTTGTATTGAAACCAAGTTCAACTCCATCATCGACAACTGCATATTGATTTACATAGGGGGGTTTATTTTCGCTCATTCTGATAACCTTTCCTGGGCTTGTTCAAGAATTTTTAAGACTTCGAGGGCGTGAACACCATCTGAAAATGGAGTTTTTCCTGTTAACACACACTCATAAAAATGTTTTTGTTCTTCAGCCAAAGGTGGTTTGTTTTCATACTGAACCACTTCAAACGACTGATCAAAGGCTTCAAGCTGTCCATTAACTTTTTTGAATCCTTTTTTGTAGAACTTAAGTTTATTGTCGGGAAGACTGTCTTCAAAAACAAACATTCCTTCACTTCCGATAACCACAAGTCTCTGTTCCTTAAAAGGATGGAGCCAGCTCACAAAAATGTGCGCCGAGATATTTCCGGGATAATTGAGAAATGTAACTGTTGAGTCTTCGATATTTGGTTGAATTACGGCAGAACCTTGGGCATGTACATTTATCGGGTTTGCGCCGATGATAAACTGGATAATGGCTATATCATGGGGAGCAAAACTCCAGAGAGCGTTCTCCTCCGAACGAATCTTGCCAAGATTAAGGCGGTTGCTGTAGATATATTGAAGTTCACCCAACTCTTTCCCAACGGAGTTTTTTATGTGCTTCACTGCTTCATGATAGAGTAAAACATGACCAACCATAAGTCTGAGGTTGTTTTTTGCAGCTATATGTACCAGATTTTCAGCTTCTTTTGAATAAAGAGTGATGGGTTTTTCAACCAAAACATGTTTTCCGGCTTCAAGAAGGCTTTTTGCAACAAAATAGTGGGTCTGAGCGGGTGTGGCGACAATTGCTGTCGTTATTTCAGGATCATTTATAATTTCTTCGAGAGTATCAACAACCCTGATTTTATCAGAAATTGCCGACACAGTAGCGCGGGTTTTTAAACCCGGATCATACACAACAATGTTTTCAGGGGGGAGCAGTGATGCGGCGGTCTTCAGGTGATTTTTACCCCAATTCCCAACCCCTAAAACTGCAAGTTTGATTTGATTAAAATCCATTTTTCTTCCGTTAATATATTTGGAATTCGTCCTGCGGAATAATTTTAATTCAGCTTTTAAATTTAACATGTAGAAATCTATCTACAAAGATGAACCGTCGATTATTTTTGCAGCATGTTTGTTTGGTCACAGAGCAGCGATTTTGGACCTCACCCCCGGCCCCTCTCCTAAAAGTAGAGGGGAGGATTTAACTTGAAAATTCATCCGTGATAATTCGCCTAATCCGTTTCATCCGTGTTACTATTACAAAACCCTCTCTGCGAAAATCCGTCTAATCTGCGTGTATCCGCGTCCCCTAAACATCTCTACTTATTCAGGATCATCTTACGGGTTTCACGGAAGCCATTCACATATAATGAGTAGAAATATACTCCACTTGTGAGTTTACCGGCATCAAATTTTACTTCATAAGTTCCGGCAGGTTTAAATTCATCCACAATTGTTGTGACAAGTCTTCCCAATACATCGTAAACTGCAAGTGTTACTTTTCCCTGTTCTTTCACAGAATATTGCAATGTTGTAGAAGGATTAAATGGATTTGGGAAATTTTGACTTAATCCATAATCCGATGGAGTTAAATCACTAAGACTTATCTCTTTAACAGATGTTAGTGTATAATCAAACTGGTAAAGTTCTCCGGATTCAACATTTCCATTACCGTTTCCTGCCGGTACCTGATTTTGAAGTGTTCCGGCGTCGTTGGTCCCATATTGTAAAACAGCGATGTAAAGTTTCGAAGGAGTATATCCAAACTCATTTTGAATGTTTACAAGTCCTTCAAGGGTTTGTCCGGCAGCTTTTTCAGGATTTGAAGTGGCATCACTCCATCCGGCATAATTGTTTCCACTTTCATTTCCGAGGAAAAGTGACCATCCAGGGACTGTTCCACCTTTTGCCCACATTGCAGGAATGGGGTTTCTAAGGGAGTCGGAAATTACAATAAAAACATCCTTCCCTTGGGTGGGAGCTGCCTGGGTTGCTACATACAAATTGCCATTATTCCATCCCAGATATAAATTTGCTCCACCGTTTGATCCTACAGAAACAGCCTGTTGATCGAGAACACCATCGATAACAAAGTTACTTCCGGTTCCACCACCACCAAAGTTTATCTTAAAGTCCTGGCCGTTATTGTTGTTCCATGTATTGTCATTGTAGTGAATTACAAAGGCAACCCCGTTAACTTCCTGGGCACTGTTATTAAAAGGACCAATTTTGATTGTGAGAAGACTGTCCGATGATGGACCGGCAAAAGCCGTTTCAACCGCGGGGCCTGTTCCATTAAACAAAACAGTTCCTGCGGGCCAATATACCTGATTTGGTGTTGTCCAGTTTGAACCTTGAGGATTTAATCCCCAATGAAGTTTTGCTCCCTGAACAGCTTTGGTTATGGTAACGGTTATTGTATCATTTTTTGTGGGTGCCGAAGGCATCCATGTAATGGTACTCACACCCGTTCCACCACCGCCACCGGGTGTATATGCCCCAACCCAGACATGTTGAATTGGCGTTGTGGCAACATTATTATTACTATCGATGGCTTCTACATAATAGTCAACAAGTTTGTTGGAAATACCGGCGATAACAGCAGAATACTCTTTTGCTTTTACGACAGGCATGGGATTGGTCATCGATATTTTTGCTATACCGGGCATGTCGATTGTTGTCCATGCTCCAACTTCTGCACCACCTGCATAAGTTTCATTCTGAACTGAGGATAGTGAGTTTTCACCATCAAGATCTTCACGATAGTAGAGTTTTACAGATTTAAGTCCTTTTACATCGTAGGCATAAGTCCAAACCTTAAAATCGGAAGGCTGCTGCTGGTTCCACTCGGTTGCACCGGGATTATAAGGTTCTCTTTGTGGAATAAAAATTGTTGGTTTGGTATTGTCGGGTGCACCGGTGATAACACTGTTTGCAAAATTCACCGCCTGATTGGCTCCACGAGTAGGGTTTGAATCCCAAATTCCGCCGAGTGATTCATCCCAATACCAGTAATCAGAAGCTTCACTAACAAGAAGGTATTTCCAGGCATTGTATGTGTTGATTGCACCCGGATTTACATTATCCGCCATCGCAACATGGTTCTGTACAGCAGTTAAAACACCCCAACTGTTAATATCGGGACTGTATCCATCACTTCCCGGATCGCCAAGCCATTTCTTAAATTCGGGATCACCATTATCGGCACCCGACCAGCTTCCCGATTCAATATGAATTGGGGCATTTGGATCAGGAGGGAACATTTCGAGGTAATCTTCTATTGTCGTACATACAAATCTTGATGGATTTGCACTTAACCAGTTAACAAAGTTTTGAAAATTTGATCCATAATATGAATCTGTTCCCCCGCCATAATTATCACCATCATGATGAAGCACAATCAATATCGGTTTTGTTGGGTCGGTGTTAAATTGTTCAAACTGACTCATTACCGATTCGTAATTTAGAGCCCCAAATCCACCTCTTCCATCTTCGTTTCCGAGATAGCGGGATGCAGGGATTGCTATGATATTCGATTTTTGTCCCGTTGCGGGATTAACATATTCAACATAGTGAGGTCTGTGACCCCAGGCTGCCGAAATTCTTGTTGGAGCCCAGATATTTTGAAGTGCCAGCCAGTCATTGGGATTCGGATTAAGCACATCAGCTTTGTTTGGCTCATAGATGTTGCCACCGGTGTTAAAAGGATATCCCTGTGCTGCCCTGTCGAAATGGACATTATCCACTAAAACCCAGTTGAGACCTTCATCTGCGAGAGCAGGGATCATCCTGTCAACAAATGCGTTTTCAGGCGGAAAGATACCTTTTGAGTAGCCTCCCGGAAAGTTTTGGGCAAAAATCTGTTTGTGCCACTGAATTTGCATTCTGATATCTTTATAATCGATCAAACCCATCAGCGGATGGAAATATCCAAAACCAACCATATCCATTCTGGAATTGCCAAGTGAAGTGGTCTGGTTTTTAATAAAATTCCAATTTGATTTCCAATTGAAAAAATTGCCATTTCCATTTGCTTCAAGTGCATTCAAATTCTCGATTAGTGAACCTGTGAAACTTACCTGCGACCCAAAGTGGGGCATATTGGCACTGATACCTTTTTGAACTGCATTTTTAGGCCAGGATGTATAGGGACCTGTTCTTTGGTTGTGAATGTCTGTTACTGAGAATGGAAAGCGTCCGTTTGCATCTGTCTGAACCACACTCTCGTAGGGCCAGTAAATCGGTTGATGCATGTGCCAAAGGAAAGCAATGTAGATTGGAGGATTTGCTTTTGTGTTAGTGGATTTATTTTCCTGCGAATAATTATCAGTGAAAGATACCAACAATAATAATATTAATATCAGAATAGAGACAGGTTTAAGCATGTTTTTAACTTTTTGGTTCAAATTGGGTCAAATATTGTGAGACCCGGAAAGTTTTTCAATATCTAAAAAGGAAATGGTAATTCATAATTTTATTAATGATGCTTATTAAATTACAAAAAAATAAAAAAAACGGATGTGATACTTTTTTTTGATTTCACTTTGGAAAAATGATTATTTTTCAACTCTGTAATATTATGGGATAATTAGAAAATTTAAAATGAGGAAAGTAGATATATGCAATTAAGGTTTATCCATTTTTCAGATTCGCATTTGGGGTTTGTTGACTATACTTCCGACGATTTTTCTGTTCAAAAAGCACGGGAAGACGATGCCTATAAATCAGTAAAGGCAGTAATCGATCATGCAATCGAAACAAAACCCGATTTTGTGATACACACAGGCGATTTTTTCCACCGCCCGTCACCCTACAACAAAGCCATTGTTGAAGCAGGAAAACAATTTAAAAGACTCTCTGATGCCGGAATCCCCTTTTATATGATCGCCGGCAACCATGACCTGCCAAAGTCGGAAGATACACGCGCCATCCATGAAATTTATGAGATGTTCCCTGGTTGCAAAATATTTTATGACCAAAAATATACTGTTTTGGATTGTGGTAAATATATCCTTCATGCCCTTCCCCATATTAATTTCTCTGTAAACCACCTTGAAGAAATCAACAAGATTGCCGTAGTTGACACCTCAAAACCCAATATCCTGATGATGCACCTTTCGATGCCAATATCTATTTACAAAGAAGAAGAACCGGGCGGAGGCATTTTCCCCGCTGACAGGCTTGAAGTGTTGAAAGATTTTGATTATGTGGCTCTCGGTCACTGGCATCGCTTTAACCATATGAAGAGCTACGGAAATGTCTGCTACTCAGGTTCAACTGAACGAATCAACGCCGGTGAAGCAGATCACGACAAAGGTTTTGTGGAGGTAACCATCGAAGGTGATAAAACCACTCTAGACTTTCAAAAAATTGAGACGAGAGAATATCTGAATATCACAATCAATGACTGTTCAGAAAAAACAAAAGAAACTATCCTTAACGAGATTCGTGCGATTACAAATGGAAGAGACCTGAAAGAAGCGATCGTGAAGGTGATACTGGGGAAGATCAAGGATACAAGATTTTATGAAATTATGCGTGACGATATTTTAGAAATTACAGGAGATTGTCTCGTTCTAAAATTAAAAAAACTATTGGACGGACAAACCCCTGTCGAATCTGATGACAATGATGGAGGTGAGTCGTTGGTCGATAAACTTCTTGCTGATCTTAGAGCCGGATTCACAGATGAAGAAGAATTCAAAAAATTTGAAGAACTCACTAAAGAATTATTTGATGAAATTATAGCACAGGATGGTGGAAATGATAATTAAAACTCTCGCTCTCAAAAATTTTAAACAGTATCGCAATGAATTTATCACTTTCCCTGACGGATTAACAGGTTTGGTGGGAAGTAACGGTGCAGGAAAGTCCACAATCTTTGATGCTATCACTTTCGCCCTTTTTGGCTCATCCACAGATGTTGCTCTTCCTCTTCTTAAAAATGATAAAGCTGATGCCAAAGACAAGGTTGAGGTCACTCTCGAGTTTATGGAAAGGGGAGAAAAGTACAAGGTAGTTAGATCTTTGGCGGGGAATAAAAATCTTACTGCCTCTGCTTCATTTTTTAAGTGGGACGAATCATCTCAACCGGCTCATTATGAAAAGACAAGTGAACAGGTCGTCAATGTGAGGAAAGATGTTCATAAAGTGATAAAAGTTGACCGAAAAAGCTTCATCAATTCTTTCTTCGCCAAACAAAAAGAGACCGCAGGACTTATTGCCGCAGGGATTAAAGAACGCGAATTGGAGATAAGAAAAATGCTTGGATTCGACAGACTTGATAAACTCAGCAAAAGAGTAGGCGAAATTATAAGGGAAAAAAATACTGTCGTTCAGACACTTGCCCAGAATCTCCTTTCTGAAGAAGAGACAACCTCACTAAACGAATTGAAGAATACAAAATTAGAACAACTCGCAATTTTAGAGGCTCAGTTAGCTGTCAAATCTAATGTTGTGAACTCAACACTTGCCGAGAAAGAGGATGCCCGCAAACATTTAGATTCACTCCGAAAGATCGAAGAACAGTTTACTGCTCTTGAAATAACCATTACCGGGTTAAAAACATCAATTTTAAATTCGGAAGCGTCGATTAAATCGACAAATCAGGAAATTGCAGATCTGACCCAATTGCAGATCGAGGCACAAAAACTTGCTCCCGTTGTGGCTCAATTGTCACAACTTGAAACCGAATTAGCCGATTTGCAGAGCAAAAAAGAGAATAAAACACGGTATGACAGTATTGAAACCGGGAAAATAAAATTAGAACAATCTCTGCACAAGCTTATGGATCAGCTTAAAGAAATAGAGACATCCATTACTGCCAACTCAGGGGTTGAATCTTTCCTTGCCACAAATGAGAACCTGAAAAATAGTCTCGAAGAGGGGATTACTTTCATCAACGGGAATATTAGTGACCTCGACAGAGAAATTGCCGGCTATAAGTCGCAATTGAAGGAAAAGGAAAAAAGACTTAAACACATCAATGGACTTGACGAAACTGCCCCCTGCCCTGAATGTGAAAGAGAGCTTGGTACTCAAAAACCACTTCTCGTTACAAAGTATAATTCAGAAATTAGTGGTCTTAATGACAAAATCGGTCAAGTTTCAGTTAGACTCTCCGAACTACAGGATTCTCTAACCAAAAAACAGAGTGAAAAGAAGATTATTGAGAATGAACGGGAAGTTTTGGTCAGTCGAAAATCACAGTTACAAACTGATATCACTCTAAAAAACAATCTGGCTGCCCAAATTGAATCAACGAAACAGGGTATCAACTCAGCTGATCATGATCTGAATGCAGTGGGAAACCGTGATTTTGATCAGGAGAAGTATAACAAGGTTGTTGAACAACTTGGTGTAACAAAAATTGAAAATAACCGATATCAAAAAATGATGGGAAAAGTTGGGACTCTACCATCAAAACAGAATAAACTTGCCGAAATTCAAACTGAGTTGGAACTGCTGAACAGCAAACTACTCCTCAAACAGAAAGAACAATCAAATCTCGATTTCAACAAAGATTTAATCACAGTTGCAGATTCAGACTTCAGAATAAAAGATGCAGAACACCTGAAAGCTGTAAATGAACACAATTCAACAAATGTTGAGCTTAACTCTGTAAAAACAGAAATTAATAACATCGACTCCAGAATCAACGATAATGAAGTTCGCAAAACTGAATATCGGGAAAAAGTAAATGAATTGGAACTGTACAGACGATATAACGGGATGATAGATCTGTTTAAGGTGAAGGTGATGTCAACTGCCCTACCGGGGATTTCGACAAAAGCAAATGAACTTTTCAGACAAATAACCGGAGAAAGATACGATAACCTCAGAATCGATCAGGGATCATTTGAAATATTCGTAAATCGTGACGATAAAGAAGTTCTTATCGAAACTCTTTCAGGTGGTGAAAAAGACCTGGTGGCAGTATGTTTAAGAATTGCAATCAGTCAGTATATCATCAAAAATAATGGTGGTGGCAACCTTGGATTTCTCGCACTCGACGAAGTTTTTGGCTCACAAGACGAAAATCGAAGAGGTGAATTGATGAGTTCTCTTCACAATATCTCTAAATGGTTCAATCAAGTTTTCATCGTTGCACACAACAAAGATGTGGAAGAACAATTTCCTAATCGATTGGTTATCTCAAAATCGGGCGATTACAGTAAAATTGAAACGCGTTTCGCTGTCTAATAAAAAATCCGTTCCAGTTCTGCGGGGTCAGTGGTTTTACCGAGGGCAAGGATAAGTTTTATTCTTGCCTTCTGTCCATTTAGATATTCAGCAAAAATTACTCCCGACTCCCTTAACCACTTCCCGGCTCCGGGGTAACTGTAGATGTCATCGGTTTCTCCCGCAGGGCAACGCGAAACCAAAACGACAGGGATCCCTTTCTCCAACACATATTCAATCCCTTCAAACACTGCCGGAGGCACATTCCCCACTCCCAAAGCTTCAACTACCAATCCATCAACTCCACAATCAGCCGAATATCTAAAAAACTTGTCGTCCATTCCGGCATAACATTTTAGCAAATCCACATTTGAATTAATTTTGGTTGTTTTGATGGTTTCAAGTCTTCGCGGTGCCCGGTTAAGAATAACTCTCCCTCTGTCCACAAATCCAAGACTTCCAAAATCCAGTGAAGCGAATGTCTCTTCATCTTCGGTGTGGGTTTTTGTCACCTCACTTGCAGCGTTGATTTCACCATTGAGACATACCAAAACACCCATATCCCTGCAATTTGGGTTTAAGCAAGTATATATTGAGTCGATTAAATTTGCAGGACCATCCCAATCGGGGTCAGAACTGTTTTTCATCGATCCCGTTAATACCACAGGGATGTGGCATTCAAGATAAAGATCGAGGAAATATGCTGTCTCTTCAAGTGTGTCGGTGCCGTGTGTAATTATGATACCATCATATTCGTTTTCATCGATCATCTGCTGAATTGTTAATGCCAGTTCAAACATCAATTCCGGTGTAATGTGAGGACCCGGATATTTCCCAAAATCATAGAAATCAACCCTTCCAAGCGATTTTAACTCCGGGATCATATCAATTATTTCACCCCCTGTCAGGTGAGGAACTGCGCCGCCGGTCTGTGAATCCACTTTCATCGAAATGGTGCCACCGGTGAAAACTATCATGATTTTTTTCATATCTTACGGTCCGGAATTTATTTATATTGCAATGCAAATTACGGAAATTTGAATTGTTTAGTTGAATAATCGCCTGCCAAAGGCAGAATAAAGTACGATCCCGTACAGAGGTGTTAATATGTTACATGTAGTTGATGTTGAACTTACTCCCAATCCACACGCAATAAAATTTGTTTTAAATCAGAAGTTGCTTCACTTTACATCGCGTCAGTTCAGTACTCCTGAAGATGCCGTAAATGATCCACTTGCAAATGGCATTTTTGCTCTCGAAGGTGTTGCCTCAGTTTTTTACACAGATAAATTTATTACAATCGAAAAAAAACAGGGTTACGACTGGGGAAAGATTCAAAGACCTTTCCTTACTTATCTCAGCAAATTTGATCAATCACTGATCCCTGAAGAAGCCACACCTGAAGGTATGGATGAAAACACAAGTGAACTTCTAAAACAGATATCAGAAGTATTAAACAAAAAAGTAGTACCTGCGCTTGCCTACGATGGCGGTGGTCTCGAAATTCTTGGACTTGACGGCTATTCCCTAAAAGTTCGCTATCAAGGTGCCTGCGGAAGTTGCCCAAGCGCACAAAGAGGAACCCTTTCAGCAATAGAAAGCCTGCTTAAAAGAGATGTGCATCCGGCTCTTGAAGTAATACCTGATTAGGTATTAGGTATAAAGTATTAGGTATTATTTGTCTTGTCCTGAATTGAGCCTTTTTAAGATGTAAAAAGCTAATATTTATATATACACCTGTCTTCTCAGTCGATAGATAAGATTTATCGAAAGTCCTTCCCTTATTATTATCCCCTTTAAAATAAAAAAAAGCTGCCCCGTTTCCGGAGCAGCTTTTAATAGTTGGGTAAAAGCTTAAGCTTATAAAATTAATACCTAATACTTAATACCTAATACCTATTAAAAAGTGTATCTCACACCAAGTTGCATAGCCCAGCGGCTGTTAATATCACTCGGAGCCCATGGAACATTGGATGTTGGGGATGAGAATGAATAAACAGGCTTTCCGCCAACACTTCTGTTGATCATTCTTACAACATTCGAAGTTGAGAATACAGATTCATCGTATCCCCAATCGCTGTTGAGAAGATTAAGAACATTCAAAATGTCGAGGGTTATGGTGAATTTCTGATTCAGAACGGTTGGGATATCCTGAGCAAGTCTTAAATCAAAGATGTCTCTCCATGGATTTCTTGCGCCGTTTCTTTCAGCGATTGTTCCTCTGTGGCTATTGAGGTATTCATTGTTCTGGATGTATGACTCAAGCTGGGTGTACATTGCAGCTGATGGGACAAAAGCTCCACCGGTAACAGCACCAAGCTGATATGATCCACTTGAAAGTTCAGCAGCGGTTGGAATGTAGAACAGATCGTTCTGATCGAAACCGTCGTTGTTCAAGTCACCGTTAACTGTGAATGAGAATGGAGCACCACTCTGTCCGTTGTAGAACAAGGAAATTGTGGTAGGTGCATTTGTAAAGAAATCATGTGTTAATGACACTGAAGCAAAGAACCTGTTTTTGATCTCATAAAGTGAGGTAACGAGTTCAGGATTGTTAGGATCACCTTTAACAGGATTGTATCTCATCTGAGAAACAGCCTGTGAAGAGGTTGTACTGTTCATATCTTTTGCAATACCATGAGTATAACCAAAGTTAATCGATAAACCTCTGGCAACATATCTCTGGAATTGGATAGCAAAGTTCATCTGATATCCTTCTGAGGTGTTTTTCAGTGAAAGGACATCTCTAAAGTTGTTGTTCTTTGCATCGGTTCCACCATAAACAGGTCTGCCAAGTTCTGAAGCTATTGTAGTTGGAGTTGAATAATTTCTGATATTCAGTTTCTCATACATTACTTCATTAAGAGTTTTCGAATAGATTACTTCAAGTGATCCAACAAATTCCCATGGGAGTTTTTGATCGTATGCAGCGTTTATTCTGAACAACTGTGGAAATTTGAAGTTAGGATCAACCATATTGATTTCTGACTGAAGATTTGGTGCGCCTGTTCCGGGATCACCAACTTTTGGCTGAATTCTTGGATTGATTGAGAAAGCAGTTCCGTTACCGCCTGATAACTCTGCAGTAAGAAGACCTGTATTTGCGAAGTTGTTGGAAATCCATACATAAGGAACTTTACCTGTAAAGATTCCAAGACCACCTCTTAACTGGGCAGCTCTGTCTTCAGTAAGAGAAAGGTTAAAACCTGCTCTTGGTGAAAACAATAATTTCCCATCGGGAACACCACTGGTGCTGTAGCCACTAAAGTATTTGGATACAGAATCGTTTGCAGCCGGAGTTTTAGGGAAAGTAGGGATGTCAACTCTAACACCAAATGTTAGTCTTAAAGCACCGTTTACCTGCCATTCATCCTGAGCATACAGACCAAACTGGTTTGCACTGAAATCAGCGGAAGGTCTGTTGTCGTATGAATCACCACTTCTTGCAAATGCTCTCTGATATGATCCAACTTTAGAATTTTTGAAATCGTCAAAGCTGTTGAAAACATAATATCCGTAGAATGAACGGATAAACAGGTTTGAGAATGTGTAAAATTCGTTATGTGTACCAAAAGTCAAGATATGATTGCCAACATTCCATGTAAAGTTGTTGGTGAATTCAATAATATCCTGATCGAGTTTGTTTGCAGGTGAAAATCTGTCAGAACCGAGTGTGTATGTGTTTCCACCCTGCCTGATTTCGATTTCAGGTGACTCAGCAAATGGAAGTTCCCTTTTGTCTCTGATTCTTGTATAACCCACGATTAACTCGTTCGACATGTTGTTACTGATTGTTGAGTTCCATTGAAGAACTGTCGAATTTGTAACTGAAGCAAGTCTGTAAGTGTAGGAACCAAAAGTAAGGTAGTTGTTTCGGTTTCTGTTTGCGAGAATATCATCAGCACCATCAACAAAATTGTGTCTTAAAGTAAGACGGTTGTTTTCGTTGAGGTTGAAGTCCAAACGGGCAAATATTTTTGTTGATGGTCTCTTAAGATCAACTGATCCGTAAGAACCGGCATCATAACCTTTACCACTCATGATAGTTGCGATGGAATCGCCATAGGCGCTAATCCCGGCAGAACCGCTGGTAAGGGATGTGTTGGCATATGGTCTGGTATAATTTGTAAGCTCTGCACTTACAAAGAAGAAGAGTCTGTCTTTCATTATCGGACCGCCGATTCTTCCACCAATCTGATATTCAGTAAAGTCAGGATATGCTGTTTTAAGAGCATCCGGGCTTTTTCCTACAAATGATTGATTTCTTCCATATCCAAAGATCGAACCTGAAAATGAGTTGGTTCCTGATCTTGTGATTGCATTGATACCACCACCGGTGAAACCGGAAAGTTTAACATCATAAGGGGCAACCACTACCTGGAATTCCTGAATAGCGTCGAGTGAAATTGGATTTGTTCCTGCAGAACCACCTGGTGTTCCCGAGGAACCAAGACCAAAAAGATCGTTGTACTGTGTACCATCGATCTGAATGTTGTTATATCTGCTCGATTTTCCTGCGGCTGAAAGATCAGAACCTGAAAAAAGAGGAGACAGTTTTGAGAAATCTGAGAATCTTCTGTTAATTGTAGGAAGATTTTCGATTGTCTCTGTGGCTACGGTTTGCGCCGAACCTGTTTTGGTTTCTGTCATTATCGGATCACTTTTTGCCAGAACCAAAACTTCTTCTGTTACGAGTGAAGTTTCGACCATAACAAAGTCCAAACGAAGATTCTGACCCAATTCGAGATTAACGCCTTTTAATTCGACTGTTTTTTTACCGGCATACGAAGCGATTACTTCATATGGTCCGCCGGGTTTCAAGCCGTATATATTATAGCTTCCATTCTCTCTTGCTGTGGTACCGTAAACTGTTCCCGTAGGAAGATGTTTTGCACGGATCACAACACCTGGTAAAGCAGCATTTTTGTCATCATTTACATTTCCAAATACAGTTGCAGTTGTAACTTGTGCATTTAACTGTAAGGAACCTATGACTAAAAACAGTGCAGCCAATGAAAGTCTGTAAAAGAACTTCATACTTTGCTCCTGATTATTGTTTGATTGTTGGTAAAATAAAAAATCAAGTCTTTAAAATTACGGGTGGGAGTTTTAGGAATGCTAAAACTTCGTGTTAAGAAATCGTTAAGTAAAACAGTCACCGGATCGATGTCGTCTTTTCTCGAAATAAAGGGGTGGTTATTAACAAAATGGGCAGTAAAAATTCTTACACAAATTTTTACCCTTCCATATGTAAAATTGCAAATATTTAGTGACCTAAAAAAACAGTTTTACAAAAAAAAATGGCTGCTTTAAATTTTCATTATTAAAAGCAGCCATTAATTTAATCTTATTCTAAAGTGCTAATCACCCGTTCAAGTCGGGCTGTAATATCAACCGCCAGTTCAGTAAGATTTTGGTTACCAATCGCCTGCATTGCTGCGGTGGGATTTATAACCGACACCTTTATTTTTCCGCCTTCAGTCTCCTGAACGACCACATTACATGGCATCATCAGGCCAACATTCTCCTCGATATGTATCGCCTTATTGGCAAATGGTGGATTGCATGCACCGAGAATTTTGTATTTCCTTACATCGACATTTAATTTCAATTTTAATGTTGCCTGCACATCAATTTCCGTAAGAATTCCAAATCCCTCAGTCTTTAATGCTGCTGTAACTGCATCCAATGTTTCGTCATATCCGGTCGAAACTGTCTTTTCAAAAAAATAGCTCATTTTTTGTTCCTTTTAGTTTTGAGTAAGATGCACAAAAATCAGAGAAGATTCATACTAATGCATTAAAAGGACTTGCTCCAACAAAACTCCCTCTCTGAGGGCATATTCGGAATAATAAGCTTCTTTGATTTCAAGTTTTTCGAAAATGGCTTTAAGGATGATTACACCTGCAATCACAACATCTGCCCGTTTTGCCTCCAGACCAGCGATCATTAGGCGGTCGTTCATTTCTTTTCTTGTAAGTATAAAATCGTGGATTTTAGTCAGATGACCATAGGTGAAAATCTTTTCATCCGGTTTTATTAATCCATTTGCTGCAGCCATCGAAAGTACCGATTTTGCTGTACCTGCTGAAAAGATGGCAGTTTCATAACCCGCATTAAGAACATCACTTCTTATCGCTTCAACCATTCCACCTGCGTAGTGTGAAGCAGCAATAACATTATGCCGCCTGACAACAAAATCGGGGAAAAACTCCCGGGTAAACCGGACAGCACCCATCCTTAAACTTGTAGAGAAAATGGGATCAACATCGTTACCGACAATAAATTCTGTGCTGCCTCCACCGATATCAACACAAAGTACATTTTTGTTTTTGAATTGCATAAAATGCCGGGCTGCTCTGTAGATATATAGAGCTTCCTCTTTCCCGTCGATTACATTAATCACAACACCCGTGGCTTCAGCAACTCTTTCAACAAATCGATCTTTGTTTATTGCCTCCCTAACGGCACTTGTGGCTACGGCTTTAATCTCAGCTCTGTTCATTATCGCTTTTGTTTTAAAAAAGTCGATAAGTTTAATCGCTTTTTCGATGTCCTGTTCTTTAATGAACGAGACTCCCTTGTCATCTTTTGAAGCAAGCCGAAGAACCGCCTTTTCACGGTCGATTACCTCAAATCTTCTTCCATCGGGCGAATTTGCAATAATTATATGAAATGAGTTGGAACCAATATCGAGGACAGCAAAATTTTTTTTAGACATCTTTGTTCATTTTAGGGGATTGTGAAAGTATCTTTCCGGCAAGTTCCGACACTTCTTTAATCGTAATGTCGTCAACTATATCCGAACGGTGGATAAAAAATTTACCCACTCCCATCGGAGCCCAAACAAAAGGATTTGTGGGTCCAAACAGTGATATCTGGGGAGTTCTTGTGGAGCCGGCCACATGCATTATGCCGGTATCGTTTGTGATAAACAGGTCGGATTTGGAAATCAGAGCTGCTACCTCAGGGATGCTTTTATCAATAAATTCGTGAACTGTGAACTTTAATTCTTCCCTGATTTTCGAAATTACGGGGTGGTCGGCACTGCTACCCGTCAGGTAGATGCATGCATCATAGTTCTCTTTTAATTCTTCAATTATCTTCACAAAATTTTTGTAATACCATCGGTTTGGGAGTTTTCCGGCGCCTGTGTGCAACCCAACCACCAATCTTGACTGATACTCCTCAAATCTACTCAAAAATTTATCAGCCTGAACTTCATCCTCCGCATCAAAACTCACTTCTGGAGTATAACCTGCCGGTTCAATTCCGAGTGGTTTAACAATATCAAGTATCCGTTCGGAAATGTTTAAATCGGGATGCATCCTCCAATCAAAATTTATCTTTTTGTTGAAGAAAAATGATGACTCATTAAAAGCACCATCCAGATAATTGGGTCCAACTTTGAGTTTTGCCTTTGTTATCCCGGCCATCAGGTTGCTCGTGAATGAAATCGAGACTGTTACCGGTACCAGTACCCAGTCGTATTCTTCACGCAGTATGGAAAGAAATCGGGCTAACTGTAGAGGATTTAAATGTTGTTTTTTGTTGAAAACCACAACACGGTCGATGTATTTGTTTTTAAGTACCGCATCTTTGTTTGCAGGACTGACAATTAATGTAAGGGATGAATGAGGATACTTATTTTTGATTGCCCGAAAAAGGGAATTGCTGGCAAGCAAATCGCCGAGCTGATTATGCTGTCTGATAATTAATATTTTTGACGGATTTTTCTCATATTCCTCCTTATACGCAGGGGGTGCAAAGGAGAAACTGTAGAACGCCCTTACAAATCTGTTCATCGGCTATTTTGCGGGATCGCCGCTTATCTCAACATAATCTGCATCTTCCACCACACGGTCGGAAATGAATGACTTACCTTTGTTCACACGGTTGCCGGAACCGGCATCATTCTGTGTGCCAAAATTTCCCTGACTTCGTGTTGCTTGTTTCTTAATACTTTTAAAGAAAACTCTTACTATATAAAAGAACAGGATACCGGTTAATACAATTAAAACTTTTCTCACAAAAATGCCTTGCTTTCAGGGTGAAAATATTCAATTCTTGTTCTGTCTTCTCTGAAGATTTGTTGATAAAGCTCTTCAAAGTCGTTTTCATTATTAACAAAATCTATCTCTGTAGAGTTTACAATCAACAGAGGGGTTTTGTTATATCTTAAAAAATATTCGTTATACATATCATAAAGGTCGGAGATATACTGCTCATCGATGTCGATTTCGTAGCTTCTGTGTCTTTTCCTGATATTTGCAAGCAATCGTTCAACATCAGCACGGAGATAGATTACAAGGTCGGGTTTTCGAAGATTTTGAGCAAGTTTGGGGAAAATCTCATTGTATAGTCGTAACTCTTCCTTGTCAAGATTGAGATAAGCAAAAAGAAGGTCTTTCTCAAAGATGTAATCAGCAACACTGAACTCTGAAAAAATTGATTCCTGGTTCAAATCTTCGAGCTGTTTGTAACGGCTGATCAGGAAAAACATCTGAGTCTGAAATGCGTATCTTTTTCTGTTTTTATAAAATTTTGCCAAAAAAGGATTCTCATCATGGTTCTCCAAAATCATCGTTGCATTAAGACGAGCTTGAAGTTTTCTCACGAGGGAAGTTTTACCTGCGCCGATTACTCCTTCAACAGCAATATAATTGATCTCACTTTTCATCGAGAAAAACCACACCTCTTTTCATTCTAAAAAAATTCCTGTTCCAACCTTTAATATAAGATTTCTCTCCCACTATTTTAAGGGTGCTTAAAAAGATACCTTCTCCCGGCAGAATTAAATCGGGATTAAGTTCAAGCAGAGGTACTAAAAAGAAATCCCGTTTTGTAAGTTCTTTGTGGGGAATGGTAAGAGATTCTTCCCTTACTTTTCTGTCACCATAAAGAAGAATATCGATATCAATTTCTCTTTCATGCCACCTTTCCCTTTTAATCCGTCCTGTTATTTTTTCAATGTTCTTAAGTTCATGGAGCAGTAACACAGGTTCAATTTCAGTTTCAATTGAAACCACCATGTTCAAGAAATCCCCCTGATCTTCAACACCGTAAGGGATAGTGTCGTAAATCTTTGAAAAAGTAGTTATCCGGGTGTTTTTAAGCTCTGAAATTTGTTGTAAAGCCAATTGAAGATTTTTTAACTTATCTCCATAATTGCTTCCCAAAGCCAGATAAACAATCGTTTCCGTTTAATTAATCCTGTCTATAGTTACAGTTTCCGGGACAAATGATTTGTAGAACTCTTCACGGGTAGTGTCAATTTCCACTTCAACACAATCAACAACACCACCAATAGGAGGGTTGTTTTTCCTCACTCTCACGATAAGTCTCTCAAGTCCGGCATATTTTTCGAAAAGCACTTCACAAATTTTATAAGCCACCCTTTCAATGAGGTAACTTTTTTTGGTCATCGCTATACTTAAGATATAGTTGTAAACAGTTTCATAATTGATCGTTTTTTGAAGGTTATCCGAAACTCCTGCCTCACTAAAATCGATATACATATCGATATCAGCCTCAAACTTACCACCAACTCTTTGCTCCTCCTGCATAACACCATGATATGCGTAAAAAGAAGCTTTTTTTATTCTGATTATATTTATCATCTAATTTGTCGTTTTTTTGTTGAAAAAAATCTCGAACTGCGAAATAAACAGACCCACAAGCACGAGAACACTCCCCAATAAATGAGTGGTCGTCAATGATTCGTTATAGAACACCCATCCAAGCACAAGGGCAAGTATGGGAGTTATAAAAGCAACCAAAGACATCATAAGAACACTGACCCGCTTAAGCAGCCAATAATATGATGTGAATGCCACTATCGAGCCAAATACTCCAAGATAAATCACGGAACCGACTCCCGCCAAATCAAATGTGTTGGCAGAAAAATCTTCAAAAATGATACCAAGCAAAATAAATCCCACGGCTGATATTGCCATAGGCACAAGATTCATCGAAAACGGATTTAATTGTTTACCATCTTTTTTTATCATCACAACGATAAATGACTGCACAAGGGCACTTATCAAAATAGCTGCTGTTCCCAGTGTCTCCATAAGATCAAACTTTATTGCCAGACTGTCAGAAAAAATCACTATAATCCCAACAAATCCGATAATCATCCCTGTTAGTTTTGTTTTGTTAAGAACTTCTTCACTCAAGCGAAAATGCGCCACGATTGCAACACAAAAGGGATAAACAGCAAACAATACAGAAGCCATCCCGGAATTGACATATTGCTCCCCCCAATAAACAAGCCCAAACGGAACTAAAAATGAGAAGAAACCGGCATATAAATAGATTCTGGTGGCAACGGGACTAAGGTCCAATGACATTTTTTTGGTTTTCATTATACCATAAATCAGAATTGAAGCGAGAACAAACCTGAATCCGGCTGAATAAAACACAGTGAGCGACTCCATCCCCACCTTGATGACAAGCCAGGTTGAACCCCAGATTAAACATATCGCCAAATACCCCAATATTACAAGGGGAGTTCCTTTTGTCATATCTCTTTCAGGGCAATAATCCCCGATGCCCTTCCCGACCGTGCTCCGGCTCTTCTGTAAGAGTGAAGCAGATTATCGTAACGATAGCTGCACAAGCGGGATAATTGTATGTTATCTTTTGGAATTCCGGCATTTCGTAACATATCATAGTTAGCCCTGGGAACATTTAATAAAAATTTCTCACCGTGGGGTCTTAAATATTTATCGTCAAAAAGTTGTGCAACCTCTGCCCCAACTTCATAGTGGATTTGCGAAATGGCAGGCGCAATGTAACAAATGAGGTTTTTAGGTTTTGAGCCCATCCCGTTTTTCATTGTGTTAATCGTCTTGGTCACTATTTTCAGTGAAGTCCCTTTCCAACCCGAGTGAATTCCTGCAACGAGTTTCTGCTTTGTGTCGTAAACAAATATTGCGGGACAATCTGCAGAGCTAATCAAAACTGCAATTCCGGGTTTATCGGTAATCATTGCATCACTTTCACCCTTCATCCCTCCTTCGGTAATAAATCTGATTTTGTCACCGTGTACCTGTTTTTGGGTGGCACAATTTTCCGGCTTTAATCCCAGACTCCTCACCCATCTTTTCCTGTTTGATAAAACTTTTTCTTCGTCATCACCAACAGAGAGTGACTGATTAAAATAGAATGGTGGTTCGGCTCCTTCATCAATAATTGTTGAAAAGCCACACACTATATTGTCGAATCCGGCAAATATTCCGGGCTTCAGGGTTACCATAAAAGGCTCCTTTTATATTCTTGCAAAATTACTCCAACCTCTTCAAACCGGGAAATATCCGAAAATACAAAGGCTCTTCTTTACTGCTTCTATAGATATTTCCTTTACCCATTGATGTAGATATCAATGTGTCATTTCCACTAAAATAAGCTGAAATTTCAAATTTTCTTCCTGAAACAGTTTTAACTTTTAGTTGGGAGTTGGGCTTACCCAGTTTACTATAGTCAATGTCGTCAGCAAAGTTTCTCGCCTCGAGAGTGGTAAGTTGTTTTAGATAGTCAGCTATCGAGGTTGAATCAACTTTTTTGTCCCCGAGCACCCAATCTGTCACATTTCTTTTTAATGAGAAATTTTCAACTCCACTGAAGGTTATCTCCTGCCACGATTCAGCCCCGCCGAAAGTGAGTTGTGTTTGTCTGTAGAGTGTCATATCAGAATTAAACGACATGTCAAGAAATCCTGAAACCAGATAAACATCGTCGGCATCATTCATTTTAACATAAGTACCCATCTCCTGCGGTGAAAGCATCTCACTTTTACCAATCAATAATTCAAATTTACTATGTCCGCCTGAGAAGAGTTTTATTGATGTTGTTCCGGTGTCGAGTCCAAACCCTGGAAGGTCTTCCTTTTTTCTGGAAACCAGATTAATCACTTTTAATTCTGCAACAGTTGAAATCATTGAGGATATCTTTGCCCCGTCTGCCGCAACTTTTTTTGTTCCCCCACCCGGAAGAGTGATTACCCAATCTTCGCCGGTCTTTTCAAATATTGTCAATTTACCCCCTTTGGGGATCATTTCAATTCTATTTATTCCTGCAGTGTCAATCGAAGGGATCCCTGCACCGGTTCCGCCTTCTTCACTACCGGAATACTTCAACAGGATTCCAGTAACAGTAATAACCAAAGCCACAGCAAGTACAATGTATAATCTGTTGCCCGACCTTGCAAAGAGCATCAGTTACCCTCTTCTTTCTCTTCAGCAGCCCAGGACTCTTCAGAAAGTAATTTTTTTCTTGTTTTTCTTTTACTGTAGCGATAGAATCCAAATAAAATTGCAAAAATAACCGGGGCAAGAAAATTAAGATATTTAATAATGGCTTTGGAACCTTCCCCGATCGATGGGTCAATTGGTCTTTGTGTTACACCTTTGTTCCTTAGCTGAGCAAGTCCTGAATTATCAGTTACGAATTCAATCAAGTTGGCAAGAAAGTTGATATTGTCGGCCTGAATGCTTTGCGCCTGTTGTCCTTCACCGTTAACAACAAAATCACCATCCGAAATAAGAACAATTTTACTGACTGCACTGCCAAATTTGCCCTCAGCCATAACCGCTGTGTTCAAGTAAGAAAGTTGAAAATCACTACCGGTCCATTCCTTTTGCAGATCTATTTTAAGAGGTAGAACATCAAGTCCTGATCTGTCAGAAGTAACTGCAAGGGGAGTAAATTTTATCCCGGATCGGGGGATAAAATCAATGCTTGAAGGAAACATGAGGGTAAGCCCCTCAATTCCTTTTAAAGGTGGAATGTTTGCAAAGTGAGTGATTACCGGGAAATAATGGAAATTAACCGGAATCTGGAACTCAAGCCCCGCAGATTGTTGCCTTACCATTATTGATGCACAACTGAAATCCCGAACAAAATCGGATTTGATATTTAATCCCTTGTCTTTGAAGAAATCAGGAAGTCCGGTCTCAAGTTTTTTTGCCTCACCACTCTGCTGATCAAGATCCACAGTGTTAATGGCAGCAACAATATTCCCCCCCCTGGCAACAAATTTTTCGAGAAGAGCGAGATGCTCGTCGGGATAAACTGTTGAGGGAGCAATTATCAGAATGGTTTTAATCGCTTCAGGAATATAGAGTGAATCAGAAAGATCAACCGGAATTACATCAAGAGTAACCCTGAGCGACTGCATCAGTTGTGCCACAGCTTGAAGAGATGCTTCCCCATGCCCCAGAATATAACCAACACTGCTTTTATTTTCTGCCGTCATCTTTTTGATTGAAGTTGTAAGGGCATACTCCATGGAACTTCCTGGCTGAATAAGGGGAATTATCTCCTTACGGGTGCCATATTTAATGACTGCACCCAGATAAATCTTCTGCTGTTTTACCTGATCTTTTTCACGGACATCCAAAATTGCAGGAGTAATTCCGTCTTCCTCTGCCTTGATTCCGTCACCGGGGTCTTCTATTTTATAGATGAAATTTGTACCCGCAAGATATCCATATTCTGCAAGCATATCCTTAAATTCATCTTTGGTTCTTGCAATGTCAGGCGGAAGATCAGTGGAGATGTAAGCAGTTACAGTAACAGGTTGTTTTAACCCGCCAAGAATGTTTTTTGTTGGTTCGCTTAGGGTATATGCCTTATCGGCTGTGAAATCGAACCGGGCATAAAAGAAATATGAGAAGATGTTGAGCAAAATCACTATTCCGATAACAGCTCCAATGATCGTCAAAAATGTTTTTTTTGAAATCATTTATTTGCCTCCTCAATAATATTTCTCTTCGAGAGAGATGCACTTGCAAAAAAGAGCCCAAGGAATGTAACGGATAGAAAATATATGATATCTCTTGTATCGATGACACCACGCGAAATTGAATCGTAGTGATCTGTCATACTGAGGTAGTTGATGACTACCCCAACCGGGCCAAATATCTGTTGAGATATGATGTTGAAGATCAAAACAAAAAAGATTCCTGCAAGTAGAGAGGAGATGAAAGCAATGATCTGATTATTTGTTAGACTGCTGGCAAATATCCCAATTCCGGCGAGGGCAGAACTCATCAAAAACAGTCCAAGATATCCCATAATTGTTGCACCGTGATCAACCGGGCCCAAAATCATAACAGAAAAATAGTATGGAAGAGTTAAAAGGAGTACAACACCAACAAGTGCCATAACCGAAAGATATTTACCGACAATTACTTCCCAATCGGTCACGGGTTTGGTAAGGAGCAGTTCAAGTGTGCCCGATTTGCTTTCATCAGCAATGGTACGCATCGTTAATGCCGGAATGAAGAGGAAAAGTATCCAGTAAGCGGCAGTAAAAAATGATTGAAGTGATGCCTGACCGGCAAAAAACACATCTGTTCCATATAGCCAGGTGAAAAATCCACTAAATCCCAGAAAAACAACGAGGAGCACATAAGCCATTAATGAGTCGAAAAAAAGTGTTATCTCTCTTTTAGCGATGGTAAATATAATATTCATTTTCAGGTGGTAGTCAATTCTTTAAAAATATCTTCAAGTTTGGTTTCAATTGTTGTCATCTCCAACAAAACAAAATTGTTGGCAATCGCTGATTGAAAGATCAATCTGTTTAATTCTCCCGAACCTCCCGCTACAATAAATGTGTTTTTATCGTTGAGTAAGTCGACAGCAGTTACACCGGAAATTGATTTTAGTGCGGTGATAACTCCATCTGAATGAGATTCTGAATCAAAACGAACTCTTACAGTTAAGCCTTCGCCTGATGCTTTCCTTAAACTTTCAGACGATCCATCGGCAACGATTTTGCCCTCGTTAATGATCAGAATTCGGTCACTCATTGCCTCCACTTCAGGAAGGATATGAGTTGAAAGGATAACAGTTTTCTCTTTTCCCGCCTCTTTAATCAGATTTCTGATCTCGATAATCTGATTTGGATCAAGCCCGGTTGTTGGTTCATCCAATATTAATATTTGAGGGTCGTGAATCAAAGCCTGAGCGAGACCCACCCTTTGTCTGAAACCCTTGGAGAGTTCACCAATCTTTTTGTGCTTTTCCTTGTCGAGTCCACAAACAACAACCATTTCTCTCACTCTTTGAGGTATCAAACCCTTTTCCATCTGTTGCAACCCGGCAACATATTCCAGATAATCGGTAACATACATATCGTAATAAAGAGGATTGTTCTCGGGGAGATAACCTGTTATTTTTTTTACAGCCCCTGGATTCTCCCAGACCGGCTGATCATTAATAAATAACTTTCCTGCCGTGGGGGCGAGAAAACCGGTGATCATCTTCATGGTAGTTGTCTTTCCTGCACCATTTGGTCCAAGAAAACCGACTATTTCTCCGGTTTTTACTTCAAATGAAATGTCGTTAACAGCATACTGCTCACCAAAGAGCCTGGTGACATTCTCTAATCTTATACTCATTATGGGAATTTAAAAAATGATAAACCTAAATTTAGTCAGACTTTGGGTTTATATCAATGTTTTAAAAGAGACCAAACTTAAAACTTTTAAGCATGGCCATAAATACGGGGCGGTATTGTCGGAAAGCATCTCGTCCTTTAACACGAAATGTTATGATGTAGTCTTCGGATGAATCAGTTCTCAGATAAACTTCAAACTTAACATCTCCCTCAAGTTCTTCTTCACTATTATAGTGAGCTGTGTAACTGTCAAATTCTTCTTTGGTTTTGTATCTGCTTTCTCTAAACAGATATTTGTCAACAACTTTCAGTTGCACCCATGGGGAATTTGGAACATTAGGATTCCAAAAAGTGACTGCATCAAGTTTTGATCGTTCATTATTGTCAAGGAAAGTCCATCCTGCTGAATAACTGATCTTAACATGGAGTGAACTCTCTTTATATTCAAGATTCAGAAGATTGGAATCAACTGCGTCAAATGCACCTGCAATCATACCTTTAGGGGCTGTAACTTTTTCAGGAGTTTTCTCTTTCACCTTTTCTGAAACAGGATCATTATTTTCCCTCTCAACAGGTTTAACTTCAGGTTTTTCCTCAGGGATGGTCTCCGGCTTAATTTCCTGATTATCACCATCCATAAATTCCATATTTAAAACCGTCGTAGTTCCATATTTTGCCGGTGGTGTAACGCCTGCAACTGCAAAAGCAACAACCACAATCAAAATGTGAAGTGTGAGGGAAATAAAAAACGATTTTGAGAAATTACTTTTCTCTTCAATATAAGTGTTCATCTTAAATATTTAACTTAATTACATCCTCATTTGTTTCAGAATTTAACCATTTAGCCATCAAAATTACCACTTATTCAATTAACTTCCACGCCAAAAATTGGAGTTCAACCCGACAGCCGGGTTAAATAAAAAAAGCTGCCCCTTCTCAAGAGCAGCTTTATTAAAAATTTCAGTATCAGATATTAAAAATATAATACCTAATATTTAATACCTAATACCTATTTCATCAGTATCATTTTTTTGGTGGCAGTGAATTTGCTGCCATCGATGCCTGAAGCATCAAGAGTATAAAAATAGATACCGCTGTTAAGTCCGGCTGCATTGAAGTCAATTTTATATTGACCTGCTGCATAACTGTTGTTAACAATAGTTCTGATTTCCTGTCCAAGTGCATCAAACAATCTCAGGTTTACTTTTGCATCTGCTTTAAGTGTAAACTCAATTGAGGTTGAAGGGTTAAATGGATTTGGGAAGTTTTGAGATAAACCGTATTCAGCGGGAACATTAACATCAGATTCAACAACATTTGAATAAACGAATTTACCGTCAAAATCGATTTGTTTTAATCTGTAGCTATATTTACCCGAGACAAGCCCTGCATCAGTAAACGAATATTGTTTACTGCTTGTTGTCGTTCCATTTCCGTTGATGAAAGCAACTGTTGAGTACTCACTGTTGGCTGATTTTCTTTCAACTTCAAAACCCATATTATTGGTTTCAGTGGCTGTTGCCCAATTTAATACTACACTGTTGTTTATCACAGAAGCCGTAAAGGAGACAAGCTCAACAGGTACAATTTGTGTACCTACAGTAACATCATCCATATTAAAACCATTACCATCTGTATTGCGGTGTTTAAAAGCAACAAAGATATTCTGGCCTGCAAATGCATTTAACGAGGCTGCCAATCTTGTCCAATCGTTAGGAATACCATTAGCAACATCATAAGATGCCACAGTGGTGGTGAAACTTGCAATGTTTGCATCAGTGGTTGAAACCATGATAAAAAGACTGTCGGGTGGGTATGCCGAAGTATATTGTCTTCTGATCCAGAATGAGAGGGAATCACCTGCAACTATCGTAACCTGGGGGGTGATTAGCCATTTTTCATTAGAAGGAGTTGAGTAGTTAGCCCATGCAGATGCATTGCCTGTGTGGCCGAACCCATATTCTCTCTCCCAAACAACCGTACCAAGAGTTGTGGTTGCTGTCCATCCCGGAGGAGGGAACAGAGTATCCTCAAAGCCCTCAACTATGTAGGAAACTGCCAATCCCGTTGGTTGTCCTGCAGTTAAGACTGTACCAACCGGATTGACTTTTGGCGTTTTAATCGATTCTTTTTGATTTTGCGAGTTTACCGAAGTAACCACAAACAAAAGAAAAGCTGCAAACAGAAAAAACTGTTTCATTTTGACCTCATTGTTAATGATTGAAAGATAGTTATTCTTGAATAAGTTATTACAAACTGAACATTATCCGTAATGGAAATTACAATTTTCTGCTTAAATATACTAATAATATAGAAAATATTTCTACTACAAATAAGCCACAAAACAAAAAAAAAGCTGCCCTTTTTCAAGAGCAGCTTTTTAATGATAGTGTTAAAATCTGATATCAGGCAATAATACTTAATACCTAATCCCTAATACCTAATACCTGAAATTTATTTCATGAGTATCATTTTTTTGGTAGCAGTGAATTTGCTGCCATCAACACCTGAAGCATCTATTGTATAGAAATAAACACCACTGTTTAAGCCGGTAGCGTTGAAATCTATTTTATAGTTGCCGGTAGCATAATTGTCGTTAAGTATTGTTCTTACTTCCTGACCAAGAGCATCAAACAATCTCAAGGTAACTTTTGCATCTGATTTCAGAGCAAACTGAATTGAGGTTGAAGGATTAAATGGATTTGGGAAGTTCTGAGTCAAGCTGTATTCAGAAGGAACATTAACATCAACTTCAATTGCATTTGAATATTCAGATGTACCGTCGAAATCTACTTGTCTTAGTCTGTAGGAATATTTGCCTGAAGCAACTCCTGCATCTATGAAAGCATATTCTTTGGCTTGTGTTGTGGTACCATTGCCACTTACATATCCAACTTTTTCAAATGAACCGGTAGCTGATTTTCTCTCAACTTCAAATCCCATGTTATTGGTCTCTGTAGCAGTTGTCCAAGCCAGTGTTACATCGTTTTTAATAACTGTACCGATGAATGAGGTCAATTCAACAGGAACTGCTTGAACTGTACCAACTATTTTGAATGGAATACCTTGAGCATATCCGGAAGTTGCACCAGTTGCTGAATCTCTGAGAGCCAACCATGTGCCAGCTTGTCTTGCCCATGAATTTCCGGTTTCAAAAGTTCCAAGAATGGAAATTGGAGGAGCCCATGGACCTGATGAACCAGTTCCACCAAGGGTGTACATTACCCAGTAGTTACCTGGTCCAAGAACAACAGGTGCACTCGCAAGAATACCCATGATCGGTCTGGTGTTACCGGTTGGAGCAGCATCTGTTGCACGATACATGTTTGTCCATGAAGAACCAACATATCTTTCAGTAGTCTCGTCACCAAATACTACCGTACTTGTTGGGAGGTCAGGTCTGCCGTTATAGATAACAACTCTTGCAGCATTGTAGGTTGAGGTTGTTGTTGAACCTGTCTGATATGAGAAGAATTTAAAGGCGTCAATTGACCATGATTCGCTTGCAGGAATGGTAAAGTCGTCTGTTACCCAGTTGTTGGCTGAAAGTTGTGAGCCATATCCAAGAATATTAAGTGTAGTTGCCTGCAGAGCTGAAAGATCTGCACCACCAAAACCACCACCCGGATTTGTAACAAGAGGACCATTGTCATAAATGTATTCAACAATGAGGGCTGTACGACTTAAGGTATCATTTGCAGGGTTCTGATCACCGGCAAGCTGTGTGTAAGCTTTACCGACAAAGGAACCTGTTCCTGCAGTCCATGAATCAAATGTTACATCCTGTGTCTGATCCGCTGCAAGACCTGTAACGGTCTTTGTTGAAGTATAGCCACCGGGGTTGATTGTCATTGTAACATTAAATGTCTGTGTAGCTGAACCAAAGTTCTTTACAGTAGCCATTGGTGTAAAAGCACCGGCATTCATTTCGCCACCAACATTATGTGAAACCATACCAACATCATTAGGAACGCCTGTTTCAACATAAATGCTGTCAAGATAGAGTCTCAATTCATCAGTTTCTTTATACTGGAACGCAACATAAATTGTCTGTCCGGCAAAAGCTGAGAGTGAAACTTCAAATCTCTGAGCAGGAGCTGCCAAAGGTCTGAAAGCTGCGATTCTGGTATATCCTGTTGGAGGAACTCCGCCGGTTGTTGATACAAGCACAATTACTGAATCAAGGAAGGTAGATGAACCAACACCATAGAAGTTAAGTTTATCTGCTGCGTCAACGAGGAATGATGGTGTTACGAGCCAATCATCGTTTGCAAGAGATGCGGATTCCCATCTGACTGCAGCCGAGGCTGAACCAAACAGAGGTGATGATGTATAACGCTCCCAGGTATAGGCTCCACCATCGAGTGCATGAACTGCCCATCCTGTTGGAGGGAAAGTTGGGTCTTCAAATCCCTGTGACCATTTAACAATACCTGTTACATGGTGTGGGTTGCCTTGTGACCAATCGGTTGCAGGATAGCCAAGCATATCCATTTTCATTTTTTCTGCGGTTGTGTAAGTTTTACCCGTTACATTCTTTTCAGCACCGTTTTGCGCCCAGGCAATTCCTGTTACAAAGAAAAGGGTGAATACAACAAGGAACAATTTTTTCATTTGTTGCCTCAAATTAATTTGTTGATGATGAGTTGTTTAGATTCTTATTTAATTAAAACCGGACGAAAAGTTGTTTATAATCCCGCCCGAAATAGAATTTCTATTTAAAATTAAAACGACAACTGCAAGTATCACTATGAATTAAAATCATCAGTTGGGGTTTTTGATATAGATCACAATATGCTCTCGCAAGTTAGTAATAATTTATTTGAATTCCAATATCTATTGTAAGATATTCTCAAATTTTTTTTTTAAGGAACAACAATTTTGATAATTCATCAGGAAAATTCCCTGCTTCATCTAATTTGATTGTATTTTCTAAAAGATATTACTTTATTGCAGGTTAATTATTTTTTATTTCACACTTCAGCAGAAGGAGTCACAATAAATGTCCCAAAAGTCAGATTACTTGAACAGTGTAATTGAACATATTGACATTAAAGAACACAATGTAGCCCCATTGGTAGATGCAATGGAGAAAATGGCTTTCCAGGCTCGTAACCTTAACAGAGCCGCCAGAATTTATGATATGATGCTTCGTGATAAAGATTGCTCTGTTATTCTTACTTTAGCCGGATCGTTATTCTCTGCAGGTCTTAAAAAAGTTGTTTACGACATGGTTATGAACAATATGGTTGACGCAATCGTCTCAACCGGTGCAAATATGGTCGATCAGGACTTCTTCGAGGCACTTGGCTTTAAACATTATATTGGTACTCCGTTTGTAGATGATGCCGAATTAAGAGAACTTGCCATCGACAGAATTTATGATACATATATCGATGAAGATGAATTAAGAATCTGCGACGAAACAACAGCTCAGATATTCGATTCAATGGAGCCAGGTGCTTATTCCTCCAGAGAATACCTGAAAGAATTTGGAAAATATCTTGATACTGTGGGTCCCAAGTGTGATGACAGCATAATTTATGCATGTTACAAAAAGAATGTTCCAATTTTTGTTCCTGCGTTCAGTGATTGTTCAGCAGGATTTGGTTTTGTTATGCACCAGACCAAAAATCCAAAGTCACATGTTACACTTGATGCTGCAAAAGACTTCCTTGAGTTAACAAAAATCAAAATTGCCAGTGGAGAATCCGGAATCTATATGATTGGAGGCGGAGTTCCCAAGAATTTCACACAGGATATCGTAGTCGCTGCTGAAATTCTTGAAGGTGATGCACCAATGCATAAATATGCAATTCAGGTTACTGTGGCAGATGAAAGAGACGGAGCACTCTCAGGAAGCACTCTTAAAGAAGCCAGTTCATGGGGCAAGGTTGATCTTGTTTATGAACAAATGGTTTATGCAGAAGCTACCATTGCAATGCCTCTGATTACCGGTTATGCCTATCATAAAGGTGCCCACATCGGAAGAGAAGCAAGAGAATTTACAAAAGTTCTTGAACAGGAAACTGTTACTGCGTAATTAAAGCTAATTAAATTACAAAAGGCTGTCCGGAAAAATTCGGACAGCCTTTTTTTATTATGCGAACTACAGGTTAAGGTTAATATTTACAAAATATGTTCTTGGTGAGCCGGGACCATAAATATATCCGGGGTCTTTTGATACTCCATAATCGAGATCAGGTTGAAATGCATCAGTCAGATTTTTTACTCCAACTGTGATTATTGTATTTGTTTTAGGGAGAATTTCGATTGTTTTTGAAACTGAAAGATCAAACTCGACAAACGATTGACTCTTCACTAACTCAAGAAGCGGCTCTGTCTGAAAGTCAACTTTAATCTCATGTGGTACATACATACTTCCTGAATATTTCATTGATCCAAAGCAACTAAATCCGTTTTCAAGTTCCCATGATATCCTTACAAATCCAAAATTATCAGGAGTTCTTAAAAATTGAGTGGTATTAAAATCAGTAGTTGGATCATTGTATTTATTTTCTTTAATTGTTAATCCTGCCCGAAGTTCGAGTTTACTTACAGGTTTAACCCCAAAGTCGATCTCGAGCCCTCTCACATAAGCACCAGAACTGTTGATCCTTTTCCAGAACTCAATATTCCCGTCTTTTGCAACCATTTCGTCTGAATATGCATCAAGCAGATCAGTATGAAATGCTGTTATACCCAACATAACCGGGATATCCATCACAAAATCAAGGAATTCAATTCCTGCACTTACAGTTGAACTTCTCTCTTCACGCAATCCCTCAGCGTTTCTGATTACTCTCTGGGTTCCCTCAAGCCCACAAATATGAAGATCTTCATCAAATATTTGAGGAGCCTTAAATCCGGAAGTATAACCGGCTCTGAATTTTAATGATTCAAGAATCTGATATTTCAGACTTATTCGGGGTGAAAGAATCCAGTTTTCGAGTGCTGAATGTTTATCAAATCTGATACCTGCTACAAGATTTAGTTCATTGTTCTTGCCAAGTGAAAATTCATCCTGAATAAAAACTCCAAGATTTTCGAATACTTCATCCACATAATATGCGGCGGATGAGACGCTCTGGTCAAGCAGTTTATCGTTATTATACTGTATTCCGCCGGTGAAACTGTGTCCATAAGTCAAAAATTGAAATTGTGCCCCACCGGTGTGAAGTGGATTTTCCGAGAATCCGTAATATCCAAGCGCCTGAAGCCTGGCCTCGGGTGAATCGTCTGCTAATCCACCATAATATGAATCTCTTTTTAACACACTGAATGCATAGTTTATACTATACCTGAAATCGCTTCCAATATTTTGATTCCATTTAATTTTTCCACCCCATTTGTAATGTTTTGTCCACTCGGCAACCCTCGCTTCATGAACCGGTTTTTCCATATCGGAACCTCCCCGTCGATCTTCAAAAATCCTGTGGAACGAAATGTCAAGTTCCGAGCCATCAAACAAGCGGAAGAAACTGTTAACTCCAATTGTCTCGTTGTCAAGTTTTCCGAGATCGGTAAAACCATCTTTGTTCCTGTCGTATGGTGCTCTGGAACGGGTTGAACCAAAAATGAACAAACCTGAATTTCCTGATTCGCTGACGAGTTCCGCAACAGCACCTATTTGTTGGTCGTAAGAACCATCTGCCGAGTTACCCGAGAAACCAATTCTCGACCTGTTGAATGCCGGCCGTTTGGTAATCATATTTATTGTACCGGCAACAGCTCCTGCACCATAAAGTGCTGAACCTCCCCCCTTCACTATTTCAATCTGTTCAATCATTTCTTGAGGGTAATGTTCAAGGCCATAAACTCCACCCAATGAACTGACAACGGGATCACCATCAATCAGTATCTGGGAATATTTACCATCAAAACCGAGAATTCTGACCTGAGTGAAGTTACAGTTGTTACAGTCGTTTTCAACCATAACACCTGTTTGAAGTCCAAGAGACTGAGCGAGATTACACGCCCCCTGTTGCTGAATCAATTTTTTGGTCACAATTTCAGTTTTAACCGAAGCATCCTCATAAAGTTGACGCGAATTGGTTCCCGTAATAACAACAGTCCCCATTTCGAGAAGTGAAGGTATCAGTGAAAAGTTATATCCTGACTCTTTTTCAAGTAAATTTATAGTGTAATTCTCCGATTTATAACCGATCATGGAAACAATGATTTTTACCTCATTTTTCCTGATCCCGTCAATCTTAAAATTTCCATCCTGGTCGGTGGCACATCCTTGCATGGTTCCGTTGACAACAACATTGGCTCCGTAGAGTGGGAGTCCGGATTTGTGTTCAACTATTTTACCACTAATAGTGAATTTTTTAGTATCAGGGTCTCCAATGGATAATGCTTGTAAACAATAATTTGTTGCAAAAAATGTTAAGAATATTACTGTTATAGTGTATTTGTTAAGTGTTTTCATTTTAGTCTCAAAAAAATATTAAAGAGTTATTTAAACTTAGTCTAAATAAGAATAATAGCCAAGAGAAATTATTAATTTTATTATTTAGAAGTTAAAAAACTATATGTTACTCTATTTTAAGCTTTTTTTTGGGGGGTGTTTGAGACTCTAAGGAATTAATAATTTTTGCATTACCGGAACATTACAAACCGGGAAGATAAAGTTTTATTTATTATTCTTCCGGTTCAGTATGTTTAAACACCCACTTCATCCTGATGTAAGCAAGCAGTGTGTAAACCACAGCAAGAATTAACAGATGTTTCATTTCGGGCACAATTATACTAAAATCCCCTCCCATTCTGAAGGTTTTAATGAATGCAGAAAGGAAAGGTTTCATTGGCAACAGGTCACCAAGCCAAACCATTAAAGGGGGGAAGGAAAGTTCAGGCCAGGCAAATCCTGTGAGGAAAAAGAAAGGATAGGAGGTGAATGCAACCAGTTGCAAAACACTTAGTTTATTCTTAAAAAATGATGCAACCAAAACGGTAAATGAAATATTGATAAAAATGAAGCCTGTTGTCAGTAACATCGTCTGAAATAAGGATGCATACGACGGTATATCAAAAAACCAGTAATGAAAAGTCAGGAAAAAGAAGGAATAAACAACAAAAAGTAAAAGGTAGATCATTGTTTTTCCTGTAATTGCTGCAGATGTGCTGTGGTGACCGTCTTCATACCATATTGCCAGTCGGTTTTCCTGTCGTTCTTTTGCAATTGATTGTCCCAGCCCAAGGATAAGCGTTTGTTGTAAAATCAATATCAGCACCCCTGGAATAAGAAAATCACCATAAGTTAACATCGGATTAAACATAAACCTGATCTCTTCTTTAACGGGTTCTACCAAATCTCTTGCCTGATGTGTTGGTATTCCCTTCAGATTAAATGTTTTCATCCGGATCTGCTCTGTCCATGCAAATCCAATTTCATTAATTGCTTTATTGATGTCATTTGAATGGAGAAATCTGTGGGTATTAAGTAGAACTTTTACTGTTACATGTCTGCCCGATTTAATCGCATTCTCAAAATCCTCAGGAACGATAATCACCCCCTGAACTTTTTCCTTTTTCAGAAGGTCTTCTGCTTCGGAGAGATCGGTGACATGACCTGCAACTTCAACTAATTGGTGGGCATCCAAATCTTTGAGATATTGTCGAGAAAGACTCGACTCATCTTTGTCAAACACCACGACAGGAATCTCAAATTCGGTTTTATTGAGATAAATAGTTGAATAGAAAATCGAATAAAAAACAGGAGCGATGAGCACAAGGATCATTATGTCACGATCTTTGACCAGAGCTATGAGTTCCCTTCTGAGGATGGCAAAAAAGCCTTTTATTTTTGAGGTCATTCAACTGCTCCAACATAACGCTGTTGCGTGATACTCTTAAATTTTAATATGAGAATTATTGCCCCTACAGGGATCAGTATTCCGGCAATCAGTAAATTTAATGGTGCCCCAAGTTCACCTAATGGCTCTCCCATCAGATATATCCTGATGAATCCATCGAGAAAGTGAGTGTAGGGAATCAAATTGGCGAATATCTGATGAACCCCCGGCATCGCCCAGATTGGATAGGTTAACCCGCTAAACACAAAAGCAGGAGTTGTAAAAAACAAAATCACCTGAGTTGCCATCATAACATTTTTGAATATTACAGAGACAAACATCCCAAGAAGCACACTTGATATCCCAAATATAAGGGTATATAAAAACAGGTCGATTGAACTACCCCTCATTGTTATCCCAAAAATTGGAAAAATCAACCCGATCAAAACCATCGCATCCGCTGCACTTACCAAAAGCCAGGGAAGAATCCTCCCAAAAACAGAGCTTACCGGAAATTTTAATTGATCTGTTAAAACTCCTGTTTCAGTTACTTCATTGTTAAAAACAGTGGCACCGGCGAGTGAAAGACTCATAAAAATTACAAAAACACAGAGGGCAGGAACAAGGAAATCGCTGTAACTGTAGTTCGAATTATGCAGAGTCTGAATGTCGTACCTGACGGGGCTGATAATTTCCATTGCCTGCATTTCAGTCATCCCTGATGACCTGAATTTTTTAAGCAGGGCTCCACCCGAAATGGTTTTGAAAATTTTTGTTGCATCACTCATCAGATAATTGCTTTTTATGACATTGATGCCGTTGGCAAAAACGACGGGATTCACCTGTCTCCCCTTTTTCATATCCCTTTCAAAATTCTTGGGAATGAATACAATTCCGTCAATTTCTCCGGAAATCATCCCCTCTTTTGCTTCCTCAATTGAGGAATAATAACTCTTGATCGCAAAAGAAGGCGAAGCTCCAAATGAGGAAATTACAGTTCTTGAGATCACACTGTTATCATTGTCGATTATGGCGATCGGAATTTGCCTTACCAATGCACTTTGATATAAATAAGCAAAGAGAAAGAAGAGGATGGGAGGCACTACCACGGTAATGAGCATAAGTGACCGGGTATCCACAATCCTCTTCGCCTCTTTGACCATTTCATTAATAAATACAGGATTTTTCATCGATTTGATTTCAGAATTCGAATTTTACACTCATACCGGGTCTTATCACAACCGATTTGTCTTTTGGTCTTGCCCTTATTTCAAAAGTTTTGATATCAAAATCTGATTTCTGATTTGTAGGTTTCCAGTTTGCAAATTCACCCATCGGAGCGATATAGAACACTTCAAATTCATATTCCTTGTTGCCAAGAGCCGGAATTTTCCCTTTTAAGATATCTCCCTTTTTTATTCCTTGAAGCATCGTTTCTTTAAGTTGAATTGTTACCCAAACATCACTTATGTCAAGTATTGTGAAAACGGGGTAGCCTGCTGAAGCTATCTCACCAACATCTACGATTTTTTTCTTTAACTCACCGCTTACCGGAGCTTTAATTGTTAACTCATCATGGTAGGCAATCACTTCTTTAACTCCACTTTCGGCTTGCATAAAACTGCTTTTTGCCATCTCCTGCTCCTCGGGACGGGCTCCTGCCAAAACAAGATCATATTTGGCTTTTGCAGCAAACAGTTGTTCCTGTGCAGCTTTATACTGAAATTCATAAACATCCCGCTCTTGCGCTGAAATCAACTGTTCACCATACAAATTTTGCATTCTCGTCCATGTTTTTGACGCAAGATCAAATTGAAATTGAGCCTGGTTGTAAAGTTTCTGAACGGCTTCCTTTTCTTCAGGTCTTGCTCCGTTATGTGCCATATCCAATTTCGCTTTGGCGGCATTCCGAAGATTTTGTGCCTGTTCCACTTTTGCGTCAAGTTCGCGGCTTTGAATCGTGGCAAGGACATCACCTTTGTTTACAACTGCTCCCTCTTCAAAATAGATGTCTGCAATTCTACCGGCGATTTTTGACGCAACATCAATATCCCTCGCTTCAACCATTCCGGTCACCAGGGTTTTGCCATTTTTCTCTTCCGTTTTGTTCAGAAAGATTATTCCGACAACAATCAGAGTTACAGGAATTAAAAGAACTCCAAGATATTTTATCTTTTTCATTTAATTTTTTCTCCTTGCGATAACCAAATTCTTAAAAAATCTTCAGGTTTTCCACTTGTCTCCAATAACTGACAAATATTTTTGTAGTATTCATACAGTGCTGTTTTTAATTCAATTTTATTCTTTTCAAGCATAAGCCGGGCATCCACCACCTCAAGAGAAGTCCCCAGCCCCGTATCAAAGCGTTTTTCATTCAGTCTCAGGTTTTCTTCTGCTAGCTCAAGTGACGCTGCACCCATTCTAAATCGTTCTGCTGAATTCTCTGAAGCGCGATACTGTTTTTGAACGAGCAAATTTATCCTGGAGGTTGCATCCTGTTCGATATATCCAATCTCTTTCTCAAGCAGTTTGCTGCTCTGTAAATTTGCTTTGTCCTGAAATCCATTAAAAAGATTTAGATTTAATGACACTCCTACAGCCCAGCGGGGCTCCATAGCTGAAAGATATTCCGGATACAATTCATACTTCCCAAAAGCTGCAATTGTTGGTAAAAACTTTGACTTGTCAACACTCACTTTTTCAGCAGCCATTTCCTTTTTTAACTCAATCAACTTCAGGATTGGATGATTTTCTTTTGCTAATTGCGAATAAAATGCTTCCGTCTCAAGGAGAGTTGTCGTCACAAATGAGTCATCAATTATAATCTCACGGGTTTCCTCAATCGCCATCGAATTTTTTAATGCCAAAATCGCCAGTTCAAGGTTTTTTTGATCATTGAAAAGATTTCTTTCGGCTTCAGACACTGCAACTTTTGCACGGAGATAATTGTAATTGGCGATCAACCCCTCTGCAAGCATCTTCCCTGCCCTCTCCTCATGCTTTTTCATCCCCGCTGTAACATCAGTCCTTACCTTCACTAACTCCTTTAAAAACACAACTGTGAGGTAATTATTTATCACTTCTGTGGTGATTTCGTTTTTAACCCTTTGCAATTCCAGATTTGCGGCGGAATATTCAAGATCCGCCACATTATTGGCTGCCAAAATCTTACCACCCGTGAACAGGGGTTGAACACCGGTGATTGTGGCTGTCCAATAATCCTGTTTTTTAAGAGTTGTTCTAAATTCAGGTAAAAGTGAATTTAGTTGGCCCGCATAATTACCTGCAAGAGCCGATTTTTGTGCATCGGTTAATGGAGCTCCTCCACCCATTAATCTGTAGATATTCGCAAATTCAGCCTGATTTTTCGACTGAAGTGTTATCATCGCATCCCTGATCGGGTTTAGGTCGATACTGATTGGTTCGTTCAGGTGAGTAAATGAATAACCAAGATTGATCTCGGGAAGAAAATTGCCAAAAGCATCATCTTTTCCTTTTTCACTCTTTTGCAGTGCTGTTTCCATCTGTTTTATTTTGGGATGGCCTTTTAAGGCAGATTCTATCGCATACTCAAGGTCTATCTTTTCTCCCTTACTCTGAGGATGGATAACCATTGTCCCGAGAACAAACAACCCCGTTATTCTTAAAATTTTTCTGAGTTTCATCTTCTATTCCAAAAGATAATTAAATATGATTCATTTTTCATTTTATTGCGTCGTTTTCCTTATTCGTTAAGCAGAGAACCCCGGAAGGGCTAAGATTCAATAAATGTTTTCACTGACATTTATTATGTCATAGCCCTCGGACAAAACTTAACTAATTAAGAATTCCTTTTTTAATCACTGTTTTTACATTAATTCTTATAGCACTAAGTGGAACAAGTTTGGGTTCTTGTGCCCAGATATCAAGCAGAAGTTTTATGCCGCCAAGAATGAAAAAGCGAAGAACCTTTACATTCAGATTGGGATTGATTTTTTTGTTTTTAATCCCTTCGAGGATTATCAACTCGGCTTTTGCCATGAAGTCGTGGTAATACATTACATCCACTTCGGCGTTACGCATCACATGATGTTGTTCATTCACAAATACTGTTGCGAGATCGGGATTGTTGGAAAAAATATCGAAGAAAAGGTCGATCAAATAATCGAGCTTTTCTGTAACCCCAAGGTCTTCTCTCATCGCAAGAGACTCGATCTCAACATAAAGTTTTTTCCAAAGATTCTCGAATACTTTTACAAGCAGATCTTCTTTGTTTACATAATAAAGGTAGAGTGTACCAATCGAAACATTTGCAATTTCAGCAATCTTCGACATTTTTGCACCATGATAACTGTGCTGAGCAAATACTTTTATCGCCGCTTCAAGAATATCTTTTTCTTTAGTGCCTTCTTTAACTCTCATTTCATCTCCAGAAATAAAAAAAATTTATGAATCATTATTCAAATATAAATCGATTAAACTTCCTATGCAACACTTTGGAGCCTGATTAGTCAATTATTTTATGAATTATGATTCATGTACCCTGTTTCATTTATAATGATTCCCCGATACCATTCAGTTAATACAAAAACGAAAAGAGATATAACGGGATTCTCCTGCCAAACCCTGCTTCAATTCCATCGGAGACAATAAATGAGTTCTCAACATCTTTGATTTGTGAAAAATCTTTCGACTTGCCTCCGATCTCAAAAGTAAACTTCCCATCCACAAGAAAGTCAGCTCGTTGTGAGTAGGTAACTTCATGAAGAGGTTTAATTGCATTTAAGAAAAAAGTCTCACGCAAATTCCCTTGATCAATCGTCGAAAATCTGCCAATGGAATAGAGCAGATTTGTATTGTTAAAGTACATCTTTTCCGGTTTTGCCATCTGTCTAAAATTATCTTTGTCTCGATACAGTAGATTGATGATCCCTGCATTTTCTAAATAATTAAAATAGGTTTTCAGAGTTCTTTCATCACCGATATCCAAAAGTTTTTTCAACTTGACAAGATCTGGCGTAAACGGAACCAACCCACTCATTATCGCTAAAAGTTTTGTTATCTTTCTTATGCTTACTCCCGAAAGTTCCGGATATACCGCAAGCAGATCACTTTCTAGAGTAGTCTTGATATTCTGTTCCAGTGCCGCATGATAAAGCACCCTGTCCTCAAAATTTAAGAAAAAAGGGTAATAACCATATTTTAAGTATTCATAAAACAATTGAAGGATTTTATGTCCATCCTCTTCCACTTTAGATTTTATATCTAAACTCAAAGTTTCATGATTCTGAATCAACTCATCCAAGGTAATCTGAGGGAATCTGATTTGATATTTTAACCCCAAAAACTCCCTGAATGAAAGTCCATACATCTTATAAACAATCGCTCTTCTACTTAGATCGTGGCTTCCTTTGGCAATTTCCAACAATGAACTACCGGACACAATTATCTTTAGATTCGGAAAAGTATCATAAATACTCTTCAACTCCATTGACCAATTGGGATATTTGTGAATTTCATCAAAACAGATCAATTCACCTCCCATTAACGAAAACTCCTCAGCTATTCGGTACAAAGAACGATCACCTATCAGAAAATGGTCGGCCTGAATGTAAATCGCCTTTTTTGTGGCACGATCACCATTATATTTCAAGAGGATATATTGAATTATAGCCGTGGTTTTTCCAACTCCTCTGTGGCCCAGAATAATAGAAAAGCGACTTGATAATTCGTGTTTCTCTACAAAATATCTGATAAACTCTCGATTGTAGATGTTCAACAATTGTGAACTCAGACTGAATAATTCTTCAATCATAAAAAATCCTTAGTAATGCAATACTAATATAACACATAATCTTAGGATTACAATACTAATTTTTAGTGAAATATCAGGAATGCGTTACTAATATTCTGTCTGTAATTAGGAATACGATACTATTTTTATAGGTAATATTAGGAATGCATTACTAATCTCCGATGTAAAGACAGGAATGTATTATTATTTAAGAAGAATATCGGGTGGATTCAGGGAGGGACCGGTGTCGAACGGGACATCAAATCCAATTACAACACCGGGAATCCGGAAATTTTTAGAAATTCAGATTTTTCCCATACGGGATTTCGTGAGTGAGACAGTGAAGAGTGCCCAACCCCCAAACAAGGTCAACCGCACTAATCCCAACAACTTTGCGTTTGGGAAATAGTTCAGCCAATGTGCCAAGAGCAATTCGGTCGTTTGGATCGTTAAATGTTGGGACAAGAACAGTACCGTTTGCAATATAAAAATTGGCGTAGCTCGCCGGAAGTCTCATTCCGTCGAATACTACCGGTTCAGGCATCGGTAGCGTCACAATTTCAAGTTTTGAACCGTCCTCAAGCTGTGCCGATGAAAGCCTATCAATGTTCTCTTTCAGAAGTCTGTAGTTTTCATCTTTTTTATTGTCTTCATCGCAGATGACAACTGTGGTGGGATTCACAAATCGGCAGAGATCATCAACATGACCATGAGTGTCATCCCCAACAATACCTTTGTTTAACCAAATGACATTTGATATTCCCAAAAATTCTCTGAAAGCAAATTCATAATCATATTTGGTAAAACCGGGATTTCTCGTTTGAACAACAGGATCAAGAAGACACTCTTCTGTGGTGATCAAAGTTCCCTTGCCATTAACATCTATTGACCCACCCTCGAGAACAACTTTTGTATCGTTATAAACGGGTATGTCATAAGGGATATTTAAACTGTCGAGTAAAATCCTGGAAGATTTGGCATCTTTTTTATAATTATCATATTTAGCCCAGGCATTAAAACCAAAATCCCAACCAAAAACCTCGTTTTTTGTTTTTACAAACTGAGCCATCGAATCTCTCATCCAGCCACGATCGGTAGCAGATTTAATGAAGATCAGATTTTCTTCCGGAACCTCAGCCATCTTCAGTTTTAGTTTGATCCCTTCTAATCTTTTGTCGGTATCATAGATGATTACCACCTTTTCAAAAGGCACAAGTTTTTTCACGATCTCGGTATAAACCCAGGGAATCGGCTCAAACTTATCGGGCCAGTCTTCTTTATTGTGGGGCCAGCCAAGAATTGTTGCAGAATGTTTTTCAAACTCAGCGGGCATCATATAAGCAGGTTTCTTTTGTGTCATCGGGACTATACCTTTGTTAAAAATCAGTTTTCGAGGAATCGTTTTGTAATATCACCGTATGCATCAATTCTTCGGTCCCTGAAAAAGGGCCAATTGCGCCTGATGTATTCTATTTTCTCCAGATCGATCTCTGCCACAATTACAGCTTCGCGGTCGGAAGGTGCCTCGGCAATAATAACTCCCTGTGGATCGGCAAGGAATGAAGAACCCCAAAATTTTATTCCCGCCTGATCTTTTACTGGCTGTTCAAATCCCACCCTGTTCACGGCAGCTACATAAACACCATTGGCAACAGCATGACCTCTTTGAACAGTCATCCAGGCATCTCTTTGTTGTTTGCCATGTTCTTCAATTTCATAAGGATGCCAGCCAATCGCTGTTGGATAAAACAACATAACAGAGCCAAGCATTGAGGTTATTCTGGCTCCCTCGGGGAACCATTGATCCCAACAAATCAAAGTGCCAATCTTGCCGTATTTAGTATTAAAAGCCTTAAATCCCAAATCGCCGGGAGTGAAATAATACTTCTCATAGTATGCAGGATCGTCAGGGATGTGCATCTTCCTGTAAATTCCCTGAATTTCACCATCATCGTCAATAAAAGCCAGACTGTTGTGATAAACCCCCGTTGACCTTCTTTCAAATACAGGTACAACTATATATGTTCCGGTCTCTTTTGCAATTTTTGTAAACACATCGGTTGAGATACCGGGGATGGTCTCGGCAAGTTCATAAAGATCAATATCTTCCTTCTGACAAAAATATTGGGAACGATATATCTCCGGTAAACAAATAACATTTGCACCCTTCCGTGCAGCTTCGCGAACTGCCTCAACTGCATGTATTACATTTGCTTCAAGGTTTTCTCCAATCTGAAGCTGAAGTAACCCGACATTAAACCTGCTTTTGTTCAATTTCTACTCCTCATTCAAAATTCCATACCGTTTTGATTGTGTTGAAAACAAACATCTCAACCGTATTAATAAACTTTTTCGCCAACTAATTTACCACTCAAATCGTATTCTTTCGACGATTTAAGAACCCCCTTTTCATATAAATCCACCGACCATAATTCGCCCGACTCAAAATAGATTTTTGATTCTCCATCAAGACGGTTGTTCACCCAGGTCTGATCAGTCCAGATTTTTCCCGATTCATACCAGGTTTTAGAGGGTCCAACCTTTAAACTGTTTTTATAACTGATTTCACTGCTTAAATTTCCATTTTCAAACCAGGTTTTATGAATTCCTTCAGCTTTGCTACCAATATAGTCTTTTACTGCTTTTGGTTTACCTGAAGGATAATATTCTTTAACTGTTCCATGTATTTTACTTGAGGTATAGGGATATTCACCAAGAAGTTCACCAGATTCGTAATACCATTTTGTGATCCCCTCCTGAACACCATTTACATAAAGCAGTTCCCCCTTAAGAGCACCTGATTCATAATATTCAAACGAAACACCTTCAAGTTTCCCTGAAATAAAGGAAGATTTACTCTTAATTTTGCCATTTTCATGATATGAGGCATAATCACCTGAGAAAACTCCATCAAGGTAATTTCCTTCTTCCCTCAGTTTCCCACCCGAATAATATGTGGTAAACTTCCCGTTAAGTTTATCGTTGTGATAGATAAAAAATTCTTTAAGAATACCGGTGGAATCATAATTAGTCGATTCACCATCTTTTACCCCCGATTTGTAAGTCGTAGAGGATGCAAGAATACCGGCAGGATAATATTGCCTTACCACCCCGTCAAGTTTATTGTTCTTAAGATGTTTTACTTCTTTCAGAATTCCCGAGGGATATCTTTCAATTTTTTCTCCATTTTGAGGGAGAATTACAAGATTAAGTGCCAATAGAATCAGGATTAATGTTTTCATATCAGTATCCAAATGTGTAAATCAAATTGCCGGATGAATCATACTCCCTTGCAGTTTTAAGTACTCCGCCTTCGTAAAATTCCTCTTTTTTCACCATTTTTTCATCATAATATTCTTTAAGATTACCCTCCAGTTTCCCGTTTTTATAAAAAGCCTCCCGCCATAACATCCCATCCTCAAGAAAAAGCTCCTGTTTCCCACTGAGATTTCCTTCATAATAGTTTTCGATAACACGGGTGAGTCCGTTTTTATGAAAACCGCGATATTCACCATTCAAAAGGTCATCTTTGTAAGTAGCTCTGAACTTCAGCGAACCATCTTCTTCGTAAACAAGCATAATTCCATTTTTTTGTCCACCATCATAAACTGCATTCGACAGAAGCAAACCCGTTGGATACCAGGTTTTAACTGACCCGTGTGCCTTACCATTTAGCAACTCAAGTTCTTCCTGAAGTACACCATTTTCATGATATCTATAGACCCAACCTGTGGGAACATCTTTAATATATGTCATTTCCTGTCGAAGAAATCCACTTTCGTAGAAAGAGCTAAGTTTCCCATCTTTAAATCCGTTTTTTATCGGCACTTCCTCCCACAACACTCCATTGCCATAAAATTTTCTGTCAACCCGTTCTTCTTCCGTGAATTTTCCGTCTTTATCATATCGAATTCTTGTAACAAGCAGATCCGACTCATAAAGTTCACGAACTCTGACTTTCCCGAGTATATCATAATAATAGGCGTAACCATGCTTTTTGCCATATTTATAATCAGCAACAGCGGAAACATTTCCTGATTCATAAAAAACTGTTGTTTTCCCGTGTTGAAGTCCATTTTCGAAGGGTCTCTCCACTTCCTTCTTCCCGGATTCGTAATATATTGTTGCCATCCCCTGAAGCAATCCATTGGAATAATACCAGTCACCTTGAACTTTCCCCGATTTATAGTAAGTATGAACAAGCCCTTCAACCTTGTCATCCTTGTAGTTTTCCCGTGCCCAAAGTTCACCGGTTTCATAATACCAAAGACCCTCACCCTCCCTTTTCCCGTATTTATAATTCCAGGTTCGGTTCAGGGTTCCATTTTCAAAAAACCAGTTGGAAATTCCATGTTCTATCCCAGTTACAAATGTCCATTCCTTCCATAGAACTCCTGTGGGGTAGAATTCCTTAAAATAGCCATCAAGTTGTCCATTGAGATATTCCCCTTCAGTTTGAATTTTCCCGTTGGGGAAATAAGTGGTTTTTATCTCCTTCACCGGTTGGGCGAAGAGAGTTAAACAGGGTAAAAGGAGAATAAGAAGAGATTTTTTCATCGATCAGTAATTTGTTTCATTAGCTTTGCAAATTAGCAAATCACAAAGAGAATAAATATTCATAAAAAAGCCCCGCCATTTCTGACGGGGTTTTTAATGCATCATGCAAAACAAATTACTTCAATTTTACAACCAAAGTATAAGAAGTCTATTTAAGCAGCACCATTTTCTTTGTAAATACCTTCGTGCCGCTTGAAATTTGATAAAAATAAATTCCACTCGGTAGATGAGTAGCGTCAAAAGCAATTGAATGATAACCTGCTTCCATCATACCATCGATAAGACTTGTTACCTTTTCTCCAAGTGAGTTGAACACATCGAGAGTGACATGCCCGGCTGAAGGTAATGCAAATTTAATCATAGTTGCAGGATTAAAAGGATTTGGGAAATTCTGATCAAGTGCAAACTCCTGTGGCAGAAGATTATCTTCTTGTCCAACGGAAACAAGAGTAAGATCAATAACTTTCGACCTTAAATTATTCCCTTTGAAGGTTGCCCACTTAGGATACATCGCTTCCGTTGTTGACACCGGATCCTTGAATATTACGAGATCTTTGTCTGTGAAGAGAGTGAATATTAATCCGCTCTCGGTCACAAATAAATGATTTTTGATCGGGGCATCACCTTTAAAACTCCAAACAACATCCAGATTGCCAAGCGCGCTCGATTTTCTCAGAGCATACAAGTAGCCTGTATTAGTCCCAAGATAAAGTAATCCGTTGGTTCCGAATGCGGGTGTTCCGATTACGCCGTAAGGTAATGTTGTCGCGTAAACCGGTGTAGTAGTGGAAGTAAAATCCCATGGAACTGCAACGACAGCACCGGCGTCATTCACAAAATAAATCAGACCTTCTTCGTCAACCACAGGGGATGCAAATATTTTACCGCCAATGTTTCCCGTCCAGTCAGTATGGTAACTTCCATCATAATTAATACGATAGAAATTCCCTGCCAAATCTCCAAAATAGATCATCGCATCCTCTCCCTTTACCAAAATGGCGGGTGTAGTATTCACATCGGCGAGAGTCTCATATTTCCAAAATAGTTCTGCAAAAGCTCCATGGTCTTTCACGGCATATAAATAACTCTTTCCGGACATTTCTTTGGCAATAAAATATATTACCCTCTCTCCGGAAGGAGTAACAAGATAAAGAGGAGTCTGAAAAACAGACCCGTAAACGACATAATTCCATATCGCTTGACCCGTTAATGGATTAACCGCTTTTAACATACCGTTATTTGTGGTTATATACAATGTTGAGTTATCATGGGAGATTGAAGGTGTGGTAGAAACCTCACCACCAATTGATCTGTCCCAAATGGAATTAAGCGAAAGATCAAACGCATAAACCCGGGCATCCATAGCACCGGCAAAAACCATATTTGTGGGCGAAACTGCAACAGAAGAATTGATAACTCCTCCCGTAAGATAAGCTGCAGAGATAGTTGCAGTTGAGTCGATAAGATAGATATTCTTGTTTGATGAAGTGTATATATACCTGCCATCTCCCGCTTGTGTAAACGAACTGTTTACATCACCTGAGACAGTAGCCCAAACAGCCGCAACCGAAATTGTAAACTTCTTTGATACATCGTTACCGGAAGCAAGAATTGCTTTGGCGGTGATTTCGTTTGTGCCGCTTGGCAGCGTGAGCGCGGCGGTAATCCCTGAGGCTATCTCCTCATTTCCTCTCATCCATTTGATATCAATAAGAGTATCGTTTATCACATAACTGTTAGCCCCACTAACCTCTATTTCTGCAAATCCGTCAAAATTTCCGTCTGTTGCTTTTGCAAGGTAATCAATTTGGAGCATAACAAACCCGCTGCCGGAATTGCCTGTCTGAAGTTTGTTTACTACAGGGATGTAAGTGTTATAGTTGGTGTTGGAGTATGCTTTATACCCCCCCGCTAAAAGAGAACCATCTGGCAAAAGAACTCCACAAATCATTTTTTCGTGGTAGAGATGACCGGAATAGAACACCCCGTTGTTGCCAAAAGATAAATCCTGCGATCCATCGGGATTAAATTGAACAAGTGTCAATCGGGAATTATCAACCTCTGCCATACCGTTTCTGCCAAAACCCAGGAGCATGATTTTTCCATCCCCTTTTACAAAAGCCTGATAAGGGACATTAAAATTGCCACTTATATGGGCGATTGCAGCCCCGTTACTTCCAAAAGAGTTATCAACTGTGCCGTCATAGTTTAGCCTTAGGGCAGCATAGTCAGAGTTGTTAGCCCTGCCTGATACGATTATTTTTTCTCCCTGAAAGTCAACATCCATTGATGAAGTTGAGTAGAAACGAGTGTCTAAAAACATCCCGCCTGTTCCAAAAGAGTTGTCAAGCAACCCTTCAGAAAGAAATCTTAAAACCTTAAACCCGTAATTTGATTCACCAACCACATAATACCGGTTTAAATGGTCAACATTTAGTTTATAAACATAAAATCGATCCCCACCTCCATCAATGTAGAGGTATCCGGAATTGGAGTTCCCAAAAGAATTATCTTTGGTTCCATCTTCCAGGAATCTGTATAAAAATCCATTTTGTCCGGAATTATCCCTTGCAAGCACAAGTATCTTGCCTGAATTATCCGTCATTAAAAACACAGCCCTGACTCCGTAAGTATGAGAAATTGTGACCGAACCTGAATTTCCAAAAGTAGGGTCAGGTGAACCATCCGGAAGATATCTGTTTAAGAATGAATGATCAGGATAAGAAGGGACTGAACCAGTAACAAGAATTTTGTCATCGGGTAAAATCATTAATGAATTGATTTGTGCGAAAGAGAATCGTGCGGAATCTTTTACGAATCCACTCTCTCCAAAGGAGAAATCAGTGCTTCCGTCAATGTTCAAGCGGGTGATGTGAAACCCGTTATATTGTGAGGGGAAAATAGTATTCCCTGATGAAATCACAATTTTACCAGTCGATTGGACTCCAATCGAGGTTGCATTACCTACTGTGTAGGTGTGGTCATATGCGACTTCGCCGGCGATTCCGAAAGAATCATCAAATATTGGAAACTGAGGGAACCCGGAAAAAAGCATAGAAAGTGCAAAAAAAGCTATCAGCATTGGTCTCCTGAATAGCATATTCATACCTCCTTTAATTTGGTTATTGAATTTACAAAAAAAACAAATAACAAACAAAAAATCTTAATATTTTGGGAATAAACATATTTGAATAGCTTTTTATTAACTTTTTGACTTTGGATTAAAAAGATTGACTCCTTTTTTCCTCTTCGTCACTAACTCATTATTTCGTAAATTGTTAGGTTGAATAATTTTTATTTATACAGACAACAAATTGAAGTAATAACATAGGACACAGATAGTTCGTGGAAAAGGAAAAAGAAGAACAAAAGAATGAATTGCTGAACGAACAGAAACCAACTGCCGCTAATAAACCTGCAGAAGAGAGTGTTTCAACTGTCAGTGGGGACCAAATTATAGAGAAAACATTATCGGGTGAATCAAAAAAAGAAACTATTTCAGAACCAAAAATAGAAGAATCAAAAAAAGTTGCAGATGGGGAAAAACATGACAAAACCGTTGAAACAGGCGAAACTCCGGTTATTGTATCACAAAAAGAAGTGATCGTAAAAGCCCCCAACAGCCATGTTTACAAAATCAAAGAGCGTGTTGAAGGTGACGAAATTCCCGAAGTTGTGAAACAGGTCGAAAAAAAATCTGAACCGGCTGAGAGAACAGAAAAAAAATCTGAACCATTAAAACCTGAACTCAAAATTGAGGAATTTGCCAGGCGAGTTGAAAAGATACCTGAATTAGTAAAATCGGCTGAAATAGTTGCCGAACCTGCTATCGTTGAAAAACCGGCTCCTGATTCCGGATTAACTTCTGTTTTGGAACCTAAAGTGGCTTCGGATAATGCCGCCGGAAAGGATGAAGTTCCACAAAAACTGACCCCGGTAAGTAACGAACTCAAACCGGTTGAGGAAGAATTCCCGTTTCAGGATGATTTGAACTCAATCGAAAAAAAGATTGACCCTGAAAGCAACACTTCTGAAGATAAACCGGAAGAAACTCCTAAAGCTGCGAATACTAATCGTAGTGAGATTAGAACTGAAAGAAGCAGACCGGGACAGAACAGAGACAATACCAGAACCCCCGGAAACAGGAATCAACCTCGCGGGCAACAGCCTAAAAAAGAATCGACTGTTGATCCAACAATTGTAAATGTAAAAGTTGATAAAGGATTGGTTAAAACTCCCGGTGAGATAGAAACTCCTGCTCCGGCAACACCACTCCCGGCAAGAGTGAGGAGTGAAGTGCCTCTGAGAAGAGAACCACGCGAAAACACCCGTCAACCTCATACCCGTTCGGAAAATACCCGTACACAGGTTAGCCGTGAGAAAACTCCCGTTGTCCCGGTTGAGGAGAAAGAGCCGGTTGTCCGTCAGGAAAGAGTTGTTAAAGAACCGGTTACCAAAAATGAACCCAGGGAACGAGAGATAACTACTCGCCCCGATAATCGTGATAGAGACCGCAATTCGGGCAGAAGAAACCCGAGAGAGCCTTACAGATCGAACCAGCAGCAATCGCAGGCGCAGCAGCCACCGCAAAAGCCAAAACTTCGGTTTAATTTCAATAAAGTCTCTGTTGTTATTCCTCTTTTTAACGAGGATGAATCTTTGATTCACCTTGCAAATGAGATAAAATCAGCATTTAAGGACCTTCCACTAACCCTGGAAGTGATTTTTGTTGATGATGGCTCGACAGATAAATCTCTCAGAATTATCAAAGATATTTGCAGAACCGACCAGAGATTTAAATACATCAGCTTCCAACAAAATTTTGGTAAATCCGCTGCACTTAATGTCGGATTTAAAGCCGCAAAAGGTGATGTGGTTGTAACCATGGATGCCGATCTTCAGGACGACCCACATGAAATCGTAAACCTTCTCAAAAAAATTGAAGAAGGCCACGACATGGTCTCCGGGTGGAAAAAAACGAGATATGACCCCTTCATAAAGAAATATACTTCCCGTTTATTCAACTTTGTAACAGCAAAAATGAGTGGAATTAAAATCCACGATTTTAATTGTGGACTTAAAGCCTACAAAAAAACTGTAGTGGATAATCTAAATGTTTATGGCGAAATGCACAGATATATCCCGATCCTTGCAAAATGGAAAGGTTTTACCGTAACAGAATTACCGGTTAAACACAGTCCAAGAAAATTTGGCGTCACCAAATTTGGTGCCTCCCGCTTTTTCAAAGGATTTGTTGACCTGATTACGGTAACTTTTATCACCCGCTACATAAAACGCCCAATGCACCTCTTTGGCTTTTTTGGTGCGATTGCGTTCCTGCTTGGATTTGTGATAAATGGATATCTTTCGTACGAGTGGATATTCGACCATCAGCCATTGAGCAACAGACCCCTGCTTTTGTTGGGAATGCTCTTGATGATCGTTGGTGTTCAATTCTTTACTACAGGTTTGCTTGGTGAATTAATGGTCCATAATTTCCAGACTGATAAAGAATATTCGATCAAAGATTCAAATATTCGCGGTTAAAGATTATGCACTACGATCCAGTTAAAAATGTATTCGCAGCGGTAATTAAAAAACTCCCCTTTACGAGAGTCTTGTTCTACAAGACTCTCGATCTTATGTTCTTAAGGTCATGGTATGTCAGAAGAGAACTTCGCAAACTCCGTGATAAGGCGGGAAGCAAGAAGTTGAGTATTTATGATGCAGGAAGTGGTTTTGGGCAATATACACACTTTATGGCAAAAAACATGACACCCTGCGACATCTACTCGGTTGATGTAAAAGAAGAATGGATGAACGACTGCCGTGAATTCTTCGGAAACTCCGGTATAAAAAATGTAACATTTGGAGTGGAAGACCTGACAAAGATCGACCATAAAGGAAAGTTTGACCTCATTGTTTGTGTTGATGTAATGGAACATATAGCCGAGGATGTTACTGTTTTCCATAATTTTTATAATGCCCTCAAACCAGGTGGTCATGTGCTCATAAATTCCCCTTCAATCTACGGTGGCAGCGATGTTCACGGTGACGATGAAGAGAGTTTTATTGGTGAACATGCCCGCGATGGCTATTCCAAAGAAGAACTCACTGAAAAAATGGCACCCCTGGGCTTCTCGCTTTACAAGTCGAAATATACTTATGGATTTTGGGGTGATAAAGCATGGCGGCTTGGTATCAAATATCCCATGCTAATGTTAAATGCTTCAAAAGCATTTTTTATTTTATTACCATTCTACTATTTGTTCACACTTTTCCCTGTATTGTTCATGATGTATGCCGATTATTCCTCCGACAACGAAAAAGGATCGGGAATAAACTACATCGCCTTCAAAAAGTAAAACAAATTTCAACCCGGAGTTTTAATGGCTAAAAAGACAAATACCGTAAAGGAAATAAGGAAAAAAGAGAAAGAACCAATCGGTTTTGATCTGGATGCAAATGTACCGGCTAAATATCTGAATCTCTCGGTTATTGGTCTGATTATCGTGATTTTCCTTATTTTCCTGTCACCTCTGTTCTTTCAGGGAAAAATCTTCCAGTCAGGAGATATTATTGCTTCCGAAAGCGCAGCATCCTATCTACAAAAAGCAAGGGAAGGTTTTACTCTCTGGAACCCCCATATCTTTACCGGTATGCCGGCGTATGCATTGTCGGTTGGTTACACCTGGTTCAACCTTATTTATGTGGCTCTAACCTCAATTCGTGAGTCATTTGTATGGGTGTTTGGCAATGATTTTGTCAGATGGGCTTTTTACCTCATCGTTCTCGGAATCACAACATTTTATCTGATGAAAATGCTTACCAAAAACACAATGGTGAGCCTTTTTTCTTCCCTTGCTACGGCACTTTCCACAGGGTTGGTTGTTTTCCTCTATATTGGACATGTTACAAAGTTGACAGCCTTGGCTTTTTTTCCGGTGATCTTTTTGATCCTGCTCCGAAATCAAAAGAAATTTCGGCTTATCGACTTTTTTATTCTGACAATAGCTCTTCAGCTCATAGTTCAGGGCTTCCATGTTCAGATAATCTTTTATATTCTGTTTACAGTTGCAATTTTCTTTATCTTTTACATTACCCGGGCACTTATAATAAAAGATAACGGACTGCTAAAAACCACAATCAAATCAGCTCTCCTTTTTGCAGGCGCATCTCTTATTGCAATTGGTATTCAGGCAGATAATCTTACCCAGATTTACGAATATACCCCCCACTCAACCCGTGGAACCGCAAGTATTCTCGACAAATCGGCGCAAACAGGTGGAGAAGAAGATAAAAGTAAAAATTCAGAATATTATAAATATCATACGGACTGGTCATTTTCACCCGGCGAAGTGATGACATTTATCATCCCGTCATGGTATGGATTTGGCAATTCTGAACAGATTATCAATGGCGAAAAATATAAGTTGAACACCTATTTTGGTCAGATGCCTTTTGTGGATGTGGCAATGTATATGGGTGTTCTTGTCTTCTTCCTCGCCCTCTTTGGTATGGTAAGCCGCTGGCGTGAACCATTTGTGATGTTCCTTACCATTCTGACAGCTCTTGCTATTTTTATCTCTTTTGGAAGAAATTTCCCGTTATTCTTCGACCTGCTTTTTAACTATTTCCCTAATTTCGATAAGTTCAGGGTTCCATCAATGATCCTTGTTATCCCGCAGATGGTTATGCCTATACTTGCCGGATTGGGTCTCTTGAAAATAGTTGAGCTCGGTAAAGAGAAAAATGTGAAATGGGAGAAAGTTATCATGGGAGTTGCCGGGGCATCTTCGGTACTTTTTGTATTCTCCCTTCTTGGAAGAAGTGGAATGATCTCCTGGGTATCAAATCGTTTCGCTTTGTCAGAAAAAGCTGCTCAATATCCTAAAGAAGCGATAGCTATTGTTGGGAATGCCGCCGGTGAAATGTTTGCAAACGATGCTATCATCAATTTCCTGATTGTCGCTGTTGCCTTTTGGCTTGCATGGTTTTTTATTAAAAAACGCGTTTCAGCATTGGTTTTTACCTCTGTTGTTGTTTTACTCTGTGTTGCAGATCTTTGGAGGGTCTCTTCAAGAGGAGCTGAATACACCGATGCACCATCGAAAAGTATCGAATTTGCCGAACCATATTATGTTAAGGCAATTAGAGCACAAAAAGATAATCAATCAAGTCCGTTCAGGATACTCAACCTGAAAATGGATGGTTCACGGGGTTCAATTCAGAATAATGGCAACTTTAATGCTTACTTCCTCCTGGAGGATGTTTATGGCTACTCGGCAATAAAACCGAGACCATATCAGGATTATCTTGATATTTTGAAAACTCCTGCAAATGAGACCTTTATTAATATGACCGGCACAAAATATCTTGTACTCGACCAACCGGGAATTCCGTTTGAAGGATGTGTCCCCGTTGCTGTGGATACAACTACAAAAACTTTCGTCCTGGAAAATAAAAACGCTTTACCAAGAGCTTTTTTTGTTAACCGGGTGGAAAACAAAAAACCTCTCGAAATTCTTGAAATGGTGAGAGACAATAAATTTAAACCTCAAGATGTTGCTTTTGTGTCAGGACACGATGTAAAAGTTGATCCAATCGATTCAACCGTCACTTCAAAGATCACAAAATATACGGATGAAATCCTTGAACTTGATGTTACAACTTCAGGTAACAATTTCCTCTTCTTCAGTACCACCTATCATAAAAAGGGATGGCATGCTTATGCAGATGGTAAAGAAGTGGAAATTCACAATGCCAACCACAACTTTATGGGTATAGTAGTGCCCAAAGGGACTAAAAAAGTAAAATTTGAGTATGCCCCCGAAAGTTTCTTTATTGCAAAATACACTGCTCTAACACTCAGTTCTTTTGTAGTATTTGGTCTGATAATCACTTTGATCATCGGATACCTGAAGTCGAAGAAGAAGGAAGAGGTTGCAGAGTAAAACCAAAATTAATTTCGGTTCCGAGTCATTCAGGAAGTATTTTGTAAATACTTCCTGGATGTTCGCCGAAAGGGTGATTAAGCTCCTTTTAAGCTTCTTTATAGGAATTTTTCTTGTCAGATATCTTGGACCCGATCAATTTGGTATCCTCTCCTACGCTGTAAGTTTTGCCCTCCTTTTTGCAAGTATTGCTAACTTTGGACTCGACAACATCCTCGTCAGGGAGCTCGTAAAGTTCCCCGAAGAACAAAACACCATCCTTGGTTCAGCATTTATGTTGCGAGTGGTTGGTTCAGCAGCAGTACTCATAATTACATGGTTTGCCGTCCAAATCAACAATGAATCTGACGATGTCGCTTTATTGATCTACATTGTTTCCGCAGGTACAATTTTCCAGGCATTCCATGTAATCGAATTCTATTTTCAAGGAAAAGTTCAGGCAAAATTTTCAGCAAGTGTTCAGTCGTCCTCTGCAATGCTGGCTTCATTATTTCGTTTATTGATGATTCTGCTTTCCGGTGGATTGGTCTGGTTCGCTTTTATTCAGGCACTTGAGCCCATACTAATTGCCGCAGGATTTGTTCTGGTTTTTACGCTCCGTAAAGAAAAGATTCTCAAATGGCGATTTAACACATATGTAGCAAAAAGACTTTTCCAAGATGCCTGGCCTTTAATCCTTGCAAGTCTTGCAGTCTCTATTTACATCAGAGTGGGACAAATATTTATTACCAATATGCTCAGCCCTGAACAAAACGGGTATTATGCAGCAGCAGTTAGATTGTGTGAGGCATGGTACTTCATTCCCATGGCAATCTCAAGCTCTCTTCTTCCGGCTATTGTGAGCGCAAAGGGCGTTAGTGAAGAACTTTACAAATCAAGATTACAAAAGCTATACGATCTTCTCTCTTTTATTTCCATTGCAATTGCAATACCCGTAACATTTTTTTCGGAAGAGATTATAGTTCTTCTATTGGGACAAAAGTTTCTTCCCGCAGCACCGGTGCTCACCATTTACATATGGGCAGGAGTAGGAACATTTCTTGGAGTAGCGAGTTCTCAGTATCTCGTGATAGAGAATTTCACTAAACTGGCTTTTATACGAACACTCGCAGGTTTGGTGTTAAATATAATTCTCAACTTTTTGTTGATCCCCGAAATGGGGATTGTCGGTTCTGCATTGGCGACATTGATATCGTATAATTTTGCTACTTTTACACTATTATTTTTTCCAAAAACAAGAGAACAGGCGTTTATGATGTTTAAATCACTGGCTCTTGTAAACTTACCAAAGGCACTAACAGGATTATGGCAGTTACGCTTTCCCAAAAAATAAATACATTCTTCAAACTACTCACTAAACCAAAACTGATAAATGTGCTGGTTTCATTTTATCACAGTGGTTATTTGCTTGAAACGGGGTGGATTAGATCATATCTGAATGGGTTTCCTGTCGATAAAACCGGAAATTCACTACCCTGGTTTACACTGAGCTTTATATCTTTCATGGAATCCAGGCTTGATAAAAGCATCAAAATTTTTGAATACGGTGCAGGGAATTCAACAATCTATTTTTCGTCACGAGTCGATAGTCTTACTTCAATTGAAAGTGATACTGCATGGCTTAATCAACTGAAACCAAAACTTCCACTCAATTGTATAATTGAATCGGTAACATCAACAGACCCTGATGTCTATTCGAAAAGAATATTCGATTTCGATCAAAAATTTGATGTTGTGATAGTGGATGCAATCTTCAGAAACGAATCTATGGTAAACTGCATTCCGGCACTATCAGAAAGAGGTGTTATTATTCTTGATGATTCCGAAAGAGACGAATACCAGTCAACCATAAACGAGATTCTGAAATCAGGATTCAAAAAAATTGACTTCTGGGGTATGGCTCCCGGCGTTACCTTTAATAAATGTACTTCAATTTTTTACAAATCAATTAATTGCATGGGAATATAGATGTTTAGAGAACTAAGAATTAAAATATATTTTGCTTTTGCACCTGTTCTAAAGTTTTTCTCCCTGATAGCCTGGAAATCATATCAGAGTAAAAACAAGACAATCAAACTCGTAGTTGGTGCCGGTGGTACCCACTTCGGAGGTTGGTTTTCAACTGATATTGCAACTCTCGACTTGACGAAAGAGTCAGATTTTAAGCTCTATTTCTCCGAGAGGAAGATTGATTTTGTGCTTGCCGAGCATGTATTTGAACATATTAGTGACAGTAATCTGGAATTAATTATTTCAAATCTTTTTAAATATTCCAATAAAAATGCCAGAATAAGAATTGCCGTTCCTGATGGCTATCACACCGATCCTGTTTATATCGATTATGTAAAACCGGGTGGGTCAGGTGCCGGAGCCCACGATCACAGACAACTTTTTACATACAAAACTCTCGGTGGCTGGTTCGAGAAATATGGTTTTGAAGCACATGCCATTGAATATTGGGACGAACATGGAGTTTTTCACCAGGGCTATGTCAATGACGACTTCGGATATGTTTCCAGATCATTGATAAACGATGACCGAAATGTTGGCGGAAAACCGGTTTACACTTCTCTCGTAATGGACTTCATTAAAAAATGACCGCCCCTGTTGTCCTTTTTGTCTTTAAGAGACCTGAACACACAAAATCGACTATCAAGTCGCTGGCTGCAAATCCTGAGGCGAAAGATACCGACCTCTTCATTTTTTCCGATGGAGGAAGAAATGAAGATGAAAAGAGAGAGGTAAATGAGGTAAGGGAAATTATCTCGCGTTTGGAAGGATTCAGATCAGTACACCATTTTTACTCTGACAAAAACAAGGGTCTTGCAAGGTCAATTATTGATGGAGTTACTGCTCTGTTTCAGGAGCATAATGAGATAATTGTTTTGGAGGATGATATGGAGGTTGCCCCGTCTTTTTTGAGTTATATGAATTTTAACCTTGAGTTATACAAAGATGACCCAAAAGTTGCCTCAGTGCATGCTTATTGTTATCCATTAAAAGAAAAACTTCCCGATTTCTTTTTTATGAGAGGAGCCGACTGTTGGGGATGGGCAACCTGGAAAAGAGCCTGGAATCTATTCGAGGAGAGTGGAGAAAAATTACTGCAAGAGCTTACAGAAAAAAAGCTGTTGGACGAATTTGATTATTATGGTGCTGCCTCAAAAGTTAGAATGTTGAAAAATCAGATTGACGGGAAAGTTGATTCGTGGGCAATAAGATGGGATGCCTCAATCTTCTTAAATGAGATGTTAACCCTCTACCCAGGAAAATCGTTACTTAAAAATATTGGAGCAGACGGGGGTGGCACACACACTAAAAGCACAAAAATATTTAATGTGGATGATTTTGATTCACTCCCGAAATTGGTGAAAATTCCTGTAGAAGAAAATACTCTTTCAAAAAAAGCATTTTCAAATTTTTATCTGAGGAGTAAACGACTGAATCCTTTGGTGCGAATCATCTTCTTTCTTAAATCAAAAAATATGATACCTCGCAGGTAACCGGTATGAAAAATATCTTAATTATAAGACTTAGCTCTCTTGGAGACATTCTGCTGACCACTCCCGTCATCAGATCGTTAAAAAAGCATCTTCCGGATTGTAATATCGATTACCTTACAAAAATTGAGAACAAAGAGGCCCTTGAGTTTAATCCTCACCTAAGAAAAGTATATATTTTCAGAGAGGAAACCTCACTTGATGATCTTACAGCCGGTGGCTACGATCTGGTAATTGATCTTCAAAACAATATAAAATCGATAAAACTCACCTCCGGAGTTGAGAGAAAAATCAGGTTTAACAAGTCGAATGTAAAAAAATTCCTCCTGGTTAACTTCAAACTAAACCTGCTTGAAAATTTTCCACAGATACCCGAAAGATATGCCCTGTCAATTAAAAGAAGTGGATATCTTCCCGGTTTTGAGCTTGATAACGAGGGGTTGGAGATGAAATTCCCCGTTCAAGAGGTACCCCTCGACCCGCGACACGACTACATCGCCATCGCCCCCGGTTCAAAACATTTTACAAAAAGATGGCCCGAATACCATTTTACTGTTTTATGCAGGATGATACTCGATTCGGGTGCAATTCCTGTTCTTATTGGTGGAACAAGCGATATTAAAATTTGCGCAGCAATTCAAGAGTCGGAACCGGGAGTAATAAACCTCTGCTCCGAAAACGAACTTTTTAAGATATCTTCTATTTTAGCTCAGTGTAAAGCTGCTGTTACATGCGATTCGGGTTTGATGCATCTTTCCTGTGCTGTAAAAACACCTGTACTCGTGATTTTTGGTTCCACAGTTCAGGAATTTGGATTTACTCCATATAAAAACAAAAGTATTGTGATCGAAAACGACTCACTGTCGTGCCGACCCTGTTCCCACATCGGGAAGAGTTATTGCCCACAAAAACATTTTAAATGTTTAACAGATATTCAACCGGCGGATGTCTTTGAAAGTCTCTCCCGTCTGGTTTACGAGGACTAACAATTGTTGCTCTTTTTTTATAAAATACTCTTTATTCCTTTTTTCTCCCTTGTTATGCGGATTGCATCCTTCTTTAATGCTAAAATCAAAAAAGGAGTTGTGGGACGGCAAAACCTGTTTGAGGGAATAGCCAAAAAAGTTGCTAAATTTGACAAAGACAAAATAACTGTATGGTTCCACTCTTCATCACTGGGAGAATTTGAACAGGCTAAACCGATTATTGAAAACCTTAAAAAGAGAGGTAACTTCAATATTTTTGTTACTTTTTTCTCTCCATCAGGTTATGAAAACTCGGTAAAATACCCGCATGCCGATGCGGTTACCTATCTTCCTCTCGATTCATGGTCAAATGCCAAAAAATTTGTAAATACAGTTTCCCCAAAACTTGCAATTTTCATGAGATACGACATTTGGCCCCATCATGTTTTGGCTGTAAAATCTGCGGGCATCCCGGTTCTTCTTGTGGATGCAACAATGAGGGAAAATTCAGCAAGGCGTTCATTTTTTCTGCGATCATTTCATAAAATGCTTTTTGGTAATTTTGATCAAATCCTCACTGTGTCTGCTTCAGATCTTGAGAATTTCAGGTGTTTTGGTCTAAATGACGATCGACTCCTTGTTAGTGGTGACACAAGATTTGACCGGGTTTACGATCGTGCCGCTATAGCAAAAGAGAAAAATTTGATAAAGTCAGAGATTTTTGTCGGAAAAAAAGTGATGGTTGCCGGAAGTATCTGGGAAGAGGATGAAGAGGTTTTACTCCCCTCTGTCAAAAAACTTCTTAAATATTTTGACAATGTTGTTTTTATACTTGTTCCTCACGAGCCCAATCTCCTTCACCTTGAAAAACTTGAAAATGAGTTTGCCGGAATTGAACCAACAATCCGATTTTCATTCCTCAACAGTTACAATAACGAGAGGATAATTATAGTTGACTCAATCGGAATTTTGCTGACTCTCTACTCCTATGCGGATATAGCCTTTGTAGGCGGAAGCTTTAAATCGAATGTTCACAACACACTTGAAGCTGCAGTATATGGAATTCCGGTCGTTTTTGGACCCAAAACCGGAAACTCGCAGGAGGTCGGTCAACTTATGGATGCCGGTGGCGGATTTATGGTGAGAACAAAAAAAGAGATGTATAAAACACTCAGATCATTTATGAGTGATGACGATAAAAGAAGGGATGCCGGGAACAAAAGCCGGAATTTCGTTGAGGGAAACACCGGCGCAACAAAAATTATTCTTGAAAAAATAGAGGAAGTTCTTAAACTCCGCTGACCCCGTATCTCTCCTTAAGAATCTGAAGATGATGCTCAAGGTGTGCCGGTATTAAATAGACAAGAGCATTCACTTTCATTTTCCTGTCATTTGCAACACCGGTTTTTGCAAAATCATCCTCACTTAACGATTCAAACAATGCCAGATTCGCTTCACGAAGTCCATTAAATTCCTTGATCAGAGATTGTAACGACCTTTTGTTAAAATTCCCTTCGGCGACATAGATATTTTCATCATATCCGGGTAGTGATTGGGTTTCACCTCTTACAAAACCAAGAACACGATAACCAAATATCCTTTCTGTATCAATGCAGTGACCAAGAACCTCAAGAACACTCCACTTCCCCTCTGCATATCTGAAATGTTGCTTTTCATTTGAGAGAGAGGAAACAGCAGCGATTAATCTGCTGCGCTGTAATTCCATCATATCGAAAATATGAACTTGCTGATTTATCTGTTTGTAATAGGTGCCATAATATTCCGGATATTCACCCGGTTTTGGGAAAGGGATGTTTATTTTGTTTTCCATATTTTTACCTCCGGGGTTAGTCCTTCACCTGTCACTCCTCTGAACATCGATTCCGTATTGAAGACAAGTGCAAAATTACCGTTTTTATCAACTGCAACGATCCCGCCGTCGTTGGGTTCCAACTGTTTAAACATTACTTCGTTACAAGCTTCTTCCAACGACATATCTTTATATTCCATCAGCGCAGAGATTCTGAATGCAACATTATACTTTATAAATTTTTCTCCTTTACCCGTGGCGGAAATTGCCAGAGTTTTGTTGTTTGCATAAGTGCCTGCCCCGATAATTGGTGAATCACCTATTCTGCCTACAAGTTTATTCGTCATTCCACCCGTTGAGGTGGCAGCAGCCAGATTTCCTTCCATGTCTAAAGCGGCACAGCCAACAGTCCCTTTTGAGTTCGCTTTATTCCATGAATTTGTTCTTTCACTGGTAATAAAATAAGCCCGATCAACAAGTGTCAATCCGTTAAGTTCAGCAACTTTCTCGGCACCGGCGCCCGTCATCATCACATGTTTGGTCTTTTCCATCACCACTCTTGCTCCGCTGATGGGATTTTTAATATGCTCCACCGCTGCAACGGCACCTGCATTAAGAGTTTTACCATCCATTATCGAAGCATCCAACTGTGCATACCCCTCACTGTTCAGAACTGCCCCTTTTCCGGCGTTAAACATGGAATCGTCTTCGAGAAAGTTAACTACAGCTTCAACTGCATCAAGGCTTTTACCACCCGACTTCAGAATCTTTTCACCAATTTCGAGGGCATTTCTAAGACTTGAATAATACCTGTTTTTTATCTCCTCGGGCATATTTGCATCGATTGCACCGGCACCACCATGGATCACAAGCATATATTTTGGTCGTTCACTTTTCTGTTCACCCCTCAAGCTGAAGACTACCGTAAACGATATCAGTGCAAGAGTTGTAATTACATAAAAAGCTCTCCTAATCTTCATCTTCTTCATCCTCAATTGAAATGAGTTTTATATCATCAAGAAACGGGAATGCTTCTCTCGTTTTTTCAAGATATTCAAGGTCAACCTCGGCAATACCAATTGCTTCTTCATCACCCATCATCAGAATTTCTTCTCCCATGGGACCAAAGATTGAACTGTTGCCTGTGTATTTCAATTTGGGATCGTCTCCGGTTCTGTTCACTGCAACAAAGAAACATTGATTTTCGATTGCCCTGGCTTTACACAGGGTTTTGTAATGTTCAATTCTCGCTTCGGGCCAGTTTGCAATATTTACAAAAATCTCAACTTTATCGATTGCCATAAATCTGAAAAGTTCAGGGAAACGAAGATCGTAACAAACGGAGAACCCAATATGGAAATCTTCGGTTGCATTGTTAATGTATGCAAATCCACCGGTATAGTGTTTTGCTTCTTCACCCATCGTGAAAGGATGGATTTTCCTGTATTTGTCGGCAAGTTCACCTTCACGATTTATAAAAAGAAGAGTGTTAAAAAACTTCTTTTTCCCCTTCTCGATAATTCCTGCAACCACATTTACACCAAATTGTTTTGCAATCGAAGAGAAAAACAAGAATGATTTCCCGTCTGAATACTCTGCATTTGCTTCAGGAGCCATACTGAATCCTGTTAGCGTCATCTCAGGGAAAACGATCAAATCGACCTCTTCGCTTAGCGATTCCATCATACCGATTATTTTTGCCATATTTGCATCTTTGTCTTCCCACACGGGGGAGTACTGGAAAAGTGCAATTTTTATAAGTTCACTCATTTTTTACTTTCTGTTTCAAACAATTTATGAAAAATAATTCCGGCAGCAACTGCCACATTAAGCGATTCCGCCCCCTTCTCACCAGGGATTTTAATTCTAAGGTCGGCAATTGATGCCAAACCCGGCAGAACTCCATGACTTTCGCTTGAAAGCACAATCACTACCTTACCGGTTGGTCTAAATTCTTCGAGTTTTTTCCCCTCAAGTTCTGTAGTAACTATTGAATAACCCGATTCGCGGATTCTCTTTAAGTCAGTTTCTGTTACCCCTTCATGAAACGCCATTCTAAAGTTTGAACCCATTGTAGCTCTTATAACTTTTGGATTGTAAACATCAACACAACCGGGAGAAAGCAGAATCTGACGAAAGCCAAACCAGTCAGCGGTTCTTATAATTGTCCCCATATTCCCCGGATCAGTTATCCTGTCGAGATATATTAATGGCGTTGAAATGCGGTCTAAAATCTCCTTTTCAGGCATTCTAAAATAACCAAGAATCCCCTGGGAATGAACAGTGTCTGCAAGTTTATCAAATTCTTTGTTTTTAACGCCTTCACATCTGATGCCCTTTCGTCGAGCCAGGGCGAGCACTTCGTCAAAATGGTCAATTGCTTCAGATCTGAAAACAATAAGTTCACACTTTCGTCTGCTTAGTACCCCCTCTTCAACCTGTTTCATCCCCTCGACAAGGAAAAGTCGTTTTTCATCCCGAAATTTTTTTATTCGGATTGATGCAAACAGTTTTAACTCATTAACTCCGAGCATATTTTTATTGTTCGCTATTTCTCTTCGGGCTTTTGGTCTTCCAACATATCAATATACGACCATGAGTAGATACCTGTGTCGTGCCCGTCTTTCCATCTTATTTGTATGGCATAATCTCCAACAGGGGCAATTGCCGCTATCTTATACATCTCCTGTTTTTCAATTGTAATCTTTTGAGGTTTAAATGTAGTGTAGAGAATCGTCTCTCCCTTACAATTTGCACATGGGCACTCTTCTCTGAAATACTTCAGTCCAAAACTTCGAGTTACACCATCAGACCATTCAAAATGAATTTTGCCACCGTTAATTTTTATCTGTTTGGGTTTCATTTATATCTCTTTTAGGAATTTCTATTGAATTATTAAGCCAAATAATATATTTAGGAACTGAAAATTAATTAATTTACTCATTAGATACCAAATTATTAGAGACTGACTTGAAGTTTTCCAAATTAATTGTGATTTTACTCCTTATTTCAGCATCAGTTTGTGCACAACCAATAACTTTCACTGATGTTACAAATAATTATTCACTCCCGGCAGGTGTAAAACTGATAAAAGGAGAACGCACCACAAATCCCAAACTTGCACTTTGGTATTTTGATGTCGATATGAACAGGAGTGATGTGGCTCTTAAACCCTATCTTAATCCCGTCGGTAAAGAAGGACTCACTTCTTTTGTTACGAGGCTCGGTGCCTTTGCAGGGATCAACGGAGGTTATTTTGATACCGGCTCCGATGCTTCATATTCGGCACTGATTGAACCGGGGGTTGTGAGAGCAAAAAATATTGCTACTATAGTAAGACCGGCAGGTACTTTTTACACTACCCGTTCACTCTTCAGTTTTACTGATACAAGAGAACTCTCGATCGACTGGATTTACCACTTCGGGAACAGACCAATCGATATTTACACTTTTAATACCCCTCTTCCAAACACAGAAACCACCCCCGCCCCCGCTCCCTCAGTTGCAACCGGAACACAGTATTATGAAATACTTGCCGGGATTGGCGGAGGTCCAACTTTGGTTAAGAATGGACAAAAACATATTACATATACCGAAGAGGTATTCTTCGGATCAGGAGTAGGAAACACCAACCGTGACCCCAGAACCGTCATTGGATATACTGCCAATAAACATGTAATCATGATGGTAATTGATGGCAGACAGGTTAACAGTGAAGGGCTTTCCCTCCCCGAAGCTGCCGATCTTATGATTTCACTCGGATGCATAGAAGCCATGAATCTTGATGGTGGTGGCTCTTCAACCATGGCAGTTGGAAATCAGCTTGTTAATCTACCGGTAGGGGGAACTTTCCAACGACCCATCCCTACCATGCTTGCTATCGTAAATCCTGATTCCATAAATCTCCTTGATCCAACTTATTATATCGCCAAATTAGACAACATCGATTCGGGTATCGTTAAATCAGGTACCTGGGTTGTGTCGAATCTCGGAGGTTACTGGGGAAATACTCCTTCTGTTTTTGCCAATTCAGGTTCGGGAGAAAGCACCTTAAAATGGAAAATGTATCTCCCGCAGGAAGCCAGTTATAATGTTTATGCCTGGTGGACTGCTGCTTCAAACCGCGCCTCTGATGCTCCATATATCATTAAACACAAATTTGGTATCGATACTGTAAGACTCGATCAATCGTTAAATGGAAGTACCTGGAATAAAATTGGAACTTTCACATTTACCGGATCATCAGAAGAGGGTGTAACTATTTCCAATGCTGTTGCAACTACGGGTAAAGTAATTGTAGCTGATGCATTAAGGATATTATCTTTTGACAGTACCCTCGTTTCAGTTGAAGAGAACCTTTCTGCTCTTCCCTCAACTTTTAAGTTGGAACAAAATTTCCCAAATCCGTTTAACCCAAATACAATCATCCGTTTTGATCTTCCACTTGCAGAATTTGTAAAAGGAGTGGTATATGATATGCTTGGCAGGGAAGTAACAACTCTTCTAAACGACGAAATGCCTGCTGGCTCTCACCAAACAGGATTTAATGCTGCCGGTCTCCCATCAGGAGTCTATATCTTCCGGCTTCAATCAGGACAATTTTCATCCTCGATTAAGATGATTTTAATGAAATAGAAGCGGAGTAGCGGAGAATCGAAGTAGCAGAGGTTGAAAATCAAACCAATAGCCTCCGAATTCATTCAGGGGTAGTTCTAATATTTATTTAAAATAAATCTGATTCTTTCGCCTGTGCCGTCTATGCCATTGCGAACGGGAATGTTAAAAATCTCACACAATAACGGATAAATATCTATGTTTCTGAGTGTGCCGGTTTTATAATTTTTTCTGAATGATGGCCCCATCGCTATAAAAAACCCGTGCATTTCAAGTGCATCTTTTTCGTACCCGTGATTCCCTTTAGAGTTCCAGGAAATAAATCCCTTTTGGGCTTTTGAATCACCTGCTTCCCATCCCAGATCGGTTATCACAATTAAATCGGAGAATAAAGGATTGTTCGAGAACCGGTAAAAATCAGGGACTTCACTTTTCCTGTAAACTTTGTAGTGTTCTTCATTTGCCTTCAGTTTATTGTAAACAGCTTCAACTCTCCCTTTTTCAGGCTGAATCAAACAAAAAGTACTCCAATTCCAATAGTTTACTTTTTCATCGCCAAGTATTTCCTCAAGATTCACATATCTATCACTACTGATCTCAGTCATACCATGGTCACTCACAAAAATCAGATTTGTGGAATCCAGAAGGTTGATCTCTTCCAATTCATCCATCAGATAACCCGCCATCTCATCCAAAACCGAAATTGCATGGTTTACACTATCTGAGTTTGGACCATACCTGTGTCCATAAGAATCAGTAGCATCAAAGTAGATGGTAAGAAATCTCGGGCGTTCATTTAATGGGAGTTGCAACCAATCGATCAAACCATCAACCCTGAGTTTGTAGGGATAATTATGGTCATAATCCTTAAAATATTTTGGTCTTCGGTAATCCAATGTAACTTCAGAACCGGGCCAAAAGAAGCTTGCAGCTGTTATCCCGTTTCGCTGAGCAGTCTCCCAGAATGCTTCACCCTTATACCATCTGGGATTCCTGACCTGTACCGGATCGGATATTTTAAATGTCTCGTCAAAATATGGATCATATATTGTATTCGCAATAATCCCATGGTTTTCGGGATACATGCCGGTTATTATCGAGGTATGATTAGGGAAGGTTTTTGAGGGATAAACAGGCATAAGTGAAAGTGCCTTTACACCATTATCTGCAATTTTCTGCAAATTAGGAGTTAGCCCCCTGCCCATATAGTCATGCCTAAAACCATCGAACGAGATTAGTATTGTATAGGGTGGTTGAGAAAAAAGTATTGTCTGGGAAAGGAGAAGGAAGTAGAGTATTTTAGTCATTATTTTCATCAAATTTCAAGAAAAATCACTTCTAAATATAGTGATTTTCCGGATTCTGATTATTCCCTCGCGGTTGCTTAAATTTGGGGAGTAAAAAATAATAATTCCGGAGTATTAATTGACAGAAAAGAAAATAAAGATTGCGATAATCGACCTTTATAATGGCGAACCCAATCAGGGGATGCGGTGTATCCAGGATCATATTTACGAAATTGACACGCTATACGAGGATCTTCCTGTTGAATACAAAATCTTTGATACAAGGTTAAAAAGTGATATTCCGGATCTAAATCACGACATTTATATCTCCTCCGGTGGCCCCGGCAGTCCGTTCGAGGGTGAAGGGACAAAATGGGAAGCCGATTACTTCAACCTTATAGATAAAATCTACAGCCACAATCAATCCTCGGCTGAGAAGAAACATATCTTTTTTATATGCCACTCATTCCAAATGATGGCACGATTTTTTGAACTTGGTGATGTTGTGCAAAGAGAGAAAAAATCGTTTGGAATAATTCCTTTTTCTCTTACTGAGGATGGGAAAAAAGACCCAATATTTTCTCATATGGAAAATCCTTTTTATGGTGCCGACTTCAGGAGTTGGCAGGTAATTCATCCAAATAAAACCAGATTTGACCAACTTGGCGCAAAAATACTAAGCATGGAGATTGAACCCGCAGCTTTTTATGTTGAACCGGCGATGATGGCAATTAGAATTTCCGACGAAATTATCGGTACTCAATTCCACCCTGAAGCTGATCCACCAAGTATGTATTATCACTTCCGCCACCCTGAAAGAAAAGTTCAGGTTGTTGAACAGTATGGCGAAAAAGCATATTATGACATGATTGCACAACTTGAAAATCCTGTTCATATAAACAAAACTAAAAAAACTGTTTTGCCCGGGTTTCTCAAAAACGCCATTGAGACACTTAGAGTAAATACTCATTCATTAGTCTGACCGTTCCTGTAAAATATTGCACCCGTGGAGCTGATTTTTTATTAAGTTAGTTCTCACGGGTTTTTTTATTTATAAGGACTATACTCATGATCAAATCCCTTCTCCCTGTGCTGATAATTGCTCTTTCCGGCATTATCCTTGCCCAGGATTCCCATACACCTGATGCTTTGATGCTCAGGTTTCCCGATATCTCAAAAGACAAAATTGTCTTCTCTTATGCAGGTGACCTCTATTCTGTTCCTAAAACAGGTGGTACTGCAATTCGACTCACTTCCGCTCCGGGAAGTGAAGCCTACGCAAAATTTTCACCTGACGGCAATAAAATTGCCTTTTCAGGCAATTACGACGGTAATGTTGACATCTACACCATCCCTTCATCAGGTGGTGTACCGGTAAGATTAACCCACAATCCAACCCCGGATATGGTAAATGACTGGTTTATCGATGGAAATTCGATCCTTTTCCGGTCACAGCAAAACTCCCCGTCTTACCGGTATAACAAACTTTGGAAACAACCTGTAAATGGTGGTATGCCCGAACTCCTGCCTCTTGAATATGGCGAGTTTGCATCTGTTAGTCCTGATGGCAAAAAAATTGCCTTCCAGACAATTGCAGTTGAAAACAGAACATGGAAACGCTATCGTGGCGGAATGGCAAGTGTGATATGGATTTACGATATCCAAAACAATACATCAGAAAAAATTGCAGAACATGAAGCTTCAAACGGTATTCCAATGTGGTTGGGCGACCGGATTTTCTTTTTGTCAGACCGTGACGGAAATAAAAAACTTAACATCTGGAGCTACAATACTTCAACCAAAGAAGTAAAACAGCATACATTTTTTGATGAGTATGATGTAAAGTGGCCCTCAGCCGGCGACGATGAAATTGTCTTCGAAAATGGTGGCAAACTGTTGGTTCTAAATGTGATAACCGGAAAAACCAATGATGTAAAGGTAACAATCCCTTCGGATCTGCCCCAGATCAGACCAACTCTAAAAAATCTTCAAAGATACATCAGTAATTTTGAGGTTTCAAGAGACGGCAAAAGAGCTGCCTTCGAAGCAAGAGGTGAAATCTTTACTGTTCCTGCAAAAGATGGTGTCACCAGAAATCTCACCAACACATCAGGTGTTGCCGAAAGAGAACCTACATGGTCACCTGATGGTAAACATATAGCCTACTTTTCAGATGCCTCGGGCGAGTATGAACTCTACATCATACCTGCAGATGGTAAAGGAGAGGCTAAAAAACTAACCGATCTAGGTGAAAGTTACAAACAGGGGATTTATTGGTCACCTGACAATAAAAAGCTTTTGTTCAACGATAATTTTGGTAATCTGTTTATTCACTCCATCGAGAGTAATAAAACAACAAAAATTGACAAAAACGACTATGGCTATTTCTTTAGCATTAGCTGGTCTTCAGACAGTAAGTGGGTTGCATACGACAAAAACACTCAATATGCACACTCAACCATTTTTGTTTATAATGTGGATTCTGGTGAATCAAAACAGCTTTTCTCCGATTTCTACAACTGCTCAATGCCTGTATTTGACCCCAAAGGTGATTATCTCTATTTTTACGGGATGAAAAACTTTGATGCAACTTATTCTGACCAAGATCCAACCTGGATATATAACAACTCTACTAATCTTTATGCAGTCACCCTCCGTGATACTGTGAAAGATATTTTCTCTCTTAAAAACGATGAAGTTGAAGTAAAAGAAGAGAAAAAAGAAGATGCCAAGAAGGATGACGCAAAAAAAGATGAGAAGAAAGACGAATCTAAAAAAGATGAAAAGTCTGATGTGAAAAAGGAAGAAAAATCGATAAAAATCGATTTTGACAACCTCGAAAGCAGAACCACTCTCATTAAAAAACTTGGAATTGCCAGTGGAATGTATGCCGCAGAAGGCAAAGTATTTTACATCCAGTTTTCAGGAGCCGATGGTTGGAATGGCGAGGGTGGCACACTCTGGCAGTTCGACCTTGATAAAAGAGAACACAAAGAGGTTACCAAAGGTGTAAACCAGTTCCGACTTTCAGCCGATGGCAAAAAGATTTTGGTGCAAACCCCCGACCGTTCATATTCAATCATTGATGCAGCACCCGGCGCAAAAGTTGCCGATGGTAAACTCAAATTTGCAGACATGAATGCTACGGTTGATCCAAAACTTGAATGGCAGCAGATATTTAATGACGCATGGAGAATTGAGCGCGATTTCTTCTATGATCCCGGAATGCACGGACTTGACTGGAAGAAGATGAAAGAGCGTTACGGGAAATTACTCCCTTTCGTTGCTCATAGAAATGATCTTAATTATGTGATCGGCGAGATGATTGCCGAACTTAATGTCTCCCATGCTTATGTTGGCGGTGGTGATATGGAAAATCCCAAAGCTTCATCAGTTGGTGTTCTTGGGTGCGATTTTGAACCCGATTACAGTGCCGGTTATTACAAAATCTCGAAAATTTACGAACCCTCCCCTTGGGATGCCTCCGAAGTAAGATCACCTCTGAGATCACCCGGTCTGAATGTAAAAGAGGGTGACTACATCATCGCAGTTAATGGTGTTGATATAGATATGAAATCCGATCCATGGAAAGCATTCCAGGGTCTCGCAGGTAAAACCATTCTTCTAACAATTAACTCCAAACCGGAAAAAACCGGTTCAAGGGATATCCTTGTAAAACCTGAGGATGGTGAACAGACTCTTAGATATCGCGCATGGATTGAAAACAACCGTAAAAAAGTTGATGAAGCAACCAATGGAAAAGTTGGCTATATCTATGTCCCAAGCACTGGTATTGATGGGCAAACTGACCTCTATATGCAGTTTATGGGTCAGCTTAAAAAAGAAGCTCTTATCATAGATGAAAGATTTAACAGTGGTGGTCAGATTCCCGATCGCTTCATCGAATTGTTGAATCGGAAACTCTACAACTACTGGGCCAGGAATGGATTTGAGGACTGGCATACACCATTCATTGGTCATTTTGGTCCAAAGGTTATGTTAATCAATGGCTGGTCAGGTTCCGGTGGAGATGCATTCCCTGCCTACTTTAAAGCAGCCGGCCTTGGTAAGCTTGTTGGTAAAAGAACCTGGGGTGGACTCGTTGGTATCAGCGGAGGCCCCGGACTTATCGATGGTGGATTTGTTACTGCTCCGTCATTTGGTTACAGAGAATTAAATGGTGAACTTGGAATCGAAGGTTATGGAGTTGATCCAGACTTTGATGTCGAGAACTATCCTCACGAACTTGCAAAAGGAAACGATCAGCAACTAAACAAAGCTATCGATTTGATGCTTGAGGCTCTGAAAAACAACCCTCCCCAAAAACCGGGTAAAGTTAAATATCCCGATAAATCGAAATAATTAAACAAAAAAAAGGCTGCCTCAAATCGGGGCAGCCTTTTTATTAAATTAAAACCTTAATATTTTTCGCCTTCTGATTTTTCCCGTTTATCTCTTCCATTTTCGCTTTTAGTTGAATCCTTCAACTCCTTAAATTCCTGGACTCCGGGTGCAGGTGTTGTACTAAAAGTTTTCTGAAGTCCCTTTATCAACTCGGCTTTTTCCATCAATGTAAGATCTGCCTCTGAATGAAGAATTAAATAATCAGAAAGTGGCATCCCGCCTTTTTGTATCTCTTCAATAGCTTCTTCAGGTTCTTTTGTTCCGCGTGGATACTCTGAAAAATTGAAGTGTTTGCGACCATCTAGAACATGGCTGTTGATTCTCCACGAAACAGGAGCCACATACGAATACCAAGGCCAGTTTGTTTCGTTGCTGTGGCAGTCGAAGCAAGCTTTTTTAGCAAGCTCCCTTGTTCTCGGAGAATCCCAGTTTGGTTCCCCCTTCACGGGAGGATTTGTACGGTCAACCTGAAACACCTGAATTAAAAGGAAAAGAACCCCAACGCCGATTCCGGCATACTTAAAAATTTTCCTGGGTGATGCCATTAAAAATCCTTAAAATTTAATTTTTTCGTAAGTACCATCAAGCCTTGGAATCACTTGAATATCAACAAACAGGGCGAAGGCGAGTGCGGACGCGTAAAAGACGAAGTCGAGAGGATCGAATAAACTTCCAAACAGATTAAAATCAAAATATTGAGCCACCTCAACACACGATGCTAAAATGAAGATTATTACAGCTTTGGCAAATTTGTTGCCACTAATTCTCTTAAAGAGAACACTCGTAAAATATGCGATAATTACCACACAAATCTCGAGTGCATAATTATTGATAAAACCATCAAAAGGCCCACCATAACCATCGAGGAGGAGATAATATGTTCCTGCTGCTGCTGCGGAAAAAATTAATATTAAGAATAGACGGATCAACAGACGAATTCCTTTAATGCTTGAAAAGGGAGTAAGGCCACTAAGATATAATTTCACACAATTAAAATAGATTCAACCGCTATATTAACAAAGATTTTGCAAATTCGCAAATTAATTTTAGAATCTGTTAACCATTTTTAACTCAATACCCCTAAATTCGGGCTCATAACGACATACTCCACCAATACAGATCACTCCGGCTTGCCTCGATCCGGCAAGAAGGCTCAAATCTGTGTGTTCACCAATCTTTATAGTCCCCTGGATGTAGTTCCAAAATAACCTTACTGTGTTACCCGGAATCGGTTCAGAGGTCTTCATCTCCATCACCCATGCAATCGAATACCGGGGTGAACGAAGATATTCAAGCGACAACACATCCGTGAAATAATTTGCAGTCGTAGTTCGGTTTTCAGTCTGCTGATGTTCAATTATGAGGCGGAGTGTATTAATCGGGTCAAACGAATATCTTACATCAACAACGCCGGTAAAATTCCGGGTGTTCTCCTCAAGCTCCTCGTTATACCCAAAAGCAAAAATGGTTTTTAGATCATCCGACCAGATATTTGAATACTGCCCCGAAACCTCCCGATGGCGGAGCCTTGGATCAAGATTATGACCCAATATTCTTTGAACATAAGAATCTTTACCAAGTGTTCTGGTCTCAGAATATTGAAGAAGAAGCGACGAAGTTGAAGTAAAGTTGGCATTCGCCTCAATCTGGAATCCCTCTTCATTATCGGCATCCAGAGTGGAAGGATGTCTGTTGAACAACTGGTAAGTATAGTCTTTTCTTGTTGAAGGGGGTTGGTTATAGTTAACGGTTTGATCGTTACTCTTAAATCCAAAATTATCGTATAGTTTATACTCACCGGTCAAAGAATAATCACCGAGGTAATATGATGCTGAAGCATATATACCTTTCCCGATGAAACTCTCTTTGCTGTTAAATATCCTGTTTTGAATATCGGCATTTTTCTTAAGACCATATTCAACATATCCGTCAAATCCGTCAAACGATGTTTGCAGTCTCACTGCCCCAACATCAGTTCTGGCAGCCACATCATAATCAGGTTTGTTTGATGCAAATGTGGCACCGGCTTTAAGCCACTTAAGGCCTCTGTATTCGAGATCAGCCAGATAGAGGACATCTTTCCTCTCATTTTCTGAATTGGCTGCTGTCCCGGTAAGTGCCGTCATCTTAATATTTGCGTAATTAACTTTAACGAGCATTCCGAGTAAGTTGTTATCCAGTCTGAGATTCCTGTCCTCATAACTTTTTAGTATCATCCCCCTGCCAATCATGGCATAGTAGTTCCCTGCAGTTATCTCGATGTTGGTCTTTTTGCTTCCAAAATTAACCGTGAAATATTTAAATGCGATATCAGAATAGTTCTCTTTACCACGGCTGATTGCGGGGCTTGGGTCATTCGGTTGAAAGGTTTCATATCTTATCCCCGCAGAAAAATTTTCATATCTGTAATCGATATTCAACCAGTCTTCAAAAATCGCCCTTTTAAGTTCAAGATCGTAAGAAGCTTTCATTTGATTGAACATACTGACTCCCTGCGGGAGTTTTGGTGCCGGTATATCCTGTGAAAAAAGAACTCCGGTAAAAAATATGACCGTCAAAAAGAGTAATGTTATCCTCATAAACCCGCACCAAGTATTTCAACTAATTTCTCTCTAAGTTGAATCTCATCCCCCTTTTTGTAGCCTGAATGGGAATAAACAATTTCACCGTTTGAATCGATGATTACTGTGGATGGGACCGTTGTAGCATAATAAATTCGGGCGATGTCTGAATTTGTATCAAGTAACACAGGAATCGAAAGTTTTTTGGCCTTCACAAAAGGCTCAACTTTGGCGACACTTTTTTCACCATCAACTGAAATGGCAAAGGCTTTAAGACCCTTTTCTTTCAGATCGTTATAGATTTTTTCAACCTCCGGAAGCTCTTCTATGCAGGGTTTACACCATGTAGCCCAAAAACTTATCAAAATTGGACCTCCGCCAAGGTTTTCTTCGAGAGTGATGATCTCTCCATCAAGATTTTCGAGCCTGAATCCGGGAGCTATTTTCCCTTCCTGAGCAAAGAGAGTGGAAGTGAACAGAAACAATATTGCCGTCAGGAAATGTTTCATTATTTCTCCAGGATCATTTTTTTGGTAATAGTGGATTTATCAGTTTTTAATTTGTAAAAGTAAACTCCCGAAGAGAGGTGGTTCATATCAACCTTCGTTGAGTGAGTTCCTTCTCCATAAAATCCTTCGATTATCACTCCAATCTCTTTTCCACTTGCATCGTAGAGAAGAAGTGAAATATTACTGCTTACGGGGAGTGAAAAACTTATTGTTGTCGAGGGGTTAAATGGATTTGGATAATTTTGATCCAAAGAAAATCCGATGATGTTGGATTCATCTTCAACTGATACAAGCACAGATGCAGCCGTTAATTCAACTTCATAAAACTCACTTATATCGTTCATGTTTACAGCTTTAACCGCTACATTCGCGGTACCATGATTGCTGTAAGAGAAAATGTGAACCGAAAAATCCCTGCTTTCGCCTGGAAGTATTGGAGAACTCCCATAATCCTGAGTGGTTGCAACACTGTCAACAAATGGCGCAAAACATCCCTCGTCAAAGCAGAGAGAAGAAGTCCAGTCAACAGGCAACTGATCACGGGTTCGAAGTATATAAACGGTTTGTGGTACGGTGGAAATGTTTTTCAACTCAAAATCGAAAATCATTTCGCTTCCAAGTGTGTCGTTAACAGTTGTATGATTTGGAATGAACCGGAAAGTCTGGGCTTCAGCTGTAACGGTTATAAACAAAAACAGTGACAACGCCAATATCATTTTTTTCATGGTCAATTTAGTTAATTTGAAAATGCAGCCTGATATATCTCTTTTGTTACTTTGTCTTGTGCAAAAGCAACAACTTTAATCTTTGTCATATCCCAGCCATTACCGACCGGAATTGATAAATTGAAACTGACTTCTTCACCATGATAATGGATATTGGCCGGCGTGCCGTCAGCACCTGTGAAGAACCCGCGCACTACATCATAAAATACTGTTTCACCATTTGATCCGGGCGGAGTGGCAAATGATGTCTCTGTTTGAACTGCCATTACATGAATCACCAGATTTGTAACAACACTCGGGGGCAGAACCGTTGGACTGACTATTTTAACCTTTGCGTTAGCAAAGATCATTCCACCACCAACTGAATCTGTAACTGTCACTCTGAATTTTACTGAAGATGACAACTGCTGATCAACATATTGTTTTATCTGAACCGAGTCGCTTGAAATCGGTTTTAATTTACCATCAATATAGGATGTTGGAGTGGAAAAGACATTATAAAACTGGGCTCTTTTATCAATTATTGTTTTGTTCGCCTGATAAAAAAGATCCTGAGGTGAGGGGTAACTAACATGATACTTGATAACAAGCAACTGTTCACTGCTGTATGTTCCTGCCATCAATGATCTGATTACCAGATTTGACTGAACACACGGCACACAACTTACATTTGCAAAATCTTCCAAAAGAACAAGTTTCTTCTCTGTAACAGGAGCAAGATTAAACATCTCTTCCGAAAATGAGTTTTTAGTGACAACTACACTTTTGGCTTCTGAAATGTAACCGTCTTTTTCAACTCTGATGGAATGTGTACCAACTTTTAATGTAAGTGTATCGGGAAGAAAATATCCTGACATTACATCATCAACAAATATTGCAGCGTTATCAGGACTTCCGGATACCGCAACCTTACCTGTTGCTTCACTCTCTACTTCAACCGGTGGGGAGGTCTTACATCCCTGTAGAATCACCATGGATATTACCAGAACAATTAATACTTTAATTGATTTCAAATATCGCTCTCTGTTATAAATATTTAATAATCATTTTGATTTCTAATTTTAATAACCTTCGGGCTACTTCAAAAGGATCATTTTTTTACTAAGAACCGTTCCATCCGATACAAGACGGTAGAAATAAATTCCACTGGAAAGATCAGAAGCATCAAAATTTGTTGTATATCTCCCCTGTGCCATCTGTTCGTTCACCAGCACTTTTACAAGTTCACCAATCGAATTATACACTGCCAGATTTACCATTCCGGAAGTTGGGATGGAAAAACTTATAGTGGTTGATGGATTAAATGGATTTGGGAAATTTTGATCCAAATTAAAATCAACCGGCATTTCATTTTCGTCTTTTTCAAAAATGGAGGTGGCAATTCCTGCTTCGGGGGTCGGAAGTTTTACAGTGGTGTAAATCTTAAACTCACCGGGTAGAAGCGAAACCGACATATTAACATCGCTAACCATAATGGTATCACCGGAGAAGAAATCGAACCACATTCCTGTGTTTTGGAATCCGGGGTTATAATTCGCCTGTGTGACACCAAAATTGCCGAGGATTGCCACATTCATTGTGGGATCGTTAATCTTGATCTTTTTCATTGCAGTGCCGGCATCGATAGTGAAATCGGTGCTGCTAAATGCAGGGTAATTTTTTTTCAATTTTATCAGTTCTGCATAGGTCTTGTAGAGATTAACTCTACTTGTTTCCTGCCAGTATTCCCATTTAACAGGTTTGGGATCGGTTTTACAACCATCATCTCCACATGGATAAAAAATAGAAAGATCGTAGCCAAGTTCACCAAACTGCCAGATCATTTTGGGACCCGGAACGGTGAAGAAAAAAGCACCCGCAAGTTTCTGACGGGCAAGTGCTGTACCAAGGTTTTTCACACTGTAATTACCACTCGAAGCTCCGTACTGAAGATTTTTATACATCAATCGCTCTTCATCATGCGACTCCATGTAACCAACAAGTTTTGGAGAGCTGAAATTTCTGTTTTTCCATGAAATCCCGCTAAAATTCGACTTGTTGTTATCATGCCAGCCCATTGTAGATTCGTTATAGTTTGAATTGTGGTTACCCCAAAGCATCATTCCCTCATTTGCAAGCACAATCTCTTCATTGTTGTCAGCAAAATGTTCAAGAATTACATAAGAATTTGGATCAACCGTCCAAATTTGTTGCGCCATTCTCTTCAAAAGATTAATTCTCGATTGATCATACTGACCCCACTGCCCAACATTTGAGCCACTGTTTGTCTGGGTGAATCCTTTGGACAAATCAAATCTGAAACCATCAAATTTGTATTCTTCGATCCAGAATTTATTTACTCTGTCAACATAATCTTTGGTTGCCTGGGCTTCATGATTAAAATCGAAACCAACATTATAAGGGTGGCGGGCAATTGGATTAAACCATGGACTGTTAGCAGCAGGTCTGTTGTTTGTGGCATCCCAATATAGCCTCACCATCGGATTTAATCCAAATGCATGATTCAAAACCATGTCGAGAACTACTGCGATACCTTTTTTATGAGCTTCGTCAATAAGTTTTTTTAACTCATTGCGAGGTCCATACCACTTATCAACTGCCATGTGGAACATAGGGTTATAACCCCAACTGTTATTGCCTTCAAATTCCATAATCGGCATCAGTTCCAGGCAGTTGATCCCTAATCTCTGAAGATATCCAAGAGTGTCGGTGATCGATTTGTAGGTTTGTGCCGAAGTAAAATCTCTAATGAGAAGTTCATAAACAACAAGTTTCTCTTTGGCAGGCTTTTGGAAATTTGTTACCTGCCATTGATATGGAGTTTGACCCGGTTGCATTACAGAAACCACATTGGATGTAAGACCTACAGGATATTGGATCAACCCGGGGTATCTTAAACTATCGATATACTTGTCATTCCATGGATCCAAAACTTTTTCAGAGTAAGGATCTCCAATTTTGATTGCATTATCAACCAAATATTGGAATCTGTACTCTTTACCTGCCGTCAGGTTGTTCAGTTGTACCCAGTAACGGTTTCCGTCGGGAGTTTTGTACAATTCATGGGAGGGATCAATTTCCCAGCCATTCATATCACCAATTAGATAAACAAACTGTTTTGAAGGGGCATAAAGAACCATGGTAGCCGAAGTGGCGGAAGTATAGTTTATACCGTCTTTCACTCCTCCGGGAAGTGCCTGAACTGGCGTAGCTCCTCTTACAACGAAATAAACTGAATCGGCACCTTGCCCCCCTAATCCATCAATCGCTACAACTTTGATTCTCGTTTTACCCATTGCAGAAGCTGTTAACTGATATGAGATCGAATCGTTGTTAACCGAAGCAACTTCACTTCCATTAATAAAAAGTTTCATTGTCTGGGTACCCGGAGCACCTATCGCAAGAACAGGAACATTTGTGTTTTGGGCAATAATACCGGAAACAGGGGGTTGAAGAATTGCAGCAGTTTGTCCTGGAGTTGAAAGTGGAAGGAAAATGTCGCCACCGTCAGAGGTTTTACCCGTAACTGTTCCGGCTGCATTTCTGAAAACAAAGGCGAGCTGAAGCACAGTTTCATTTGCCGGAATGCCATAATATTCACGAATTTTAAAAGCAATTTTCCATTTAGTGCCACTGATGAAGGTCAGTTGTGTTTCAGGAGTGTTTTGTCCCCATTGGGTTTTAACATAACGCCAGTCAGAGGGGCTTGTGCTCTCACTGGTAATAACTCCGGTATGAGCATAAATTGGAAATACCCCCACCAAACCACCATTCCCTTTTGAAGCATCATAAATAATTACAATGGAGTCTTCGGGAGTTGCAAAATAGGGTGTCCATTCAAGTTCCTGTGCAAAAACACCGGTCATTAATAACATTAATGCAAAAAATAGCTTTTTCATTCGTTCTTTACTTAAATTACTAAATTCATTTGGCTTTGGTCAATCCCCCGGGGGTAAATTACACCAACATATAATCACTCATTTGTGTCCGATAATCTGCCAGACAACTGTTCTTTCTCTTGGTCTTGTATCAAAATCGATAAAAATAATCTGTTGCCAGGTTCCAAGAGTCAGTTTTTTATCTATAAAAGGGATATGAAGTGATGGCCCTTGCAGAGCTGCACGGATGTGGGAGTGCCCGTTTCCGTCGTGCCAGGTCATGTCATGATGATAAATTTTTCCCGCCGGAACTTCTTTATCCCAAAATTCAGGAAAGTCTTTAAGAAGTCCGGGTTCAAATTCTATTGTGGTTACAGCGGCAGTGGATCCTGGGACAAAAAGGAGTACATTTCCCTCTGTGAATCCATTTTCAGCTATTGTGTTCTCGACAAATGCAGTCAAATCGACTATGTCGGAATTTCCTTTTGTATTGAATTGATATTTACCGGTTAGGAAGTCCATCTCTATCACTTTTTTGTTAAATCCGAGCTTTAAGATAAATATAATTATAACGACGAGCAAGGAAGAACCTGAGAACTTAAGAATCTCAGAACTTTAGAACTTTAGTACTTCGGTGATTGAGTACTTCAGAACCTCGGAACTTCGGAACTACCTCGGTTGTTCGGTCAGGATGATGGATACTTTAACGGTGTCGGAAAGATTAAGCACTTTTACGGCGAGGAAACCATCAAGCTTGAAGTGTTTTTGTCCTTTTGAGTCAGTTTTTTCTTTGGCAGGTTCTATAGTAAACACGAGTGGAATTTTGGCTGTATCCTCGGGGCTCACAATCGTAGCATCCGGAATCGACAACGACTTTGCACCCTTTGTTCCACCTACACCAAGAACCGGTTTGCGCACAAATCCAATTTCCAACGGGAATGAAAAAGAATTAACAATTTTTATAAGGGAATTTACTGTTGTACCTTTTTCGGCATAGGTACCATGAATCATTTTATCATCTGTTGTAAGTCTCTCCTTCACTCCCTCCATGATTTCCCTGATCAGATTAACTGATGACATATTACCCGAGTATTTTCCGTTCCACGACCTGTAAAGAAATCCGGCACGAAACGATATCTCAAATGATGTTGAGTCATTTTGTGAAGATGAGGAATCTGAAATGTTGAACATCAGTGGTATATATAAAGTATCGGCTCCACCGGATTCAAGTGAAAAGTTCGTTTTGGATGGTGTAACATCTTTTCCGCCAAACTTTACTGAAAAAGATTCTGACGATACAGAAGTTGCAAGATTATTTTCAATTATAAAAGGGAGCGAGACATAAAGCGAACCTGCCTTAATACTGTCTATCTTTATATCAGTGATACCCGGCTTTGCAGTGAGTCCGTCATCTTTTCCCGAAAAAACCAACAAGTCGAAAACGATTATCACTATGACGAGAATCACAAACACAACGGAGGCTGCCCTGAGTGGATTAATCCAATTTTTATCTATATTTTGTAACATTTTCTACCTTAATTGCCCGTCGTGTCAGGCGGAATTGTCTCTTCGTCAACAGGTTTTTTTTCAATTTTCACCGAATCCTGGGGTTTTTCTTCCTTCGGTTTTACAGTGTCCTTCTCCTTTTTCTTCTTTTCTCTGTTTCGCTCATCCTGCAATCGTTCATACTCAACTCTGTCGATAGAATCCTGATTTACAATCACCGAATCCACAGTAGCTTTTGAACCCTGAATCCATCTTTGAATATCATTTCCGAAAATGAAAAGAAGAACAACAATGGCAGCAAGACCAAGCAGAAGCACAAAAGAAGCCGCACCACTTGAAACATTTTGCGCAGCGGATTGTTTTTCATCCTTTTCGGCCTTTTTAAGGTGAAAATCGAGATACTCCTCACAGTGCGCATATCTCTCAAGTTTATCTTTTGCAGTCATGTGATAAATCATCTTAACCACACCGGGAGAGATATGAGGATAAAAATCGAGTGGATTTTTAATTGGTGTGTTCACAATCTCGTTCATCAAATCATATTCAGAATCGAGTCCTGTGTTGTATGGAAGTTTTCCTGTCAACATCTCATACAGAGTGATTCCGAGCGAATAAACATCAGTTCGTTGATCAACACCTTTGGGGTTTTTGATCTGTTCGGGCGACATATAATAAACGGTACCAAGTTTTGTGCCCGTTTGGGTTAACCCTTTGTCACCAAGAATTTTAGCGATTCCAAAATCAGTTATTTTAGGATTGCCGTTTTTGTCGATTATTATATTTCCGGGCTTAATATCGCGGTGAATAATCCCCTGCGAATGAGCGTAAGCCAGACCTCTTAAAATCTTATGAAAAATTGGAAGAGCCCTGTCCTCGGGAAGCAACCCGGTTTTAGAGAGCATCTCCTTAAGGGTCATCCCTTCAATATATTCCATTACTATAAAATAGTCATCTCCGTTTTGCACCAATCGTGTAAGCTTCACAATATATGGATGTGTAAGCTTATACTGAGCTTTTGCTTCGGTTTTAAATCTTTCAACGATTTCGGAGTCGGTGGTCATCGCAGCGTGCAGAAGTTTTATTGCAACTTCCTGTTGCATTTGAAGATCTTCTGCGAGGAAGACGGTTCCCATGCCCCCTTCGCCAATCTTGCGAATTATTCGATACTCATCTTTTATTATCTGGTTCTCTACGAACATAATCTCTTTGTTTTAATTAATTCTGTTGTTTTTTGGGTTCTTTACCCTTTTGGTCGCCCGCCGGTTTTTTAGCCGCATCAACGCCCTCTTTTTTATCATCTGTCGTTGCGGAAGTGGTGTCATCATCAATTTTAACCGGTGTTTTATTAACGGTTTTTGTTGTATCTGCAACCGGGGGAATTATTTTAATTTCCTGATTAAAATTGCTGAGAGCATACCATAAAATTAACACAACAAATGCAACCGCCACAACTATTGCAAACTGTTTAAGTTTTGCCATATCTTTAAGACTTGTAGCTCGTTTTTTACCATCTGTTATCTTGATCACCTGAACAGTAATATTGTCTTTACCACCCCGCTCATTTGCCATTTCAACCAGTTTAATACAAGCCTGCTGAGGAGGGTATTTGAGTACTGTTTCTTTTATCTCACTGTCTTCCACATGACCGGTAAGCCCGTCGCTACAGAGAATTATATAGTCATCCTTAAACAGAACTTCATCCCTTGGGTCAACCTGCGGTTCGGAGTTTCCATTGGGTCCCAACGATCTAAGTATAACATTCTTCTGTGGATGCACTTCAGCTTGAGCTTCGGTGATTATGCCGTTATCCACCATCTCCTGAACAAGAGAATGATCCCTGGTGAGCCGTTCTATAACATCATCTCTTACACGATATATTCTGCTGTCACCAATGTGAGCGAAGTAGAGTTCTGTATCGTGTAAAAGGACAACAACCGCCGTTGAACCCATTTTACCAAGCTCGTCATCTTCATTGGCTTTTTCGATAATCTCTTTGTTGGCAAGTTTTAGTGAGTTAAAAAGTTCGATCCTTAGGTCTGCGTCTTTCTTAACACTCTTAAAATGCCTCTGAATGGCATCAACTGCTGTTGTGGAAGCGACCCTGCCTCCTTTATAACCACCCATGCCATCACAAACGATAAAGAGATCACCAAATTCTCCGTTGGCACTTCCAAAATAATCTTCGTTTGCCTTTCTTACTTGACCAACATCAGAATGGTTTCCAAATTCAAATTTTACAGATTCTGCCATTACATCATGCCTTGTTTATAAGAAAGTGACCTTCGCAGCCACCAATTTTGAATGAATTTCCATGTACAATTGGTGTTGGCGACGAGATTTTTGACATATTCACAAAAACACCATTTGAAGAATTCAGGTCCTCGATAATAAATGAGGTTCCATTAAAAGAAATTTTTGCGTGTCTTTTCGAAATGGTTGAAATCGGGATAACAAGTGAAGCCTCAACTTCTGAACGACCAATAATGGCTCCTGCAGTTGTTACTGTAAACTGCCTTCCGGCAAGTTCACCAACTTTAATATCGAGAACGAGAGTTGACCCTGCCCCTGCCGACTGAGATGCCGATCCACTTCTCATAATCACCGTTGCATCATTTGGTACATTGTGTGGTGTATTTCCGGTACCACCGGTGGGGAGTTCTTCAATTACTGTTTTACCCGGATCACCTCCGCGTTGCCCCTGTTCACTGCGTTGTCCTTCTGAAAAAGCTGCTGCAGCCTGTCGGGCATCCTCTTTCGACTCTTCTTCAAGTCGTCGCCTTCTCTCTGCTTCAATTTTCTTTTTCTTTTTAGAGTTTAGAACAAGAATGACCCCAACTACGATGACCAAAACTCCACCACCAATGATGATGTAGAGCCAGGGGATATCCGATTTTTCTTTTGGTTCTTCAAGCAGTGAAGCAACAGCAAGTTTAAACTTGCCCGAGGTTTCGCTTTTTAGTTGATCTTTGGTAACGGTAAACTGTCCATTGGCATCCTGCCCTTTTCCTTCAAGGCCATAAATTGAATAGGCAACAAGATAGATGTTAAGGATGTTTTCGCGCATTTTTTTAAAATTTTCATCAAGTTGCTCTTTGTTGGGAGATTCATAATACCTTCCACCCGTTTCAACACCCATTTTTTCAAGATTCTGGAGTTGGGTTTTTCCTCCTGATGTGTAGCCAAAAGTAAATACGGGAACACCAATCTCTTTCGCCTTGGCAATTACATCGTCAATTTTATAAGCTTCGTTTTGGTTTTCGTTGTTGCCATCCCCCATTACAATCATGATGACGGGTTCATCTTCAGAGGCTTTTCCTCTTAATTTTTCGAGCCCTTTATCAGCACCATAAAAGAGTGAGGTATTCTGATCTTTTGCAGTAAGTTTTTTCACCTGTTCTTTAAGGTAAGTTTTATCGTTACTGAAATCTGCAACCAGATTGGCACCATCACCATAGGAATAGATGGCGAGATTATCTTTATCGCCGAGTTCATCAATATATCTCAACACCGCATCTTTTGTATTGTCCATCGGTTTGCCTCTCATCGAGCCCGATATATCCATACATAAAACGGTATAAACTCCCTTCCCGGTGGAAGCGAGGGTCGAGACAAAAGCTATATCTCCCTTTTTTCCTTCAACAAACATCGTAAAATTTGTCTTGTTTAATTCTTTTACAGGATTGTCATAATTATCATAGACAAGGAGAGAGGTGACAACTTTTTTGGGGAATTCCTTTGCATTGGTTTTCACATGTCGGGCATTAAGTCCCTGAGCAAATGAAGTGCCACTTAAAAGCAGCATTATCATTGTGAATACAATAAATCGCAGAACCGGATTCCCGGTTACTGAAGGGTATTTATCCGTTTTCATATCGGCATTTTCCTGTTTTCTAAAATATAACTTCGATGCAAATGATATCAGATTACAATAAATCTCGTTTTGATATCACCAAATCTTACTTCATCCCTGTCGGTCAGTTTCATTTTTTCTTCGAGGGATTCACCATTTACAAATGTGCCATTTGTTGACAATTCATCCGAAATAAAAAATTTATCATCACGATAAAGGATCATTGCATGTTTATCACTGACGGTACCACTTGGGAATAAAACGCTTGCAGGAGGAATTCTGCCAACTATGTTTCTTCCCTCATAGAGGTTGTAAACAGTTCCGAGTGCATCAAAGTCGTAGGTTACGAGGAAACCCACAAGTTTTCTGCCTGAAGGATTAACAGTCTCGGCTCCAAGAGGGGCGAGTGTTGGGCCTCCCTGGTTTGATGATTTAACATGACCACTTATCACGGTTCTGTCGTCCACCGGGGTGTAGGAGGAAACAACCGGTCCTTTTTGTTCTATCACTGTTTTGTCATCATGAGCTTGACCAGGAGCAACATCCAATACGGTTTTGATTCCACCGGGTGCTTCTTCAGCAGGACAGTAAGGGCATCTTGCCCCTGAATATTGATGACCATTTGCACATGTTTTAAATTCGGATTTCAATTTGGCTCCACATTCTTGGCAATGACTTTTATTTGCCGGGGTTTCTTTTCCACATTCAGGACATTTCATATTACTTCTCTACTTAATTTCAATCAAATAATTGAATTACTATTTTTTTACAAAAAAGTATTATTCAGAATCCTAATATATAAATTAATAAAACGATGTCCGAGAGAGGAAGGATTCAATACAGTTCAAAGATCGGGACTATTGGTCTTGGGCGCTTTTCCTCCGAATGAATTTCCCAATGAATCGGGACAATTGGTTTGTTTGCTCTTGAAAATCTAAACCAATAGCGTAGGGTTTCAACCCAAGGGAAAAGGTCAATTTTATTTCAAAAACATCATTTTTTCGGTTTTTACGAATAATGGAATCAAATTTTTATCTCTGACCAACAAATTGTAAAAATATACTCCGGAAGCGATGTCATTTAATGTTCCAATTGATGTTGGTGAAAATTCCCTTTCATACTCTCCTGCAGATAACCACCCGTTTTGAAGCATGGTCACAAGTTCACCATTTACATCATATACACGAAGGATTACCTCTGATTCTTCTGTCAGTGAGAACTTTATCTTTGTTGAAGGATTAAACGGATTAGGGTAATTTTGATATAGATATATTCTTTCCGGGGTTTGGCTTTCTTCTTCAGCAGAAATACCAGTTATCACTACAGTTACACTGTCTAATTTACTGACATTCCCTTGATTGTCTTTTGCTGTCAGTTTATAACTGTAACTGCCTGTTGGGTCAAGGAGTGAATCTGTGAATAGTGTATCAATGCCTGAATATATTTTGTTGTTATCATTTGGACTGAATAATGGGTCTCTGCTTCTGTAAAGTGAAAAAGAATTAAAGTCAGCTTCTGTACCTCCTCGCCAATGAAGTTCCGATACTCTATCTGTACTCCCCTCTCCTTCTGGGAGAGGGGTTGGGGGTGAGGTCGCAAAAGTAAACCAAGGCTTTTTGGGTGGCAAATCCTTATACTCATAACTCTGTCCATAAGGTCCACCATACAGCCCAACATCACTCCTTGAACCATCCACATCGAGGATGTTTGGATCACCTGCATTTATCAAAGGTGAAAACATTTGGAGCAAAAAATTGTTACTGTCCTGATTCTCAAACATTGGGTCGGCAGTGTAGTATATTGTTGTGTCGGGGTTAAAGCGAAACAGGTTATTTGATATTTGAGGGTTATTGTAAAATAAGTTGTAATTGATATCAGCATTAAATTCCGACTGTCCAACCTTAATCGCTGAAATCCAACTATCCTTGATGACATTATTCTTTATCGTAGCACCGGGATAAGGTTCAATTCCATATTCAAATCCTGATACTACATTGTTTATTATCTCACCCAACTCACAGTGCCATATACCGATCCATGCCAGACTTGATGATGTTGAAAGTAAGTTGTTGTAGGCATAAACTTCAGTTGCAAAAAAAAGATTACTGAAATCAAATCCATTTGAGCGTAACTCCATTAACCAGTTATTTCTTATTATTGCCCAGTCGGCTTTTACCCCTTCTATGCATTTATGAAATAAATTGTTTTGGATGATTACTGGCTCTAAATCATGACGATCACTTACTTGAATAGCCCGTCCAGATTGGTAAAAATAGCAATCTTCAATTTTTCCGGTCATCTTAAATGAGGATATCGCTCTTTTAAAATTCCCTATGAATTTTAGATTACTTATGGAACATTTTGTAACTGAATATAAATCATCCAAAAACCTTAACCCAAAATGTTCGGTCGTTCCTATAGTAGTTTTAAACGTCAAGTTTCTCATAGTCAAATGATCCTTGAGAGTAAATGCTGTTGAATAAATCGGATTCGGGGGGATTCCAGATGAGTACGACGACAAATCTATTACACAACTATCAACATCAACACCTACTATTGTCAAGTATCTGCCAACTGAGTTTGAAACCACGAGTTCGGTATAAACACCAGTACCAATCAGAATGGTATCACCAGTTATACAAATATCAACAACCTTTTGGATTGAATCTGATGCTGTTGCCCAAGTTGTGTATGGAGCGACTGGTGTTGAATTTCCTGCTTTGACATATCGAATTGTGGAATAACCAGGGACATTCAATAAGAGAATCAAGAGTGCTGAGAACAAGATTGTTCTTGTTGTGACTTTCCCGAAAATGAATGCATTCCGATGTATAGGAAATTTTCTTATGGTGACTGTCATTTTAGTATCACCAATTTCTTGTTGATATTTATGTCATTTACTCTTAGAGAGTAAATATATACCCCACTTGCAAGATTGCCTGATTCTATCGTTGTTTTGTGTCTGCCTGTTGGCTTTTGTTCATTCACCAACTGTTTTACCAATCTTCCGGTTATGTCGTATAGTTTAATTGATACAAGTCCATCTTTTGGAAGTGCATATTCAATTATTGTCGAACTGTTAAACGGGTTTGGATAATTTTGAGACAATGAATATTCTGTGATTATTTCTACCGGTTTTGGTTCCTTCTTTATTGTGAACTTGTTACCGTGTCTCTTCATCAGGTTGTTTATTCCTGACCTGTTCATTGTTGTTATCGAACCAACATCATTTTTCATGTTTCTGTTTAGGGTTGT